>NZ_CAKLBU010000017.1 GCF_920984735.1 Pedobacter sp. Leaf250 | reverse complement strand
AATATTATATTTGTAATGAGAAAGAAATGTCCGGAAGAACGGCAGATAATAAATGTCTGCTGCTCTAAAGGAAAGCTTTGGCCTTTTCTATGCTAAATGACTAATATTAATCATAGGAGTATTTCCGTTTCTGTCCCTTTAAGCACAACAGCTTGCTTCCTACACCAACAATATCATTTACGGATGTAAAATTTTTCGAATCATGCAACATTTTCAAATTAGTGGAGTCTTATCTCCACTAACCTAAACAAATGAAACGCTGGGCAACTCTATTTTTTATATTTCTGTATTCGTATTGTGCTGCCCAAGATCCTGCAAAGCAAAAGGAACTTCAAGCGATAAGAACTGTCCAAACGCCCAAAATTGATGGTGTTTTGGATGATGCTTGTTGGGTTAATGTACCAATAGCAACCGATTTTTTTGAAATCCGTCCAGTTCCCGGGAGAGTAGAAAAAAAAAATCGTCGTACCGAAATGAAAGTACTCTACGATGATGTTGCCATTTATGTTTACGCTAGAATGTACGATGACAAGGACAGCGTTTTACACGAATTGGTATCGCGTGATAACATCGGAAATGCCGACTTTATTTCCATAATTGTTGATCCGTTTTATGATAAAATGAACGGAAATGGTTTTTTTGTTACCGCTGCGGGAGTACAATTTGATGCTAAATATTCGCAGGTTGGGGATGAAGATCCCAATTGGAATGCAGTTTGGGAAAGTGCTGTAAAAATTGATGATTTAGGTTGGACTTGCGAAATGAAGATTCCCTATTCTGCTTTAAGGTTCTCTAGCAAGGATGTGCAAAACTGGGGATTAAACTTTAGCCGAAGGATTCAACGAACCAATATCCAAACCTTCTGGAATTTCGTCGATCCCAAAGTGAATGGTTTTATCAATCAAGAAGGACTTTGGACGGGCATTAAGGATATCAAGCCTCCGCTTCGTTTATCATTTTCGCCGTATGTTTCAGCGTATGTAAATCATTATCCAGCTAATATTCCGGGTGTAAAAAACACTACTTCCCGCTTCAATGGCGGTATGGATGTTAAATATGGCATCAATAATAGCTTTACATTAGATATGACTTTGGTGCCCGATTTTGGTCAGGTACAATCTGATAATCGGATTTTAAACCTGACGCCTTTTGAAGTAAAGTTCAACGAAAATCGACAATTCTTTACCGAAGGAACCGAGCTTTTTAACAAAGGTGATCTGTTTTATTCCAAACGTATTGGTTCCATTCCTTCTTATTACAATTACTCCGGTGTAGGGCAAAATGATAAAATCATCAGAGATCAAACTGAAGCAAAAGTTCTTAATGCAACCAAAATTTCGGGGCGTACAGCAAAAGGTTTAGGTATTGGTATTTTCAATGCCATTACAAACAGCATGCAAACCGAAGTAGAAGATGCGAGTGGAAATGTGCGCAACGTAGAAACGCAACCGCTTACCAACTACAATATTCTGGTTTTCGATCAATCATTAAAAAATAATAGTTCGGCAACATTTATTAACACAAATGTGCTGCGCCAGGGCAGTGCGTACGATGCTAATGTAAGTGCATTGTTATTCAATTTAAACAATAAAGACAATAAGTATTTTATTAATGGCGGGGCTAAAATGAGCTATCTGCGTGGCGAAGAAAGTAGCAGCGGTTATAGTTATACTTTACGTTTGGGTAAACAAAGTGGTAATTTCACCTGGAATTATAACCAGGTTTATGCTGATGCTAAATTTGATCCGTCGGACATGGGTTTTTTTACGAACAACAACTTTTTAGATCAACGAATTGGTTTTGGATATAATATTTTTAAGCCAAGTAAATGGTTCAATGAGATGCAAAGTTGGCTTAATGTTATCTATTCAAGAAGGGTAAATCCTGGAGATTATCAAAGTACTTCGGCCAATGGAGGTGCTTACGTTCGTTTTAAAAATCTATGGTCGGCAGAGATAGAAATGAATTACGGCGCAAAACGTAACGATTTTTATGAAGCAAGAAATGGTCAGGTTTATAAAGCACCAGAGAGTTACGGGATTGGACTTTACATAAACCCAAATCGTGCAAAAGCTTATAATTTTGGCGGAAATGTGCGCTTCTTCGAGCAACAGCTTTTTGGTGGAAAGGAGTATAATTTCTATCTGTTTCAAAACTACAGATTGAATGATAAAGTAGCTTTTGGTTTAGATTTAAATTTCAACCCAAATTATAATTATGTAAATTGGGTAACTTCGCAAGGCGGTCAAGCTATTTTTTCGAGATATGATAGAAGAACGGTAGAAAATTCGTTCGATGCAAAATATACCTTTACCAACTTAATGGGCGTAACGGTTGTATTAAGGCACTATTGGAGCGATCGACGGAATAAAGAGTTTTATTTATTGAAACCTGATGGAAATTTAATGGATTACCAAGGGCCTGCTTTAACAGGAACTGATCGAAATTATAATGTTTTCAATATCGATTTAATTTATACCTGGCAATTTGCTCCAGGCAGTACTTTATCGGTTTCGTATAAAGATGCTGCAGAAACTTACGATTCGTATTTTACACAGCGGTACAATAAAAATCTAAATGGCATATTATCGGCACCACAAAATAATAGCCTATCAGTAAAGGTTTTGTATTTTGTTGATTATTTAGACTTAAAAAAGAAACGAAAAAGGGTTTGAGGAATTAATTCCTGACTTTAAACTTTACACTCTGAACTTTATACTTCAAATTCCCCTCTACCTCGGGAACACGAAGGCAAAACCCAATGCCAAAGTTTGACTGGCCTGTACTTTTGCATCGGTATCCGTATCAAACAATATTACACCAGTTAAGCTGGTATTCATAAAACGATTGATTTTCGCCGTTAAGGCTACGTCTAACCGATGGTCGATGCGTTTTACAGCAATATCTTCATAAGGAATAAACATGGCATAACGTGCCTTTAGGTTGGTGTTTTTGAAAATGTCTTTGTCAAAAGCACTTACCACCTGAAAAGCCAGCTCGTTTCTAAAATGTTTGCCTTTATCAACACCAAATACATTTGCTTTATTATCGTAAACAGCAGTATCCAACACAAAAGTTTGGCGGGCAGTACCAGTACCAATTCGGGTAGAGAAATATTTATTTGGCTTATACTCAAAACCAATTGATTCGGTTAAATAACCAGGCGACATAAACCTAGAAATCAACACCTGTTGTTCTTCTCCATTTCCATCTCTAAAATAGCGATACCCACTATCAAACTGCGATTCGAAGTTAACAGAGCCGAAAAAGAACCAGTTTTTTGATAGTTGAAATGAAGCTTTGTTATCCCAAAAAATACGGTCGTTGGTTTTCTTTTGCAGCTGATCCTTGTTTTTGATTTTACCATACTGCAAAATAACTTCGCTTACATAGCTATAGTTGTTTTTATTGTATTCAGCTTTCCAATTCAGTAATCCACCAACCGCAACAGAATTTACGCCGCCACCTTTCCAGTTATCGCTAAACTGTGCCTGATTGACATTGATGCCAATAGCTGTTTTGGTTTTCCAGTAATTTACTTTTGCATTAACAATAAAGGGCGGAATTTTTACTGGCTCGAAATTTAACGGACCTTGCCTACTAGGTAAAGGACTGCGTTTTAATTTAATGTTCAGGTCTTTTGTATTGATCGGGATGGTATCAATTACCTGTGCATATAATTTTGTAGAGCAGATACTTAGAATAAGGATTAGGGCGGCTAAACAATTTTTCATTGGTTACAAAGAAAAACAAAAATTCTATAGATAAAAAGGTTTTAACAAAATGATGTCTAATTACAAACGACTAAAATGCCGAATTCAGCTCACTATATCGATTTAACCCAGCCATACCAGTTGTTATTCCGAAGATAATTTAAATCACTTTCATGTTGATAAGCCTCTTTTTCGAAAATGATTTTACGGTATGCCAAGTGGTGTTTTTTATAAATAATCAAGTTAAATAAGTAATTGATTAGATATAAAATATAAAAGGGCAAAATCAACAATTCCAACTGTTGCCTTAAATGAATTTTTTCATGATTAATAATTTCCGGATCAGACTTGAAGCGTTCAGATTTCAGCAAAATAAATGGAAAAACTGCCATTCCGGCTGCTGGTAACTTCTTTACGATTAAAATTGGCGGCCTCACAATTTCTCAATCGTTAGTTTTGGTAATGGAGGCAATTGCAAAGCTTTAGGATTCATGCGATAGCTTCGGTAAGCGTTGCGAATAAATATATTAAAGGCGTAATCGTCTGCATCGAGTACGAATTGATAAGTTGGGCGGTACTGCTGCATAAAATCTTCCAGTTCGGTATCTTTAATGCCTAAAACCTGCTCAACTAATGATGCTTTAAATCGGTAATCGATTAAATCTTCGCGATAATCTTTCTCCAGTATTTTTTGCAGGTGGCGGGCATTTCTTCCCTGGCGGCTCAATAAATTATAAATTGCATCGATGCCCAAACCAACGCCGCCCGTTCCTAAATTCAAAAGATCTTTGCTACTGCCCTTCATGGTTTGGTAGCGGTATTCGCTTACCGACTTTTCATATTGCTGTTGCGGTGTTAACCTTTTTTGGGCAATTACAACATCCCTCAATCTAATTCCTAACGATTTTAATTGAAAATAGGCAGCCGTTTGCCCTTTGAAAACGATTGTGTCTACACCATAGCCCGATAAAGCAGCCACCAGAGTATCGCCTGGATTGGCATAAGTGCTAAATTCTCCTTTTGTGTTGTTGTACAAACCGTCTCCCGTACGAATATTGTAAATGTACACTTTTGCCAGCCGTTGCTTGGTTTCCTTATCTATAACGATTCCCTGCACAGGTTTTGTTTGTGCAAAAAGCGCTGTAGACAAGCAAAGTAAAAAAATAAAGGCAGCAAAAAGTTTCATGTGTTTACAAAACTACAAATATCTATTGCGCAAAGTTTACGATTAACATTATTTAACCTTAAGTACCTGCCCAAGTTTAATGCCATCAGTAGTCATTTCATTTAGCATTTTTAGTTCGTCAACAGATAAATTGAAACGTTTGGCAATGTTGTAAAGGGTATCGCCTTTTATAACTGTGTAGGTTCCATCGGCTAAAATAGGCTTGGCGCCTGGAGGTGGCGTATCAACTGGTGTAAATTTCTTCTTCTCTTGTGGAATATTTTGATTGATTTCTGCAAAAACTCGGTCCTCACGGGCAATTTTTTGTTTTTCACTTTCCGATTGATCATATTGATAAAGCTGATATTTTTCTATCATGTTAATCAGTAAATCGGGATATTTCGGATTAGTGGCATAACCTGCGGTTTTTAAACCTTGCGCCCAACTCTTGTAGTCGTTTTTATCCAATTGAAATAAAAAGCTATAACGTTTGCGTTTCAAAAATTCGGAGTGATCTTTAAAAGACTCACGAGCATCCTTATACACACGGAAACAATCGTTTTTTTGGTCATCATCGCGGAAATAATTTTTTCCTTTCCAATCGGAAGTACATTTAATACCGAAATGGTTGTTCGCATACTTGGCTAAATCGCTGTTCCCACTACCTGATTCTAAAATACCCTGAGCAAGGGTTATACTTGCAGGTATTCCAAAAGCATTCATTTCCTCAATGGCAACCGCTTTAAATTCGTCAATGTAACTTAATGTGTTATAGCTTTTGTAAGCATTGTTATTTGCTTTATTTGCCGCCTTTTCAATCTGCTTGTTGTTTTTTGAAAACTTTCGTGAACTGCAAGAGCTAATAAATACTAACAGAAGGAACAGAAAAGATAAACGGTAGGATGAATGCATTATATATTTAATTGATAAAATTCTTTAAATGGTTATTTGATGGTGATGACTTAACGTATTATATAACACTTAAAACTTGATATTTTGGCCTGGCTTTAAACTTACTTTTTTAAGTCCGTTCTTTTTCATTAAGGTTTTAATGGTTGTGCCCTTCTTTTTAGCAATAACGCCTAAGTTATCGCCTGCTTTCACGGTATAAATTCTTGATGTAGATCTTTTCTTGCGGTGGTAAACAGATGTTTTATGTACGGGTTCTGTGTATCCCTCAGGGCGATCATCATATTGAAAAAGATCATATTTGTTTACCATTGCAATTACCTGGCTTGCCCAGGTCCGGCTGCTGGCATAACCAGATCTTTGGATTCCCTTTGCCCAACCTTTGTAATCGTATTGATCATATTTGCCAAACAAACTGTTAAAAGGTGCACGGGTTTCCATAATTTCTACAAAATGGTTGTAAGATTCTTCATCACTATCATAATCACGGTAGGCAGAGCGAATCTCCTCATTATTATTTGGTCCTTTAACACCAAAATGGTTGTTTAAATGTTGCGCAATTCGGCTGTTTCCGGCGGCTGATTCATGAATGGCTACTGCTAAAATAATACTAGCCGGTATTTTGTGATCACGCATCAATTCTTGGGCAACATCAACATGTTCTGCAATATAATCTTCTGTGTTTTGTGCTTTGGTGATGGTAACACTTAAAAGCAAAAGGCAAAAAGTAAGTATATTTTTCATTCTTTTTCATTTTGGCGTCATTGCGAGGTACGAAGCAATGACGATTTTTTATTTCAGTTAAACGGTTTCACAATTATTCAGTTAACCGAGTTTTCTAATTACAAATAGCCCATCTCTCACAGGCAATATTAATTTCTCAACCCGTTCATCTGCAGCTATTTTATCATTAAAACTAGTGATATTCTTCGTGTCTTTGTCTTGTTTATCCTGAAGTACTTTTCCACTCCATAGCACGTTATCCACAATGATAATTCCTCCCGGGCGAACGCGATCAAAAATTAAGTCGTAATATGTGCCATTGTTTTTCTTATCAGCATCAATAAAAACGATATCGAAAGTTTCATCCAACTGGTTTACTGTTTCGCTGGCATCGCCTAGGATGTAGTTTATTTTGTTGCAATTTATAGATTTAGCAAAATTTGCCCGTACCATATCTTCCAGTTCGGCATTTATATCAAGGGTATAGATTTTTCCATCGGTGGTTAAACCTTCTGCTAAACAAAGTGTGGCATAACCGGTAAAAGTGCCAATTTCTAAAATTCTTTTTGGTGAAACCATTTTGCTCAACATGCTTAAAACCCTGCCCTGGTAATGGCCAGATAGCATCCTTGGCATTAAAACTTTTAGGTTGGTTTCGCGATCGATGTGCTGGAGCAACTCACTTTCAGGCTCGCAATAGTTGATTAGTAATTGTTGTAAATCGTCGTTTATCAGGCTCATGTATTCGATTATAAACGGTTTGTTTCCATAAAATATTGTAAAATGATGGTTGCTGCAATGGTATCAACCCGATCCTTAGCTCTTCTATCCATTTTTTTAAGCCCACTTTGCATAATGGCTTGCTGTGCCATTTTTGATGTAAAACGTTCATCAACCCAATGCTGCGGAATAGTTGGAAAAGCTTTTTTTAACAGCGTAGAAAAACCTTTAACATGTTGTTTGGAGTCAGAATCTGATCCATCCATTTGTTTCGGATCGCCTAGAACAAAAGCCTCAACCTGCTCGGTAAGCAAATATTTTTTAATGTACTCAATGGCGTCTTTCGGGTGAATGGTATCCAATCCGGTTGCAATGATCTGCAATGAATCGGTTACAGCAATGCCGATGCGTTTAGTTCCGTAATCAAATGCAAGGATTCGAGCCATATAAAAAGTTTAGCGTGTTGCTATCATAAATTAAAAGCTTCAAAGGTAAGATTTTTCGGTAAATGGGTTTTTTGCCCAAAAAGCTTCTGTATTTATTATCTAAACCCTATTGAAGCGGCATACCCAAATTGTTACAATTTGGGATATAGCGGAAAGAGGGACCGAACCGAACAAAAGCATTACTAAACATTGCTTTTCTAATTAAATTAAATGTCGTTTTAATTTAAAAAATATGGCTTCTGAAAGAAGATCGGGATAACGAAGCCTCAATTCTCGTATCTATTTCTTATTTTGCACCAAATGCAGTTTAAAGAAATCATCGGACAAGACAGAATTAAGCAACAATTGGTGCAAACGGTTAACGAAAACCGTGTAAGCCATGCGCAGCTCTTCTTATCGCCCGTTGGTTCTGGTGCTTTACCTCTGGCCATTGCTTATGCACAATACATTAACTGCCAAAGTAAATTAGAAAATGATAGTTGCGGAGAATGTTCAAGCTGCAGAAAATATGAGCGGTTAATTCATCCTGATTTGCATTTCTCTTATCCATTCTTCGCATCAGCCAATACAAAAACGGCTGTAGATGTATTGGAAGAGTGGAGAAGCATGGTGATGCATGATCCCTATTTCGACATGGATATTTGGCGATCGAAACTTGATGCGGCAAATAAACAAGCGAATATCCCGATTGCAGAATGCCATGATATTATTAAAAAATTAAGCTATAAAGCTTTTGAGGCTGAAACCAAGGTTTTAATAATGTGGCTGCCCGAATATTTGGATAAAGCCGGAAATGCCTTGCTGAAATTGATTGAAGAACCGCCGGCAAATACACTTTTTCTTTTAATTGCACAAAGTCAGGATCAGATTCTAACTACCATTTTATCGCGGACGCAAATTGTTAAAATTCCAAAGCTAAGCGGAAAAGAGGTTACGGATTATTTGTTAAATTCAAAAGGCTTAACGGAACATCAGTCAATTGATTATTCTTTTCTTGCCGATGGGAATTTAATTGAAGCGAAGGCTTTGGCTGCCGATACGCAAAGCGATAGCTCGGGAACATTTACAAGTTGGTTGCGTAATGGTTTTAGTAATAAAGTGCCGGAATTAATCGACTTTACTGACGACGCTGCAAAGTGGGGAAGAGAAAATCAGAAGAATTTTTTAAAATATGGTGTAAATTATTTGCGGGAGTGTTGCCTGATTTTAAGCGGTGCTGAAGATTTGGTAAAATTGCCACCTTTAACGCTTGAAACAGCAAAAAAGCTAAGTACACATGTGCTTACATTACCTATGGCGGAAGCAATAATTGGGGAGTTGGAGAAAGCGCATTACCATATCGAAAGGAATGCTAACCCGAAAATTCTGTTTTTAGATGTATCTTTACAGTTGGTAAAAATTATAAAGTTTAAAACGCTCCCTACGGGGACTCAATATATATACAATTAGTTATGGGATGTGGAAGTTGTTCAACAGGTGGTGGTTGCACCCCTAATGGATGCAAAAGTAATGGCTCATGCGGTACCGGTGGCTGCCAAACAATGGAAGTTCACGATTGGCTATCCAATTTGGATATGCCCTCAAGTTATAAACCTTTTCAGGTTACAGAAATAAAATTTAAAGGTTCGCGAAAAGAATTTTTCCTTAATAATGATAACATTTATTTGGAAATTGGCGAGTTGGTTGCTGTTGAAGGACCAACAGGCGGCTTCGACGTTGGCCATGTTTCATTAACGGGAGAATTGGTGCGTGTACAAATGAAACGCCGTAAAACTTCATTGGATCAGGTTGTTAAAAAGATTTATCGCAAGGCAACCGAAGCTGATGTAGAGAAATGGAATGCTGCCAAGGAAATGGAATGGGAAACCATGCATAAGGCCCGCAAACTGGCTTTAGATCTTCGTTTGCAGATGAAAATTAGCGATGTAGATTACCAGGCCGATAAAACTAAGGCTACATTTTTTTATACTGCAGATGGTCGTGTAGATTTTCGTGAGCTGATTAAAAAAATGGCCGAAAGTTTCCGTATTCGCATCGAAATGCGTCAGATCGGAATGCGCCAGGAAGCTGGCCGTTTAGGCGGCATCGGCTCTTGTGGTCGCGAATTGTGCTGCTCTACTTGGTTAACCAATTTTAAAACGGTTTCTACTGCTGCGGCACGTTATCAAAACCTTTCTTTAAATACGTTAAAGCTTGCTGGCCAATGTGGTAAGTTAAAATGCTGTTTAAATTATGAATTGGATACTTATTTAGATGCATTAAAGGATATTCCTGATCGTATTGAAAATTTGGACACGGAAGCCGGTTATGCCCGACACCAAAAAACCGATATTTTCAAGAAAATTATGTGGTTTAGTTATCAGGGTGATGAAAACTGGATTCCGGTTAAAGCAGCTCGTGTGAAAGAAATCATGGCAATGAATAAGGCTGGTAAAAAAGCGCCTAATTTAAAGGAAGAAGCTGTTCAAATAGCTGCGCCGGTTGTGGTTGAAAAATCTTTCGATTATGAAAACGTTGTTGGTCAGGATAGTTTAACCCGTTTGGATGATCGTTCGAAAGGTAAAAACAACCAGAACCGAAATCAAAAAAATCGAAATAATAAAAACGATAATAGAAGAGAGCGTGTTCCAGTTGGTGATAAAAATGCAGATGCAAACAGGTCGCAACAGGGCGGTCAGAAAGCACAGCAAGGTAACAGACCGCAAAACGCTGGGCCACGACCACAAAATGCTGGTCCAAAACCTCAGCATCAGGCAGTGCCAAAACCACAACATGTTAATGGTCCAAAACCTCAGGGTAATCAGCCAAAACCACAACAAAAACCTATTGCAAAAGCAGAAGGTGAGCAAAATGTTGAAGGAGTTAAACCAGAACAGAGCAAGAACAAAAACAGAAATAATCGCAGGAAAAATAATAACCGCCGAAATAATAGCAATGGCTCAGAAAATAAACCAGCTGAATAAATCGGCGCTTTTATTTAGCTTTTTATTAACCGCATCTATTTTTATAGGGTGTACCTCGAGCGTTATTGATAGTAATGTAGAAATTCCCGACCGTAAGTGGACTTATCGGAATCACATTATTACGCCCTTTGAGATTAAAGATAATAAGAAAGCCTATAATGTATATTTTAAATTAAGGCATACAGCTGAATATAAGTATTCTAACATTTTTGTTCTGGCTCACTTTAAAGATGGCAAAAATGTAATTAATCAACGTTTCGAATTTCAGTTGGCTAAAAATGATGGTGAATGGTTGGGAAGTGGATCGGGAAACGTATTTAATTATACTTTACCATTGCTCGAGAACCATCGTTTCCCCAGAAATGGAAAATTTGAAATCGAAGTTGAGCAAAATATGCGAGACAATCCTTTAGTTGAAATCAGCGATGTTGGTATTCTGGTAGAAGAGGTTGAGTAATAACTGCTTTAGTCAATTAATTTTAAAAGGCATATCATTTATAGAAGAAGATAGCTTGTACATTTAAGATAATAACAACCGAACAACTAAAAGCGTTTTGCAGTAATGTATAACGCTTTTTTATTGACAGATAACCCAGCCTGTCAGAGTTTATGGCTTGAAATTTAGCATTGAATATTAAACCAAAAGCGCTATCTTGTAATTGGGGGCAGTTACAGCATTTTCAATTGGAAAAGTTCGCTATAAATATTGTAACAAACTTTCCAGTTTCATACCCCTTGAACCTTTAAGTAGAATCAGATTATGTGCTATCTTGTTTTGTTGTAGGTAATTTGCTGCTTCAGCAGGTGTTTCAAAAAATAGACCTTTGAATGCATCTTTATAGGCATAGAAAAACTTCCCAATTAATATTATTTGATCCAAACCGCTATCTGCTGCCTGCTTTGCAATGAGTTCATGTTGCGTAGCAGATTCTGGCCCAAGTTCAAACATATCGCCCAAAATAGCTGTTTTTTTATCTGCGGTTAAAACAGCAATATTGTTTAAAGCCGCCGACATGCTACTTGGGTTTGCATTATAAAAATCGCAGATTACCGTATTGTTTTCAGTTTTGGTCAGCTGTGAGCGGTTATTTTTAGGTTCATAATTGGCCAGGCCATTGTTGATCTCTTCTGGATTCATGTCAAAGAAATCGCCAATGCATATCGCAGCTAAAATATTTTCAAAATTATAACTCCCGGTTAAATTGGTTTTAACGGCTGATGAAACTTCATGATTGGTCCATTCCACCTCAATAAAAGGATCGCTGCTCTTAAGATTTCCCTTGATGGTATTGCCATTTTCAGTGCCATAATAAATTAGTTTATTTAAATCGGCTTTAGAACTCATTTCCAATAGATAAGGATTATCTCTATTCATAAAAGTATAACCATTGGTTTCTTTTAGATAGGCATAAAGTTCGGCTTTACCTTTTTTAACGCCTTCAAAACCTCCAAAACCATCTAAATGTGCCATACCAACATTTGTAATGATGCCGTGAGTAGGCTGTGCAATGGTACAAAGCAATTCTATTTCTTTTTGATGATTTGCTCCCATTTCGATCACGGCAACTTCCACTTCAGGGGTAATTGAAAGAATAGAAAGTGGAACGCCTATATGGTTGTTTAAATTGCCAAAAGTAGCAAAGGTTTTATAACGCTCAGCTAAAACTGCGTTTATTAATTCTTTACTTGTTGTTTTTCCATTACTTCCGGTAAGCCCGATAACGGGAATATTCAATTGTTTACGATGATGGCGGGCCAAATCCTGCAAAGCAGTAAGTACATCATCAACCAATAAACACTTTTCATTTAAAACATAATTTTCTTCATCAATTACTACAAATGATGCGCCTTTGTTAATCGCCTGTTCTGCAAATTCGTTTGCATTAAAATGATCACCCTTAAGTGCAAAAAAGATACAACCTGGCGATATGTTTCTGGTATCCGTTGAAACAATTGGATTTTTAAGAAAGTGAAAGTATAATTCAGCTGTCGTAATCATGTTCTTCGTAAAAAATGTGCTGTAAAATTAAGGTTTAGCATTAACAAAAAGCAAAATTACTACATTAGATAAAATTTAATTATTTTATGAAAAAAAGCATAACGTTCTGTCTGTTTTTGGTGGCTTCTGTTTTGGTATCTACTGCCCAAATAAAATCACCCGATGAATTTTTGGGCTATGAACTTGGCTCGCATTTTACACCTCATCATAAAGTAGTTGATTATTTTAAGCAAACCGCTTCTTCATCGCCAAAAAACATAAAATTAATCGAATATGGCAAAACCAATGAAGGCAGGCCATTAATAGTTGTTGCAATATCATCGCCAGAAAATATATCGAGGTTAGAGCAAATAAGATCAAATAATTTAAAACTTGCTACCGGAACCGATAATACTGTGGATATTAAATCGCAGCCAGCTATGGTATGGTTAAGTTATAATGTTCATGGAAATGAGGCTAATTCTACTGAAACCGCCATGAAGATGCTTTACACTTTATCTTCAGGACAAAATACACAAGCCAATTTATGGTTAAAAAATACTGTAGTAGTAATCGACCCGTGTTTAAATCCCGATGGAAGAGATCGTTATGTGAATTATTTTAACAGTGTGGTGGGTAAAACGCCTAATTCGGATCCTACTTCCCGTGAGCATATTGAACCTTGGCCAGGAGGTAGACCAAACCATTATTATTTTGATTTAAACCGCGACTGGGCATGGCAAACGCAAATAGAAAGTAAACAAAGATTGGCATTATACAACGAATGGATGCCACAGGTGCATGTCGATTTTCACGAACAAAGCTACAATGAGCCTTATTATTTTGCTCCTGCCGCCGAACCTGTTCATCAGGATATTACTCCATGGCAGAGAAGTTTTCAGGTTGTGGTTGGAAAAAACAATGCTAAATATTTTGATGCAGAAGGATGGCAATACTTTACCAAAGAACGCTTCGATTTGCTTTATCCTTCGTATGGAGATACCTATCCTTTATACAATGGTGCCATTGGGATGACTTATGAGCAAGGTGGAATTAGAGCAGGCTTATCGGTGGTAACCAACGATGGCGATACGCTGACTTTAAAAGATAGAATTGCGCATCATTTTACTACAGGCATGTCTACTGTTGAGGTTTCATCTCAAAACCAGGCCAGGTTATTAGAAGAATATAAAAAATATTTTCAGCAAGAATTGTCAGCTTCGCCCGGGGTTTACAAAACTTATATCATCAAAGCAAATAACTTATCTAGGCAAAAGAAATTAGCAGAATTGCTTACAAAAAACAAAATCCAGTTTGCTTATGGAGCTGATAAAAATGGCAGAGGTTATGACTATGATACGCAGAAAGAAGAAAGTTTTACTGTTGATCGAAATGACTTGATTGTAAATGTTCAACAACCTAGAGCAGTTTTGGCAAATGTTTTATTAGAACCACAAACATTTGTTGCTGATTCCAATACTTATGACATTACTGCATGGGCGCTACCTTATGTATACGGACTAAAAGCATATGCCAGCAAAGAAAGTTTTAAAGGGAAATATGCAGATTTAGCAATCGCTGATCAAACTTCGAACGATATTGATAAACCACTGGCCTGGCTTTTTGCTTGGGGTGCCGCAGAAGATGCTCAGGTTTTAAGTGCTTTACAAAAGGAGAATATCAAGGTAAGACAGGCTGATCAGGCTTTTACCGTTGCCGGAAGAGATTATCCAGCAGGAACATTAATTGTTTTGAGAACTGAAAATGAGAAGCAGGTAAAGGATTTAAAAACTAAGGTTGTAACCACAGCTAAGAAATTCGATAAACCGGTAAGAGGGATTACCAGTGGTTTTGTTGAAAAGGGAAAGGATTTTGGCTCTAATGTTTATCCGATTCTTAAACAACCTAAAGTAGCCATCGTGTCTGGAAATGAAGTTTCTTCTTTGGCTTTCGGAGAGGCTTGGTTTTATTTGGAACACGACTTAAATCTTTCGCCAAGTATTATTAATGCAAAAGACATAAACAATCTAGATATTAATAAAGTAAATACTTTAATTCTTCCAGATGGCAGTTATAGCGCTTTTATTGGTGATGGCTTAACTTCGTGGTTGAATAAAGGCGGCAAACTTATTTTGATGGAAGATGCTATTGAAAGCGTTATAGATAAAAAAGGCTTCGATTTAAAAAAGAAAGAATTGGTAGCTAAGAAAGATGAAAAACCAGAACCGAGTAAACTTTTATTTAAGAATAAAGATAAAGATGATTTTGAGTTTGCAATTCCTGGTGCGATCTACAAAGTAAATTTAGATGCTTCTCACCCATTTTCTTACGGATTAGGTAAATTTTATTATACCCTTAAAACCGACCGTAAGATATATGAACCATTTACCAAAGGCTGGAATGTTGGTCAGGTCGCTGACAAAAGCTTAATGGCAGGAGTAGTAGGTAAAAAAGTTCGTGAAGAGCTAAAATCTGGATTATTAATTGGTGTTCAGGATTTTGGCAAAGGACAAGTAGTTTATTTAGCCAATGATCCGCTTTTCAGAAATTTTTGGGAAGGTGGAAAAACACTTTTTGGGAATATTCTTTTTTGTAGTTATTAACCAATTTATCAACATTATTCTTAAATAATAGCTATTTAATTAAGAGTGATTTGAAATTTTATAGATAAACATAAATTTTCTTAACGTAAACATCACAACTGCAATTTACTAGCGAATTTTTAATACATTTTTAATGTGTTGTTGAAAATATCTGCGTTTTTTGAATAAATTCTGTATTCGGATACTATAGTAAATCGTAATTATCACGATATATTCTGAATTATAGTTAAGCTAATTGATTAAAATACATGCCCTAAAAATGATTTAACATTTATTAATTGTTTCATTTTCAATCTGTTATGTACGCCTTAAAAAAGGTTTGTTAAAAAATGTTAAAAAAAGTTTTTTAACCTGAATTTCAACGCTTAAATTAGGCGAATCATTAATCATTAACTAACCTATTTCATAACTATGAAAAAACTTCTACAAAGTTTGTTCATATTCTTGTGTTTGGCTACAGCTGGATATGCACAAGATCGAACAATCACTGGTACAGTTACTGCACAGGAGGATAACCTTCCAATTCCTGGGGTAAGTGTAAAAATTAAAGGTACTCAATCGGGTACGGTTACCGCCGCTAATGGTAAATTTTCATTAGTTGCACAAAATGGATCAGTCTTAGTGTTTACTTATGTTGGCTACAAACAAAAAGAAGTAACCGTAGGTTCTTCAACCGTAGTTAACGTAGTGTTAGAAGGCGATGCAAATCAATTAACCGAAGTTGTAGTAACAGGTGCTTATGGTACTAAAACTACAGCTAGAGCAACTACAGCAAATATTCAAACCATTAGTGGTGAAAAATTAAATACTGTGCGTGGAACTAACATTAACAATGCTCTTGCAGGTAAGGTTGCGGGTGTTCAGGTAAGAAGTCAATCGGCAGCGGCTTTAGGCAGAAACACTCAAGTTAGATTGCGTGGAGCAGGTGGTTTCGGTACTGGTAGCGGTGCGCTTTATGTTGTTGATGGAACTATTCTTCCCAATGCAGATGATGTAAACTTAGATGATATTGAAGATATCTCTGTTTTACAAGGTCCTGCTGCAGCAGCTCTATTAGGTTCTCAAGCAGCAGCTGGTGCGATCTTAATTACAACTAAAAAAGGTAAGAAAACAGAAGGTGCAGGTATCACTCTTAATTTAGGTGCAACTTTCGAAAATGCTTACATTTTACCAAATTATCAAAACACTTATGCAGGTGGTAACTCTGCCGATCTTATCCAATACAATTGGAAAACTGGCGATCCTGTAGAGTGGCAAGCACTTAACGGTAAATATTACCATAACTATAGTGATGATTCAAGCTGGGGTCCTAAAATGGTTGGTCAGGAATATATTCCTTGGTATGCATGGTATCCAGGTACTCAATATTCCTACAAAACGGCTTCTTTAACACCGCAGCCAGACAATGCTCGTGATTATTTCAATACAGGAATTGCATTGAATAACACAGTTACTTTTGCGAATGCTGGTGAAAAGTATAATTTCAAAATGACTTATGGAAATCAATATACTCAAGGCTTGGTTCCTAATACCAATCTAAAGAAAAACACTTTAAACTTAGTATTGAATTATGATCTTAATAAACACTTCACTGTAGGAGCAAACATCAATTATGTTAAAACTGCATTAGGTGGAGATATTGATGATGCTTATTCAAGTCAAAGTACTGGATCTTTTAACCAATGGTTCCATAGAGATTTGGATATGGGCATTATGAAAGAATTAAGAGGTTTAACGGTACCAGGCTTAAATGGAACAAACATTTATGGTAGCTGGAACCACAACGATCCAACTTCTTTTAATGCAGCAGATCCAAAAGCATTTTATGCTGGTAACTACTGGTATAACTTCTATACTTATTATGATTTATTAAACAAAAATAATCAAAGAGATAGATTGTATGGTAACGTATATTTAACATATAAAGTTAACGATGATTTGAAATTTACAGGAACTTACCGTAAACAACAAAACACAACGTTTACTGAAGATAAATATAGTACTCGTTTAAATGATAGTGGAACACAAACAACTGGTAATGATCCTCAGGCTAGAGGTTATTATTATACCGCTAATACCTATTCAAATAGAGAAAATTACGAGTTGTTAGGTCAATACACCAAGAAAATTCAGGATTTTACTGTTGATGCTACTGTTGGTACTGATATCTTCCGAGCGGATTATAAAGATAATTCAGCACAAACAGATAATGGTTTAGTAATCCCAGATTTATTTACAGTTCAAAACTCTGTTAATCAGCCTATAGTTGGTAATGGAAGATATATTGAAAAATATAGGGCTATTTTTGGTAAATTAACTTTAGGTTATAAAAACTATTTGTTTTTAGAAGGAACACTTCGTAACGATTGGTTCTCGACATTGCCGCAAGCAAAAAACAATGTATTATCTAAATCAATAGGTGGTTCATTTGTATTTAGCGATTTATTACCTAAAGAAAGCTTTGGATGGTTATCGAATGGTAAGTTAAGAGCTTCTTATGGTGAGATTCCTCAGGCATTATCTGATCAATCTGGTCGTTTTGGTGCTTATGTTTATCCTGGCTTTGCTTATGGTGTAAATGCTTTAAAATGGAATGGTAACTTATTAATGTCTACTCCTGATATCTTAGTAGATCCAGAAATTAGTGGTGCGACATCATCAAATTATGAACTGGGTATCGATTTAGGATTTTTAAACAATAGAATTACTTTGGCTGCAACTTATTGGGATGCAACAGAGAAAAATTTCCCTAGAGAGGTTGCTATTAATGCAGCATCAGGTTTTGGATCAATCATTACAAACATCGGACAAATCAATAAGAAAGGCTTAGAATTTCAAATAACTGGTCGGCCAGTGTCGATTCCAAACTTCTCTTGGTCCATTTCTGGCACATATGCCAACTTATTAGATAATAAAGTTGTTGAAGTAAGTAAAAAATATGGTATCACTAGAATTGCAAATGTGGATAACGTTTGGGGTACGACAATGCCATTTATGGTTCATGAAGAAGGATTGCAGTGGGGACAGATTTATGGTAATGGTAAAAAGAGAAATGCTGATGGTGTTCCATTATTAGATGCTAACGGTCACTTCGTAAATGATCCAAACGTATTTTTTGGTAGCGTACTTCCAAAACATACTGGTGGTTTACAAAATTCATTCACTGTTTTCAAAGATTTCAATATCGCTGCTAATATTGATTACCAATTTGGTGGAAAATTTGTTTCATTATCAAATATGTGGGGATCATATAGTGGTTTAACTGCCCGTACTGCAGCTTTAAATGATAAAGGTGTTTCAGTACGTGATAATCCAGCTGATGGCGGTGGTGTTAGAGTAGATGGAGTTGATGCTACAACTGGTCAGCCTAAAACTTATTACCTAAGTGCAATTGATTATTACCAAGGTTTATACAATTCTAGAACTTTTGATGATTATATCTATGATTTAACGTTCATCAAATTACGTGAAGTTTCTATTGGGTACAATATTCCAGTTAAAAAATTGGGTATGGGTAAATATATTCAGAATGCAACATTCTCAATAATAGCTCGTAATCCTGTATTAATATATGCTAAAACGAAAGATTTCGATCCATCTGAAGTATCTGCAACGAGCGGTGAAACAGCTCAATTGCCAGGCACAAGGGGATTTGGTTTTAACTTAAGAGTAGCGTTCTAGTTTAGAAAAACAAAAGATATTTATTATGAAAAAGAAATTTATATATACATCATTAATTGGCTTGTTGCTAGCAGGTTCGATTGGGTGTAAAAAAATAGAGGATTTTGGTATTGCTAACGATAACCCGGCAGCTACTACCACGCCTAGAGTCGATGCTTTATTAACCAATTCTATACAAAACCTAAGGGGATATACCTTTTTTGTAACAGGTGGTTATTATGCACAATACTTTTCGCAAAGTCAGTATCCTGATGCAATGTTATATGCATTAAATCAGGATGGATTTACTGGAAATTATAGTGGTATATTATACGATTTAGAGAATATTCAATTGGTTAATAGTAGCAACAATCAGAATCAGGTTGCTAAAATATTACAACAATATGTATATTTTCAATTAACCAACCGTTGGGGTGATTTACCTTATAGCCAAGCTTTAAAGGGAATTACAGTAAATGCACCAGCTTACGATACACAGGAAGCCATATATAAAGGTATGTTGGCAGCACTAACAACTGCAGCAACATCATTTGATGGATCGGCGATCACTGGTGATGTCATTTATAATGGTGATGTAGCATCTTGGAAAAGGGTTGCAAACTCTTTACGTTTAGTAATGAGCATTCAGTTGTCTAAAAAATACCCTGGTGCTAGTGATTATGCAGCAACACAATTTAAAGCTGCATTAGCTGATGCAGGAGGAGTAATTATAACAAATGCTCAAAATATGACTATTATACCTGCTGCTCCGAATTTCAGGAATGTAATCTGGGATGGCTACAATGGCCGTAAAGATTATGGCGAAAGCAAGACAATGACCGATTTAACTGGAAGTTTGGCCGATGCTAGACAAGCTGTTTTTGGTGGTGCTAGCGAGCAACAAGGTAATACTGCAACTTCAAGTGTTGGTATTCCTTATGGTGGCGACAAAGGTACTACTGAAGGTTTCACAAATAACAACCCTACTTGGGCACGTGTTTTAAGGGGGGATAAACGTGATCAATCAAGCCCCATGTATGTTATTACAGCTTCACAAATTGCATTGATAAGAGCTGAAGCAGCAAATTTAGGATGGACAACTGAAAGCCTTTCTTCGCTATATGTTCAAGGCATTACACTATCGCATGAGCAATGGGGAGTTAGTGCGCCTTCAGCTACTTATTTAGCTAATGCAAACGTGGCCGTAGGTGCTGTTGGTGCGGTTAATAATGTGAGGAATATTTCGACTCAGCGTTATTTGGCGAGCTATCCAGATGGCCAACAAGGATGGAATATTTGGAGAAAAACAGGTTTTCCTACGCTTGTTCCAGCATCTGCAGCAGTAAACTCATCAAAACAAATTCCTAGAAGATTGGCATATTCGGCAACTGAACAAACTACTAATAAAGCAAATAACGATGCGGCAATCGCTCGTTTAACTGGTGGTAATACGCAGGATGCGAGAATGTGGTGGGATCAATAATCATTAACATTTAAATTAATCAAAATGAAAAATCATTTTTTAAAATATGCTGGGATTGCGTTATTGTTCGCCGTTACAGCGATATCTTGTAGAAAGGATGCATTTGAAGGCACTGAAACAGGTGACTCTGGCATTACTCACTTTAAAGTTCTAGAGGGTAGAGAAGTCAAATTATTCTTTTCTCCATTCACAAATATTGCTAAAACTCCAATGTTTAGCATTAGGAGAGATGCAGCTAACAATGCGGATTTACAACAAACAAATACAATTAAGTTAGAGCAAAATGCTGGTATTATAACAAAATATAATACAGACCATGCTGAAACTTATGAAGAACTGCCTGCATCATTTTATACATCATCATCTGATGCGGGATATACAAAAACTGCAACGGGTTATAATGTTACTTTTGGGCCAGGTGCTTTTTCACAGAACTTTGGCTTGAATTTAGATGGTAGCAAATGGAGTGATGTGAGTAAAAAGTATGCGGTGGCTTTTAGAGTAACTGATTGGGGTGGAGTTAAGAAAACTGTTGCAACAAGTGATACTATATTAGTTTTATTAAGCATTAAGAATGCTTATGATGGAATCTACTCTACTGTAGCTGGTAATGTTCAGCGTTACTCTGCTCCAGGAGTTCCTACCGTTGGCGACGCTTTAAACGGTTCTTTAGCGGGAAATCCTGATGTTACTTTAAGTACAATAGGCCCGAATGCTGTTCAAATTAGTGGTTTAACATGGTTTGGAGGTACATCCGGTATTGCAGGTATTGATAATCTTCAAGCTACTGTAAACCCGGCTACTAACCAAGTGACGATGAGAGCATTGGGGAATGCAACATTGAGAAACATTGCTGGCGCTGATAACAAATATGATCCAGCTACTAAAACTTTTACGCTTAATTTTGAATGGAATCCGACAGCTAATGCTAGACAAGTTACTGGTTTAGTAATAACTTATAAAGGTTCAAGATAATTGAACTAAAAAATTAATAAAAGGCTCCCATAAAATTGGGGGCCTTTTTTGTGACTATTATACTGTATTTTAGTTACTTTCGTTCTTATTAATTGCTTTGTAAACTAATATATCTCAACATGAAAAAATTATTGTTTTTTTTTATAGCAACTCTGACCCATCTTACAGCGGATGCCCAAGTATATGGCAACGTAAATATGGGCGGCGATCGCCAGATTATCAGGGCAAAAAGAACTGATTCTGATTTCGAAGGTTCACCATATTTATTTAGCGATTGGCAAAAGGCTGTAGTGCAGTTTGGAACTGGGATTGAACCAGCATCAAATGAAGTTAAATATGATCTCCTTGCTGATTTATTAGTGCTTAAAGGAAAAGATGGTGAGGAATATGAATTTAAGGATCAACCAAAAGAATTTCTAGTTACTTCAACGAAAGAATTATATAAAAATGGTTTTTCGCCAATTGATAAGTTTACAGATAAAACTTTTTATCAAGTTATATATGATGGTAAAGTGAAATTTTTAAAAAAAGTAACAAAAACAGTGATTGATAGCAAAGGCTATAACACCGCAACCGTGACCCGGAAAATTGCGGATGATACAAATTATTATCTTGTCAAGGCAGATAATAAAATTGTTAAAGTAAAATATAACGAAAAGTCTATTGTTTCGGCATTGGGTAGAAATGATGAATTGTCGAAATACATTAAAGAAAATAAAATAGAGGTGAAATCAATAGATGGTATTATTAAAGTACTGAGCTATTACGACACGCTTTATTAATCGATTTATTACTTTAAATGGTCTAGATTCTAAGGATTTTGGCCATTTTTCATTAATTAATTTATAAGTTAATTCAGAATTTTACATAAAACCTTTTAATAAGGTTCTAACTAAGTTTTTAGTATTTATTTTGTTTTAATCCTATTGCAATAAAATTGTCATAATTTAGGTATACTCCTAATTATGCTGATATTTTTAATGGTTTTGGTAAAATGAACGTGTGTTATTCATAAATTAGAGGCTTATAAATCAATCATTCCTAACTTAAATTTCATGAAAAAACTTCTACAAAGTTTGTTCGTGTTAATGCTTCTTGCTGGATCTGCATGGGCACAAAACCGAACAATTACAGGAACAGTTACGGATAAGGCAGATGGTAAGCCTATTCCGGGAGTAACTGTTAGAGTCCAAGGTTCTCAAGGGGGAGCAGTAACCAAAGAAAACGGTAGCTTTTCGCTTATTGCAAGCGCTGATGCCAAAAATCTTATTATCTCTTATATCGGTTATGTTAATCAAACATTGCCTATAACTTCTACTAATGTGTACAATGTTTCCTTAGTTTCTGATGATAATACCTTGTCAGAGATAATTGTTACAGGTTATACACAAACATCGAAAGTAAGAAATGTTAGTGCTGCCTCAGTTATTACTAATAGTCAGATCGCTAATATTCCACAACCAAATTTTACAACTAGACTTCAAGGTCAGGCGCCCGGCGTAAATGTATTATCTGGTACAGGGCAACCTGGGTCCAATGCAAGTATCCGTATTCGTGGTTCCAATTCCATTGGCGGTAGTGCAACTCCACTATATGTTATTGATGGTATTGCTGTTGATGAAGCAACTTTCTCTACTATGAATCCAAACGATTATGAATCAATTAGTATCCTAAAAGATGCTTCAGCTACTGCGCTTTATGGATCACGAGGTGGTAATGGTGTTGTTGTAATCAAAACCAGAAGAGGTGTTGCGGGTAAAGTTAAAGTGGGTTATAATGTTCAAGGTGGTATTGACTTGAGAACTCAAGCCAAATTTGACATGATGAACTCGTCGCAATTATTAGCTCTTCAAGAACAAGGTAGGGCTGGTGCAGGTTGGACATATTCAGCTCTTAATACAGCATCAACGATTCCAGCGGCAAGAAGAGCGGTTATTAGAGATTCATTAAGTAATATCAATACCAATTGGGATGATATATTTTTTAGAGATGGAAAATTCCAACAACACGAGGTTACGGCATCAGGCGGTTCTGAACAAACTAGGTTCTTCTCAAGTTTTAATTACTATGACCAAGAAGGTATTGCATTACGTTCTAACTTGAACCGTTACACAATGCGTTTAAATGTAGATCATACATCTGGTAAATTAACTTTAGGATTACAAAGTAATTTAGGATGGTCAAAGTCTAATTTTATTGAATCTGAAGCAGGTGTAGCACTAGCAAATCCATTTGCAGCAGTTTATTTAGCATTGCCATGGGAAAACCCGTATGGACCAGACGGTAGAATTTTAACAGCAAATAATACAACGAATGGTTTCAGGCCCTTTAATCCCTACACGGCTGCAAATGGTGTCTTGGCCGATAGTCGATTAGGTTCTAATGCATTAGATAGATTAAATAATAGTACGTTAAAGACGGATCAGATAAAATCAACAGTAATCGCAAACGCAACTTATGAAATTTATGATGGCTTAAAGTTAACCACGAATTTAGGTTTGGATTATCGTCAAACTGTTCAGGAGAGAAGTATCTTTCCAGGATCTCATGCTGGTGTATCAGTTCAGAATGGTAATCAAGGATCATACGGTAACAACGTAACAAGAATTTTAAATCTTACATCAACATCGGGCTTAACTTATGCAAAATCATGGGGTTTACATGAAATTAATGCAAATGCATTAGTTGAAGCGATTAGAAACAGAGAGAGTTTATTTAATTATAATGGTTTTGGTATCAATCCTAAATTGTTGAATACTCCTGCAGGTATTACTGCTGGTACTAATACAAACTCAATGATTCCTACAGTTGGGGGTAGCAAAACACAATATGGTTTTACCTCATTCATTGGTTTGGTTAACTATACTTATAATAAAAAATATACAGTACAGGGTACTTATAGATACGATGGATCTTCTAAACTTCCAGAACAAAATAGATGGCACGGTTTCTATTCAATAGGTGCTAACTGGAACATTAAACAAGAAGATTTCTTAAGTCAAAGTAACTTCCTTAACACTTTAATTTTAAGAGCAAGTTATGGTGAAACTGCAACAGCTCAAAATCAATCAAACTTTGGTTACCTACCAACTTATGGTAACGTATCTTACGCAGGTGTATCTGGTATTGCTCCGGCTACTCCGGGTAATCCTAACTATGATTGGGAATATACAAAAGGCTTAAATGTTGGTGTTGACTTTGCTGGCTGGGATAATAGACTTCGTGTAACTACGGAAGTTTATCGTACCAATACAAAAAATAACTTTATTAATCAGCAATTATCGTTAACATCAGGCTTTGGTGCACTTTCAATTAACGCAGGTAGTATCAGAAATACAGGTGTTGAGGCAAATGTTTCTGTCGATGTTTTAGCTACTAAAGACTTCGTATGGACATTATCAGCGAATATAGCTTATAACAAAAATGAAATTACAGATTTAGGACAGGCAACTGAGTATCCTGCTGGTACTTCAATTATTAGAGTTGGTTTGCCTAAAGGTTCACACTACGCTGTAGGATATGCAGGTGTTGATCCTGCAACAGGAGACCCACTTTACTTTAACGTTGATCCTGTAACGAAAGAATCAAACGGTACAACTACAAATATCTACAACGGTGTTACACAATCTACTGCAGAATGGGGAACTTATGAAGCACCAACATCTGGAGGTTTTGGTACTAGCATTAGATATAAAGGATTTAATTTAAGTACTTTATTTGTGTTCTTCCAGGGTTTCTCAATGTTTAACAATGAATCATTCTTCTTATCTAGTCAATCTCAGTTCTCTGGATATAATCAACAAACGAGAATGGCAAATGCGTGGACTCCAACAAACACCATTACCAATATTGCCCGTTTAGGTTCAAGTCGTCAGTTCAGCTCATTTGATATCGAAGATGCTTCGTTTATCCGTTGGAGAAATTTAACATTAAGTTATGATGTTCCTCAAGCTTGGGTTGCGAAAACGAAAATCATTAGCGGAGCTAGAATTTATGCGATGGGACAAAATATCGGAACCTGGACAAAATGGAGTGGATTTGACCCTGAAAATAGTAATAACATTGCTCAGTTTAAATATCCTGCACCACGAAATTTCTCATTGGGTCTTTCAGTAACTTTTTAATTGATAATAAAATGATAAAAAATATAAACAAAATGGTTGGTATAATGCTTCTATCGAGCATTATACTTACCTCGTGCGAGAAAAATATCGATTTAAAACCGTCTGATTCGATTTCTAACGAAACTGCGATTCAAAATCTTGATGACTTAGATCGTGCGACTGTTGGTGCTTATTCTAACTTACAATATCAACAGGCATATTATGTAAATACAATCATGGCTGATGAAGCTCGTTGGGGTGTTGATAATTTAATCAGAAACTATGCTGGTGCTTATCGCTGGGATTTTGATAGTGGTAACGGAGATGTTACGGCAGCATGGGGTACAATGTATAACGTTGTAGATCGTGTAAACCGTGCTTTAGCAAGCGCTGAAGGCATAGCTGTAGCTGCACCCGCAGATGTTGCAACTAAAAATAGATTAAGAGGTGAGTTGTTAGCGATCAGAGCTATGGCACATGCAGAACTTTTAAGATGGTTTGCACCTAGATACGAAAATGATCAACTAGGCGTAGTAATCATGCTCGAGTCATCTATTTTAGGAAAGCCACAACGATCGACTTTTGGACAGGTTATGGCACAGGTAAATGCTGATTTTGCACAAGCTGATGCTTTGATTCCATCTACTTTTACTGATATTTTCAGAATTACTAAACCAGCGGTTGCTGCTTTAAGAGCCCGTGCTGCATTATATGCTAAAGATTGGGCAAATGCAATTACTTATGCAAATGCTGCAATTGCAGCTAAAGGAACATTGGCAACCGGAACTGATTATGCAGCGATCTGGACTGATGCAAATACTTCTGAAAACTATTTTCAACTAAGAAGAAACGCCAATGCAGGGTCTGTACGTACTTATTGGACAGATGATAACACAGACGTATTTTTTTCTCCATCATTTAAATTAATTGATACTTACAATGCTACAACTGATGTAAGATATAATGCTTTTATTTTCAGAGATGGAACTGTTGCTTCATCAAGAGAGAGTTGGAAGGTAAATAAATATTCTGGCCAAAGTACAACCAATAGATTCAATAACATTAAAGTGATCAGAACTTCAGAAATGTATTTAATTTTGGCTGAAGCTAATGCTGAGTTAAATCAGCTGGTACCAGGTGCAACATCTCTAAATGCTATTAGAAGAGCACGTATTACTGGATATACTGATCAGGTGTTTGCCTCTAAGGAAGCACTTATTGACGCAGTAATGTTAGAAAGATACAAAGAGTTGGCTTTTGAAGGTCACCGTTTCTTTGATTTAAGAAGAAGACAACTTCCTGTTGTTAGAGATGATCGCGATATTACAGTGGGTGCTGCAGTACCCAAAACGTTGGCAACAACTGGTAGAAATTATATTTTACCAATACCATCAGGTGAAAAATTTGCTAATCCAGAGATCCAACAAAATCCAGGATATTAATTAATTTCAGTCAGTAATTTGTTACAAAATCCCTTGCCAATAAGCAAGGGATTTTTGTTTTAATAGAGATTTTTCTATACATTTAAATATCTAATCTCTAAATCCTATGAAAACAAAAATCTTATTTTTTTTAGCCACATTAAGCTTCTATAGCTTTGATAGTTTTTCTCAAGGCTTAAATGGTAAATCTCCGCTGCAGCCAGAAGCATCACATATCAATAATTATGTTCCTCGATACGAAATGTTGGATTTTTTCCAATATGAGCGGAACTATCTCCCCTATACTTATATTAAAGCAGATCAAATAAAAGGTAAAGCAACAGTTGCTGATAATTGGGCTAAGGGAGATATTGTTATGAAAAATGATGACATTGTTTATGCTAATGTAGATTTAAATTACAATCAGGTAGAGGATAAACTATTTGTGAAAGCAAATAAAGGTATAGTTATACTTAAGAATCCAGTTCAAGAATTTACAATTAATGATGGGAATACTATAAGTTATTTTAGAACAGGTTTCCCTTCCATAAATACTTACGACGATAAAACAATCTACGAAGTATTGAAGGATGGAGAGTTTAAATTGCTTAAGCGAGTTGAGAAAATGGTTTTTGTTACAGTAGGCTATAACTTGGTTACAGAAAAGAGATATGATGCCAAGGTAAAATACTTTGTAAATGATGGCAACATAATGTATGAAATTATGCCAAATATGCAAAGCGTACAAAATGCGGCAAATAGACATGGCCTTCCTGTAGACAGTTTATTAAATGGCTACGCTATAAAAAATGAATCGCAGTTAGTTTCATTAATAAAGAAGCTACCATAATTATAAATTAAAATAAATATCATCATAAATTTCAATGAGATTAAAATATCTTTTAATATTAGTTGGACTATCCACATTTAATTTCAAGGCTATAGCTCAATTAGATGCAAATACTAACAAGCTTTCTATGCCAACTGGCAAGTCGATAAATGAACCAAGAATAGATAATATTAAGGGTGATCCTAATTTGTTTAAAGATTGGACAAAAGGAACTGTAAGTTTAGTTGGAGAAAATGGTAGCTATGCTAATCTTGATTTAATGTATGATCAAGTTAAAGACAAACTATATTTTAAAAGTGGAAATGAAAAATTAGAGTTTACCAAGCCAATTAAGGAATTTAAAATAGGTGATAACATATCAACTAATACCTACCGCTCTGGCTTTCCTATAATCGATAAAAATAATGGCAATACTTTATACCAGGTTTTAGTAGATGCTAATATAAAACTATTAAAACATACTAAAAAGGATATTATTACCACCAAAGGTTATAATGAGATTACTGAAATGCGGTATGATTCAAAAGTTAAATATTTTGTTTTAGATGGCACATCATTTTACGAAATTAAGCCAAATAAAAAGGGTATTTCTACAGCTATATCTGAAAAAGGATTGAAAGCTGCTGATCAATTAAATACTAACCTGTCCCTAAAGAACGAGACAGATCTTATCGCTTTTTTTTCTACGCTTAATAAATAAATATTTTTAACTGTTATTTAATTTATGAATATTAGAGGTTCAAGCTTTGCTTTAGGATCATACATGTCATGTAATTTTCTTATTTATTTATGATTTAAATCATTTCAAAATTAGAGATTTAATAAAAGCTGTTACTGGTTCTCAACCTACGTTTGGAACCTCTATTTCGCATATTATTTACTATATGGAATATTTTAACACCTCAAATTCGTAATATTAGTGTCATAACGAGTTAATCCCAGGAAGATTGAGGATTTTTTCATTGTAATATTTGAATTACATTTCAATAAACATTACATTAGAAGCCTTAAATGTAATAAATCAAACAACTAATTTAAATTCATGAAAAAACTTTTACAAAGTTTGTTCGTGCTTTTGTTTTTCGCTTTTAATGCGATGGCTCAAGACCGAACAATTACTGGAACAGTAACGTCAACCGAGGATGGTTTCCCACTTCCTGGCGTTAGTATCAAAGCCGTAGGAACTTCTGCATCTACAACCACAGGAAACGATGGTAAATTTAGCATTAGAGTTACGCCTTCTACTAAAAGTCTTCAATTTTCTTTTGTGGGCTTTGCTTCTAAAACTATCAATTTAACTACATCAAATTCAATTAAGGTAGGTTTAGAAACTGACGCAAAATCTTTGCAAGAAGTGGTAATTACCACTGCTTATGGCACAACAACAAAAGGTAAAAATACAGGATCAATTTCTACCGTAGGAGCAGAAGATATTGCTCAAAGACCTGTAACGAATTTAAATAGTGCATTAGCTGGTGCAGCACCTGGTGTTCAGGTAAATGCTGGTAACGGTCAGCCAGGGTCTGGTCCAACAATCCGTGTACGGGGTTTTGGTTCAATTTCAGCATCTAATGATCCACTTTACATTGTTGATGGTATTCAATATTCTGGAAATATCAGTAATATTAGCGTTGACGATATTGAAAGTATATCATTATTAAAAGATGCAGCATCTTCTGCGCTTTATGGATCAAGTGCTGGTAATGGTGTTGTTTTAATCACAACCAAAAAAGGTAGACAAGGTAAAGAACAACTTGATTTTAGAATTATTCAAGGTTTAACTTCAAGAGGGATTCCAGAATACGAAACCGTTGATGCTTATCAATATTATCCCCTAGCATGGCAAGCTTATAGAAATAGTTTAGTTTATCCAGCTACTGGTACCGGAAGTACTTTAGCTGCAGCAAATACAGCAGCTTCAAATGATATTAGAGGATTATTATTAAACAATCCGTTTAATGTACCAAATAATCAAATTGTAGGGACTGATGGAAAACTAAATCCAAATGCAACGCTGCTTTATGCTGATGATTTGAATTGGAGAGAGCCATTGGAAAGAACTGGTCAGCGTGGTGATTATTCAATGTCATATAGTGGCGCTACAGAAAAATCTGATTATTATGCGTCATTAGGCTATCTAAATGAAAAAGGTTATATCATCAGATCTGATTTTAACAGAATCAATGGTCGTGTTAATATTAATACCAAACCTTTATCATGGTTTAAAACAGGTTTAAATGTTAATGCTAACATTACAAAATCTAATCAAGCTGATGCTGATGGAAGCGGAAGTATTGTTAATCCATTCAATTTTTCTCGTTATATAGGCCCAATTTATCCACTTTATGCTCATAACCAAACCACTGGAGAATATTTATTGGATGTTAATGGAAATAAAATTTACGACACTGGGAATTTACAAGGAAGCCTAGGCATTCCTAACCGTCCTTCAGGAGCATATGCTGGAAGACATATTTTACAGGAAACTTTGTTAAATTCTACCTTAATTAAAAGAAATGCTTTAAGTGCAAGAACTTATGGTGAAATAACTTTTCTTAAAGATTTTAAATTCACTCAAAATTTAGGTGTCGACATCAATAATTATTCTTTTGGTGATTACCAGAATAAAATTGTTGGGGACGGTGCTCCAGGTGGTAGAGCAAGAAATACTTCTACCACTACCACCACTTACACTATTGAGCAATTATTAAATTATAATAAAGTTATTGGTGATCATACTATTGGTGTATTGGTTGGCCATAATAATTATGATTATGCTTATAAGTATTTAACTGGTGCACGTAATACACAGATTTTAGATGGTAATACTGAGTTGGTAAACTTTGCTACAACTACAGATTTAACATCTTACTTACAGGACTATAGAAAAGAAGCTGTTTTTACAAGATTAAATTATGATTATCAATCTAAATACTTCTTATCGGGATCTTTTCGCCGTGATGGCTCATCTAAATGGGGTCCTGGTCAACAGTGGGGTAATTTCTATTCGGCAAGTTTGGGCTGGTTAATCAGCGAAGAAAACTTTTTGAAAGATAAAACTTGGATCAATTATTTAAAACTTAGATCTTCTTATGGTTCATTAGGAAACGATGGTTTAACAGGGCTAAATCTAGATAGATCATTATATAGTTTAGGTTATAATAATGCTGCCGAACCAGGTATTTTATTCCAAAGTTTAGCAAATCCTAACATCACCTGGGAAACTCAAACTCAAATAGATGCGGCTGTAGAATTTGGATTCTTCAAAAATAGATTACATGGTAGCTTTGAAGTTTTCAATAAACAATCATCAGATTTATTATTTAATGTTCCACTTCCTTTATCAACAGGTCTGGGCATTGGAAATGGTACGGGAACTTTCGCAAAAAACATTGGTAAAATGTGGAATAGAGGTATCGAAATTAATTTAGCTGGTGATATTATTAAATCACGCGACTTTAAGTGGGATATGAACATCAACTGGTCGTTAATAAGAAACAGAATTACCAAAATGCCAGATGAAACGCCAACAATTATTGATGGTACAAAACAATTGGCAGTAGGTCAATCAAGATATCAATATTGGTTACGTCAATGGGCTGGTGTAAATCCAACTGATGGAGCCGGATTATATGAAATCAATCCGCTTAATCCAGGTACTGCAGCAGATACAAGAACTGTTAATGGACAAAATTTCACAATCAACCCAAATAATGCTTTATATGCATACTCTGGATCTGCTATACCTGACTTTTTTGGAAGCTTCACAAATACCTTCACTTATAAAGCGTTCTCTTTATCTGTGATCATGAACTATCAAGTAGGTGGAAAATCTTATGACGCAACTTACCAGTCTTTAATGTCTTATGCAGGTTATGGAGGCTCATTACATGTTGATGCATTAAATTCGTGGCAACAATCTGGTGATGTTGTTTCAATTCCAAGACTTGATGTTGGTAGATCGACATTTAATAACGCAACATCATCAAGATTTTTAATCGATGCATCTTACCTTAACATGAGATCTGCAATTTTAGCATATAATCTTCCAACAACCTTTATTAAAAAAGTTGGTTTGAGCAAAGTTAATGTATACGCATCTGGAGAAAACTTGTTTATGCTTTCAAAGCGTAAAGGATTAGATCCATCAGAGAGTTTTACAGGTGTAAATACGAATAACTACACGCCAACACGTATAGTAAGTTTGGGACTTAACGCATCATTTTAAAAGGCAAAATTATGAAAACCATAAATAAATTTATTTTTCCATTATTAGCACTAACGCTATTGGTCGGAGCATGTAAAAAGGATTATTTATTAACCAATCCAACAGATTCAGTTGATAAAAATGCAGTATTTACAACAACAACAAATGCCTTAGCTGCATTAAACGGAATTAATAGATCATTATATATTCAATATTCCAGACAGGAAGAGGGTGGCCAAGGCGCTGTTAACCTCAATATTGATTACATGGGAGATGATATTGTTAATACTGTTAGTACTACAGCATTTGGCGTTCATAAGTGGGTAACACACAGAAGTGCTTCAACGCTTAATAACTCATTTATATACACCTTCTATTACAGAATTATTGCTAACGCCAATCTAATTATTGATAATATTGATAATGCTGAAGGAAATTTGGCCGATAAAAAAATGATTAAAGCTGAAGCATTAACTTATAGAGCTTGGGCACATTTTGTATTGGTTCAGGTTTTTGGTAAACGTTATGATGCAACAGGAAACAATACCCAGGCAGGTGTTCCAATTATGAATACTTCAATAGTAGATGGAACTCCTGGAAAACCAAGAGCAACCGTAGAGGCGGTTTACACACAAATCAATACTGATCTTGATTTAGCAATCACCACATTTGCTGGTGCCACTGCTAGACCAAATAAGTCACACTTTAATATCAATGTTACGAAAGGTATAAAAGCGAGAGTTGCACTTACTCAAGGTAAGTGGGCCATTGCTGCTCAAAATGCACTTGAAGCGAGAACTGGATTAACATTAATGACTAATGCTGAGTATTTGGGGGGGTTTAACAACTACGAAAATCAGGAGTGGATGTGGGGCAGTAGACAGCAAGAAGATCAAACCACATATTTCTATTCGTTTTTTGCTTATTTAGGTACATTTAACTCTACAGCAAACAGAACAATTCCTAAAAGAATGAATTCGGTTCTTTATAACCAAATTCCAGCAACTGATGTACGTAAAGCACTTTGGGATCCTGCTGGAAATACTACTACATTCATTGCCTTTAACCAACCGGCAGGTGTGGTTTCTGGCGCAACTGCGAGTTACAAACAAGGTAAATTTAGAAATGCTGGTTCTACAAGTGTTGGTGATGTTGTGAATATGCGTGTAGGTGAAATGTTTTTAATTGAAGCTGAAGCAAGGGCTCGTTTAGGTATTGAAGGTTCAGCTACCGAAACAACTTCTGCTCAAAATGTTTTATTAACTTTTGCTAAAAACCGCAATCCTAGTTACGTACTTACTACCAATGTTGGTACAGCTTTATTAAATGAAATTCTTATTCAGCGTAGAATCGATTTATGGGGAGAAGGATTTAGATTTTTTGATCTAAAACGTCAAAATCTTCCATTGGATAGAACTGGTAGCAATCACACTATTGCATTATCAGGTGTATTATCTGTGCCAGCTGGCGGACCTGAATGGCAGTGGGCTATACCTCAATCTGAAATCGATGCAAATCCAGCAATCGGTCCAGGCGGGCAAAACCCTTAATATCGCATTATTTTTACAGTATAGAAGAGGTTGCATTTTACACTGCCCCCAAAAAGTTAGACACTATTTGGGGGCATTTTTATGGTTAAATACAAAAAACACAAAGCCGAATTTAAACTGAAGCTGGTTAGAGAGCATCAACGTGGGAAATCGGTCAACGGATTATCGAATCGTTGGGGCATCTCCACGTCGCAAATCAGAAAATGGATTGACCAATACAATGCATTAGGTGTACAGGGCTTATTGCGAAGATCCTATCAACAATATACCAAGGAATTTAAGTTAACGGTCGTTCAAGCTTATCTTAAGAAAGAATTATCTTTGAGGGACTGCTGTTTACATTTTCATATCCCTTCCATTGGCATAGTTAGTTCTTGGGTAAAAATTCATGAGAGTTTGGGGGTGGATGGCTTAAATGCTCAACAGAGAGGCCGTAAAACGATGAAAGAAAAGAAGCCAATAAAAACAATCACTAAAACGTTGACCAGGCTTGAGGAGCTTGAAAAGGAGAATCTATATTTAAGAGCGGAGAATGAGTTGCTAAAAAAGCTCGAAGCCTTAGCTCAAAAGAAAGAAACGCTGCAAAAGAAAAAGCGTTAGCCATTGAGGAGTTAAGGCATAAATATCCATTAGAGTTGTTATTGGATATACTAAAAATGGCCAGAAGTAGTTACTATTACCACTTAAAAACAAAATCAGTATTAAGAAAACATGATGTTGCCCAAGATCAAATAAAAAAGATCTATCATCGTCATAAAGGAAGGTATGGTTATAGAAGGATTACTCTGGAAATGATGAATGAAGGTTGTATCATCAATCACAAAACAGTCTCAAAGCTGATGGGTATATTAGGGCTGAAATCATTGATCAGGAGAAAGAAATACAGATCCTATAAGGGTGAGTTAGGTAAAATTGCACCCAATTTATTGAATCGCGATTTTAATTCAGCACAGCCTTGCCAGAAGTGGGCCACCGACATTACAGAATTCAAAGTGGGGGATAAAAAACTGTATCTATCTCCAATCATAGAATTATTTAACGGGGAAATCCTCAGCTATAACTTATCTGAGTCTCCAAATTTTGAACAGGTAACCCTTATGTTGAAAGATGCATTCAAAAAGATAAATAGGAACACAAACCTGATTTTACACTCTGATCAGGGATGGCAATATCAGATGAAAGAATATCAGCGAATGCTGAAAAAGAAAGGCATTATGCAGAGCATGTCCAGAAAGGGTAACTGCCTGGATAATGCCATTATTGAGAATTTCTTTGGCATCATAAATCGGAACTATTCTATCTTAATAAGTACAGTGAAATCAATGAACTTAAACAGGATATAAAAAATTACATTGAATACTATAATAACGATTGAATAAAACTCGATCTAAAAGGAATGAGCCCGATAAAATATCGAGCTCATCACATTAATAATTAATTTCTAATTTCGTCCAACTTTTAGGGTGCACTTCATTTTAGCAACCTCTTTTTTTTGATCAATTTTTTTAAGCAATTTTCAAAAAAACCGAAAAACTATACAGCCTATATGGCTATTGCCATATTTTTCTAACAATAAAATGTATAATACTTTTTATTCAGGCTTTATTTGGAAATTTTATTTAGCTGTAAATATTATAAAAGGTAAGTATTCAATAAATTTTTGGAAATCATATAAAAAATTTATTGATGGGATGGTATTTCTGCCATAGATCCCAATCTAAAGAATATTTAAACCAATATTCTAACAATTATAAACTCAATTTTAAATGTTGCCTTAAACATTTTAGCTATTATTTCTTTTGTAAAATTTGTATTACAGGTTGTTAAATTTTATATTTAGCCAATCAATTAATTAAACCAAACTAAATTTTATGAAAAAACTTCTACAAAGTTTGTTCATTTTGCTGTTTATAGCTGGAAGTGCTATGGCTCAAGATAGAACAATCACTGGTACAGTTACAGGTAAGGAAGACGGGTTACCGCTACCTGGTGTAAGTGTAAAAATTAAAGGTGCGGCAGGTGGAACCACAACTACTGCTGATGGTAAATATTCTATAAAAATTACCTCGCAAGCTACCGCATTAGAATTTTCTTACATAGGTTTTTTAACACAAACTAAACCTGTAGGTTCGGGAAATGTGATAAATGTTTCTTTGGTTGGGGATTCTAAAACGTTATCTGATGTTGTTGTAACTGGATATACCACTCAAGCTAAAAGAGATGTTACAGGCTCAATAGCAAGTGTTAGTGGAGAGCAACTTAAAAATGTTCCGGTTCAAAGTTTCGAGCAGGCCTTAGCTGGTAAAGCTGCCGGTGTAAACATTGTTCAGCCGAATGGTGTACTAAATAATCCTCCGGTTTTCAGGGTTCGTGGTATTAATTCCATCTCGCTGAGTTCTTATCCATTGATAATTGTTGATGGAATTCCGGTATTTACTGGGGATCAATCATCAAATAGTGCTGCAGGTAACGCTTTGGGAGACATTAACCCTGCAGATATTGAATCTATCGATATCTTAAAAGATGCTGCATCCTCGGCAATCTACGGTTCTAGAGCGGCGAGTGGTGTAGTAGTAATTACCACTAAAAAAGGTAAGCAGGGGAGCACAAAAATAAACTATGAGGGCTGGGTAGGCTCATCTAAGGCTCAAAACCTGAATCCATTATTAAACGCTGCAGAATATGTGCAGATAAAAAACGAAGCAAGGACAAATATCGGTTTAGCGCCTGCCTTCTTTTTACAAACCCGTTCGGATGGCACACAAGTAGAAACCAATTGGTATGATTACGCTTATAGAACTGCAACTTCTCAAAATCATGCATTAAATTTCTCTGGCGCCAACGAAAAAACATCTTATTTCATTTCTTTGGGATATAGTAATCAGGAAGGATTTATCATCAATAACTCTTTTGAAAGAAAAAATGGTCGTGTTAATGTAGATCATAAATTATTCAAGGGAGTTAACATTGGGGCTAACTTTTCTTACAGTAATACTTTAAATAGAGCACCAAATACAGGTTCCTTACCAGGTTCATCATTTAATACAGGTGGGTTAGGCCGTTTGGCATTTGTTTTACCTCCAAACGTTGCGGCATACAACGAAGATGGATCATATAATGTTAATGGTTCTGCGGTTGGTTTGGGAGCAAATTTAATTGCATCCAACTATCCCAATGCTGCAGTATTGGTGAATGAAGATGCCAACACATCTGAAAGTGATCGTTTAATTTCTAATGCATACTTCTCTGTTCAGCTTCTGAAAGGTTTAACATTCAAAACAAATTACAATATTGATAATTTAAAACTAGATAATAACGTATTTGTAAATCGTATTCAAGGTGATGGATTTGCATACAATGGAGGTGCGACAAGTAACTTCGCAAAAAATAGCCGTTGGAACTGGTCTAACACTTTGAACTATTCAGGTACTTTTGGCGATCATACAATTGGGGCATTTATAGGTGTTGAAGATCAATATACTAAAGGTTATGGCTATGGAGCAACACGTCAAAACGTAATTGACCCATTTATTGAAATTTATCAAGGGGCTTTTGGTGCGATTACTCCAGCTGGACTTTCACAATACAATAATGCCTTCAGATCATTTTTCAGTAACGTAACTTACGATTATAAGAAAAAATATTATTTAACAGGATCTTTTCGCCGTGACGGTTATTCGGGCTTAGCTGCTGGAAGAGAGTACGGTAACTTTGGTGGCGCATCTGCAGGTTGGGCACTATCTGAAGAAGAATTTTATAAAGAAAGTAGTTTAAGTAAAATCTTAACCCGTGTTAAGTTTCATGGTAGTTATGGTTTAGTAGGGAATGTCGGTGTAGGTAACTATCCTGCTCTGTATCTTTATAATCCTGGTTTATATGGTTCTGATCCAGCTTTATCATTTTCTCAAGCAGGAAATCCTGAACTTAGTTGGGAAACCAGTAAAAAGGCTGACGTTGGAATTAACTTAGAATTCTTAAATGGCCGTTTCTCTTTGGATGTAGATTACTATCATAATAATATAGATGGATTAGTTCAAAATGCGCCACAAGCACCTTCTAAAGGTATTCCTGGAAATTCGATCTTAGCTAACGTTGGTAAGATGTCAAATAAAGGGCTTGAGTTTACTATCAATAGCAGAAATATAGAAGGGGATAACTTCAGTTGGAATACTAGCTTTACCTTAAGTACATTAAAAAATGAAGTAATTGAGTTAGGAAATAATAACGCTGATTTATTCGGTGTTACGCAATTGGAAACCGCAAATATAACTCGTGTTGGTTATCCAGTTGGTTCATTTTACACAGTGCAAACAGTAGGCGTAGATCCAGCAACTGGCGAAAGAATTTTCGTAAATAGATTTGGACAAAAATTAAGATTTAGTTTTCAAAGAGCAACGGCTGCTCGTTACCAATATTTGGATGGACCAAACGCAGGTCAGAATGCACCAGCTATTGATGCGGCCTTGGATGCACAGATATCTGGACAATCAGTACCAAAATGGTTTGGAGGTTTAGACAATAATTTCCGTTATAAAGCTTTTGATTTAACTTTAGGATTAACTTTCTCTGGCGGAAACAAAGTGTATTATGGTTCATTAGCTGGTTTACGAGATCAACGCTTTTGGAATAATGAAGCAGGAATGATGGATAGGTGGACTACACCAGGGCAGATTACTGATATCCCTCGTGTTGTTTATGGTGATAACGTATCAAATGGTTCTGCATTTGCACAATCTCAAAATGTGTTCTCTGGAAATTTCTTAAAAGTTCGTAATCTGGCATTAGGCTATACTTTACCTAAAGAATTTTTAGGTAAATATGGTATTTCTAATGTTAGAGTCTATGCACAGTCAAGTAATTTATGGATCATATCAAACTATCCAGGTCCAGATCCAGAAGTTTCAGTTAATGGTAACTCAACAGGAGCAACAAATAGTGGCAACTTAGCTCCTGGAGTTGATAGAAACTCGGTTCCTTCGGCAAGAACATTTACGTTTGGTATTAATGTAGGATTTTAATAAATAGAGGATCATGAAAATCAAAATAAACAATAAAATAAAATATCTTTTTGTAGCCGCACCAATTCTGTTTGCTACATCTTGCAAAAAAGATTTCTTAAAAACAGCTCCAGATACAGCATTGCCTATAGAGGAGGCATTTTCTACACCAGCACGTATATTATCTCAGGTAAATGGTGTTTATGCAGGTGTAAAGAATGGTAATTTCTATGGCGGACGCTTTTTAATTTACAATGATATTCGTGGAGAGGATTTTATTGTAAACAAACCAAATGGAGTAACCAATTTAGATACTTGGCGTTTCAATGTAACTTCCAATACAAGTGAGGTTACTGGTTTGTGGGGAGCTGCTTATGCTGCAATTAACAGGGCAAATTTAGTTATTGAAGGTGTTACTGCAAATGCTGGATTGATTACGCCTGCGTTATCCAGACAATATATTGCAGAAGCTAAATTCTTGAGAGCACTGAGTTATTACAGTTTATTGCAGCTTTACTCTAAGCCTTATATAACTGATAATGGTACAAGTTTAGGCGTTCCTTTAAGACTTAAAGCGGAAAAAGATTTAACAGGCAATGATCTTAAAAGAAGTACAGTATCCGAGGTTTACACGCAGATTCTAAAAGATTTAAACGAAGCTGAACCAGATTTGGCTTTAACCATAGCAGCAACAAAAGCTTCAAGAAATACAGCAATAGCCTTAAAAACACGTGTATATCTTACCATGGGTAATTTAGCATCTGTCGTAACGGAAGCCAACAAAATCGTTACTGCAACAGCTCCATTTACAGCTACAACTGGTGTTGCTAATAAATTAGAAACTAGTATCGCTACAGTGTTTGGAGGAAGTTATGTTGGAACAGAAGCACTTTTAACATTTCCAATGACTGAACTTGATGCTCCAGGCACACAAAATCAATTGGCTTTCTATTATAATATTGAATCTGCTGGTGGAAATCAAGAGTATTTTTTAAATGCTAACGGAATACTTGCAAATTCTGCATTTGCTGCTGCATCTACTGATGCCAGAAAAACACTAACAACGGCAGTCGGCGTTAACACATATTTAACAAAGTTTAAAAAACCATCACCATATACAGATTATGTTCCAGTAATTAGGTATGCAGAGGTATTGTTAAATTTGGCTGAAGCAACTGTACTGTCCGATCCAGCTCGTTCGATAGCATTATTAACTGCAGTTAGACAGCGTTCAAATCCTGGTTATGTTTTTCCTGCTGCTGATTTATTGCCAGCTAACTTGAAAAATACTATACTAACTGAAAGAAGAATAGAACTTTTAGGAGAAGGATTTAGATCTCCTGATGTGATGAGATTGGGTGCCGGTTTCTTAGCGAAAACTGGTCCTCAGGGAACTGCTCCAGCAATTCCATTTAACACAGCCGGATATATTTGGCCTATATCTGCAACTGAAATACAAAACAATAAATTGGTTACTCAAAACTAAGCGTATTCATATTTCTATAAACACAAAAAGCCAGCAATTTGCTGGCTTTTTGTGTTTATAGAATTTTATATCATCGCTTATCCACACTGTATTTTCCTGGCCCAATAAAAATTAAGCTAAAAAATACAATGCCCAATTCAATGGCATGGCTCGCACCTTTCAAACCATCGCCTTTTCCATAATGTACTAATGCAGCAATTATCATAGTAAAAACCAATAACATGCATGCAGGGCGAAAAAATAATCCAACAATTAATAAGAAACCTCCAAATGTTTCAGTTGCAGCAGCCATAAAGCCCCAAAATACAGGTAAGAAATCTATACCTACCACTTTCATACTGCCACCCAAACCTGCCCAGCCAGATGGACCGCCAGCTAATTTTGGAAAACCGTGAATGATAAACATTACGCCTAAGCCAACGCGTAGAATTAATAATCCTGTGTTGCGGTATTTGCCTAAACTATCAAAAATTGCCATGCTATAAATATTTAAATTGAACCTTGTTTTTATCTATTGTTAATTCTACCTCTGCACCTAAAACCATACTGAGGTTATTGTCAATATGTCCGGTAGGAAAGTTGAAGCAAACCGGGTAGTCATATTCTTTTACAATATCCCAAATCACTTGTTCTGCAGTTTGTCCGAAAGAAATTTTTTCTTCTTTTATTTCATTAAATGCACCAATGATTAAGCCGTTCAGGTTTTTTAATTTTCCGGCACGTTTTAACATTCTAAGCATACGGTCTATGCTGTATTCCTGTTCGCCAACATCTTCTAGGAATAAAATTTTATGATCGAAATCCATTTCTGATACAGAGCCCTGAACCATGGCAATTAAGGTTAAATTGCCCCCAATTAAAATTCCTTTGACTAAACCCGATCGATTGGTAAACTCACTTGAATATTGATAACTCGGTTTATCTCCAAAGAGTGTTTTTTTTAAGGATGATAATGCTTCGGGTGTAGATTCTTCAAATGTATATGGCATTTGTGCATGCATACACTGTATTCGCGTTTGCGCAATAATGTGCGATAATAAAATCGTAACATCACTAAAACCGATAAACCATTTTGGGTTTTGCTCAAATTCAGTAAAATCTAACTCATCAATAATCCGGATTGTACCGTAACCGCCACGACCGCAGATGATTGCTTTTATAGATGAATCGTCCAGAAAGCGCTGAATATCATGGGTTCTTAGTTTATCCGTTCCGGCAAACTGGTGGTGACTGGCATAAACACTTTCGCCAATGATTACTTCCAAACCCCAGCTTTCTAATATACCGATGGCATGATCAATAGGTTTAGGTAATTTCTTCGCCGGACAAACAATGGCTATCTTATCTCCTTTTTTTAAATACGGGGGCTGCTTAATCATCTTTAAAACACTTATCTTTGCCAAATTAATAAAAATTGTTTTGGATAATAGTAAAATAAAAAGATATACCGTAACGGCAGCACTTCCATATACCAATGGACCGGTACACATTGGGCACCTTGCTGGTGTTTACATTCCTGCTGATATTTATGCCCGTTACCTTCGATCGAACAAGCGTGATGTGAAATTCATCTGTGGATCGGATGAAAACGGTGTGCCCATTACTTTAAAGGCCAAACGAGAAGGAATTACGCCACAGGAAGTGGTAGATAAATACCATAAAATAATCGGCGATTCTTTTAAAGAGTTTGGTGTTTCCTTTGATATTTATCATCGCACTTCATCTCAAACACATCACCAAACTGCATCCGATTTCTTTAAAAAACTTTATGATAAGGGTGTTTTTACCGAAGAAATTACCGAGCAATATTACGATCCAACGGCTAAACAGTTTTTGGCCGATCGATACATCACCGGGACTTGTCCAAAATGCGGCAATGAAAATGCCTATGGCGATCAGTGCGAAAACTGTGGCTCTACCTTAAACGCTACCGATTTAATCAATCCTAAATCTACCCTTTCGGGAGATAAGCCTATTTTAAAAGAAACCAAAAATTGGTTTTTGCCATTAGATCAATACGAAGAACGCTTAAGAACTTATATCGAAAGCCATAAAGAATGGCGGCCAAATGTTTATGGCCAATGCCAAAGCTGGTTAAATGCAGGTTTGCAGCCTCGTGCCATGACCCGCGATTTGGATTGGGGAGTGCGTGTGCCCCTTCGCGATGCCGAAGGTAAAGTGCTTTATGTATGGTTCGATGCGCCGATCGGATATATTTCTGCAACAAAAGAACTTTGCAATTATGCCAAGCTTGATGTATGGAATCCGAAAGCTGAGGAATATTACATCAACAATTACGAAAGTGATAAGTGTGGTTGGGAAGAATATTGGAAAAGCGATGAAACCAAACTGGTTCATTTTATCGGGAAGGATAATATCGTTTTCCATTGTATTATTTTCCCTGCCATGTTAATGGCACATGGAGAATATACTTTAGCAGATAATGTGCCTGCGAATGAGTTTTTGAATCTGGAAGGACAGAAAATATCCACCTCAAAAAACTGGGCAGTTTGGTTAAACGAATACCTGCGTGAGTTTGAAGGAAAACAGGATGTATTGCGTTATGTATTAACCGCAACGGCTCCAGAAACAAAAGATAATGATTTTACCTGGAAGGATTTTCAGGCCAGAAATAACAACGAACTGGTAGCGATTCTTGGTAATTTTGTAAATCGTGTTGTGGTGCTTACCCATAAATATTTCAACGGTGTGATTCCAACCTGTATGGAAATTACAGCTGTTGATCAGGCCGTAATTGATGAACTGGCAGATTATCCTGGAAAAATTGCTGCATCTATCGAAAACTATCGTTTTAGAGAAGCATTAGCAGAGGTGATGAATGTGGCCCGTTTAGGCAATAAATACTTAGCGGAAACAGAACCATGGAAATTAATCAAAACTGATGAAGACCGCGTACGCACCATTCTGCATCTTTCGCTGCAAATTGCTGCAAACGTTCAGATTTTAATAGAGCCATTTTTACCATTTACAGCAGAAAAGTTAATGAAAATGCTGCAAAATGGCGGTCACGATTGGGATGATGCCGGTAGTGTGAGTTTACTTAAACGTGGACATCAAATTGGTGAAGGTGTATTGCTTTTCGAAAAGATTGAAGATGCTGAAATCGATTTTCAGATTGAAAAATTAAATCAAAGTAAAGCCAGTAATGCAGCCGGTTCTGTGGTGGCTACTCCAGCAAAAGAAAATATTAATTTCGACGATTTCTCTGCGATGGATATTCGGGTAGCAACCATAGTAGCTGCAGAAAAAGTAGAGAAAACCAAGAAACTACTGAAGCTTACAGTAAATACAGGTATTGATGAACGGACTGTTGTATCTGGAATTGCCGAATATTATAAACCTGAAGATATTGTAGGCAAACAAGTAAGCATGATTGTAAATCTGGCCCCCCGCGAAATCAAAGGAATTTTATCGCAAGGCATGATTTTAATGGCTGAAAATTCAGAAGGAAAACTTACTTTTGTTGCACCTGTAGAAAAATTTCAAGAGGGAAGTATAATTAAGTAAAAAACCATTGGTCCCGTAGTTCAACGGATAGAATAGAAGTTTCCTAAACTTTAGATATGAGTTCGATTCTCGTCGGGACCACTTTTTAACATTCATTAAAATTCAAAGGGGTTCAAAAAACCCCTTTTTTGCGTATTTAAGGGCGCTTTTTGTTTTTAGCTGAAAAATAAGGTACCACGAAATTCAATGAAAATAGAGAAAAAGTACCACGAAAAGTACCACCAATTTTTCTTTTTTGATATCAGTTTCGTAACTTTCATAAAATTCAATTCTATGAGAGCCACTAAAGCTGATTGCAGCATCCATTTTAGACTCAGGGATTCGGAATCAGAATCTGTCACCCCTATCACCTGCTTTATTGAATATAATGGTAAGCCTGTGATCAAAATCGCTACAGGTTTAAAAATCTTGCCCTCAAAGTGGAATGTAAATAAGGAAAAACCAATTACTGGCATAAAGGGGTTATCAAATTTTGAGGCGTCCATTTATTTGGATAAGCTATCGAGTATGCGTGCCCTTATTGAACAAGACTTCAGAGGTTACGTAAATCAACACAACAATTATCCTGATAAAGTTAAATTTAAAATTCAACTGGTTAAAAAAATAAATGGTGAGGAGGAAGTATTAGAATTGATAGATCGCTCTTTCATTAATTTCATCGACTTGATCGTTGAGAAAACTAAGTCAAATCAAAGAGTTAAATTGAGCGGTTTATCTAAAGGGCAATCTTTTTCAAAGGCAACTATTCTTTCTTATGGCGGAACCCGAAATTTGTTGGGTGACTATTTAATAGCAAGAAAGAAAAGTGATCTAGCTTTTGATGATATCAATTTAAAATTTTACTCGGATCTACAGGATTACGTCTACAACGAAAGGAAGCTTTCCCTTAATTACTTCGGAAAGGTAGTTAAGCATATTAAAACTTTTATGCGTGAAGCAGAAGAGTTAGGGTACCATAAAAATGATATTTATAGATCAAAAAGATTTATCAAACCACAAGAGGAAACAGATGCAATCTATTTAAGTGTTGAACAGCTGGAAAAAATCAAAAATGTCGATCTTTCTAAAGATGCTCATCTAGATAATGCAAGGGATTTATTTTTAATCGGCTGCTGGACAGGTTTACGATTCCAGGATTATTCGCAGCTTTTGTCGAAGTCAAAAATTATAGGGGAATTTATTCATATTGAAAAAACTGCGAAAACAGGTGTTGGCGTAGCCATACCGCTTCTACCTGTTGTCAAAGACATTTTAAATAAGTATGAAATAAATGGACAAAATCTGTTTCCGAGATCAATAACCAACCAGAAATTAAATGACTATATTAAAATCATTGCAGAGAAGGCCGGGTTGTCTCACCCAATTCAAATTTCCATTCCGGTTGCAGGTAAGAGAAAAATTGTATCACAACCTTTTCATTCAGTTGTTACGACTCACTCCGCTAGAAGATCATTTGCAACTAATATGTATAAACATTACAATCTACCACCAGTTACCATTATGAAAGTAACGGGGCATAAAAGTGAGGCAGTGTTTTTGAAATATATCCGAATGACTCCGGAAGAAAATGCCCAAACTATTTTAGACGCGGTTAATAAAAGGTTTCAGGAAGATAAGATAAAGGACACTAAGTATGCAGAGTAATAATGAAAGAGTCAATGGCCTTTTAGACAGGATCCTAACGTTTGGTGAACAATTCTTAAGTTCTGATGGAGGAAATAACTGGAGTGAAACAATATTTTTCTCAACAAAGGCAACCTTTTCATTGCCACAGTGGATTTCTTTTTACGTCAATATTTTAGGTGATCAACTAGGTGATTTAATTAGGTCTCTTTATGAGCTTGAAATAAGCAGCTATAATCGTCAAAAAATAATAGCTCAAATACAATCAATGATCACTAAGCTCACAGATTTTGACCCAGTCGAAGTAGATCCTGCTGTTCGAAATGTAAGATACGAGGTTTCAGCAGATTTTTTGAAGAAATTTAGAAGTGAAATTGAAATTCTTTTCGATAAGGATATTGTTGTTAATTATCCATGGGCCAAAGGTGAAAGGGATGACGTAATCGTAATCAACTCTTCTGCTAACCATAAAATCAAAGAGCTTCTATTAGATCACTATCATTCAGTTATTGATTTTTATGAAAATGCTGAAGCAAAAAAAATTATGGATCTTCAAGCTGAAGTATCGGCATTAGGAAAAGAGATTGATTTATTAAAGATTAAGCTTACAAGCCAGCAAAACAACTTTGAGGATCTTCTTTTGCAAGAGACAGGAGATTTGAGGAAGGAAAATAAGCAATTGAAGGAAGATAATTCTTTGCTTTACGTTTTGAATGATGATGATTCTGAAGAAGTTCACAACGATATGTTCGCGTTGATTTTGCTAAATGAACTCGGTCTTTTAGAAACGCCAGAAATGCTGAGGGCAACGAAAAATGCTGTAGCGAATTTTCTTTATAACATGCTGAAGATTTCAAAAAAGAAAAAATTAACCAAGCAATCAATTACCAGATACCGTCATATTCTACTCAATCCTCATACAGAGCCTTCGGTTTATGAAGGTTGGCAACGGATTTATGGAAAACGAGTTTCAGATATTATCGAAGAAATGTTACCTGGAAGAGAAGTGAAGCTTACAAAGCCTATAAAGTTTAAGTGATCGATTTGATATTTAATGCGTTCGTTTTGTGAGACAAAAGCCGTATTACTGGATCAGCTAATCCACCTGAACCTACTCGACGATATGATAAAGTCCTAGGAATTACTTAGTATTGAGGCTCCGCTATTCATATCGATTGAGGCATATTTACTGTGGTATTTCGTTTACCAACATATTCAGGAGATGGAAAAAGATTCATGAAATCATACAATAGTCCGTTTATGTATCAGGATATCAAGATTGATAATTATTTTCTCTTTACATCAATAATCCTTAGATTATGCCCAATAACTTTCCGAATTACGCATGCACAACCTTAGACTCTTAGACCATTCAGAATCCAACCCAAAAGTAGAGGAATTTTACAGCGGGAACAACCAGTCACTTTTTTTAGGTGGCATAAAAGACCTCAACATCATAGTTGGTGCTAACAATACCCGTAAAAGCAGGTTTATGCGCACTATTATCCGTATTTCACACAAGGTAATAATTGAATCTGCTACTGACATTAACCAGCAAATCCATAAAGCAGGGGAATTGATAGATGAACTAACAGAAGTTTCAAAAGATTTTGGAGTTGGCCTCATCCAGTTTGATCCAGTTTCCCTCAGCAATGAAGAATCTGCAATCATATCAAACTACTTACAAAACAGCAGCGCTGACAGGAAAACATTAGTTGCAGAAAATCTGGCCGAGCTTATCAAGTCGATCACACAATCGTATCAGACGGCACTCGACGAGGCAAATTTTGACACTGGAGTTTATAAATTAAAAACCCTTAATATCCTTTCAAGGGCAATGCTTTATCTGTATAAACATTTCAGCAATCATGGGAACAAGATTGTTCACAAAAATTCTTACCCACAAGATAACCTCTTCCAGTACCTTGTCGGTAACTTCCCACATCATGTACTTGGTAATGAAATTATAAATCTTGCTGAATTAATTAGCTGTATTGAGAAAATCAAAGCATGGTCAGATCACTACGAAAGCCTCATCATTCATAAATACACCAAAAACACTTTATATATCCCTGCGCTGCGTACCTCCAGAAAACTTAGCGGAACAAACGGAACTGATATATATCAGGAAACCATCAGAGAGAACTACTTTAAAAGTGATGAAATAAGGGTGCAGATAGAAACCGGCCTTAAACTATATGAGAAAATTGATCTGGCAAGGAACGGTAACCGCGAAGACATCCGGAATTTTCACGCTTTTGAAAAGTTCATTGGCACCACTTTTTTTGGTTCAGAAGACATCCACATCATTCCTTACAGAAAAAAAGGGAATGAAAGTGATGGGATAAAAATAAGTATACCGGGCGAAATCGAAAATGTTTACATGCATGACCTGGGTGAAGGCGTACAGGCAATCATTAACCTGCTTTTCCCCATTTTCACTGCATCCCCTCTGCAATGGATATGCATTGATGAACCTGAAAATAACCTCCACCCGGGTTTTCAAAACATATTTATCCGGGCAATTACCCAGAATGAATACCTGAAAAACAAAAACCTGCGTTATTTCATCAATACCCATTCCAACCACATCCTTTCTGAATCCTTTTTATCCGGCAGTGACCCTGCAATATTCGTTTTTTCAAAAAGGGATGAAAAAGCTTCCAATATCTCACATTTCAGCCAGAACGAATACCAGACTTTAGAGCTGCTTGGGGTGATGAATACCTCGGTACTCATTACTAACTGTAGCGTCTGGGTTGAAGGGGTGACCGACCGTTTCTACCTCCGGGCTTTCCTGAATGCTTTTTGCAAAACACTGGAACAGGATGATTTCATTCCCAGCGAAGGATACGACTACAGCTTTGTGGAATATGGCGGCAAAAACCTTGTCCATTACGATTTTGATAAGAAAGGGGATGATAACATCGCGGCCTATTTCATCAACTCCAATGTATTTCTATTGGCAGACAATGACTTTGATCCCTTAAGACATGAAAAATACAGCAAAATCAATAGGCCAAATTTCAGATATGAACAGACTGATCTCCCTGAAATTGAAAACATTATTCCTGATAAAATCCTGAAAGACTTCCTTTTGAACCACCTGGGTTGTGACCCCATTAGTGTCAATCCAATATTTCCAATCACAAACGTCACAGACAAAATGGGTATTATTTTCAACGGCGTTAAAAAGAAAGGAAAAAAAGTTGTCATCCAGGCTAAATCTGGCGGAACTTTAAAAAGTGATTATAAATCAAAACTCTCTCAGTATGTTTATGAACAGATCATAAAAGGAACCTATAGCTGGGCTGACCTGATGGAAACACCTGCACTCGACCGGATCATCCGGGAACTCTACAATTTCATTAAAATCAAGGGGCGGGTTAAGGTAACTGAAAGCCTTTAATTTTCCCGACTTAAAGCTAGATCATACTAAAAAATAAAAGCAAAGGAATTCAAAAGAGTCCCTGAAAGCATCTAACCACATATTAATTTATCCCGAAAAAATAACAGCAAAAAATTAATTTCACTTGCCTCTTCAGGCGTTTTACGCAAAAATTTTGTTGATTGATTAACCCAACTCAACTTAGAAATAATTGATAACCAATCTTATTCGGCATTTTTCCAAACAAATTTCGAATGAAATACTATAAAAGCGATAATCAAGCAAAAAAATGAACTAATTGGCTAGAGTAGTTGATAGTTTGTTTTTACATAATGGTGTATATTTAACCATCCCAATTCTGCTAATTATCATGAACTCATTAAGAAATATTTAGCAAGAGATTTAGGGTGACTAAAAGTATCTTTATATATGTATCAAAAGATTTGACATTGAATGTTCGTTTTGTGAGACAATAACTAACAGGAAATCTTTAAGCCCTATCAAAAATCGACCGTTTTGTGAGATTGTAATGGTAAGTGGCAATGTACCCTTGAAGACTTCTAAAATTTATCATTAAAGTTTACACAAGCAACATAAAATCTTCTCACACTGGTTCCCAATCATATTAGCGTGAAGATTCTGGAGAGAATTAAAATTTTTCACAAATTCCTTTGTGAAAAAAATCGTGCTGGATTTCAATCACAGCGCTTAAAAGGGAGATTCTCAAACTCGCCTCCAATTATGTTAATATTGCTTTTTGGAGAAAGGAATATAATTTTTGGAGAATTAAATTTTTTCACCCACAGAATTTCATAGAAAAATGTCGTTTTTTTAGCTGATAGCGCCGAAAAATAAGGACAACCGAGCCATCAGTGTCTGAAGGTTAGTAAAGAATTTTTGGCAAAAGAGTTTCCGAAGTAATGAAAGAGTTTTTACCTGAAAGAGAGATTATGGCTAACAAAGCCAATAAGGTATACTTAGGAGGATGAATATAGTCATGGCTGTTTAGATCAAAACATGGTGCTATTTTAAGACCACCTTTTGTCTAATATTATCATATCTGAAATTAGCAATAGATTTATTTAATATCAGTTTGATTACTTCATCGATTACGTTTAATGGGGCACAGAACCATTCTCGAGGTATAAATCTATTTTTCTCCTTATCGTACAAATCGATATCTAGGCAAACCTCTGCAAAAAAGCGGTGCAATAAAGACTCAAATGCTCTCACATTTAAGCTGTAACAATTATATATCGCTATAATTTCAACATCTGCAAAAAGATAAGTCGCTTCTTTAGAGGCCTGTTGTAAACGTTCTTTAATAGGTTTTTTTGAAAAACCAATTTTATACAAATTTTCTAATTTGTTAATTTCAGGATTTTCAGATTTGGATTTCAAAACGTAGATCCAGCCGCTTTGAATATCGTCCTCTCGTAAACCTGCATTATGTTCAAGTTGTTTAAAGATATTTTCATCAGTATTGGTAACAAGCTTTCCATTTTTTTGAATTGCTTTTCCTAATGAACGAAAAAACATATTTGAAACAGTTCCATTCTCGAATATGGTGAGGGTACGACCTTCAATGCGTAACCTATCGCCAGATTTATTTTCTTTTAAAACTTTTTCAGCTTTAGAAATTTCCAAATAGGCTAACAATCCATCTACTAAATAATAATTACCTTCAATCAGATTATCTTCTGCATTATAGAAATCAACAAGCTTTCTTTTTCCTTCCTTTATATCCTTGTGTACCTGTTGAAACATGGTTTCATATTTCTTAAACTCTTTTTCCGGTAATGATTTTCTTTGAGCTATATAATCTGCATTAGCCCGGTTCTGACCTTTTGGTGTATATTTGAATTCAAAAATGGACTTATCGCCATCGTTGTCTAATAGCCCAAAATCATCATCATTTAAAATATCTTCAATCGACTCAACCGGTGTAGCTGTTTTTCCAAGCAAATTATTGCGGTCAAAAGTTTTTAATATACTTTTCTTTTCTTCATTATTTCGAAATTCCTTTAAGCGAGCATATAAAGAGTACTCTGACATAGGCGATGTAGAAGGTTCTCTTTTATTTTTTTCAAAAAAGCTATTAATTTCTTCAAAAGAATCAATCAGGCGATCCTCATCCGTTCGGATAAAGCTCCTGTTCTCTTTTGATTCTAATAAACCAAAAACATCATCATTAAAAATGTCTTCTAAATTGTTAGCCATTTTGATTTTTTCTACGTTTTGCTTCTTGCAAAAATAATAAAGCTTGGGCTAATCTTAGCTCTTTTTGATCATATGAATTAATATCGGGAGCTTTTCCTGTATTTGTTTTCCAACGTTTTATTCCTTCCCAAGAAGCAATTGCTTCTTCCTCAGTCATTTCAAACTTCGTTATGTTGATTGTATCTTGAATTGATTTAAGAACAGTTGTAGTTACACTTTTTGATAGAATTTCAAATGCTTTTTGAAAGGGATTAATGGTATCTATTAAATCAATGTGGATATCATCAATATTAACAAAACTACCAGCCATCCTTATAAATTTTTTTGAACCATGCTCTTCTACTTCGCCATTCTTGATTACGGAATCTAACACTACATATTGTCGAACTGCTTCAACATCATCCTCCGGTAAATCAGGATATATCTCACGGATAATTTTAGGAATTAGTACTTTATTAATTACTTCTGGCTCCAAGTTTCCTGGCAATGCCTTTAACACGGTATCATCTTGAAGGATCCTGGCTTTTAAATCATTTAAATCTGTTTCAATAATATCCTTCGCTCTTTGTGATGTAGGTTTTTTATATCCTCTAATTTTGATGGTGTTTTCATCGAGTTCAATATCATCTTCATCATCCTCCATTGCTTTGAATTTAAAATTAGGAGCTAATACCTGTTCCATCAACAAGGAGGCAGTGATGGCTTTAAGCATATTATTTACTGCTAAACGAACGTCATCATCCACTGCATCCGGTCTTGCAATTAAATTTGTAAACTGGGCATGAGTTTTATTATTACTGTCTCGAGTGGCTCTTCCTATGATCTGAATAATTTCAGTTAAGGATCCTCTATAACCAATAGTTAGCGCATGTTGGCAAAATGGCCAGTCAAAACCTTCCTTTGCCATGCCTAATGCGATGATCATATCAATATCCTCAGATGTTTTGACACCCCTCAAATAAGCTACAATCTTATCTCTTTCTTTTTGATTGTCATTTACCAAATCTGCAATTTTAAGAATGCGACCCGACCTTTTGCTTTTTACGTACAGGACACCTGTTTCTGTATCTTGATACTCTAATTCTCCGATGCAGTCAATAACATGATTTACTTCCTCGAACTTATCTTTAGATGATTCTGCTGAATTGACGCTGGGGATATGAATTATTGTTTTCAGATTCTCGTCCAAGACCTCTTCTAAGGCTGACATTTTTCTTTCAGGTTGCACCTTGTAATAGCGACCCTGATAAAAATGATAGCCGATCCCTAAAGATTTCAAGTATTCATAGCCATTTAGCTGGTCATAGTAATTGTAGGTTACTTTGATGAATTTTTCTTCATCTTCCGGCAATAGCACTGGCACACTATCTCCACGAAAATAGGAACCTGTCATTGCTAAAATATGAGCATTAGAATTGGTCATTATTCGGCGCATCACATTACCCAGAATGTTATCTCCATCAGCAGAAACGTGATGGAATTCATCGATCGCCACCAAGCAGTTGTTAAAATCAGCCTCAGATAATTTTTCAAAAGCAAAACGGAGAGTGGCATGTGTACATATTAATACTTTCGAATCAGAATTCAAAAATTCAATAAAGGTTTTTACTTTCGATTGATCACTTCCAGGCGAACATAGATTAAACTGTTGGGAAAGTTCCCAGTCTGCATAAAATCCATATTTCTTGAGTTCATTAGGGGCAAAAGAGTTTCCAATGGAGCGTTCTGGTACGGCTACAATCACCTTTTTAATGCCTTGATTAATTAATTTATCCAACGCAATAAACATCAGCGCTCTAGACTTTCCCGATGCAGGTGGTGCTTTTAGTAAAAGGTATTGAGCAGATCGTGCATCATAAGCCTTTTCCTGCATTTCTCGCATTCCTAATTCATTAGTAGACTTACTTTGCCCTGTCTGGGCATAATTTACATTGACCAAATTAATAGGTTTTATGTAGGCTCCGGTGGTATCTTGTTCCATCTTTTGTCTAAAGTTCGTCTAAAAAAATAAATATTTTAATTTTTTAGACGATGTAAATTATTGTATTTCAGTTGTTTGAAGTGTTTTTTAGTGATTTTGTTGTCTAAAATCCGTCTAAATTTTGTCTAAAATTTATTTAGCAAAGCTATTTAGACAATTTCCAGATATTACCTAGCGGCTCAATTTCTCCTGACCTCCTTAGTGCTTGCAGATTATTCTTTACCTTGTTTTTTTTCTGCTTCTCATCTAAAACATCAGGAAGTTTATCTAATAATAATTTATCAAAGTCCTTTTTTGTGCCCTCTTGAAATTTTTTCAAGTAATCAATTATCATCTTTTGACAGTAGTCATCATTAATCCCCCTTTGTTTCATATAACTGGCCTTTTCACCTGTTACAGATGCAACATTGGAAGAAATATGATAATTTGGTTTCCGTCCTTCAATTAATTTTTTTGATTTTAGAACCTGGGCTTCACTGTCGCTTAAATTCTTTTGTTTTGCTACTTTATCTAGTAGCATAATATCCTCTAAAGAAAGACTGGGCATCTCTGCTACTTTACGAGCGTAATTAATATCAACAACTTTTCCAGCAATAGCTACTTTTACTCTGTTGTTGGATAGATCATAATCTGGTAAGGGGAAAAACTTTTTCCTCTGAATATTATACATTCTTTTAATTCCACTTCCTATAGTATCAATCATGTTGAGATTAACCATAGCTCCAACCAAAAAGGTATTCCTGTATTTTGGTTCAGGAGATTCAGATGTTACAACCTCTTCCACACTATTTGGTATAAAGTGCCCCGAGTTTGTAAACGATAAGATGCCATCTTCATTTTCTACTACAATAATTTTTCCACCTAAAGAGTAGTCTTGATGTGCGATACAATTATGTAATGCCTCTCTGATTATATAAGGGTCATATTGGTCTACTTCTTCGGGAAATAAAGTTCCAGATTTAATGTAGCGATATTTAAGGTTTCTAATTTTTGAACTGACCTCCCCCACAGAAAGTATAAAAGGATTAAAAAAGTGTTCGTAATCTTTTTCAAAATTGTCCTTATCTTTTAAAATCCAAGTTATACGTGCGGTAGCAGGATTTATAAAATGTTCTGATTCTGGCTTTCCTAAAAGAAGAATTGCTGTATTCGTGATCTTCCCCTTAATAGTGATTTTCGCTTTGTCCAAAAAAACTTCGTCACTCCAGCTGTCTATTTCACTTTTAAGTTTGGAATTTTTCTCTTTGTACTGAGTTCTTGCAAAATTGATAGCGTCTTTTGAAAGATCATCTATGTTAGCTCTTTCAATAATCTTTGCACTCCAATCTTGGTGTGTTATCTGTGCTCTAATGGTTTCATATTCAATCTGGTTTAAAGCACCCAGGCTTTCACCATCTCTGCCATAATAATGACCTTTCCAAGAAATTGGTTGACCTAAAGGGGCAGCCGGAATTTGGAACATAAGTATTCTTTTACCATCTTTTATGACTGTATGAACATTGATAAAAGTAGATCTTGGCGAAGTCTCACGCGCCATTTCTAATTTATATTCATTGACTTCCTGGTCCCTAATAGAAGTTCCCACTATGCTTTTGTCATCTTTAACCCCCATAACAAGCCAAGCATCTTGAATACCTTTCAAGTTTGCCTCATTTGCTAATGCAGAAAAATACTTCCCTAATTTATCCTTGTCGTATCTGGTATTTGCCTCTTTGAACTCAACTACCTCGCTTTCAGTAGTCAGATTTAGTAGGTTATCTAAAATTTCTTCTGTAGTCATGACTAATTGTTTTTTGCTTTTTTAGCTTTTTTCTCCTTGGCAAACAGCGTGTTTTTTTTTGACATTTCATCATAAAGCTTAAACAAGTATTCTAAGCGTTCCTCATTCGAATTAAAAGGCGCTAGTCGATAAATGCGTTCTATTGCATCATCGAGGTCTTTATGAGCTTGCTTTAAACTTTTCGGCATCGTTTCAGGATTATACATCCAAGCCATTGTTTTTTCGGGATATTTAGCCCTCTCATCTAAAATATCGAATACATATTGATTTATGGTCTCTTTCTGTTTTAGATTGATACTAGGAAATGGAAAGGTATTGTAACACAATTTTGCTGAATAGCGGTAACGGGTCTCCAATTTTCCTCCAACGGCATCTACCCAAATCATGTGCATCTTTGAATGTAATACGCCAAAGAGCCAAGGTGGGGCATCATAAACTGCCATTGCGGAATTTAGAATGACATTACTATTAGGCAGAAAACCTAAAGGGATATATTCTCTTCTTTCTGAGGATGTGGATGGAACAATTATAGCGCTATCAATTGCCATATTTCTATCCCTGAATTGATGTGCCTTTGAAGCTAATTTTTGAGTTCCTGCATCTTTGCTTTCCAATCGGTGATTTTTACTGGTGTTGACCTTATTTTTTACAAACTCATTTTCTAAAGCCTCTTGAAGATCACCATCTTCGATCCATAAACAATATCTATTAATTCCGTTAATGAACTCCGCAGAACCAACCAATCTTTTGATAAATTTTTCATAGCCTGGATTTTTTCTTAACAAGTTACTTCTTTCTTCTTCACTTAAAATTAGGCCACCCCCATCATTGGGCATATTTCCAAAATTCATTTTCATAAATCCAGATATGGATTTCATTCTTTCCGCTATAGTTATGTTTGGTGCATCTAGTAGGTAGGGGTTTATGTTTTTTGCTTGCTTAGAGATCGTTTCTGTAAAAATATATTTTGATTTCGTTGAGGTGTTTCGCAGCCCCACGATAATAACTGTGACACCGGCATTTCCTTTTGCATTATTAGTCCACTTGAAGGAAAGATGAGCAAAAGAAATTTCGGTATTATCCCTTAAGATTTTATCCCAAAGCAAAGCAACTTGTTGCCCCTGTGAAATCGAATTTGTTGACACAAACGCAACTTGAGCATTAACACCTTCAATATATTTTGAACCTTTGTAAAACCATATAGAGATATAATCTAAATCTCGAAACTTAGTAAATTTATTAAAAACGAAATCCATGTCAAGTTTTTGTTCATCATCTTGAACACGGGCACCAAGGTATGGCGGATTTCCTATTATATAAATTTCGTCATCTTCTTTTTTGGGACAGACACTATCCCAATTAATTCTCGCAGCATTGCCAGCGGTAATATTCCCTGCCTGCTTTAAAGGTAAAATTGGTTTCGATTTCCCATAGCCTACTAACTCAATCTCAAATACTTGATTCATTTGGTGTTCTGTTAGCCAAAGTGAAAGGATTGCCATTTCGTGAGCGAAATCTTTAATTTCTATACCATAGAATTGTTCAAGGGAAATTTCAGTAAAATAGATTTTACTCTGCGCTCCAGTGAAATTCATGTTGGATTGTGCAGCCGGAACAATCGTTTTCGGCTGACTCGTATCAAATCCTGTTTTTGATTGTACACTGGGAGTGTTATATATTTCACTTACATTTAAATCAAGCAGTTGTTTAATAATCTTAATTTCCAGGTTTCTTAATTCCTTATAAGTTATAATCAAGAAATTACCACTACCACAAGCAGGGTCAAAGAATTTAATTTTAGATAAGCGAACTAAGAGTTTATCTAAAGCTTTAGGGTTTTCCTTATTATTTTCGAATTCTTCATATAGCTCATCCAAGAATAGGGGCTTAATTAGTTTAAGGATATTGATTACTGAGGTGTAATGCATTCCTAAATTGTTTCTTTCTGAAGGATCGGCAACAGCCTGGATCATTGAGCCAAAAATATCTGGATTAATTTCAGACCAGTCTAACTCGCCAGAGGCAATGAGAATTTCACGGGCTTTTTTCGAAAACCTTGGACATTCAATTTCATCCCTAAATAAGCCTCCATTCACATAAGGAAAATCATTTAAGTAGGACGGGAAATCATGTTTTTCTGGAGGGGAATTTAATTTTTTGAAAAGTAAGCTGAGAAAATCACTTACATCTGATCCATTTTCATCCGTATTATTAGCCAAAGTCTCTGTAAAAATACTTTTTGTTTCAAAGATCTCCGTATCTTCTGCGAAAAAGCAAAACAATATTCTGGATAAAAACAGATTTAGTTGATGGCTTCCTTTTGCAATCCAGTCAGGATTATCTAGTACCAATAAATCGTAAAGTTCACCAAGCTTATATGCAGCTTCCCGATCTATTTTGTTGTCACGACTTACACGATAGATTTCAGCTCCAGAGAGGGGTAAGAAGAAATCAACCTGACCAGCTAAATCTGTAATCAGAAACTCTTTGTTAATTTTGAGTTTTGTGTCGGTAGCTACAAACGTATCAAAGTCGGTTACGACGATGAAACGAGGTTTGTTTTTTAGAATCTTTTCATTTTTTGATAACTCATCGATTGTATTCAATAAGTGCATTGAATCCTCTACCTTAAAGAATATTTTACTTTTGTAGAATAATTCGCCTTCAACTTTAGAGAGGTTATAATCTCCTTTCTTCAAGCGTGTAACTGTAGTTTTCGATAAGCCAAAAGAAAGAAGGAATTCATAAATGAAATTTTCTTTATCTATGCTTTTAGAAATATTTTGTAGTTGTTCTTGAATTTCCGATTTTTTCATAAAAAGTAAGGAGAGCCTTAATTGGCGTATAAAGATACAAAAATACTATTCGCCCTTAAAGAGCATTTCTCTAACTCAAATTCTAGAATTATTTATCTTTTTTTTAAGGGTGGATTTTCATTATCATTTTAAAAAAATGAGACTATCCTAAGGTTTATCCTAATGAACATTGTGCCATTCAATTACAAAAGGTATGGCACAAGTTTTAACAAGTTATTCGGATTCAGAATTCAAGGAAGTTCTTTCCGAACAAGTAAGAGAGGTTTTTGGTGAACTCTTTAAAAATACCAAGTCATCCGGTGAAGAACCGGAGGAAAAAATCAGGTATAAAACACGCGAGGAAACTAAACGTCTTTTAAACGTTTCTCTCACAACACTCTATTATTGGGAAAAAGCGGGTATTCTGATCCCGCACCGAATTGGTAGGCGAGTATTATATTCTATTGAAGCATTAGCGGCTGCAGTTGAAAAACAGAAAGGGCATTCTATATGAAAAATTCAGTTGGAATAAATGCGCTTTCTGTTCACAGGAACAATAAACTTATCGCAGATGCCGAAAAAAATCAACTAATAGAAGGTATCGAAAAGGTTGGTTTTTTTTCTGGTGCTGATCTTTTTCGGCGAAATATTCTCGAATTACCAAAAATGCTGGGTGAGTTGTTTCCAAAGGTTGGCTTAGTTTTACTTGCGGGTAGTTCAGATACTGGAAAATCAATTTTCGCAAGAGACCTAATCCTCTCGCTGGTTTTAAATAAAAATGAGTTTATAGGTTTTTCTTTTTCAGAACAACTTTCCCGTAAGGCAATTATCGTATGCACCGAAGATGATGATCTCGCCATCAGTTATTTAATTCGGAAACAGCTTAAAAACCAACCTGAGGATTTAATTATCCGGTCTTTGGAAAGCCTTTACTTCATTTTCGACGCAGATAACCTGATTGGCAAATTAGAGAATATTTTAGTTTGCCAGCAAATAGACATCATCAAGATTGATACGCTGGGTGATTTGGTTAATGATATCAAAGACAATGGAGAGGTAAGGCATGTACTTAGCTCTATGAAGCGGCTTGCCACAACCTACCAATGTTTAATATTGCTGATGCATCACACCAATAAGCGGACAGAATCTCTTATCCCAAATAAGAGCAACGTGCAGGGAGCCGGAGGACTTGAGCAGAAGTGCAGATTGGTACTGGAATTAAGGAATGATGTCTTCGATGGTAACTTGAAGCATCTCTCCGTACTCAAGGGTAATTATCTTGGGTTAGAGTTTAAAGGCTCAAGTTTCGTATTGGAGTGCGACCCTTTGACGCTGACCTTTTCCAATACCGGGAGAAGGGTTTTATTTGATGATCTTATCCATTCACGGGACAGTCACGTAAGCGAATCAAAGAAAGTCCTTCAAAATTATGATGCAATAGACAAGGATTTGCTCAAAGTTCTTCTCAAATCCATCTTTGTTAAATTTGGTAATGGACTTCTCCGCTCACAACTAAAACCCTTGCTAGCGGAAGGACTTAGAAATTCATTTGATCTGGATCAGAGTCCAGGCATGAATAAGGTCAGTGATTTGATTACCAGATTACAAATTGACAAGATCCTTTCCAATCCGGAAGAGGAAAGCCTTCGCGGAAAGGCAGCGATAATTAACCTGAATCCAGATACTGAACTGAACTGAATGGCTACCTAAAGGTAGAGCCATTTCAGTTTAGTTCATTAAGTAAACTGGAACGGCAAGTGGAATGGCCATTCTATTTCAGTTCCAAAATTCTTTTATGAGAAGTTTGAGAACAGCCTGGTGCAGTATTTTTGAGAATAAATACAGTACCTCTCCAAAATCAATTACTTTATTTGATGCTTTGTCAACGTCTTGGCAAGCTGATATTTTAAGCGAAATCCGACAATGTGAATATAAGTCCCCTAGGCAGCAATACTTAAAGGGAAAGTTATTAGCAATTACTCCGTGTAGCCAGCAACTCGGCGGACGAGGTGAGCGCTTTCATCATAGCCATAGTGGTTATCTTGCCTTTGATGTTGACGGTCTTGGCGAGAGGCTCGATAACATATTTAAGAGGATTATTGCAATACCTTACATAGCCTATTGTGGTAAATCAGCAAGCGGAAATGGATTATGGGGTTTGATTCCTATTGAGTTTGTTGAATTTCACAAGGAACATTTTGACGCCATGGTTCAGTATTTTTATAGTTTGGATATTACCTTGGATACTGCACCAAGAAACGTGGCCTCATATCGTTTTCTGTCCTTTGATCCAAATGCTTTTTTTAATGACGAGGCAGTCCTGTTTAAAAAAAGACTTTTTCCCGAGACTGTAGTTAGCAGGCTATTAACTGGTCAGCTTAGGTCTGGTATGAATGGAAATATCTGGCAAGATTTTAACAGTCAAGCCGATAAGGATATTATCAATACTATCCTATTGAATGCCGGTTGGAAATGCCACAGCCATAAAGGTCCAAGGATTCGGTACACCAGGCCTGGAAAGGAGGTTAGGAATGGACTGAGTGCAGAGTACCATACAACTTTAAGAACATTTTTTGTATTCAGTAGTGAAGCTCCTGCGGCACAATTTTTCATAAATAAAAAAGGTGGATCTCCCTGCGATATTCTTATTCATTATGCTGCTTATGGAGATCGGAAAAGGGCATATCAGATTTTAAAATCATTAATTAAACAGTAGAATATTAAGCGGTGATTGACTTGGCGTTTTGAGGGAGCAAGTTTGTGTTTTTGCTATACAAAAACCTTTTCCGCTACGGCGAAAAAGAACTTGCCTTTTTACTCCCGATGGTCGCAAAAAGTAGGTGAAGAAAAATTAAGGAACATTTTGGAAGAACTATTAAATGTCGGAAAGTCTAAGGGGGGCAGGCCGGTAAAAAAGATAAAACGAGAAAAAATCATTATGGTTAGATTGAGCAAAACGGATCATTTTATCATTGAGGGAAAGGCTAATAAGGCTGGGATTAAAATCAGTGATTGGTTTCGCCAGGCAGCTAAAGCGGGAAAGGTTTCACCAAGAATAAGTCCTGAGGATTTGAAGGTATTCAGGATACTTGCAGGAATGGCAAACAACCTGAACCAGCTTACCAAGCTTTCTCATGAGCAAGGACTATTGGTGTTCCAGAAAAAGTGTAGGGAGTTGATAGGTGAGATACATGAATTGATTGCTAAGTATTTCAGGGAATGATAGGAAAAATTGTAATTGGAAAAAGCTTCGGTGGTTGTGTTCGCTATGTAGTAAATAAGAAGGATGCAGAGATTCTTCATGGGGATGGGATCAGGATGGATAAACCAATCCTCATTGTAAGGGATTTTGATTTGCAAAGAAAGATGAATCCTGAGCTTTCAAAAGCGGTAGCCCATATTTCCCTTAGCTGGAGTGAAGTTGATAGAGATAAATTGAGTAATGAAAATATGTTGGCAATGGCAATGGAGTATTTGAAGCTCATGGGCATAAGAAATACGCAGTTGCTTGTTGTCCGGCATAATGATAACCATCACCCCCATTTACATATAATTTATAATCGGGTGGATAATGATGGCAAGACAATTTCTGACCAGTTCCAGTTTAAAAAAAACGTTTCGGCCTGCAAAGAAATAACCGTAAAGCATAGGTTATTTATAGCAAAGGATAGAGACAAAGTTAACAGAAAAGCGCTTAAAGGAAGCGATAAGATCCGGTATCTGCTTTTTGACCAAATCAAATCAGCAAAAAAAAGTAGTAAAGACTGGGAGAGCTTTGGAAATAAACTAGCCAACGCCGGTATTGAAATGGTTTTCAAATATAAGAAGGGTAGCAACGAAATACAGGGCATTTCATTCAAGAGCGGAGAATATATTTTTAAAGGTTCTGAAATCGACAGGTCGCTAAGTTATGGTAAACTCAATGCCTTTTTTCAGGATATATCTGTTCACAAGGATTCTACCAAAATAAACTTACTAGAAAGGGAATTTAGTGAAAGTTCTCTTGGCAAGGGGACGTTTAGTGAATCCTCTAAACTGACTGAAGTATTGGAAATTCTGTTTGCGCCTACGTTCTCGCCGATTCAAGCTGAACCAGAGCCCAGAAAAAAGAAAAAAAGAGGAACCGGTTATGATGAAGAACAAAGTCAGGGAAGAGGCAGGTAATTACAAATTAAAGGCAATCTTATGGAAAACATAAATGAAAAGTTAGAAAATATAGAAGAGATCATGGATCTGCTTATCGGTCAGCTGAAATTCCAGGATGAAAAGTTATCGGCTATTATTGCGCATCAGAATTTGCAGGCGGATGAGGCGATTGCAATTACTACACCTAATGGAGGAATCATGCCTTCTATTGATGAGCTTAAGAGATTTGCAATTTCGATGAATGTGTTAAAGAAAAAAATAGAGCAGTTACCCGAATCGTTTAACGTAAAGCACCAACATCACTATGAGATAAAATCAAAGTTCTATTTTGTTGGTGCAATAATTATTTTTCTTATTGTTGCAATTTCCTTAGGAAGTTCCATCTTTTTAATCTTAAGGAATAGCGAGCTCAAAACCGAATCAGATAAATTTAAGGTGATACGCGGGGCCTATGCAGAGCTCGCTAATGAAATTGACGGGCATTACCTGAAAGACAAAGAGAACCTAATGAAAAACGCTGATCTCCAAATCCATCAGCAGCAGGTATTAATCGAGGCAAGTTTAAAGGAAGCCAAGGCAAAAAAAGATTATGAAACGGCACGGAAATCAAAAAAGAATTTAAAGGATAAGCAGAAAAAAGCTAATTGATAATTACCAACCACGCATTTGTGGCCTGCAAATCCTGCCGCTCAACCCGACCCAGGTTTGCATTTTACATCTACGAAAAAAATCCTGCCCATTCTAAAATTCCAGAATGGACAGGCATTTGGTGTAGGACTATCTTTTGGTTAAGCCATAGGTTTGTGCAATTTGTTGAACAAAGGTCCTCAAGTGGGTATCATAATGTTTCTTTAGTACAGGCAACCGAAAACTTATTTTCGAGAAATAAGATACGATTTCAGCATCAGCCATCGAACCTAACAAGTAAAACGTCATCGGCTCCTTTTCTGCAGCAGCAAAAAAGAACATGTTAAACATTGTCGCAAAATTGAAGAGCCTGCCATTCACCATAAATTTCAGGTCAAGGAAATAGTAGTCGCATTTGTCGATAAGAAAAAATTTGAGTTGAGGTATATCTGCTGCAACCTGACAGAAGCGAATATCTTTTTTTATTGGCTTTCCTCTAATATATCTTAAACCATAAATCCATTGATAGCACATGAAACGTTCGTTTATCATTAGCGGAAGTGCACTTTTCCAAAGATCAAACTGAAGTTTTTTTCTTTCAGAAAAGGTTCTGCTATAATTTTCGTCCTTGTGGTTTTTCATTCGAAAATAGATAGAGTTCTCCCACATTTCTTCACAAATGTCGTTCAAATTAAGCTGCCCTGAATTGAGCTCGAAATCGTCTGATATCGTATTACTGTTTAAGTATGTCAATAATGATTTGAAATTTCTTTTGTCATTATTTAGGGTTGCCGTAAAAGGAGTGAGTAGGGTTAATTCTTTTTCTTCATTGTATATCTGGTGTAGGTTCAAGGGATCTAAAATACAATATGCGATAACTGGTGTATCATTTTCTAATGAATCCGATAATTGTGGTTCAAGAAAAATATTTATTCTTGCCTCATTTTTTAGCGGAATAATGGGAAGTGAAACTCCCGGTTTAAAAAGATTTCTAAACTGCTCTTTGAGTTTAATGGTTAGGCCCTTACTATTGCTCACGATCTTCAGATATTTTGATGTCCCTCTATCAGCATCAAAGAAATCCGGATAGTAATAATCCTCAAAGCTTTTTTCATGATAAAACCATAAATATTTATTTAGAAAAAAGTAGGCATATCTGCTTAAATAAAATTCATCTGTGTCGACGCTGCAGCTGATAAGTAAATGATGCTGCGTTACTTTCATGAATACCATTTCGACATCTTCTTTTTCGATACTGATAGACGCGGTAAGTATCTCGTTAACAAAACCCAGATTTTTTACTCTAACAGAAAGGTAGCCGCGTTTTGGTGGCCTGAATTCCGAAAGTGAATCCAGAGTTTTTCTTTCTAGCAATCGAGTTCCTTTTTTGAAGGGGAGTTTAAAATACCTGTAAAAAGGCATATCGGGAGTGAAATTATTCAAAACCTACCTCCATTTCTGTTTGCTTCTCGTTTTGGAATTTAAACTCAGCTATTTTATTGGTGCAAATCTTTTTGGTGAGTTCGAAGAATGCATATGCTTTTGAAACAAGTTTATCAGCATCGCCTGAATCAACTTTAAAAGTATCCTTATATCTTGCCTGGGAATAGCTCCTTAGTAAAATTTCAAATAATAAAAGATCGTCTTTTGTAGTTCTAAAAAGATTGGAAGGTTCTTCTGAAAAGCAACAGCAGAGATCTAGTTGACGGCCTAAGTGATGAATATCTGATCTGTAAGCGAGATTAACTCTGATCAATGCAATGGTACATTGTTCGATGACTTGGTGGGTCAAAAAAACGGCAATGGCATAATGTTGATTGGCATAACTATCTGCTGCCGCGTCCAAAAAACCCTGAGCTAATTCTATTCTGTGCTCAAAGTGCCTTTTGGCCTTTTCAAAGTTTAGGCTTGGGTCAAATGGGATTTCAATTTCTTGCGCCAGTATTCCTGTGTTATTATAGAGAATCTTTCCTTCATTTAATATCGTGATGAAAAATCTATTGTTTTTTCTGATGCATTCATTTATGGTCTCAATTCCATGGGAAAGTATAGTAATCTTGCCTTCGCTAAAGTGAACCCTGCAAAAATCCTGTGCTTCATGTTCATTTCGAGTCGATGTTTCCATTATCATTAAAATAAAGTGATGGGGCTCTTGTATATGTGCCTCATCTCCAAAGCATCCTGTTTGAATCTTAGCACTAATTATGGTACTAAAAGAATAAATTTTAGATGGTTTGAACTTTTCAATTAGTGATCTGAGTAACCTATCAAGGTCAGCGGTTATGCGTTTTTCGGGGCTTAATGTTGATTTTATCATAGCATTATAATTTGTCGTTGCTAAGATCTTGGTCAATTCCATTGTACCGAACCATCTCGTATTGTTAAATACATTGGTTTGGTTGTTTTTTACCAAAGAAAAAATTTAGGTATATTTGGTTTATGGAAACCTCTGAAAAAAACACTCGCATGCACTTAGGCCGAAAAGTATCTAGAATTCGTGAATTAAGAGGGATGAAGCAGGATACTTTAGCTTTTGAGTTGGGTTTAAGCCAACAGGCCATTAGCAAGTTAGAACAAAGTGCAGAAATAGAAGATAAGACATTAGACAAAATAGCAACAGTATTGGGTTTATCCTCTGAGGCAATTAAAAATTTCAGTGAGGATGCGGTATTTAATATAATCGGCAATACCGTCACCAACCATGATAACGGAGCGTTGTTTAATTACTATCCGTCTTTTAATCCAATTGATAAATTAATGGAATTAGTAGAGGAAAATAAAGATCTTTATGAAAGGCTTTTGCTTAGCGAGAGGGAAAAAGTTGAAATTTTACGTAGTAAACTGTAAATTTTATTTTTTTATATTCGCTTAATAGCAGAAGATGTTATTTCATTAATTAGCCCTTCAAGTGTTGAAGTTAAAGTGGCTTTTTTTAACTTACATTCCCAGATAATAATAACTTTCCATCCTGAATGCCGAAGGGCAGACTCGGCATCTGAATCTCTGGATATATTTTTATAAATTTTATCCATCCAAAAATCTGTTCTCGTTTTAGGAACTACAAAATATCTGCACCCTTCGTGGCCATGCCAGAAACATCCATTAATGAATATAGCAGTACGGTAACGAGGTAAAACAATATCAGGCTTTCCTGGTAGGAACTTCGAATGAATTCTGAAGCGAAAACCCCGGCTGTGCAAAAATTTACGTACGATTATCTCCGGGCGTGTGTTCTTGCCCTTGATCTGGGACATATTAAAACTTCTAACTTCTTTGGAGTGCACATCAGCCATTTCTAAACAACAAAAGCAAAAGAATGAATGTTTGCGACGAAAACAAGACCCTACGAGTAAAAATTTAGGCTTTCAATGAGATCAAACCAAGCCCCTTCTTTTCATCTGATGGGAATTATTGTTAACTTAAACGCGGAAACGACAAGGGATATTAATGCTTTGTTATTTGGAATAACAACAAAAACCGTATGAAACAACTATACATCAGACGATTAAAAACCCAGGATAAACGCACTAGTGGTGGAAGTAATACTCTCGTGCAAAAAGAAGCTATCGACAGCGGAATGTTTCCCACTCCGGACCACACAGGTATAAATCTCAAATTTTATTTTAATAATAAGGAATATGATGTTGTATATGCTTACGGAGGACAATCGAAAAGCACAGATGTTCGTCTTAAAAAATTTGTAAGTATTATCAATGATGCAGGAGCGAAAATAGATGACATCTTCATAATCAAAAAACAGGAAAATGATACCTACGAGGTAACATTCGTGAAATCGGGAGAAGAGGGGTATAGCTTTTACGAGGGACTGCTTGGAAGGGGAACGTATGCTTTACCTGCAATAATTACCGAGTCAGCGTATGAACTTCCTGCAGATGAAAATTTTGAAAAGCTGCCTCATAACTGGCTGATTTACGGCGCGCCTGGAACAGGAAAAAGTAATTTCATCGAAGAAAAATCTTCAGTGTTTTCCGTAAACAAGAAACGTATCACGTTTTATCCTGATTACAGCTATTCAAAATTTGTGGGGAGCTATAAACCCTCCTCATACTATCGCAATTCAGCAACAGGAATAACTTATCATGAAAAAGCGACAGATACTCGTAATCATCCCCAATATATAAATGAGCCTGTAATTGATTACCGCTTTGTTCCGGGGCCATTCATGGACGCTCTTCTTGACGCCTACAAAGGGCTGATAAGCGGCGAAAGGTACCTTTTGATTATAGAAGAACTGAACAGAGCAAATGCTTCAGCAGTATTCGGAGAAATATTTCAGCTACTTGACAGAAAAAAAGGAACAAGCGAATACCGAGTCCGCCTGAGCGATGAAGCAATGAATTATCTAGCAGAACAACTCAGAGAAGAAACCTACCAGGACATACTTTCAGATTTATTGAGCAATGGATTATACATTCCATCCACGCTATACATATGGTCGACGATGAACAGCGCCGACCAGGGCGTATTTCCGTTAGATTCAGCGTTTAAACGCCGTTGGGAAATAAAATACTTGCCGCTGAACGCCAACGAAGATAAACTTCCTGCAGCTGAGCTTGAGTTTGGCGGTAAAAAATATAAATGGAATAATATAAGACGCGCAATCAACCACTATCTGATAAAAAAAGCCGGCGTAGCCGAAGACCGGCTCATTGCTCCCTTTTTCCTGAGCCCTGAACAACTCAGCGACACTGAAAATTTAGGTGAAACTTTTAAAAGTAAAGTTTTATTATACCTCAAAGATGACATACTCCGTCATAAAAAAGGTTTTTTCAACGAAGAAAATTCAAGTATATCAGCAATAGACGACAACTTTCATCAAAATGCGTACCCAGAAAAAAGCTATGACTTCTTCGCCTTGCTTTCAGCGGGAAGCGCAGAAAGCGCAGCAGAAATTATCCTGGGAGAATATGACCGCCTTACAGCGCTTGAAAAAGCACAGGAGTCGCCCCGCGCTGAAAGCGCAAAGGCGGTTACTGAGATTTCCGAAGAGGCAAATGATAAAGAGGAAGCAGGTGTAACGCAAGGATAAAGTCATGCAGGGAGCCCAGGAGATTGTTTTTTTTGAATTTCTGCAGCCCCGCCCCCTGGAAGAAATTTCAGCGGCACTGGGAAAGCTGTACCCTTTATTCCGGGACCGCAGACTAATCCGTCAGAACGCCGAAACGCTTCTTTACAGTTTTGACTATGCGGGATTTGCATCAGATGAAGATAAACTCATCATTGTATTGCCTAAATATACGCATAGCGTAATCACATCAGTTGAGGATCAAAACCAGCGCTCAGCGCTGATCACAACAGAATCAAGGAAACTGTTTCGTCTGCTCAAACGCGAAGAGGAAGAGCAGCGTGGCAAAACCCTTGAAATTGACTTATCAGATTTCATGAATGAATCTTCAACAGAAAAAACCAGTGAAATCACCCTTGCAGAATTTATACTTCAGGATTATCAGGAAAACGGAATCTGGTCCTATCAGACAAGACGACTGCAACTGGAAGGGAGTGGTGACACCGACTGGGCGCATACGGTCGCAGAAGCAGAAAGCATTTTATCTGACGGCGTACCGCTATACCTCGACACCTACAACCTGAGTGTTGAATCGGTCACTAGCAGCATCATCACCAGAATTCACAAATATGCCGTAAACTACACAAGCCGCCGTTATGGATTTCTGATGGATACAGAAATAAGCGATATATCTGACGCCGCTGAATTCATATCAGAACTTGGAGAGCCAGATTACCTCCTCTATCTTTTAGAAAAACAACTAAGCATCACCTACAGAGAACGGGAAATCATGCTCTTAAAAGCATTAGCTGAAATTATAGAACTCAAAAATTCAGACGCACAAGATGCCTTTACCCTTTACGGACGACGAGATTTTGAACAGGTGTGGGAAAGCGCCCTGCAGTATTGTTTCGGACATAACCCGCTGCTCAGAGCCAGACTTTTTCCGCTGCCTGAATGGTATGACCACAACAGTTCAACCTATTTGAAAGTAAATATAAATGATACCCAGAAACCAGACATCCTGAGGGAAATAGGTATGGGCGAAGAAAAAATGCTTCTGTTGCTGGATGCAAAATACTACCTGCTGAATTTCAGCAACAAAAAAACCTTTCCCCAGCTTTCAGACCTCATTAAACAATATTTTTACCAGGCGACCGTGACCAGGGCATCTACCCCTTACACACCCGAAACGATTCTAAATGCAATGGTATTTCCATCAGCGGAGGTAAATGAAATCAACACAGGGGGGCACGCAAGACTGGACAACGACCTGTTTGACATCAATACCGGCAACGATACAATTAAAAGACCAGTTATAAATTTTTATGCCAGTCCGGATTTCATATTCTCCAGATACATAAATTCGAGACCTTTCAGCGAAAAAGAACTCTGGGACATCATCGCCCAGGACAGGACATACCTCAGCTTACAGACCGGCAGTTAAAGAACCTCAGCAGGTAAAACAGCTGCCTCAGCATACTTATCAAACAAAGACGCTGTAATTTCAGAGATAACGCGCGCAAAAAGCGGAGGAACCGCATTACCAATCATTTTATAATTATCACCCTGTGAGCCTAAAAACTCAAAATCGTCATCAAAAGTCTGAATTCTGGCCGCTTCACGAACTGTGATAGACCTCGCCTGTGCAGGGTCGGGATGAATGTGACGCAGACCATCCTTATATAAATGCGCCGGAATGGTATTACTAGGCCTGTCCCGGCGAATGACATGATATTTATGGAATTTCGAAGCCTTTCCGGTAGATTCCTGATAAAGCCTGATAAGCGCCTGGGATGAAGTAAACTCAAAAGCGCCATTCTCAATATCCTTTGCAAGAAGTCGGAAAATAGCTATGTCCCTGGAATTGTGAACCCTTGGCGAATGATTGCTGACAAAGTCTTCTTTGCCATTCTCTACCTTGTGAGAAGCCTTTCCGGGAAGATTTTCTAAAGGAAAAATAGCAGGAAGATTTTTAAAGGCTGAGCCCGCAAGAGCAGGCTGAGCCGTTTCTTTGCTCCTCATAATTTTGTAAAAAGCACTCACTTCATCGCTGCTAGTTTCACTTTTTTTAACCCCGTAAATAATCACGCGCCTCCTTTTTTGGGGAACGCCAAACAAAGAAGTATCAAACAGCGCATCTTTACGCAAGTCCGCTGTGATATCATAACCGGCATCATTGAATGCTGTACGGATTCTGTCCGTAATTGCAATATCACCAGGTTTAGCCGAAAGAATCCCCTCCACGTTTTCGAATACAAAAGCATGCGGCCGGAAATGTTCTACAATTTTAACATAACTTTCAAAAAGAAAATTACGGTAATCATTCTTCATTCCATTACTATCCTTCACCCTTCCCGCCATTGAATAGGCCTGACAAGGCGGACCTCCAACTATCATATCCACTCTATCCTCCCCGCAAAGACTCACAAGCCCATCACTGCTGCCAAACTTCGGATCATCAAAACCATTAAGCAATTCCTCAGTACGCTGAATATCAAAGTGAACTACCTTCTGCTCGGCATTTTCATAGCCCCATCTGGATTTCAGACGCTCTCTCAAAGTTTTTACCATAGGAAATTCCCATTCCACACCAGCAATTGTATTATACCTGCCCGACTGGATAAATCCATCGGTAAGACCACCACAGCCGGCAAACAAATCGATTACATTAATCTTCATCAGCGATATATTTTTTTAACTGTTCAGCAAGCACCTTACCCAGTATCGGCGGAACCGCATTACCCACCTGACGGTTCTGATCGGTCTTATTACCAAGAAAAATAAAATTATCCGGAAAAGACTGAAGACGTGCATTCTCCCTTACTGTCGGGACCCTGTTCCATTTATAATGGAAGTGATTGCGGTGGCCGGTATCAATCGTTTTGGAAGGCTTTTTACTGTGGTATCTGGTCCATGCCTCATTGAATTTTCTGGAGTCACCAACTCCCGGAGGTAAATCTTTATGATTACCACCTTCAGGAACTAAAGAAATCACGCTTATAACATGAGGCGTATGGGTTGTACCGATATGGTTGGCGATAGAAGAATTCTTTCCCCTCATTTTTTTCTGATAATCACTTAAAGGCTTCTTATCATAGCCCATCGATTCACTTCCAAGAGAGTCCTCCAAATCAGGCAAATCCCCGATCGCCTGCTCACAGGAAACATAATTTTCAGGCTTAAACATTGCATCTGGAAATTCAAAGGTGCCAAGCTCCTTTTTCAGAGCAACAAAAAATACACGTTTCCGGATCTGAGGAACACCGAAATCAGGGGCAAACAGCAACTTGGGGTTACAGGTATAACCCATCTCCTCACATAATCGGATAACCTCTTTTCTAGCCTTTCCACCATACATGGTCAGAAATCCAGGTACGTTTTCAATAATAATCGCCTTGGGATCCAGTTTAGCCGCCAGGCGGAAAACTGAATTAAACAAAGTATTGCGGCTATCATTTTCATCACGTGTACCTGTCAGTGAAAAACCCTGACAAGGCGGACCTGCAATAATAACATCCACTTTTTCCCCTTTCACATTATCAACAATTTCATCAATAGCGCTGTCCAGATGTAAATCCAAAACAAGCGTATCTGCATTATCATGATTCGCAGCAAAAGTTTTAAGCGCCACAGAAGAATTATCTACCCCCAGTAATACATGAAAACCTGCATCCTGAAAACCATAAGAAAAGCCGCCACAACCTGAAAAAAGGTCAATTGCCGTAAGTTTTTTACTCATTATTAAAATTAAAAAAGCCCTGCTCAGAGTGACGGTCCTTTAAATGAGCAACCGTCTCTTTTGCTTTGTCCAATATTTCACCGCAGTTATTCTCCTGAAAGATTACTCTGGCAACCTGCTCACCGAGATAGTCAGTAAGCAACACAGAAGAATCGATTTCATAAAATTGAGCAACTTTCAAGACAACATCCCGCCCTGCAGTACGCTCACCCCTTTCAATTTTGCTCAAAACTGAAGTATCGATATCCAGAAATGCCGCAACTTTTCTTAGGGGTAGATCCCTGCTGACTCTCAGTTCTTTAAGAAGGTCACCAAATAATTTCATTTAGAATTTACTGTTTGGACAAAATTAGACAAATTCTCTGAGTATCGTAGAATCGTTGATAAATTTTAGCAAAAAAGAGGTTTGAAAAACCAAGCTTCACTAAGTTCGATATGTTAACGAGAATTACTATCATAATGGAGAACAGATTCCAGGCAAAGCCAGTTTAGGATACTCAATAATACTTGAACCAAAAAATATTATTGCATTATTTTCTTCCGAAAGAAACTTTTGACTGAATTCAGCGGCGAATGACTGAAGCTGTTTTAATGATAGCTGTGACATACAGAAATCTGATTAATATTCTATTTAGGACCTATTTAATTCTCTTCTTGCACCATTAATTTCGACATCCGAGCAGACGATACCAACCGCTCAAGCTCAGCTACTTTCTGAATTACCTGTGCAAACATCTCTCCATTCATAATTGCCCGCCAAGCTTCAAAGTTATTCCAGTTATCCAGTCCTTCGCTGAAAGAACGTTTATAAGGCCACCAAACATCCTGCTTTGATGTATTTCCTGGCATAATAGCAAATGCGTCTCTCAGCTCGGGTGAAATATTAATAGGAATATTTTGCTCCAGGTAGTGACATGTAAAGCCATAAATCAGGTTCCTTCTAAGTGCCTGAAACTGAAAACCGATTTTGACATGCTTCCATTCTTTTTTAGCGAGCCAGATACCGGTGTAATTGGTAAAGAGATCCAGATTATATGAAAAAATGTATTCTGTATCAGCAAAATGCAGATCGAGCTTATTACAGAATTCCTTACTCAGACGAACAAGCGTTGCATCAAGATTATTTCTTATCGTAAAAGAAGCCTGTAAATTAGCTTTTAAAATATCAATAATTTCCTGTTCCATTTGCTTATTAGTGGTCTGATTGGTTAAATGTTTGATTAAATTAATGTACTGAGTCAGGCTTTCACGAAGAATGGGCAGGACAGCAGCTTCTTTCCGACATAACTCAAGCCATGGAATGATATGTTTTCTGTAACTAATACAGTGAAAGTGTTCATCTTTTTTCAGCGAGCCATAGCTGTAAGGCTCAGGAAGTTTATCTTCAAGGGTAAGATAAAAAAGTTCAACATACTCAGCCATACCATAATACCTCAGCAGCTGGTTTTTCTGATCTCCGGCAAAAATTTTATTTTCAATTACAATATGCCGGTCATTGGCATCGCGGATAACAATATCCACTCTCCCACCTTTAAGCGATTCCCCATCAATGGGTCCGAGATTATATTCGATATGTGCCCTGCAAGAGGAAGTATCAATCTCACCCGCCTGTTTTGAGCAGCTGTTTATAAAAAGATCTAAAAATACTGTTCCCTGACCGTGCGATCCACCAGGATTAAGTAAGTCACCGATGAGTGCTGAATGCATCCTTACTTCCGAAGAATCCATTTTCAATATCCTGAAGACATTAAACTGCGCGCCGGTCAGACGGTCGATCTCCTGATACTTTGAAATTGCTGCTGAAATCTGATCAAATAAAATCTGCGGAGGCAGTTGCGGCATAGTAAACTATTTAAATGATAAACATATTGATAGATCAATATAGAGCTACTCAAAAATGCTATCCAAATTACCAAAATTGGACAACAACTAATCCATTAGTATAAAGTCATATCACGGCGGGGATACTTAATATGGCTGTGATTCGTTTTAATTTTTTCAATTATTAAATTTTCCATTATGCCAGTCAGGGCCTTAATGACCGGAATGATGTCGACAAAATCATCATAAAAGGAAACCGTAAGGTGGTATTCACTTTCTTTGTTATGTACAATAGCACAGCGCAAGCCATAAATTAATTCGCCAACCTTTTTAACATTAGAACCTACGAAGCTGTTTGAAAAATTATGGTCTGAAAGAAACGATATAACTACAGGCGAACAATATGGATTTACGGCACCATGGATTATGGCGCTATCTGTTGAAAAAATTTTGAAAAAATTAGCAATAAATGTTTCCCTTTCACCACGCTTCATTCGTTCCGCACTTGTAATAAATTCACGTACAAAAAATTTATTGGCACCTACTCGGCCTACCAGATCCACAAGATAAAGCCTGTACATATAATATTCCAGAACATGGTAAAGCTTCAGAAACCTCGTAAGCAAATCTGGTGCCTGATTAAGTTCGTTTAAGACGTCATAGATATCAAAGTACTGTTCAAACTCAACATTTGATGCAAAGGTTAATCCTGTATTCAATAAAGTCGAACTATAGTTGAGCACACTTGGCAATTTGACTGAATGTGCGCTGTTCAGAAAGCTTAGGTAAACATAAGCATAGTGACGTTCTGCGTTAAAAGCATCAGGTATATGTTTGATGAGAAAACCTTTACTGGAATCCTGATGAGTTAAACAATCGAAAAAATTTACAATATTGCCTTGTCTTGGACTAAAATCATGGACGAAAAACATCTCCATTTGTTTCCAGAGCAAACCATTTTCCATCAGAGAAAAACTAACGAGTCTTCCTGAATCAAAAAGCGATTTTGCGGAAAAAAAAGCAAACTGATTATCAGAATATGCGAATCCGCGATTTTTCTTCGATAGCTCGGGATTATTAAAATCTATGATATGTATCGTCCCTGTGACCGCAAAATTATCAAAAAGGAAGCTATCCCGGTTCTCAATAACCAAAGCGAGAAGGTTTGATAAAAATTCATCAAAAACCGGAAGAATTGGATTTGTTCTTAATTGGGGGATTGCTGTTTCGAGGTCCTCATCGACAAGCAGCATGTTATCAAAATCATCATCAACAATCGCAAGATACTGCTGAAGTGATACTAATACCTCAGAAATCATTTCTTTACCTGTCATATTACACCCCTCCTTGCGTTTTCATAAAAAGTTCTTTCCATGTTGGCTTTCCGTCAGATAAAAGATCAAGCGTATACTGCATGATGGTTTTTCTGGTAAAGGTCCCAAAATTGATCGCACGGCTTGATATATTTGCGAATTCAATTCTGTAAGAATCAATGTTAAATCCATAGGATTTAACAGAATTTTCCAATTTATTAAATGCACTCTCTGACTGCTCGAACAATTCCAGTGCATTATTCACAGATTTGAAATCAATAGTTTTTCCGACAGCAGCAAGCACCCCTGAAAGTGTTGTCTCTTTAACAAACCACTCCAGACCGGCTTCCCGTTCTTTGTTATAAATCACCTTATCCAGGCCTACCAAAAGCTCAACAAACTTTTTTAGATAATCAAGATTAAAAATCAAGTCATACAGCAACTCAAATCCCTCATCTTCATTCTCGATACCTATAGGAGATTCAGTAGTCACCCTTAGAGGCTTTTGTTCAACAAAAGACTGGAGTCCTACAATAAAAGAAGAAAACATAAACTGACCAGTTTTTCTTCGTCCATTTTTTACCTCTAGCGCCATAACATCTTTCTCACGAAAAAGCTCAATAGATGTGTTGCTTTTTTTGATACTTTCAAAGAAATGAAGAAACAACAGTTCAAACTGATGTGTAGGCGAAACAGCTTTTTGACCAGCATTGAGCACGAGCATTTTTTTTACCACTTCTTTTTCATCCAAACCGGCCCAGACAATAAAGTAAATGTCAAAGGCACTGAATGTTTCCCTAACTTTTAAAATTTCACCGGTAGTGATCATATTTTTGATCACCGAAGAACTTATTACTCCTGATTCAAACAAAAGAGGGTTTGATGATTTAAGTGCCTTTGCAAACGGAATGATCTGCCTCGAATCCTCCCCATTATAACTTTCGGCAAGTATTTTATATGCCCATAGCCTAAAAGTACGTTGCAAGCCATCAAGTATTTCTACATCCTTCATATCCAGAAAATTTTTCTCAGATTGCTCATTTAGAGAACGCTGTTGATAAGTCAAGGTGAGTACGGGTATAGGATCACCGGATTTTATTGTCTGATATAAAGAATCCAGATATTGGTTTTTAACAATTTTACGTTGTATAGCAAACTCATAAAAACCGTCTTTTAGGTTGGAAAGATAATCCATGAGATTTCCCTTACAGAGATACCAGTTTCTTTTCTGGATCAGTTTATGGGCTAAAATTTCAATTGGTATTTTTGAGATCATTAAGATAAATTTAGTAAAATTAACTACTGCAATATATAGTTTTGGCCCGGAATAACAACCAGAATTTCCAAAAATCAGATTCAGATTCTGCAATCAAATGATTAGTTTTATATTATAAATTTAAATTATGGCTAGAATAACACTTCTCACCGTTCAGGGCACCGTACATAATACAGGTGGCCTGAACTGGGGCTCAAACCCCGAAAACCACACCCGCCCCCTGGATGCTTATATTCCCATTCATATTGCAACAATAAGAGCAAACCCCGGACTTTTCCCCGCAAAAACCCCGAATCAGACAATCAAAACCCTGACCTGGGATGACGGAAGGGTCATGCAGGTTCTTTTTGAAGGAAACCAAGAAGACTCAAACACAGGAGTTATCTATCCGAAACAAATTTCCTCTACTCCGGAAAAAAACGTTTTAGGCAGCTATTTAAGAAGCAGGCTTGGCGTAAGTCCCACCCATCGGATTACCCTGGCCGATCTTCAGCTATACGGAAGAGCAACAATTGATATTATTCAAACAGGACCAGACCAGTACGCAGTCGATTTTCATCCTTAACTAGAAAATACCAGAACCGGAATCCCCTTAGTCCATATAGGGCATAGGGATTCCGATATGACATTCATAAATTTAAAAAACTGATACTAACCACTATAAAATTACTAAGGGTATACTTTGACCGCAATTACAACTTCAATTAAGCCTTGGTAATAAAAAAAAGACCTAAGCTGAAACACCTTAATAGAACAAATCCCGAAGCAAATCAATTCACTAAGAAAAATAATGATTTTTTGAATAGAGGAGAGTGTGATAATTCAGCGTTTAAAGTTATAGTTAGAAAACACTAAATATGGGAAATGATATTTTAAACTGCAATCCTGACGGCAATAATAATACAATAAATACTGATCAGGTGAATTAGTCAATTTAAAACAAAATTCACTATCCAAACTAAACTTAAATCAGTCAAGGAAAGTTTCCGACTAGGACATGGCTTTTCCGATTACTAATCTTACAGGCTATATTGGCAAGCAGGGGTTGGAATACCTCGAGAGAACTTCAGTCGAACTTATCGGTCTTTTGTGCGCGCTAGTGCTGAATAATGCTATTGGTGATCACATATTCTGAGGGGAACCGGCCCAATATTTCGCTTTTCATCTTATGGCCTGACATCTTATGGTCGGCTTTGTTAAGTTTTTATTTTATATGATGAATTTTTCTTAAATAAGGACAATAACATTAGGACACTATAAGTCAGTTTGGAGGTTAGTCATTCCACTTTATTTTTAGCTAATGTGATCGAAAAGTAAATTCCCGACGAGTCAGAATGAAGCTTGGACGGCAGTGTGGATCAATGCCTGTATTAGTTAGTTTTTCGAAGAAAAATTTTAAAATAATAAAATTTCAGTATATTGAGAACATCCAAATATTAAGTTACACAAACGCACTCAAACATGTATGATATTATCTTTAATGCTCTAACTAGTGAAGCCCTTAAGAAATTTTTAAAATTTTCTGGAAATACAGAAATAAAACTATCACAAAACAAGAATGATTTAATTAAAGACATTGATGAGAACATCAAAAGTGATGCTCACTTCAAAGAGGCGTTCATATCCTTTTATCGACAAATAGAGAAAGCAGGAAGAAAGGACTTTTGGTTTGCTGAATTGCGAGCTCCATTTGCCAATTCTACTTTAAATATTATCCGAAACAGGATTAATAAATTAGAGAAAGAGGGCTTAGAGATTTACATTCCGCCAAATGAAGGTGATACTAAATATTTCAATGTAAGCAGAAATGACGATTCGATAGAGATTAAGGTTGTCAGGAAAAAAATCATTCGCGAACAGGACATCAGTAAGAATTCATTCGATGCAGATTATGAATATGTTGCCTATAAAAAAACTCCGATTAGGCACGTCACTTATATTAAGTTCGATCTAAGTAAACAACATATAATAATGGGAGTTGATGTATGGAGAACATTAAATACCTCAGAAAAATTGAGACAGCTCGAAAAAGATATGGAATTCATCTTTGGAGATGGTTTTTGGAGTAGTATAAAATTTTCGGATATAAAGCTCAAAGCTGGAGAATTGTTAGGGAAGTATGATTATATCATCACAAGAGAACTTAAGCAGCAGGTTACGTCCAAAGCTAATCAAGGAGCAGTTTTCAATATTGATACAGGCAGAGTGGCAACAATACGCAAGGAACTAAACGATGGGTCAATTAAATTAAATAACATAAAAGATAAATATATAGAAGATGATGTAAGGGATAATGCAATTTTCAAAGTAGCGGCAAGTAATAATATAGAACGAACAACAAAGGGTGGCAGTGCAATTTTATTTTATTATTCTGATATAACTGAGCTTCATGAATATATTAAATTTGATGTATTTGCAGCGGAGTCAAGAATTAAATTTACTCATGATAACACAACATTAGAAGAGCTAGACAATGTATTTTCCAAAATTAATTGATCTTGTATCCTTAGATCCATCTATCTATAATTCTAACATGATTTCATTGTTGGATGATTTTCTTGGAAACTTTGATGTCAGATCAACGTTTACTGTTTCAGGATTTAATTTCTATTTGGCTGATCTAACAGTTTCTGAACGAATCCTAAATGATTTGGTATCGATAGAGCTCATTCAAAAAGAGAACAACGAAGCGCATTATGAAGATTATGAAGAAGATAAATTTGAAGAATCATATATCGTCCTAAAGGCCCCAAATAAAAAAATTGACCAAAACTACATTGATTATATCAGTAATAAACGTAGAATAGATAGTTTTGGAATTATTTATCAGAAAACGAAAACGCAACATTCAGGGGCTCTTACATTGATAGACTTGAAAGGATATTCTAAAAATGTAAACAACAAAAATAATAATGCTGCAATTCTTTTACTAATTGACAAAATCCAAGAATATATAGACGGTTGTATAAGACAATATTTTTTAAATAGTTACAGCGGAATTGAAATTAAACACAATGGTGATGGTTGGTTTCTATATTTTCTCAAAGAAGATGAGGCACACGATTTTCTAGAGGACTTTATTATAAAATGTTCCAATGATGAAATGGTAAAACGCCAATTTCAGGTACTTGGAACTTCTTTAAAATGTTACATTCATCACGCGGAAGAGATAGAGAAAATATATAAAGTTGATACATTACACTTTGATATGGAAGGAAAAGACGTTATACTAATTCATATGTTGGAGAAGCCAATAGAAAAGGAACTCTATAATGGGATAATTCCTCATACCTCAAATTTCTTAGCTATTACTGGATCTGTCTATAATAAAATTGGCGATAGAGCATCGTCTTTTAAAGAGCTTAAAGATGTTAAAATTGACATCAGAGATTCTGAGGGTAATCTAAAAGTGGGCGACGCGTCTATTAAAATTTATTACAGAGAATTTCTTAATAATTAAAAAAGATGTCTGAAAATTTAATCAAGTTAAATAGGTTTACAACGATCCCTTTTTTAATCGATATGCTCGAGCGCAAAAAACTTACGCTACTCAACCCAGGATTTTGGGAAGATTTTAATGATAGGGAAACGGTCGAAGCATATAAGAGCAGAATTAATGCAAATGGAATATATGCTCTTTGTCTTACATATGGAACAGGGTCCATTCATCATTGGAACGCGTTTGCAAATGGAACAAGTGGTTGCTGCATAGAACTTAGTCCTGAAAAGATTTTCGGTGTACTTTCAAAAACTCAAGGCGTTATTCATGGGAAAGCTGTATATATGGGAATAAAAAACCTATCCGATTTTAAAACCGAACAATTACCTTACTTTAAAAGGCTCCCATTTAAAACGGAAAAGGAGTACAGAATAATTGCTACAAGCGATAATCCACAACAAGCTGCCTTTGACATTGATATCGATTTAAATGTTATTCGGCGTATTACTTTGAGTAATAAACTGCCCAAACCCGTGTTCAAAAGTTTAAAAATAATTCTGTCATCTCTGCTATCACCTCATAAAATCCCAATTTTACACAGTACACTATTCAGCAATCAAATTTGGATTAGTCATTTTAAAGGAGTCGAAAAAGCAAAGCAGAGTAAAAGTCAATAATCTATAAGTAGTGGTAAGACTGAGTTAAATTTTTTACAAGAGAAATTTTCCCAAAGTTTGAAATTTTCGATGATCGTTTGGAAATAACATCCTACGGCAGTCTATCTAAAGGACTTTCGCAGAATGAGTTTTTTGAAGGCTTTTCTGTTCCTCGTAACAAGGAACTTATGCGTTTTTTCAAGGATTTGGATTTAGTGGAACAAATGGGATCAGGGGTCCCGAGAATTTTACAGGCCTACAAGGCAGATTGCTTTCAATTTTCAGAGAATAGCATTACCATCACCAGACTCTGTTACTCGAATCACGCAAGATACCATGCAAGATGCCACGCAAGTTACTATGCAGATAAAACAGCATTCTAAATGCATTAGATGGGATTCAAAATCAAACTGAAATGCAAAAAAAATTAGGATTGTTAAATAGAGAAAATTTCAGAAAAACATATTTACAACTAGCAATTGAATTAGATTTAATTGCATTAAAAATCCACGATAAATCAACAAGCGGAAATCAGCAATATTATTTAACAGAAAAAGGGAAAGCATTGGTTAAGTTAAAAAAAAATCAGATTAATTTAATGTGCTACCCTTATCCTATTATCAATTGATAGAATATTGGAATGACAAAAGACAGATACAAACATATCAGTATGTATTAATTGTAATCAAATCTTACTCGCATCGATGAGAAAAGGAAGGATTTTAATAAATCCAACCCTATTTGATAGAAAAATTATTTCTTTTCAAATGCGCTAAGTTCATTTAATTAAAAAAAACTCAAATAGCAGAAAGGAACCACCAAAAGTACCACGAAATAGATAAAATCACTGTCCAATGACTTTTAAAGCAGTATTTATAAGTCTCGTCGGGACCACTTCCTTGGATTCAAACCAGAACATTGTCGTGCAAATCGTTGATTTTCAAGACTTTGTTTTGGTTTTTATAACACATTAAGACCTATTTTCGACCATCCTGAATGGTTAATTTTAGTGAGTCGAAAACTGACTAATTTTTGTAAAACGCTGTAGATCAGTAAATTGATTGAAATATCAAAACCAGAATTATTCCGAAATGTTCGGGTGCTGGATTATTTTGTAAGGTGTTGATTTACAGCTCGTTCGACTGACAAACATCTTGATGACTCACTGGCTCAAATGTACATTTGTTTAATTTTAAATGTATCATTATGAGTTACAATTTTCATCTTTTATTCTATCTGAAAAGACCAAAAAATTTTATCAAGGGCGAGATGATGCCGATCTATTTACGGATTACCGTGAAAGGAAAACATTCGGAATATTCTGTCGGCAGGGAAATTGTTCCCAGCTTCTGGTCAGCGCTTAAAGGAAAAGGCACTGGCCTGCGCGAGGAGATCCGGGAACTTAATGATTATCTGGACACGCTGGCCTCAAAAGTTCGAAGATTTCATACCTCTCTTGTTGAAAAGGAAGATGAGGTGACAGCGGTGATCTTAAGGGATCATCTTACCGGAAAGAATACGTCTAACCATAGCCTGCTGAGAGTTTATCAGAAGCACAATGACAATATGGAAAAACTGATTGGTAAAGGATACAGTTATAGCACGTTTCAAACCTATCAAAGTTCCATCAGACATGTTAAACAATTTCTTCAGCTCAAATATGAGGTTCAGGACATTAACATCAAAAAGGTGGATTTTAAATTTATCACAGATTATGAGTTATTTCTTAGAATAGATCGAGGAAATAATGCGATGTCTGCCCGGAAATATATTGTTCACCTGAAAAAAATCATGCTGTATTGCCTGGGCGCCGGGTGGATAGTCGGTAATCCATTTTTAAATTATCGCAATACTGCTAAAGCTAAGGCAAGGACTTTTCTGAATATGGAAGAGTTGGATAGGATTAAAAACAGGGAATTTCCACTTGAGCGCTTAAGCATCGTTCGTGACATTTTTATTTTCAGTTGCTACACCGGCTTTTTTTATATTGATGTGAAGCAGCTTCGGTCGGATCAGATCACAGAAGGTGATGATGGTAATTTATGGATATTCATCAAACGGCAGAAAACGGAAACGCCCTGTCACATCCCCTTGTTGGATGAGGCAAAAGTAATTCTTGACAGGTATAAAAATCACAGGATATGCAGACGGAGAAAAGTGGCGTTGCCAGTGCTAACCAACCAGAGGATGAATGGGTACCGTGCGCCCGTAAAGGTTTTGTAATGAATGTCTCTTTTGCAAGAGACTAGACTAGGTTCCAGGTCTACTCCCGACCGACTTATCTGGAGGGGAAACCCAATAGGGAGTGTAGCATGTCGGTATACAGCATGGCCGCTTTAATTGCCAAAGGCGAGTGCATCGCTGAGGAGAAAGGCAGACACAAGGATGAAGCCTATACTGGTTAAACGATAGTTCAGTGGGGCATGTTGAATCTGTGACGAAAGGCAGTTGGTATTGTCACACCGTAGCTCTCTCATTTGTCAGGTACTCAATGAGAGCTTAGAACGCTGCTACGGCACAACCGCAATAAGCGGAGAAAAGAACGAAAGTCGCATCCGACAGTCTGTCGCGCTAACAGTCATTACGAAACTAAACGGGGATTTCCTAAGTTGGGATGCTCATTTTTTTAATGGGCTATGTATGAAGATACTGAATACCCGATATGGAAACGGAGCTTCCGTAGTAGTCCGAACTGGGTAACACCCTGTACATGGCGAAGGGAAGCAGTTGTCAACTTAATACAAACAAAGGAAAACGTGAGAGACGTATGAGAGATCCAGTGCAAGTATTAAACGCTTTATGCGAACATAGCAAAGTTTCGGCTTACCGATACGAAAGGCTCTACCGAATTCTGTTTAACGAGGAAATGTTCTTTATTGCCTATCAGCGTAAATATGCCAATCAAGGCAATATGACGCCGGGCGCCGACGGCAGAACCGTCGACAGAATGAGCATTGACCGTATTCAGAAACTTGTGGCAAGTCTGAGGGACGAATCATATCAGCCTTATCCAGCCCGAAGGGTGTATATCCCCAAAAAGAATGGAAAGAAACGCCCGTTGGGCATTCCATCTTTTGAGGATAAACTCGTGCAGGAAGTGGTATATATGATTCTGCAAGCCATCTATGAGGGGCAATTTGAAGATACCTCCCATGGCTTCCGCTCCAACAGAAGCTGCCACACAGCATTAAGGGACATCAAGGTTACATTCAAGGGAACACGATGGTTCATTGAGGGTGATATCAAAGGCTTCTTTGATAATATCAACCATAGTGTAATGATCGATACCCTCAGAGAACGTATCTCTGATGAACGTTTCCTGCGTTTAATCCGTAAGTTCCTGAATGCCGGCTACATTGAAAACTGGATATACAACAAAACCTACTCGGGAACTCCGCAAGGTGGAATCATTAGTCCCATTCTGGCTAACATCTATCTTGACAGGTTCGACAAGTATGTTAAAGAATATGCAGAAAATTTCAATAAGGGAAAAAGACGTAGACTAACCACTGAGTATCAGCGTAACCGGAATCAGAGAAATGCATTACGATGGAAACTGGAAGCGGAAACGGATGAAGGCCGTAAAGCTGAACTGAAATTGAAAATAGCCGAAAAGCGTAAGGAAATGCTGGATATTCCGGCAACAAGGGACATGGATGATACGTTCAAAAGATTGAAGTATATAAGGTATGCTGATGATTTCCTAATCGGAGTAATCGGCAGCAAAGGAGAATGTGAGAAAATCAAGGCTGATATTACGACTTTCATGAGTGAAAAGCTCAAATTGGAAATGTCTAAAGAAAAGACTTTGATTACCAGCGCACAAGAACCCGCAAAATTCCTTGGATATGAAATCAATGCACGCCGATCCATGGACCACACGCGTACACGATCTGGACTACAGCGCCGTTCGTGGACAGGAGCAATTGTCTTAAATTTATCTTACGAAACCGTACTTAAGCGACTTCAATCCTATAATGCCGTGCTTATCACACAGGTAAACAGGAAAAAAACGCTTAAACCTTCGTCTCGCAAGTATATGGTAAATAGACAGGATGCAGATATCATGGCGCAATACAATCTTGAATTGCGGGGTTTCTACAACTACTATTCTATCGCAGACAACATCAGCTATCGGGGATGGAAGTTCAATTACTTCATGAAATATAGCATGCTCAAAACCCTTGGCCGTAAGCACAAAAGAACCGTCGGACAAATACTTGAGAAGTATAGAGATGGAACGGATGTGGTCATCCCCTACAGGGATAAAAAAGGCAACGGGAAACAAAGAGTATGGTATAATGGAGGTTTCAAATGTAAACGCTTTACAGATATTTTCGAGGATAACCAATACGATAAAACACCAAACACCATGTATCTTCCAGCCCCCACACTTGTGGAAAGGCTAAAAGAGAAAAAGTGTGAACTATGCGGTGTAATGGGAGACCTCGTGATGCATCACGTACGTAACATCAATCAGCTTAAAGCTGACAATAGATGGAATGCAGTGATGATCAAACGCCATCGTAAAACGCTCGCAGTCTGTCAAGATTGCGATGCATTAATCCATAAAAACTATGATAAGTAAGGTTATGTTGACAATGGAGAGCCGTATACATGGAGACATGTACGTACGGTTCGGGGGCGGGTTAGCAGAGACTTACCACTGCAAGGTGGCAAAGCGCTGGTGGCCTAGCCCACTGAAAGAGATCGCAGATCTTTGTAACATCACTAAAGTACTCACTTATCATCTGGCTCGTCACACTTTTGCGACGACTATTACGCTTTCAAATGGCGTGCCGATTGAGACCGTATCCCAAATGCTTGGGCACAATAGCCTGAAAACAACGCAGCACTATGCGAAGGTGATCGATACTAAAGTTAGTACCGAGATGTCCGCATTACAGGCGAAGCTTCTGGAACGGAATAAGGATGAAGAGGATACTGGTGATACGAAAGTTATGAAGCTATTTAGATAAATTGGTGGCAATGTAAACTGAAATCGTTTTAATTTGTCTCGTCGATCTTAATCTAATTGCCATTATTTGTATCAACACTAGGTAGAGAATTTTCACACAATGGTTTAAAAAACAAATTATTATGATACTAATAGTATTATTTTTTATTTTTTTTTAAACTAAATTTTGACTAGGTTTATTTTATAATTATTTTTGATACTAATAGTATGAAAAATCAGTCTAAAATAAACAAATTGCTTCACTCCCAGCCTTATGGTACAATATTTACCAGTGGTTGGATGTTACGTAACGGATATAGCCACGCCCTCCAGCAAAGGTATAAAGAAAGCGGTTGGCTAGTGCCTATCGGCAATGGAGCAAGCAAGAGGTTTGGGGATGAGGTCTCGGTAGAAGGCGCCTTATATACTCTTCAAAAGCAGATGGAACTTTCAGTACACATTGGAGGAAAGTCAGCTCTAGCAATTATGGGTAGGTCCCATTATCTGCAGATGGGTAAAAGTCGGTTGGTGCTTTTTAGCAGAGCCGATGAAAAGTTGCCTAAATGGTTCGCTGAATATGATTGGGAGGTAACGATAGATTATAATAGCTCAAATTTTCTTGAAGATGAAATTGGAATGGTGGAGTCCAATATCCAGAATTTCAAAGTGAGGATTTCTGGTGAAATACGGGCATTACTAGAATGTCTTTACCTTTCTTCGCGGGACCAGAATATCATGGAGTGCTATGAGATATTAGAGGGGATGTCAAATCTGCGACCACAACTGGTTCAGAAACTTCTTGAGGGCTGTAATTCTGTGAAAGTGAAACGGCTGTTCCTATTCATGGCTGAAAAAGCCGGTCACGCTTGGGTGAAATATTTAAAACAGGACTGTTTGGATCTGGGTTCAGGAAAAAGAAGTATTGTGCCTAACGGCGCGTATGTTAAGAAATACCAGATCACAGTACCAAAAGAACTAATGAAAAATGGAGAAAGTATATAAGAGCCAGGTCAAGCTTTTGCTTGACGTGCTGCCGCTGGTAGCTAAGGAGAAGTGTTTTGCGTTGCACGGTGGAACGGCGATTAATCTTTTTGTTCGTAACATGCCAAGGCTTTCGGTAGATATTGATCTCACCTATCTGCAGATTGAAGACTGGGATACTTCGATAGGCGAAATCAACAATGCATTATCTAGAATTAAGTCGGATATCGAAAAGTCAATGAACGCTACCGCGGTTTTAAAAGCAGAAGTCTCCAAGTTGTTGATCAGTACAAAGCAGGCATCTATCAAACTCGAGGTGAGCAGGATGGGAAGGGGGGCATATGAGGAGCCAGAAGTTAGAGTGTTGTGCGAAAGAGCGCAGGAAGAATATAATACATTTTGTGAGATTACAGTAGTGCCGCTAGGGCAACTCTATGGAGGAAAGATTTGTGCAGCCCTAGACCGCCAGCACCCAAGGGACATTTTCGATGTAAAATACTTGCTTGCAAACGAAGGGTTTAATGATGAAATTAAAAAAGGATTTCTTTTCTGTCTGTTGGGTGCAAAACGCCCACTTTTTGAAATGCTCAATCCAAATTTTATTGACCAGAAATCTGCATTGGAAAAACAGTTTAACGGCATGACATCAGAAGCCCTCAGCTATGAAGAATACGAGCAGATAAAAGTACAACTTGTTGAGACAGTTACCAATGGACTTGATAAAATAGACAGGGAGTTTCTCCTTGCGTTTAAGAATATGACCCCTAACTGGGAAAAATACGCATACTCACATTTTCCGTCAATCAAATGGAAGATGAAGCATCTTCAGGAACTAATGGAGAAGAATCCCAGCAAACACAAGGACATGCTCAACGAATTGAAAAAAGCACTTAAATTATCATAGAAGAATATGGATAATACATGTACTCACTTACCATGTTTAAGGATTATGTTGCAATAATAAATAAAAATGTAGTCTATAATTTTTACTTACGATTAATATTCTCATTTAGCAAGAAGTAATACCAGCTCTCAAATTTGCAACTGGCTATAATTGCTGTTATCAATAAAATGTAGATTTTTTAATAAGACTAAGGACTTTCATTAGATGTTATTAGTCTCAAAAAACGAAAGGTTTTTCTACAGCTTATTCCTTGGCGAATTGGGGATTATCGATTGGGTTTTTATAAAGATGAAAACACTATTGAGTTAGCCAGATTTGTAAAAAGAAACGACATATACAAGATATTTCCTTGCTCACAATTAAATAATATAAAAATGTCAAAAAAGATCAATTGTCCAACAGGCTGTTGACCGATTAAAAGAAGAGAAAATACTAATATCAAAAATCACCACGTATTGTTGATTGTTCCGCCAGTTGCAATCAAAACATATCATTCCCTTTACTTAAGGAAACAATTTTAATAGGTTTTTCGGATCAAACTTTGGGTAAGCTGTAACCGTTGTGATATTGGGCCAGCAGGTATTTATCGTTGACCAGTTTATCTGTAAACTGGTGTTTGATATTGTCCCATGATAATTTTTGTCCGCTTCTGAAGGCAAGATTTCCCATTTGAGCGACGGTAGCTACATGCGCAGCATCCTGTATAGAGCAGTTCAGTTCTTCTTTTTTTCTGGATCTGAGCACACTAAAGAAATTGACCATATGATTGTCTAGTCCATTATCTGATGATTTAACAAAGGGCTTGCTCACTTTATTGCCACTTACCTTTTCCTCAATAACTTCCCAGCCTTGCCTGTTGAGGATCAATGTGCCGTTGTTACCGATATAGGCAATACCATGATTGCGGTTATAAGAGCCATTATCAATGCCCATAGCAGAGTCCCATACCACGTTGAACTTGTCAAACTCATATAAGGTGGTCAGCGTATCAGGCGTTTCTTCATACAGATCAGGATAAGCAAAGCGGCCACCTAATGCAGATATGGTTTTTGGTACAGGAGAATTCATACCCAGCAAGCCATAATCCAATAAATGCACTCCCCAGTCGGTCATTAACCCACCGGCATAATCCCAAAACCAGCGAAAATTGAAGTGATACCTGCTGGCATTGAATGCTCTTTTATTCGCCGGCCCAAGCCACATGGCATAATCAACGCCTGCAGGCGGTAAGGTATCCGGTACTACCGGAGCAGGTTTCATCCAGCCCTGGTAACACCATACTTTCACCGTTCTGATATTTCCCAGCTGGCCGCTCTTTACAAAATCAACATCATCTTTAAAATGTTGCTGACTGCGCTGCCATTGACCTGCCTGTACAACCTTATTGTATTGTTCCTGTGCTTTGACCATGGTACTGCATTCAACAATAGAGTTGCCGACTGGCTTTTCAACATATACATCTTTACCTGCCTGTACTGCATGAATCATCATCAGGGCATGCCAGTGATCAGGTGTTCCGATAATCACGGCATCAACATCTTTATTATCAAGCAGCGCACGATAATCTTTATATCTTTTTACTTTTGTGGTGTCAAGATTCATCGACTTTAATTCGGCAATCCTTTCATCAAGGACATTTGCATCACTGTCACACAGGGCGATAAGATTTACGCCTGGTACTTTGAGGGCCGATTTGAGGTCAGACCATCCCATGCCTTTAATTCCTATAACTCCAACATTGATTTGGTCGTTTGCACCAATAGTCTTGTTAAAAAGGGCATAGGCAGGATTGTCTAAAGCAGAAAGCATGGCAGTGGTTCCCACTGCGGTTGCAGCATAGTTGAGGAATTTTCTACGGTTTAGCATTTATATTTGGTTTACGGTTCATACTGAAAGTAAATTGCAAAAAAATTAGTGGAGCGTCCAAGATATATCGTTAAAATCAATAAAATGTTACTCATTTCTAAAGCCAAAACTATGACCTCACTTGTTGTCGCACCATTATTTTATTGTTCTAAATAAAAACCATCCCAAGATTTATTAGCCAAATTTCATGTGAAACGACTATCAACATTGAAATTTTTATAGCGTTATATCATCCGCGTATTAATTCCTTCATGCGGTTTAGAGGATTTAAATATACAGCTAGCCAATATCACTCTAGATTATTCAAGAGCAATTTATAATTAGCAATCATCACAACATACATCCGAAATGGGAACTAACGCAGAGGTTCGGTAAATCCTATAATTGCCAAGACCTGTTGTTAGCGGGTTAACCGGTTCCTTCGCATTGCTGTGCTCCATTTGGCCACTATGGGTATAGCTCGACCTTCGTCCATTTTCCATCTGCCAGTTATTCTGTAAGGGAAACATTTCCACACACAACACACTTAGGCTACTTTCAGGGGGAAGTCCCATCTCTTTTAATCTTTTTTGGATATCAGTTAGTTGGAGAACAGCCACTCCTCGTTTCTCGCCCTCCTCTTTTTGTTGATTTCCAATATCCGAAACCGGTTTGGGTCTTCTCTTAAAAGACATATGCCCAGAAGAGAGCAGCAGGTTTCTAAAAGAATTACCATCAGCTTGTTTGACCTGTGTATAAAGCATGTACCACAAACTCGTCTGAGGGGGATCTGCAGTAAGATTTTTACCATCTAATACCGCAGTTGCAAATGGAGCAGTAATTATGATCTCACTGCTCACTTTGGTCGCGATTTCTTCGGTATATACGCCTGGGATATTGTATTTTTCTGGCTTGCCTTCTGAATTATATACTTTGTGACCCCGTCTCGTAAGGGGAACTATTTTTCTTCTAAAGGCGTTACAAGATAAATTTGGAGCAGGATGTTGCACACCATTTACCCTAAGAGGCCGTCCATACCTCCCCTGTGCAGTACTCCAGGTTTCTTTTCTGTGGCCTAGCCTTATTTCATAGCTAAAGAATCCAAAAAGTTCATCACTCTCGGCATGTAACCCTGGAGGCAATGGAAGCATGTAAAAATGAGATTCATTCTTTTCATCATGAGCCGGGATCATTTCCTGCATTGCGCCTACTCCGGCAAAATCATTATCCATTTTAGGGATGATAACCCTTACTTTTTCCTCATTAATATTTATTGGCGGATCGTTGGGCGAGTAATTGATGAGTTCGCTATTTATTCGACAAAGGTAAGGGTCAGGGGCATGTGAGAGCACCCGGGCAAAGTAAGTATCCTGTTTATCATTTGGCGGTGAATCCATTTCTAGCCATAAATACCGCTGCCTTGGTTCAGTGGAAGCATATTTCTCAGCATCTACGACATATTCAGAGAGGGCTATTCCTGCAGAAATCAATTTTGGAATCTGGGCAGGTATAATCGTTACCGGAAGGTGGATCTGCTGATCGCCGAACGCTGCATCAAAGGTTACCGGTAGGAGATTCTTATTAAAATTCACGACTAGGCGGTAACTGAGTATTACCTCAGATGGAGAAGCGCTGCCTGCTTCTTTTGGATCAAAGGCATCCAAAAACAGCAGTCGGGAATAAGATCTCTGGGGATCTGACAGCGCACTTATGGCTACTGTCTGAGAAACATTGATAGTTCCTGCAAGAATTTCTTCGCAAAAAGAATGATCTGCTTCTTTCTTCCACTTTCTAAAAACAGATATACTTTCTGTTTCCAGGGCATTCCATGCCCAATCTCTGTCAAGGGTATAATTAATTCCGATAATCCAGTGATTAAACAGTTCTGAAAGAGATGAGAACGATAATGATGAAGAATCTGGCGCCAGGGAATGACGCATCAATTTAGAACAGCCAAACTGCATTCTTTTTCCCGGCTCGCCGGACAGCGTTAATTGGTGCGCTGAAAGGTTAAAACGCTCCGCTAACCTGCTCAATTCTATTGGTGTAGAGCTATTGATAAAGTTTATAGAAATATCATCAGAAACCAGTTTTACCTTTGAAACATCAATCGGATCTTCGGGCTGCAAATACACCGCCTTTAATCCACCATCAATAGGTAGCAGCAATGCTGATTCGTCCATGGAAGGCTGATAGCATGTTAAGGTTACCGTCTTCCCTTTTTCAATAGCGGCATCCGCGTAGCCGCTTTGGGTCCCATCTACAATCGGTGTAATAATCAGGCGCAAATGACGGGCAGTGGGCAAAACAATTTCATCCTCTTCGCCTGGAATCAATGAAGGATTTCCCAGATCAATATGTTTAATGTCAAGATAGATAATCTTGAGCTCGAACTCGCGGTCAAGATCATTTGCATCGAATGCATACCCGCGGGTATATAGTTCAACATATGACTCTTTTCCGCTCTGAGATAGGGCATTATCCATAATAAGACTTTGAGCCTCGACCCGGACAGTGAAAGATTTAACATCAGGATCTGCGAGTCCGATTACGATTGAATCGGGATCTCCGCTTAGCGGCAGATCAGCCAAAATGGACTTTAGTCTTTGGATAGGGTCTGCGTATTTGCCGGTAAAGACTACTGCGGGATAAGCTAATAGTGGCCTTTTGAATTTTAAAACGGGACTGGTAATTTCAGTAAAGTTCTGGATAAGATTCGTTTCTTTTACGCGACCTGCCTCAGATAGATTAAATTGTTCCTCAGCATTGACAACCTTTATCGGTCCAGCCCCCACATGCCTTTTAAAGTGTAATCGGGCAGTTGGTTTTTCACCCCCGTTTAACATTTTATCACTCACAGTGGGCCCCCCTCCAGAAATATCCATCAGTCTTACCCTGAACTGATAGTCCCGGCCGTACCTCAGATCCACCACATGCTTAGGGTCTGCCATATAGGGATGAAACGTCTTTTTTGGAATCAGATTTATAGTATTAGAAGGATCATTATTAAGGGGCTGCTTCACCTGATCAAAAGTAAGTTGACTGATTTCTTCCACATCCTGATCAGCCATAGTAACGGGCTTTCCCATCCAGGAACTAAAATACATGGGTAACCAAAATCCATCATTTTCTGAATCGCCATGGGAGGTGGGATGAATTTCCATGCCAGGCTCAACCAAATCTCCTTCCATCGAAATGGGAAGCCGCCCCCCGGAGAGGGCTGTAGTCTGTCGAAGAATCAAACTATTTTGAGAACACCATTCACTTTCGTCACTTTCTCTGACGTCCACCCGGTAACCAAAAATCCCCAGTGGCGAATTGATCTCCCTTCCGCTTAATTCTTCCTTTTTAAGCATCTGCCGGTTATACCAGATTGCAATTTGTTCATCATCCCATCCCAGTCGAATGCCTATATCTTTCAATGGTGGATTTGATTTATCCTTTTCAGAGAGCAAATCCTGATTGACAGGCTGATTGGCATGAACGATTTTGGCATAGCCGTCATCATAAATTATTGCTTCTCTGAGCAATTCATCATAGCCAGCATCGTTATTGGCAATTTCTGAAACCGGAAACTGAACGGCGGAAAAAAGCTGACGGTCAGGCACGCCTTTCAAGGCAGGTATCCTCGCTGCATATTTCATATTATCTCTGCCTGCAAATGGGCAATCCGCAGCAAAGTTGGTGTAGATCCAGCCACCATTTTCATAAAGATCAGGATCTTTGACCGCAATTGATGCCTTATATATTAATCCAGCCTTTTCAGCTAAAACCGGATTTCTTAAACAGAAAGCAACAACCTTTCCCCATGAAAGTACGCGCCTGTCAGTTGGCAGATCCCTAATCTCGCTGTTTTTGTTTTTGATTGCGCAACTGTATTCATCACCCGTAAGTGCGAATTTGGTCTTAGGTTTAACAAAATTAAATGAAGCGCGGTAAGTTTCCGGCAGGTATTTTCTAATACTTACATTTTTATATTTACTCAACGCGTGTTCAGCCCTTTGATCAGCTGAGCGGCTTTCCTGATCATCAACCTTGACCTGCTCTGAGGCTTCAAGCTGCAGTTTCACTGCTTCCCATACTTCGCGGCTTGAGGATATCTGGTTCTCGATGATTAACGAGGAGGACGCAACCGCATTTCCCGATAGCGGGAGACCGTCCAATGTATTGATAATCATTGCTGAAAAGCTAAGCTTTGTATCCGCAAAAGCAGGCAGAGCATCTTCCAATGGAAGCAAAGGATTAATATTACGTGGAATGATAACGATATGAAAGGTAATTCTCCCGTTTTTGTAATACTGAGGAAAGGTTAAAATACAAAGATTTGGATTCATAATAAATGTATTAAATATTAGTTATATCTCCATCAGGCAATCTGACGGGATTCTTCCCATGTTTCGGTAAAGTTGATGTTAATAACCCAGAATATACTGATGTCCAAGGCGAAGGTGCACATGGCAATGCAGTTTGTGGGGCCGCCATCGAATTGTTTATAAATTTTTCCGGCTGCTTCTATGTTTATGCTCACCGTAACAATTCCACCGAAAATTTCCACTCTACCTCTGAAATATATGAAAGCGCCTACGGTCAGGTCATTTACATTCAGTGCCATATCAACTCCTACCATATATAAAACAGATACACTCCCAATGACCGGTAATCCCACACAGAGTTCCACACCAAAACCAAATTTGAAATAAAGCGTTGGTGGACTTTTCTCATCTGCGATGAGTCCAACCTCTGCCCTGCCTATTGCGTATATGGTCGCGGCAGCCAGAGAAACACACATCACCCTCAAATCGGCACCAAACTCCAGGAAGGCACCCGCTGAGGGCATTACCTGGTCGATGGTTTTGGGAATCTTGATGGGCTGATTGAAATAGCAGCCTATTTTGAAATAAGCATCGAGTTTTAAAGGTGTGGTTGGAGCATTATAGTTTATCGGATCAAAAGGAAATTTAACGAAAGGAATTTCTTTGGAGGCCTTGAATTTATAATCCCAGCTGTCTGCAGCATTGCTCATGGCCACCTGTAATCCCTTTTTCACTGCATCTGCAGGTGAGGAAGGATCAAGACTGTCAAGAATAACCAATATATCATATACGGCCTGAAGTTCCTTCGCCAGCTTTAATTGCGGACCCTTGCCTGCGTCGATACTTGCACTGATTGATGGGTTAGCTTTAAAGTTTCCGCTGATGGTCATCAGGGATTTAAACGAAGCCAAATCAACCACAATACTTATATTACCTAAATCACTTTTCCATTTATCCCCTCCGGCGGCAGAATCAGTAAGATAATTAATGACTGTGTTATCAGATTTTTCAGGCTCCGTCTTGTCTTTATAATCATTTTTGTAATCACTTTTATATTTAATGTATAGTCTGAATGGCGCATTTTTTTCTCCAATAATGTCATACGTAAAATCATCCGGAAGCTTGAAATTGATAATTTCTTTAACCATTCCTTCCGGAATCAATCCGGTAATTGAATCTGTGACATTTTCCAGGGTTATCGCATTTTCTAAATTGGGAAATGGCCCCTTGCTTTTCAACAACCTGAAGCTATCCGCTAAAAGGGGAGGGTTGCTGATGAGTTCGGTGATCTGATCCGCATGGTAACGTGGATTACCGAGAAGCATCTTCTGCGTTCCTGTATTCTGAAGATAAGCAAACCTTTTAGGAAAACTTCCGGGGTTCAGCAGCGCGTCATGAAAAGTTATCTGAGAGAGCTTGCTTGTTGGAATGAGATTATAAGAACCGTCGCTCCGGTTCCGCTCCCCCACCCTGATTAACGGGAGACTTTGCTTATTTTTTACCGGGGAAACCTCACCAGTCACATTATCGGCTTCAACCACTCCCCAGCTTCCATCCCCAGGCAGTTGAACTGAGCCTTTTGCTGCTGCAATAAAAACAACATCTGATGCGGCTCCATTTTGATATGAAGCGGAGACATCCACACGGTTTACTTGCATACGCTGGGTACCTCCACCCAGATTTAAGCTACAGTCCACGCTTCCACCCAGAGAATTCTGATTTTGTAGGAGTAATTGCTGAAAAATTTGTTTCGGGACTGGAACACCTTCAGGGGAAAGCTGAACATATCCTTTAAACTGTTTTCCTGTCACAAGGAGAGTATTGCCCTTTCCGTCTCGGTCAAGATGCACATCCGCATCGAAGGTTATGGCCACAAATTTTGCTTCCACAACATCAGATGGTCCATCTCCCTGAACATGAATAAATTTGCCTTGTTTATAATAATCGCCTTTTTGCGGGTGATAGCTGAAAGTAATTTCGCTTCCTTCAATTTCCTTAATATTATGGACATTATGTAGCCCCTGAACAACCCCCGGATGAATGGAATAAGGGTTGGCAAAAGTGATGCTTTCATCCTCTGAAATCCTCCCTTCGAAAGAGAAGTCAAAAATGCCTTCGCTCTTGGCAACCCATCCGCTGTCTTCACGATAAATGACCGCATTATTTCTCCTGTAAAATGTAATGGTGCGAACCAGGGCAATACCAAATGGATATACCATCGTGGCCACCTGTACTACATCGTGCGCAACGCGTCCACGTAAAACATCAAATTTCACCTGCGCAACGGTGGCATATTTCCCTACCGGATTAAGCCAGTTACTATAGGTGCTGGCACCATAGCCACTGAAATCGATATGCGTAATGGGAACTCCTGTATCTTTTATCTGCAGTGAAAAATTCTCTCTGAAAATAGCGTGCACACTACTACCTAAAACACTTTGGGAAATTTCCTGCCCATTCTCATCAATCAGATTATGCAATTGTAAAGTAATACCGGAGAGCTCGGGACCGTATTTTTCGGGCAAACTGGATTTACGTGCCGCTATCCGAAACTGCATCCCGCCCTTAAGCTGCAGTTTTTTATGGCTAAAGTCCGGCTGGATAAAATCCAGATGACTATTATTCATCATCGCAATGGATTCATCAAATGGAACCAGATAAGCAATGGAAACTTTTCCGTTTGGCAGACCAAATAGTACTGAACTGTGCAGGAAATCATTCTTTGACAGTGGATTGCGGGCGGGAGGTTCCTTCTGAGAAAATTCTTCTGATTTTAGATTTACCTTGAACCGCTGCATATATCTTGCAGGATCAATGTTAATGACCTGGCTATCGTGCTGAGTAAAAACCGTGGCCGGCCCCTGGTCACTGTAGGCCAGCAAACCCGCCTGTGGATCGCCACTAACCCGTGGCGGTGTTTCATTCTTGAGGGGTTCCCAGGAAATATGCGGAAGAGTATAACCATTTAATACCGCCATAGGTGATCGGAGATTCATCTGTTGAATAGTCACCACCTGTTCAGAAACCTGGTTAACCTTCGCATAGCCCTCGGCAATATGCCTGACCTGATTAAAAGACATAGAAATGCCAAGCAGGTCATCATGGGTACTGAGGTCAAGTAGCGAAAAAACACGCGGTGCCCGAAACGTCTGCGAACTTCTGATGGGCTTCCCCCTGTCTGATATTGGTGCTGCATCATATGGATTAATCGAAGATTCATAGCTTATTTTCGAAGACTGAATCACAGAAGGAATAATCTCCTGTGGATTATAGCTCAGCTTGAAATCGATGGCAACCTGGGCCATCGCTGAATCATTCTGCTTCCAGCTGGCTATTGAAGTTATCCTTCCAGACAGACTTCTATTGTAAGCAGCTACATCGTTTAACCCGCGATGGCTACTGCGGGGATCATGTAATATTTCACTGGTATATGGATGCGCAAGCATCGGAATGAGATCAGTAAGGCCATAAAGAACCGTAAGATTGCCCTCTGTGATTTCATTTATCTTATTCCAGTTTCCTCTTAATACAAGAGTTGCAGGAGGTGTACAGATTAGATAAGCATTTTCTAATACGAAACGGTACCGGTTATCTTCCTTTTTAAGCTCCTTAAATTTTTGCTTAGATAATAAATTCTCTTCAACATCTCCATTTTCACTATGCTCATAAAGCATATCCTGATCAATCACCATGACCTGAGCAGACTCCGCTGAGATGTATTTAACATAAATGCTGTCTTTTGTACGATGCGCAACCGGCTCGCCATCCGCCTGCAGGGGTTTGTCTGCATTAATGGATATATCGGCTGATACCACAATTCCTTCCGTACCCTCCCCAAGGCACATATAATCAAACTTCTTCTTCCGGTTGAAACTCAACCGCATTCCGGTTTTAATCTCAGGGTTGTCCGAACGGTTCCATAGCTTATATTCTTCTTCAATAGATTTAAAATCTGCATTAAGTTCATGGAAAATAAATAAACCCTGTTCAACGAATATATATGGACTCAGCAAATGCAGTGGTTTGCTGGGATCTATACCCTGCCAGCTGGCAGTTAGACCTTTTCTACAATCAACAGCAATGGCGCCATTGTTCCGGATTGAAAATGGCTTAGTGACATCGAGCTCGTTTAAAGATAGTGACCAATTACAGGCCCTGACTGGCGCTTCCCCCTCCATTCTAAAAAATTCTGATTCAATAGCCAGAGGCTGAAAATTGTCCTTAGCGGTTTGAAGGGGAATAAATAATTTATCAAAGGTTGAATTGAAGGTTACCAACCTGGGAGTTTGTTTAAAAACCCGTGAATCCCCGTACAGTTTCCAGGAAAGATCCTCGAACCTTTTAATCGTTATTTTTTTTCCAATATAGGCTAATGCCAGTATGTTTGGTAAATACACTGCTGAATTCCTGCAGTCAAGTCCGTAAATTCCTTCTCCTTTATTTTCAAATTCGTTATCCAGGTTCAGCTCCATATCAAAACTAATATCTGCTCCAAGTTTCATGGAGCCACCAAGACCTGAAATGGTTCTATTAAAGCTAATTTTTCCCGATTTAATTTTGAACCCGGTATATTTCGTATTTCCCGCGGCAGACGCAAATAAGTCAGCCCGGATCCATATACTTCCTTTGGACAGGGTATAGGAAGAAGTAGGCCGGACTCTCACATTTATCCGAAGGGGAATAAGCATGATCGGTTTATCCTCGCCGGCTAAATAAACAGCGATTAATTTTTCATATGCAAAAAAATCATACCATATTAATTTTCCTCCATTACCGGTAAAAGGACCCAGCGTTTTTTGTGGTGCTGCTATAGCCCCCAAGCCGCCTAAAGCTGGTGCCGAATTAGCTAACACGTCAGGCAGCGTAATATTGGTCAGTGATGCAAATGGGGTTTCCCTTCTAATGACATATTGTTCATTTTGGGTTTCAGCAGGTATCTCCTTAGAAAATTCACGCAGCAATTTGTTTTTGCGAATATCTTCCTCCATACTGAAGGGCATATCTGTTTTAAACAAGTACGTGCCTTCGCCTGATGTATCAGAGTTACGAATTTGATTAAGTAACACCTGTAGTTTTGATCCGGAAGAATCATTTACGTCAGTTAAATCGTGAATAAGCTGAATACGGCTTTTCGAGGAGACGGTTTTTGCCATTTTTTTAATCAATTAAAATGAGGTCAATAAACAAAATGCACTGCAAAAATTATAGATGTTCAGCGCTATATTGCTGAATTGATAATAGAAAATAAAGATTTTATCTATTGGGAAGGGCCAGACAAATCAGTTAAGCTAAAAACGAATGGGCTATCGATAATGATTAATAAAAGTACCGAAAAAATAATCAAACTAAGTACTCATTTTTAAGTATTTACACTTAAAAATTACATCTCCCGAATCGAAGTTTTGTTAATTGCTAATGTGGAAATTTCGGAATCAGAAACTGCTTATGGCGCACTATAGAAACTCAAAGTTAGTTTGCGATTAAAGAAAAGTCGGAATGGCTTAAAGCGATTAAGGATGATGGTATGTCTTGGTTGCAAGTATTAGTAAATATGCTGCTTCTCAACAATACGGTGTCACTGTTATCCACTCAAATTTCTCAATCTCCTCTGATGGGATTGTAGTCGCAAAGGAATTTAAGAGGAGTGAACTGCATGCTAAATTGACATCTTTACTTAATTAGCTCATATATCTGATTGAAAATATTTGAATAGGAAATCGTATTTTGTTTCCAGGAGCCATTAGTATTATGTTCAAGCTAAATTACTAAAAAATTCGCTTTTAAATTTGTCTCAAAAAACGAAGAAATAAAAAAACTACAGAAAAAATGATCAATGGTATTTAAGGCTGGAGATTTCGAGGCCTACGTTGATGAACTTGATAAAAGTTATGACGTAAGCTTACAGTTAGAAAAAGGTGCCGTGATCAACTCTACTTGTGAATGCAAAAGTAATCTCTCATTCTGCCAGCATAAGATTGCACTTTTAGCTTTTATTGCCAAAGGGATGAAGCCAACCGCTAAGGTCACTGTCAGCAAAAAGATTGACCCTGTAAACCACGCCATAGAGCAAGCTGATCCCGAAAGAATCAAAGAATGGGTTTTAAAGACGTTGAAAAAAAATAAGGATCTGAGTATTGCTTTTATGAATGAATTCTCTAATAAATCTGAGAATTATACACCAGCAGAAATTATTGCTTTAACCCATGATGCTGTAAAGGCAGTGATTGGTAAAAGACGAAAAGCCGAAGTTGTTGAAGTTAAAAAGATCATCGATCTGTGGACGGAACTTCATAAGCCAATTTTAGTTCGATACTTTGCTGAGCCTGCTAATGAAAATTATTTTATACAGATTCATGCTGTAATTGACACTGTTGTTGAATACAAATACCGGATATTAACCAACAGCAAGAGGTTTGAGAGCTATTTTAAACAAGTCTTAACCCGGACAGAAGAGGTTATATCAAATATTAGAGATGATGAGACCTGGAATAAGTGCTTAACCTATTTTTCAAAAGAATTTTTTCTGGATGGATATGGTGGGATTCGCCGCGAGTACACGAATATATTTGTGCATATATTTAATACAACCTCAGTCCAGAGGCGTTCCAAGATAGCGGGGATTATAGAGAAAATATATCAGTCCAGGAAAGATGAAAGAGTCGAGGATTCAAAAGAATTATTGCAGTTGTTGCTGCACATGGTTGTAGTCAATAAAAATTTCCCAGAATATAAGGATACATTCCGGCCGATCAGGCATGCTATTGTGTATAATATTAGGCTGATAGATGCGCTAATCGAGCTTGGAGAGTTGAATACTGCAGAGACCTACTGTACTCAGCAAATGGACGAAAATACCAATTCCAACTATGATTTGGATTATATCGCGAGATTGAAACAGATTTATACCCAAACAAAAGATGATAAGAAACTTGTCGGAGTTCTTTCAAGGGAACTGCTGTACAAGCCTAACTTTGACAACTATACCTTTGTTCTTGCCAATATTCAACCTGATGCCCAATTTAAAAAATGGAGAAATCAGGTTTTGGCAAATGCAAGACAGCTTGCGGGTTTTCATAAAAATGCTGCAGATTTTTCTTTAGCATTACGAAATTTGGAAGGGGATTTTAAAGGGCTGTTAGCATATCTGGATGAAACTGCAGATTATGATAGTATCGTGCTCTACACGAAGCAGTTAATCCTATATTCGTCAGAAGCATTTATGAAAAGGCTTATTACCAAAATTGATAGTGACCGTGATAATAGGCTGAACATGGATAATCCTGCTAAGCTTGAAGAGATATTAGAAAGGATATATCAAATAGCGGCTTTAAAATATGGGGTAGAAAATCTAATGCTTATAGTAAAGGAGAGAGAAAAGGTTTATAGGACATGGGCAAATTTATTCGTGAAATATGTGGGCAGAAAGTCGTCGGCCAGTTAAGTCTTCTAAGTTTAAATGGTGGAGAAAAAAATCAGAACAGAAAATAAATTATTTCAACAGCGAGATTTTGCCTTATAATTCTCTAGGAAAAGGTGCGTCGATAAAATCTGAAGAACCAATATCATCATAAATCAAATAAGTAAGATTGTAATTAGTGTAAAGGCCCTAATGATGCTTGGCTCCGCAAAAATTAATCCCTACATATCGTCACGAAATTAGCTGATATAGATTAATAATTTGACATAGAATTAGGGTAGATGTTGAAATTCCTGTAACAGAATTAGGGTAAATGCATAAGGTGTTTACCTAAAATTTTGGTTTTTTAGTGGGCAAAACAATCTAATAAAAACAGCATTTTGAATCCTTTTGATACCTTATACTAAGGCACAAACAAATCATCCATGGTAACTTCGTTCTGTACCAGGCCAATAGAATACATATTGTCTTTGGTGCCATAGGTTGTAACCATGGCTAGGAAAAGTGCTTTTTTAGTTTTACTCTCCCGACGAAATATATCAAGTTTGTTCTTTAACTCAGTAGCATAGGTTTTATCTATGGCAAACTCAGCATTTGAGAACTTCATTTCACATATGCTTATCACATTATCCTGTCTGTCCAGCAAAAGATCGATCTGTGCACCATTTCCATCTTTAGGAGAATGCCGCCAAGCTGATGTTTCAGTGAACACTCCAGAAATACCAAGCGCTTGTTTAATATTATCTGTATGCTTCATGCAGATCCCTTCGAATGCGTAACCACTCCAACTCCTCCAGGAAGACGTTGATGATTTTTTTAACCATGTACCTGCACCGGTGGCTCGGGAATGTTCAATAAATTTAAGGTAGAAAAGGCTGTATTCATCGCTAAGCTTGTAAATGCTCTGATTGGCATTCTTCTGGAAAGGCAGGTGCGGTGTAATGAAGCCAGACTCGACAAGTTCCTCAAGTAAAAGACTGGTCGTCCCCCCACTCTGTAGGTTGCATGTCTGTATGATTTCGTTTCTTGTCAATCCCGATGGTTTATCCGCGAGTGCCTTAACTATGGAAATATGCCTGTCTGCGTTTTCGAAAAGAGAGCGGTATAGGTTTGCGAATTCTGTTGAAAGGAGACCATCCTTGGTGAAGCAAAGCCTGTCAATGACCTGGGTAGCACTTTCCCCTTTTTTTAGTTCTTTCAGGTAATGGGGGACACCGCCCATTGCCATAAAAATGGTTAGCACCTGGTAACGGTCAATATGGATATTATTACTTTTTAGGTACTGTTCTGTCTCGTGCAATGTGAAAGGTAACAGGCGGATTTTACGCGTTAAGCGATTGTGCAGGCCTCCTTTGCTATTGACAACTTTTTTGATCATCCAAGTGGCAGCAGATCCACAGATAGTAACAATCAGGTTTGGCTGTTGTGAGGCCCATTGGTTCCAAAAATATTCAAATGCAGAAAGAAAGCCAGATTTATGCGAACTTAGCCAAGGGAACTCATCAAAGAAAATTACAGCTTTTCTTTTTTTAAGTATAGGGGCTGCAAATTCCCTGAGTTGCCAGAAAGCTTCCGTCCAGTTCTTAGGAGCTGCAGGAGTTAATCCTGAGCCTAATGCATCTGCGATAGCCTTGCTGAAATTGAGTAATTGCTCGCTAGCATTCGCGTCGTGAACTCCCGACAGTTCAAAAATGAGCTGTTTCTGAAAGACCGATCGGATCAAGAAAGTTTTTCCTACTCTTCTCCTGCCAAAGACTGCTAAGAGCTCTGATGAGGACGAAGCAAGCGCCTCTGACAATATTTTCTTTTCCGCTATTCTTCCGATGAGCAATTCCATATTTCTTCTTCCAAGAGATTAAAACAATTTTATCCGCAGCCAAAACATTGCTCAAATATAGTGTTTTGGCTGTGGATAAAAAAATATCTTCAGCCAAAACGTATATAAAATGAGTTGATTTGGCTGTTGATAAATAGTTTTTTGTTTTAATAAAAATTCCTTTACTCATGGCGATTTAGTAAGTCTGGTTTACAAAAATTAGTTTTTTCGGCTTTCTTAATACTCTGTAGCTTATTATAGCTTAATGATTTTTCTTGTGTTAAACAAATTCATTTCGTAAATTTTAGTGATAACATTTGAGCCCAATAATAGTCATTTTGGATAGTTAGTGAGTCGTAATTGTGTTTGCAAGTAATTGTTAATCAGAAGGTTGTTTGAGTAAGGCTTGTTCTGGCTTCGTCGGGACCCCTTTCCAGATCAAAATTGTAGCCCTCCGATTACCGGGGGCTTTGTTGTTTAAAGGCATCAAAATGAAAACGGGAATCATCCCTTTCGGAAGATTCCCGTTTATCTAAATTAACGCTCTCGTATATTATACGGCAAATGGCGATCATTATTGTGCAAATGTAAATTTACTTACCTGCAATTTTCGAATTTTAATTATCATTAGTCCCCATCCCGATAAGACCACCATCGCAAAAACTATCCAAACCCAAACCGGCATCACCCATTTGCTTTTTTTCAGTTTTTTATCGAATGCACTTTTAGCGGTTCTAGTGGAAACGATTTGCTTTTGATCCATTTGATTTAAACTCGTTTGGTTGCGGTTAGCAATCACTTTATGGTTTGTTTTTCCTTTCCATACCACCTGCGTCGCCATTCCTCTATATCCATATCCGTTGTCATAAGTGAAATATCCACTGGGGAAAATCTGAACCATATAATCACCTGCACTGCTGTCAGTTATGGATTCATTAATAGTAGAAGTATGCAACAAACTTGAATTTGTGTTGCTATTGCCGCTGTATTCATATTATAACCTTGCAACTCCTTGTTCTTCCTGATGCTGCCGCAGGCAGCGAGTAGAATTGTAGCAGAAAGGTACAGCCTTAATTGATTAATCATGACTGCCTCCTTTCTTATCTGTCCAGTTGGCGATATATTTTAGGAACTGTGAGAAACAGACTTCTAAAGGACGTAAAAGGATGAAGTAGAGAGGATAATGAATTGGGTGTGTGGTGAGGGCGAGCTGGAGTACTAAAAAAGATTTACCTATATATTCTAAATGCCTTATATGGTTTAAAATTTATGGTTGATACGCGTGAATGATAAGATTGCCACGTCGTTCCTCCTCGCAATGACGCAGGGGATTTTGGGGTTTGTCCTTCGACAGGCTCAGGATGAACTGTGTTTAAATTCAAATAATATTTCGCTTCAGGAAGGTTGTAACTGATATTTCCTTCCTGTTTTCGCAATTGCAAAGCTCTGCTTAACTAATTTATTTACAGCCGCTATCAAAGCAACTTTATGCGGCTTGCCCTTTACCCTCAATCGCTCATAGAGTTCTTTACATGCTTTGTTGCATCTTATTGCAGCTGTTGCAGCCATATACAGTAATTTGCGTACCTGTCCCATTCCCATTTTACAGATATGGTTCTTGCCCTTTACGCTGGTTCCGGACTCATATATCCTTGGCGCAAGACCAAAGTAAGATATTAGCCTTTTATGGTTTTCAAACATTTTGAAGCCATCGGTCAAAATAATCAGTAATGATGCACTTCGGGGGCCTATACCTGGTATACTCCTTAAATTTTGTGATAATCCGGCGTAGCTTTCTGCTATTAGGTTTTCAATTTC
>NZ_CAKLBU010000016.1 GCF_920984735.1 Pedobacter sp. Leaf250 | reverse complement strand
TATATATGTTTTTTGGCCTGTGCCAATTATCAAGCTTTCTTTCCAGTCCGAACTGGGCAATAGCCATAGAGCATGTTTTGTCGGTAATGGTCTTGTTGTCCAATGTGCGCATATAATTACTAATCTTATTTGGAAGTATGATACTTACATCATAGCCATTTTCATCCAGGTGATAGGCGAATTTCTGATGGTAGACACCCGTTGCCTCCATTACATACCGGACTTTAATGCTGCTGTCGGTTAATTTAACAGCCCAATCAAGCAGTGCCTTTATGCCTGTTTCGCTATTTCTAAAAACCTTGTGTGCATAAAGTTCGATAGAAAAATCATCCATTGTTCTGCCAAGGGTAACAACAAGCTCTTTTTGAGCTACATCTACACCCAGTACCTGTTTTAATACTTTTTTCATCAGTTAAAGTTTAGCTTTATAATTGATGAATCTCCCTTCGTTTTTTCTCCTTTTGGATATTCTGGATATAGCGCAGTGCACAATTCCTTACATTCTGTTCAAACTCGAAAAGATAGAAAAGAATGAGGCAATTTCTTAAATACAATATGCTAATAAGCTATTTGGAATATATGTGCTCTCATTCTTTCTCAATTATATCTACAAATTTATTACTTTGTAAACATAGGAGGAATATAATGACATTTGAGTTTGTGTGTTTTTAGTACAGCCTACGTGAAGAAAAGTTGTGAATGAGCGTGAGAAATGTTGATTTAGTCATCCGATGAATATGTGCATGTTGCAGCTATTCATCGGATGATTATCATAATAAAAAGCATCTGCTGTAATGAGTAGGTGCTTTTTGCTTTGGGAATGAATTTGTTTAATTAGTCATCAATGATCATGTACATGTAGCAGATATTCAGCAGATAAGTAAGCGCAATATTTTTTGAGTGGATTTGATTTTCACCATGGTAAAAAAATTACCTAATCCTCACGATATAACATTCAAATTGCTTTATTTTTGCGGCACGAAACATATACATGAATAATCAAGATACCATAGTTGCATTATCTACACCGTCTGGTTCAGGTGCTATTGGCGTGATCCGCCTGTCGGGCCCTGATGCTATCTCACTCGCCAATGCGATATTCGCGGGGAAAGATCTGGAGCAACAGGCTTCGCATACCCTTCATTTTGGATTGGTTAAAGATGGTGAGCATATTGTTGATGAGGTAGTGGCTGGATTATTTGTTGCGCCAAAATCGTACACCAAAGAAAATGTGGTAGAGATTTCCTGTCACGGATCTAACTATATCATTCAGCAGATCATTAATCTTTTAATCAGCAAGGGTGCAAGGGCAGCAAAGCCTGGTGAATTTACCTTGAGGGCATTTCTAAATGGTGCATTTGATTTAAGTCAGGCAGAAGCCGTGGCCGATTTAATTGCGTCAAATTCTAAAGCATCGCATGATGTAGCGATGCAGCAAATGCGTGGAGGTTTTGCAACAGAACTTAAGGCTTTGCGGGAGCAGTTGATCCATTTTGCGTCGATGATTGAGCTTGAACTTGATTTTGCTGAAGAAGATGTTGAGTTTGCCAACCGTGAGCAGTTGACCCATTTGGTTCATAAAATTAATCACGTTTTACGCCGTTTGATATCTTCATTTGAGATGGGTAATGTGATCAAAAATGGTGTGCCGATTGTAATTGCTGGTAAGCCGAATGTGGGTAAATCTACCTTGCTTAATGCATTGTTAAACGAGGAACGTGCCATTGTTTCGGATATTGCCGGTACTACACGAGATACGATTGAAGATGAACTGACCATTGGTGGTATTGTTTTTCGGTTTATTGATACTGCTGGTATTCGCGATACTGCTGATATTATTGAGGCCTTGGGTGTGGAGCGCACTTTGGAAAAGATGAAGCAGGCCAAGCTGATTATTTACATGGCAGATGCCTCTCAAAGCGTTGCTGAAATAGAAGAGCAGGTGAGGGGTTTGGTACAACTGGAAATACCTTATCTGGTTTTGGTTAACAAGGCTGATTTGATTGATACTGAACAGCGGAAAGCTTTCGGTAATATGAATGTGGTGTTTATCTCGGCCAAGGAAAAACAAGGTATTGACGAACTTAAAACAACTTTATTGGAGCAGGTTAACCTGCATCATATCAACACCAGTGAAACATTGGTTACCAATATCCGTCATGTAGAAGCGTTGAAACAAACTGAAAATGCTCTACAGCGGGTTTTGGATAATGTAGATAATCCAGTGACTTCAGATTTTTTAGCCATGGATATTAAACAGGCGCTACATTATTTAGGTGAAATTACCGGTACCGTAACCACCGATGATTTGTTGAAGAATATTTTTACGAAGTTTTGTATCGGAAAGTAATCAATTCAAACGCCTAAATTGATAATGCTATCGCATTCAAAATTTAGTTATAACCGATAAACTACATGTAATTCTCTAATAAGTAGACCTACGATCATTTATAATTTTTCGAATGCCAAAAAATGATATCAGGCCAATTGTTATGCCTACTGTTATTGCTGCTTTAAATGCCATGATCTAATAACGGAGTACCTGCTCAATTGTTTTAACAAATGACAGCAAACCATTATCCACTTAAAAATGTTTGTAGTTAGGGTATTGATGGAAGAGACTATTTATGCCGGAGAAATTTTAATGGCGTGCTTCCATTAATTATTATTGGTGCTTTTATTCAAAGATTTTTAATAGCTGAAACTAATTAGTTTTATTTCATTCATAGCTATTTTTTGAAAGCAAGCATCACATCTTAATTAACATATTTTAGTATTAACTGAGCAAATTTATTATGGTAGCTAATATTCATGATGATCTGAAAAAGTTGGTTCTTTTAAAATGCGGAATTAATGAAATAACCGTTCAAGATTGCAAGGAAATTTCTCACAGCATATTTATTCAGGATAAAAATTATCTTTCTGAACACACTATTAGAGGTGTATTCGGTTTAAAACCAATGAATGGTTACTCCTTGTTTGTGTGCGATTGCCTTTCGCAATTTGTTGGTTATCAGCACTATGCAGCGTTTCTTTCAGAACAGTAATTTACAGATAAATATTAATTTGCTTTATAGTCATAATTATCTCATTATGCTGCCCAGACTATTCAACTGGCATGATTATGGGAAGTTTATATCTAAAAAAGCATATGTATAATTTGAAGATAGCCAATGCTGAGCAAACGTTGTTTAGTGAATTAAATTTTGCATCAAACCAGATTGAAGAGGGCCTGGAAGTGGGTAGCGAAATCATCAAAGCAACTTTAATTGCAATGGATAAGCATTCTGCGCAATACCTTACCATTTTCAGGCAGTTTCTCCAAAACTTATATAGTAATGAAGCTAAATTAATGGACCTCACCAAACGAGAGATCAGGATGTTGCTCAAACAAATTGATAAGATACTGCATACCCAAAAACCCTAGCTTCTTCCATCAATAATTGGAGTTAACATGCCTTAAAGAAAATGAGAACAGGTACATTATTCAAAATACATCTGATAAAGTTGATCCAAAAGCATGGGCAGGTAAATCATTACGTTTGAATTAAATTCTGGAATTTAACGTAGCACTAACTCAAGAAAATCAACTCATTCAAAGCAAATTTAAGGTTGAGACTAAGTAAAATAGTCTTTTTGAGCTATTGATAAAGGTTTAGGTTCTGCGGAATTTTGGGGATATTATTAAAACGTTGATCTCTTAAAATGAAAACCAAACATCTTGTAATTTTATTAGCGATTATAATTTTGCCCATCTCGCTAATTGCGGCGCTTTATGTTCCTAAAGGATTGAAAGCTAATCGTCATGAACGAACCATGAAACTTTCGCCAATTGATACTGACAAGGTTACCATTGCAGATATTGAAAAGAAAACATTTTATATTGAAGAGAAACAGGTAATCAGTAGTACCGTGTTTTATTGGAAATTACGGTCGGGAAATCAAGTGATTAATTTTGAACATGTACCTGATACTTTATTCTGGAAATGGAACATAGATGAACCTGTGCCAGCTAATGTTATTCTTCGGTTACTTAGAATTGATGAACAGATCCATGAGACATATAACCTGCACAAAGAAAGGCAGAAATAAAAACGGCCGTATAAAATATCTTTTTTTATATTGCCAACATACCAAAAACTAAAAAGACTTTAAAGCCTTTTATAATGAATAAGAAAATGTCAAAATCCATCACATCTGGATTTGACATTTTTGATTTAAGGCATTACCGGTTTAAAAATTGCTTTTTGGATAGCAAACTTTTTAACGGGTACTGAATTGCTGTCTAACAATTGATTGAACTGAGCATTCATAATCCAGATGTCTTTGCCATTCATGGTAGCCGTTGATGGATAGGTAAAACGATCTGTGGAAGTAGTAGATGCACTTACTTTAGCAGTTGCCCAATTATCGCCACTTGTTAGCTTATATATCTTATCGCTACCACCATTTACAACCATTGTGAGGTTGTTTTTGTCGTTCAGCAACAATCCATCTGCTCCTAAAAAATATTGATCAATAGCGATTTTATTCACCATTTTTGGGTTATTCAGCATTACTTTAAATAATTGACCTTTAGCACTATTATCTACAATTAGATAACCATCAGGATGATAAACTATTCCATTCAAGCCAACACCTTCGGTTTTGAAATTTTCATCTTTCGCAAAAACTGATGCAATACCGCCCGGTGTTATTTTATAAATTGCCCCTGCATAGCTATCTGTAACATAACTATTCTTTTGGCTATCGAAAGCAATATCATTGGCAAAATGCTTGCCTGGCAGAAGACCCGATAAATCTACATCACTTATTTTTTTTCCAGATGAAATATCAATGGCAATTAACCTTGCCATCTTCATTCTGGTAGCCGGATTTGTATATTTACTGTAATTGGCATCACTTACACAAGCATAAAGTATTTTGCCATCCGGGTGGATTTTTAAACCATAAGTCGATTTTAAGGTGGTATCGCCATGTAATATGCTATAATTCCCCTGAGCACTTACTTTGCCAATGTTACCCAAACGGGCAGACGATACATAATATACATTTGCTGCCGGATCAAATGCTATTCCTTCGGGGTAGCTTTCGAGTGCATCAAATTCGATTCTTGGAGAAGGTTCTGGTACTGCTGCAGCTATAGTTGCTATACAGACAATCGATAAGGTGATATATGTTAATGTTTTCATAATTAATTGGTTTTTTTAATGGCATAAATATTTCCAGCTGCATCATCAGAAATGTAAATAACACCTTCTTGGGTAACGGTAATTCCAGCGGGACGACCGAAACGCGATTCGCCCTGCAGAAATCCAGTTAAAAAATCTTCCGCTTTTACGGCTATGCCATTTTCGAAATGGATGCGCTGCACTTTAAATCCGACAGGTTTTTCGGCATTCCATGAACCATGCCAGGCTACTAAACCATCACCAGCCCATTCGGCCGGGATATTTGATGCACCCCGAAAAAATGTAAAACCAATCGGTGCCATGTGGGCAGTAAGTTCCAGTGTTGAGGGCTGGGTATTTTTAACAACGGCTTCCTTGGTATTTCCTGCAGGATCTTCCCGGCTTTTATCCACTTCCTGTTTTCCGTAAGCATAAGGAAAACCATAATCAGCACCCTGGATAATGTGATTGACTTCTTCGGGTGGCCAGTTACTTCCTTTCGTATCGCCGCCATTATCTATGCCCCAAAGTTCTTTGGTTTGCGGATGCCAATCGAAGCCAATGGTATTGCGTAATCCGCTGGCATAAATTTTCCTGCCCCATGTTTTTGGATCGACCTGAAGCATTGTAGCCGTTTCCTTATCGCTTTCCTTACAATCGTTACAAAGCGAGCCAACACTGATGTATAACATTCCATCCGGACCGAAGTCCATAGTACGGTTTGGATGCTGGCCTCCATCAGGTAAATCTTTAACTATAGTTTCTGCTGCATAAACATTTAGTGTGCCATCAGGCTTTACCGGATAACGACGAACTTCGTTGCTGTTGCAGAGGTACATCCAGTTATCTTTCATGGTGATGCCATGAACGCCCTTGAAATTGGATAGAACAGTGATTAAATTTTCAAACTTATAATCTTTATTTGCATCATCTAACATCAGTACATCGCCACCATCTCTACGTGTTACATATACTTTTCCGGTAGGACTGGTGTAAAGCATGCGAGGTTTTCCCAGGCCGGAAGCTGCGAGGGTAACCTGCCAACCCGGAGGCGTTTTTAATAGTTTTAGCATCTCGGGCTTAAATTCCATTATCTGGGCGTATTTGGTAACTGATACGGATCTGGTTACCTCTTTTGGTGGAATACCCCTTTGGGCCTGCGCAACTGTGGCCGTCATCATGCTAATGAATAAGGTTGTTCGGTATAAATTTCTGTTTTTCATAGTGGGATTTTCCCTATCAACAAGAAAAATTGAATAGCAGTTTTGCTTAAATTTAGAATACGTAGATCTGCATAAACTTCAAACCTTATTAAAAAACGGATGTTGGCTTATCAATGAAAATAAAAAAAGTAGTCTTACTCATTATAGCCGTTTTTGCGTTGCAGACCTTGGCATTCGCACAAGACAAAACAAAGCAATATTGGTTCTTCTGGTCGCACGGGCAGCAGCTTAATGAAAAATTTGATCTTTTGTTTGATGCGCAAGGCCGCTCGGAGGAGAAACTTGGGCAATTTCAAACATTGCTATTGAGGAGCGCTTTAGCTTACAACTTTGATAAATTTCATAGCCTGGCCATTGGTTATGCCTACAAGGGCGAATCGATGGAAGATGAGGCATACACTTATGAACATCGGATTTATCAACAATACCAATACGAGTTTAAAATTAAGCGCATAGAATTTCAATTGAGGGGGCGCCTGGAAGAGCGCTTTTTACAGGAATCAGGTAATGCGTTTAGTATGAGGACGAGAGGTTTCGTTTCTGCAGTTTTTCCGTTAATTGCTGATCAGGAATTTACTTCAGGTTTATATGCCGGACTACAAAATGAACTATTCTTAAATATTTTAAACCAAAAAGAGGTTAATGGTCATCTTTTTGATCAAAACAGACCTTATGTTTCTCTTGGTTACCGCTTTAGTAAAAAGGTTGAAACAACTTTTGATTATGGGCTAATAGCTGACCAGGCGTACCAGAAAAGAACTTTAATATCGGTTTTCAGGATTTCGCTCAACACACAATTTTAATTCATCAAGTGGTGTTTTGATTAAAGTGAGCTTCAGATATTATCCGAATTGTTTCTTGTCCTTTCATCAACCAGGATTTACTTAATGTGTTATTTTTCATGCCTGCTGTAAAACTTTTTAGGTATAAATACGGTTTTAATATTAATCGCCCCGTAAACAACTTAATTATATAATCTCATGAGAAGGGGCGTAGTCATATCATACAACAAAACAGCAGGGTTTGGTTTCATTAAGGATACCAACAAGCAAAAAATTAGTTTTCACAACGAAGATCCATTGGCCATATTTAAACGGTTTGAAATGGTTCAATTTGAGATAAGCTTTGTAGGAAACAGTTTACAGGCCGTAAATGTGATGCATGTTTTGGATAAAAGCAGGCAACCCCTTTCCATACCTGAAACTTTTATCGACTCTGTTTGAACAAGCCATGATTTTATCGCTTTAGTCGAAAATACCTTCCATTAAATTGAGGTTCTCTGTTCTGGATTTGAATAGGATCAGCAAGAATAGTTGTTACCTAAAGGTTGTTGTTTGGGCCGATTACGTAAACTTAACCGGCCCAAATTCTAATCGGTTTCCTTGCTGTTTGGGCGACAAAGGAATACAAGAAGGCCAAAGCTGGATAACAGCATCAGGCAACCCGAGATTAAATTAATTTTTTCCATTGTTTTGTTGGTTAGTTTTCTCTAATCTATTACACATCCGTCAAAAAAACAATACTTAAACTAAATAGGAGTGTTTTTATAATCGCCTTGCAAATCATTTTTTTCGAGAATGATTCAGCAAATAGAAGGACAAAAAATAACTGATGTTAGCATGGAAAGTTTAAATTTGAATCGTGTTCGATACTATAGCCATTCGGGAATTTGATATTTGGTTGGTCATCATCATTGTAACCGGAATGGCGTACAGTATTTTGGCGAAAAAATTGACCGTATTAGCCGCCTGTACGGGTGGATTGCTCGCATCGCTTATTGCTTCGGCTGCCGGGTTTACGGGCTTGATGATGATGACTGGTTTTTTTGTATTGGGATCCGTTGCCACCTCCTGGAAAAGGGGATATAAAAAAATATTCGTTTCAATGGCTGAAGGCAAAGGGGGGCGGAGGGCTGGCCAGGTATTGGCCAATGCAGGTATTTCGGGCTTTTCGGCCCTGGTGATCCTATTTTATCCCGAATGGACTGGTTTGATGTTGCTGGTTATGGCCACTGGGTTTTCATCAGCAACTGCAGATACCCTGGCGTCGGAACTGGGCATGATATATGGCAAACGTTTCTTTAATATTTTAACCCTGAAGGCCGATCGTTGTGGAATGGATGGTGTAATTAGTTTGGAAGGTACATTAATTGGAATGTGCGGCAGTTGTTTCATTGCTTTAATCTATGGTTTGGGATTTGGATTTGATGTTTCTTTTTTCTGGATAGTTGTAGCAGGGACCATTGGAAATCTGATGGATTCGGTACTTGGCGCCTTATTGGAGCGCAAGGGTTTATTGGGAAACGATGCGGTGAACTTTTTAAGTACCCTTAGCGCTGCTATTGCCATGGTTTTACTCAACTGGATATTTTAGCATTCCTTTAAATGGGGAAGAGGTAGATTTATAATAGCGCTTCTTTTTTTTGCAACACAGATTTGTTTTTGATGCACTGGTTAGGCGTAACTTTTATGTTGGAAGCCTGAATCTTGCGGATTTGCGGTTGCTTTAATGCCTGGCGAATCTTATCATTGATATTATATTTCGGACGGTGTATTCAAGAACATACTGAATTTGCTAAGGGATTATGAATCTATTGGTTATGATATTAAAATACATATGAGAAACTTTTTACTGTTTTTGTTTTTTGTTGCCCTTGGAAATCTTGGCCTGCATGCTGCAGAATTGACCTCGCCCGATGGTTCGGTTAAAGTAAGTGTAACTGTTTCTGACCGGATTTATTACAGTATTTACCGCGACAATGTTCCGATGATTGAAAAAGCTAGTTTAAGGTTTGAAGTAGAGGGAAAGCTTTCAGCCAGGCAGATGAAGATAAGCAGCAGTAAGATTTCGCAGCTCTCGCGAACATTCAATCCTGTTGTACCTATGAAGTTTTCTACTATAAAAGACCAGTGCAACATGTTGTTAATTCAACTTGATAATGGTTACAGCATAGAATTTAGAGCATACAATGAAGGCGCCGCCTATCGTATTGTTACCCATTTCAAGAGCAGGAAAAATGAAAAAGTGAAGGTTGTTAACGAGGCGGCTAACCTAAACCTAGCCGATAACTACCTCTTGCATGTACAGCCCGCCAAAGATTTTACCTCGAATTACGAAACCAATTATATCCATTTGGATACTCAAAAATGGAGAGCATCAAATCAGCTGGCTACACTGCCGGCGTTGATTGATACGAAAAAAGGATATAAAGTACTTTTTGGCGAAACAGATGTTCGGGATTATCCTTGTTTATTTTTAAAGGGAAATGGCTCGGAAGTAAACTTTTCATTTTCCAAAGTAGCGCTTGAGGATAAGCAAGAAGGCGACCGATTTATGAGAATAACCAAAGAGGCTGATTATATTGCCCTTACTGATGCGAAAAGAACTTATCCATGGAGATACTTTATCGTTTCGAAAGATGATAAAGAATTATTAGAAAGCACACTGCCTATTAAGCTTGCACCGGCATCGGAAATCAAAAATACAGGTTGGATTAAACCAGGGAAAGTAAGCTGGGAGTGGTGGAATGCAGCATCGCCATACGGCGAAGATGTAAATTTTGTTTCAGGGTATAACTTAGAAACGTACAAGTATTACATTGATTTTGCATCTAAAAACGCGATACCTTATATCATTATGGATGAAGGCTGGGCAGAGAGCGTTCATGATCCCTACACCCCAAATAAAAAAGTAGACTTGCCCGAACTGATTCGGTATGGCAAGGAAAAAAAAGTTGATATTATTTTATGGCTCACCTGGCTTACGGTAGAGCAAAACATGGATCTATTTAAACGATTTTCGGAATGGGGCATAAAAGGCGTTAAGATTGATTTCATGGATAGAAACGATCAGTGGATGGTGAACTATTATGAACGGGTGGCCAGGGAAGCCGCAAAGTATCAGATCCTGGTTGATTTCCATGGTTCTTTTAGTCCGAAAGGATTGGAGCAAAAGTATCCAAATGTGATTTCGTACGAAGGGGTGAGGGGTATGGAGCAAATGGAAGGCTGCGTACCAGACAATTCCATTTACCTGCCTTTTATGAGGAATGTAGCCGGACCAATGGATTTTACCCCTGGCGCCATGATTAATATGCAACCAGAAGTATTTGGTGGTAAAAGGCCAAATGCTGCAAGTGTAGGTACACGTGCTTATCAGCTTGCGTTATTTGTATTGTTTGAAAGTGGTGTGCAAATGCTTTGCGATAACCCGACATTATATTATAAAAATCAGGAGTGTACAGATTTCATTACCCAGGTGCCGGTTACCTGGGATGAGACTAAAGCATTGATAGCCGTGGCCGGAGAAGTGGCTGTTGTAGCCAAACGAAAAGGTAACAAATGGTTTATTGGTGGCATCACCAACAGCCAATCGAGATCGTTTAACCTTGATATGGATTTCCTTTTAAAGGATAAATCTTATGAAATGACTTCATTTGCAGATGGGATTAATGCTAACCGTCAGGGCATGGATTATAGAAAGAGCAAACTAAAAGTAAATTCCAATTCGACCATTCCCATTAAGCTCAGCAGGAATGGTGGATTTGCAGCAGTTATCGAAGTGTCTAATTAATTCGGGTAGCATTTATTGGATTTCTCCATCGGCAAGACCTTCGAGAAACCAGCCAGATTTGTAATCGAATTTAGCCGTGTGTGTTCTGCTTTCGTTGCTTACTGTACCCGAGAAATCGTGTGCGATCTCTTTTTCGGATTCCAAAACTTGTTTGATGATTATTGCATATTCTTCGACATCTAGGCCATCTTTGAGTAAGTAGCTTAATTCTCCATTTTCGCTCCATATCGATTCCAGAACACCCTGATCAAATTTTTCCTTTAAATTTTTATCTACAGCCATGTGATTGATTTTTTATAGATTAAAACTTCCTAATCGGCTTAAAAGTTTTGATCATTTATTGCTTAGAAGTTTTGATGTGATGTAAATTGTGGAGTGCCTATGCATAAAATCCATAGTACCAAAAGGCTATTTTTATTCATGGCTCAAATTGACAACTTTGTTGCAGTTTAAAATTACACCCGTTTAAATCATGAAAAAAATTCTACTGGCAATCGTATTAATATCCTTTCTATCGTCATGCTCACAGAAATTCTGTCCTGCATATTCTTTCAAACACAAGATTCGAGGTGGTTCGAGAACAGGTTATTAATCACAAATTAGCGGAACAAATTTAGGTTGCTAAAGATTTTTGGCTATCAACTAAAAATTAGTAAAATAACAACAAGCATAAGTTATGATTGGATGAGGCCCATTCCCGAATCTAACTTTATTGCAGGCTAGGATACAATTAAAATAAATTTGATTAAGGCAATAAGTTGAATTATTCCTTATAAGTATTCAATGCTATTAAATGTTTATAAAAAGGTGCTAACAAAAAAAGCCATCAAATAATGAGGGCTTTTTAACCAAACTAACCAAAGTATGTGATCATCATAGGTGGATGATGTTGTTATAACCATCTAATCCTTATTTTGTTTGAACATCTTCAATTATTTCCAAGAAATTGTCGATTTCAAAGGGTTTTTCTAAAAAGGCATCACAATATTCTTTCAGGCGCTCGGGCTGAATTACAAAAGCGCTGGTGACCACAAGTTTGATGTGTGAGGTTTGTGAATCAGATTTTAGCGATCGGCAAATATTTATTCCATCTATTTTGCCCAAATCAACATCAACAATGGCGATGTCGGGCTTAAATTTTACCACATGTTGTTTCCAATCCTGCGGATCAGATATGGGTAGTATTTCATAAAATTCTTTAAGAATCGTGTTCATGACGTTTAAAATATCGACGTCATCTTCTAAAATTAATATTCTGGTCATTAACAGAGAAAGATTTTGTTTGAGCCAATATATTTATTTTTTTTCTAGATAAAAATGGGATTCAAACTCCTTTATGTTTTGTACGTAGCTTTTTTAATATGGAGCAGGTTTGCCTTTATTTTTGCTGATTATAATTTGCCATACAGCATCGGGTTTTTTCTACAAGAGGATGGAATTTTTTAAATCTTTATCAATATTTATGCTTCATAAATATTTCATGATCTGTAAAATAAAATATGAAATTTAAAGCAATGGCACCAATTAATTGTTATAGCCTTATGCCCGTTCGCACAGAAATATCGGAAACCATTTTAGCCACTGCAAATGAGCGTGGAGTTGATAAGAGTACCTGCCCTTCAGAAATTGCCCGTATGCTTTTTCCTGATGATTGGCGTAAGCATATGGAAGAGGTTCGGGATATTGCAATAGCGCTACACCGTGAAGGAAAAGTGGTGATCACACAAAAAGGAATACCGGTAGATGTTGATCACATTAAGGGGCCGGTTCGGATCAAGATTAACTTGTAATGGATTTTCTTGAAGCATCAGTATTCATTGTTTGATATGATAAAAGGCTTCCTCATTGTGATGAGGGCACTGAAAAAGTCCTTGTCTAAAATGTCTTATTAAATATCGAGAAAAAACGGCAGATAAGGACTCTTAGAATCGTCTAATTGCAAAATAAAACTCAAGCGACTGCGAATATCACAAAGAAAAGGGCTTATGGAATAAAAAATTCATAAGCCCTTTTTCAACTGGTAGTTTTTCAGTGCCCTCATTGTGATTGAAGAAGCCTTGCAGGTATTTATCCCTATGGGAGTCTGATGTTATTTAAAGCTGTATATATTTTAAATTTTTGTACTATGTGTTTCTATATCAGTTCGTCGAAATGTATGGGTAATTTATAGATGCGTTTGCCTGTTGCATTAAAAATTGCATTTGAGATTGCTGCGGGCATGCCCACAAGTCCGATTTCGCCAACACCTTTTGTACCTATTTCATTGATCAGTTCATCTCTTTCTTCGGCGAAGATTACATCCAATTGGCCAATATCGGCATGAACAGGAATATGGTATTCGCCAAGATTGGTATTAATATATTTGCCGAAATGATCATCCATAATGGTTTCCTCATGTAATGCTTTGCTGATGCCCCAGATCATGGAACCAGAAATCTGACTTTTAGCAGTTTTCGGATTAATGATTTTTCCTGCAGCTACTGCGGTTACTGCTCTTGTTACCGTAACGGTACCCAGATCTTGATCTACTTCTACCTCCACAAAAGATGCACTATGTGTAGCCAAACTGTATTTTCTTAGCTTCAGCATGTGCGGTTTACCCATGTTGGTGGTTTTAATCGCTTTGCCTTTATTAAATGCAATGATATTTTTTAAGGAGACGTAAGTGCCGGGTTCGTTCTTAAGATGCAGGTTTCCACCATTGAAAATCACCTCTTCATCGGATGCATTTTTAAAAGGGGAATTTTCCATTTGAGCCGCTTTCTTCAACAGTTTTTTTCGAAGTGCTTTTGCTGCTACTACAATGGCAACACCGGTAGATGAGGTAATGGCCGAGCCACCCTGAAACATGGAGAATGGCTTTTTGCTATCGCCATACTGGAAATCTACTTCTTCGAGCGAGAGGCCAAGCTCATCAGCGGCGATTTGCGTCATCACGGTGAGTGTTCCGGTTCCGATATCGGTTGTTGCGTTGTTCAGTACCAATTTTCCATCTTTGGTAATCATGGCTTCAACCCTTGCTGGAAATTGAAAAGCATCCCATATCCCGGTTGCCATGCCATAACCGACCAGCTTATTTCCACGCATTGTGGCACGGGGTTCGGGATTTCGGTTACTCCATCCGAATTTCTCGGCGGCCTGGAGATAACATTCGCGAAGTGCCTTACTAGTGTAAGGCTTCTTGCTAGAAGGATCCATCTCTGAATAATTAATGAGACGCAATTCCAGCGGATCAATCTTAAGTTTGTGAGCAAGCTCATCCATGGTACATTCGATGGCATGTAAGGCGGTGCTGCCTCCCGGCGCCCGCATATCCATTGGTGTGTATACATCTAATGGAACAATGTTATGCTCGAAAAGCGTATTAGGGGAAGGGTAGAGTTTGTGACTCCAGTTGGCGGTAGGCTCAGTATAATCTTCAAAATTTGAAGTTTCTGCATAAACGCTGTGACCAAGTGCTGTCATTCTGCCATTGATGTCGCTGGCAAAGCGCATTTTTTGTATCGCTGGCGGGCGATGGCTAAATGAAAACATTTGTTTTCTATCCAATACCACGCGAACATTTCGTTTAAGGTGTAGCGCAGCCATTACACAGAGAAATAATTGGTATTGAGGACGAAGACCAGCGCCAAATCCACCACCTACAAAAGGCGCTAGTACCCTTACATCTTTATAATGTAATCCAAATATATTGGCTACATAAAGCTGATTATTGATTGTGCCTTGCGTTTTATCATAAATGGTAAGTTTCCCCTTGCCTTTATACACCGTTGTGGTGGCAAAAAGTTCGATGGGATTGTGGTGTTCGGTGCCATGTTTAAATTCTGCTTCCACCTTAACTGCAGCCTGCCCATAAGCTTTATCAAAATCGCCAGTTGGTGGGGGCGGAGGTGGTTTCAATGCTGTAGCAAAACCTTTTTTTGCTGGTCGGCCTTTTTCGGTATTATTTTGAAGATTGGTTTCGAATGCTTCTTGCTCAAATTCAAAAGTAATCTGTGTAGATGCATATCTTGCAGTCTCGAAATCTTCTGCCACCACCAGGGCAATGGGCTGGCCATTGTATAGAATGTTTTCATTGTGTAGCGGTTTAAAAACCGTTCCGGGAGGGGCATCCATATCCGTATACTGTACATCAAACCAAGCTAGTTTCGTGCGGTTTTTATGCGATAGCACATCTATAACACCTGGAATGGCCAAGGCTTTAGCGATATCGATATTGATAATTTTTCCTTTAGTGATGGGGCTGTTCACCACGTAACCATGAAGTAGGTTTTCTACCTGGTATTCAGCAGCATATTTTGCTGCGCCAGTTACTTTTAACTTACCTTCCAATCGGCTAATTGGTTGGCCTACAGTTTTGTTAACGTCCATTGTAATTCATTTGTGGTTTAAGCAGAAGGTTTTGCGCCGGGAAGCTGTGTATCAGGATTTAAGGCCATTAAGCCGTTACGGATGATTGCTTTTTTAGCCAGTTTTATTTTAAAATCGTTATGGCCAAATCCCTTTGCATCTTTCAAAATAAGATCAGCTGCTGTTGAAAAATTCTCTGCACTAGCGTTTTTTCCTATTAGAAAATCTTCGGCTTCTTTCGAACGCCAGGGTTTATGCGCTACACCACCAAGTGCAATTCTGATATCTTTAATCGTATCTCCATCCAACTCCATTGCCGTAGCAACAGAAACCAGTGCAAACGCATAAGAATGACGATCGCGAAGCTTTAGATAAGAATAATTTGTGGTGAAACCTTTCTCGGGTAGATCGATGGAAATAATTAATTCGCCTGGTTTGAGGGTATTGTCTAAATCAGGACGGTCATCTGGAAGGCGATGAAAGTCGGCAAAATTGATGGTTCTTTTGCCTTCGGGTCCTTCAACATTAACCAATGCATCAAGTGCAGCGAGTGCTATACACATATCTGATGGGAAAACCGCGATACATTGTTCGCTGGTTCCTAAAATGGCATGTATTCTGTTGTATCCTAATTTGGCTGGACAGCCAGAACCTGGAACTCTTTTATTACAAGGCACCTCTGGATCGTAAAAATAATAACAACGGGTACGTTGCAACAAATTCCCGCCATTGCTGGCCATGTTTCTGATTTGTGCAGATGCACCCGCTAAAATCGCTTTGGAAAGCAAGGGATATTGTTGCTCTATGATGGGATGGTATGCCGTATCTGCATTTTTGAAGCCGGCACCTAATCTGACACCTCCATCTGGCAATGCCTTAATTTCTGAAAGTTCGGCAATGTGATTGATATCGACCAGGCTGGTTGGGTTTGTGATGTTGTATTTCCAAAGGTCGATTAAATTCGTTCCACCTGCTAAAAATTTGCTTTTTTCCTGTTGGTGAATAAGATTGATGGCATCTTTGGTATCTGATGCTCGCCTGTATTCGAAGTTATTCATTGTTGCCTCCGTCTTTAACCTGCATAATTGCATCGATGATTCCTATATTGGCACCACAGCGACAAAGATTTCCGCTCATGAGCTCTTTTACTTCTTCTCTGGAATTGGCTTTACCTTCTTTTATTAACCCAATAGCGCTGCAGAGTTGTCCTGGTGTACAATATCCGCATTGAAATGCATCATGATCTATAAAAGCCTGTTGAATTGGGTGTAATTCTTCGCCATGAGCAATACCTTCAACTGTTGTAATTTCAGAACCGTTTTTCATTACGGCAAGGGTGAGGCAACTTAAAATCCGCTTATCATCACAGATAATTGTACATGCGCCGCATTGACCATGATCACAACCTTTTTTTGTTCCGGTTAAATTGAGGTGATCGCGTAAGCCATCTAACAGGCTTACCCATGGCTGAACATAGAGTGTTTTTTCCTCGCCATTTACTTTTATGTTAACAGCACAAGTGCCCTGCTGTAAATGGCTGGGGGTTTGCGTTTCGGTTCGCTTCATCATGAATTGTTAGTCGTAGAGATTATCTAGCTAACATTCAAAAACAAGGATAAGTTTGAGTTATTTTGAGATGTACAATACCTGCATTTTATTTTATGCTATCGTATTTGGGAGGGTGAGTAAAATAAAGTTACGCTTCATTGTTGAGCAATTTTATTAACACATCCTATTTATATGTGGATGGAAAACTCGATCTACTTCGTGATGTTAGATAACAAACATAGCTTGTTGTAATATTATTCGCGGCGGCTTTCTACTGTATAAACAAAACTATCGGCTTTATAATAACCTAGATTGTATTCAATCGGTTTCTCATTAATATCGTATACAAATCTTTTGCGGAATAATATTGCTGCTCCAATATTGGTTTCCAACTTATTGGCGATAAATTCATCTGCTACCAGCGCACTAATTTCTTCTTTTGATACCATTGCAATAATGCCATGTTCCTTTTCGAGCATTTCATATAGGGGGGTTTTATAATCCTCTTCTCCCGTAAGGCCAACAGTGGGGTGGAAATAAGATTCGAAATAAACAAAAGGACCTTCCGGACGGCCTCTTAACCGTACTAGCTTTAAAATCTTTTTGTCTTCTTTTATGCCCAAAAAACTGGCAATTTTCTTTTCAGGAAGTATCCAACTTACGTGTAGTTCAAAATTTTTAATTGGAATTCCTCTTGCGCTCATTTCTTGTGAGAAACTCATCCAGTTCTTCGATTTTGAACTTAATGATTTTGATTCAACCACTCTTGTGCCTACGCCTTTTTTTCGCGTCAGCAAACCATCGTAAACTAATTTATTAATAGACTGACGAAGTGTTGTGCGGGAAATGCTCAATATTTTGGAGAGCTCGATTTCATTTGGCAATAATTTTCCATCGACATATTCTGGCGATTCAATTAATCTTCTAAGCAATTCTTCTGCCTGAAGGTATAACGGGATTTGGCTTTTATGATCGATTTTAAGTTTCATAATCATCACAATTATATAAAAAATATAGGTCATTCACGCATGTCGGTCCATAATACTTGTATGAATGGGTGCTGATTGGAGATGATTTTTGATTTAAAATATTTTATTTCAAAAAAAGTTGTTAATCGCTTGCGAATTAATTTATAAATAATACATTTGTATGTACATACTATTGAATGTATGATTTAGCCAAATATTCCGATATCAATTATTATGAGATGTCAATTCAAATGCAATTTAATGCCGTTAAATAATATAATGAACTACATATTATGCATTTATATTAATCTTTTGGCTACACATATAATTAAAATTTAATTGGTAAAAAACAAGTATATAAATGTTTACTGTTTTCGTTTTTTACTATATGTATGTACAATATGTCAAATTCGAAATTAATTTAATAACCCTATTATATTTTTATCATTTATGTCGATAGAAGAGCCCATGAGAAAAACCGAGCAGGAGGTTATGCCCGGTCTGACTAGTAAAATAAATCAACCGCAGGGTTATGATATTTACCCATACTTTTCGCTCGGTGACCATCAAGTATTTAATGGTTACTCATCGCTTTGCGATTACATTATAGAACAAAAAACCGTTGTGATTGATGGATTTGTGGGGGTTTACTGGGCCAGGTTAATCGGGGCTATAACTGATAAACTGATTGCTGCTGGTTTTAGCGTAAATCTGGTTGAAAGTAGTGTTTACTTAAAATCCGAATATGATTTAGAAAATATGATTTCGCCTTTTCTCGGTACGGAAGATTCTGTTTGGGGTACAAAGACAACTCTGCAGCTGTCAGATTATTTCGATTTATCTGCACTAAGCGATGTGGAAAAAGATTCGTCAGCTGATATCAATATCATGATTGGTTGTGGCGCTTCTTTGGCGAATTGGAGGGCAGCATTAATTTATGTGGATCTGCCGAAGAATGAATTGCAGCACCGTATGAGTGCGGGGTCTATCTGTAATTTGGGTATGAATCAACCCCATGAATCAACAGAAATGTACAAACGTTTTTACTTCGTTGATTGGGTTGTGCTGAATGCGCATAAAAAAACACTTATTAATGAGATTGACGTTTTTGTGGATGCACAATTTGAGGAAGGCATAAATTGGGCTTATGGAAAGGATATCCGCAATGGTTTAACTAAAATGTCATCATCTGTTTTTCGGGCCCGCCCATGGTTTGCGCCTGGTGCCTGGGGCGGACAATGGATGAAGGAGCACATGCCTCAATTGGATCGAAATGAAGTGAATTATGCCTGGTCGTTTGAGCTTATCGTTCCTGAAAACGGGATTGTTTTTGAAAGCGATGGTTTGCTTTTAGAGCTATCTTTTGATGCGCTCATGTTTACACAAAATAAAAATGTTTTAGGCCGTCACGCAGCGCAGTTTGGTGATGAATTTCCTATTCGATTTGATTTTCTAGACACATTTGATGGCGGCAATCTTTCTATTCAATGCCATCCAAGCTTAAAATATATCCAGGATGAATTTGGAGAGAACATTACCCAAGATGAAACCTATTACATTTTGGATTGCAAAGCGGATGCTACTGTTTACCTTGGATTTCAGGAAGATATTAATGCTGCTGAATTTAGAGAAACTTTAGAAAACAGCAATCTCAATAATAAAGAAATTGATATTGAAAACTACGTTCAGGTTCATCAGGCTAAGAAACATGATCTATTTTTAATTCCAAATGGCACAGTGCATAGTGCCGGGGCAGAAAACCTGGTGCTTGAAATTAGTGCCACGCCATACATCTTCACCTTTAAAATGTACGATTGGGTGAGGTTGGATTTAAACGGAAAACCTCGGCCAATTAATATCGATCATGCTTTTAAAAATCTTGATTTTAGCAGAAAGGGTGATCGGGTTAAGCAGGAATTAATCTCCAAGCCATCTGTTCTTTTTGAGCATGATGATTTTACCTGTTACCATTTACCCACTCATCCAGATCATTTTTATGATGTTCATCGATTGGAGTTCGATCATGTAGTGGAGGTTCAAACTGAAAACGTATGCCATGTGCTTATGCTTGTAGAAGGACCGGCTATTACTGTTGAATCTGCTGATGGCCACCGCATGACGTTTCCTTTTGCAGAAACATTTGTAATTCCAGCTGCTGCAGGAAGTTATAAAATGACTAATAAAGGTACTCAAAGGGCTAAAGTGATTAAAGCATTTTTAAAATAAACAGTATGACTAGCACTGAAAAAAATACAGCTGTTAAGAACAGCAAAACTTATTTATACCTGGTTTGCCTGGTTGCTGCGCTTGGAGGCTTTTTATTTGGCTTTGATACGGCTGTAATTTCGGGAACCATTAGTTTGGTTAAAGGTGACTTTGGTCTTGATGCAGTTAGTGAAGGTTGGTTCGTGAGCTGTGCCTTGTTGGGATGTATTGTGGGGGTAAGTGTATCAGGTAAATTGAGCGATCGTTATGGGCGTAAGATAGTCATGATTTTATCTGCATTTCTCTTCCTGATTTCTGCAATTGGCTGTATGTATGCCACATCATTTTCCGGTTTGATTATTTTTAGATTGGTTGGTGGTATAGGAATTGGCGTTGCCTCTATGGTTTCTCCACTTTATATTTCTGAATTTGCGCCGTCTAGACTGCGTGGTACCATGGTTTCGCTTTATCAGCTGGCATTAACTATCGGCATTGTGGCTGCTTATTTCAGTAATGCTTATTTAGCTGACCATGCTGGCGATCATTTTGATGGAAGTCAGTCGGCACGTATATTTTCTGAAGAAGTATGGAGAGCCATGCTAGGCTTGGGTGGGGTACCAGCATTGATTTTTTTGATATCTCTTTTTTTGGTTCCGGAATCTCCAAGATGGTTATTGATTAAAGGTAAGACTGATTTGGCTGAAAAAATTCTGATCAAAATTGATGGAGAGCCAGCTGCAAGAAGAGAGGTAAATGCCTTCTTATCACAAAATGAAAATGATGCAGATGAATCACTCAAAACACTTTTTAAACCAGTATACAGAAAGGCGCTTTGGATAGGGCTGTTATTGCCTTTTCTTTCGCAGGTTTGCGGAATTAACGCGGTAATTTACTATGGACCAAGAATACTGGAGCAAGCGGGTTTTACCCTAAATAATGCCTTGGGGGGACAGGTTACCATTGGATTAATTAATGTGATATTTACTTTCGTAGCCATTTTTACGGTAGATAAATGGGGCAGAAAACCTTTGTTATACATCGGCATTGGTGGTGCGGTGATATCATTGATCATTATCGGCATTCTTTTTCAATTGGGCGTAATTTCCGGTCCTTGGATTTTGATTTTCATATTGGCTTTTATTGCCTGTTTCGCCTTTTCTTTTGGCCCTGTTTGTTGGGTAGTGATTGGCGAAATTTTTCCAAATGGTATTCGTGGTAAGGCCATGTCGCTGGCTACACTTACCTTATGGATCGGCAATTTCTTTGTAGGCCAGCTTACGCCATTAATGTTAGAAGGACTAGGTTCTGCATGGACATTCTGGATTTTTGCCATTTGTTGTTCACCGGCATTATACCTCACCTGGAAACTTATTCCTGAAACTAAAGGCCGATCTCTTGAGGAAATTGATGCGCACTGGCAAGCCACTTATAAGAGTGAAATTAAATAATCTATTATCAACGCTAATATTCTAACCTAATATCCATGTTGCGCACAAACGCATCTTAATCAATCTAAATGTTATGAGACTTAAACTTTACCCAAATGACAAACTTAAGCGATTGCCCCATTGGCAGTTTGCTTTGCTGGCCATCTTTTTGATTCCTTTCTTTTCGAATCATTCATTGGCTTTAACAACGAGTGCCTTCGTTAATAAAATCGAAAAGATTAACCTCATTATTAAGGGAAAGGTTGTTGATGAAAAAGGAATCGGACTTCCGGGGGTTAGTGTTCAAATTAAAGGTACTGCAATTGGCGCAGTAACAGATGGCAATGGCCTTTACACTATTTCTGCTCCCGATAATTTAGCTACAGGTAATTTAACTTACTCTTATTTGGGTTATGTAAGTCAGGATGTTGCAATTGGCGGGCGTACTACAATCAACATCCAAATGAAAACCGACGCGAATAATTCGCTGGAAGATGTAGTTGTAGTGGGTTATGGGGTACAAAAAAGGGTTTCGGTAACTGGTGCAATTAATACTATCGATGCCAAAAGTATCGAAAATAAGCCTGTTTTAAATGTTTACCAGGCGCTACAGGGCGAGTCGCCAAACTTAATTATTCAGCAAAGTTCGCTAAACCCTGGTAGTAACGTTACCGTGAATATTCGTGGGGTTGGTACCTTGGGAGATAATACGCCACTTGTTGTTGTTGATGGAATTGTAGGAGGGAATTTAAATACCCTCAATCCGAATGACATTGCAAGTGTAACCGTATTGAAGGATGCCGGCTCAGCTGCTATTTATGGTTCGAGGGCTGCCAATGGTGTAATTTTAGTTACCACTAAAGGCGGTAAATTAAATCAAAAAACGGCAGTTTCTTATAATGGAAGCTATGGCATTCAAGATGCCAATGTACTTGTAAAAAAAGTTCCGGCATGGGAAAATGCTTATTATAAAAATGAATCTTTGGTGAATTCCGGACTTAGTCCTGCTTATACACCAGACCAGATACAGCAACTTAAAGATCAGGGCAATGGTACCTGGGATATAGAACACCTTTTACGTACAGCACCACAGCAATCGCATAACTTTAGCATTGTTGGTGGAGGTGAAAAAAGCTCCTTTTATGTTTCAGCCGGTTATCAGGATCAGGGCAGTAATTTTATTGGGAACGGTGGCAGTGGAGCAGATTTTGGCTATCAGAAATACAATTTGCGATTAAATCAAAGCAATGTTATCGGAAAATTTAAAACCAATTTTATTCTCCTTTACACTAAAACGCGGAATAAAACCAATAGCGTTGGCGACAATAATATTTTTGCAGATGCCAATCGGGTACCCTTAAATTACAACTGGCAGGATGAAAACGGAAATTATTTAACCAATCCTGTTGCTTCTCAATACAATGAATATGGCGTATTGGAACAGGGAGGCTTTAACCAGGCAGATAATGATGAAATTTTTGGTGCTTTTAACGGGCAGTTTAATATTACCAATGATTTAAAAATTACTGGAGAATTTGGCGGAACCTTGCAAAACAATGGAACATTCTTTCGCCGTACGCAAGTTAATTACTTACCATCTGGCGTTTATGGCGATGACCGTTCCGTTTTAGATGGAAATAGTAAATCGCAACTTTTTAATACTAAACTATATGTAGAGTACGGTAAAAAGATTTCTGTACACGATTTTAAGATTCAGGTTGGGGCATCAAGTGAAAATTATTCACAACGTGGATTTCAACTTCAAAAAACACTAACCGATCAATTGTTGGGCACACCAACCACCGGAACATTGGTCGATCCAATTAACTCGAGCAATAGTTTGGCAATTAATTCGAACAGCTTAATATCTTTATTTGGAAGATTAAATTATGCTTACCAGGATAAATATTTGTTGGAAGCTACTGCACGATACGATGCCTCATCAAAATTTGCCAATGGCAATCGTGGAAGCTTTTTTCCTTCGGTAAGTGCAGGTTGGATTATTACGCAGGAATCATTCATGCAATCCATTAAAAACACTGTGAGTAATTTAAAGCTTCGTGCATCTTACGGAGTACTGGGCAACCAGAACGTTGGGAATTTTCAGTATCAAACTACCTACTTTAATTATGCCAGTGCTTACGGTTTTAATAATGTTCCTGTTGGTGGTGCGGGTACACTTTTATCGAACAGAGATTTAACCTGGGAAAAAGCATCAACATTAAATATCGGGATTGATGCAGGCTTCTTTGATAACCGCCTAACTGCTTCATTCGATTATTTCAATAAAGTAACGAGAGATATTTTACAACCAAGACAAGATATTCCAGCCATTTTTGGTGCTGCTACACCAGATTTTAATGTGGCAAAAGTGAGAAGTAAAGGTTGGGAAGCCTCATTAACTTATAATTTACGAGGAGAAAATGTAACCCAGAGTTTTAGTGTAAACGTTGCTGATAATCAAAATAAATTGCTTCAGTTATCAGGAGGCGCAACAGAGCAAATCATTAATCAGGATGTTTTTCAATTGTTGAGAAGAATTGGAGAGCCGATTACACAATATTATGGCTATGAAACCAATGGTTTTTTTCAAAATCAAGCGGATATAAATAACTCTCCAAAAATTGCAGGCAATCCGGTAGTTCCGGGAGATGTGAAGTTTAAAGATTTAAACAATGATGGAATTATTGATGCCAAAGACAAAACTGTGTTAGGTAATCCATTTCCCAGATATACTTTTGGTTTTACCTACAGGCTTGCTGTAAAAGGATTTGATTTACAGCTGTTTATACAAGGGGTTGGTAAACGTGAAACCTTCTTGAGGGGCGAGTTGGTTGAGCCTTTTCATTACGGATACGGGGCAACGATATATGAACACATGACCAATTACTGGACACCAAATAATCCCGATGCCCGTTACCCAATCTTTGCAAACATCGGCTCACCTTCCAATACCAATAACTGGCGTACCGGATCAGATCTTTATAAATACGATGCTGCCTATGCCCGATTAAAAAATGTAAACATTGGTTATACATTGCCAGAAGCGGTTACCAAGAAATTCGGCATCGAACGTTTCAGGGTATCGCTGATTGGGCAAAATCTGTTCACGCTTTCGAAACTTAAATTTATCGATCCGGAAACTTCAGAATTCGGAAACAATGTAAGCTTAGGTTCGGGGTCGAATAGTGCCCGTGCATATCCGCTTCCTGTATTTTACGGTGCTGGATTAGACATAACTTTTTAATGATAACGGTTAGAATTAATAAAATGAATTATCTAAATAAAATCTTACTAACGGCTATTGCAGTCGTTATCTTTGCAGGTTGTAAAAAACTGGATATTGCACCTACCGATCGGTTTTCAGATTTAACTTTCTGGACAGTTGATGTAAATGTGAACAATGCGTTAAACAATAATTATAGTCTGCTTTACAATAGTTCACTCTATTTTGAGCCTGAAGCGCTTTCTGATAATGCGTATTCTCCTTCTGGTGATCTGAATTTAATTGCAAGCGGAAACGCGACTTCGCTAACCGGAAAATTTCAGGGCGATTGGGCTAGTTATTATCGCACAATTAAATCTGTTAATATTTTCCTGGAAAATATCGATCAAAACAAAACGCTGCCGGCAGCTACAATTGCCAGGATGAAAGCTGAAAATCAATTTATGAGGGCTTTCGCACTTTTTAATTTGACGAAATGGTATGGCGATGTTCCGCTGCCTGATCATGATTTAACACCTGAAGAGGCACAGGTAATTCCACGTAGCTCAAAAGCTGCGGTAAATGCTTTTATTGTGAGTCAGCTGGAAAGCGCAATCCCTAATCTCCCAAGTAAAGATCAGCTTCCGGCAAGCGAAAACGGTAGAATTACAAAAGGTGCTGCACTGGCACTCCAAATGAGAACCTTATTATATGAAGGAAATAAAACTGCGGAGGTGATTGCAGTATGTGAGAAACTCATTAATAATCATGCAACTTATGGAACTTATTCGCTGGTGAATAGTTATAGTGCGTTGTTTAGTGACCCTGCAACCAATAAAACCAATAACGAGAGTATTTTATCTCTGCAATATGTGCCAACTATCAGAACCTGGCAAAACTTTTGGGATTTCGCCCCCAGAACAGTTGGCGGAAGGGTAAGTAACATGGCACCTACGCAAGAGTTGGTGGATGATTATGTAATGCTTAACGGAAAAGGAATTAAAGAAACAGGATCAGGCTATGTAGAAAGCAATCCTTACATTAACCGTGATCCAAGGCTTACTGCCACTGTTGTTTACGATCGGTATAATTGGGTAAATCCTAATAACAGTACCAAAACCATTTACATTAAACCAGGTACCGATCCTGTTCAGCCTGGCCTGGATGAGTATTCGCCGGGTTCGCAAAGTGCGTCGGCAACAGGTTATTATTGGCGGAAATATTTTGATCCAAGTGCCTTATCCAGTTTTGTTTCAGGTAATAATCTGCATTTATTTAGATATGCAGAAGTGCTATTAACTTATGCTGAAGCCAAAAACAGTTTAGGACAAATGGACGCTACTATCTGGGCAAAAACCATCGGGGCACTTCGCACCAGAGCGGGCTTTACCGATGCTGCAGCATTGAATTTTCCGAGTGCAGATTTAACCAACATCATCCGTAGAGAACGTAGGGCAGAAATGGCTATGGAAGGCTTACGTGTGGATGATTTAAGAAGATGGAAATTGGCTGAAGTAACGATGAATGGCTTTGCACACGGAGCAAAATTTGCCGCCGATCAAAATATTGATAATGGGTACATCCGTACACAACAACGCAAATTTAATGCACAAAGAGATTACCTATGGGCTGTTCCATCAAGTGAGATTGGCCTAAATAAAAATTTAACACAAAATCCTGGCTACTAAATTAAAGCAATATGAAAAATATAAAATCAATATTCGTTTTGCTGGCGCTATCATTTATCGCCATTACATCCTGCAAAAAGGTTGAAAAAGACCTAAATGAAAATATCAATCCGATAGGAAGTTTAAGCATTCCTCAAAATCAGCAAAGTATTAAACTTACACCTTCAAATGCATTGGCTACGCAACAGTTTAAGTGGACTGCGGCTAGCGCTGAAGATGGTGGACTTATTTTATACGAGGTTGCTTTTGATAAGGAAGGTGGCGATTTCTCGAAACCAGTTTATAAAGTGGTATCAGATGGTGCAGGTATACAAGCTCAAGTAACCATTTCTCACAAAGATTTAACTAAGGTTGCCGCATTATGTGGGATCAATTCTTCTAGCACCGGGAATGTTAAATGGACGGTAATTGCATCAAAAGCAAGCAACAGGAAGCCAGGACAGGAAAGCAGAATTCTGCAGTTGGAGCGCCCTGCAGGTTTTGCCGAAGTACCTGCTGATCTTTACCTTACAGGATCTGCTACTGAAACCGGTGATGACATTAGCAAAGCCATCAAAATGAAAAAACTGGAAGAAGGTATTTTTGAAGTGTATACCACACTTAAACCGGGTACTTATCAATTGGTTGATAAAGCTACAACTTCAGGCAGAAAATTCTACACAGAAGGTTCATTGATAAAAGAAGGGACCACTTCCATTACTGTTACAGGTGCAGCAAAAGTTTATTATCTGAAGTATGATTTTAATGTAGCAACCGTGGTTGATGCAGTTGAAGTACAAAGTTTAGGTTTGTACATGTCTGCTTATGGAAATGAAATCGGTCAGTTATCTTACACTTCAAACGGTGTCTGGCAATCGGGAAATATTCCTGTAGTATTTTACCAGTTTTCTTGGGGTAGAGATGAACGTTATAAATTCGCAATGCATACCTCTGCAGGCATTCGTTATTTAGGAAGCAGTAATGTGAATAATGTTAGTCCTGTTGGGCAAGGCGCTTCCTATTTTTATCTGAATGCAGTAACTAACGATCAGTGGAATAATACCTATAAATTTAATCCCTCGGCAGATAATAAAAGTGTAAAGGTTGTAGCGAATTTAAATGCAAGCGGACCTTATACCCATACGGTTACCACACAATAGTTCACTTACATCTCCATCGGTCTATCCCGGTGTAGAAAAAATATTCTAACCATGAAAAAGTTATTTGTAAATTCCTTTCTGATATTGTCTGTCGTTTTTTACACGGCTTGTAAAAAGGATCCAACGGTTGATCCTGTTACGCCACCACCAGTAGTACCGCCTACAGGGCCAGGCGTTAAAATAGATTACCTTAAACTGGCTCAGGAAACCCATACGTTTACAACCAATAATCTGCTTACAGCCAGTTATGGTTATCGGGCAAATACCACCAGCCATGCAAATAATTGCTATGAATGGTATAACGTGAGCCAGATTTATGCCGATGCCGCCATGGTAGGAGTGGGCCAAACTAAACACCTGGCTTATATGAACAATACGTTCAAATTTATGGAAAACATGTGGGATAAAAAAGATCTCCGAGGTGGTTATTTTGCCTCTGTAAATTTGGATGGAACAGGCGCAGGTGGAGATAAATATGTAGATGACAATGCTTTAAGTGGAATGGTTTATCTGGAAGCTTATGATGTAACCACTGGAGCTGATAAAGCACCTTATTTAGCCAAAGCTAAAGCCTGCGGAGATTGGTTAATCAATAGCGGGCTGTGGGATAATGTGTATGGTGGCGGATTTTATTGGAATACACTTAAACCTGAAAAACCTACCCAAACCAATGGTCTTACGCTTCAATTGTTTTTAAAACTTTACAGTTTAACCGGTGAAAGAATTTATCGTGACTGGGCAAAACAAGTTAATGATTGGTTAAATGCAAAAATGTACGATCCTATTAGTGGTTTATATATTTGGAAAATTGATGGAGCTGGCGAGGGCAAAAGACATACAGATAAGTTTACCTATGATAATGCCATTATGGTTGAAGCCTTTATTTTATACAGTAAAATTATGAATGATCCTTCATACCTCACCAGAGCACAAAATATTGGTAAGGCTATGAATATCACTTTGTGGAATGCTGTTTGGAAAGGATATATTTTTAATACGAATGAAACAAGAATTAATCCGGCTTGGTGCGCTTGGGGATCACAGGCCATGATTCGTTTATATGAAGCTGATAAAGACGAAAATTGGCTGGTGTATGCAAAGGAAAACATCAATCGTTTAAATATCGCAAACCGGAACCAATCAACCTATGGCTATTATTTCTTTGCGGGCTTCGATGGGAAAAACCGCTCGCCAGAAATAGAAACAGTAGACCAAGCCTGGATGCAACGCATTCAAGCGTTGTTATCTAAATATTAATTCAATATAAACTTTAATTCTTATGAAATCGGCTAATAAATCGTTCTTAGTTTTAATGCTTCTGCTTTTCGTTGTGCCGTGTGCATATGCACAGGATCTTTTGAAATTCGTAAATCCAAACATTGGTACAGCGCATAGCAGATGGTTTTTTTATACGCCTGCAGCTGTACCTTATGGAATGGCTAAACTAGCTCCTTCAACCAATGGAAGTTATGGAAATAATCAAGGCTGGGAAGCTGTTGGTTATGATACACGCCACAATTCTATTGAGGGCTTTGTACACTTTCACGAATGGCAGGTAGGCGGCGTAAGTTTTATGCCAACTGGGGGCAAGCTAAAAACGGTTCCTGGCTTGCTTGATGAAGCTGGCAGTGGTTATCGATCTGCTTTTGATCGTAAAAATGAAATTGCAGAACCTGGCTACTATTCGGTTTTGCTTGATGAATTCAAAATTAAAGCAGAGCTCACAGCCACTAAGAGAGTAGGTTTCCATCGTTATACCTTTCCAAAAAGTGATGATTCCCGAATTATCCTATCCATTGGAAATGTTCAGGGAGAAAGCGGTCCGGTTACGGATGCATCAATAAAAATGATTGATGATACCCATTTTGAAGGCTTCGTAATTACCTATCCGAAATATGTTAAAACTTATGATGAAGGTGGGAGAGTAGCCATGTATTTTTATGGGATACTGAATAAAAAACCGAATAGTATTGGAGGGTTTAATCAGAATAAAACCAACGAAAATACCAGAACCGCATCGGGTATTGGCGCTGGATTGTTTCTAGGTTATCAAACTCAACAGAATGAAAGTGTGGAAATAAAGGTTGGATTATCGTACACCTCTTCAGAAAATGCTAAACGCAATTTACTGGCAGAGGCTGCTGACCTTAATTTCGATGGAGCAAAGAAAGCTGCACAACTGGAATGGCAAAATGAACTGGGTAAAATGAAAGTTTCTACCAAAAATAATGCTGATCTGGTTAAGTTTTATACAGGTTTGTATCACGCTTTGCTTGGTCGCGGTATTGCCAGTGATGTAAATGGAAATTTTCCACGCCATGATGGTACAATTGGCCAGTTGCCAAAAGATCAAAAAGGTAAATTCAGTTATAATTTTATGAATACTGACGCCATTTGGGGCGGTTTTTGGAACATTACCCAATTATGGGCTTTGTCTTACCCATCGCATTACAACGATTTTGTGCATACGCAGTTAGAAATTTATAAAGAACGTGGCTGGTTTGGTGATGGGATTGCCAATAGCAATTTTGTTTCGGGAGTAGGAACCAATTTTGTAGGACTTGCTATAGCGGGGGCCTACCAATCGGGAATACGGGATTATGATTTAAATTTAGCCTACAAAGCAGTTTTGGGTAATGAACTCAATTACAAAAATAGATTGGTGGGGTCGGGTAAAACAGATACTAAAAGTTTTGTGCAAAGTGGTTTTGTGCCCTATTTGGATGCGGATAAAACAGACTCAACCGGCTCACATTTTTCTGGCTCGCACACCATGGAATACAGTTACAGCGCATTCGCTGCCGCACAACTGGCAAAAAGTATGGGCAAAGCGAACGACTATAAAAAACTAATGGGTTTATCGAATGGATGGCGGTTACTATTTGATCAGGAATCAAAACTTATCAGACCGAAAACGAGCGATGGAAAGTTTATAGATAAGTTTAATCCTTTAGAAGCATGGAGAGGTTTTCAGGAGGGAAATGCCACACAGTATACGTTTTATGTTCCTCAAAATCCTAAAGCCTTAATTGAACAGATAGGCAAGAAAGCGTTTAATGAGCGATTGAATAATATCTTTGAAAATTCTCAAAAAAATGCTTTCGGTGGTGGAAAAACCATTGATGCATTTGCAGGTATTCAATCACTTTATAACCATGGGAATCAACCAAATTTACACATCAGCTGGCTTTTTAATTATTCATCATCTCCCTGGTTAACTCAAAAATGGACAAGAGCAATATGCGATGAATTTTATGGAACAGAAAGTATTCATGGTTATGGATATGGCCAGGACGAAGATCAAGGCCAATTAGGTTCCTGGTATGTAATGGCATCTTTAGGTTTGTTTGATGTAAAGGGATTGACGGACGCCCGCCCAACGCTCCAAATCGGAAGTCCGATGTTTGATCAGTCAGAAATACGTTTAGGCAATGGAAAAAAACTATCGATTAAAACGATTAATAATGCTAAGCAAAACGTTTATGTGCAATCTGCCATGTGGAACGGGAAAATGCTTAGCAACGCCTGGCTTTACCGTGATGACATTATGAAAGGTGGAACTTTGACTTTAAAAATGGGTAATAAACCTAATCCAAGTTGGGGTGTAAAAACGGCACCGCCATCGGTACAATAATTTATAAAATCCCATGATAAAATACCCCTTTTTTTGTATTTGCTTGATATTCTGTTTTGAAGGATTTAGTCAGGAATTGAAACGAAATACTTTATACAGAGATAGAGCCGATGCCATGTTCGAAAAAATATGGAAGCATTACAGGGTAAAACAATATCCAGGTTTGTTCAGTGAAAATTATCCTTCTGGAAAAAATGTATCGCTTGATTATTTTCAGGGTGCAAATGTTGATGAGAAGAAAGTAAGTTTTCTTTGGCCCTTTTCAGGTATGTATTCAGCAGCAAATGTGTTGGTTCGAAATCCATATTTAAAGCAGAAATATGATAAATACCTGGATACTTTAGCTGTTGGTGTTTGGGCCTATCGAGATACGACTAGAAGTCCGGTGGGTTATCAGGCTTATCCATCCATGTTAGAAAAATCAGATCGATATTATGATGATAATGCATTGGTTTGCATTGATTATTTGGAGGCCTATTTAAATACGAAAGATCAAAAGTATATTGTAAAGGCAAAAGAAGTTTTCGATTTTATTTTAAGCGGATGGGATGAGCAGTTAAACGGTGGTGTATATTGGTTGGAAGGGCATAAAGATCAAAAGCCGGCCTGTAGTAATGGTATGTCGACACTTGCGGCATTAAAATTATATCAATGTACAAATGATACGCTTTACCTCAATTGGGGCATAAAATTTTATACCTGGATGTATCACACACTTAGAAATCCTGATGGGATTTACTATAATGATGTTAAAATGGATGGCAAGCCAAATAAGGTTTATTATACCTACAATACAGGTTCGATGCTCGAATCGTCTGTTTTATTATATCGGTTTACCAAAGAAAAAAAGTATTTAACGGAAGCCGAAACTGTGGCAGAAAGCTCATATCGTTTCTTCTCAAATAAAAATAAACAAAAGGATCAGTATTTTAATATCGACTTGCCCTGGTTTGTTACTGTTCTGTTTCGTGGTTATGAATCTCTTTATCATATAAATGGCAATCCGGTTTATATCAATGCAGTAGCATCTGATTTGGATAAAGCATGGCAAAAATCGTCTGATCAATATGGATTTTTAACAGCAAAGTGGGCAAGGGATGAAGCATCGAAAAGGAAACCAAAATGGTTGCTAGATGAGGCTTGTATTGCCGAGCTATATGCTAGAATGAGTTTGTTAGATATCAATAATAAATAATCCTAACGTGAAAGACAATATAATTTTGGGTGTGGATATTGGTGGTTCGCACATTACATCTGCACTGGTAAATGTACTGGATGGTACCATTTTGGAAGGATCATGGCAGAGATCCAAGGTTGATTCGCAAGCAAGTGCTGATGAAATTGTTGCTGCCTGGAGTTCGGTAATGAAAAAAAGTCTTCATTTTACCACTCATTCGGGAAAAGTTGCAGTAGCCATGCCAGGACCTTTTGATTATCAGAACGGAATATCTTATATGAAAGGCATGGGCAAGTTTGATGCACTTTATGAGCTGAATGTAAGAGCCTTAATTTTGAAGGGGCTGGAAGGTTCGGTGCAACAAATTTCGTTTATTAATGATGCGGGATGCTTTTTAAAAGGAGAGTTGGTACACGGTGCGGCTTCAGCATATCGAAATGTGATGGGTTTTACGCTTGGTACAGGATTTGGCTCGGCAGCAGGAACTGATGGCATTGCTACAGATGCAGCGTATTGGCAATATCCTTTTATGGGCGGTATTTGCGAAGATTTTTTCTCTTCTAAGTGGTTGGTTTCAAAATACAATAGCTATTCGGGCAAAGCTGTTCGTAATGTTAAAGAGCTAATTGATGATGTAGAACGGGCAAACCCGTTGCTGCAGGTATTTGATGAATTCGGGATGAATTTAGGAATCTTTTTATCAAAGTTATACAAAAATAAGCCAATTGATTGCGTGGTTTTAGGTGGAAACATTGCTAAAGCCTCTGCACTATTTTTACCACAATTGCGATATTATCTAAGTGCGAGATCGATAGTATTACCCATATACATTTCTGAAACCGGAGAAAATGCGGCGTTAATCGGCGCAGCATGTTCTATGTAAGTTAGTTAAAATTCGCTGCAAATTTTTCGAGATTGATTTGAATTCCCATGTAATCGAAATTAATAGATTGTAACTTTATATTTTTCGAGGCGTATGTAGTTAAGCAACTCGCTTTATATCAGTAAGTCTATTTTCGTAAAGGTTTTAAATTTGCATAAAAACTGCGTCTATCATTTGTGTATTTCTTTTTCATGATTGCTGACGGAAAGGTTAACCGATATATAGAAATTCCGTTGAGGTGAGAATTTTCCATTTTAATTGTTTCCAGTAAATAAACCTCTTTGGCTAAATTGCGAACTCTTGAAAGTGGTTCTTTAGAAAGATAAATGATGTTTTGAATGTGCAGATTTTGAGGCGATTGCAACAAGAAACTATTGTGTACACTTATAACCTTAGGCATATTTACGCCGCCGTAGTACTTTAGCGCACCCGCAATTGCATAATTATCTGTTAAAATACAAATGCCACCTGTATCTTTCATAGTAGTCAGGTTTGCCGCCCGATTAACCTTATTGGTCATTTTTTCCCACTCCAACATATCTGAAAAAAACTGGGGAATTTCTCCTTGTTTGCCATCCTGATAGCGTAGTGGCCTGGTGAAACCGGTTAAGTTAATCATGTTGGAAACGTATAGCCGGCAATTGCTTGTTGATAAAATTGGAATTACAATTGGCAAGCTCATCAGGCCAAATGCATATAACATGCCCACGAAAAATATGCTGGAGAAATTTTTAAATTTTTCTAAAACCAATGCCCAGCAACACCCACCGGCAGCAAAAAGCACAGGGAATATTCCAAGACCATAATATAATTTTCCATCCAGTAAGGCTAAAAGTATGATGATCATGACAAATGAAATCGACCATGCTTCTTGTTTTGGAGGTCGCTGATGATTGAACAAGAGGAATAACAGGCCTGCTGTCCAGATGGCTACACTAGCTCCATGAAAGAAAAATAGCTGAAACAAATAATCGAAAATATCCAACTTGAAAGCGCCTTTTCCTACCATCATCGTATAATTAATAATGGGAAAACCGTATGCCCATTGCCATATAAGGTTTGGGAGTATAATCATAAAAAATAAAATGGCAGGACCAGCTAATTTTTTGAACGCCTGGGTGAGAAATTTTCGATCTACAAATAGTTCTGAGATGAAGAATGCAGCAAGTAGGATGATGATACTGTATTTATTCAGCATTCCAAAGCCGAATGCGATGGCACACAGATATATGTATGTTATATTTTTGGTTTTCTTGTAGGCTATTATCGAAAAGGTAAGTAAGGTCCAAAAGAATTCATCGAATACAGCAGGTTGAAGCAAATATGATGTTGCCAAAAATGAAGGAGAACAGATGATGGCGGAGCAGGCGATGATTACCGCCAGCCTGTTTCCGCCAAGTAATTGTGTAATCCAACCTGTTAGCATCACAGTTCCGGCCGAGAAAATACATGGTAGAATACGGAATGCTGCAACCGAATTGCCAAATGTGTATTCGGAAACTTTGGCTATCCAGGTTACAAAGGGTGAGATATCTAGAAAACCCCAATTAAAAGAATCACTTAACTCGATGTAATAAAGTTCATCTGCGTGTAAACCATAATTATTTATGGTAAAAAAATGTATGAGTAGTTTGAGTATTCCAAACGCAAAGATGATGAAATTTAATGCGGGAGATTTTATTTGATAGGTTTGTGCTGTTGCAATTTGGTTCATCAACTGAAAGTTAGCTTGAAATTATCAATTAAATGGTAAAATGCAACAAAAGGTTTTCATGCTGATAAATCTGAAATGATAATTTTCTTAAATGTGAGGTGGTTAATGATCCTATAGCCTGGATAATTTCTTCTTCTATCATGTTGGGCATTATCTTTCTGAATTGAAATGTAATCACGTCTGGATTTTGATATCCAATCTGAACAGGAGTTCTGCGAAAAATATAAATGAGGTCTTCAATAATAAACAGCGTTTCTTCCAACTGATCAATATCCTGTTCTTGCCGTTTTTTGATGGAGTACATATACAGTGAACATTGTTTTGTATCGAATTGATTTGGGAAAATTGATTATTTTTCAACCTTATCAGATACATAATGATTGACCGGATGTTTAAGTTAGAAAGTAAATATTTTTAAGCGGATTTTTAAAAAATGGATTATGTTTTAATTGCTATCCTATATCTTTGCAGCCTCATTAAATATTTTCAATTGTGATCAATGTAAATAACATTTCCGTTTCCTTCGGAGGAACAACTCTATTCAGCGACGTAACATTTTCCATCAACGAGAATGATAAAATTGCCCTTATGGGTAAAAATGGGGCAGGTAAATCGACTATTTTAAAAATTATTGCTGATGTTTCCAAGCCTACTTCCGGAAATGTAACTGGGCCAAAAGATGCGGTAATTGCTTATTTACCACAGCATTTGCTAACGCAAGATCAGGTTACTGTTTTTGAAGAAACCATGAAAGCTTTTGCTGAAGTAAATTCAATGCAAAAGGAACTAGATGAGTTGAATGAGCAATTAACGATCCGAACAGATTACGAAAGTGACGATTACATGAAGCTTATTGAGCGGGTGTCGGAATTGAGTGAGAAATTTTACTCCATTGAAGAGGTTAATTACGATGCAGAAGTTGAGAAAGTGTTGAAAGGTTTGGGCTTTGAGCGTTCGGATTTTAACCGTCAAACTTCCGAATTTTCTGGCGGCTGGCGTATGCGTATTGAATTGGCTAAAATATTATTGAAAAAGCCCGATTTGATTTTGCTGGATGAGCCTACCAACCATATGGATATTGAAAGTATTCAATGGCTGGAAGACTTTCTCATTAACTCGGCCAAGGCGGTTATGGTTATTTCTCACGATAGGGCATTTGTAGATAACATCGCCAATCGCACCATTGAGGTTACCATGGGAAGGATTTATGATTATAAGGCAAAATATAGTCATTATTTGCAATTAAGAGCTGATAGAAGGATCCATCAATTAAAGGCATACGAAGAACAGCAGCGTTTTATTGCCGATAATCAAGAATTTATAGATCGGTTTAGAGGTACATATTCTAAAACCTTACAGGTACAATCGCGGGTAAAAATGCTCGAGAAATTAGAGGTAATAGAAATTGATGAGGTGGATACATCGGCTTTGAGATTGAAATTCCCACCATCGCCTCGTTCTGGTCAATATCCGGTTATGGTAGAGGAACTTACCAAGGCTTATGGCGAACATGTGGTTTTTCAAAAAGCCAATATGGTTATCGAACGTGGACAAAAGGTGGCCTTTGTAGGTAAAAATGGTGAAGGTAAATCGACGATGATTAAAGCCATTATGGGCGAGATTGAATTTGAAGGTGGTTTGAAAGTTGGGCATAATGCCAAAATTGGTTACTTCGCACAAAATCAGGCAGCATTATTGGATGAAAGTTTAACTGTTTTTGAAACCATCGATCAAATTCCATTAACAGATGGCACCATCAAAATTAAAGACCTTTTAGGTGCCTTTATGTTTAGTGGTGATGATACCACCAAAAAAGTTAAAGTGCTTTCTGGCGGTGAAAAAACCCGTTTAGCGATGATTAAATTATTGCTCGAGCCTGTTAACGTATTGATATTGGATGAGCCAACCAACCATTTGGATATGAAAACAAAAGACATTATTAAGGATGCCTTGAAGGATTTTGATGGCACTTTAATACTGGTATCTCACGATCGTGATTTCTTAGATGGACTGGCAACCAAAGTATTTGAGTTTGGCAACAAAAGAGTGCGGGAACATTTTGAAGATATTAAAGGATTTTTAGCCTATAAAAAAATGGGTAGTTTAAAGGAGATTGAGCAGCGTTAATTGGTTTCTTAATCTCTAACAAATTTAAATCCACAACCTTCAATACAAGGTGGATTTAATGTTAAGGTTTTAGCAGTTACTTTATAGCGATAGGTTAGTGGCATTTGGTAGGTTTTTCCATAAACTTCCATTGAAACACTGTCGATTACCTTAAACCTGATAAGTTCCGGCATAGCCTTACCGCTAATCTGGCCTGTCTGATCTAAAACAAGATATTTTGCCGGACCGTTCACTTTCATGTATTTTCCACTTCCATCTCCCGGATCTTGTAAAGTTTCTGTAAGTTTCCATTTGCCGTAAATTTCTCCCGGACCATCGTTTTTTTTCTTGCAAGCAAAAAATAGCAAGCTTATCGCAAATATTGATGCAGTTAATCTTTTCATGTTATACTTTTTGCTAAAACGCATGGGTTCGCTTTTTCGCTACAAAATGTGCTGATAATTTGTAACCTGTTAACGTTTAGGTATTTATTTTAGATTGACCACATCAAAATCTTTGCGGATTAATTATGCCTGGCTATTCATTTTCAAACTTGATTGATAGCTGTTCGGAAACCAAGATTCCATCTTTGTAATATTCATAAAGCCATTTTCCTCCTTTTTTAAAAATCAATCCATTGTTGGTTGCACCTTTTGCGATGTAATAATTAGGTGCTGAAGTTTTTAACAAGGTGAATGTTGTTTTTGATGTGGGATTCGTTATTACATAACCTGATGCTGTAGGTTGAGCTAGAAATGATGCTGGAGTTGGTTTGTTTTCTGCTGAAACCATAGCAACAATGGGTTTTTCCATTTCTTTTGTTTCAACTGGTGCAGGTTTGGATGCATTTGCTTCGGAGGTTGGTTTTGGTTTTTCAGCATCCTTTATTGTGCTTTTTGCAGGAATGGCATCTACCGCATTAATTGGCGTTTTACTTAATTCGTTCAAGGAGGCAAATGCTTCACGTATTGCAGCTGAATAGGCAATATCATATTCCTTTTCCCGGCTTTTTCCTTCTTTGCTTTTAAGAACCAAATTGCCTTTACAATCCTTCAAAACAATCTTGATATTGGTTGAAAACATGGTGTTTTTCTCTTCCAGATCTAAGGCTAATGCTTTACATCTGTCGCCCGCAATTTCTGTTGGAAGTTCGGTATTATCGTAATAAACCTTGTATCCAGCATCTTCAAAAAGGCTTTTAGTAATTGTATTCAGGTTGTATTGGTTAGGTTTTTTTAAAAAGCTAAACTTTTCTGGAATGATTAAATATTTATAGCTAGCCAAATTGGTTTGTGCCCGTAAGGTAATGGTACTTCCCAATAATAAGATCAAAATAAACCTTTTCATAAACATAGGTATTGGTTTTAATATTTGCTTTCAATTTATACAATGAAACGCATAAAATCAAATTGGCTATATGATTAGAAAAATTTGTTTGTGCTTGTGGCTATACTGAAGGTTTTTTATCCATCTGCCTGGCGTGCTCTAATATTTGATTTACAGAAAATGGGTAGTCTGCTACGAATTGTAAATGAAAGCCAGCGAATTATAAATGGGCCTTCGGTTAATAAATCCAAAAGTATATGTTTAATGTTATAAGCTTAAAAACCTTTAAAAAAAACCATTTATGATCATTTTTGGAACAAGAACCAAAATTTTAAAGGGTAGTGGTATCAAAGCAAATTGTAGCAATTGTGGGTCTACAAAAATGAATTGGAACAGATGATTAACGACAGAAAGTTGATAGATATTGAAAAAGTGAAAAAATAAGGTCGGGTTTGATTTTTAAAAATTAAGTAAAATATTATGGGACAAGCAAGTTTCTTTTTCGCCAACAAAGAGCGTTTAAAGTTTTTATTAAAATGCTTTGCAATCGGTTTGCCAATATTACTATTAATGGCATGGGGTGTAAATTCTTTTGAAGATAATGAAGCAGAAAAAGGCACTGCGAATGATAAAGGAGGTGTAAATTATTATTATCGTGAAAATTCAGGTGCTGAAAATTACCCGGCACCTGTTGCTAAACTGCTTCAAATGTACCCGAAAAGTCAAGCAACTTATATCAATGTATCTACCGATAGAAACCAAGAATTGGAAGGTGATATCTTCTCTTTTACATCCGATAGAATGGATAAAATTTTTAGCTTTTATAAGCAGGGAGCAAAAGTTATTGATGAAACTGCAGATCGGGTTGAATTGGAAAAGGATGGTCAGAATTTTGTGCTTACGAAAGAGAAAATTCTAGAGGATGATCCTATCAAAGGAGAAACGAAATTCGGCATCACTTTTTATAATAAAGCTACGGTGAATAAATATAAAGCCCACTAATAGCAAGTTAGCAACATGATTCGATTAATAACTTTTTTGATAATAATTTTCATTGCATTTGGCTGTAATGATAAAGCTAAAACGGAAAGTACTGAACAGGTGAAAACTGATACTATTGCGCCATTTGCTGTAGTAACTGATTCGCCAAAACAAATGATAGATACGGTTAACAATAAAATAGAAGAGGCGGTTGCCGATAAACCTGCTCATGATTATTGGAAGACCATTGATTTTGAAAAATACGGCGTAGAAGTAGCCACAAATTCTACAAAAGCACCATTAGATTGGGCTGATTATCCTGAAGCTAAAGATTTTAAAACAAGAATTATCGAAGCGTACAAGCGAGATGAAATTGATTTTGCAGGGCATTATATATTGGCAACTTTTGGTTGTGGTGCCAGTTGTATTATGGGTTTTATGGTAGATGTTCGGAATGGTAAAATTTATGATTTGCCTTTGGGCGAAGAAAATTCATGCCTATTTGCAGAAGACCGTGTAGTTTGCAAATCTACCAGCCGGCTTTTTATTGCGGGAATTTGCAAGCAGAACATTGAAGACAAAAATGTTTATTACAAATCTTACCTATGGGATGAAGATCAAAAAGAGTTTAAAATCATTGAAGCGAAAGAATTTTTGAGGGATTAAACCGATTGAAAACCGAATGCTTATTTTCAAATAATTCAAAAATTATGTACACCAAGCTAAAGCCAATTTTAATAGTAAGTTTCATTCTAGTTTGCAATATTGCTTTTGCCCAATCGAAAAAGCTAGTTAAAAGTTTTAAGCTTGGTGCTATAAGTTATCAGTTGTATGAAAGTTTTAAGACATCAAAATCTGATCAAGACACGGTTTTTTATTTGTTGCAGCGTTTAGGCAAACCTAAAATTATTGCCAAAGAGATTAAAGCTGTGATCGAAAAAAAGCAAGGGGATACCTTGGCAGCCTCAACTTACAAAATCAATAAAAGTTCTGTTGTTTTTTATCGATCTGAAGGAAATAAATTCTACCACCGAATTTACACACTACAAAAAACTGGCCTTCTAAGCTATAAGTCTAGCTTAATACCAAAGGTTAAAGAACCATCAGCACCAACAATGCCCTTACCGGTAGCTGCACCAGATTATGATCATTCAGGCCATCCAATTTCGGTAGATATTATGCCTGAGTTTCCAGGTGGAATGAATGCATTGAGAAAATTTATCTCGAATAATCTTCACTATCCTTACGAAGCACAAGAGAACGAAGTATCTGGAACGGTTTACGCCAAGTTTGTAATCACCAAAGATGGCAGCATAGCAAATATAGAAATCGAAAGAAAACTAGGTTTTGGTTGCGACCAGGAAGTGATCAGAATTTTAAAAAGAATGCCAAAATGGAGTCCAGGGAAATTAAAGGGACAGGCAGTTAATTATTTGTATAGGTTGCCCGTAATCTTCTCTTTGCAATAATAATAGACTTATCAGTTGCCTCCTGGATGATTTTAGAAAGCTGATATTTAATTTGTAAAGCTCTGATAAACGATGAACAATAAATTAAAAATCGGCATCTGTTTTTTACTGCTTACTTGGTTGTTTACAGGCATTAAATGTGATGATGAATTTAACGAACACAGCATGTTTTTAAAATATCGACCAACGTTTCAATATTATTTTAAATCCCCGTTAGGCATGCAAGATATGCCTGCGAATTATCCAGCTGATCTCTTTGAAGATCAAGCCATTTATGATGAATTTATTAACGAAAAACATTGGAGCGATAATGATTTCTTGGAGACCAGCATCTGTGGGATTTTAGTGTTAGGCTTACTATATTTCTTAACTGCAGGATTAATCAAACAATTTAAATATGATAAATAAAACAGTTCTTATCAGGTTTTATTTCTTTATATCGGCATTGGTTGTTCTTGATGTTGGTTTATACATTTTTTCGCAAATGAGTTTTGTGGGTTATTGGAGTGATAGGGTTATCTTTTGGATTTGGTTTTTCACAACGCCCTTCATTATTTTTAGTTATTGGAAAAAACTGATTGCCAAAATCTATTTTTATTTACTTGTTGCAGGATTACTTTTAAGCATTCTGCCAATGGCCATACCCTTCTTCGGTATTTTTTTATCTACTACAGGAAGAGGACGCTTAAATCATTTTAGCCTAAAAGATAATTTTCGTGTGCAATCTGTTGGTTACGGTGTTATGGGTAAACCACGGTTGCAAATTGTAAAGGATGGATTATTATTTGATAAAATTATGCTCGAAGATGTTGATGAAATCAAAAAAAACGATACTACATCACTCGAGTTGCGTTCTGCTAAAAATGCCAGATTAATTGCCAAAAGCGATACCAGCATAACCGTAAAATATTTTTTCGAGAACGAAACGCAAGATGCTATCCATGTTTTTAAAGAGAAAAAAGGATTTAATTATTAAAACATTATGAAAGCATCGATAAAGATTGCCAGCATTTTTGCCTTGATTTTTTGTTTATTTAGCGCCTGCCGAAACGAAGAAAAGCAGCAAAATACTGTTACCATTCCAGCAGTTTCAACTCATGTAGATACCGCAGGTGTAAAGGCCGAACCTAAAGCCAGGCTGGAAAATCCTCAGCCAGATTTTCCTACAAGTGGCAATAAAATTGAAGACCTTATTCCGCAATATTTTGAAGTTGACTTAGAAGCCAGCGGCGATTTAAATCATGATGGCTTGGAAGATAAGGTGCTTGTCTTAATCAATACCCGAGATACTTCAGCTTTGCGGCCCACTTTGGTGATCTTTAAGATAGGCAATGCTTACAGTGTTAATGCTAAATCATTCACTGTTATTGAGCCAAAATATAGAGAAGATGGTTACCTCAATTATGATTTCGAGGATGTTAGTATCGACAAAAATGGGCAGCTTGTTTTTACCCAACAATCTACAGGTCCAAACGGTAGTTTAGAGAGCACTTTTAAATACATTAATAATGAATTGGTTTTAATCAACATAAACAGTTTTGCCATGGGTGCTGGCGGGCAAACAGCTTTGAAGTTAGATTTGTTTAAAGGGGTTTTTGAACAAACCGATATCAATACCATGTAAGAAGATATGCCTAGCAAAACAACGACAAAAAAATACAAACTGCCTAAAGTACTATTTGCTGATGGCGATCCTAGAGAAATTATGATAAAAGCTTTTAACACCAATGGAGAATAGACTTTTTGAAATGATAAATGCGAAATAAATAGGATCGCATTACCAATCATTTTGAATAAACTAATTTGAAGCCAATCTCGAACTTATATAATTAACACTTTTAATAAAAATGAATAATGACCAACATGCTTTTCTAACACATTACATTAGCAAGAACCAATTTGTTAAAAAGCTGGGATTGATTGTTTGCTTCGCGATTTGCATTCTTGTTCCACTAATATTCATTATTTATACTGTTAAGGAAACCAACGCATTTGGAAAAGATTTATTAGGCAAAGAAAGATATAACGAACGCATGAAAGATAGTTATTTATATGCTGCAATTATGTTTGTTGCTTTACTGGCTGTGATAACTCCATTCGCATATTTGCTACATCGTTTTTTTAATCGGTACCTCATCATTTTAAATTCACTTAATGGTAAAGACATAGATCGGTTACGGAAAATAACCAAGAATTTAGGTGTTCTCGAAAGGTCTAGTCCATCATGTATTTTTAAAGAAAATACAGTCACTTTTTTTACACTATTTAAAGCACATACATTTTCCTTTTTTGATATCAACCGAATAAAAGTAACCCGTGTAAGTTACAAGGGAGTTTCTTATATAATTGCCATCGAAACCGTATCTGAGAAGCTTAATTATAGGTTTAACGATTTAATGATGACCAGAAGTTTGGTTGATGAAGCGTATTCGGCAAACTCTAAAATAGATATTAATAACAGAAATAGTTGGGATTTTTGAAGCGTACTAACCTTGGCATATGGCATCATTATCAACGGATAATAACTCAAGTCTGGCGAATTGTAATTGGCTAAAATGGATTTAGCTATTGAATTGTATTTTAGAGAATGCTGCAGCGCTTTTCATTAATTACGAAATTGACTATGAAGATTTTTATCGTTTTAATCTTGTTATGTTGTTCAGCCTCGGTTAACAGTTTTGCACAGATAAAAGCGACCGATACGTTACCAAAACAAGTAGTCATAAACAATAACAATCCTAAACAAAAAATAATTATGGATGAAAAATTATGGGGCAAACCAAATGCTTCTGGTGTGATAGACAGCACCAGTAAAGCTGGCATAACCTATAAATTAATCTATAAAACAGGGGTGGTAGAGCTGAGCAAAACATTCATCAATCAAAATCAAAATCCGCTTACTGATACTTTGTTTGTAGGTAAATTCTTTACGCTAAGCAATGCCAATGGCGGAAATATAGTTGGTGCCGGAACACTGAAATGGATTAAAGATGATTTGTTTTTTGCTCTACATGCTGGTCAACAATTTGGCGGAAAAGTAAAGGGGCTTTTTAAATTTAATCTTCACACAAATGCAATTACCAGATTAATTTTTATCGATGAATTTTATAATAACGATAAAAAGAAAATAGAAAAAAAATACAAGCTCAAAACCAAAGAAATAATTACATTCCATTTGGATGATTGGGGAAAAGGTTGGTTAGCCCAAAATGAGGAAGCGGTTGCCTATTGGAATGGTAAAACTGCAGCAGAAAAAAAAGAAAGACCTGACTTTAAACCATCTGCAGCAATGTTAAGTGATATAGCATTCTTAAAAAAGTTTGTGCATAAGCCTTACTATTTTCATCAAAAAAAACCGAAAGATGAAAGTTATCTGCACAACCATCACCTGGCTAAAAAAATATATTTAGTGATGAAAAAAAATATGAGCTAGATACAACCTTGTTAAAAAATGCTGATAGGCACATTAGTGAAGTTTTAAATGAGTATCAAAAACCAGTAAGCCATCAGGTAAAAGTATTGGATTTTATAAACTTTGATAAGCTGTATTTTTTCTATGTTGATAAACCATCTAATGAGGTAAAAATTATACGTTATGATATGGATAATTGCACTTGGCTATTAGGAAATTTTGCGGAAGTGGAAATAAAGCCAAAAAACTGGGACTCTCTTCTTCAGAATTGAAAAATAAAATAAATCTTATGAAAAATATAATCATCATTTTTTTGCTCCTATTTTCTAACAACATCATTGCACAACAAACAAATACGATGAAAAAATCTACATCTGGAATGTACGGACAAGGTAGCCAAAGCGGCATTTATATTTATGATGACGGCACTTTCGCTTTATTCGGCTATGCCATATTGGTATTGGGAAAATATACGTTAAAAGATAATCAAATCAACTTCGTACCTGATATCCCGAAGCAAATATTTACGATTTTAGGAAGAAAAAATCCGAATATCAAAATAGGAGTGAAGCTAACTTTCTCAGCCGCGTTTTTAAATGATGGTCCTACTTACATCAAGCTTGACAATGGCCCTTTGATCAATACTTTTGATGAAGATTATGATGGTGGTTCATCCGATTATATTACCGAACTGCCTTACCATCCGAAAACGATAAGTCTAGCGCAAAATACCGTAAATCATTTGTTCAGGTATAATACCAATACCTTTAATTTGAGCGAAAATAACAATGATTTCATGCTTTTTTATCATCGAACCATTAGCGAACAGAAACCTTTTTCGGCAACATATAAAACCGAAAAGGGTAAAACTACTCTACAATCCCGCTGGGGAGAGTTTAGAAAATTTGAAACTAATCATGACCCCGAATTCGAAACATTTTTGAATAATTACAGAAGACAAGCCGTAAAAGAAAAAGATGTAAAGGTGTTTTACTTTAACGACCAGCTGAAAACAGCCAAAGGTTTCAATCATTTATCAGAAGATTTTTCCATTTTTGATATCAATAATTATGTTTTAGATGAGGTTTCCAATAAATTTATCCATAAGAATATTTATAAAAAAGGGACAGATTACAGCAAAGCTTCAGTGAGCGATTACCATGATGAAAGTTATATTTTGAAATATGATAATATCGATTTAAATGAACAAAGTTTAACCGATTTTGGGAAGGTAAAGGTAGGTACTAAGGCACTTTTCGAAAATAAATCACCTATAAAAAATTAAGAAGTGATAATGCTCCAACAAAAGATTTGCCGTACCTGTTCCGGTACAGCCAGTAAAAAAATTGAAAAGTAAGAATTAATTAATGCTATAAGAATCAAGATAGGCAAAATACCTCTGTGGGCCATAGATTCTCAAAATCTTTGACAATGTCTTAAGCCATAAAGACTTATGCAAGCAAAAATGATAGGATTAAAAGGAGGATGCTTAATATTAATTGTGCTAGGTATAGCGCTTTTTATCGGTTTAACCTTCAGTCGAGTTTTAATACCGGTATTCCCAATAATTGTTGGGATAATAATGTGGTTCATCACCAAAACCCAACGCAAGTTAATTAAAACTTCACCAACACCCATCTATCAGGTTAAAGAAGGATGGGTTAAAATCCAGGGAACAGCGAGTGCGCTAAAAACTTTCGAAACGCCATACTTTAAGCAAGCGTGTATTGCCTATGCATATGAGGAGGGAAACGTAACATACGATAGTGAAAGTGGTTCGGAATATGTGAATAATATCATTAAGAAAGAAGAGTTTCAAGATTTCTATTTAAGTAATGCTACTGGAAAAATTAAGGTGGTTTTGAACCAACTCAATCTTTCCTTTTTAAATGTCAAATCAGACACTAAACACAGCATTAAACATGCCGTTGATGATATCCGTTACACCGAACGCACAATTAAAAACGGCGATATGATCAGTGTTTTGGGTTATGCGGTAAAAAACAGTAATTATGCCTACGATCTTACAGAACAAGCCAATCAACCACTTGTTATCGCTACACCCAATATTGAAGATAAAACCACTAAAGCTTTCAGGGTTTTCAAATACTTAATGCCTTACTTGATTTTGATGTATCTGGCGGTGAATTACTTTTTATTTTTAGCACCAATAAAACCAAAAGTAGAGAATAGTACTGCATTTGCACTTTTTAGCATTTTTGGAATGCCAATTTTAGGTATACTATTCGGAGTTTTTGGAAGCAGGTCATCAGGCTTTAGTAAAGTTTTTTTCTCCACTTTGGGTGGAATTTGTTTTTTTGTTTCATTACTCAGTTTTCCATTGATATGTCTATTATATATGATTAAAACCAATCAATACACTATTAATCAGGTTTGGTTGAGCATTTTTGTGTGTGTAAGTTTGGCGCTGATCTTTAATTATAAAAAGTTAAATGAGATTTTTGATAATTATTAAATTGTTAACCTGATATGAAAATTAGACGATTGCAAATATTCTAATGTCTATTTTCTGATAAAATAAAAATGGTAAAATAAAACTGAAAAGATTTAACTGCTTCTCATCTTTCAAAGCTTCATCATTCTAATAGCCATTTGATGGATATCAGGCGCTTGCCAATATTGAAACACTTTATATAGCTTAAAAAGCTATTTTTCCCAACGAATAATAATCCAAAACCAGCGAATTGTAAACGGGTCAAACGGCATTGAAACGATTAATGTATTTTTATTTATTAGCGATGCATTAAAAATTTATCATGAAAAAATACCTTGTTATAATTATTATTTTCATTTCGTACAATGCTGCTTTCTCGCAAGACAAATTGATTAAAGACATTGATTTTGATGGCGTTAAAGACACCGTTTATGTGGATGCCAAAACTGCAGAAATTGTTTGCCGCTTATCTGGTTTAAATTTTAAAAAAATGAAAAGTAAGGGAAGTGAGTCATCTACAGAAAATGCAGGTTTCAAGCCTACTAAAAATGGTTTCGAGTACCATAGCGATTGGATGCGGGCAGGATATTCCAATCAGTTCCGCTACAATAAAACGTTAAAAAGAATACAATTAATAGGCATGAGCCGTTACGAATTTGGCAATGCGGCTAACGATGGCAGTGGTGAAAGTAGCGTTAACCTACTCACCGGAGATTACATAGGCAACTGGAATTATTTTGATCACTTAGCCAATAACGAAAAAGGAAAATTGGTTATAATCCCAACCATTAAAACTAAGATGATTTATAAAAGCATTTTTTTGGAAGATTTTAGCGATGCCACTTATTATGATTACGCAGATAAGTGTAGTAAATTATACGAACAGGCTAAAGCAAAAACCAAAAAGCTAAGAAGTAATGCAAAACCCTAAGCTTTACCTGTTATTATCAATAGCTGCGCTTATACTATCAGTTCTTTCCTATTTTATTGGTGTTTTAGGAATAGGTTTAGCTTTATCGGTAATTGTTTTGGTGCTAAGTAATAAGGAGTTAAAGAAGACCGAAGGAAATTATACTTTGCAAGAGCATAAAAATTTAAAAATAGCTAAAAGACTCTGCATCATAGGGATTATAATCTCATCGCTCAATATTATTTACCTATTAATAATTTTGATTGTAGTTACAATGGGCTTTTTCGGTATGTAAGTTATAATATTTTTTATAGTAATGCTGATTAATAATTGGTGGCTATTGTTTCGCCAGGGAAGTAGTTTGAGGTATGCGAAAGTAATTCAATAGTAAATTCAATGTGGTATTTCTAATATGCGTTTAAACAAAATTTTCATTTACCTTAATGTATAGAATTAACTATGAAATACGCATTCCTGGCTTTTTTTCTTTTAATATTTGATGTTTCAAATGCCCAAAAAACAGATAATACCAAAATGGTTTTTAATGTAAAAGGCGATTTGAATAAAGATGGTTTGGCTGATTTGGTTACGATGAAGGAACAACTTCATCATGCTAATAAACCTTTAATACTTGAAATTAAGTTTAATCAAAATGACGGAAAATATACAACAGTTTTAGAATTAGAAACTGCGTTAAAGTCAAAAAAATCAAATCAAATGGATGCCTGCATATTGGAAGAGCTAACCATTATAAAAGGTGTTTTAATTTTTAGAAATCAGCTGATGAAGGTAAGCATGTTGCATAAATTCAGGTATCAAAATAATCACTTCGAACTTATTGGCTACACCTTTAATAATGCTGATGCAGGAGGCGTTGAGTTTACCGATTTTAATCTGATTACAGGAAATAAGATTTACAAAATAATCAGTTATGAGACTGATAAAATTTTAGTAGAGAAAACCACAATTGAAAAAATCAATCCCTTACCAAACCTAGACAATTTTGTGCCTTTAGATTTGATGTATTAATGAAAAATAGGATGAAAAATTTAAAATATTATTTACTGGCTTACAGTGTTGTTTTGGTTATTGCATGCAATGAAAATGAGGGTAAGAAAAAGATAGCAAAAGTTACAGTTAAGGATACTGTAGAAAAGCAATCTAGTGGTGATAAAAAGATAAGCGTAGAAAGTGTTAATTCGAAAAAAGATTTTAGCAAAATTAAAAATCAATCTTTAGTTATCAGTTGTGGAAGTGGTTGCGCAATGACATACAATGTGAAAGATATCAATCAAATTAATGAAACCTCAATTAAAGTGATTTTTAAGGTAGACATGTATATCGATGAGAAACAGACAGAAACTTTCGATGAGACTTACAATTTTATCTACAATGCCGAGCATAAAATTGAAAAGATTATTCAAGATGGTGAAAATGAAAATGTCTTAAACAATATGTTGGGGGGCGCAAAACAAACTTTTAAGGATTTTGCTGCAGAGCTGATTAAATAAAACCCATCATGAAAGCGTTTAAAATCCTGCTTATTTCCTTTGCTGTTTTCCTGCTATCTTTTCTAGCTTTATTTTGTTGGCTAATTGCACCAGAATATTTTGCATGCGAAAGAACAATGGTTGAAGGAGAACAAGGTATTACCATATTTGGAGATAAGGTGAATTGTTCTGGTGAAAATCAAGCCGTTGGTGAGGGTGTATTTGAAGCATCGACGCTGGTTTTAATTATTGGATTTTTATTGCTTATCGCTGGATGTTTTTTCTATTTTAAAGTAAAAAGTAAAAGAAAAAGTGCCCACTCTTTATCTAATAAAAAGAGGCGAAAATTGATCAGTCAGCGGCACCCGTACTTGTATTTTTTTGCAGTTTGGGCTCGGCGGTTAAAACGCAGATTAGAATGGGTTTTTGATGGTAAGAAATATGCCAAATCCAAAACTGCTGATAAATTAGCTTTCAGGATTAAAAAACATCAATCAGTTCTGCTGAAAAAGCTTGGCGAAAATAACGAGCAGTTGCAATTAAATAAAATTACCAACCTGAAAATTGCTGCGGCCCAAATAAACGGAATTATAATCAAACCAGGCGAAACATTCTCTTTTTGTAAGCTGGTTGGCTTACCTACCAAAAACAAAGGCTATTTATTGGGGATGGAATTATCATTCGGCGAAGCAAAAGCAGGCATCGGCGGTGGAATTTGTCAAATCTCTAACCTTATTCATTGGTTGGTTATTCATAGTCCGCTAACAGTTACTGAGCGACGGCACCATTCATTCGATCCTTTCCCTGATGATGGGAGAGTTTTGCCATTCGGCAGTGGCGCCACTGTTTTTTACAACTATATAGATTATCAGTTTAAAAACAATACCGAACACAATTTTCAAATTAATTTATGGTTTACCGATAAATGTTTGGAGGGCGAACTCCGCGTTGATACAGAATTGAATTATGCTTACCACGTTGTAGAAAAAGAACATCAGTTTTTAAAGATAGATGGACAGTTTTACCGCAAAAATGAAATTTGGCGAGATAAATTATTAAAGTTTGAAGGTGGGAAAATTGTAGCAACCGAGCTGGTGATGAAAAACTTCGCAAGGGTAACTTACGAGCCAGAAAACTATATAGAAGCATAAAAATCTAAAATGGAATCTCAAGCATTTTTTAATTTGTGAGTTCTGTTTCTATTATCTGATATCTATTTTTTAAAATGAGAATAGAATTGAAGTAACAATCAACTGCATTAGCCTCAATTAATATAATTCGTCAATGCTTATTATCAAAAAAAAACATAAACAGTACGAATTATAACTCAAACCCAGCGAATTATAATTGGCACTAAAAATCTTTATGAATTAAACGTTATTTCGGTAAGAAATTATTAAAGTTAATTACCATGAAATACAAATTTTTTATCCTCGCAACTTTAATTTCTTTTGCTGCCTATGCCCAGAAGAAGCCGGTTAAAAAAACGCGTTATTTACCTCCACCTCCGGTTAGGTCAATACGTGAGGCAGATCCTGAATCATTGGTTAAGAATTCTTTTCCCGAAACCATCACCTTTAAGTGGAAAATTCAGCCAGCTACACTTACTACAATAACCCCCACAGATATTTTTGAAAAAAGCTACACTTTTAGTAGTCAAGGTAAAAATGTGAGAATTAGTACGGTTTATCCGAAAAATGGTTTTGAGTATAAAAAGCCAAAAGATGGAGAAGTAGAATTGGCTCAAAATTTAATTATCAAATACAAAGATTATAAAAAGGTAGCTATCGAAGGTGATAACATCAATATTGTAAGTGATGATGGTAACGAAACCATAAGATTAATGCTTACTAAAAAAGGAAATCAGTTAATAAATATAAAAGAGTTAAGCTCCAATAAGGTTTTTACTACAACTGACCGTTATGAGGGTGAACCAACCCTAATGGGATTTTGATTTAACCTTCAGATAGGTGGTGCTATTATAAAGCTACAACATTTAAATATGTTAGCCTCTTAACCTACCTCTTAAATTAAGTTTTAAAAAATATCATCCGGTATAGATTAAAGGAATGCAAAACCTCGAAAATATGATCTTAACTCCATCAAATTGTATCGGTTCATAACTTTTAGCCATCAAATTATACTATCATAAACCCATCAGAAAAACGCATCAATGGAAAAAATTCCTGTTAAAAAATCTAAAGCTAAAAAAGTATTAAAAATTGTTGGGCTATTTATTCTGCTGCTCATCGTTGTTGCGGGTGTTACAGAATATATTTACAGAAACGATGTGGAAACTCCGCTATATAAGGTGCAACAATATCTTACCTACAGCAAGGAAGATTGGGCCAATTACGAAAATAACAAGCGTTTAATTGCAGAAAGTGCGAAAGATACCACTAATGTAGATTATGCAACAGCTGCGCCGCAAAGCCCGATAGATACCACAATGTGGGAAAACGCTATCAAAAATAAAGATTACATTCCGGAAAGTGTAATGGAAGATATTATCAATTATAAGAAGAGAGACTTTTCTAAACTACAAGTTGCCGAAGAAAAACCTACAGACCAAGAGGCGCAAGAAGCCATTGTTAGAAATTACCAAAACGAGGTGGCAAGTTTGCTTAAGCAATATAAAGCAACCATTAAAATTGGAGTTTGTTATACTGCTCCATTGCAACAATCGGAAGGTGATAGGGAAATAGCAAGGGTTACGGCTATGGTTTCAGCATTTAATAAAGAGCGTGGAAATCTTGGCAATATCCAGGCGCCGCTAAATGTAATTTACGATTTCGTAAAATATCAATCAGACCCAAACACATGGCATCTTGCCGATTTTAGCCAAAGTATTCCTTATGATTATGTTTTAAATAAAGATAGATGGTAAAATTATTAACCCTTGTGTTGTTGTGCGCCACCTTACTTTCCTGTAAGAAAAAGTCAGAGAACGATAAAAGCATACTGTATTTAACCACAAGTGCAAATGATGTGTACGCATTTAATCTCAAAGACAAAAAATTGTTGTGGCATGCAGATTCGTTTAACCAAATCGAGAATGATGAGGTGAATTTTTTTACAGTCGATGACAAACATTTAATCAAAGCATATATCGATGGCTCGATTATCCAATACGATAAAAAAACAGGTAACAAGGTTTGGGAAATAAAAGATACCGTTTCATCAGATGCCGATTTGTACAACTACAATTTTACGGATGTAGCCTTTCGATTGTTTTACCAGTATCCGTTAGTGGTAAACGGCAATATTATCTTTGCCAATAGCCATGGTGAAATAAAATCGATCAACATTGCAACTAAAAAAGTGAATTGGGTGTATCACAATCCCAACATCATATATTCTAGTCCTAAAGTGGTGAAAAACCTGGTGCTGGTAAGCTTAAATGGAAGTATGATTGCAATTGATATTAAAACCGGCAAAAAAGTATCATCTGTTAATTATGATGAAAATGAACCGGTTACTGGTGAAATGATGATCGATGGCGGCAATATTTTTACACTTAGTCAGAATAACCTATTATCATATTTCACACCTGAATATAATTCTCTGTGGGATTTCAAGGCAGATATTACTTCGCAAAGTTCTACGCACAACATGCTGATCACGGATAATGCGGTTTATTTTGGGGGTTCTACCTTATATGCAGTTGATAAGGAAAAAGGGGAACTACTCTGGAAAACCGAACTGTACAAAGAAGATAATGCATTACTTAGCGTTGCCGAATGTGATGATGGCGTAATGGTGAGCACCCGCAAAGAGATTTTAAAATTAGATGACGAGGGTAAAGTTATAGCTCGTAAAAAGCTGGCTAGTGAGGCTTATGGCATACTTTACCATGCAAATAACAACTATTATTACGTTTGCCAAAATGGTGTGATGTACAGCATTGATGCAGACTTAAAAACAGAAACCGTTTTTTATAAAGGCATAAATATTGACCCAGAGCATCGGGTTGATAATACGTATATGTTTGCAGAGTAGTGAGTTTAGTTTAGTATGCTTTTCCTTTTATTGTTAATATATCCTCAAAACTTTTTTAAAGGTTTTGAGGATATAAAATTTATGCTGCATGCACCACTTCAAAACCACCATACATGGCCATTTCGGCAGAATGCAGAACTGTTAGTCTAAGTTTCATTCTTTCAATCAATTCCTTCGCCGCAGTAATACTTCTATAAACATCGTTATTGCCTCTTATTTCAATACCTCTGTTTAATAATTTAAATTTACTTGGCTGGAATTTGTCTATAAATTGTTGAAGATCGTTAGTTGGAGTAATTGTCTTTTGCATATAATTCGTTTTAGATAAGAGATAAATAAAAGACGATCCATATTTGTTTGGGAGATTTTATCCACATAAATGTTGTTTTAAACATTTGAATATCTAAGGAATTGAAAAACTGATTCTTAACTAAAATATCAATTGATATCTAATTATTTCTATCCAGAAAATTTTCTGTAGATGATTGATATAAGATCACGAATATAGCAAAGCCGAAAGCAAGTAAATACTTACTTCAAAATTGAAACATGCTAAGCGTTCTTATCATCATTTTTAATTTCAACTTTGGCTATCGCTGCCTTGGCTAACTTTATTAATGATGCTCCAAGCAAAAATAATCCAAACACAAATTACGGTGCTTATCCCTAATTCGATATCGGCAATTTTTCCAGAAAGTAATAGTGCAGTAGCAGATATCAGACAAGAAACTAAGAAAAACAGGAAATTTTTCATAATAATCTGATTTAGTTGCTATTAATGATCTCAATATAGGGAAATTTGCTGATTTGGCAAAATAAAAGTTTACATATTTGATTATTATTCAATGATTTAGCGTTTTTTAGCAATATGTTTAGCTTTCTTTGATATGTAAGAGGATTAAATATAGTTTGGAGTAATCATAAAAAGAAATGGCGCAATAATTTTAATGTTATTGCGCCAAATAAATTCATATCATTAAGTGGATATTTACGATCGGTCGATACGATATAACCTTCCACCATCTGTTATTGCATAGAGCATATTATCTGTTCCTTGGGTAATATCTCTAAATCTTTGGTTTTCGCTTGTTAATAAGCGTTCTTCTCCAATTACACGATTGTTTTCTACAACCAATCTAACTATATGTGTACCGCTTAAAGTTGCAATAAACAAATTGTTTTGCCATTCAGCAATTCGATTACCAGTATAGAAAACCATCCCACTCGGAGATATTACAGGATCCCAATAATAAGCAGGTTGTTCCAATCCATTTTGTTGCTGTATTGGTGCGCCAATTGCTGATCCACTATATTCTATTCCGTAAGTGATAGTTGGCCAGCCATAATTTCGGCCTGCTTGTAAACGATTAATTTCATCGCCCCCACGAGGACCATGTTCGCTTTGCCAAATTTCTCCACTAGTTGGGTGCAGGGCTAAACCTTGAGGATTGCGATGTCCGATACTATAAAGTTCTGGTAATGCTCCGGCTGCTGAAAATGTTGGGTTTCCGGCAGCAGGTTGACCATTTGTATTAATGCGGATAATTTTCCCTAGTCCAGATGTTACTGATTGCGCAAGTGGTCTTGTTGCAAGATCAGAACGCTCACCAGTACTAACAATCAAATTTCCAGTACGGTCGAATAAAATTCGGCCACCATAATGAAGGGTGCCATTATAAGCAGGGCCAGCTCTATAAATAACCGTTGCGTTTTCAATACTTTGTTCATTTTGAGCCAATCTTCCTTTCGCTACTGAGGTTTGTGTTCCACCAGTAACGTTTTCAGAAAATACCCAATAAATCATTCTATTGCTTGCAAATTGAGGATCAATACACAACCCTAGCAACCCACCTTGTCCAGATGAATTTACTGCTGGTATACCACTAATTGGTGAACTTAATGTACCTGATGTCGTCGCAATCCGCATTGTTCCTGCTTTTTGTGTAATTAATAACCTTCCATCAGGTAGCGCGGTAATACCCCATGGAGCAGTTAAACCAGTACTGATTGCAGTGCCTTGAAATGCTACGGTTGTACGTACTGCTTTTACTCTTGTTTGGCCTGCAAACGCAGGAGCGTAGTTAGTATTTGGTTGGCTTGTTTCAACACCTGGTCCATCGGTTAAACCCGTATCATTATCATCAACAAGTTCTGTTTTTGAACAACTTGATAATAGGAGTAGGCTACATCCCACCAAAATTGAATTGGTTATCGCTTTCATGGTATTAAGTTTTAGTTATCGGTAACATTATTAACAGAATAAATAACTAATTGGTTTTTAATTGTTTAAAAATGCGGCAGGAGGTTTGAATTGTTTTTTTTATAAAAAAGGATCAAATTTTTATCAAACTTGATCCTCAAAAAAATATTAAGTTTAAAATTATACAGCGGTGTAGCCACCATCAGCTATAATGTAACTACCAGTTGTAAATGATGATTTATCGGAACTTAAAAACGCAACTAAATCTGCAATTTCTTGTACGGTTCCCAATCTATTAATGGCACTTTTTCCTGCAACTGCTTTCAAACCTTCTTCATCTAAATTTGCAGTAAGCAACGGTGTCTCAATATAACCTGGCCCAACTGCATTACACCTGATATTTTTTTGAGCATATTCTACCGCGATATTTTTCGTTAAACCTACAACGGCATGTTTAGAGGCCGTGTAGGCAGGGCTATTTGGTGCAGCAACCTGTCCATGAATAGAGGCAATATTAATAATTGAACCACCACCATTTTTTACCATTTGTTCAAGCTGGTATTTACAAGCATAAAAAACACCATTCAGGTTTAGTGCAATTACACGATCCCACTCTTCGGGCTCGTAATCACCTGTCGGTTTTGCAGGGCCACCCATTCCAGCATTATTGCAGGCAATATCTATGCGTCCATATTTTTTCACTACCTCATCTACTAATTTTTTATTGTTTTCGGCTTTTGAAGAATCTGCTAATACAGCAAATGCATCACCACCATTATCAATAATTAATTTAACAGTTTCGTTGGCATGCGCTTCATTGATATCTGCTACAACTACTTTGGCGCCCTCCTTAGCATAAGTAATTGCAATTGCCCTACCGATTCCAGAACCCGCACCAGAAACCACAGCTACCTTATTGTTTAAAATTGACATAATATTATTTGTTATATGATATTGAAATAACGGTTAGGTGGCTTTAATGTTTGTCAACTAAAAGTGTTTTCTGCAATCTGAAAATCATACCATAGCAACGTCCAACACTTAAGTATAAACAGAAAAGTATTTTTTACAATTAGCAAAACTTTCAATGATGACTGTTGTTGTAATTCCAACTACCAATTATTGAATTATAATTACTATGGAAAATCAAGAAAAAACAGTAGAGGTATTAAACGACCTTATTCAAATTAACAACGACAGAGCAGATGGCTTTGATAAAGCATCTAAAGATTTAAGTGATGAAAACATCGATTTAAAAGCAACTTTCGATAAGCTTTCATCAGATAGCAGATCAAATGTGACTGAACTTGCTGGTCTTGTAGGCAGAAATAACGAAGATCCAGATACTGGAAATACCATTTTGGGAACATTACACAGAGCATGGATTGATATCAAAGCAAGCTTTGGTGGTGATGACCGTCATAGCATTTTAGCTGAGTGCGAAAGAGGTGAGGATGCAATTAAAAAAGCATATAAAGATGCACTTCAGGAAAATGAGCTAGGTGAAAATGTTAGAACCGTATTGTTAAAACAACAAGATGGAATTAATATTAGTCACGATGCAATTAAGGCATTAAGAGATGCCCATAAATCATTGTAAAAAAAATCTAATTCTTTACAGAGCCGTTGAATAATTCAGCGGCTTTTTTTTGCTTATATTTTTATGAAAGTTTAGAAAATCAAAAAATTATTCTGCAAACTTAATTCGCTGTAATAATAAATACCTGTTTCTGGTCGTATCAAGTTCAACCTCAACTTTACTAGGTAAGCCAATTCGTAAATATTCTTGTTTTACTCCAGCTTTCTGTTTAGGCCAATTAATAAGGTTGATTTCCTTACTGCCCAAATTTGGATTGTTATTATGAATGAAATTGGAAAAGTAAGCCTGCATTTGTTGCGAAACTTTATAATCTTCCTGCTTCCATGCGTAATTTCGTTGAACATCAAGATTTCCCAAAGCATATTCTATTTCTGCAGCATGAAACGCAGAACCTGTAATGGCTTTATTAATCATCTTTTTAAGTAAAACTTGAAAAAAATTACCATCATTAATAGTACTTGCGGTTAATCCAGGATGGGGTTGATCGAACAAATACCGATAAACAGGCGCATTACTTTTAGCATGTAATTCTGCCAAACGCCATGTTCCGAAATTAATTAGCCAATCGCTACCTAATTTTGCACCAGCTATTTTTGCCTGTTCTTTTGTTGTTACAGGATAATATTTCAATACTTCGGCTGCATCTTCACCATATATTTTCCGAACTCTTTTATAGAAATTTTCTGGCGTAGCCCGTTTTAATCTGTAAAAGGCCAGAGATGGTACCTCATCTGCATTCCAACCTACAAGCAGTGGAACTTTAATTTGCTCTCCAGCTTCGAAAACCTCTGTCGGGAATTTTGGAAGAAAGTAACCATCAACAGTGGGTTTAAATCTTCTGGGATCTCCTTTGGATGCAATTTTTAATAAGCGCTTTTCGTCAATGGCCCGCATTTCGGCAATTGATTCGCTTTTAGTTAAAGCAACAAAGTCAATACCCATTTTTTCTGATGATTCTTTTGATTTTATCAATCTTCTTGAATCAAGTAAAGAACTACTTTGGGCAATAGCAGCAGAGAATAAACCTTTTGAAAGAGGGGAGGCCATGTGTGCACTTACCGATTGCGAACCAACAGATTCGCCACCAATGGTAATCCGATTGGGATCGCCGCCAAAAGCAGCAATATTTTCACGAATCCATTTTAATGCTGCTACCTGATCTAATAAACCATAGTTGCCCGATGCACCGAACTGATTTTCTTTAGCTAAATCGGGGTGCGCTAAAAAGCCAAAAACGCCCAATCGATAATTAATAGAAATGTATACAATTCCCTTCTTTGCCATGCTTTCTCCATCATAAGCGGGCTGCGATCCATCTCCGTGAATAAATGAGCCACCATGAATAAAAATATAAACCGGATGCGGTTTCTCGTTAGGCTTAGCGGTAGACCAAATGTTAAGGTAAAGGCAGTCTTCACTCATGCTTTCAGATCGGAACTCATAAAGAATACCAGATTTTTGAACAGGGCGAGCACTAAATTCTATCGCTTTGCGAACCCCAGACCATTTAGTTAAGGGCTGTGGTGCTTTCCAGCGCAATGGTCCGATTGGTGGTGCAGCATAAGGAACACCTTTAAAAACAAACACATCGTTTTGGATTTTTCCTTCCAGTCTTCCTTCGTTAACTGTGGCGTAAACTACCGATGACTTTTGCAGTTGTGCATAAGATTTATTAGAGAAAATGTTAAATAAGATGAGTATGATGATACTTACTTTAAGTATATAATCGTGCTTCGCTGAAATGTTCATTAATGTAACAAAGATAAGTAAACTCAACTTCGCCAATTTACTAAATAAGCAACAATCTTATTATCAATTTATTAATTTAGCTAAAGGGTGTTTGTAAGAAATTATTGGTGATACTTTTCATGTGATAATTAAATCTGAAAGTACGGGTTATTAATTCTATACTATTGTGGTTTTTTGTTTACAACAGTGAAATACTTCGATTTAACCAAAACAATTTTGCATATTGTTGGTTTCACACAGTGAATAAGCATTGCGAACTAGTAATTGACTAAGAATTTTATGGGTAAGAAAATATGCCTGCTCGAGGATGATCAGGGTATTAAAGAAATTATTGAATTGATTTTAACTGAAGAAGATTATGAGGTTTTTGGATTTTCGAATGTAAAAGATTTTATGGCATTTGATGATAAAGCCTCACAAGATTTATACTTGCTTGATGTTAAACTACCAGATGGAAATGGGATAGAGGTTTGTGAAATGCTTAAAAGCAATGAATCAACAAAGGGTATCCCCGTGATGATGATGAGCGCACATGCTGCTTTAAGTGAAATGAAAAAACAATGTGGCGCAGAAGATTTTATTGCAAAACCTTTTGATATATTCGACTTATTGAAAAGAGTTGGAAACTTTGTTGGACAAGCTAATTAATACATTATACTGATCATTACTTAAAAACCAATATCTCACAAATAATACTAAATAGATTTTTTTTATTTAAGCTAAAATATAGGATTTATTTTATTCCCTAATTATCCTGTGGCTGAAAGTTTCTGATTATTTTGATCCATTGTTGTTAAATCATATCTCCAATATTCATACTTTATAGCCATTTCAGTAAGGTTGTTAATTTCTGGTACGAAAGAATGATTAACAGAATTTTCTGAAAGCTGCTTAAGTCTTTTGATAACTTTTTTATAGTCCTGGTCGTTGTGAATTTTGATCATTTTAGTATGTGTTGAGTGCCTAATTTCTGCATGATAACATTATTCAGATCTAAAAAGTTTTCTACAAATGTTGATTAATGAAAATCTTTTGAGATGCATCAATCCAAATACTTAGTGTTGCGATGCTATCGTAAACATTTCTTTTTGGAATGTGTTATTAAAAGATGAAAACTACAACTGGAAAAAGTATCGCCAGAATCATTTTGGGTACTGGATTAATTATTGCCGGAATTGGTCATTTAACCTTTGCCCGGAAGGAATTTCAAGCGCAGGTTCCTGATTGGATTCCTCTTAAAAAAGATGATACGGTAATTTACTCAGGACTAGTAGAAATAGCAATGGGGACGGCATTGGTTTTTGCTCCTAAAAAGTATAGGCCTGCAGTAGGGATTTTAGCAGCATCGTTATTTGTCGCCGTGTTTCCGGGCAACATTTCTCAATATGTAAATAAACGCGATGGTTTTGGTTTGGATACCGATCAGAAACGATTGATGCGATTGTTTTTTCAGCCAGTACTTATTTTTTGGGCCATAAAGAGCACGCAACAAAAAAGGTTAAAGGCTTTGTAGTTTCATTGAATAGTTTTATTTAAGCGCTAAAAAGAAAGCCAGCCAAACAATGGCCGGCTTTCCTCGTTTTATTGCTGTAATTACTTTATATGAAACATTTCGATGCAATAATAATAGGTGCTGGTCAGGCTGGTACACCATTAGCTAAAAAACTGGCTGAATCAGGAAAAAAAACCGCCATAATTGAAAAAAGAATAGTTGGTGGAACCTGCATTATTGATGGGTGTACACCTACAAAAACAATGATTGCATCTGCAAGAACTGCTTACCAAGCAAGAAATGCTGGAAAACTTGGTGTAGTTATAGGTGACGTTAAGATCGATCTAAAGCAGATAAAAAAGAGGAAGGATGAAATTGTAAAATTATTTCAAGGATCAGCTCAAAAGGGAATAGAATCTACCAAAGGCTTAAAGTTATTCATGGGCGCTGCCTCTTTTACCGGAAAAAAAGAGATAAAAGTAGAAATGGAAAATGGTAAGATTGAACACTTATCGGCAGATTTAATTTTTATTAATACAGGTGCAAGTACAGTTATTCCAGAAATTAAGGGTTTAAAAAATATCGATTATCTCACATCTACCTCAATATTGGATATACAGGAAATTCCTGATCATCTCGTGGTTATTGGAGGCAATTACATCGGTTTGGAATTTGGTCAAATGTTTAGCCGCTTTGGTAGTAAGGTTACTATTCTCGAAAAGTCTACTCATGTCTTGGCAAAAGAGGATCACGATGTTTCTGATGAAATTTGCAAGGTTTTAGCAAATGAAGATATTAAATTTTTAACTTCAGTAGACGTTACTGAGATCAAAAAATCTGATAAAGGAATAGCTATTGAAGTGAAGCAAAAATCGCAAAGCAGAAAAATAAACTGCAGTCATGTTTTAATTGCTGTAGGTAGAAAACCCCAAACCGAAAGCCTTGGCTTAAATTATTGCGGTGTAAAAACCGATGATAAAGGTCATATCATGGTGAACAATAAGTTGGAGACCAATGTAAAAGGTATTTATGCATTGGGTGATGTAAAAGGCGGACCTGCTTTTACGCATATTGCATATAATGATCATGTGGTTATCTACCAAAATTTAATAGAAAAGAAAAATGTGTCGACAAAAGGTCGCCCAATTCCTTATTGTATGTTTACCGACCCGCAAATGGCAAGAGTGGGAATTTCGGAAAATGAAGCCAAGGAGCAAGGATTAAATTACAAAGTTGCTGTATTGCCCATGGCAAATGTTGCACGGGGAATTGAAACTGGCGAAACATTTGGTATGATGAAAGCAGTTGTTGATGCTAAAACTAAAAAAATATTAGGTGCTACCGTTATCGCTGCTGATGGTGGCGAAATTATGTCGGTTTTACAAATGGCAATGCAAGGCGGAATCACTTATGATAAAATCCGATATGGAATTTTCGCACATCCAACATATACCGAATCGTTAAATAATCTTTTTATGAAATTGGATGATTAGCGTTAAGCAAATAAGCAAAAGCTTCGGTAGCACCTTTGCTGTTAATCAGGTTTCTTTTGAGGTTTTAGAAGGAGAAAGCCTGATTTTGCTCGGTACAAGTGGTTGCGGAAAAACCACAACGCTTAAAATGATAAACCGCCTAATTGTTCCAGATTCTGGTGAAATTACTATCCATGGAAAAAAAATATACGAAGAAAAACCAGAAATTTTAAGGCGTAACATTGGTTATGTATTACAGAATAATGGTTTGTTCCCTCATTACACTGTTGCTGAAAATATAGCCATTGTACCCAAGCTATTAAATTGGGATAATAAAAAAATTACATCCAGAATAAACGAAATTATAGAAAAACTTCATTTGCCTGAATCGTATTTAGCTATGTTTCCAAGTGAATTAAGCGGCGGACAGCAACAACGTGTGGGTTTGGCCAGGGCATTGGTTACAGATCCATCTATTCTATTAATGGATGAACCTTTTGGCGCTTTGGATAATGTAACCCGTTCGAGCATTCGAAAAGAGTTTAAGGCATTGGAAGAACTGAAAAGAAAGACCATGGTAATGGTTACCCATGATATTCATGAAGCTTTTGAACTTGCAGACCGCATTTGTTTGATGGACAAGGGAGAGATTATTCAAATAGGAACACCCAAAGAACTGCTTTACCAGCCTGTAAATAAATTTTCTGAAGATTTTCTAGCAAGTGAAAAGTTATCCCTGGCTTTTAAAGTTGCTTCGTTAAATGATATCTGGGATTTTTTGCCAGCATCGGATCATGAAACGCCGAACATCATTTCATCAACAGAAAATGTTTGGGATGCAATGGAGAAATTACAAACGCAAAGCAGACTTGGGATAAAAAACGAATCCGGTGATCAGAAAAACATCGATTTCGATCAATTAACAGCTGCTTTTAGTCAATATCAAAAAAATCCAGTATCATGAGTGAAAACCAGCAAAGCCTATGGCAGTTCATGATCGAGCAATCTGATAAGTTGCTTAATCAAACATTGCAGCATTTAGGGTTAACATTCATATCACTTTTTTTCGCTGTTCTAATAGGTTTGCCTTTAGGAATTTTAATAGCCAGAAAACAAAAATTATCCGGCTCAGTTTTGGCTTTCGCAGGTATTTTACAAACTATTCCGAGCATCGCTCTACTGGGTTTCATGATTCCGCTACTTGGAATTGGTGCCAAACCTGCAATTGTTGCGCTGCTAATTTATGCGCTATTACCCATTATTCGAAACACTTATACCGGAATTGTTGGGGTAGATCCGAGCGTTCGCGAAGCTGCAAAAGCGATGGGAATGAGTGCTAAGCAAATTCTTTTTAAAGTCGAACTGCCCTTAGCTATGCCTGTTATTCTGGCTGGAATACGTACGGCAACGGTAATCAATGTTGGTGTTGCAACACTCGCATCATATATCGCTGCGGGAGGTTTAGGCGAATTTATCTTCGGAGGTATTTCTTTAAACAATACCAATATGATCTTGGCAGGAGCAATTCCTGCAGCAATTTTGGCAATTGTTTTAGATGGTTTGCTCGCATTGATTCAAAATCTAAATTTCAAAAAGTTAAGAAAAATCCTGATTGTGGTACCAGTTGCCATCCTAATCTTGAGTGGCCTTTATTTACTTCCTAAAGCCTACGGTAATTCACTTACTGCAGGTTTCACACCCGAATTTATGGGTCGGCAAGATGGCGATTTGGGCCTGAAATCGGTGTATGGATTAAAAATTAATACCATAGTAATCAGCGATGCTGTGATGTACAAAGCGGCTTTTGAAAAAGAGTTAGACGTAATCAGTGGTTATTCTACCGATGGAAGACTGAAAGCTTTCGATCTAACCATTTTGAAAGATGACAAACTTATTTTTCCACCATACTACGCTGCGCCAATTGTGCGGGAATCTTCACTAAAAAAGTTTCCTGAACTCGAAAGCGTGTTAAATCTTCTTGCAGGGAAAATAACTGATGCAGTAATGACTGATCTGAATTATAAAACCGATCAGCTGCATCAAAGCCCCGAAAAGGTAGCAAAAGATTTCCTGGTGAGTCAAAATCTTTTTAAAGTATCGAAAAATAGTAAAGGAGGTATTGTTCGTATTGGTTCCAAAATTTTTGGTGAACAGTACATCCTTGCCGAAATGTATAAAATGCTTATCCAGGGAAATACCAATTATCAGGTGGCTACTAAAACAGGTTTAGGCGGTACAAAAATATGTTTTGATGCCTTAGTGAATGATCAGATTGATTTCTACCCGGAATATACCGGTACAGGATTATTGGTATTGCTTCAACCCAATGCCGAATTTGCGAAGAAAATAGCTCATGATAAAAATCAGACTTATCAATACGTAAAGGATGAATTTAAAAAGAAATATCAGATCAAATGGTTAACGCCAATTGGCTTCAATAATTCTTATGCTTTAATGATGCGGCGAAAACAATCAAAAGATCTAGGTGTTTATACCATCACAGATCTTAAGCAATATCTGGATAACAACAAATGAATTTTATTGAAGAATACTTGCGTATAAGAAAGCATTCTGAACAAATATGTGAGCCTTTGCAAACGGAGGATTATGTTGTTCAACCAATTGCAGATGTGAGTCCGCCGAAGTGGCACCTGGGACACACTACATGGTTTTTTGAAACTTTTATCCTTAAAGCTTTTTCTCTTACTTACCAGGAATTTAATCCGGATTTTAATTACGTTTTCAACAGCTATTACGAATCTGTAGGTGCGAGGGTAATCCGTACTGATCGCGGAAATTTAAGCAGACCAAGTGTGAATGATGTTTACCAATATCGTGCCTATGTGGATGAAGCCATGACACATTTACTTTCCTGCCCAATAAATGAAAAACTAACTGAATTATTGCTCCTAGGTTTTAATCACGAACAACAACATCAGGAATTATTGCTTACTGATATTAAATACATTTTGGGAAATAATCCATTGTTTCCAGCTTATTCAACAGATTGGAAAGATAAAACGGATGAATTGTGTGGTGATGAAATGATTGATATTGCAGAAGGAATTTATGAAATTGGTTTTAATGCCAATGGCTTTTGTTTTGACAATGAACTATCACGGCATAAAGTCTACCTAAATCATTTTTCCATCAGCACTTCTTTGGTCACCAATCTAGAATACCTCGATTTTATCAATACAGGCGGATATCAGGATTTTAGCTATTGGCATGCCGAAGGTTGGGATTGGGTAAAAAACAATCAGATTAATGCGCCTTTATACTGGAATCTGGTTGATGGTGACTGGTTCAACTATACGCTAAACGGCTTTCATAAAATTGATTTGAACGCACCAGTTACCCACATGAGTTATTACGAAGCTTATGCTTATGCCAGTTGGAAAGGTTTACGTTTACCAACAGAGTTTGAGTGGGAAGTAGCTGCTCAACAATTTAATTGGGGTACACGATGGGAGTGGACCGAAAGTGCTTACTTGCCCTATCCTGGGTTTAGCAAAGCCCCTGGCGCAATAGGTGAATATAATGGCAAGTTTATGGTTAATCAAAAAGTGTTGCGTGGTGCATCTGTTGCTACGCCGCAAGGTCATGAACGCGTTACTTACAGAAATTTTTTTCATCCACATTTAAGGTGGCAATTTACAGGCATTCGATTAGCAAAATAATTTTATGGATACAATGATTACTAAACGTATGGTTCCGGTTGGTTCGCAATTTTTAAGTGATGTTTTAGATGGTTTGCAGGCCGATCCAAAATTCTTAAGCTCCAAATATTTTTATGATGAAAAAGGAGATCAGATTTTTCAGCAAATTATGGAAATGAAGGAATATTACCTCACCAATTCTGAAATGGAAATCCTTGAAGAACAATCAGCGAAACTGGCGGATTTCATTTCTTCCGGTGGTGATGGATTTGATCTAATCGAGCTTGGTGCTGGAGATGCTACTAAATCCATCCATTTGTTATCTGCATTATTGCAATCGCAATTGGATTTCACTTATTTTCCCATTGATATTTCGAGTCATGTAATAGATGATCTGGAAGAAAACTTACCTAAAAAACTGCCTGAATTGCAAATACAAGGCTTGAATGGTGATTATTTTAAAATGCTCCAAAAGGCCAAAACCATTTCCAATCGGCGAAAAGTTGTTTTGTTTATGGGCGCCAATATTGGCAATATGGATTTAGCAGAAGCGGAAAACTTTTGTTGTGATTTGCAGAACGAACTTTCGCCAAATGATCTATTGATTATCGGTTTTGACTTGAAGAAAAACCCAAAACAAATTCTCGCTGCTTATAATGATCCTGCCGGAATTACCCGATCTTTTAATCTGAATCTTTTGGATAGAATCAACAGGGAATTGGATGGGGATTTTGATATCTCAAATTTTGATCATTATGCTTCTTATGATCCTGAAACGGGCGCCTGTAAAAGTTATTTGATCAGTCTGAACGAACAGCGTGTAAATATTGGCGACGAAACCATTCACTTCAATAAAAGTGAACATATATACATGGAAATTTCGCAGAAATATTCCTTAGCTGATATAGATGCTTTGGCCAGTAAAACTGGATTTACGCCAATTCATCGCTTTTTTGATCGGAAGGAATACTTTGTTGATGCGGTTTGGAAAGTAGATTAATACTTTCCGTCAACCACATCGAGTAATTTTTGTAAATCATCTACAGTATTGTAAAAATGGAAAGAGAATCTGGTTCCCGCACCTCGTGCTGAACATAAAATATTGGCTTTTTCCACTTTTTCGACCATTTCTGTTTTTAAGGGCAAACTAATGATGGTGGATTGACTTTCTCTGTTTATCATCCATTCAGGAAGCAAACCTCTGTTGTAAAACTCTGTTCTGGCTTTATCGCAAAGTAACTGATTGCTTTTTTCAATATTTTCAAATCCGACTGATTGTAAAAAGTTAAGGCTGTAATCAAGCGAACCAAAATTTAATGTATCTATATGTCCAGGTTCAAAACTCATTGCCAAATGGCTTTTGCCTTGTAGAAAAGGTGCAGTTGGCAAGCCATTGGCAGATTTATCCTGATAAAGTTTTCCAACCAATTGATCTGACAATAAACAAAATCCATTACCAAAACCAGAAAGAAGCCATTTATACCCACTTGAAAGCAAAGCATCCAATCCTGAATTATCGAAATTAAATGCCTTTGTACCACAGAATTGTGTTCCATCGGCGATCAGCAAAATTTCTGGATATGTTTGTTTGATTTTTTTAATAAAGTTTTCTGAAAATTTATAACCACTAATGTATTGCACCATGCTAAATGCAAATATTGTAGGTTTAAATGCATCAATTGCTATCAAAATGTTTTCTTCAAGATTTTCATCGATCTTAACTTCATTAAATTCAAAACCGCTAGATTTTATTGGATAAGCTACAGAAGGGTAATCCTCTTGCAACAATAAAAAGCGATGATTTTTTTCCAAACCATTTAACAAGGTGTTAAAGCCAAACGAAAAATTTGGTGTAAGCAAGACATTTTTAGCCTGGAATATTTCGGCAAGCCGAAGCCTTAAATTTTCAATGATTGTTCCGCTCTCCAATCTGAAATTACTTCCTCCAGCCAGGTATTCCTGGTCATGCTGCTGTCGCCATTCTATCAACGGTTGATATAAAATTCCCGAATAAGCGGTATTAAAATAAGTATATTCATTTAGGACAGGGAAGAGGTCTTGAAAATTCATACTCAAAAGTAATAGAAAATTGCAACTCCAAACCATCCGCTTTCAACTTTGTTATTTAATAGCACATTAATAAAGCTCATGGAAAATCATACCTCAATCCTCATCAACGAACTCAAAAAATTGTTAAGTGGAGGCGGAGCGCATGTCGGTTTAACAGAAGCAATCGCCAATTTAAATTTGGAGCAAGTTTCACAAAAACCTCAAAATTTACCTTATAGTATTTGGCAGCTGGCGGAACACATTCGGATTGCACAATGGGATATGTTGGAATTTAGTAAAGATGGAAATCATCAATCGCCGAAATGGCCGGATGAATATTGGCCTATAGAAACTGCACCCGAAAATGAGGAAGCCTGGAATAAAACTATTTCCAGCATTGAAAAAGATCTATTGGAATTTATTGAATTGATCGAAACTGAAAATCTTTACAACGAAATCCCACATGGGCAGGGGCAAACTCTTCTACGTGAAGCATTGCAAATAGCCGATCATAATGCTTATCACATTGCAGAAATTGTTGTGATAAGAAGGTTAATCGGTGCCTGGAAAAGCTAACTGAATACTACACTCTACATATTGTTTAACTAATTTTTTAAATCATGTTGCAAACAAGCAAAGCATTTAGTTCTTTTTCTGTAAAAAATATAGAAGAAGCAAAAGCATTTTATGAATCTATTGGATTAAAAACCAAAGTTGGAGAAATGGGTATACTAGAATTGGTAATCGATGGTGCCGAAAATATTATGCTGTATCCAAAAGATAATCATGAACCAGCAACCTTTACGGTTTTGAATTTTCCTGTCGGGAATATTGATGAAACCGTCGATGAACTGATTTCAAAGGGCATAAAATTCGAACAATACGATTCGGAATATATCAAAACCAATGAGAAAGGAATTTCGAAAGGGGCACAGGGTCCAAAAATTGCATGGTTCAAAGATCCGTCTGGCAATATTTTATCCGTGTTAGAAATTTAATTTATAAATCCCTCTTCAGTAAAAATTTCTGATGAGGGATTTTTTATTTTATGCTAATAATCCAAAGCATTGATGTGCAATTTCATACTCTTCATTGGTTGGAATAACCAAGATTTTCACTTTCGATTCATTAGAGCTAACATCAACAATGCCGCCTGTATATTTCAAATTACTTTCTTGATCCATATTAATGCCTAGGTAATCTAGTTCATTACAAACTGCTGCCCGCATAGATTTATCATTTTCTCCAACACCCGCCGTAAAAACAATGGCATCCAAACCATTTAGAATGGCAGCATAAGCACCAATAAATTTCTTGATGCGATAGGCATATAATTCTAGCGATAGGATTGCCCCATCTTTACCTTCAACAGCAAGTTTGCCGATATCACGCATATCACTCGAGCCACCTACACCCAATAGACCAGATTGTTTATTGAACAAAGTACTTAACTGATCTAAGCTGTAACCCGCATGTTCAATCAAATGAAAAATAACCGACGGATCGATATCGCCAGAGCGTGTACCCATAACGAGGCCACTCAAAGGTCCAAATCCCATGCTTGTATCGATTGATTTTCCATCACGAACGGCTGCCATACTGCAACCATTACCCAAATGGATGGTAATGATTTTCGAATCTCCTTTATCCAGCCATTTAATGGCCTGCTCGCTTACATATTTATGACTGGTGCCATGAAAGCCATAAACTCTAATGCCATGATCTATGTAGTACTGATCGGGAATTGCATATCGAAATGCCTGTTGCGGGATAGTTTGATGAAAAGCGGTATCAAAAACAGCCACTTGCTTTGCATTTGGAAAAGTTTGTTCAGCCACCTCGATGCACTTTAAATTAACCGGATTATGAAGCGGAGCAAGTGAAAAAAGTTTTTTAATTTGATGTTTCACTTCCCCGGTAATCAACGTTGGACCTGAAAAATGCTCTCCTCCATGAACTACCCGATGGCCTACGGCTGCAATATCATCCGGACTTGCAATCACCGCTTGTTCTCCTTCGGTTAGCAAAGCCAATACCTGATTCAAACCCTCGCCATGATCAGCAATAAAATCGGTTTTTTCTGTTACAAATTTTTCTGCTCCGCTAAATAAAGTATGTTTAATATATGATCCTTCAATACCAATGCGTTCAACCAATCCGCTACAGATCGGGGCTTTTATTGGCATTTTAAAAAGTTGATATTTTAAAGAGCTACTTCCTGAATTGATGACTAAAATGTTCATGGTTTATTTATAAATCCTGGCATTGGATTGCCGTAATTACTACCGTGTTAAAAATATCGTCGACCGTACAGCCGCGACTTAAATCGTTGATGGGCTTATTTAAACCTTGCAACATAGGGCCAATAGCCAAAGCACCGGTCTCACGCTGCACTGCCTTGTAAGTGTTATTTCCTGTATTTAAATCAGGGAAAATCAATACACTCGCTCTTCCGGCAACTTCCGAATTTGGCATTTTTTGGCGTCCAACAATTGGATCAACCGCTGCATCATATTGAATAGGACCTTCAATTTTTAATTCCGGATATCTTTTCCTTACAATTGCGGTTGCTTCCCTTACCCGTTCTACATCTTCCCCCTCACCAGAAGTGCCCGAAGAATAAGATAACATCGCGATTCTTGGTTCAATACCAAATTTGGCGCTGCTTTCTGCTGATGAAATGGCTATTTCTGCAAGTTGTTGTGCGGTTGGATTTGGGTTTACCGCACAATCGCCGAAAATGGCTACACGTTCTGGCAGACACATAAAAAATATCGAAGAAACCACTGATACACCTGGTCGGGTTTTTACAAATTGCAACGCAGGGCGGATGGTATGCTGTGTGGTATGTACTGCGCCAGAAACCATTCCATCGGCATCGCCTTTGTACACCATCATGGTGCCGAAATAAGATACATCGGTCATCATATCACGAGCCATTTCCATATTCACATTTTTGGCTTTGCGTAACTCGTGTAAGGTGTCTACATAAGAATTATACTGATCGGAAAGTACAGGGTTGTAAATATGAATGGCATTTACATCTAAATTTAAGCCTAATCTCTTTATAGAATTTCCAATTTCCAGTGGATCGCCCAATAAAGTAATGTCTACAATATCTTGTGCAATTAGCTTTTCTACAGCTTTTAGTATCCGTTCATCATTTCCTTCAGGAAGTACAATATGTTTTTTCTCCCGCTTGGCCCACTTTACCAATTGATATTGGAACATGTGAGGCGTTATTCCCTGATAGCTAAATGTGATGATTTTATCATCAAGCGCCTTCAAATCAACATGTTTTTCAAAAATATCTATGGCTAATTCAATCTTCTTTTTATTATCAATAGTAATTTTAGAATGGATAGAACCAATAGTTGTTGTAGTTTCAAAAGTCCCTTTTTGCACCGCAATAATTGGGATAATGGTTTGTAAACCTTCAATTAGCTTAATCATTGGTTCATCGGGTAAACTGCCTGCTGTAAGTACAATCCCAGCAATTTTTGGATAATTAGCAGAAAGATTAGCCTGCAATGAACCAATTATAATATCGCCTCTATCGCCAGGTGTAACAATTAACAAGTTATCTTTAATGTGCCTTAAAAAATTAGGCAGCATCATTGCTCCTGTTACAAAATTATCAACCTGGTTATCGAGCAAATCTGCACCAAATAAAATATCAGCATCCAGAGCTGCCGCAATTTCTTTCATGGTTGGACTTTGCAAACCACTTTCTATAGGAATCACTGCGATCAATAATTCTGGTGGCAATTGATTGGTTAATGCTTGTTTAATCCGTTCAGCTTCCTCTGGATTAACCATGTTAGCCACAACACCCAAAACCTGAACATCTCTTAACAAGAAATTGCGATAAATGTTAATGGCACTTTTAAACAACTGACTAGCAGTTTTACCTTTTCCAGAAACCACGATTAATACAGGCGCACCCAGGTTTTTCGCCATTAAGGCGTTCGATTCGAATTCAAAAGCACTGCCCTCGCCTAAGAAATCGCTGCCTTCAATTACCGTGAAATCGTAGTTGTCTTCTAGCTTTTTATATTTACTGATGATGGTGTTAATAATTGTTCCACTATCTTCTGCCTGGTGAAGCATATCCTGCCGGGTAAAAGCAAAAGCATCTTCATAACGAATGGGTAATGAGAAATAATCAAGCATTGCTTCTACATGTTCATCCTTTTGATTTGGATCCTCTTGTGCAATTATGGGCTTGAAATATCCTACCTTTTGGGTTTTAGCCAAGAGCATATTAATCATGCCAAATGCGATTACTGATTTTCCGGTATAGGGCTCTGCAGATGCTATAAAGATATTTTTCGTCATAAAAAATGGATAATACTGATTACAATAACCAACTGTTGCCAATATAGTTGGAAATTTTTTAAATCTATATTAAAAAATTAGCTGGTGTGTTTATGGATATAATTTTATGCTAAAAATGCCCATCAAAAAGATATTTCTATATTGGTGCTATGAAACCTACAATCTCGATAGAATATTGCCCCAAATGTGGATGGATGTTGCGTTCGGCATATATGGCGCAAGAACTTTTAAATACCTTTACTGGTGAAATTAAAGGTGTTTTATTAATTCCAAGTGAAGTTAGTGGCGCATTTTTTATCTCTATTGATGATCAATTGGTTTTTGATCGCAAAGCGATGGAGCGTTTTCCAGAAATTAAAGAATTAAAAAAACTGGTTCGCGATCATATAAGTCCTGGTATGGATTTAGGGCATACCGATCGCAAATAACTTAGGCATTCGATTCAATGATTAACTTAAGTGTTTTCAATCGATAGATAAGTGGCTGATTTACTTTTGAAGTAAGATTGGCTTTTAAAGGTTGGAAATGACTTTGCAAAAAATGATCATAATCTGTAATTTCAGTAGCTTGGTTTAAAAAAATAGGTACAGGTTGTTTTCCTGCTTTGGTAAAAAAATCTTCTAGCTCCTGGAGTTCTTGCATCGTCATGTTGCAAAGCTACAAATGAAAACTAAATGGTTTTACAATAAGTATAAATTTAATTGTTTAGCTAAAACTCATCACGTAGTTTATTTTTGAATAAATTTTAAATGGGAATGATAAAAATCATTTATTTTTTTTAAAATTAATAAAACCATTTTGGATAATTCATGTTCAAGTTTTGCTCTAATGCCAAATTAATACACAGCCAAATGAAAGAGATAAGTAATGATTTATTCTGTAAAATTGGGGAAAGTGCTAATGATGGTTACTTCATCTACAATTTGCAAACTGAAAATTTTACCTACATAAATTTTGGTTTGGCCAATATTTGGGAAATAGAAAAGGAAGCCCTTTTCCACAAACCGCATTTGTTTTTAGATAAAATTTATAAGGATGATGTAGAACATGTTGTATCGTGCTACGAAGAATGTTTAGAAGATATGGAGCCTAAAAAGTATGAATTTCGATTAGGCTTTGAAAATTCCAGAGAGAAATATGTTAAAGTTAGTTTGTATCCATTTAATAACGAGAGTACAATAATTTGTGGAATAGCTGAAGATATTACTGTCGAGCGTCATAATAAACTGCATATCGAGCAAATTAATTACCGTAAGAATATTACACTCGAAGTTTTATCACACGATTTAAAGGAGCCTTTGGGAATGATGAAGTTAACGGCTTCATCAATGGAGAAAGAAATCGCAAAAACTGGTGATAAAAGTTTGCAACGTTCTTTAAATTTCATCGCAGATATGTGCGATAGGAATACGCGATTGATTAGAAGTGTAATTAATCATGAATTTATTAAAAGTAATGTGGTGGAGCTCAAGAAAGATCGACTGGAGCTTGTTTGGGAATTGAAAGATGCCCTTCGTTACTACCGGAGATCAAGATTAAGCCAGGTTCGTAATTTTAAATTCAGTAGCAATAAAGATAAAATTTATTTACCCCTCGATGGGATGAAATTCTTGCAGGTAATCAATAATCTGATTTCTAATTCAATAAAGTTTACTGATGAAAATGGCACCATTGGCATTACAGCGAATGATTTAGGTGATTCGGTAATTATTTCTGTTCATGATAATGGTAGAGGAATACCAGAAGAAATGAGATCGACGTTATTTGAAAGGGCAGAGCAGGGTTTTAGAGCGGGCTTAGTTGGACGCGATTCTGGTGGCTTAGGTTTGGGCATTATACATAACATAGTTAAGTCTCACGATGGCCGAATCTGGTTTGAAACAGAAACTGGAAAGGGAACTACATTTTATGTAGAATTACCCAAATAAATACTTTAATTGAGGCATTCCATGGCAGATTAAGGCATTCCGAAAACACACTATTTTCTGAATCAATTTCCTTCAATTATATTTGGTTTATGATCAAAATAATCCTGGTAGATGACCATCACTTAATGCGTGAGTCGCTTACCGCACTTATGAATAAATACGAGTCGGTTGAAGTTGTGGCCGATGTTGCTAATGGAAGAGAATTACTCAATTTAATAGATGCTGGTATTCAGGCTGATATCATTTTATCGGATATAATGATGCCCGAGATAGATGGTATTGAAATGATTCCATTGATCAAAAAGAAATCTAAAAGCCTCAAAGTTGTATTGCTTAGTGTATTGGAGGATGAAAAATATCCATCTAACGCTTTTTTGGCGGGTGCAAATGGATATTTATTAAAGAGTGTAGATGCCGATGAATTAATGTTTTGCCTTCAGCATGTAATGAAAGGACATAAATATATCTCATCAAGTTTATGTATTTCCATCTTGGAAAGATTTAATAAACAGCTTGTTATGCTTTCGCCAGAGCAAAATCATCGCCTACAGTTTTCTGAGAGAGAGTTAAGTGTTTTAAAGTTAATAGGTGAGGGGATGACCAATCAGGAAATGGCCGATAAACTCTTTTTAAGCAGAAGAACTGTTGAAGGTTTAAGGCAAGCACTTATTGATAGAACAGGTTGCAAAAATACAGCGGCATTGGTTCGTTTTTCTATATTAAACGGCTACGCCATCTAGTTAAAGTCCAATTTTCGAGTCAGAAAATTGGACTTTTTTAAATTCAGTATTTTATTGCGTATTAATACTTTTAACGGTAATGTATAGCTCATTTGCTTCAATAGAATATTACTGATTATTCAAAATTTGTAATGATAAATGAGTTTATCTATCGACAATTTTTATTTCAATAGAAACTTTTTAGTCATAGCAATTACTTCATTAATATCAAAAGGCTTACAAATAATACCGTCGGCTTTTGATGGAACCATTTCTATTTGATTGGGCAACATTGCTGATATCAGGATAATTGGTAAATTATTTGTTTCTAACCTATCTTTAATTTCATTACATAGTATTCTCCCATCCTCTTCACCCAATAAGATATCTAAAAATAAAATATGTGGATCGAAATTATTTAATGATTCATATAGATCAATAGAAGAAAAGATGCAACGAATAAGAAAATCTTCTTGTTCCAAAATCATGCCCAGCGCCTCTCCGTTAGAACGGTCATCATCCAATATTAAGATTCGTTTAGGCATTAGTGCTTGGTTGGTTTAGGGGATAAAGTTAATCCATTTGCCCTGTTTAAGCGAGTGTATAAATACGTTATAAATTACGTTAACTACGCTCTAATGCTAATTTAATATCATATTTGCCATTGTAAAAAAGTTGTTGAGTTATTGATTTTCCTAGTTATAATAAAATGGATTTGTTATTTTAAGACAATCAAATTCTTAATTATGGAAAGAAATTTAGAGTACGTTAAAATTCCTAATTTCCTCAATCGAATTAGGAACGAATGGCCAGGAATGATTGATCGTTTCGAATTTAAAACACCAACGGTGATTTACGTTCACCTTAAAGAAGGTATTTCCAGTATTGATTTTTTAGGTAGGTTATCAAAAAAGGTAGAACGGATGATTGATTTTACCATCCCAATTATTTTATATCATGTAGAACGCGATGGAATGAGTTTAAGGTCTCATCCACTCAACTGGTATTCCACTATCGAAAAAGCTTAAATTTAGGGACATTTAACGTTTAAATGTCCCCTGTAGTTTTTTATCTTACTATGCGATTTTTAGGTATGCTGGCTCTATAAATTATTGCCGCTGCCAAAACTGATGTTAAAAATATTCCTTCTACAATATTAGCTTTCTTATTTTTTCTTAATCCTTTGTAAAAACGATAGGCTGCAATTCCGCCCAAACCTGCTAATTCAAATGTCAGGGGTTTTAAAAACCTGTTTTCTGGTTTATGAGATAAAGTTTTACTTAAGCTGGAATCGGCAAGATTTACACTTTTGGCTAATCTTTTTTCTATGGTAGGTTTTGTTAAATAAATTCCTAAACCCATTCCTGCTGCGCTAAGTCCTTCAATTAAGAGGTTATACGGTTTATTTGTAGTGTTTTTTGCCATAATTTTTAATAATATTAAAATAGTGTTAGAATATTTTTCAGTTGAGCAAACAAATTGTGATATCTTTTGTCTTTCATTCAATATCCCTAATAATTAATTCTGGAATGGAACAAGGCAGACGACCTGATCAAATGGAATATAGCGCTAAAGCTAGTTTTTATTGTATAATAGCAGCTTTTATATTAGCTGTAATTTTTTCATTTGTACAGCCATTCTTTAATCAGGAGTTAGGGCAGATGGCAATGATTTTTAAAAGCATTACCTCGAAATAATTCACTTATAAAATTTTATAAGGGATCATTTCCTTGTCCTGCTTTTGCCTCCATAATCTTCTTTTCCATTTTTATAATTTCCTGATAATGGTTTTCTAAAGTTGGCTTTGTAATCTCGGCGAAAGCTGCTACATCTGCATCCTTTAATTTTGTAGCTTGAGTAAATAAATCTATTGTCTTCTGGTAATCGTTAATTATAGCCTTTAAATAAAATTCATTCTTACCTTCTTTCTTTGTATTTTCTAATTGTTTAACAAGTTGTGTTTTAGATAAGGGCAAATTTTGAGGCAATTTCACATCTTTTTTTACGGCTAAATTTTCTAAAAGTTTATGATTCGCTTTTTGATCTTCAATTAATTTTTTTACAAAAGCTGTAAGTTCTTGGCTCGTGCCAGCTTGCATCAGTTTATCACTAAGCTCTACTAAAGTGAGCTTACTTATTTCAGCATTTACTAAAAAATTAGCTGCTTCATTGTTTAAACTGGTAGATGTAGTTTTGGATAAGGTATCTGAAATTGTTTGACTGGTATTATTAAATTTCTCACTATTATTATCTGAATTGGTACAGCTAAATAAAAACGTAAAGGATAGCGCTGTTAATGTAAAATAAGTATGTTTCATATCAAGTCTTTAAAAAACCAACACCATTAGTATTTTAAAGTTTTGAAAAATTTAAAATCATGCTTGAAAATATCATTGACATAAAAAAGCCCATTTCTGTGAATGGGCTTTCCAATGGATTAATTTATGTAATTATTCTGTTGCTGCCTGTGCATTTATTGTGCTTTCGGCAATCTCTGTAAGTGCAACATCAGTAGCTTTTTCGTTTTCTAGCGTTTGTGAAAGTAATGCGGCAACATCATCGTGCCCCATGTTTTCGGCAAATACTTTAAGCGTGCCATACGTTGCGATTTCATAATGCTCCACTTTTTGTGCCGCCAAAATTAGTCCGGCATCGCGAATCATAGTCCCTTTTTCAGTTTCCTCGATAATGCCATTAGCTTCTTCAAGTAAGCCAGCCATAGCCTCGCATTTTTTTGCGGCTGCTTTCTCATCTAAAAGAGAAAAAACTTCTTCTAAAGTAACAATGTGTTGCTCGGTTTCTTGAGTGTGTTTTTCAAATGCCTGAACAAGTTCTGGACTAGTTGCTGCTTTTTTCATTTTGGGAAGTGCCTTTGCCAAATGTTTCTCTGCCCAATAAATGTCTTTTAATTCATCGACAAAAAATTTATGAAATTCCGAATCTTCCATCTTTCCAGTATTACCCGTAGGTTTTTTTGGAGTTTTTTTTGATTTTACTGTGGTTGCCATAATATTATTTTAAGGTTTATTATTTGTACAACTCTATTAAAATGGAATTGGTTTTGGCAATAGAAATGTCCCGTAGAAATACAGATATTCTTCTTAAAATTTTGCGCTAAATACTTATGGCTGATGGTTCTTATACCTGTATTTTAGGTATTTGTAGTTAATGAAAAACAATTGCTCAGTTCTGTGATTGATGAAGCTAGGATGGAATTAAAACTCATAATTGGTATTTGTGCTGGGATTTTAACTGCAACGGCAGTAATACCCCAAATTATAAAAACATTGCGAACCAAAAAATCTGAAAATATATCACCTTTCATGTTTTTGGTATTGCTTTCAGGAAATGGGTTGTGGTTGTATTATGGTTTTTTAATTATGGATTGGCCAATTATTATCACCAATGCATTCTCTTTTTCTATGGATATCTTGATGCTGATTTTAAAATATATCTATAGAAAAAAGTAAATGAAGAGATAAATAAAACTCTAAGGCAATTTAAGCGGTTGTAATTAATAAAGACTATGGAAAATATCAATAATTCTGAAGAAGACGAAGGAACAGTACAAGAGAACAAAGATCAGGTAAAGACCGGAGTTATTCCTAACAATGACTTAGACGGAAGTGATGCTGATAAAGCATACGATGAAAATGGTGAGTTTAAACAACTCGGAGAAAACCACGTTGATCAGAATGGTGCAGATGCTGATGAAGATAAAAAATCAAAATAAAATAAAAGCCCCGATTCTAATCGGGGCTTTTATTATGGTCTGTAATAAGCATCAGTTTTGTAGTTCTTGAGATTCTTTTTTAACTCAATTCTAGCCTGGTGTATATGTGTTTTAACAGTTCCTATTGGTAAACCCAATTCTTCAGCAATTTCATGGTATTTGTAACCTTCAAAATAGCGTACAAATGGATCGCGATATGCTTTTGGTAATCTATCCAATGCACCTTGAATATCGTTCATCATAAACTTATTCTCTGCTACATTTCTAGTTGCGCTATGACTTAAATTTGCATAGGTGATTTCTTCTTCAGTAGTAATAAGCGCATTTTTCTTTGCAGTTTTACGATAATCGTTTATAAAAGTATTGCGCATAATTACAAAAAGCCATCCTTTTAAATTTGATCCTTCTTCAAATTTATGAAAAAACCGGATCGCCTTCATCAAAGTATCCTGTACAAGATCATTGGCATCATCAAGGTCCTTAGTAAACTGCAGAGCGTGAGAGCGCAGGGAGCTTGCATTGCTGTTAACAATGCTGCTAAATTCTGTTTTGTTCATGGGATAATGTTTAAGGTGATTCGTTTATAATTTGGCAAAATTCATACCGATAATATTCAACGTTATTTATTCGCGTATAATTACTGTTGAGTTATTCCTCGTGAATTTTCTGTCAGCTTCCATAACAATACTTGAGAGACTGTTTTAGGGTAGTATAACGTTTTAGATGGAGGAAAACACGGTTAATATGTTACAATTGACAGCTGGTTTATTTTAATAATATTTTGACCTAAATGAAAACAGTTTGTGGAATATTGACCTATTTGTAGAATGATTTAAATGATATCTGCAATAAAAATTGCGACGGTATATTATGGTATACCTTTGTATATTGAAGGTCATATAAACATTGTTGCGATACAAGCCATCTATTTTACTGATATTTTTACGCTTTAAAATTACACATCACCGCAACATGAATATTACTTCCTTAAAACATATTCCTTATTCCGTTCTTGATTTAGCAACCGTTTTAGACGGTTATACCGCTGCAGATACTTTTAAAACAAGTTTAGAAATTGCATAACAGTCAGAAGCATTAGGTTATACCCGTTATTGGTTTGCCGAACATCATAATATGGCTGGCGTAGCAAGTTCGGCCACTGCGGTGTTGATAGGTTTTATTGCCGGTGGCACAAAAACAATTCGCGTGGGTTCTGGCGGCATCATGTTGCCAAATCATTCGCCGCTAATTGTTGCAGAGCAGTTTGGAACTTTGGCTTCTCTTTACCCAAACCGGATAGATTTGGGCTTGGGCAGAGCGCCAGGAACTGACCAGATTACTGCTATGGCCATAAGGGGAGAAAATATGCATGCTGCACATAATTTTCCTAAAGATATCGAACGCTTGCAGCAACTGTTTTCTGCCGATAACTTCAATTCAAAAGTTCGTGCCATCCCTGGCGAAGGTCTTGATATTCCGATTTGGGTATTGGGTTCGAGTACGGATAGTGCAAGATTGGCCGCCGAAAAAGGCTTACCTTACGCTTTTGCAAGTCATTTTGCTCCGGCTCTGTTCGAACAGGCTGTTGCCATCTATAAAAACAATTTCAAACCATCAGCATATCTTGCTGAACCATATGTGATTGCCTGTGTTAATGTTGTAGCTGCTGATACTGACGATGAAGCAGAATTTTTATCGAGCTCCGTTAAAAAAATGTTTTTAGGGGTAATAACAGGAAAAAGAGAACGCCTTAAACCGCCTGTAGAGAATATCAACGCACATTGGGATCAGCTGGAAAAAGAAGCTGTTGAACAAATGTTATACTATTCTTTTATCGGGAGCAAAGATACTATAAAACTAAATTTAGCTGCTTTTGTATCAAAATTTGGGGTTAATGAAGTTATGAGTACCTCTCATATTTATGATCATCAAGCGAAGCTATATTCCAATAAACTGTTTGCCGGTATTTTTGAGTAAGGATTATAACTACTTTATCCTGCAATTGTTAATAGCAATTACCCATTCGTTGTGGTTACAATTTGGACAAATATGTTCTGTTCTTGTAGTTACTTGATCGACATTGCCACAAAAAGAACAAGCGTAATGCATGTTCGTATTCAGTATTTTTGTTTTCTTCGCAAATAATTCTGGTAAGATGGGTAGACCAAATTGAACTTTTTCATCAGGATAAAAATATACGCTTAGTGTTCCTGAAGTTTCGAGTATTACGTTTTCTACTTGTCCTAAATGAGATATGCTTTGTTGCCGTAATTCAGCAAAAAATTCGTCTTGGGCAAGCACTTCTTTTTTAAATTCTTCAATATTAAATTTACTTTGCTTAATCAGATAAACACATTTTCCTTCGATTAGATCATCTAATTTCTCACTCTTTGCGGTTAAATAGGTAGTTAGCCTGTATGCTCCAACAATGATAAAAAAAATGATTACTGGTATTAGCAAACCAATCTCTTTATAAAACATGGGGTCTCCGGCAGCAGATCCTAAACTGATAATTACTACCAACTCAAAAACTGAAAGTTGCCTAACGCCCCGTTTTCCTAAAAGCCTTAAGCCAATCAGGATAATAAAGTACATAATGAAAGTTCGGAGTGCTATTTCAAAGAGAAATTCCCAGTTTTCTTCACCTATAAAGAAACTTTTCCAGTCGATGTTTAAGATCATATTGATAAGTTGTAGCTCAATAACAACTTTTAATTGAAAACGATTTGGAATTTTAAAGATTTAGGTATTTATCTTTCGATAAAAAATGTTAGATGCTTAAATGCATCTAACATTTTGGATTTTTATGATTTTAATGCTGCTGCACCAGCGCTTGCAACTTCATGATCTTGCTCTACACTTCCACCAGATACCCCAATGGCACCGATTACTTTTCCAGATTCATCTTTTAACACTACGCCGCCAGGGAAGCTGATTAAGCCGCCATTGGAATGTTCGATATTATAAAGTGGTTGACCTGGTTGTGATAATTTCCCGATTTCTCCCGAATCCATATCAAAAAAACGTGCTGTTTTAGCTTTTTTAATGGAGATATCAATCGATCCTAGCCAGGCATTATCCATTCTATGAAATGCTTTTAGGTTTGCACCTTCGTCAACAACAGCAATATTCATTGGAACACCTATTTCGCTTGCTTTAGCTTTTGCCGCCGCAGATAACTTTTCTACTATTTCTAATGTTAAACTCATAACTTTTAAATTGGTTAATGTTTAAGTAACACAATTTGATCATTATTGTTCTGTTTTGAAGATGCAATTGATTGATCAATAAATAAATGAGTAGACTATTAAGTTTAGGCGATGATATTTTCGAAAAAAGCCTAAGCTTTTACTCTTTTAGGTTTGCCTTCCGTTTTTTCTGGAACTTGAATAGACAAGATGAGATCAATACTTTCCGAGTTCGTTTCGTAATCAGCGGCTATTTTTTCCCATTTTAAAAGTTCTTGCTGAAGGCTTTCTATTTCCCTACCTAATGATTCTATCTTGCTTTGAATTGATTTTCTAACGTTTGTATTTGCCATACACAAAATTATGATTTGAATATGAAATTGATGTAAGCGAAATCTTATAAATTGAAATATTGCAACTTTTAATCTGTTTATCAGTGATATACAATGCTTAAAAAATTATTAACATTTGGTGATAGATATTTTTTGCCAGATACAAATACATGGATAAGCAATTACGGTTAGAAATATTTATCCAAACTTAAACCATATGTGAAATTTAAGTTCTCTCTACTGGTTATATTTAACCTGTTATAATTTAGTGAGGTTGTTAAACTAATCCATTTTCGAAGCCTTAAGCCAATTGTTGTGGATGAGCGAATGATATAATCGCCGCCACGCGAAAAGGAATTTTGTAGAAAATGGCTTCCATCGATGGTAAGAATTTCTTTAACCTGAAAATGAAATTGTAACCTTAACGAATTTCGTAATGTGTTATAGCTCTTGCCAATAACCAAACTACTCTGATCGAATAAAATACCATTGCTCAAATTGATATATGAATTTGGTTCATCAAGAAAACTATATGCAATACCACCACCAGCAAGTAATTGGTTTTTTAGCTTTAACGAATAGCTGGTATTGTAATTTAATAAACCCCAATAATAAAAATGTGCCGGACCTTTGAATAAATTAAAGTTAAGTGTACTCGAAAAATCATTGTTGCTTAAGCTCTTGTTTTGTTTCCCATAAAGCCAGCTGGTAGTAGAATTTAGCACGAAAGTTTCTTTTTTCATCCCAAAATTTAAACCGTTGTTTAATAAATATGCACGTTGATCATTGGTTCTATTAATTGAGCCGGTAGAAGATAGCATAATATGATAGTTGGTACTATCGCTATATTGGGCTGATGCATGAATAAATATGGATGTAAAAAATATTAGGAGTAAAAATTTCTTCATATTCAATTTAACAGATTATGATCTACTATGTTTAAAACAATAGAATGAAAAAACAATTCAAGAAATGAAAGTATAATAATAATCGCAACACATATTTAGCAAATGATTAATTTTATAAAATGAAACCAAAAACATCTGGGCATTGGCGCTTTCGTTTGCACGAGGTTATTTACGAATCGAACTCACCTGCAGGCAAAGCTTTTGATGTAGGTTTACTCATCGCTATTTTTACCAGCATTATTGTGGTAATGCTCGATAGTGTTATAAGTATCCACAATAAATATGGTAATTTATTTTATTACGTAGAGTGGGTTTTTACTGCCTTATTCACAATAGAATATATTTTAAGATTAATCAGCATAAAAAAACCGATAAGGTATGTTTTCAGTTTGTTAGGAATAATCGACCTTATTTCATTATTGCCATCCTATTTAAGCATATTTTTTCTTGGGGCACAGTCGCTATTGGCTTTCAGGGCGTTGAGGTTGTTAAGGGTTTTTAGAATTTTTAAACTCGGAGAATTTTTAAGTGAGATTAACTTTCTTACACAGGCTTTAAGAAACAGTTTTCGAAAAATTAGTATTTTCTTATTAACGGTATTAACCATTACTGTGATTTTGGGCTCTATTATGTACTTGGTTGAAAAAAGAGAAAACGGCTTTTCCAACATTCCGGAAAGTATTTATTGGGCAATTGTAACCATAACAACGGTAGGTTATGGAGATATATCACCAATTACACCGATGGGAAAATTTGTTGCATCTGTAGTTATGCTTATTGGTTATGCCATTATTGCCGTTCCAACAGGAATTATTACACACGATATAGCCATTGCCGCTAAATCAAAAAAAGAAATGCCCGAATCTTGTCCAAGTTGTAGTTTGGAAGGTCATGATACTGATGCGCTTTTCTGCAAGCATTGCGGCTCATCATTATTTAAGTAATTAATTCGGTAAATACCGTTCTACGCGACTGGCAAAATCATTTAAATCGAAGGGTTTATTAATGAAATCTTCGGCTGTACATTTTGCTTTAACGGCATTTAAATGATTATTTGCCGACATCATCATTACAGGAATCTTGTGCGTTTTAATGTTGGTTTTGAGTTGGCTGCAAATGTCTATTCCATTTCCATCCGGCAACATAATATCTAAAATAACCATATCCGGAATGCTCTCTTGCATCTGTATCCAGAAATCTGTTGTGTTACGGCAAGCTTTAACATCATATAGCTCTTCGGTAAGTAAGAATTCGATAATCTCTCTAATATTCGGATTATCTTCTACAACATATATGCACTTTCTCATAAGCTTTATGTTAAGTATATATGCTTAACGACTATCATTACCAGTTGTTTAAGTTAGTTGTTCACAAAGTATAAGTTATTAACTATTGTAATTATACCCTTTAACAAACTATCATTATTACAAACTATTTTAAGTGTTTTTAGGTTGTTTCTATATACCATTTACATCAGCCATGAAAAACATAAAAACAGCTTTCGCACTTCTATTGTCGTTCTCCCTTGGAAATAGTTTGTATGCAACTGAAGCTCCAAGTCGAAAGTTAACAGGTCAGATAGAAAAATCTTTTATTCAGGATGTTTTTCCTACTGAAGCATTCATGAATCAGGCTTTGCTTTACGGTTTAAAAGAAGTACAAAAAAGCGGCATTGCGGCACAAAATGCAGGCAATGAGAAAATTAAAAGAGTTGCTAAATCGGCATTGGATCTTCATACTGCCGCGAATAAAGAACTTATCGCATTGGCTAAAATTAAGAATATTACCTTAACAGCCAGCAAACCTGATGATGGTCAAAGGCCAGATGGGAGAGTCGATTCTGCCCCAACTACATTGCAAGATACTTCCCGAAATCAAAATCAGGGAGAAGCTGGAAATACTGGTCAAGCTAAGGATGTAATGATTCAGGGTTTTAAAATGCTCCGCGATGCTGACATTCAGGAATCAATTAGCAAATTAAAAGCAGTTAAGGGAGAAAATTTTGATAACGCTTACCTTGCATCGAGCATTCAGGATTACCAAAATATTGTAGCACTTTTTGAGGCGGGATCAAAATCAGCTGACAAAGAGGTGAAAGCATTCTCAAAAAAATACCTTACGAAATTTAAAGCGCACCTATCGCAGGTTACTGCAATGGTTAAAGGTTAAAAATATAGGTTCTACTCAATTATGTAAATTATATTTCAAAGGACCGTCATTCCCAATTTAGTTAGAGATTTTAAAATGGCTTTTTTAGCGTTTTAAGATCCTACCTTGGCGGGAATGACGGGAAAAGGAAATAAATTTAGTTGCTTATTCCAATTTCTACTTTCGAAATAGTCTTTTCATTTTAATTCTAATTGTGAGAAGCATTACTTTCAAAACCGAAAATAGCTAAACGTACTGGTTTGGAAGATACTTTATGTTTTGCCGTTAAATTAAAAGTCGACAAATCAATTTGATGAACCTCACCTAAAGTTGGTACTGCAATGTATGCATATTTCGTTGTGGCTTCGAGCACTGGTTTATAGGTATCGGTACTTGAAGTTGCCGATATTACGGAGCCTTCCTTTTTCAGTGCACCAGTAGCTAAATCATATATTCTTAATTTACCATCTAAAGTTAAAACCAATAAATTTTTGCCTGCAAAATCTACTTTGCATTGAAATGCATCGGCTCCGCTATAAATTGGTGCAATTTTATTGTTAGCGATATCTATTGAGTAAGCACCTTTTGTAGCCACATAGCCAATAAATTTTTTAGCTGATTCTGCATAATAAATACTGGCTAATCTAAATGCCCCAAATCCATCAGGATTTGGAATTAATTTTTGTTCACCTGTTGATTTTACAACTAAAATGCCACCTGCATTGGCTGTAGAATCAGTAAAGCCACCAAAAACAGCATTTGTTCCATCGCTGGCATTACCATGAATGGCGCCAATTTCCAATGTTGAAGCATATATAGTTTTACCATCTTTATCAATTACTAAAACACGGTTTGGAGAAGTTCCCGCGGTAGCTGTAGAAGTAACTGCATACGTTCCGTTGGTAAATTGAGCCATTGCGCCATGGTGCGGTAACAGACCTGCATTTACGATAGAAAATTTTGCGCCAGCGGTATTAAAATCGCTTTCCATAGCACTGCTTAAAGTTCCGTCACCATCATTAAAAATCAAACTTTCATTGGATTTTGATTTAAAATGCGTTGGCTTAATGCCTGTAGCGGTTATGCTGGCCCATTTTGGATTATTTAATACATCTATATGATCTACATGAGAACTTAACCCACTGTCAAACACTTCTACCAGGTTTTGTGCTCCATAAAGTACTGAGGCGTATCTACCTGAAGATGTTGCATAAAGGTTAGCCAATGGGAATTTTGCATCGAAAGATGTAATAGTTGCTGTAGATGGGTCAACCAAAGTCAGTTTGTTCGAAGTTTCATCAGCTGTTAAAAATCTAACATATTTAAATTCTTTGGCTGTTGCCGAGGGCTCTTCAATAGGCTGCTCATTGTCTTTTTTACATGCTGCAAATGCTGCTGCTACAGCAACTAACATTGCTGCCTTTTTAAAATTGTTTTTAGATAACATAAGGTTTGATTTATTGATTAATTTATTTTTATACTAATTCCTTTAATGGTTTGCCAGCCAGCTTTATCAGTAATCCTGATTAAAAAGTGGTAATCGCCGGGGTCTATATCAGCTGGAACATTGATTGAAGCAGTGGCCTCATAATTTTTTTGTCCTGCTGGAATACTAATTTCCCTAATTAATAAATATGGCTTTACAGGAGATTTAACTGCCTCCATATTGCAGCTGTTTACCTCTGTACTGTGAGAGTGGTGATCGAAATTGTGGTGTATATCAATACTCATAGAACCCAGTTCTACATTATCACTTACCCGTGTTTTAAAGGTGAAAGATTCGCCACGTTTAATTGTGCTGCACTGTTGCGGAAAAGCCGTTGAACTGGCAATAATTTCGGGGTAGGTGGTATCAATTTCTTCAGTTTCCTTCTTGCAATTGCTCAATAAGAAAATTGTTAAAACAGATAGAATCAGATAAGCTTTGGCTTTTAAATTGAATTTATTTTTCATCGTTATAAATTTTTATTTATCAAAATGTTCCTCAAATTCATTTTCTTTTCCTAGCTGATCTACAATTTTTAAATGAACGTGATAATGGCCTTTAGGTGCAGCGGTAACATCGAGGTGTTTGTGGAAATTGTAATTGGTTACTCCAACCATAGCTGCATCGGTAAATAAAAAATCCTTTTCCCAGGCCGAACCATGAACTTCTACTTCAACCCGAGCAACCTTATTTATGGCTGCAATCGCAGCTTCTACATGCAAATCGTTTCCTGCAGTATTTAATCCAACCTTGAAAGCTGAAGCGTTAGGGAGCGTTGGATCATATTTAATTTCTAAATCACTGCTTACTTCTGTTGACTTCCCTAACTGATCGATCACCTTTATCGTTACAGTGTAATTGCCTAACACTGCAGTAGCGGGTACATCAATATGTTTATGAAAACTTGCATTTTTTAAGTTGGCAAAACCTTCAGTGTAGGTTTGAGTAAAGTTCCAACCCGAACCTGATTTAGGTTTGATAGTGAGTTGAACACTGGCTAAATTACTTACGGAAAAAAGATCGGCTTCAAAATGAATATCTGTTCCTGGATAAGCCGTTTTGTTGTTATTCGTGCCGACTTCCAAATTCGTAAGGGTCGGCGGATCCGTTGTAACTTCATCTTTTTTACATGCGGTAAAAATCGATGTAATAATTAATAAACCTAAAAATGGTTTTGTAATCTTGTTCATAATGGATGTTTTTTTTGGATGTGTATAATTGATTGATTTTATTTCAGAAAGGAATTTTTACAGAAAGCACAAGGTTTCTACCCGCTTCAGGAAGTTCGGTAAGACGATAAAAACTGGTATGGTTGAGATATTTCGTATCCAATAAATTTTGAACCTGGAAGCTTAATTGTAATGGATTACCATATAATGATAACTTAGTTCCAGCCTGGATATTGATTACCTGATAACCCGGCGTTTTCTTTTCCGGAGGGACAATGTTATTCTGTTTACTGGTTAAACGATAATCGAATGAGAAATAAGTATTACGCCATATATTGCCTAAATAAGGAGAATAGGTGAGGTTTATCAATGTTGAAGCTGGAGGTGAAAATGGCAATGTAAACCCTTTTTTATCACCTGATAATTGCCTAGCCTGTAATATTTCTCCTAAAAATTGAGCACTTAAACTTTTAGAAATTTCATATTTGAATTGAAGTTCTCCACCATAGCGTTGTACTCTACTTTGTTGATATTCGAATATTTGATTACCTGCACCATAGGCGTAATCATGCCGAGAAGTGGGGTTTAGATAAATGTAGTTTGGAAAATAATTGTAAAACGGACTCAATTGAATTGACCATCTATCGGCGTTCCAAGCCAGAGTTAAATCTGCCTGATATGATTTTTCAGCACCAAGATCTGGATTACCTTTCTCATAACTGAAATAGTGATAATTAACGCCATTGGCACCAAGTTCTTTGGCAATTGGCATTCTAAAACTTTTGCCAAAATTTGCCTTCAAACTAAATTTTTCCAGATTGTAGTTTAATCCGGCAGACCATACAAAACTGTTAAAGATTCGGTTTAAATTGGCAGCACGTTGTAGGTTTTGTGATGTTGCTATACCATCAATATTGATATCGGAAGGAAACCAGTCGTAATATTGAGACATGTCGATTTGCCCTCTATCGAACCTTAAGGCTCCATGTAGCAATACATTTTCAGAAATTTTATATTTATCATATGCAAAAGCACCAAGGGTTTTTTGGTTAAATGCAGGGACTAAAAAGCTCCATCCATTTATATTATTGTTTTGCGCCTCTGCATTTATTCCAACAGTTAACTCATGTGCATCAATTGTAATTTTATCTTTCAGGTTGGCGGAATAAACCGTTTTGTTAAACTCCCTTTCCAAGTCGTTTGGAATTAATAATGATGTAGGATAGATTGAAGGCATGAAACCATGATTTACATACTGACTGAATTCTTGTCTGAAGTTTTTCTGGTAACCTAGCTCTACTTCGATTTTGTGATTTAAAAATTGATAGCTCGACCTATTTATAATTTTAAAATGGTTAACTGATTGGTATGGATGTAAAATATCCCGGTTTGAGCCATCATGAAGCTGTTCATTTACACGCCTAGGTTCAAGTCCATGTGCGTTCGCAAAAAAGCCGCTTTTGGTGTAGGTGTTGCTTAAATAAAAAATTGATCTGAACTTATTTCCAACATAACCTGCATTGAAATGGACACCCGTTTCCCTTCCGGCAGTATTTCTTAAGTGGTTTTTGTATAAATTTACTGCATAATCGTACACATAAACCTGATCTGTTGGTACACGATAATCGCCGTAATTTTGATAGGTAAAACGTGAATCGAAAAACCACTTTTGGTTTCTGCCGTAAAAATTTGCAGATGTTCCGTACAGATTGTTATTGCTTTTTGCAATAAGATCGATTGAACCACCAATGGTATTAGGCGCTGGAATATCCACAGGGAGAATATCAATTACCCCACCAATGGCATCAGAGCCATAAATAAAAGATGCCGATCCCTTAATTAATTCAATTTCTCCTATGGCAAATTGATCAATTTCTAGTCCGTGATCGGCTCCCCACTGTTGGCCTTCGTGTTTAATTCCTTTATCTACAACAACAACCCTGTTAAAGCCCAAACCTCTAATTAGTGGTTTTGATTGTCCTGAACCAATACCAATAGTTTTAATTCCGGGAAGCCGTTCAAGGCTTTTCATCAGGCTTCCTCCCAAATTACGTTGAATGAAATCCTGATTAACCACTTCAATATTCATTGACTCGGAACTTTGGCGATCTTCAACATGTTTATCTTTTATGGTTACATCGTTTAACTGCTTTATTTCTTTTTGAAGAATTATATTTTTAAATACCGGTTGATCATCGATTTCGACAACAATTACTTTCTTGGCAAAACCTTCAGCAGCAGCCACCAAGTTATATTTCCCTTTTGGTAACGCAGCAAATGCAAATTCACCTCGATCATTGGTAATGGTTGAAAATGAAGAGTGAAGTAGATAAACTGTAGCTTGAGGTACAGGATTAAGGTTACTCGAAACTTTTCCTTTTAACTCAAATTGTTGAGCATGCGCCCTTCCGATTCCTAGTAGGAAAATAACTGTAATAAAAAATTTATGCATTGCAAAAGGCCGGAGCCAATAGATAAATGATTAAAAAAGCGTATGAATAGCTATTTAATCATATTAAAAATTAAGAAATATTGTAAATGAGAATGCCCAATGGCATATTTTAGGCTAATATGGGCGGACCTTTATTGGTAAAGCCTTGAAGTGTAAATTTATAATTGCCAACAAATACCCCAGTAAATTGAGTATTGATATCAGGCAGCACATAAGAAATTGAAAAGGGAGGAGGCAGCAATATATCTTTTCCATGTTTATGGACTAAATAATCGCAAATAGAACATTTCTCGGTAAAAGAAACGTTTTCTTTTTGATCGCCAACATGCTCAATATCATTATTGCTATGGGCATGTGTAATCTGGACAAAAGAAATAAAGGAAAAAGTAAAGATCAGTAAAGCACTTATCGCTTTAACTAATCCATGTTTGCCATTTAATTCCCTTATATTCATTTACGCCACAAAGTTGCATTTAATTTTTGTAATTGCAATTGCTGTAAGAAAAAAATGAAAAATAATTTATGCTGTAGTGGGGGATTTAATCGTTTTTTAGGGAATTAATAAGACAAATTAAAAAGCTTTAATAGTGTTAAATTAGAATAAAATAAATACAATTGGAGTTATTTAATTTATTGATTTACAGGTTATTGTCAATTATAGAGAAGTAGATTATGATACAGTTAATTTATACTTCATTATTTATAAATTGTATAACAAAAAAAATACAAGTTTGATCGGTTAGAATTAAATCAACGAGGCGATTTAGATTAATAAAAAAAGAGCGTTCAATTAATCGAACGCTCTATTTTTATTTAATCGTTATCCTCATCACTATCTTCTTGCTTATCTATAGCTTCGTTTAATTGAGTTCCTTCTCCATCTGCAAATGGTATTTCATCTTCTGTATACTTTTCATCTTCATTTTCTTTTCCTGAAGGATCCGTAACATTGTCTTTTGATTGGTTTACCGGATGCTGCTCATGATGCGAATTCTCATCATTTTTTATTGGTTGTTGATCTTGATTTTCCATAGCATGTTTTTTAAATTATAAACATCGCTTTCAATCACTAAGTTTTGCTTAAAAATTAAAATCAAATTAAAAAAATACATTTTTCGCTCTCCCAAATGTGCTATTCTGGCTTATTTTGTAATAAAACTTTCTGTTTAAATTTTTTTTTGCTTTCTTGCTGAATAATCCACGTTCACCTAAATGAAAAATCTTGCCATAAGTTTAACTCCAGCTAAATGTGAGCTTTTGGATAATATCCTTAACGAATTCGAGGAAGAAGTTTACATCAAATCCGACAGAGTACTTAAAATATTTCGGGGAAACGGAACGTTAGCCTCTGATTATCTGGATCTTCTGGTTCAAATGAATCTTGTAATTTTAGTTGGTCGCGTAGATGGCGTTCCACTTCCAGCCATGGTTGGCAAGCAAGCTGGTGTAGATATGTTTCTTAGCGAAGGTGGTTTTAAAAGACGTTATGCTTTAAATAAATTAGAAGAAGACACCGGAAAAAGCATTTTTGACCTTAAAAATGAAAATCTTGATCTAAAAGAAAAGGTAGATAAGCAAGAAATTCTTCTAAAAAACCTCGAAAGAAACATTACGCAACAAGGGCAAAGCATTTTAAATAAGTGGCTCGCCCGCATCGGTTTTATGGTTCTGGGGATTTTACTTACAGTTTGCTATTTTGTGCTATTTGAGCAATAAGCAATTATTAAAATAAAGTACTGGCGCCCATAAAACTATTTACAATTTTCATAATATCTCCACCCAAATCTACAGCGTTTCCAATACCAACTCCTCTGATTGATGCCAATTGATCAGTTGTTTTTGGTGGTTTTGAAGCAATATTAATCAATGCTACATCTGAAAGGATGGTGTGCTCAGGAACATTTCTTTTTTTACTTAACTCATTGCGCCAATCTATTAAGCTTTTATAAAGTTTTTGATTGGTAATTTCTTTAGGGATTTCTATTTTACTTACGAAAGTTTTCTTTGGAGTCAAGTCATACTTATTACTTGCTGCCAGAAATATTTTAGTGTAGTTTTCTCTGTTAAAATCGTTCCAGGTATAACTGAACAAAGACAGTTTAACATTTAATGTATTTAATGAGGAAATAAGTACACTTAAAGTTTTCTCCGATTTCTCATCAGCCAATAATTTCAAGGATGTAAATTTTGTTATTTCTGAAATCACCTGATTGATCTTTGGCACAAAGTAATTGGCCGCTTTCTCTAATCGATTAAGAAATAACTCCTCATCAGCAAGATTAGTTTCTTTTGAAATTTTTGCAATTTCCTGACTTCTGAATTTCGCCCCAACGCTGATAAGTCCAGCATTCAAAACATCCGAAATATTGGTTGTCATAGCTTTAAATGCAGCATTTTCATCAAAGGCACTAAACTTAACATCTTTAATGCTTTCCCAATTTTCTTTTAGTGAAGAAAAATCAAATAAATCATCAACCAAATCCCATGTATATTTTTTAATATAAAGTGCCAGGCTTTGATCTGTTGGTATTTGGCTTACAGCGTTTTTAGTAAAACCTATTATCCGTTTATCGGTAATGATATTTTCCATCTTAACGGGAGATTTTAAAATTAAACCAGCCAAACTTTTACACCTACTTAATGCTACATATGCCTGTCCGTGGGTAAAAGAAGCGCTAATATCTACAATGGCTTTTTCAAAAGTTAATCCTTGGCTTTTGTGGATGGTAATTGCCCATGCCAATTTAAATGGATATTGAGAAAAAACCCCGGTATTAACTTCTTCAATTTTATTTTCCTCCTGATCGAGATTGTATTTTAAATTTTGCCATTCTTCACGCTCCACTTCAAAATGAGCCGAATCATCTAAAAACTGAACACTAATTCTATCCTTCGCAATGGATACAATTTTTGCCGCCTTTCCATTATAATATTGTTTTTTTCCTGAAGAATCATTTTTAATAAACATGACCTGTGCACCGACTTTAAGCTGCAAAACTTCATCAACAGGGTAGGCATCTTTAGGGAAATCGCCCGTTATTTTTGCACTAAAACTGTGTAAATCACCATCAAGTTTTTCAAGGCAATCTTTATTAATTTGAGTTACCAGGTTATTGTGGGTTGTTAAGGTAATGTATTCATCTTTCCAAACATCGTTTAAGCTTGGGTCGAAATGGGAATTTAGCTGATCTAATAATGCTGGTGTTAAATCATTTTCCCTGATTCTGTTCAAAATTTCGATAAATAGCGGATCAGATTGGCGGTAAACTTTTTTAAGTTCGAAGCTGGTTAAGGAAATGGATTTAAGAATCTGGCTATCAAAAAAGTAAGGACTTAAATAATATTCTTTTAAAATATGCCAGGCATCATGTGCAATTGGCGAAAGCTGATATAAATCGCCAATCATTAAAATCTGCACACCACCAAAAGGCATGTTTGAACCTTTAACTTTCTTTAATGATTGATCAATAAAATCGACCATATCGGCCCGGACCATACTAATTTCATCAATAATCAGAAGCTCCAAACATTTTAAAAGCTTTATTTTTTCTTCGTTATATTTTACCTCTTTAAATTGATCGTTTGCAACCGGAATTATTGGTCCAAATGGCATTTGAAAAAAAGAATGAATGGTAACGCCTCCAGCATTTATTGCTGCAACGGCAGTAGGGGCAACCACTGCAAAATTTTTCTTTGTAGATTCTTTAATTTTCCTTAGTAAAGTGGTTTTTCCGGTACCTGCTTTTCCGGTTAAAAAAATAGGTTGATTAGTGAACTGGATAAAATCGAGAATAAGTTGATTTTCATGAGCTGATTGATCAGTAATATTATTAGCATTCATCTTATCCGGGTATCCTTCTTAAAATTTATCAAATGAGTTGTGCAAAGATGCGTAGAATGTGATAAAACCTGTGCCTTATGTGATCTCGATTTATTCACATTGTTATTTCTAAATAGAAATATCCTTTTTTTTAATAGTCTATTAGTAATACATCAGGTCTTCCTTTTATACTTATGAATGCAGTAAAAAAACATCCAAGTGTAGGTATTTTTTATCCTGAAATCTATGTTGATTGTGATGCTAGAATCAAGCAACGGAACGATGTAGATTGAAGTGAATAATGTAAAAATTAATCTCCCTTTATTTTGTTATATAATTTTGACACAAATAATCAATTTTATTTATCTGTAAATCAATCGGTTTATAGTGATAGCACATTGAGTATCAAAAATAACCATTCATATTTTTGTTTGCTAAATATTTTAGTATAAATTTGTTTTGTTCGCGGTTAGCGATTTAATAAACAATTAAGGAAGAAAGCTGTTTATAAGGCTTTCAAACGAAGAGGAGTGATATGACTGTTACAGTTTTGGCAATATTAGAAACAGATTTTAAACCAGACCTTTCTTTAGGGAAAATAATGAATGAAAGATTGAAAGTTGCGGCAGACGATTTAAGAGATATTCATTTGCAGGCGCTAGAATCTGTTGGACAACGCACTGATGATGTAGTAGTTTATATCAGTTATAATCCAAAATACAAAATTCGCTGGCGGATTGTGAATGATGTCCCTGATGAAGTGGAGGGCTTTGTTGCCAAAACCTGCGGAGATTTGGGCTACATTCAGTGGAAAACTGCAGTAATGAATATTTTTAAAGGTAACACATAGCTTCTTCTTACATGCATTTGCATTAGTAAACGGGAATCGAACTGAAGCCTCAAAAGGCGTAAGTGCGGTGTGCTTGGGTTGTGGAGAGAAAGTAATTGCAAAATGTGGTTCTGTAAAAATTCACCATTGGGCACATGTTTCCCTATGCCATTGCGAATCGTGGTGGGAAAGCGAAACATTGTGGCATCGGCAATGGAAGGAAGTTTTTGCGCCTGAATTTAGAGAAGTAAGTTTTTATGATGATGCATTACAGGAGTTTCATCGGGCTGATATACATACTAATACAGGCCTCACTATCGAACTCCAAAATTCGCCCATCAATTACGAAGAACTTCAATCCAGAGAATGTTTTTATCCAAAATTAATCTGGATAGTAAATGGCTTAAAGTTTAAAGGCTTCAAAATTTTGAAATCCATCCCAAATCCGCTAAATCCTTTATTGAGCGATTATGAATTCTGTGTCTCAGAACATTTATCTATGATACGCAAGTTTGATGCTCTAGCCGAAAATCCCCAGCCAGAAGTGCTTACTTTTTACCACAAAGAATTAAAGAATATTCCAGCTGGTTCTGAATTTTATTCCTTTAGTTGGAAGCATGCACACAAAGCATGGTTAGGTGCTTCCTGTCCGATTTTTATCGATTTAGGCGGTCATTTTTTATACCGGTTGAGAAAACGTCATCAAATTTCTGCCAACTACAATTATTTACAGTTAATTCCTAAAAAAGCATTTGTCGATAAATATAGATTGTAAATATCAATTCTTCAATGATATTGTTGCAAAATAAATATCGAAAATTTTGCTGTTCTTAAACTAATATATTGATATTTAGATATGAAGAGAATAGCATTAATTACATTCTTATTTATTGTTAGCATTTTACCAAGAACCATGGCCCAAACACCAGCTGTAATCAATCACATTGCGGTTTACGTTAATAATTTAACTACATCTACAACTTTTTATCAAAGTATATTTAATCTTAAAATGATTCCCGAGCCATTTAAAGATGGCAAACACACTTGGTTTTCCTTAGGAAATGCTGGTGCTTTGCATTTAATTGAAGGGCAAAAAAGCAATCAAACTTTCGATAGAAATGATCACTTATGTTTCAGCGTTGCATCAATTGAGGAATTTATTCAATCTTTAAATCAAAAGAAGATTCCTTTTGAAGATTGGGCAGGTAAAGTTGGAGCCATAAATTTAAGACCAGATGGCGTGAAACAAATTTATTTTAAAGATCCTGATGGGCATTGGTTGGAAGTAAATGATGCCAAATAAGTACTTATCTATCCCTATTAATTTGTAACTACAATGATTAAAACTTCTATAAAATTACTGCTCACACTCTTATTAATCAGCACAACTGTTTATGCTCAAAATGAGAAAATAGAAACTGATTTTAAGGATGTTATGCAAAAGTTTAATGCAGTAGGAGCATCGGTTGCAGTGGTAAAAAAGGGAAAAATAATTTATACCCATTCATTTGGATTAAAGGATTTAGAAAAAAAGATTGAATTAACTGATCAGGATATATTTCGCATTGCTTCTATTTCAAAATCGTTCTCGGCCACTTCCATTATGCAATTGGTAGAGGCTGGAAAACTTTCTCTAGATGATGATTTTGGAGATCTGGTTGGATTTAAGATTAGAAATCCAAAATATCCCGATCAGAAAATTACGCTGAAAATGGCCCTTTCCCACACTTCAAGCCTTAACGATTCGCAAGGATATTTAAATTTAGATTTAATTAATCCTGAAAAAAACCCTGATTGGGCTAAATGTTACAACGATTATGCGCCAGGAAGCAAATTCAATTATTGTAATTTAAATTTTAATATTATCGGAGCAATTATTGAAAAGAAGTCTGGTGAACGTTTTGATAATTATGTTAGAAATCATGTATTAAAACCATTGGGACTTTACGGTGGATATTGTGTAGATTCTCTTGATAGTACACGGTTTGTTAAGCTTTACGAATACAATTCAAACTCAAAGGAATATACCAACGCAACTGCCGCCTATGCACCGCGTAGAAATGAAATTAAAAAATATGTAATGGGTTATTCGACGCCAATTTTTTCTCCAACAGGTGGAATGAAGATTTCGGCAAATGATTTGGCTAAATACATGATGATGCACATGAACTACGGCAAATCGAATGGGGTAAAAATTATCTCTGAAAAAAGTTCCAGGTTAATGCAAACCGCGATAACAAGTGATGAGGGTTACGGTTTAGCCATAAGAAGCGCTGATAATTTTATTCCCAATGTTAAATTAAAAGGTCATACCGGATCGGCTTATGGACTTTATAGTACCATGTTTTTTAATCCAAAAGAGAAATTTGGTTTTGTGATTATCACAAACGGAATAAACCCGACATATACAGATGACTTTCCTGATTTTAGTCGGGCTGCTATAAATTTATTGTATCAAAACTTTATTAAATAGATATTTAAGAAATTCGATTTTCGAAATATATCCTATTGATTTAAATGATCTTAGCTGGCAAAACGTTGATATGTGCTAGATGATTTGATTTTTTCCATACTCAAATAATCCTTCAGAATTGAAAATTCCATACTTTGTACAGCTTTAACAGCAGATTTTAATCTTTCGCTGCTTACTCCCAATCGGGTTGCCCAATAATTGCGGTCTTGCTCGTCTGCAATGTCAATTAGCTCTTTTCTTTCCGTTGTTGAAATGTTAATGTAATTCATCGGTTATAAAGTTTATAAATTGGTTAAAATAAATTAACATCATTAACATTAATTTGGTTTTGGACTTTTAACTTTTTTTTGAAAAAAATACTAGATATTTTCTGCCTCTCAACTAGTCGACTTTTGACTTGCATGGAATACGCTTTGATGCTAACAATCAAGTAAAACCTTTTGTGTTTAATGGATGTTTAATTTATTCTGAATCAGATGATAACATGGATAATGAAACAAAAACTACTGGTGCTGATCGCAGTCGTATCAACATCAACGAAAGCTATGAAGTAGATTATTGGTCCAATAAATTTGGCGTAAGTAAAGATAAGTTGAAAGCAGCAGTTCAAATTGTTGGCGATTCAGGAGATGCTGTAGAAGAATTTTTAAAGAAATAAGTAGCGACTAATGAGTTTAGAAAAATACAATTCCAAACGGGATTTTTCTAAAACTTCTGAACCGAAAGCTGGTAGAAGTTTAAGCAAAACAAAATTGATGTTTGTAATCCAAAAGCATGATGCATCGCGTTTGCATTACGATTTTAGACTCGAAATGGATGGTGTTTTAAAAAGTTGGGCAGTTCCCAAAGGTCCATCTACAGATCCAAAAAATAAACGTTTGGCTATGATGGTTGAAGATCATCCTTTTGATTATAGAAATTTTGAAGGCATTATTCCTGAAGGAGAATATGGTGGCGGTACTGTAATTGTTTGGGATGAAGGTACGTATGAACCCATTGAAAACATTAAAGGGAAAAAAGCGCAAGAAAAACACTTGTTAAAGCAACTTAAAGATGGTTCAGTTAAAATAAAATTACACGGTGAGAAGCTAAACGGTGAATTTGCCTTAGTTAAAACCAACGGAATGGGCGAAAATGGTTGGCTACTGATCAAACATAAGGATGATTTTGCTTCGGCAAAAGATATCACCAAGCAAGATAAATCCGTATTATCAGGTAAAACCATTGCCGGAATGGAAAAATCTTCTGAAAAAGTTTGGAAAGATGGTGAAGAGCAGAAGCTAAAACCAGAAAAAAAAAGTTCAAAGAAAGCTAACCAAACCGGTACCACAGAAGTGGGCGAAGAAATAGATATTGAACCCAAAAATATCTTAAAAAATGCACCTAAAAGTGCCATCCCTAAAAACATAAAGCCCATGCTGGCTACCTTGGTTGATGAACCATTTGATGATGAAGATTGGCAATATGAGGTGAAATGGGATGGTTATAGAGCTTTGGCATTCATCAATAAAAATAAAGTCGATCTACTATCCCGCAACAATAAATCATTTAACGAAAAATTTTATCCCATTTTTGATTTACTTCAAAAATGGAAGATCAACGCTGTTTTGGATGGTGAAATATTGGTGTTGAACGAAAAAGGCATTTCTAATTTCGGATCATTACAAAATTGGCGTAGTGAAGCAGACGGTGAACTTGTATTTTACGTATTCGATTTACTTTGGTATGAAGGTAAAAATCTAATGGAGCTTCCACTATATAAGCGACAGGCAATATTAAATGATATTCTGCCAACTGACGACGATCGCATCAGATTGGGTAAGGTTTTTAAAGCAAGTGGAATAGATTTTTTTGCTGCAGCAGAGAAGATGGGGTTGGAGGGCATCATTGCAAAAAAAATTAACAGCACTTACGCTACAGATCGCCGATCGAAAGAATGGTTGAAAATTAAAGTGCACAAACGTCAAGAAGTTGTAATTGCTGGATACACTAAAAATGAAGATACTTCTAAATCTTTCAGTTCTTTATTGTTAGGTGTTTATGAAGATAAAAAACTTAAATATGTAGGGAAAGTAGGTACTGGTTTTTCTGATAAATTGCAAAAAGATATGATGAAGCAATTTGAAGAATTGGTTGTAGATAAAAGCCCATTTGATGAATTGCCAGATGTTAACAAGCCATCAAGATTCCGTCCAAATCCTCCAAAAGCGAAAGCCACATGGTTAAAGCCAGAGTTGGTATGTGAAGTTGCATTTACCGAAATTACTGATGATGGTGTTTTTCGTCATCCATCTTTTCAAGGAATGCGTGAAGATAAAAAGGCAAAGGATGTAGTTAGGGAAACAGAATTACCCACAAAGAAAATTGTGGATGAATTGCCGGATGAAAAGGAAAAACATGCCGAAGCCATAAATCCACCCAAAACGAAAGATAGGAAGACATTATTAAATCCTAAAGATGAAACCCAGGTACGGAAAGTAAAAAATCATGAGCTAAAGTTTACCAACTTAAGCAAAGTTTATTGGCCTGAAGATAAGGTAACTAAAAGGGATATGTTTAATTATTATTATCAGGCTGCCGAGTATATTTTGCCATATCTTAAAGATCGCCCACAGTCTTTAAACCGTTTTCCTGGTGGCATTCATGGCAAAAGCTTTTACCAGAAAGATGTTAAAGGAAAAGCTCCGGATTGGGCAAAAACTTTCCCTTACGAAAATAGTGAAGGTGAGAAAAAAGAATATTTAGTTGGCACAGATGAGGTATCCTTACTTTGGATGGCAAGTTTAGGTTGTATTGAAATGAATCCCTGGTTCAGTAGAATTCAAAGTCCAGACCACCCAGATTATTGTGTAATTGATTTAGACCCTGATAAACATTCTTTTGACCAGGTGGTTGAGGCAGCGTTGGAAACCAAAAAAGTGTTGGATGCAATCGATGTACCTAGTTTTTGCAAAACATCAGGCTCAACAGGCATGCACATCTATATTCCCTTGAATGCAAAATATGACTATGATCAAAGCCAAATGTTTGCCAAAATTGTGGTCAATTTGGTTCATGATCAAATACCCGAATATACATCACTAGAGCGTATGATTTCGGCAAGAAAAGGAAAGATGTACTTGGATTTTCTGCAAAACAGACCTGGAGCAACAATTGCTGGTCCATATTCTCTGCGGCCAAAAATTGGGGCAACAGTTTCCATGCCTTTGCATTGGGATGAAGTTAAACCAGGACTCAAAATGCAAGATTTCAATATTTTCAATGCCATTGATCGTTTAAAAGTGGAAGGCGATCTTTTTAAAGGTGTATTGGGCAAAGGAATTGATTTGAAAAAAGCGATCAGCAAAGCTAAAAGCGTTTTTGGTTAAGCCACATTGATTATTTATCATTTGTTATATTTGGGCAAAAATTACATAAAAGATGATATCCCACCACGTTTTATTCTGGTTAAAAACCGACACCACCGAAGAACAAAAAGCTGCTTTTCTAAAAAGCTTACAAACATTAGAAAATATTGAAGTTGTTAAAACTTTTCATGTAGGTACGCCTGCGCCGATTCAAAGAGCAGTTGTTGATACCACTTACACTTTTAGTTTAGTTTTATTTTTTGAAGATTTAGCTGCACACGATGTTTACCAGGTTCATCCATTACACAAAGCATTTTTAGATGAATTTAAGATTTTCTTTGATAAGGTAATCATTTATGATGCACACTAGAAACAGGTAAAGTTTCACTTCAAATGCGCTTACGAGCACATTTTGACTTTCTATATCGCTAAAGTTTGTGCCAACCTCACTCATGCTATTTTATCTGAAGAGAAGTAGACGAGGTTGCCACAAATTTTGTTGCTAAATTTCAAAACCCTTTCACATCATTTGCGTATATTATCTAACTATATAGGTGTTTATGATGTCGGCTAATCAAGATCATTTTTTCTCCAATCTTCCAGTAAACAAAATCCCTTTACAACAACTTTTATTAAGAAAGGATTTATTTAAGGAAGTTCCGAATGATTGGCACATCATCATCACTGATATTAAAAGTTCTACACAAGCTGTACAAGCTGGTTTGCACGAAAACGTAAATCTTATAGCAACCGGAAGTATTGTTACTGTACTTAATATCGCTTTCAAAGCAAATATTTCCATCCCATTTTTTTTTGGAGGAGATGGAGCAACTTTTGTTGTTCCAGCCTCGATTGTTGATAAATCAATGAGCGCATTGCAAATTTACAGACGTAATACGTTAGCAAATTTCAATTTAGATCTTCGTGCGGGCATAGTTTCTGTAAAAGAAATTTATGAGTCAGGCCATCACCTCAATATCAGCCGATTTAGTATTTCGAAAATGTTCTCTATACCAATTGTTTTGGGTGATGGATTGGATTATGCGGAAAAAATTATCAAGGGCGAAAACTATTTGTTTTCCAAAGATGAATCTTCGGAAGAGGAATTGGATTTAAGCGGCATGCAGTGCCGATGGGATAAAATTCAACCACCAGAAAATAGTGAAGAAGTAGTTACATTAATTGCCATTGCGCAAGATTGTAAAAAGCAGGCTGAAATATTAAGCAAAATCATTACGCAATTGGATATCATTTATGGTGCGCCAGAAAAGCGTCAACCCATCTCCATTCCGAAGTTGATTTTCCGTACGAGCTTTAATAATTTAGGTCGTGAAATGCGACATCGAATAGGTAAAATCAAATTTTTTGAGCTTGTTAAAACCTGGTTCATTAACGCTTATGGCTACATTTACTTTCGAACAGAAAGCGGCAAAAAATACTTAAATCAAATGGTAGAAATGTCGGATACCTTGGTGATTGATGGCAGATTGAATACGGTGATTACGGGAACACGATTACAAAGAACTAAGCTGGAAAAGGCTTTGAATCAACTTGAAAAAAATAATGAGATTTTATACGGTATCTATGTTAGTGGCGAATCTGTAATGTCTTGCTATGTTCGCGATTTAGAAGATGACCATATCCATTTTGTAGATGGGGCAGAAGGTGGGTATACAAAAGCCGCTGCAGTTTTAAAAGAGAAAATTAAAAGTCTGTTTTAAGATTTAAAAAAATCAAACGGCTCAATTGCGATTAACCGATTGATGTTTTTTGCCTGTTACTTATTTTAAAATTTCATCAATCAATTTAATTTCTTCTTCACTAAAAATAGTATTATCCAGGGCTTTAATCGAGTCGGTAATTTGTTCGGGTTTGCTTGCGCCAATTAATACTGCGGTAACTCTTTTGTCTTTTAATATCCATGAAAGGGCCATATGCGAAAGTTTTTGCCCGCGGGTTTTGGCTACTTCATTTAATTTATTAACCACTTCAATTTTTTCCGGCGTGATGTTACTTTCCTTTAAAAATACACCACTCGTGGCCACTCTGGAATCAGCAGGAATACCATGCAGATATTTATCGGTGAGTAAACCCTGCGCAAGAGGCGAAAATGGAATACAACCTACACCATTTTCTTCCAACACATCTAAAAGTCCATTTTCTACCCAACGTTCGAACATCGAATATTTCGGTTGATGAATAAGGCAAGGTGTTCCGTTCTCCTTTAAAATTTTAATGGCGGCAGCAGCTTCTTCGGCACTGTAATTTGAAATACCCACGTAAAGCGCTTTTCCTTGTTGCACCATCAAACTTAAGGTATCCATTGTTTCCTGTAGTGGCGTTTCAGGATCTGGACGGTGATGATAGAAAATATCAACATAATCCAAATTCATTCTTTTTAAACTTTGATCAAGACTTGAAACCAGATATTTTTTCGATCCCCATTCGCCATAAGGTCCATTCCACATGTGATAACCTGCCTTAGTTGAAATAACCATTTCATCACGAAAGCCTTTAAAATCTTCATGAAGAATTTTCCCGAAAACTTCCTCAGCCGATCCCGGAGGCGGACCATAATTATTGGCCAAATCAAAATGTGTAATTCCATTATTGAAGGCAGTGTAAATAAGTTTTTTACTGTTCTCGAATACATTTACATGTCCGAAGTTATGCCATAAGCCCAATGATATTGCTGGCAATTTCAATCCGCTTTTACCACAACGGTTGTATAACATTTTATCGTAACGATTATTTAATATTTTATTTTCCATTTCTATGCATGTTTAGAACAAATTAACGGATTCTGATTTACATTTAAATTCATTAATTGCTATAATAACACTTTAAAGCCTTGATTAATTTTAACATTTTAGTATATCAGAATAAATACATCTAATTGAGTTTTTTATAATTGTAAATCGTTTTATTTGTGTTAATCAATAAATAAAATAATCTAACTAATATCATATATGAATTTTAAATCACTCACAACCTTTTGCGCATTAGCTGCCCTTGGTTTGGTTGCCTGCCAATCTGAAAGTAAAAAATCGAATAACGTAACTGAACAAAGTGCAGATGCAGCTACTTCGGTGAAATTAGTAACCGATTCATTTCAAAGAGATATTGATGGTAAGAAAACAAACCTCTTCACGTTAAAGAATAAAAACAACGCAGAAGCAGTTTTTACCAATTATGGTGGTCGTTTGGTTTCTTTATTAATTCCCGATAAAGATAAAAAAATGGTCGATGTGGTAGTTGGATTTAAAAGTGTAACTGATTATGAAAAATCTACAGAACCTTATTTTGGCGCAACGATTGGGCGTTTTGGTAACCGAATAGCTAAAGGCAAATTTTCCTTAGACGGGAAACAATATCAGTTATTTACAAATAATGGTCAAAACACCTTGCATGGTGGTAAAAAGGGCTATCAATATGTAGTATGGGATGCAAAACAAATTAATGATCAAACTATTCAATTCGATTACCTATCGAAAGATGGAGAAGAAAATTTCCCTGGAAACCTGAAAGTAACCGTAACCTATACGTTGACTGATGATAATGAATTGAAAATGGATTATCAGGCCGTAACAGATAAAACCACCGTTTTAAATTTAACCAATCATGCTTTTTTCAATTTGAATGGCGAGGGTAGTGGCGATGTGTTGAATCATGAAGTTAAAATATATGCCGATGAATATACGCCAGTTGATTCAACCTTAATTCCAACAGGAAAAATTGAAAAAGTAAAAAATACACCATTTGATTTTACATCGGCAACTAAAATTGGCGCTCGAATAAAAGAAAGCAACGAGCAGTTAACATTTGGTAAGGGTTACGATCATAACTATGTGCTTAACAAAACTAAAGGTATGAACATGTTTCAGGCAGCAAGTGTTAGAGGAGATAAATCGGGAATTGTAATGGATGTTTACACGCAAGAACCTGGATTACAATTTTACAGCGGCAACTTTATGCAGAGCAAAAATACCTTTAAAAATGGATCAAAAGATGATTTCAGAACTGCATTTTGTATGGAAACACAGCACTTTCCTGATTCTCCAAATCAACCAAGTTTTCCATCAACGGTTTTAAAGCCAGGTCAGGTTTATAAAACCAGTTCTATTTACAAGTTTTCGAATTAGGAGTTGTGGATATTTTTGAAGTTTAAATTTTACCTCACCCTATAAGTTTTTGGTTTAGGCTGATGTTGTGTGATTTCTCTTCAGAGAGATGGATTCAATGTTTAAACAATAACCGCTACCATAGATAGGGTGAGGCTAAGAAGTAAACATATTTCTTTTTATTGAAATAAATTGTTTAAAGCCGGATCATTATAATCTTCAATAAAGGCAATTATATTATTGTAGGCAGAAAATTCATCAGTGGTGTGCATAGTGGTCAAAGCAACACATTTCATTCCTGCGTTTTGTGCAGCTTCTATACCTTTTGGTGCATCTTCAAAAACGACACAATCTTCAGCAGATAGGCCTAACAATTTAGCGCCTTTGCTAAACGTTTCCGGATCTGGTTTACTATTTTTTACATCTTCTGCACTAACGATGGCCGAAAAATAAGAACGAACATCCAAATTATCCAACACGAAGTTGATATTGAAGGGTATAGCCGCTGAGCCTATTGCCATTAAAATACCTGCTTCTTTTGCCTTTTCTAAAAATTTATCAAGTCCATCAATTAAAGTTAAATGCTTTTTATAGGCGGCTTGATAACGGTGTTCTTTCTCGATTGATATCTGATCAATTTGCTCTTGAGAAAAATGCCCAACGCCAAAAACCCTTTCTAAAAGATCTTGGTTTTTACCATACATTTCTTTTTTAACGGCTTCGAAACTAATACTTGCACCTAAATCTTTTGTCAGAATAGAGTGCCAGGCATGATTATGGAATTCCATATCATTTATCATTGTTCCGTTTAAATCGAAAAGAAAAGCTTTTGGTTTTTTATCCATCATGGCCGCAAAAATATCAGAATTATTTTAGGTTTATGTTAAATTACTTTAATGATTAAAATTAATTCAGCAATCGGTTTCATAATAAGATTTTATACTACAAATACGGTGTAAAAATAATTACTAACTCATCATTTTTTATTTGGAAAATTTACTTACAAATAATACATTGCAGTATAATTATCCCAAATATAATTTTTGTTTTTATGAGCCATGTAACAGATGAGGGCGAGCGCTTGATCAAATTTTTAAACAGCCTTCATCCCTTAAGTAAAAAGGTTATCGCTTTGGCTAGAAAAGAAACCTATAAGATCATTGCAAAAAAAAACGAATTTATTTCATGTAAAAATAGCAATAACGAAGATTGCGTTTTTATTATATTAAAAGGTGTGGTTCGAGGTTTTATCATCGATGATGGAAAAGACATCACCACGGTAATTACAAACGAAAATAGTATTGTAGGGCAAATTCGTAATCCTAGTACGGCTAAACCCATTTATGAGGAGAAATTTCAAGCCATCGAAAATTCAGAATTATTGGTGCTTCGATATTCTTTTATTGATACCCTATATCGTAAATACCCTAATATGAATATTTTGGCTAGAAAGTTACTTGCCCTGCATTTTAATTTGTTGCAAGAGCGGTCTATTTTATGCAGAATTCCTTCAGCAGAGGTGAGATACAATAAATTTAGAATTGGAAATCCAACTTTAAAAAACCGTGTTCCCATTAAGTTTTTGGCTACCTATTTGGGTATGCGGTTGGAAACACTAAGCAGAATCAGGAAAAAAGAAAAATTAGAATCGGCAGCTTAAGACTGAATTATAGTCTGATTTTCTTTTTGGAGATAAAAATAGCACAATGGAAAAAGGCATATTAACCCTAAAAGAAAACCACCCAAAGTATCTGTAAGCCAGTGTGCACCTAAATAAATTCTTGATGGCGCAATAAAAATCATTAAGAAAGCAGAAAGATAGGTGACGATATTACGGGTATTTTTCGGAATGGTGGTTAATCTACTCATTAAAAAAATAAGAAAACCAAAAAATAACACATATGAAAGTACATGGCCGCTCGGATAACTCTGAAATCTATTAACCTCTACCAAGCGTACATAAAATGCGGTAGGGCGAGGACGGTTGATCATATTTTTAATTCCAAGGATGACCAATCCGGATACTAAAATAGAAGCAATGTACAATCCTTCACGCTTGTATTTTTGCCAATAGAAAATAGCGGCCACCACCAAAACCGAAAGAAGCGACCAAGGCAACTCACCAAAAAAACTAATGGCCAACATCACCTGATCCAACCAATTGGCCTGATATTGTTGTACAAATAACGACGCCCGAATATCAAATGGCAATATTGGATGTTTATCAATAAAAATACTTAAAGTGGTGAAAGCCAAAATCAGTAAAAATAAAATGATTAAGGCGGTGTTAAGTTTTAACTGCATTAGGTTAAATTGAATATTTCAAAACTATCATTTTCCGCTGATTGCAGAAGAGATTATATGCAAAAAATTAATTACTTAAGTTTAATACATTGGCGCCTAAGGGTTCTTCCTTTATTCTCTCTAGTTTCTGCTGATGAACTATAATGGTGATTTCTACCGATCCGGTGCCGACAGTAGCCGCTAATAAATGCCCTCCGTAGGCTTTAAAATCTTTACCGGTTACAGTGCCATGAGTATGAAGTGAAGCTTTGCCATTTTGCCAGGCGATAGATCCACTCATGCTGGCCAATTCTACATCCTTAAATTCTTCCGGTTCGTATTCTTTAGTTTTAAAATTAAAGAAACCAAACTTTGCATTTACAAAACCCATTCCTGAATAACTTGCGCTCGGGATACTTTCTTTAACTGCAAAATTTTCCAGATGTGCCAATACATCATCACCTTGGCGCAGTACCATTAAAAATCCGGTTGCTGTTTTAATATATCTTTTTGCGGTATCCGGTGCATTTGTTTGTGCAAAAACGTTAGTGATTAATCCTCCAAGAAAAAGTAAGGATAGATAAAAGAATTTTTTCATAAGGAATGATTTTATTCATAAACAGGTCCACTAACAGATTGTTTGCCTGTGCCGTACTAAACAATAGAGCGATAAACAGGGTTTATAAGTTATGGAAAGCAAGCCATATCGCAATAAGGAAATCATGAAGGTACCCCGTTTCGAGGAAAGTGCACGCTTTTATACTACCCCAACGCGAAGCAAAAACATGGCAAAAATTGCAGGGAAGAATAGTTTCCCCGAATTAAAGTTGCGGAAAGCGCTTTGGGCAAAAAACATTCGCTTCCGCATTCATCCAAAAGATTTTCCTGGTAAACCAGATCTCATAATTAATAAATATCGTTTGGCCATATTCGTTGATGGCGATTTTTAGCATGGCTTCGATTGGGAAAAAAAGAAATTAGCCATCAAGAGCAATCCAGGGTTTTGGATTCCGAAGATTGAGCGAAATATGCAAAGAGACCAGGAAATTAATGAGTTGCTTTCCTCAAAAGGCTATACCGTAATGCGATTTTGGGAGCATCAGGTAAAAGAAAAACCAACGCTTTGCGTAAATCAGGTTACTTTATTTATAGAAGCGGCCAAAATTGATGTAATACCCACGCTAAACGATTAATTATTTAACTACTATTTGTTTTGGTTCGATTACCACGATTTGATACTTGCCTTTAAACTCGGTTACCACTCCGGTAACACAAATATTGTTGCCCATATACATCGATGCAGGATCGGATGTAAATTTAGCTTGATCTTCTTTATTGACTACAACCGTTAATAGTTCTTTAGGATAAGCGCCTCCGAGATTAATTAAGCTTAACTTTTCCAAAGCTTTTGTGCTATAAACAGAGTCGCAAATGCTAACTGTTTTACCCACGTATTGTGCTGCATCTTTAGCCAAAATTAGAGTCTGACTTTTGGCCACATACGAAGCCAAACAGATAAATAGAACGAGAGATAACTTTTTCATATAGATGGGAGATTTATTTAATGCTAAAAGCTGAATTTTAGCACCACTAAATTAAAACTCGTGAGGTTATTATCCAAAATATTCATGTAAATACGCTGCTATATAACGTTATAGATTTGTTAAATTGATTTTAGCGTAAAGCCATCCAGTAATTCCATCGTTTTAATTGCTTCTTCGCCACTGCATGGGTTTTCAGCATCGCCAATAAAATAGGATACCACTTTTTCAATCATGGGTTGTTCTACATGTTGAAGCGGCTCAAATGCAATGTTTTCCACTTTACCATCAACAGTAAGTTCAATTTCATGTCCAAACATAGGGAAACTTATTTTTCCCCTGGAGCCGTAAATTTCACAGCGATCTTCATGTGCGCCAGGCGCAACCGAGAAGCACCACATGCCATTAAACACCACTTTGTTTTCGAACAAAATGTGGCCAGTAACTAAATCATCTACATGTTCATCTCCAGTTTGATTAAGTGAGATTCCGTGAAAATTTTTAACCTGTCCGAAAAAGTACAACATTAAATCGAGTTGATGTGGTGCTAAATCATGAAATAAACCACCACCAGCTATGGCAGGATCCATGCGCCAATTGCTTTCTGCTTTAGCAATTAGATCATTACGTTTGGGCTGCAACATTTTTAAATCGACAAAACGAATATCACCAATGGCATTTTGCGCCAATAAAGCTTTGATTTTAAGAAACAGTGGTTGTTCTCTCCGGTAATGCGCTACGGATAACTTTACATTGTGTTGTTTCGCGGCGGCAGTCATTCTTTTTGCAGCTTCACTATTCAATGCCATTGGTTTTTCCACATAAACAGGTTTACCGGTAGCGAGTGCCTGAATGGCATATTCTTCATGCTGAAGGGGAGGAGTGGCAATGTAAATGGCATCCACTTCCGGATCGTTAATTAAAGCGGTAGCATCATCGTACCATTTCGGAACGCCATGCCGCTTAGCATAATCTGCAGCTTTTGCCGCATCTCTACGCATTACTGCAACCAACGATGAGTTGGGAACCTTATTAAAAGCTGGTCCACTTTTTACTTCGGTAACATCGCCGCAACCAATAATACCCCATTTAATGTGCTTCATATTGTAAGAATGATTTGTGGTTGAAGATAGGAATATGAAGGAATTTATGGAATAGCAATTTTCAGATTCAAATGTTCAAGATATTTATAGATTATTATCAACATTATAATCAACGGTTTCCCTAATTAATTGACCGAGTTTATTCATGCCTTCAATCACAATTCTATAATTACTTTTGGTATAGGCATTATCAAAATTTATTGTTGCTATTCCTTGATCATTAAGAATAGTTTAATTTTATTTGTTAGCAGGTATGTATCGGTTAGCGTATCTGTTTATTTGTCGATATATTTATCGTTAAATAATTGATTTGGTTTTAGGTAAATTGCATTGTTCTGAAAATCTAAAAACATATTAAATCTTTTTAAAATCTCGTTACCCAAAATATGGATATTCCTACCTTCTAAGGGTTTGTTTGCAGTTAATCGTTGTATTGGAACATCCTTCAGTTCGTATTCTCCGATTTGCAATAATTGTAAGTTTGAAGTAATAACAGGTATTTCATTTCCTTGCGCCCCTTTCATAATTGCTGTTTTTAGGACTTTCATTTTCTCAACCGGAAATTTTCCATCCATTAATAAATCATTACCCAGCATCGCCGTTCTTTGATAACCGGTATCAAATAAAAACAGGTCTGAATTAACGATACCATCTTGTGCGATCTTACTTTCCACTAAAAAAAGATCTTTAAAAAATTCCATTTTAAACTTTGTGAACTTTTGATCTTTTACTGTATTTTCCGGTAATTTTTTATGGATTATCATTAAACCTTTGTCGTAATTTAGCTCTACAATTTTACCCTTAAAAAGATCCCAACCAAAACGGCCGTCTGTTCCGTGGCCCGATAATTCCGCATCGTATACTTTGGTATTATAGATTGTGCTTCCAATTTTTAAATTATAAAAAGTGTTATATAGCTTTGGCGAAGATTTTAGTTTGTTTTTTAAAACATCATTTAATAGCACCATTTCCGTTGTTCCAGTATCAAAATTAAGATTTAATGTATCATAATCATTGAAAACTGCCTTTACAAAAATCGTGTTTTGTTCGTTAATTGTAAGAGGAATACTATCGTTTTTTGTTTGGGCAAAAGAATTAATGGAGATAAGTATAAAGGTGGGGATTATTCCAAAAGTGGCCACTTGTTTTTCTGCAAAGTGGCCACTTTTTTCGGTTCAAAATGACCACTGTTTTCGCTTAAAAGTGGCCACTCGGCTCATTTTAAGCGGTTTTAATGCTTATTTAAAGCCAACTTGATTCAATGATTGTTTTTGTGCTCAAGGCAGCTTCAGCGGAGCGCTAAAGTGCTTAAAAATGGTTTTTTTAGAAAGAGTGTTGCTGAAGTTTTTTGTCTGTCGGATTTTGGATGTAATCTTTCCCCAGAACAGCTTTATTGACTGGATAATCATATCCGGGATGCCGTGGAGTGAAGTTTTGTGCGGATGGGAGGCAGAGCATTGACAAAATTTCTTTTGCGGTGGTTCTGATAGGAATGGATATATTTGGGACTCTTCTCAAGATGTCCTGCTCAAAGTCGGGCTAATCTACGGGTGTACAGTTTGGAACGGAATCCTCTGTCTACTATTGCCGAAATCCCCACAATAGAGCAAAGGCCGAAAATACTGCCTTAAAACGAAAGAGTTTAAAAAAGTCAGACTAGTTGTTTTGCTCACACATTTTCTGCCTGCGAATTGCCCATCACGAAAAAACGCCATCGCGTGTTGCCTAATCTTCGCTGGTAATGTGATAATTGCACAAAAAAGGAATTTGTGTATATTTCCTCTATAAATAATATGCAATAAGAATTACCTACCCACACTTAGCGGGCAATCATAAATAAGAATTTCCTCTGCGAGCTCTATGTCTCAAACGCAATTTCTTGCCTGGAACACACTTT
>NZ_CAKLBU010000015.1 GCF_920984735.1 Pedobacter sp. Leaf250 | reverse complement strand
CATCGGTTTTCCTGCCTGGAAGCTGCCTAATGAAATAGGGATTGACAAGCTTGACATCAAAATCAGTGTCCAGTATGCGCCAGATCGGAATCCAATAAATACTCGTGCTTTCCATGGCGACCTCTAAAACGTGACAACCTAAAAGAGTATCGCGAAGCCGATCAAGTTCCGGAGTCAAAGTACCGAATACTTCCTCTATCTTTTCGCCTGTTTCTGTTAAAATGCACATAAAAACACTATCTTTATGTACATCAAGACCACAACATCTTTCCATAACAACTTTGTTTTTTAGTTCATTATAAAGTTAATAAAGATCGATGAAGTGGTCTTAATTTTTATTGAACGCGATTATAATTCCTCACTTTTTATGTAAGTTTGGTAAAGTTAATCTTTGTTTGGCTTAATAAACTCCACATAGCTTTGCTTTACATAGATGAGTATTTCATAATCGTTCATTTTTCTTATTTCAGTTGCAGTTGGACGATATTTTTCGATAAAACTATTTAGTGAATCATCTTCAAGTTTCGTTATGGCGTTGATTTTTTCTGGAGAAAAACGATGATTAATGTAATTTGTTTCCTCATCCTTGAGCTGAACTTTTTTAAGCTTTGAAATGGATGATTTATTCTTTGTGAGCAAACCAACAGTTTTCAGTACATCAAGACTTAAGATTGAAGAGGTAGAATTAGATACCAAATTGGAGCCCGGTGTTTTATAGCGAAGACCTTTTTTAACTAATACATCCTTAATTGTTGGGTCTTTATAGGCAAAAACCCTTGCAAAATCTTCTCTAATTTGAAGCGAATCTTTAAGATAGTCCCTTTTGGAGTAAATTGTAACGTCATTTAAATCAATCGCAACTGAACGCAAGAGTACTATTACATCTTTAAAATTGTTGTTTAAATTTAGTTCATAATCATCATAACCCAGTTTGTTAATCTTTATAGTTTGATTAGAAGGATTTTTTGAAAATGAAAATTTTCCGGTGCTGGAAGTTATGCTTACCTCGTTTCCATATTTAACCACTGCATTTTCGATGGGTAGTTTCGAAACATGGTCTAATACCTGTCCGTTGATTTGCTGAGAAAATAACCGGTTAGAGATTATGAGAAGGGCGCAAAGGATGATGTATTTCATTGATTGCTAATTTATGGCATAAATACCTGTTATATAAAAGTTTAACAGAACTTAACATTTCCTCGATAAAATAAAAAAAGGGCTTCGACTTATCGAAACCCTTAAATTTTATCTAATTACGGTGCCTTGCATTTTATAGTCTTTTGGCGGTTCAGCCCCTAATAAATGCTGAACGAAATAATCCCATCTTCTTCTCATCATATAGGCAGAATACGGTCCATAACCATGTGCGCTATTTGGGAAGATTACCAGGTCGAAACTTTTATTTGCCTTTTGTAAAGCCTCAACAACTAATAATGTATTGTACGGAGGTACGTTATCGTCCATCAGGCCATGAACCAGCATTAATTTTCCTTTTAGGTTCTTAGCATAGGTTTGATTGGCTTGTGCTTCATAATCTACATTTTCCGCTAAGCCATTATAGCGTTCGCCCCAATCGTCCTCATAATTTCTGTTGTCGTGGTTTCCTGATTCAGAAATGCCAACTTTAAAGAAATCAGGATAACGGAACATGGCCGCTGCGGTGGCAAAACCACCACCCGAATGACCCCAAATTCCAACTTTTGCGGTATCAATTGGATATTTTGTTGCCAATTGTTTAATCGCAGTGATTTGATCTGGTAAAGTATTTTCTGCCATGTTACCATAACTCATATCATGGTAGCTTTTTGAGCGGCCAGGGTTACTTGTTCCCTCAATTACCACTAAAATAAAGCCCAGTTCGGCCAAAGCCTGATGGTCGCCACGAGATGCTGAAAAAGACCAGCTTCCCATACTTCCACCTTGTGGACCAGGATAAATGTAATCGATAACAGGATATTTCTTGCCGGCTTCCATTTTGTTTGGTGTAAAAATCAAGCCGTAAATATCCGTTTTGCCATCGCCTGCTTTAACTGAGACTGGCGTTGGTGCTTTCCATCCGGTTGCCGTTAGCCGAGTAACATCGGTTTTAGCTAATTCGGTAATTAATTTGCCGTTTACATCTCTAAGCGCTACAATGGCCGGAACGTTTGGCTGTGAATAGTTATCAATAAAGTACTTTTCAGAAGGAGAAAAACTAACCATGTGATTCCCGGGTTCAGGAGTGAGGTCGGTAAGTTTTTTACCATCCAAACCTATTTTATAAAAGTGGCCAAAGTATGGGTTTAATTTATCCTGGCCATTGGCGATGAAATAAATGGTGCGGGTTTTCTCATCAACTTTTAGTACACGGGTTACTACCCAATCTCCTTTTGTAATTTGGTTTTTTACTTTTCCTGATGTGGCATCGTACAAATACAGATGTCCCCAATTATCGCGTTCAGAATACCAGATAATTTCTTTACTGGCTGGTAAATACCTCCAATTGATGGCTCCCTGGCCTGATTCGAATTGTGTTTTTACTGTTTCTTCAAAAACTTCGCGAACGGCTCCAGTAGTGGCATTTGCAATCCTAAATTTTTCGTTTTTATGATCGCGGGAAGTAGAAACAAATGCAACTTCTGAGCCATCAGCTTTCCAATCGATATCATCGAGAGTACCACTGCTCGATATGTCGTCACTCAAAGTTCCACGGTGTTGATCTGGAGCAATATTTATCGAGATTACCTTCGGGTTTTCCACATTGATGATTACCCGCCTGATAGTTGCAATTTCTTTATCGCCAGGTAAAGGGTATTTCCAGGCTTCCAATTTAGGCGCTCCAACATTCGTGGTTACCAAATACATATCTTTCGAATTTCTTTGATCCTGCTGAAAGGTGGTGATTTTTTTAGAATCTGGCGACCAACGTAAAATTGGTGCATCGCTATGTTTCCAACCTGCATTGTCAGTTGCATAGCCATAATCTTTTATGCCATCTGTAGTAAGTTGTGTTAGTTTACCTGAAGCGACATCTTTAACGTATAAATTATAATCTTTAATTAAAATCGCTTTTTTCCCATCTGGAGATAAGATCTCATTGCCTCCGCCTCTTCTTCTTGACGGCGGTGGTGTTGTATTTGAATTGCTACCGTATTCAGTGGTTAAAGTTTTTGTTTTCTTTTCGGGATCTACTAAAAAGGTTTGAGTACCTGTGGCATTTTTTAACGAAAACCAAAATTTATCCCCTTCCAGCCAATTCGGTGAAACACCTGCGTTATCAATGTATTTTGAAGTATTGTAAGCCATAAAGCTTTCAGCACGTTCATAATCTTTTGCCGTTAATGCTTTTTGTTGGGCATTTGCAGTAGCCATAAATGCTATAGCAGTTATGGATAGCCAATATTTATTCATAATAGTTAGTTGGTTGATCTTTGCGATAAAATTAATACTGTTTTGTTAGATCAGTTTAATTTAGCAAGAATAATACAATTATTATATGAAGATAAGGCCTTAAAAAAAATGCCACCTAAAAAAGATAGCATTTTATGCGGAGAGGGCGGGATTCGAACCCGCGGTACCGTGAAGTACACACGCTTTCCAAGCGTGCTCGATCGACCACTCTGACACCTCTCCGTTTTTAACTGAATAATTCAAACGACTTCTTTAGTGCGCCGAAATTGGGTTAGCAAAAGTAATTTTTTTATCCAAAAAAAATGCTTCCAAAATGAATTGGAAGCATTTATTATTTTAAAGGTGTCGAAATTAATCCACAACTGTAATTTTCAGCATGTTGGTTTTACCTTTAGCCTCCATTGGAATAGCCGCGGTGTTAATCAAAATATCACCTTGTTTAACCAATTTTTTGCTTTTTAAGAATTCGTTAACCTCAATAATAGTGTTATCAGTACTTTCCCATTTATCATAGAAGAATCCTCTAACGCCCCAAAGTAAGCTAACTGCATTTAATAACGCCCTGTTGCTGGTAAAGATGAAAGTTAAAGCCTCTGGTCTGTGGCTCGAAATTTCGAAAGCCGTGTAACCGCTTAAAGTCATCGAAACAATACCAACTGCATTTGTTTGTTTAGCTAAGAAACAAGCCGAATCGCAAATTGCATCACTTAAGAAAGAAGCAGATTTTGGTTTTAAAAACTTATCAGGATTAAATGGATAGTTGTTTTGTTCAATGTTTTGAATGATTTTTTGCATTGTTTCAATAACGATCAATGGAAATTCTCCAACCGAAGTTTCGCCACTTAACATTACTGCATCTGCACCGTCTAAAACAGAGTTAGCTACATCATTTACCTCTGCACGTGTTGGGCGAGGGGTCGTAATCATGCTTTCAAGCATTTGTGTAGCCACAATTACTGGTTTAGAAGCCGCTCTACACTTGGCCACAATCATTTTTTGTAATAATGGAACTTCTTCCATCGGACATTCAACACCTAAATCACCACGAGCTACCATGATACCATCTGTTACGGCAATAATTTCGTCGATGTTCGCGATAGCTTCCGGTTTTTCGATTTTGGCAATTACACGAGCAGTTTTACCACGCTCTGCAATTATTTTTTTCAGTTCGATAATATCTTCAGCCTTACGAACGAAAGATAAACCAATCCATTCCACATCATTTTCAAGAACAAATTCTAAATTCTCTCTATCTTCTGGAGTTAAAGATGGGATAGAAACTTTAGTGTTTGGAAGATTTACACCTTTCCTTGAAGTCAAGATTCCACCGTGAACAATTTCACAAACCACCTCATCTTTAAGGTTGGTAGAAATAACTTTCATTTGCAGTTTACCATCATCCAAAAGGATAATTTCGCCTGCCTGAACATCTTGAGGGAAGTTTTGGTAAGTAATATAAATACGATCCTCATTACCAATACATTCTTGAGTAGTAATGATGGTTGTTTTACCGTTAATCAGGTTAATACCACCTTCTTTTACTAAACCAATACGGATTTTTGGGCCCTGTAAATCGGCAAGAATACCCACATTATAATCGTATTTTTTATTTAAATCGCGGATCGTATCTAAAACTGCCTGATGATCTGCTTGTGAACCATGCGAAAAATTCAGACGACAAACATCCAAACCTGCGTTAAACATACTATATAATACATCTGGTTTTGCTGATGCTGGCCCAAGCGTAGCAACAATTTTAGTTCTGGAATGAAAAGGTTTCATTTAATTAATTGATTTTAGCAATGCAGTTTCAGAAAGCGCTAATTAATTATCTAAAATAATCAAACTGCATCAATTTATATATTTTGTTTTTTTGTTCGTTGTTTATAACCATCAAATATAGTGTATTTAATACACCAAGTATATAATTTTTATATTACCAAATTTTCCTTACTCTTAAGCTTGGTCGGATCTATTTTTGCAGCTACCTGAATATCAGGCAGTTTGTTTAATCCGTTTATTAAATAATTAAGGTCATCCTTATCAATAAATTCTTTAATTATGATAAAAAAATCGACATTTCCCATCTCCGGAACCAACAATCCGTCGCTACTTCGGTTGCTAATCAGGTAATATTCTATTTCTCCCTGCTCTACAAAAAAGTAGTATTTCGAAAAAGACCAGGCAGGTTCATCAATGTTAAAAAATATTTCATGATCCTCTATTTTCTCAAATTGGGTATTTAACCGCGTATTAATTTTGTGGCAAAGTACATAGTCTTTTAAGGGTGCTGTGATCGCAATTAGTATAAAATCAAGGTCTAACGTTAATTTCAGGTAAGTTCTATTCAAGTCGAAATAAATTATTTACAGAACGAAATTAAAAAACTAATTCTATATTCGCTTGTTATTTGAGAGCCAAATTTAGGTGTCGAAATAAAAACATTTGAAAATTGTAAGAATTTATTTTTCTTTGCACAGAATTATTTAACCATTAAATTATAAAATTATGTCTGATATTGCTTCAAGAGTTAAGGCTATTATCGTAGAAAAACTAGGTGTTGACGAAAGCGAAGTTACGCCAGAGGCTTCATTCACCAACGATTTAGGTGCAGATTCTTTAGATACCGTAGAATTGATTATGGAATTTGAAAAAGAATTCAATGTAGCTATTCCTGATGATCAGGCTGAAACCATCGGTACAGTTGGTCAAGCAATCGCTTATTTGGAAAAAAACGTTAAATAGAATTACGCTTTTTCAGTATAAATGGAATTAAAAAGAGTAGTAGTAACAGGGTTGGGTGCGCTCACTCCTATAGGCAATAATGTTCCTGATTTTTGGGAAGGATTGACTAACGGGGTGAGTGGCGCTGCTCCTATTGTGGGTTTTAATACTGAAAAGTTTAAAACCAAATTCGCATGCGAGGTAAAAAACTTTAATCCGGAAGATTTTTTGGAGAAAAAGGAAGCCCGCAAGCTAGATCCGTTTGTACAATATGCTTTGGTAGCAACAGATGAGGCTGTGAAAGATGGTGGTTTCGATTTTGAGAAATTGGACACCAACAGAATCGGTGTAATTTGGGGCGCAGGCATAGGTGGATTGAAAACTTTCTTAGATGAAATTTCGAATTTCGCTAAGGGAGATGGTACGCCAAGATACAATCCATTTTTTATCCCTAAAATGATAATTGATATTGCTCCGGGGCATATCTCAATTAAGTATGGCTTACGTGGGCCAAATTTTGCAACTGTTTCGGCATGTGCTTCTTCTACCAATGCAATGATTGATGCATTTAACTATATCCGTTTGGGTATGGCCGATGTAATCATTAGTGGCGGTTCCGAAGCAATCATTAACGAAGCGGGTATGGGCGGTTTCAATGCCATGCATGCATTATCTACACGTAATGATGATCCTCAAACCGCTTCGCGTCCTTTTGATAAAGACCGTGATGGTTTTGTGGCTGGTGAAGGTGCAGGTACTATTATTTTAGAAGAACTTGAACATGCAAAGGCAAGGGGTGCAAAAATTTATGCAGAACTTGTTGGTGGTGGTATGAGTGCTGATGCAAATCACATCACGGCTCCACATCCTGAAGGTTTAGGTGCTAGAATGGTAATGACAAACGCCTTAAAAGATGCAGGTTTAACTACTGCCGATATCGATTATATCAATGTTCATGGTACTTCTACACCACTTGGTGATATTAGCGAAACCAAAGCCATTGCTGATCTTTTCGGAGAAGATGCTTACCGTTTAAACATCAGTTCTACAAAATCAATGACGGGCCACTTATTAGGTGCCGCCGGTGCTATTGAAGCGATTGCCGCAATTCTCTCTGTTCAAAATGATATTGTACCTCCTACAATTAATCACTTTACAGATGATCCTGCCTTTGATCCTAAATTGAATTTTACATTTAATAAAGCTCAAAAACGCGAAGTTAGAGCAGCTTTAAGTAATACTTTCGGTTTTGGTGGTCATAACGCTTCAGTGATTTTCAAGAAATACGAAGATTAATTTATTCAGCTTTGCTATATAATTTTGTATGCTAATTAAAAATAGATAACTTAGTTAAATATGCTTATTAGCCGCTAATTGTGTTATTTATTTAATGCCGATATTAAAATTATATAAACTTTATCTTTCTCCTGAAAAGGAGTTTGTAAAAAAGCTGAAAAATATTTTAGGCTTTGTTCCTGGGAATGTTACGCTTTACAAAATGGCGTTTAGACATCGTTCTGTTGCCAAAGTTTTAAAAAATGGAAGCAGAAGCAGTAACGAGCGATTGGAGTTTTTGGGCGATGCAGTTTTAGGTTCGGTAATAGCTGAACTGCTTTTTAAGCACTATCCTTACAAAGAAGAAGGTTTCTTAACAGAAATGCGTTCTAAAATTGTAAACAGGGCTAACCTCAATCAACTTGCAAAGAAAATCGGGTTCGATAAATTAATTCAATTCGATCAGCGCTCGGTGAGTATTCAAACTAAACATAACTCAATGTTAGGCGATGCTTTTGAAGCCATTGTGGGTGCCATTTATATGGATAAAGGTTACAATTTTACCAAAGAGTTTTTGTTGCGCAGAATTGTTAAGCCACACATTGATATTCACACCTTAGAACTTACTGAAACCAATTTCAAAAGTAAATTGATTGAATGGTGTCAACGTCATGGTAAAGATGTTACTTTTGAACTTGTTCAAAATGGAGAAGGCGAAAGTGCAAAATTATTTACCATAAGCGCTATTGTTGATGGCGAAAAACACGGCACTGGCAGAGATTACAATAAGAAAAACGCTGAAAAATTAGCCGCTGAAAAGGCTTGCGAAGCACTATCTATTTAGGTTAATTGTTTATTTTTTCGAATTGGTTAAATGTTTTAACTGGTTAATTGAAAATGACCAACTCTTAACTTTCAACTTAATCTTCAGCTTAAAATTTTCCTACTTTCCTTTTCCTAAAGTATCTGTAAACTTCTTCGATGATTCCTTAATGTACTTAATATAATCGTAGCTGTTCCAATACTGTGCTTTATCAAATTCTGGTCTGCAATTCAACATATACCGCTCTAAAGTATCGCCTCTAAGTTCGGTATTGTTTTTGATGATGGATGGATTGAAATAGACATCGATTTGAGATTGTTTGATTTCGTTATCCGCGTATCGTCCAAATCTTCGGGCGTTTTTAGGTTCCTTGCCTATTAAATTATAAAGGCCATTTAACGGTTGAAATATGGCAGAAAGAAATGAGGATTTACCTCCATTGTACACGCCTTTATTTTGAAAATCACGTTTTATATCTGCTAAGTCTTGCTTTTTTGTATTCCCTACAATAGTAACCTCATTAAGCATGGTACTCTCTCTAACCAAATAAATTAAAATATCCTGTTGGCCATGAACGATGATTCGTTGATCAGTTAAATTTCGTTTTGTGATGAGTAGTGTATCACCGATTTTTGCTTTCAGCTGAAAAAAACCAAGATCATTACTGCCTACACCCAAATTGGTGCGCAGATTGGTAATTTCTGCCAGCGCTACACGGATATTTGCTCCTTTTTCAAAAACTACACCTTTTACAATAAAATCTTGTGCTTTTAAACCAAAGCTTATAAACAATAAGATAATTTGTATGGTTACAATTTTTAAGAATTTCATCAGCATATTAATGGTTAAAGTATCTGTTTTACTATTGCATACGGTATAATGCAATTTCGCATTAATAAACAAAGGTATTAATACTAATGTTCATCTTATTTTAGTTACAACAGTTTATGTACATGAGATATTTTTGTAAAATTAACATTTGTTAACCTTTTTAATTGTTAAATAAACGTTAATGCAAAATTTAAAGCCGCTCTAATTAATCTAAGCTTAAAGCTCAACTGCGAACTCTAAACTAATTTTTCTATCTTTGCGCATGATAAAATCCATGACAGGATACGGCTTAGCAACAGCCGATTATGCGAATGCAAAATACAGTGTCGAAATCAAATCGCTCAACAGTAAATTCCTTGAGCTGAATTTAAAATATCCTAAAGCTTTTTCCGATAAAGAATTAATTCTGCGCAATGTTTGCAGTAAAGATATCGAACGTGGAAAAGTAAGTTTAAGCATTAATGTAGAACGGGCCAACGGCGAAGTTACTGGTGCAACAATTAATACCGCTTTATTAAGTCACTATTATAACCAATTGGTTGCTGTAAATACTGATTTAGGTGCAAATAGTACTAACTTATTGCAAACAGCATTAACATTTCCTGATGTAATTTCTTACAAGGAAGAAAGCGTAAGCGAAGATGAGTGGAATCACCTGTATCAGATCTTTAAACAAGCTTTGACCAATTTTAATAAGTTTAGAGAAGATGAAGGTGCAGTTTTAAAAGCCGATTTAGAATTGAGGATAAAAAATATTTTGTTTTATTTTAAATCTGTTGAAGAACTTGAACCCAAAAGAATTTCAGCTATTCGCGATAAATTTTCTCAATTTTTAGAAGATGCCGTTGGTAAAGTAAATATCGATCAAAATCGTTTTGAGCAGGAGTTAATCTATTATATCGATAAAATTGACATTACAGAAGAGAAAACTCGCCTAAAAAGTCATTGCGATTACTTTTTGCAAACATTGGCAAGTAAGGAGGCAAATGGAAAAAAAATGGGCTTTATTTCACAGGAAATTGGAAGAGAGATTAATACGATGGGCGCAAAAGCAAATGATGCTCAAATGCAGCAGTTTGTTGTGGGAATGAAAGAAGAGTTAGAGAAAATTAAAGAACAGTTATTAAACGTTTTATAAAGTTAAACGCATGCGTTAGGCATTTAAACCGCTTAACGCAAACCGCTTAACGCTATTCGCAATATGCAAGGCAAATTAATCATATTTTCAGCACCATCTGGAGCCGGTAAAACCACTATTGTACATCATTTATTAACGAAGTTTCCAGAGTTAAGCTTTTCAATTTCTGCAACAACACGCGAATTGAGAGGGGCTGAAACACATGAGAACGATTACTACTTCATCAGCAAAGAGGAGTTTTTACATAAAGTTGCCCGCCAGGAATTTGTAGAGTTTGAAGAAGTTTATAATGGAACTTTCTATGGTACTTTACGTTCAGAAATTGAAAGAATTTGGAATGATGGTAAACATGTAATTTTTGACATTGATGTGGAAGGCGGAATCCGTTTAAAACGTAAATATGAAGAAGATGCATTGGCTATTTTTGTTCAACCTCCATCGTTAGAAGTATTAAAGGAACGTTTAAGTGGTAGGGGAACGGATAGCGATGAAAAATTGCAAGAGCGTTTTGTTAAAGCAGAAAAAGAATTAACCTACGCCGATAAATTCGATGTGATACTTAAAAATTATGATTTAGAAACAGCTTGCAAGGAAGCAGAGCAATTGGTTGGAGACTTTTTAAAGAGATAACCAACTCTATCTTGCAGGTCGTCATTGCGAGGCACGAAGCAATCTCATTTGATGATCTAAATTTAATTATTCGATTAAGATTGCTTCGTGCCTCGCAATGACGATTTGGCTTAAACTGAATACTACAAATTGAAAACTGGCTTATTCTTCGGCTCTTATAATCCCATTCATACCGGGCATTTGATTATCGCTAACTACATGGCTAATCATGCAGGTCTTGATGAAGTTTGGCTGGTTGTTTCACCGCATAATCCTTTAAAAGATAAAAGTGGCTTAACCAATATGTACGATCGATTGGAAATGGCTCAACTTGCATCAGAAAAAACTGAAAACATTAGAGTTAGCGATATTGAATTTAATTTACCCCAACCATCATACACCATTGATACTTTAACTTATCTTCATGAAAGGTATCCAAAAAAAGAATTTGTGTTGATTATGGGGGCTGATAATCTGGTTTCTTTCAAGAAGTGGAAAAACTATGAGGTCCTGCTGGAGAATTATCAAATTTATGTTTATCCGCGGCCAGGGGCTAATGTTGCCGAGTGGGAAAATCATCCAGCCATAACATTTACCGATACACCCTTGATGGAAATCTCTTCCACTTTTATCAGAAAAGCAATTAAGGAAGGAAAAAACGTTCAGTTTTTTCTTCCAGATAAAGTAATAGATTTTATTGATGGTAAAGGAATGTATCGTTGATTTACGATTTTAAATTTACAAAATACGATGATCGGCTAAGTGCTTTAACACTTTCAATTTAAAAACTAAAACCAACAGTTGATTTAAGAATTACGATTTGGAAACAAATTTAATATTAGTGTAAATCTAAAATCGTAACTCTTAAATCTAAAATCAATTTTTCCAACCTCCACCTAATGCCCTGTACAAATTAACTACCGATTGAAGTTTCTGTAATCGGTCATTAATTCCACTTAATTGAGCTGTTAGTAAACTTTGCTCTGAAGTTAAAACATCAGTATAATTTGTTGCGGAACTGTAACGCAATAACTCCTTGGTAAAATCAACTGCTTTTGTTAATGATGCAATTTGCTTTGCTCTTGTTTCTTCCTTTTCAGCTGCGGTTTGGTAAGCGTACAATGCATTTGAAACTTCTTGTCCGCCTGTTAATAATGCTTGCTGAAAGGTATAAAATGCAATTTGTTGGTTAGCTTGTGCAGTTGTTAAGCGGGCTTTGTTTGCGCCTTTTGCAAAAATTGGCTGCGTTAATCCTCCAACTAAATTGTAGAAAATAGAATTATCGAAAAAGTTGTTCAACTGTAAACTCGTTAATCCACCTGTTGCTGTTAAAGTTAAAGCAGGGTAGAAATAAGTTTTAGCTACATTGGTATTCTCAAATGCAGATCTAAACCCGAATTCGGCTGCAATTACATCGGGACGATTTTGCAACAACTGTGCTGAAATACCGGTTTGTAAATTGGTGTAAGCTACTTGTTGATCCAAATTGGTCCGATTTATTGCTCCCGGAGCTTTTGCCAAAATGATGCTCAAAGCATTTTCTGCTTCCTTAATACTTCTTTTTAAATCAGGTAGTGTTACTTGGGCCGCATAAAGATTGGCTTCACTCTGAACAACAGCTGCGCCATTTACAACTGCGCCTTCTTTTAGCGCTTTCATAGTTTCAACATCCTGTGCCCTGATTTTAATTGTCTGTTCAGTTATCGCCAACTGTTTATCCAAAGCCAGTAAAGTATAATAGTTATTGGCAATGGTGGCAATTAATTGAGTTTGTACAGCACGTTTTGCCGCATCGCTTTGCAATAGAGTAGCAAAAGCAGCACGTTTAGCGCTACTTAATTTTCCCCAAATATCAGCTTCCCAAGCAGTACTCAAAGCCGCTCTGTACGTTTGGGTTTCTAAATTTATGTTAATTCCTGCAGGAAAATTTAGCGCTGCCTGCGATTGTTTTGCATCAGTTACCGAAACATCAGCCTGTAAGCTTGGCAAAAACGCTGCACGACTTTGACGTAAAGTTGCTTCAGAAATTTTGATGCGTTCGATGGCTTGTTTCAGATCCAGATTTTCATTAATTCCCTGTTGAATTAATGATTGTAAAGTCGTATCAGAAAATAAGCTTTTCCATGGCAAATCTGCCATGGTGGTTGTATCTGTTGTATTAATATCTCGGTATAAACCTTCATTTTTAACCTGTGGGCGTTCGTATTTTTGTGTAACACATGCACTTAAGGTTAGCGTAGCAACACCGATTAAAAAGGTATATTTATGTGAAAATTTCATGTTCGGATTAAATTAATGTTTACTATTAGCTGTTGCCAATTCGTATTCTTCGGGAGTTTGCTCTTTTTCAATTCCTTCTTCAAAAGGTGATTTATTGCTTACCCGTTCTTGTAATGATTGGAAAATAATAAACAGCGCAGGGATTACAAAAATACCGAATATCGTACCAATTAGCATCCCGCCCACAGCTCCTGTTCCAATTGATTTATTTCCTGATGCACCAACACCAGAAGAAAGCATTAATGGCAATAGTCCGAGAATAAATGCGAATGAAGTCATCAAGATTGGACGTAAACGAGCTGTAGCGCCATCTATCGCCGCATTTACAATACTCATTCCTTTTTTCCTTCTATCAACAGCATATTCTACAATTAAAATGGCATTCTTCGCCAGTAAACCAACAAGCATAATCAGCGTAATTTGGGTGTAGATGTTATTATCGATGCCAAAAATTTTATCGAAAATGAATGTTCCTGCTAAACCAATAGGAAGTGATATTAATACCGCAAGTGGTAAAATATAACTTTCGTATTGTGCAGCCAATAGGAAATAAACAAAGATTACGCAGAGTAAGAAAATAAATATGGTTTGACTACCGCTGCTCATCTCTTCACGTGATAATCCCGAAAACTCATACCCGTAGCCTGCAGGCAAATGTTTTGCAGCTTCTTCTTGCACAGCTGCTAATGCATCACCAGAACTATAACCTGCATTTGGGTTACCTGTTACGGCAATAGAAGTAAACAAGTTGAAACGGGAAATGGCTTGTGGTCCGTAAACTTTCGTAAGTGTAATAAATTCAGAAATCGGTGCCATTTGGCCTGATGAATTTCTAACAAAAATACGGGTTAAAGTTTGTTCATTAGAGCGATATTCGGCTTCTGCCTGATACATTACCCTAAATTGCTTGCCAAATTTATTAAAGTTTGATGCATAAACACCACCATAATAACCTTGCATAACACCCAATACGTCACTTACATTTAAACCTGCCTGTTTAACCTTAGCCACATTTACATCAATTTGGTATTGTGGAAAATTCGGATTAAACGATGTAGAAGCATATTGAATTTCCGGGCGCTTACTTAATGCTGCTAAAAATCCATTACCTACTTCATTAAATTTTTTAATATCGCCACCAGTTTTATCCTGCAACTGAAATTCGAAACCGCCACTGGTACCAAAACCCTGGATGGTTGGCGGCGCAAAGAAGATGATTTTGGCACCTTTAATACTTGCTGTTTTGGCAAACAATTCGCCAATAATGGTTTTAACATCACGGCCTTTACGTTCGTCCCATGGTGTTAATCGGGAGATTACCATACCATAAGAACTACCCGAACCACTAATCATACTTCGGCCAACTACCCTTAACGTGTTTTTAATTTCAGGGATTTTATGTGCGATGCTATCAATTTTTGCAATCACGATATTGGTTTCTTCTTGAGATGTTCCTGCTGGTAATGAAATATCCGACATGATCGTTCCTAAATCCTCATTCGGTACAAAACCTTTCGGAGTAGTATTCATAGTCCAGATTAATAGACCTGTAAAAAATAAAATACCAACACCAACTAACCATTTTGTTCTTGATAAAAAGCTAACTGATTTTTTATATTTTCCAGTAACGGCATCGAATGATGTATTAAATGCTGCATAAAAGCGTTCTAAAAAATTTTTCTTTTTTCCGTGATCATCTTTATGCGGCTTAAGGAATAACGCACACAATGCCGGACTTAAAGTTAAGGCGTTAACTGCAGACAGGATGATTGAAATGGCGAGTGTTAACCCAAATTGCTTGTAAAATACTCCTGATGAACCTTGGATAAAACTCACTGGAATAAATACCGCGGCCATTACTAAGGTGATGGAAATGATGGCACCACTAATATCATCCATGGCATCAACCGTTGCTTTTTTTGCATCGGTGTAGCCTTCATCGAGTTTCGCGTGAACCGCTTCCACTACAACAATCGCATCATCTACCACAATACCGATGGCAAGTACAAGTGCGAATAAGGTAAGTAAGTTAATGGTAAAACCAAATAAACTTAAAAAGAAGAAGGTACCAATAATAGCCACAGGAACACTTATCGCCGGAATTAATGTTGAACGGAAATCTTGTAAAAAGATGAATACCACCAAGAACACCAAAATAAATGCTTCAATTAAGGTATGAATTACCTTTTCAATTGAGGCATCCAGGAAATCGTTTACGTTAACCAAAGTAGAATAATGAACACCTTTTGGAAAAGATTTTTGAGCTTCATCCAATGTTTTGATAGAGTTTTCAATTACTTCTTTTGCGTTTGATCCAGCTGTTTGGTTAATGGCAATACCCAAGGCTTGTTTACCGTTAAACTTTACCGAACTGGCATAGCTTTGAGCACCCAATTCAATTCTTGCAATATCTTTTAAGCGAAGAATTTGGCCGTCGGCAGTTGATTTGATAATGATGTTGCCAAATTGTGCCTCATCTTTTAAACGGCCAGTGTATTTCAGCGTATATTGAAATGCCTGATCGCCTTGCTCACCAAATTGTCCTGGAGCAGCTTCCACGTTTTGATCGGCTAAAGCTGTATTCACATCACTTGGAACCAAGCCGTAAGTTGCCATTACATCTGGCTTAAGCCAAATTCGCATGGTATAATCTAAAGTTCCGAAAGCACTTGCATCACCCACTCCATTGATACGTTTAATTTGAGGAATGATATTGATGTTTGCATAATTCTGTAAAAACTTCTGATCGTAAGATGGATCATCACTGTATAAACCGAAGATTAATACGTTACTTGCTTGTCTTTTTGCAGTAATTACGCCCGATCTGGTTACCTCTGCAGGTAATAGACTGGTTGCTCTTGCTACCCTGTTTTGAACGTTTACCGCTGCCAAATCAGGATTTGTACCCAATTTAAAGTTAACAGTAATGGTTGCGGTACCATCATTACTCGCAGTTGAAGTCATGTAGGTCATGTCTTCAACCCCGTTTATTTGTTCTTCGAGCGGAACTACAACGCTATTCATTACCACATCGGCATTTGCACCCTGGTATGATGTAGAAACCTGTACCGTTGGTGGTGCAATTTCTGGATATTGTGAAACCGGTAATGTGGCTAAACCTAAAACACCGAGAATAACGATGATGATGGAAATAACTGTTGAAAGAACCGGTCTTTCTATAAATTTCTTAAACATAATGTTGAATTACGATTGTTGATATACGATTTACGATATCTTATTTGTTTATATCAGCATAAACTGAATCAGCTCTTTGTTCTTCAGGTTTGATTTTGGCTCCGTCTTTTAAAGATTGAAAGCCTTCTAAAACAATTTTATCGCCAGCTTTTAAACCTTTGGTTACCACATAAAATTTATCTTTAGCTAAATCCATAATCTGAATTTCGGTGCTGATGATCTTTGATGAATCGCCTAAAACATAAACGAATTTTTTTCCTTGTAAATCGATAGTCGATTTTTGAGGAACAAGTATTGCGTTTTCAACTTTTTGAGGAATGCGAACTGATGCGCTTGCACCTGATTTTAGTAAAGAAATTGGATTTGGGAATGTAGCTCTTAGACTGGCTGAACCTGTTGCGGTATTAATTTGACCGTTAATGGATTCAATTTTACCATTTTGAGCATATACATTTCCGTCAGCCAAAACTAAACTAACTGCTGGAATATTTTTCATCTGCTGCGCTAGTGTACTTCCTTTATAGGTTTTGGAAAAATCTAATAACTGTTTTTCGTTTAATGAGAAATAAGCGTAAACTTTCGATGTATTTGAGACAGTAGTTAACGGTTCTGTACTCGAACTGCTTACCAAACTTCCTGTTCTGAAAGGTAAACTTCCAACAACACCATCAACAGGGCTGGTGATTTTTGTATAACCTAAATTCACTTGTGCATTTACTAAGGTGGCTCTTGCCTGCGCCAATGCTGCTTTTCTACTTTGCAAAGTTAATTGAGCAGCATCTAAATCGTACTTACTAATAATATCCTTTTCCACAAGAGGGCGGGTTTTATTAACTTGTAATTGTGCGGCATTTACATCAGCTTCTGCACTGCTAATCGCAGCTCTTGCAGTTCTAACTTCCTGCTCATATTGTGGTGCCATTATGGTAAAAAGTAATTGACCTTTTTTAACAACCGAACCTTCATCCACAAATATTTTCTGGATAAAACCATCAACCTTTGGACGTATATCAATATTTTGAATACCCTCGATAGTAGCTGGATAATCTGAATTAAGTTCTGTAGTTTGTGCGTTAACTGTAAAAACAGGATAGGCTTGGGGACCTGCTGCGGCTGCGGCTGCTGCTTTTTTCTGTTCATCATTATTTCCGCATGATGCTAAAAGCATAGCGATGCTCATGCTAAAAACGAGAGTTGTTACTTTTCTCATGGACTATTTCTGTGTGTATTTAAATTTTTGTTTCCGGGTACGAAAGCGTAGTCAAAATTAGGTTTCGAACTTGCCGATTTATGTCCAAAAATAAAGCCTAAAAGAAATTAAGTCTGTCCAAATTCTGTCATTTAATCAATCGATTGATTTATTTTATTTGTTAAAACCAGATTAGAGGGGCTTAAAACACTGTTTAATAAATAAATAAGTAGTTAATAAGCGATAATAATGCTGTGTAAATATCTTGCGACAGATGTTAATCGTTGTTAAAATGCCCTAATATTAGAAGAATATAAGCAAGTACTTGTTGAGAAAAACAGTCAAAATTTTAATTTCTTAGTGTAAAATATACACTCATTAAAACGTGTAGATATATTGATCCTATTTCTGATCTTATAATATAGTTTGTAAAAGGTAATAAGTCGGACGCAAAAATTATCCTACTTCTCCCTCAAAAACTAGTTTTGCTGGACCACATAAAAATACATTTGTAAATTTGTTTCCATCATAATCAAACTCGATTTTTATATCTCCGCCTAAAACTTTGATATCAGTTTTAATATGACCTGTTTGATTTTTATATTTTGCCATGGCCATAGCAACAGCTGTTACGCCAGTTCCGCAGGCATAAGTTTCATCTTCTACACCACGCTCGTAGGTTCTAACAAATAAATGATCGCCTTTATCTTCAACAAAATTAACATTGATACCTTTTTCGCTGTAAATTTCATTGTATCGAATATTTTTTCCTTGCGTGTAAACATCAAAATCTTTTAAATCGCTTTTTAAACTTACATAGTGAGGTGAGCCGGTATTTAATACAAACGCTTCACCATCATTGGTAATGGTATCAACATCAATCATTTGTAAATCTACCCAATCTCCTGATTCTGAAATTCTGGCATAATGCGGTCCATCAACTGCCAAAAAGTTAGTTTCTTTTTCGATAATGCCCAATTGCTTTGCAAAAGCCACAATACACCTACCACCATTACCACACATGCTTCCCAATTTGCCATCGGCATTAAAATAATGCATCTCAAAATCGTAATCCTGATGTTTGGTTAAAAACATTAAGCCATCTGCACCAATCCCAAATCGCCTATCGCAAAGTTGCTCAATCAATTCATTATCAACACCTTTTAACGGACTCATGGTATGGTCTATTAAAATAAAATCATTCCCTGCACCTTGGTATTTAAAGAAATTTATTTTCATTGATCAAGTTTTTTCAATAATTATAAAGCATATATAGCATTTTGTAAATTTGGCAGTAAGACTTAAAACCTCTTTAGATTTCATCAAACCTTCATTTATTTATGCAATATTTGAGTTGCAATAAGCATCTGCAAAGCCTGCGTTAATGGTTTTAACATTTTTTAACATGACATATAGTGCTTAACCGATACAAATATCGTTTATATGGTATTAAATTTGAATAAAGTTGTTAAAGAAAATTTGAGCAGATAAAAACTGCCAGGGCAATCTGCTTAAATCAAAGTGAATATTGCTCTCGCACTAATAAAACGAACTAATATTATAAGCAAACAATTAGCTAGCATTAATGCTTGTAATAATCAGGGGATTAAAAACAATATGTAAACACATGAAACATTAAAAGCTAAAACAGAAAATAATCAAAGCTTTTGATAGCTTCATGACCACTAAAAAACAATATTTAAACACATGAAAAAAATATTAGGAATTACCATGTTAGCTGCTTTTATAGGTGGAGCAGCAGCAATTGGAGGTTACAAACTATTTGAGCGTAACCAAACTGGCAGTACAATTTCAGAGAAACAGAATTTATATTTTGCTAATAACCCACTTAAAATTTCATCAGCAGGTACAGCAGATTTTACCCAAGCAGCTGCAGCTGTTGCGCCAGGAGTTGTTCACATTAAAACAACCTATGAAGCAAAAAGTGGTGGTAGCAGCAAAGGCTCGTCACCATTTGATATGTTCGACGATTTCTTCGGAGGTGGCGGCCGACAAATGCAGCGCCAACCTAGGGCTGCATCAGGTTCAGGTGTAATTATTAGTCAGGATGGATACATTGTAACCAATAACCATGTAGTTGAAAATGCAAGTAAGGTAGAAGTTGTTTTAACGGATAGACGCAAGGTTGAAGCAACGGTAATTGGTCGTGATCCAAATACTGATTTAGCCTTAATTAAAGTAAATGCAACAGGATTACCAGTAGTAAAAATGGGTAACTCTGATAACGTTCAGGTAGGTGAATGGGTATTGGCAGTTGGTTTCCCGCTTGATTTGCAAACCACTGTTACAGCAGGTATTGTAAGTGCTAAAAATAGAAGTATTGGTATTATTGGTCGTGAGCAACAAGGTAATGAAATAACCGAAGAAGAATACCGAGAATACCAACGTACAGGCAAAAGACCACAAGCGCCGGCAAATACCAGCATTGAATCTTTTATTCAAACTGATGCAGCCATTAACCCAGGTAATAGTGGTGGTGCTTTAGTTAATGCAAACGGAGAATTAGTAGGTATTAATTCTGCAATTGCTTCACAAAGCGGATACAATCAAGGTTATGGTTTTGCTATCCCGGTTAACTTAGCCCGTAAAATTGTTGATGATTTTATGAAATATGGTTCAGTGAAACGTGGGTACATTGGCGTAAACTTTTATCCATTAAGTGGTGACGAGAAACCAGAAGGCATTACTACTTCCGAAGTAAGCGGATTATACGTGAGTGATGTTGTAGCTGGTGGCGGTGGTGCTGCTGCGGGAATTAAAAAAGGTGATATTATCAAAAAAGTAGATGGTGTTGTAATTAATGATTCACCAGATTTACAAGAAAAAATTGGTCGTTTAAATCCAGGTGATAAAGTGAAGTTGGGCGTTTTGAGAGATGGCTCGTTAAAAGATATCACTGTAACATTAAAAGGCGAATCAAGCATTGGTTTAACTGCAAATAATACAGCAGCAAAAAGCGTTGAAGTTTCTAAATTAGGTGCAACATTTGCGCCTGCAACACAAGCTCAAAAAACTAAATTTGGAATTAATGGCGGCGTTGTGGTTACTTCTGTAGTTACAGGTAAAGCTTTCGATAACATTGGTGTTGAGAAAGGTTTAATCATTACAAAAGTAAATGGTCAGGCTGTAAATTCGGTTGCTGATGTTCAAAAAGCATTACCGCAAGGAAGAAACAATATGATTAGTATTTCTGGTGTGAGCGAACAAGGAACTTATAATTTCAGTTTCCCAGCTCAATAAATTATAGCCTAATAAAAAAAATGTCCCGAATTTTGAATTCGGGACATTTTTTTTGCAATTAATCTTGCTCAATTGGTTCGTGGTTGGCATGGCAAGCATCGGCACATTCTTCGCAGGCAACCGCACATTGCCTGCAATGTTCGTGGTCGTGATTACCGCATTCTTCAGCGCATAAGCGACAAATCTCTTCACACAATAATAAATATTGCCGTCCGATAACTGAATCTCGTTGAAGCAATCTCGCAGCTTGTGTGCAAATGTCGGCACAATCTCTATTCAACTTAATGCACTCAATCATCATGGTGATGTCTTGCTCTTCTTTTAAGCTTGAAGATCCGCAATGCTCACAAGCCATAGCACAATCCAATAGTGCCTGAATTAAAGCATGATTGTTTCTCGTTTCCATATTATTTAGTTTTTGGTTAGATATTCTTTTGTATTTAATTAACCTGCCAACGCTTAAAGTGTTTTATAAAAAGCAATTTAGCAAGGTGAAAAGCGATTTTATCTTTCAAATCTTTTTTTCATTGCATTGAAGCGAATATTCAAAATAACTCGTTTAAGCAAATAACAAGTTCATTCTAAATTCATTATTGGCATTTAGTTTCGTATTTGCCGATTGATAAGTAGTGTTTGACGACACTTTAAAGAAATCGGATTTTTATTATTTCATCTTTGAACCAGTAATTAAAACCACAGCGTATGGCTTTAGCTTTTATTAACATTAGCGCTAAACAGTATTTTAATTTCATGTGCAGAACAGATTTCGAACGCAGAATTTTTCATGATACTTATAAAGAATTTCAAAAAAAATCAAAGGCCTATAACGTTGGAGAAAGTTTGCATACTTTTTCGCAAATGATTAAGGCCAATTTAAAAGCTAAAAATTTGCACCAAAAACTCCATTATACAGTAATGGGTACGATTGAAACTTTAAAAAATAAAATGCCAATACTGGCAGATGTGAGTGGAAAACCGCTATTATTTGAATGGGCTGAATTGCAAATTGCTGAATCAGATTTATTGAATAAAGCAGCCCACATCGTTACGCTTACCTATACCAGCCCGAAATTGGTTTTACATGAAATTGTTAATGATATATTGATTTTAAGTTACGATAAAAAAGGAGAGTTTAATCAAACTTTTATGCTTAAGACAACCAATAAGTTGATGATCAATTACGAGCAAACTCATGAAGTTGTTTATGGCTAAATGAGATAACAGCCCAAAAATTATTAATTTGTAGCATGCAGCATTTTAAAACACCAACTTTCATTATCCATTTAGCGGGTTGGCTTTTGTTTTTGTCCTTTCCAATATTGTTCATTAATCATGAGCAGGTGGACCAGAATAATTTAATGTTGCTTGCCTCGCCTTATTATTGGCTGTTCTGCCTCACCTATATCATCATATTTTATTTCAATGCCTTGGTTTTGGTACCTCGGTTAATGTTTAAGAAACGATACTTATTTTACATTTTATCTGTTTTATTACTGTTCAGTTTCGTTTATTATGCCCAACCTTACGATAAATTATTGGGCCATAACAGAAATATGATAGGTGTATTTGGCCGTCCTGGAGAAGTACCTCCAAGTGGATTTAATAAGCCACCTCAAATGGTGGATGATACCAGTGCTAAACCAGTTTTACAAATGCCTTTTGGGCCATTGCCGCATGAGGGTTTACGAATGCAAGATCCAAATTTTGGCAGAAACAATCCTTTTCTTGATTTCCGCAGACCCATCAAAATTGATATCATTAGTTTGTTTTTATTTTTTATGATAATGGGTTTAAGCATTGCAACCTGTACTGTGCAGCGGTGGCAAAATGCCGAATCGAAAGTGATAAAAGCTGAGGCCGATAAAGCAATTGCAGAGCTTTCGTTTCTGAAGGCACAAATTAATCCTCATTTTTTGTTCAATACGCTCAATAATATTTATACCCTTTCGGTAATTAATAGTGAGCATACTTCAGAAAGCATCATGAAACTTTCGAATATTATGCGTTATGTTACTGACGATGTTGTGCAGGATTTTGTTCCATTAAATGATGAAATTAATTGCATTAAAGATTATATCGAATTGCAGCGACTAAGGCTTGGAAGCAATTCGGAAATAAATTTTCATATTGTTGGCAGTGCTGATGGAAAGCAAATTGGGCCATTGATTTTTATGACCTTTATAGAAAATGCATTCAAATATGGCGTATCGAAAATAGAAAAACCGGTAATAAACATTCATTTGGAAATTGAAGACCGCAAAATCAATTTTACTTGCGAAAATAAAATCTATAACAATACCACTAAATTGGAACGTGCGGGAATTGGAATTGCAAATACTCAAAGAAGACTAAATCACCTCTATCCTGATCAATTTAAATTAAATATTAAACAATATAATAGCAGTTTTTTGGTTGAGCTTTGCTTAAATTGCTAACCATAACAATAAATTATGGCTTTAAAATGTGTGGCAATTGATGATGAGCCCTTAGCGCTCGAACTCATTAAAACTTATGTAGCAAAATTTCCTGCGCTTCAAATTATTCAGGTTTTTGAAAATGCGCTTTCAGGAGCCGAATACCTAAAAAACAATGCCATTGATTTGCTTTTTGTTGATGTAAATATGCCTGATATTACCGGTGTAGAATTGGTGCGCAGTTTGGAGCACAGTCCAATGATTATTTTTACCACGGCATACAAAAATTATGCTTTTGAAAGCTACGAACTACAGGCTTTAGATTACCTTTTAAAACCGATAGATTTTAAACGTTTTACTGCTGCTATAGAAAAAGCCATCGATTATCATAAATATAAAAATGCTACGGTAGAAACTGGAAACGATGAAAGTATATATGTTTATGCTGAATATAAAATGATTAAAATTCTGCTTCGCGATGTGGAATATATTGAGAGTATGGGCGATTATTTAAAAATTTATTTGAATGGGATTGATAAACCACTTTTAACACTGATGACCATGAAAAAGATTTTGGAAAAACTGCCCGATAACCAGTTTGCCAGGATTCACAGAAGTTTTATTGTGGCTTTAAATAAAATTAAATCCATTCATAACAAAAAGGTGCAACTCAATCATGCAGAATTGCCAATCGGCGATGCTTACAGCGCTTTTATCAATCAGCAAAAAGGAATGTAATATTGGCACTGTTACAATCTGCGTGTAGTTAAACTTTGTTTATCACAGTATATTTCTACCATAAACTGTAGTGCTGGAATGTTATATTTTGTTAAATCGAACCTCATTTGGCTTTTTAAATTACCTAATTGGCTGTAATTCTGATATTTTTGGTGTACTGTTTAATCAACATACATGATATTATTTAGACTATTTGCCGTATACATTATTTTGAGCTTACCAATTTTGGAGGTGAGTGCTCAAAGCAACTTAACTCTACAAAAGGCTTTTCAAAATAGCTATAAAGAGGAAAGTAGAAAAAACTACACAAAGGCAATTGGTTATATTAGCCCTATTATAATGATGAAAATTACGAAGTAAGCTTCCGAATGGGATGGTTGTACTATCTTTCCAAAGATTATAGAAGTTCTATCAATTATTACAATAAAGCCGTAAAGATTCGTCCCAGTGCTATTGAGGCTAAATTTGCATTAATAAAACCTTTGGTTTTTTTAAAGGATTTGGATAAAGTGATGGAACAATACAAAGGTGTTCTAAAAATTGATCCTCAAAATAAACAAGCAAACTATTGGACTGGCGTACTGACCTACAATAAAAAGGACTACAAAGGGGCGATAAAATATTTTACAAAGGTTGTTGAGGCTTATCCATTTGATTATGATGGGAACCACATGATGGCCTGGGCAGTGCTATTATCGAATAGAAAAGAAGCCGCAAAAACTTGTTTTGAAAGGGCTTTACTCATAAAACCTGGAGATTCTTCAAGTATGGATGGATTAAGTAAGGCTTCAAAATAGGGCTTAATGCTCAATCAATCAATATATTTAGAATTAATTTAAATTATTAAAAATAAAAAATTGATCTATAGGTATTTAACCTTACCTTTGATTCAAATTAAAATACAATATAATGCAACAAGGAACAGTAAAATTTTTTAATGAAACTAAAGGTTTCGGATTTATCACTCCATCTAATGGCGATGCCGAAATTTTTGTTCATGCTTCAGGCTTAATTGACAACATTCGCGAGAATGATACCGTAAACTACGATGTAGAAGAAGGTAGAAAAGGCCTAAACGCGGTAAATGTAAAAGTAGCTTAAGAAAACTCGAACACATAAATCGTAAAAAGTCCCGATGCAAATCGGGACTTTTTTTGTTTAACATTTTTCCAAATGGGTGGTTAATATAAACTATTCACTAAAAGTTAATGGTGGTTTTATATTGAATCTACCAAACTCATTAAACTAATAAAATCTTGATGGATTGATCGGATGGTAGATTGGAGTTGATTAATCATTGCAGATCGCGTATGTAAATCCTCTGATCTATAAAATCCTCCATTTCCAAATAAAAGTTTTTCTTCATCAACATCTACACCTCCATTAAATTCAAATTGCAGCCATCGGCTCTTTATACTTTTAATTAAAGTTACGTTACCATTTGTACTAAACTCTTTTTCGTTCAACATTTTCCAAACAAAATCCGGATAATCTGAATTCTTCTCTCCCTCTCTCCAAATTGCTCTTAAGAGATTATGCTCATGGTAAAATTCAACTTTTTTTCCTTTTGGATTAATGGTCATTGCCCCAAGCCCGGCACTAACTAAACCACCGCTAATGCCTATAATAGTCTGCGTACTATTTTTCGTTACGGCGCCTGCTACAGTAGTAAGTGCACCAACTATAACTGATCCAACAGTTAATTGTCGGTTTCGCTTGCTATTTAAACCGTCTAAATAATCTGCGGCCATATCAGATCGCTCACCTTCACAATCAAGTTCTGCTGCTACAGCAGTTAGTTGAGATTGTGCCAATGCTATTCGACTACCAATTTTTTGCTTCAATCTCAGATAGCTATTGTTATTGTAGGACCATCTTTTTTAACTAAAAATAATTCATTTAAATCTGCACTTATTCCAAGTAAATGACATAAAAGTTGATCGTGCTTATTAAGCGAAACCGTTGTAAATGATAAATCTGTAGGATTCTTTTCTTGAAAAAATCCTGATGAACTAAGGTAAGGAATAGTAGGTGTACAGTAATTATATTTGAAAGCCTGTAGATTGGTTGCCATATTTTTCATGCTGCCGCATGAACATAGAAATAGTAGAACAATAATTGAGAGTAAAATATTTTTATTCATTTTAAAGATTTTGTAAAGTGAATATAATAATCTCTCGAGTAACTGGTATACCTGCCACATCAATTTGCATCAAATTTATCTTCAAGCATAGAAATCATCTTACTAAAAGCGTAGCATAAATCTAAAATGTACGCTGATTAAAATACTTTACATTTTTAATAAAAATAGATGAATATCCAATATTGCTTTTAGAATGTTTCTAAATAAATGATTTATCGCTGTTTTGTCATAATCGTTTATAAATTAAAGTCATAATTAGATACTTTTGCAAGAAATTTAGATATAAATCCTAATCAAATGAGTGGTTTCGGAAATGCTTTTTCCTCATCTATTGGAAAAAAATTTATTATGGGTGCTACAGGAATATTCCTGATACTCTTTTTAATTGTACACGCAGGTATTAATGCTTTGATCTTTTTAGATGATCAAGGTTTAACCTTTAACATTGGTGCACATTTTATGGCTACTAACTGGATCATCAGAGCTGGAGAAGTAGTTTTGATGCTTGGTTTGTTAGCACACATCTTTCAAGCATTGCGATTAACATTGCAAAATCAAAAAGCAAGACCTGTTAAATATGCGGAATACGATGGCAAGGCAAACAGTAAATGGTATAGCCGTTCAATGGGCTTATTGGGTACATTATTGTTAATATTCTTGGTTGTCCACCTTAAAGATTTCTGGGTAGTATCACGCTTTACCGGTATCCCAACAGTTGATGCTAATGGACATGAGGATTTGTATGCGGTAATGAAAATTAAATTCCAAGAACCTCTAAGAGTTGGAGTTTATGTTTTAGCTATGGTTTCGTTATGCTACCACCTTTTACATGGTTTCGCTTCGGCATTTCAAACCATGGGTTGGAACCATTCAAAGTATAATGGAATCATTAAAGGTGCAGGTGTATGGTATTCGATCATTATTTCGATCGTTTTCGCAGCCATGCCGATTGCAATTTATTTTGGTATTATTCAATAATTTTTAGCACAAAAGAGATATGTCAGATATTAATTCAAATATTCCAGAAGGCGAATTAACAAGCAAATGGACTAAATTTAAGTCTTCTGTGCCTTTGGTTAACCCATCGAACAAAAGAACTATTGAAGTAATTATTGTAGGTTCGGGTTTAGCAGGTGCTTCGGCAGCAGCAACTTTAGCCGAAATGGGTTATAAAGTAAAATGTTTTTGTTTCCAGGATTCACCTCGCAGAGCGCACTCTATTGCTGCTCAGGGTGGTATAAATGCAGCAAAAAATTATCAAAATGATGGTGATAGTACTTACCGTTTATTTTATGATACAATTAAAGGTGGCGATTACCGTGCCCGCGAAGCCAATGTGCATCGCTTAGCTGAGGTAAGTGCTAACATTATAGATCAATGTGTGGCTCAAGGTGTTCCTTTGGCCCGCGAATACGGTGGTTTATTAGATAACCGTTCATTTGGTGGTACACAGGTTCAACGTACTTTTTATGCTGCGGGTCAAACTGGTCAGCAGTTATTATTAGGTGCTTACTCTGCTTTAGAACGCCAGATTGGTATGGGTAAAGTAGAAATGTATACTCGCCATGAAATGCTTGAAGTTGTTAAAATCGATGGAAAAGCTCGTGGTATTATTGCCCGTAACTTAATTACAGGTGAAATCGAGCGTCACTTCGGTCATGCGGTGGTATTAGGAACTGGTGGTTATGGAAACGTATTCTATCTTTCTACCAATGCCATGGGAAGTAACGTTACTGCGGCCTGGAAAGCGCACAAACAAGGTGCATATTTTGCTAACCCTTGCTACACGCAAATCCACCCAACTTGTATCCCTGTTTCTGGAGATCATCAATCAAAATTAACTTTGATGTCTGAGTCGTTACGTAACGATGGACGAATCTGGGTACCGAAAAAGAAAGATGATAACCGTAAAGCTTCAGAAATTCCTGAAGATGAAAGAGATTATTATTTAGAGCGTCGTTATCCTGCTTTTGGTAACCTGGTGCCTCGTGATGTGGCTTCTCGTGCGGCCAAAGAACGTTGCGATGCAGGTTATGGTGTGGGTGCTTCAAAATTGGCTGTATACTTAGATTTTAAAGCAAACACCGAACGTTATGGAAGAATTGAAGCTTCAAAATCGGGTATTCACAATCCTAATAAAGAAACCTGCATGCGTTTGGGTACTGCCGTTATCAAAGAAAAATACGGTAACTTGTTCGACATGTATGCGCAAATTACCGGTGAAAATCCTTACGAAACGCCAATGCGTATTTACCCTGCGGTTCACTATACCATGGGCGGACTTTGGGTTGATTATAACTTAATGACATCTGTTCCTGGTTTGTATTGTACTGGCGAGGCAAACTTCTCCGATCACGGCGCTAACCGTTTAGGTGCATCTGCCTTAATGCAAGGTTTGGCTGATGGGTATTTCGTTCTTCCTTATACCATTGGTGCTTATTTATCAAAAGAAATTTCGGTAAAGGCAATCCCAACAGATCATCCGGCATTTGTTGAAGCTGAAGAAAGAGCTGTAGGTATTTTAAATACATTAATCAATATTAAGGGAACTAAATCTGTTGATCATTTCCATAAGCGTTTAGGTCACATTATGTGGGAGAAATGTGGAATGGCCCGTAATGAAAAGGGTTTGAACGAGGCTATCGAAGAAATCAGGGCTTTACGTGCTGAATTCTGGAGCAATGTTCGTGTACCTGGTATTGTTGGTGAATTAAATCCTGAACTTGAAAAAGCTGGTCGCGTTGCCGATTTTATTGAATTGGGCGAGTTAATGTGTATCGATGCATTAAACCGTAACGAAAGCTGTGGTGGCCACTTCCGTGAAGAATATCAAACTGAAGAGGGCGAAGCATTGCGTGATGATGAAAACTACGCATACGTTGCCGCATGGGAATTTAAAGAAGGCGTAAACTTCGAGCTTCATAAAGAAGAATTAAAGTTTGAAAATATTAAAGTAGCACAAAGAAGTTATAAATAGCAGAGGGCACTGTGCATGGAGCTTTTAGCCCTATGCCCTATGCTCCCCGCCTAAATCTCAATATTATGAGTACAGGAAATATGAACTTAACGCTAAAAGTTTGGCGTCAAAAAAATAACAACACCAAAGGTGCTTTGGTTGATTATAAATTAGCTGGTATTTCGCCAGATATGTCTTTTTTGGAGATGTTCGATGTGTTAAACGAAGATCTGATCACTAAAGGCGAAGAACCTGTTGTATTTGATCACGATTGCCGCGAGGGTATTTGCGGGATGTGCTCTATGTTCATCAACGGGCGCCCACACGGACCAAAAGATTTAGTAACAACCTGCCAGTTACACATGCGTTCATTCAAAGATGGCGATACCATTGTTGTAGAACCCTGGAGAGCGGCAGCATTCCCGGTAGTTAAAGATTTAACTGTAGATCGCTCTGCATTTGATAGAGTAATTGCAGCAGGTGGATTTATCTCGGTAAATACGGGTAATGCACAGGATGCGAATAATCTTCCAATTCCAAAAATGCAGGCAGATGCTGCTTTCGAAGCTGCTGCATGTATCGGTTGCGGCGCTTGTGTAGCCACTTGTAAAAATGCCTCAGCCATGCTTTTCGTATCTGCGAAGATCTCTCAACTGGCGTTGTTACCACAAGGTCAGCCAGAGCGTTATCGTCGTGTACAAAGTATGGTAGCACAAATGGATGCTGAAGGATTCGGTAACTGTACCAATACTGGTGCTTGTGAAGCTGAATGTCCTAAAGGAATTTCTTTAGAGAACATTGCCCGAATGAACCGCGATTTTGCTTCTGCTAAATTTATATCAGAAGAAACGGTTTAAAAATATACTGTGCATCCTGATGTAAATCAGGATTCTTAAGCCTTCACTTTGTGAGGGCTTTTTTATTAGCTAAAAAAATTAAAATACATTGTATAATTAGTGATTTATATTGAAATGAAAACATTTGAAATACTGTTACTGATTTAACGAAATGGATTGTAATCTCTATCACTCAAAATATAAGTTTGCGAAACTTGCAATATTCTTATGTAAGCATATTAAAACATTATGTATTCAGAAATTTTATTCTGTATAATTTGCATATCCCTTAAAAATTTTATAAATTTAGTGTTCCGAGACAGGAGAGAAAACATAAAACCCCGACTATTTTTAGTTGGGGTTTTGTGATTAAAAGATTTAATTCACCAACTAAAGACTAAAGTTCACGTTGATGTTATACTTTACCCTCACAGGCACTCCAAAATGAATGCCTGGATTCCAGTATGGTGAGGCAGAAAGCACCCTTACAGCTTCGTCATTAATGTCAAAACTTAAACCTCTGATGACTTTAGTGCCAGTTAGGCTCCCATCTTTTTCAACAATGAAGGACAAGAATACCCGACCTTGAATTTGCCTTTTCGCAGCTTCTTTAGGGTATTTGATATTTTCGTTTAAAAAGCTATAAAATGCTTTTATTCCCCCTGGAAATTCTGGCTGCTTTTCTATCGAAATAAAATCAAAAACACCGTTAGGAATAGAGTCTCGAGATGGTTTTGCTGGTGAAGGGGCTTTAACCATATCAGGTGTAGTTTTGAAATTGATTTTGGATATTTTTTCTTTTATCAATACGTTTTCAGCACTGTTTATTTTTGCTTTTGTGATCACGATGATCAGACCACCATCATCACTTACTCCAAATACTTTTTTATGCTCTTTTTCTTTAATTACAGTAAGTGTTTCTATACTATCTCTGTTAATTTTTGCCGCTTCATTTTTTGTCACGAATTTTCCATCAACCAAAAATAATAAATTTTGATTGGGTGCTTGATTTTGCTGTGCCATTGCTGGGGCTAAAAAGCAAATGAATGTGAATAGCGTTAACGAGATTTTTTTCATTCGCAAATATATCTCTTCTATTGATACAAATAAAAAAATCGCAAATCCTTAACATGAAGTTAAAAATATTGCGATTTTAAATGGATTTGAGAACGAATGCAATTTAACTCATGGTAAAGTTAATGGCCATTTGATATTTTACTTTTACCGGATGACCATCCTGATCGATCGCTGGATTCCATCGTGGAGCTGTTTTCATTACCCTTAAAGCTTCCGCATCAGTTTCTTTCGATAAGCCTTTAACAACTTCCAGATCGGTTAAGCTCCCATCTTGCTCCACGTTGAAGGATAGCATAACCTTTCCCTGTGTTTTATCCTTTTTAGCTTGTTCTGGGTATTTAATGTTTTTTGCTAAATAGCTGTAAAGCTTTGTGCTCCCGCCAGGAAATTCTGGTTGTATACCACTTTTTAATGCTGCCTTTTTATCTCCATTATTAGGTAGATTGAAATTAACATTGATATTATACTTCACCCTTACTGGTTTTCCGCCGATTGAACCTGGGTTCCAATTGGGAGAGTTTTTAATTACTCTTAATGCTTCTGCGTCTGTTTCCTTAGATAATTTTCTAACGATATTCACATTACTTAGTTTTCCTGTTTTTTCTACGATGAAACTTAAAAAAACCTTTCCATGTGTTTTATTGCTTTTTGCTACCTCTGGATATTTAATTTCCTTACCTAAGTATTCATAAAATTTTGTAATTCCGCCAGGGAATTCCGGCTGCTTATCAACAGATACAAAATCATAAATTTTCTGTGCTTTTACCGAATTGGTAAGCATGGCGATGCCCATTAGGGCTAAAATCATTAGCTTTCTCATTTTAAATTGGATTTAAGTTTTCTATTTAATTTTTCTTTTGAACTTCTTTTGTGGCAACCTTGGTGGTGATGATTACTACACCATTTGCGCCAGATTCGCCATATAGTGATTTGCTGGCGGCATCTTTAAGTACGCTGATTGATTCAATCGTATTCGGATCCAGCGTTTCTATATTAGTCACCCGCTTTCCATCAACCACATATAACGGGTTGGCTTTTGGATCGGTGTCCTTTTGAAGAAGATTTCTGATCACAACTTTTGGGTCAGAATCCTTTCTCTTGTAATTTCTGATCACAGCTGTAGCACTTGGACGTACACTAAGTCCGGTAATTTTGCCAGAAAGATTTACTCTATTGGAATCGATTTTTTTATTGTAAACTCCTGCTAAACCATTTTTAGTTTTAATTTCGATAACACCAGCAAAGCCATCAGTGCCATATTTGGTGGTAGCAGAACCGTCTTTTAAGATGTTAATTGATTCAATATTATTTGGATCCATGCCACTAATAGATGCCGACCCTCTTTGATATTGTTTGTTGCCATCAATTACGATGAGTGGTTCGGTGCCAATTGTTGATGTACCACGTAATGTAAGATTAGTTGTTTTGGTACTGTCTTGTTTCGATTGCGCTTTTACACCACATGTAAAACCTAGTGCTAAAGCAATGATCAATATTTTTTTCATAATGTTGATGTTTTATCTTATTCTCAAAGTAGGTGTGTTGGTATTTATTTTTAGTTCGGTGTCGCCATCTCTCCTAAAATCGTAATTTTTTGTGGTGATAATGAGAACACCATTCTTTCCTTTTTCGCCGTATAAACTGGTAGCCGCTGCATCTTTGAGCACAGTTACTGATTGGATCTCACGATTATCAATTTTGGTAAAGTCGAAACCATTATGGCTTTCTTTTCCATTTAAAACCACTACTCCTTCAAATTTCGCATTTCTAAAAACATTGGAAGTAGAGAGACCTTTAATTTGAACTGCTTTTTTTGCTTCAGCTTCATTCGACATGGAGAAATTTACGTTGATGTTGTATTTTACCCTCACTGGTTTTCCACCTGTTACTCCAGGGTTCCATCTTGGAGAGCCATTTAATACCCTAATGGCTTCTTCATCCAGTCCACTTCCCAATCCACGTGTAATGGCAACATCACTAAGCGAACCATCCTTTTCAACAATAAAGGATAAAAATACTTTGCCTTGCACATTATTTTCTTGTGCTAACTTTGGGTACTTAATGCTTTTGCTTAAATATTCATAAAATTTTGATATCCCTCCAGGAAACTCTGGCTGCTTTTCAATAGAAACAAAATCGAACACTTTTTCTGGTTTGTCATCGATACCACCTTCAGTTTCGGCTGGTAAAGAATAGCCAACAACATTAATATCTGATAGTTTTTGATATGAAGGAACTATAATGGCTTTTTTGTTTTTGATGGCCGCTTTATTCCCAGCTAATGTGAACCCAACTTTTAACGTATATTTTCCGTTGGGCAAGTTTTCAAATTTTCGGTAAGATAACAGTGCCTTCATTACTTCTTCATCGCATCCATCGCCTAAATCCAAAATGCTGCTAACGTAGGTTACTTTATTATTTTGGAGCGTGAATTTTATTTGTGTATTACCCTGAAGATTATTTTTCTGCGCTGCAGATGGATACTTAATAGATTTAGCCATGAAATTATAAAAGCCATTCCAGTTTCCATCAACTTTTTCTGTTGTTGGGATGATTTCGGTTGTAGATATCTTTTCAGGATTAAATTTAGGCTCTGGAATTATTATTTCCCTAACCATCTCTATAGGTTTATCTAATGGGATTTGATTGGTAATGGAAATCAGTTCTTCATTTTTTCTAACCGTTGCAGAAGAGAAGATAATTAGAATTGCAAAAAGCGGGATAAAAAAACCGTACTTCATTACAGCTATTTTCTTTGATCGCTCTTTTTGTAACATAAAAATTCTCTTTTTGATCAGTGATTTATCAAAAAAACCATTGGTTAAGCGGTTAGGAGAAATTCCGAACGATTGACTTAAAATTAGCATGGCATACTCTGCCTTATCTCCTTGAAATTCTGCCGCATGCTCATCTGCTAAAAATTCGTGTATATTTTTGATGGACTTTTTGTAGAAATAAATGATTGGATTTACCCACGTTAACACTCCAATAATCTCGAAAAACAATACATCTGCTGTGTGCCATTGTTTAATATGTGCCTCTTCATGAATATCGATCACATCAATTGAAGGCAAATTTTTATCAACCACTTTTTTGCTAAAAAATGAAAATGCCGAACCTGCCTTAGCATTTTTTATCAGCTTTTTTACAGATAGTAAGTTATAGGCTAATCTACACAAGCAGAAAATTATACCTGTACAATAAATGTAAACTAAGAAATTTCCCCAGCTAAAATTAGTATTGCTATCGGTTACAATTGTGGCTTTTTCTAATACAGCTTCCCAATTTACCGATGTATACACCTGCTGTGCTGCCTTTTGCTCTGTAAGCCATTCCAATCGTATAAATGGAATTGATAGCGATAAAACACCAGCGCTTACCAGGTAAATGCGGTTGAGTAAAAAATAGGTCTCCTTATCTAACAGTAATTTATAAAATCCATAAAAAACAATTAAGTATAAGTTTACCTGGAGTAGGTAGTGGGCAAAACTCATCTTGGCTTATGTTTAATTTTATCAATCATTTTTAAAATCTCATCAACATCGCTTAAATCAAGCTTTTCTTCTTTAACGAAAAACGAAAACATACTTTCTACCGAATTTTCGAAGTAATTGCCAAGTAGTTTTTCGGTAGCATGGCGTTTGTATTCTTCCTTGCTAATAAGTGGAAAATATTGATGGGCTTTTCCAAAAGCCTCATGGCCAATAAAGCCTTTTGTTTCTAGTATTCTGATGATGGTTGAAACCGTATTGTAAGCAGGTTTTGGTAATGGCAATTCATCGATAACATCTTTTACAAATGCTTTTTCCAGCTGCCATAATACCTGCATAAGCTGTTCTTCTGCTTTGGTTAGATCTTTAATTTCCATAATATTTAATAAATAAGGATACGCTCAAGACTGAGGCCTTGATTAAAGTTAAAACTAATTATTTAGTTATCCAAATTATTTCTTAAATTTTATAGATGGGAATGGATGAATTGTTGCTGATTATATGGTAATTAGGTTATTCTTTATGGCGTAAACAACCAAGCCGGTTCGGGATTTAATATTGAGTTTTGCGAAAAGAGATTCGCGGTAATTATCAACTGTTCGAGGACTTACATTCATTAAATCGGCAATTTCCTTGTAAGTATTTTCGGTACTACAGTGTTGTAAAAATACAAGTTCTCTAGTGCTATATACAGGCTGTGAATCACCATTTTTTAAAGCAACAAATAGCCTGCCCGACACCAAGTCGTTCACAAAAAATCCTTTGTCGATAACGGTTTTTATAGCAGTAAGCAATTCGTTTGGAGTAGCTTCTTTAAGCATGTAGCCACTCGCACCAGCCCTAAGCATTCCAATAATCGCTTTTTCATCTTCGAGCATGCTCAATGCTAAAACATTTACGTTTGGATGGTTTTCTTTAACCCATTTTGTAGCTTCAAAACCATCCATTACAGGCATATTAATATCCATTAATATAAGTTGCACTTCTGGATGATTTACAATTTTGTGCTGTAAATCCTGACCATTCATTCCTTCGAAAATAACCTTTATTTCATCAAATTCATCTAATAAACTGGCTAATCCAGAGCGGAATAGGGTATGGTCATCAACTATTGCAATGGAAATGGATTTTGGTAACATGCTTTAAGGATATGGGATTTCGATTAATATTGCTGTGCCTTTATTTGGAGTTGAATTTAAGACCAATTTACCATTGATCATTTCAATTCTTTTAGAAATGGAATTTAGGCCCATTCCGGCCTTATTTAGTTTAGTTGCTTCGTAATTAAAACCTACACCATTTTCTTCAACATTTAAATATAATTTATTATTCTCATAATAAGCATCAAAACTTATAGCAGTGGCATTTGCATGTTTGATGATGTTATTGATAATTTCCTGCAGTAAGCGTAAAATAATTAAATCTTTATCAGGAGATGTAGTTTGCAGATCAAAAAGACTATTGCGCACATTTAATACATATGTACCCGTTTTTTCCAACCAATTTATTTCTTGTTGTAAAGCATTTCCTATTCCATTTTCTACAATTTGCTCACCATGAAGTAACTTGGCAAGCTCTCTTAATTCTTTTATAGATTTCCTTACCAGCGATAGGGAATTTTCTATTTTTATAGCGGCTTTTTCGCTGTTCTCGAGATTTATCGAATTTAATGTTAAGGTGGTTAGGCTTAATAATTGCCCTACATTATCATGTAATTCGGTAGCAATGGTTTGCATGGTGTTATCTTGAACTTCTATTCTGGCCTGAAGCATTTCTGCTTCAAATTTTTGCTGCATGTGCTGCTTTTCCAAAATGTGGTTTTTCTTATGCCGATTATAAGAACGGATGTACATAATCAGAAAAACAGGCATCAATAAGAATATCAAAGTTGCTACAACAACTAGGATTGTAATTTTCGTTGTTTCGCTCTGCATGTGTAAGAATATGTCCAAACGCTGTAAAGAATAAGATTTAATGTGATGGTAATCACGTACCTAAGAGTGAAGCCTTTGCCGAAACGAACGTCGAATACATCGCTTAACAAATTACAAACTGTGCCTCCAAAATAATAAAATAATACCCCTGTTATCCACCAAAATTGTGGGTGGTCTTTGATTTCAATAAATTTATCATCGTTTAATAATAGATAATAATAATAAAGGCAATATAAGCTAAAAACTACCGACATTACCGTTACCGCTACTGAATTGAAAACCATTATGGAATCTTTAAGGATGAATCCAAAATAAATAGCGTAAACAATACCTAAACCTACAAAAAGTATAGGTTTAGGGTTTAAATAATCTTTTAAAGAATGATAGATACCAATAAAAATGAAGCCAATTTCAAAGAAAACAAAAGCGTTATATAACCAGAGATTATTTTCTCTTTTTGCCGACATATAGCTTCCTGCAGCTTCTGTTAGTAAGGCTAATAAAAGATAGGCAATACTTAATTTCCAAAAAACGGTTTTATCATTTCTTAAAAATATAAATGCCCCAATCAGGCAAATTAATTCAGCTATAACTATTGGTGAAGTAAAATTCATTTTTAAAGTCCCGTTCCTCCGCAAATACTTGGGCAAAGTTCTCCTCTATTCCCAATATCATCCAAATCGTCTTCATGTTCTTCAGTTGGGTCGCCTAGCTGGTTGGTCTGGCCGGCAGCAAAAGTTGGTACCAATAACACAGTATTTCTTCCCTCATACTCTTTAGGCAATCCATCGATCGAATCAGCAGTATATTGAGCATTGTAAATTCTTAACCCATCGTGTTTCCCATCGCCAATTGTTTTAGCCATTTCTAAAATTTGTGCGGCAGAAAACCAAATTGCTTTGGTATATGATTTAGGATCTTTGCTTGCTTCGCGGGTATAGGCATTTACCATTTCTTGAGCAACCTTTTTATCAATAGGTTGAAAGTTTGAATCTTTTTCCATAACAGTTTTTAGGTTTGGTTTTTTAGCAACTAAAGTCGGGTTTTAGATGATACCTGTCAAGAGAAAAATTAATTTAGAATACCGTAAAAACACCTTTTTATTTAGGGTAAAAGATACTACTCATATTTCAGTATCACCATCTACATTTGAAATGCAATAACAAATGAAAGTTTGAAATTGAGAATCCCAAAGTTGTCTATCCCAAAAATCCCATCCTTATAATCAAATAAGGATAATTAAGGTAGTCGCCTTGGTTTCGAATTAAATTAACCTATTATTAAATTTTATGATGATTAATAATATCCTATTAGAAGAGACGAATAACTCAATAACGGAACGGGAGGTTGAAATTGTGAAGCTTTTATCAAAAGGTTATAACAGTAAGGAAATTGGTGATATGCTCTTTATTAGTGAGCACACCGTTAATACACACAGACGGAACATGGTTAGAAAACTCGATCTGCGGAATTCTTACCAGTTGATTGTATGGGCATTTAAACAAAGAATATTATCCAATTAATTTAAAGGATTAAGAATATACATTTTTAACGCAAATCTCTCTCTAAACAGCAAAGCCTGCCTTTTGATTTCAAAAATCAAAAAAGCAGGCTTTTTTATTTTGTAGTATTAGTTATGGTCTTGCTGCTTGCGCAACAGGTAATTCTTTTCGTGGAAGTTGTGCCTCACGCTGAGAAGTATTGTAAACAAATGATGCTACAATTGTTGCCGCCTGCTTCAAATCGTTTTCTACTAACCGATCATAAGTATCCATGTTGCTATGGTGTGTACGCGTGTTATAATCGGCAGGGTCTTGTATAAACTGGAATCCTGGGATGCCTACTGCATCAAATGCTTGGTGATCTGTTCCTCCGGTATTATTGATAGTTACCGTTGTGGCGCCCAAATCGTTAAATGGCGTTAACCAGCTCTGAAAAATTGGACCTGCTGCAGCATTTCCTTGTAAATAAATGCCGCGAATTTTGCCTGTACCGTTATCTAGGTTATAATAAGCAGAAATTTTCTTTTGATCAGGAGTTAAAATCATCGTTTTTGGATCGCCAAAATGTTTGGCTACGTAGCCTCTCGAGCCATATAAGCCTTGTTCTTCAGAACTCCATAAGGCAATGCGAATGGTGCGTTTTGGTTTAAAATCAATCGCTTTAAGAATGCGCATCGCTTCCATCATAACCGCAGAGCCGGCAGCATTGTCAGTTGCGCCAGTTGCTGCATGCCACGAATCGAAGTGGCCGCCAATCATAATTACTTCATCCTTTAATTTTTTATCAGTTCCCGGAATTTCAGCAATTACATTGTATCCCTGAGGGTCTTCAGTATAGAACGATGTTTTGATATCGGCTTCTACTTCCACTGGTTTGCCTGCACGAAGCAAACGCAAAATATGGAGAAAATCTTCTGCGGCTACCTCCAGTTCTGGAGAAACTGGTTTGGCATCTAATGCATAAGAAGCTCCATTGCTTGTGAAAAATGTTCCTTGGCCGCCACGAGCATAAGTTAAAATTAGAGCCACTTTTTCATCTAATAACATTGCATTAATGGCAGCACGCACTTCACGCATTTTCATCATTTGTGCCATTCGATCGGCCATTGGGCCACCAGCCGGGCGTTGACGAGCACCTGCAGGTGCTGGTTTTGCTGCAGCCATTTGTGATAAGGTAGAATCAGCGTAACGTGAAAAATCTGGTTTTAAGCCACTGGCAAGAGGTGCACCTTGATCCATCATTACGATTTTGCCCGCTAATTTACCTTTGTATTTAGCTAAATCAGAAACACTATCAGCTTTAATTAAAACTACTTCTGATTTTATTGGACCATTGGTTCCTGGTGTCCAGGCTTTTGGCGAAGCAATAATTGGATGATAAAATGGGGTGGTGGTTGCGGCATAATATTTATCTACTTGCCAGCCTTTTCCAAAATTACCCCACGACTCGAGATGAGCATTTTTTAATCCCCACTCTCTAAGTTGCTTTACTGCCCACTCTTGGGCTCTTTTTAAACCTGGAGAGTTTGATAATCTCGGGCCAGAAACATCGGTTAAGTTGAATGCAATATCCATCACTTTTGAGTTTTCTAACCCTGCTTTACGGATTTTTTGTACTGTGGCTGCATCGGGTGCATCTTGCGCAAACGCAGAAAAGCAAAGGCTGAATGCCATTGCTGCAATTGTAAATCTTTTGATCATTCTAAGAAGTTGGTTGGTTGTAATGGCTAAAGTACAATTTAGCTTATTCACATTTGCAACCTCTTCATATTTTTACAAAGGATTTTTGGTTATGGCTATTTTTGAAAGTTTTTAGTAATTGCTTTAGTTAAATAAACCTTATTGTAACGGAAAGCCCGTCGCCAATTTTTTATTGGTGCGGCTTGCAGTGTAAAGAAGGACTAACGCTAAATTGAAAAACTGGCATTGCTTTTCAAATCATTATTTAATACTTTTTTTGGTCACGATAAAATAACCAGCTATAAATAATACTGCTGCGTAGGCTAAACTCACCCAAATTTCTCTAGTAAAAATTTCGAAATCAAGCGGATCTTTTCCTTTTTTAACTTGTGTAAGCTGTAAGGCTAATGCAGGTAAACTGTATGGAATGAGGTAGGCGTATGTCCAGTTAACCATTCCTGCTACAATACCCATAATTGTACCAACGAAACCGATGCCAATTGGTTTAAGAAAATCGCCCCAGATTAAACTAAAGATAAATTGCAACGATAGAATACCCAGCGATGATAAAAATAATTTACTGTATGAATTGATTAAGAAATTGGCCGGATTGTATTGATTGAAAGTATATTTAGGAACCAAAACCTGTAACAGATGCCCAAAACCATAAGTTAATGTGGCAAAAAGAAACAGGCAAATAAAGATAAGTGTTACTGCAAAAAGGTATTTAGCGGTGTAGATGGAAAATTTATTTAAGGGTTGCGCAAACAGCGTTTTCCAGGTGTCGTTTTTATGCTCGATGTTGTTAACAGAAAATGCCATAAACATTACATAAAATGGCATAACAAGTATGCCCATTACGTTTAAGGTTGCTCCTGCGTATTTAGCCCAAAGCATCATGCCGGGTGCTTTTAATAAGAGAACTTTATCGGCACCCGAATAAAAACCAAAACTTACCAGACTGCATATTGCCACAGGAATCAGAATTGCGGCCCAAAATGCTAAAGTTTTTCTCGATTTATAAAATTCGGAAATGAAGGAAATGTATATTGAGCGCATTTTAGTTGTTTTTGGTGATATCTAAGAAAAGGTTTTCGAGATCTTTACGCTGTTTTGAAAGACTACTAATAGTAAAACCGTTCTGGATAAGTAAAGTATTGAGTTTACCGCTATCAACCGATGATGAAAAGGGAACAGTAATTTTTAGATCCGTTTTCGAAGCGATTTCATAACCCGCTGCTTTAAGAAAATCGATTGCCTTTTCAATTTCATCTACTTCAATTTCTACCATAGGTTTGCTTAACAGCTGAAGTTCATCTATGGTACCCTGAAACATTAATTGACCTTTGTTAATGATGCCAACATGGGTGGCAGTTCTTTCGATTTCTGCCAATAAATGGCTGGATACTAAAATGGTTTTGTGGTGTTTGGTGGCGAGTTCGATCATCAGGTTTCTGACTTCGATAATCCCATTTGGGTCTAAGCCATTGGTTGGCTCATCAAGGAGCAGTAATTCAGGGTCGGAAACCAATGCTAAAGCAATGCCTAAGCGTTGTTTCATCCCTAATGAATATTTGCTGGCTTTCTTGTTTGCGGCATCTGTTAAACCCACTAAAGCTAACATTTCATCAGCTTTGGTTTTTTTTATGCCCAATAAAATACAGCGATTAATTAAATTTTCTTTACCTGATAGATGGCCGTAAATAGCTGGTTGCTCTACCAATGCACCTATTCTTTTAAGGGTTGCAATGCGATTACTGTTTATTTCTTTCCCAAAAATAAAAACCTGATCTGCTGGCGACTTTAATAAGTTGAGCAAAATTTTTATAGTAGTGGTTTTGCCTGCTCCATTTGGACCGAGAAACCCATAAATACTACCTTTTGGTACTTTTAAGGATAAATCTTTTACAATGGCCTGGTTGCCAAAATTAAAATTTAAGCCTACAGTTTCGATTGCGTAATTACTCATTCTTATTTGAAAATAGCTGATGCTTGTTTCACGATGGTATTTGAGCTCGATGCAGGTTTAACAACTACCTCAGCATCATTTTGGTTGGTGCTAACTGTAAGGGTTAAAATAATCATCATAAATACTGGAACTAATAAAAGTAAAAATGGCGATGTGTTTGCTAACTTTTTCATAATCGTTTCGTTTTGATGATTCAAAGAAACAGCATTAAAATTGCCTGCTAAAATGTATTATACCAAGCGTTAAAGATTCTAGATAAACAGGCATTTTTGGCGTTTATCGATGAAATTTGGAGTTTGTCGATGAATTTTGCTGTTTTGCCTGTTGGTAGAAAAAAAATGCCTGTTGGTAGATTATGTGCTTTTAAAAAAGAAAGTTTATTTATTTTGGAAGCAAGAAATGAAATGCAATATTTTCTGCATTTAGTTAAGAAGATTTCATATGAAAAAAAATAAAGGCCCTCTTATTCTGCATTCAATTTTTTGGGTAATAATCCTCTTGTTTGTTGGGGCTAGCAATATATTCGATAATTCTAAACATAGCCTCACAGATTACTTTATCACTTATATTGTGTATGGAATAATTAATGTTTCAATCTTCTATACAAACTATATTTTTTTAATTCCCGGAATAATCAAACGCAGAAAACAATATTGGCTTTATGTTCTAGTTTTCTTGCTGATTATTGCCCTGGCTGTTATTGCTAAAACAGCAGTTGCCGTTCTTTACCCTGATGATGTATTGACTTATATTAGCTCGAAGGGAAAAAGAACAGATATCCCAGTTCATAATTTTGTTGTATTGGTTACTTTTCTTTCTGGATTTTTTATGATTAGCAGCTGCATCATAAAATTTACCATTGATTGGTTTTCAAGTGAACGTATTCAGCGCAATTTGGAAAGTGAGCGTCGGGAAATGGAATTACAGTTCTTAAAATCACAACTCAACCCACATTTTCTATTTAATTCATTAAATAACATTTATTCTTTGGCTTATCAAAAATCGGATAAAACTGCCGATGCAATTATGAAGCTTTCGGAAATTATGCGCTACATGATTTATGAAAGCAATACGCCAACGGTAGAATTAAGTAAGGAAGTAGATTATTTAACAAATTACATAGAATTACAAAAGATTAGGTTTAAGGATGGCGCTTATATCGAGCTTACCCTGAATGGAGAAATTGATGATCAAAAGATTGTTCCGCTGATGTTGATTTCTTTTGTTGAAAATGCTTTTAAACATGGCGTGGTAAATGATCCTGAAAATCCGGTTAAGATTAACATTATTGCTAACCAGAAAATTCTTCACTTTAGCGTAATTAATAAAAAGAACCAGCAGAATAAAGATGCGCAAGGCGGGGTAGGATTAACCAATGTAGAAAGAAGATTGCAACTTGTTTATCCCGACAGATATAAATTAAATGTTGTAAATTCGGCTACTCATTACACCTGTGAACTGATGATTGATATTTAATTTGCACAAAAAACCATGCAAATTAACATCTTAATCATTGATTAAAATTTAAACCTAAAATGAACTTAAACTGTATTGTTGTTGATGATGAGCCATTAGCGCTTGATATTTTGGAAGATTATATATCCAAAGTTCCGTTTTTAACGATGGTAAAACGATGCGAAAACCCAATTGAAGCACTGCAGGTTGTTCAGGGCGGTGGTATTGATTTGGTTTTTTTGGATATTCAGATGCCTGAGTTAACAGGGATTCAGTTTCTGAAAATTGCAGGAACTAAATGTCATTATATATTAACTACCGCTTATCCGCAATATGCCTTAGAAAGTTATGATTTAAATGTTTCAGATTATTTATTAAAACCCATCGCTTTCGATCGATTTTATAAAGCTGTAGAAAAAGTTCATAAACAGCATAAACCTGCTGATACTCCGGCAAGTGTTGCGCAACCTATTATTACGCCAGCTGCTTTTTCAGCTCCCGCTAATCCTGTTCAAGATTACATTTTCGTTAAAACAGAACATAAGATTCAAAAAATATATCTTCATGATATTCTGTATATTGAAGGATTGAAAGATTACATTTCGATCTTTACCAAAGACGAACGAATCATCACACTGCAAAGTATGAAGAAGATGGAAGAAGCATTACCACAAAGTCAATTTATTCGTGTGCATAAATCGTACATTGTTGCTGTAGATAAAATTGAAAGTATTGAGCGTAGCCGGATTACGATTAATACCAAAATAATTCCTGTTGGCGACACTTACCGCGATGAGTTTTTTAGGGTAATTGGGAACAAGAATATTTAGTCCGTAACATAAGTATTTATTGAAAAATGGTATAGTAATCTAAAATTTATCTTGATACCTGATACTTTCATCTTGATACTATTATATTTCTTGTCCTAAAACTTTTCTGATTTCAGTTTCTACTTCTAGCGTAATTTCGTTTGGTGTTTTTTCTGCTGGTTCAATTGGTTTTAAAACGGTCCATTTTAAGTCATGGCCTGTGGTAAGTGGAAACATGCCAAAGCGAACAATTTTCCATGAATTTTCAATAGCAATGGGCACAACCAATGCGTTTGGTACAGCTTTTAAAATAGTTGCAATTCCTCCAAATTGAAACTGTTTTACCATGCCATCTTTTGCTCGAGTGCCTTCGGGAAAGATAACTGTGCTCCAATAATTTTCTTTCATTCTGCGGCCCAATTTGATGATTTCTGATATGGCTTGTTTATTATCTTTCCTGTTAATATTGGCGCCTCCACCCAATCTTAAATTAATTGAAATAGAAGGAATTCCTTTTGTAAGTTCGATTTTAGAAATGAACTTAGCGCTATATTTCCGCAAAAACCATATCAGTGATGGAATATCGTACATGCTTTGATGATTGGCTGCAAAAATGATTGGCCTATCTGTTGGGAGATTATATTCGTTTTTAAAACTGATAGAATTAAATAAAAATATCTGGCAATAGGTTAAAAAGAGATTTAAAATATCAACCGATGTTTTATGTGCTTTATAGCCAAACAATTTATAACAAATCCACTGGATCGGATGAAAAACGCAAAGCGATAATCCAAAAAAAAGATAAAATATTGGCGTAAGTAGGTAGCCGAAAAGTTTGCTCATTTGGTTTTAAAATAAAGCAACAAAGATAATGAATATTTATTCTGGTTCTTTAAAGATGTATTTATCTTCATATTCTATTTCAAATTCTTTTAAAAATTTTGTGTACTCATCTAAAAAATTTTCTTTTTTATGATGTTCTTTCTGGTTTTGTATATAGCGGATAACATTTGGTAAATCACTTTTAGAATAAGAAAATGCTCCATAGCCTTCCTGCCATGAAAATTTGGATTTCAAAAAGCATTGATCGTTTATCCACTTAGAACTTTCGGCTTTTACATTTTGAATTAAACTTGAAATTGACTGATGTGTTCGGAGTCCAACTAAAATATGAATATGATCTGGCATACAATTTATCTGTATCATTTTATGATTATTGGACTGAAAAATTCCAGTGATATATTTTAAAAGCCTTTCTTCCCAATCTTGGCTTATTAGGGCTACTCGATGCTTAACTGCAAATACAAATTGTATATGAATCTGGGTGTAAGTATTTGGCACATCAATATTGTTCGGTTTACTAAATATAATATTTTTTATGACGTTTTTTACCGAAGAAATATTCCTAGAGGAACAGCGGAGGGCTTAGCTATAACCCTCATAATTTTGCAATACGTTTTTTGAAAAGAATTTTTACATCCGTTTTTACGAAACGTTCCTACGGAACGATATTGCATGATGGATATTCTTTTACCGAAGAGATGTTCCTAGCGGAACAACATAGTGCTTAGCTATAACCTTCATAATTTTGCAATACGTTTTTTTGAAAAGAATTTTTACATCCGTTTTCACGAAACGTTCCTACGGAACGATATTGCATGATGGATCTTCTTTTACCGAGGAGATGTTCCTAGCGGAACAACATAGTCTTAGCTATAACCCTCATAATTTTGCAATACGTTTTTTTGAAAAGAATTTTTACATCCGTTTTCACGAAACGTTCCTACGGAACGATATTGCATGATGGATATTCTTTTACCGAAGAGATGTTCCTAGCGGAACATGTTGTGCTTTAGTAAACCTATTTAGCCATTATGGTTAGTTACAAAAAAAAATTTTATTAGAAATCAATATTAAACATCCAAAATATCCCGTAGGGATATCTCCTGGGTAGATAGGGATTGTGGTTTTAATGTTCCGTTAGGAACATTTCGTGTTATATCGCAAGAATTTTTATATACGTATTCACGAAACGTTCCTATGGAACGATATTGCATGATGGCTATTCTTTTACCGATGAGATGTTCCTAGCGGAACATGTTGTGTTTCAGTAAACCTGTTTAGCAATTAGCTATTATGGTTAGTTGCTTAAAAGGTTTTATCAGAAATCAATATTAAACATCCAAAATATCCCGTGTGGATATCTCATGGGTAAATATTAAATCAAATTTTCCATGATCATTAATTTCGCTTTTAAAATAGCGGCAACGCTAATCGAATCAGTAATCTCATTATTCATCACCATTTCATAAGCTTCATCGAAAGGAATTTTTTTTACAATTAATTCTTCGGTTTCTTCGGGCATGGCGATGCCTTGAATTAAACCTGTAGCTACATAAATGATGCTCAATTCATCGCTTACAGAATTTGATAAATGCATTCGCTGTATTTCTTTCCAATTGCTGGCGCTCATTCCCGTTTCTTCGAGCAACTCCCTTCGAGCACTTTCTAAGGGATCTTCTCCAACCGGTCCGCCGCCTTCAGGAATCTCCCAACTATAAGCTTTTAATGGAAAACGGTATTGGCCAACCAACCAGGTATTATAATCTTCATCCAGAGGCAAAATGCCAATGGCCAAATTTTTAAAATGGACTTCACCATAAATTCCTTTTCCGCCAGATGGATTGATGACTTGATGTTCGGTAACTTTTATCCAATTGTTATCGTACTTTAACTCGCTTTCTAATGTTTTCCAAGGGTTTCGCTCTTCCATGCTGCAAATTACAAATATCTCATTCGATATAAAATTTATTGTGGTTTTGCCACTGGCGGCGGCGGAATCTTTTTGGCAATTTTTGTGAACCGATAATTTAAGCTGAAAATAAAGTTTTGAGTATTGTTGGTAGAAAAGCTTTGAAGTCTGAAATTCTCGCCTTCATTATAAACGGTGTTGTTTCTGTTCCCAAAAATATCATTAAGGGTAATTCTAAAATTTAATCTATTACTGAAAAACATTTTTCGTGCCGAGAAACTTGAAGTAATGGAACCTTTATTTCTTCCTTGGGCGCTTACATTGTTGGCATAATTCAAGTTAGATTCAAAGGCAGTTTTTTGAGGAAGTTGCATAGAAAATCCAAATGTTCCCCTCACACTTAAGCCATCCCTGTTTAGTGCACTATTTAATTTTGAGGTATAATTACTTTGAATTAAACTAAAATTACCATTTGCAGATATTTTATTAGTCGGGCGATAGTTTCCAATTAAAATCAATGCCAGTGAATTGTTCGCACCTACATTATCAAAAGTACTTTCCGATCGGGCTGTAGTAGAGCCAGGAATTAAAATTACAGTTCTAAATCGTTCAATAACGCCCTGACTGCTAGAATAAGAAAGGCGTGGAGTGAAGGACCATTTCTGACCAAAGGCTCCAAAACTAATATCCATTTGGTGAGTGTACGAAGGCGAAAGATTCGGATTTCCGTAAGAAATATTTAAGGTATCAACATTATTAACCTGCGGATTCAGCGTATTTTCTCTTGGGCGATTAATGCGAACGCTATAGGTAGCACCAAGATTGTAGCGTTTTTTGAAAAACCTGTTAAACGATAGATTTGGAAAAACACTTAAATATGGCTTAACATTATAGGTTTCTCCTGTAGATAAATCAAATCCAACATCAGTTAATTCGGTTCTTACACCGGTTTTTATTCCCCAGCCATTATTTCGATAATTGTACGATGCATAACCAGCAAAAATATTTTCATTGTACAAAAATTGATTACTCAATCTATCATTTGTTAAAAACTGCTGCGTTTGGAAATTGAAATTTTCGACTAATAAATCGTTATCGTTTTTTCTATAATTGTAAGCCAATCCGAGTTCTATGCGATCCCTTTTTTTAAATACAGGCTTATCATAATCAAGGTTAAAAGTTAAACCATTATTGCCAATATCATTATTGTTTTGCTGCAAAGTGGCCCGCGAAATGCCAATGGGGAGATAGGAGGTATTGTAAGTTCGGAGATCTAAACTTCCATTGGTATTGAATGTTAAACCAATCGATAAGTTTCCGCCGCTGGTATCTGTTTGAAGTTTATAATCGGCATTAATCACAAAGTTATTGCTTTTTCCATCGCCCGTATTGGCCTGGTTTCGCAATCTTCTCTCAATTAATTCTTCACTTAAATAACGGAGATTATTGACCGAATTTGATGAAGATTTATTGTCGTTATAATTGGTAGATAAGCGAATATTTTGCTTAGGCGTAATATCCCAATCAAAACCCAGCCTAAAATTTGCACCCTTGCTTTTACTTTTGCTACTGCCGGTTTGGTCGTAATAAAATGTAGTATCAGGGAAGAAATTTTCACGGTAGCTATTGCTTTCGCCTCTCCCAACGTTATAACGATAAGCAGCACTTCCGTTAATGGCATAGTTTTTTCCACGGTATGAGGCATTTGTGTTTGCATTTCCGTTTCCTTGAACACCGCCTGCTATCCCGATATTGCCATTAAAACCAACTTTAAAGCCTTTCTTCATTACAATATTAATGATGCCTTCGCCGTCGCCGCTATATTTTGCCGGAGGATTGGTTAACACTTCGATTTTTTCAATCGCATCTGAAGGAAGAACATTTAAAAGATCGGCGATATTGGAAGTCATATAGTCAGATGGTTTGCCATCAATAAAAACCCGGGTACTTTTTTTGCCTGCTATGGTTGCGTTGCCATCGATATCAACCTGTACCATAGGCACATTTTTCAGTACATCTGTAGCAGTGCTTCCTTCAGCCAAAAGTGTCGATCCAACATTGTACGTTACACCATCCGCTCCAAATTCTATGGCGGGTTTCTGAACGGTAATGGTAACTTCCTGTAATGAGTTTTGTTCGGAACTAAGTTTAAGGGATCCTAAATTTTTATCGAAATCTTTTTCTGTAATGATGATGCCATTAACAATTAAGGGTGCATAACCTACATAACTTATTTTAACCCTATAACTGCCAGGCTTTAAATTTTTAATGCTGAAAAAACCATCTTCATCGGTTGCTGAAGTGGTTAATGCCTGCTCAGCACCTTCCAGATATACAGAAACTATTGCCGATGGAATGGTTAGTCCACCAATCTCTTCTACAACTTTGCCCCTAATCGTTCCTTTATCGGCAGCATAAGCCGCGATACCCGAAAACAGGATTAATAAAATGAGGTAGAATTTAGGGAGACGTTTTTTCAATGTTTGGTTAGCGCTTATAAAAAAGGCGTTTAAAATTATTTTTTTTAAACGCCTTTTTCAAAATTAAAATGATCCTTCATCAGGACGATTATCTTGTTGATCGTCTTTCTTTTTAGTTTTGTTTAAATTAAAAGTTGTTTTTCCGAAGCGATAAGAGAATGTTAGATTACCCATTGTGCCTTGCATACGTCTTGCAAAATCAATGTAAGTAAAATCATCATCGGTAGTCATGCTCCATCTTCTGGTATTAAACACATCTCTGATACTAAAACTAAGAGATGCTTTTTTGTTTGGGAAATCATATTTCGCACCGCCATCAATTCCATACATGGCATTACGTTTACCCTGAGCCATTACTTCCGGAGCTCTATAATCGGCTCGTACTTGAATGGAAACATTTTTGGCAACGATTAAATTTCCTGTAATGTTTCCATTCCAGCTAAATCCACTTCTGCTAGCGATATTAAATCTTTCATCACCTTCAAATTTTTGTTGGTATAAATTTACGTTGGTAGTGAAGTTTAATGCTTTAATTAAATCGAACCTGCCAATTAACTCTAAACCGCTATTTTGTTGACGTGTTAAGTTTTGAGGCGTAGTTGTGATTATACCATTGGCATCAGGCACACTTCTTACACGCTGAATAACATCATTGGTTTGACGGAAATATAAGCTCGATGTTAATGTTACTTTTTTGAAATACTTGCTGTAACCCAATTCGAATGAGTGAACATCCTCTGGATATAAATTTGGATTACCTGCCCTGTAATTTAAAGGATCAGATACATCTAAAAATGGATTCGTATCCCAAGGGCGTGGGCGATTTACACGACGTGTATAACTTAACTGAACTTGTTGTTCGCCTTTTAATTTTTGTGTTAAAAATACGCTTGGATATAGTCTTTTGTAATGAATATTTCCTTCACTTGATGTTAAAACGTTACCATTATAACCTTCTAAATAGGTATCTAAACGGGCATCCTCGGCTCTTAAACCAATTTGATATCCAAAATCCTTAATCTGATTTTGATAATTTAAATATAAAGCGTGTACTTGATCCTTGCTGCTGAAATCGTTAATCAACTTGTTGTTGCGGATAATAATTTCTGTATTGGTTAAAACCGAATCAGCATATTGATCATTATCACCCAAACGAATTTGGCTGCGGTATCCAGTTTCAATTTTACCTGCTTTTCCAACAGGTAGCGTATAATCTGCCTGAATGTTATAGTTTGTATTATCACCAGTATTAAAAATACGCTGCAAACTTGGGTTAATGTTTACCGCATTACCATTTCGATTTGTGATGATGGTATTGTATTCCTGATCGTTATTGTTTGTTCCGTAAGAATAACCGAAATTAAATGTTAATTCTTCTTTTGGTTTCTTGAATTTTTGAACGTAGTCCAGGTTTAAATCATAGCTGCTTCCATCGCCAATATTGGTATTATTTCTATTGCTCAACAACACCGGACTTAAATTAGAACGCAATTGTCTAATATCCACAGCTTCATTACGGTCGTTTTCTCTCGAATTAAAACCTCCAGATAAACTTACAATACTTTTCGGTGTGATGTAATAATCTAATCCTGCTTTAGCGTTATGTCCTTTATCCAACGAAGTTGATGATGTATTTTGATTTGCGAATGCAGTTGAATTTGGTGAGTTTTTATAGGTAATATCCTGAAAACCTCCTCCAATTCTATTGCCATAACGATAACTATAATTACCATATAAGTTTACCTTACTGTTCTGGAAACTCAAATTGGTGTTACCATTGTAATTGTCGCGGTTACCGGCAGTTAATGCCACAGAGCCGTTGAATCCTAGTTTTGTGTTTTTCTTTAATACGATATTGATAATCCCAGATTGACCTTCGGCATCATATTTTGAAGATGGATTAGTGATTACTTCAACACTTTCAATTGAACTTGCCGGAATAGACTGAAGAATTTGAGCCACATTACCACCTGCAATTAATGAAGGTTTGCCATCAATTAAAACCCTTACACCGCTCGATCCACGCAAACTTACATTTCCATCCATATCAGTAGAAACTGAAGGAACATTCTGCAATAAATCGCCGGCAGAACCACCCTCACTAATTACACTTTGATCTACAGCGAAAATCTTTTTATCGATACCCATCTGCATCCCTTGTTTTTGGCCGGTTACCGTTACCTCACTCAGAATATTTCCTTTAGCGGTATTCATCTTAATATCGCCGAAGTTTAAAGTTCCGGTAGCTGCGGTTATGGTTACGTTATCGCGTACCATGGTTTGGTAGCCTACAAAACTTATTTTGAAAGTAAAAGTTCCTGTTGGTAAATCGGCCATGATAAAGGCACCGTTGGCATCTGTTTGTGCTATTTTTGCATTTTTAGCAGTAGCTTTATCTATTAAAACAGCTGTTGCAAAGGGTATAGTTTCTTGTGTTTTAGCATCTTTAAGTACGCCAATAATTTTTGCTTTGCCGCCAGTTTGAGCAAATAAATTAAAAGATAAGCTTAATAATAAAAGGGTAATTTGTATCGTCCTCGATTTCAAAATTCTCATTAAAATATATTATATGTTGTGTGTTTTTGTAAAGGGAGACAAAGTAACGGCAACTAAGTTTAATTAAGGAGGCGTAACTATTTTATTACAGCCATATTATAGTAATATTTTTGTGAGTAATTTTTGATTGATTTATTGTTATGTACACCAATCCGGCAAGGAAATTTGCAATCAATTGAGCAAATATTGCAATTGAGCAATATCTAAATTGTTACTTTTGTTTTAGATGAAAAAAATATTAATCGTTGATGATTTACATCCGGCTTTTAAAGAGCAGGCAATAGCAATGGGTTATGAAGTTGATGATAAACCTCAAATTACTAGGCAACAAACCTTAAACAAAATAAAAGATTATGTGGGCATTGCTGTAAGAACAAAATTCAGAATCGACGCTGAAATTTTCGCTGCGGCACCAAACTTAAAATTTGTTGCCCGTGCTGGTGCAGGCCTGGATAACATCGATGATAAAATTGCTTTTGAGCGAAATATTGAATTAATTAATGCACCCGAAGGAAACTGTGATGCCGTAGGAGAACATGCCACGGGATTGCTTTTATCATTAATGAATAATTTTCGCAGGGCTGATGCTGAAATTAGAAGCGGTATTTGGGATCGTGAAGAAAATCGTGGTTATGAGTTAAAGGGCAAAAAAGTAGGGATTATTGGTTATGGTTTCATGGGGCAAAGCTTTGCTAAAAAATTAGCAGGCTTTGAAGTTGATGTTATGGCCTACGATAAATATAAAACTGGTTTTTCTGATGCTTTTGCCCGCGAGGTAAGCATGGAAGAAATTGTGAAACATAGCGATGTATTAAGTTTACATATTCCTTTAACCACCGAAACCAGGCAAATGGTTGATGATGAATATCTCTTTCACTTTAAGAAATCAATTTTCTTTATCAATACTGCCAGAGGTGAAATTGTAAATACTAAAGCCGTGTTGAATGCAATTGAATCAGGAAAAATAATAGCTGCGGGTTTGGATGTTTTGCAAACAGAAAAATTTCCTGCTTTGAGCGAGCAGTCTTGGTATACGGAATTGACGAAGAATGAAAAAGTGATATTAACTCCGCATGTTGCTGGTTGGACCTTCGATTCTTACCGTAAAATTTCGGAGGTGTTGGCTGAGAAACTGAAGGGCTTGTCTTTTTAGGTCGTTGCACCTTATGGGTATCTTAATCTAATTCTAAATTAAAAAACAATTGTGATTTCTTCTCGAAGTTTCAATCCTAAATCCCTAAATTGGAATACAATTTCTAACTAAATTATATCATGCCGAAAGATCATTTATATTCTACCACCGTAACCTGGACGGGCAATAAGGGCTCGGGCACAATGGATTATCGTTCCTACGATCGCGATTATGTTATTTCTGTAAAGGGAAAAGCCGATATTTCTGGTTCATCTGATTCTGCCTTTCTTGGAGATAAATCTAAATATAATCCCGAAGATTTACTGCTATCATCCATTTCGAGTTGCCACATGCTTTGGTATTTACACCTCTGCTCTAAAAATGAAATCGTGGTAATCGATTATAAAGATGAAGCTGTAGGTACAATGGAAGAATCGGCAGATGGAAGCGGGAAATTTAGAGAAGTTACGCTGCACCCACAAGTTTTAATTGCCGATAAAGCACATTTTGAACTTGCAGAATCTTTGCATAAAGAAGCCAATAAATTATGTTTTATTGCAAATTCGTTAAACTTTCCGGTTAAACATGAAGCAGCTTGCAAAGCGGAGAATGGCGTTTAGAGTTAAAAGTGGAAAGTATAAAGTTTAAAGTTTAAAGTTGGCAGTTTCAATTTGAAAACGACCAACTTTAAACTACTAATTATTTTATCGAATAAACATTGTCGCCCGGCGTTGCATCTACATAAATGCCATTATCCAAAGTGATCGATTTTATCTTGCGATTGGTATTAATCGTCATGGTAAATTCTTTCTGATTCACTTTCCATACGGCTGGAGTTTTATGGATGGTTTCCGTTTTACCTTCAGCATCAGTAACCAAAATATCAAATGGAATGGCAAAACCACCAACATTTTTAATTACAAATGTGATTCTTCCTGATGAAACTTGTGAGTTGCTAATGGCCAAATCCAAGTAATTATTGGTGAAAAACCAATTTTGAAAAAACCAGTTTAAATTTTGTCCTGATCCGGTATTCATCGAATTAAAATAATCCCACGGAATTGGGTGTTTTCCATTCCACGTGTTCATGTAATGGTGTAAAGCTTTTTTGAAGAGTTCATCGCCAAGCATATCTTTCAAAGCGAGATAAGATAAAGATGCTTTTCCATAAGAATTATTACCGTAACCCGCTCCCGAAACCTGATCAGACATGGAAATTACTGGTTGATCTTCCTCGGCAGATTTATCATTGATGTAACTGTTTACCCTAAACTTTTTATAAAAATCATCAGCAGCTTTTTTACCATGTTCGGCAATACCGATTAAATATTCGAAAGTAGTTGCCCAACCTTCGTCCATATAAGCATAACGGGTTTCGTTAATGCCCATAAAAAATGGAAAATACGTGTGCGCCACTTCATGATCCTGAACCAATTGAGCAAAAACAGGATCACCAAAATTCGAATCATTAACCATCATCGGATATTCCATATCTGCAAAACCTTGGAAAGCAATGCTTTTTGCATAAGGATAAGGAATGCCTGGCCAATTGTTGGAAAACCATGCCAAAGCATTGATATTATATTTAACAGAATTTAAAAAATCCTTTCCAGTTGTTGGGTTATAAGCGGCTTGTGCACTTGCCCTTCTTCCGGTTTTGGTATCCACAACAACGCTTCCACCGTCCCAAACATAATGATTGCTCAAAGCAAAGGTTACATCAGGAATATGGTTGGCTTTAAATTTCCAGGTGTTCCAATCTTTTTGAGTGGTTACTTTACCATTTTTTAATTCATCTGCTGTAGCAATGTTAACTACCTCTTCCGTATTGAATGATTTTTTTAAACGGGCTGCAATTTCTGGTTGTAAAACTTCATCAGGATTCAAAAAATCGCCTGTAGCATAAACCACATAATTTTTTGGTGCGGTTACTGAAAATATATAATCATTAAAATCATTGTAAAATTCAGCCCTATCTGTATGTGGAATACGATCCCATCCATTATAATCATCATAAACCGATATTCTTGGATAACTGTAAGCTACAAAAAATGAATTTGGATCAATCTGCCCTTCGCGACCACTTTCTTTCGATAATGGGTAATCCCAGCCTATTTTAACTTTGATTTTTGATTTAGGATTTAAGGGTTTCTTTAATTTGACATTGCCAACAGTTCCCCAGTTTTTCGAATCTACTTTATAGGTTTCTCCATCAACAGAAAATGAAGAAATATTTAATCCGGTAGTTAGAAAATCTTCACTTACTGCACCACCACGGGGAGAAGTTGGTTTGTGCAAATTGTTTACAAAACGAATCACTAAAGTTTTTAAAGTATCGCTGCTGTTGTTGCTGTATAGGATTTCTTCCTGTCCGCTAACAATTTTGCTTTCAGCATCTACCTTAATATCCATGGTGTATTTTCCATGATTTTGCCAATAATTGGCGCCTGGATTTCCGTTTATGGAACGAGTGCCCTTCTCATAGGTTGCTTTAATGTTTCTAGGCATATAAAGTTCCTGAGCCGAAAGCGTAGAATTGCCCAGCCCAATCAATAAGGCTACTGTAAATAACTTTTTCATTTTTCTGAATAATTTCGACTAAGCTAAAAATAATGGATGAATTTCGGGTGAAGCTGAACCTGATAATTTCCTGGTAATTTTATGATGAACAAGCTCCAATAAATTTTGTCAGTGAGAAAACAGCGGGCTATTCGTATCCATGCTAATGTAGGATTTATGTTGTCGGTTATCCTGGAAAGCCATAAATAGCGAAGGTTTTGGGTTTAAATCATAAAAATCCTGTGTATTTATTTGCTTTTGTAATTTCCACAATTTATCTTCGTTATAATTGAAGCAAGACTATGTAGCAAACCAACTATATAGTCTTGTTTGTTTTTTATAGCGTTTGAATAAAAATTAATAGAGCAATGACAGAGGTAACGTATTACACACAAGAGGGGTTAGATAAGTTGAAGGAGGAAGTTCACTATCTAACTACAACCGGCCGTCAGCTAATATCTAAAGCAATTGCTGAGGCAAGAGATAAAGGTGATTTATCGGAGAATGCAGAATATGATGCGGCCAAAGAAGCGCAGGGTTTGCATGAAGCGAAAATCTCCAAACTAAAAAATACATTGGCAAATGCCCGCCTTATTGATGAATCAAAACTGGATTTATCTAAAGTTTTGGCATTATCAATCGTTAAAATTAAAAATGTTAAAAACGGCGCCACCATGACTTATCAATTGGTTGCAGAAACCGAAGCCGATTTAAAAACTGGAAAAATTTCAGTTAAATCTCCAATTGCGCAAGGTTTGTTGGGTAAATCTGTTGGCGAATTTGCCGAAATTGAAGTGCCTGCAGGTAAAATGCAATTCGAAGTTTTAGAAATCTCGAGATAACAAAAGTTACAAGTTATAGGTTGCAGGTTGTGAGACTAAGACCTATAACATATAACTCATAACCTACAACTTAATTATGACTATCTTTTCGAAAATTGTTGCTGGAGAAATCACTGCACATGTTGTTGCAGAAACTGTTGAGTATTTAGCTTTTTTAGATGTTCAGCCCTTAACTGCCGGCCATGTTCTAGTAATTCCAAAAGTGGAAGTTGATTATATTTTCGACATGGAAGAAGACCTATATGTTGGCCTTTGGATGTTTGCGAAGATTGTGGCTAAAGGCGTTAAAGCTGCTTTTCCCTGTAAAAAGGTTGGAGTTTCGGTAATTGGTTTAGAAGTACCACATGCACATATTCATTTAATCCCGATGAATAATGTAAGCGATATGAATTTTAGCAAAGAAAAATTGAAGCCAACACAAGAAGAATTGGCCGAAGCTGCTGAAAAAATTAAGCAGGCCTTGTTAGAAGAATAATAAAAATGCAGGTTGGATTAGCTAATAATCATTTGTTGCTAAAACAGCACATCGCTTAGTTCTTCGTTTTTATCAAAAACACTTTTAGCAAAAGGACAAAGCGGAAGTATTTTTATGTTATTTTCCCGGGCATTGTTTACTATCGCCATTAATAACTTTTTACCCACTCCCTTGCCAGAAAATTCTGGATTAACTTCTGTATGGTCAATAATGATTTTGTGTTCTCCAGCCCACACATAACTCATTTTACCTGCTTCAACATTTTTTTCATTAGCTTCGAAATAGCCATTTTTTTCATTGTTTACTTGATTGATTTCCATTTTATTTCTTTTGATAAGGATTTTGATTTGGCAAAGGAACAAATTCTGTTTCTCCAGGTACGGGCTTAAATTTTTGTTCCAGCCAGTTTTGTTTCGCTTGTTCAATTAGTTCTCTATCTGATGCAACAAAATTCCAATAGATAAATCTTTCTTCAGGAAAAGGCTCTCCACCAAAAATATAAACAGTTGTATTTTCCAACATCGTAAATTCGCAAAGTTTTGCGTCGTTGGCAATAAGAATCAATTTCGGTTCGAATAAATGTCCATCACTTTCAATTCCACCTTCCAATATATAAAGTGCACTTTCGCCGAATAGATGATCGCCAATATTGAGCTTTTGCCGCATTGTACTTTTAATCTCGATAAAGTAAAGTGGGCAGTAAACGGGTACGGGTGATTTTTTTTCAAAAGCTTCACCGGCAATCAATTTAATATTTACGCCATCTTGTTCCCAACTCGGAATGTCTTTATCATCAACGTGGAAAAACTCGGGTTCCATTTGCTCTAAAGCTTTTGGTAAGGCTACCCAAATTTGTAATCCATGTAGCATCTTATCTGTATGGCGTAGGTATTCAGGTGTTCTTTCCGAATGGGCAATACCACTTCCTGAAGTCATCCAATTTACCTGGCCAGGTTTAATTACCACATCATTTCCTAAGCTATCTCTATGTTCTATTTCGCCTTCAAAAAGAAAAGTTAAGGTAGATAAACCAATATGCGGATGAGGCGGAACGTCCAGATTCTCATGATCGCTCATCGCCGCTGGTCCCATGTGGTCAATAAAAGCGAAAGGACCAACCATTCTTTTTTCTCTAAAAGGCAACAATCTGCCAACCATGAAATTGCCAATGTTTGCAGGTCTTTCTTCAATAATGAGGGAAATATTCGACATGGGATTTTACTTTTTTAAGATGTGAATTTAAGAAAATTTTATTTGTTAAAGCCTGGGCTCATCGTCATTTAAACCGCAGTATGGAAAGCTTCTGATTTTAGTTTTTTTTTGATGCGGATGAATCGCTAAAATATTTTGAAGGCTTTAAAACAAGCGTAATCAGCAACAAACCAAAAAAGCATCCCTTTTTGGGATGCTCTTCATTTTTATAAAAAGAAAATTTAAACCAATTCTGCTAAAGCCTCTTTGCTGAAACCTTTCAATTCATCCATGCGGTTATCTTTGATTTTTTCAACCCAATTTGGATCGGCCAATAATGGGCGACCAACAGCTACTAAATCAAAATCTCCACGATCCATTCTGCGTACCAATTCATCTAACGAACTTGGCTCAGAGCTCTGACCGGCAAATGCGCCAAAGAAATCGCCACTTAAGCCAACAGAACCTACAGATATAGTTGTTTTGCCAGTAATTTTTTTAGCCCAACCTGCAAAGTTCAAATCAGAACCTTCAAATTCCGGTTCCCAGAAACGGCGTTGCGAACAGTGTAAAATATCAACTCCAGCATCAACCAAAGGTGTTAACCATTGCTCCATCTCGTTTTCATCTTTTGCCAATTTAAAATCATAAGCAGCAGGTTTAAACTGTGATAAGCGGATAATCAGGGCAAAATCTTCGCCCACACGCTTGCGTATCTCTTTAATCACTTCAACTGCAAAACGGGTGCGCTCTCCTAAGGTTTTTCCGCCATAAATATCTGTACGGTTATTGGTTGCATCCCAAAAAAACTGGTCGATTAAGTATTGATGCGCACCATGAATTTCAACGGTATCAAAACCTAAGGCTTTCGCATCGGCTGCGGCCTGACCAAAAGCGGCGATCGTATCTGCTATAGCAGCATCCGTCATGGGAACACCGTTTTTAAAACCTGGACTGTTTAAACTCGAAGGGCCTTCAAATGGAGCGCTTGGAACCCAGCCCGAAGCATGATTGGCATGAATACCCTGATGCCAGATTTGTGGACCCATTTGCGATCCTGCATGATGCACTTCGTTAACCACTTTTTGCCAGCCCGCTAAAGCTTGGTCGCCATAAAAGTGCGGAATGTTCGGATCTGCAGATGAAGAAGGGCGATTAATTACGGTACCTTCTGATAAAATTAAGCCCACTTGGCCTACAGCCCTTTTTGCATAATATTCAGCCACAGCATCAGTCGGAACTCCGTTAGGAGAAAACGACCTGGTCATTGGCGCCATTACAATTCTGTTTTTTATATTTAATGATTTTAAGCTAAATGGCTTAAATAAACTATCTGTGTTCATATTATTGATTTTTATAATTCTGTATTGATGATTTTGCTCAATTTCTCCATGCCTTCATGGTTGCGTTTGTAATAGGTCCATTGGCCTACGCGAGTGGCACAAACCAAATCGGCACGCTGTAAAATAGACAAGTATTCTGATATGGTACTTTGAGATAAACCTGCCTTATTTTGAATTTGCCCAACGCATACACCAACAGTTTCAAAGTCGGCATTTGGTTGCTCGGGAAAATGTTCAGCAGGACTCTTAAGCCAGTTTAATATTTGCAAACGGGTTTTGTTCGATAAAGCCTTAAATATTTCTACCTGATCCATGGCACAAATGTATATCGACTTTTCCCGATATACCAATTATTGGGCTAAAGTTTACAATTGCATGTATAAGTACGCAATAAGCGTTAATAAAACGTTTAAGTTATATTCAATTGTTAAAATTTTGTTAGGATTTAAGCTAAACAATTCCTTACATTCGTTTAATCATTCTAGCCAAATGTCTACTTATAAATCATTAACTGATCACGAACTTTTCGTCCTCATGCAGGATGGAAATAAATTTGCCTTTGAGGAAATTTACGAACGCTTTAATGGTTTGTTGTATATCTATGCTTGTAAAATGGTAGTTGATCGGGAAGATGCCCGCGATATCGTTCAAGAGATTTTTGTTTACCTGTGGAGCAATCCCAACATTCAAATCAAATCACAGTTATCAAATTATTTGTACACTGCGGTGAGGTATAAAGTTTTCGATTGGTTAGATAAAAATAAATCTCGATCCAATTATTTACAATCGCTGGAAGATTTTTCGCAAAAGGGCGATTGTGTTACTGACGATTACATTCGTGAAAAGGAATTTGCATCATTAATCGAAAAAGAGGTTTCGTTGTTGCCTCCTAAAATGCGGGTGATTTTTGAAATGAGTCGCCAACAACATCTAAGTCAAAAGCAAATTGCGGAAATCCTTCATTTATCAGATAAAACTGTTAAAAAGCAAATGAGCAATGCGCTTAAGGTTTTAAGGTTAAAACTAACTTCATTTCTGTTGATTGTAGTTATATTGTTCATCAAATAGCTTTCTTAATAAGTTCTTTTGGAAAAGATTGCCACGAATATTACGGATGAAGAATCCGAGAATATTCTCGCAATGACGAAACTCGGAGAAAAAAAATAAAAATATTTTCATTTCGTCTACTACCTAGGGATTCTTCAACCTACATGTATTTAATAAGCCAAATATATTATAGTGATGAGTAAAGCCGAAGTTGAAAAACTATTAGAAAAATATAGCGCCGGACTTTGTACTGACGCGGAAAAAGCTTTGGTAGAATCGTGGCATTTGCAAGAGCTTTCGAATAAAAATTCTGATTTAAATCCTGCTGAAGTAGACGAAGCCCGTAAGCAAATCTGGCTAGCGATTCAAAAAGAAACCCATATCAAATCTGGAAATACTAAAACCTTATGGTTAAAATTAGCTGCTTCTGCAGTGGTGCTTTTCTTTATCGGCATAGTAATTAATAGAGAGGTTCAAAAAAATACAGAAACTAAGCAAGTATTTAATAATATACAAGATAAAATCATTCAGCCTGGTGGAAACAAAGCTACTCTAACCTTAGCCGATGGCTCAAAAATTTCATTGACTGATGCATCGAATGGTGTAATTGCAAAACAGGCAGGTATCAACATTACCAAAACAAAAAATGGCGAATTAATTTATTCTGTAGCTTCTGCATCGAGCCATAAAAAAGATTTATACAATACAATTGAAACACCACGTGGAGGTCAGTATCAAATTAATCTTCCTGATGGCACAAAAGTTTGGCTGAACGCAGAATCCTCATTAAGATATCCAGCAGTTTTTGATCAAACCAAAAGATTGGTAGAATTAAAAGGCGAAGCTTATTTCGAAGTAGCCAAACGTTTAGATAAAAATGGTGTTCGTGTTCCTTTTAAAGTTAAAACAGAATTAATTTCTGGAAGAAACCAGGAAGTAGAAGTTTTGGGAACACATTTCAATATAAATGCTTACAATAACGAACCGAGCAATAAAACCACTTTATTGGAAGGAAGTGTTAAAATCAAAAATCTACAATCAACCAAATCAGCATTATTAAAACCAGGGCAACAATCGCTGATCAGTCTATCTTCTCCATCGGTTTTGGTTTCGGCTGTTGATGCAGAAGAAGTAATTGCTTGGAAAACAGGTTTCTTCAGTTTTAATGAGGAAAATCTGGAAACGATTATGAATAAAATAGCACGTTGGTACGATGTAGAAATTGATTATCGGGGTAAAAAAATAAATAAAACCTTCGGTGGAAGAATATCGCGTTTCAATAGCGTAAATGAAGTTTTGGATATGCTTCAAACTACTGATGCAGTTCATTTTAAAATTGAAGGAAGGAGGATTTTAGTTATGCCATAAACTCTACTTTCTTCATCATGGATTGATGATTTTAAGAATATCGCCTAACTAAAAAAACCGGAAGCGCGGCAACGCTCCCGGCCATATTAAAGGCCTTATTCTAATCGTAAAATTGTGAGATACAACTATTCTAAACCTAATAACCAAATATATGAATTTTTATACTGAATGGCTGCCCCAACCTAAAGGGCGCCTATTTAAATTTCTGTTGATTATGAAATTGACTTTTGTCTTGCTAATCACTTCATTTTTACAGCTTAGTTACGGAGCTGCCAATGCACAAAACGTAACCTTATCAGAAAAAAATACTTCGCTACTCAATGTTTTTCGCAAGCTAAACAAAAGTGTGGGTTATAACTTTTTGTACGACCTCGATGTGCTTAAAGAAGCTAAACCTGTAACCATCGAAATTAAAAATACCGATATTAAAGAAGCGCTTAAACGCATTTTTAATGAGCAACCCTTAGGCTACACTATAAAAAACAATACCATCATTATTCATCGTAAGCCTATTGAAGGCATGCCATTAATTATCCGGTCTTTTGTTGACATCAGAGGAAGGGTAGTAGATGAAAAAGGTGATCCGATGGCGGGCGCAAGCGTAAAGGTTAAGGGTTCTACCCTTGGCGCAGTAACTGACGAAACTGGTGCCTTTACTTTAAGAGATGTAACCGAAGGCGCTACATTGGTAGTTTCTTACATCGGTTACGAAAATAAAGAAATTACAGCCTCCAATGGTATCACCATTACACTTACCCCGCAAGCTGGTTTATTGGCCGATGCAGTTGTTATTGGTTATGGTACACAAAAGAAAAGTGTGGTAACAGGTGCCATTGCTTCGGTAAAAGCTACTGATTTAAAAGATATGCCAGTGGTTCGTATTGAGCAGTCGCTTCAAGGTAGAGCTTCGGGTGTTACGGTTACCACGAGTTCTGGTCAGCCTGGAGATGGTGGAGTAGTGAGGATTCGTGGTATTGCAAATATTAATAATGCCAACCCATTATATGTTGTTGATGGCGTGGTGATTAACGGAGGTATTGAATTTTTAAATCAATCGGATATAGAATCGATTGAGGTATTAAAAGATGCGGCATCTGCGGCTATTTATGGTACCCGAGCAGCAAATGGGGTAATTATTGTTTCAACCAAAAAAGGATCGAATACCGGGAGAGTTAGAGTTGAGTACAATAACTACATTGGTACGCAGGCACCTTCTGCCAAACTGAATTTGTTAAATGCTACGCAATACGCCACCATATATAACGAATCGCAACTGGCCGATGGAGTTACAGCGGTACGCTTTCCAAATCCTGCTCAGTATGGTGAAGGAACCGATTGGCAAGAAGCTGTTTTCAACAACAAAGCAATGATTCAAAATCACGATTTAAACATGAGCGGCGGTAATGATAAATCAATTTATTACGGCTCATTCAGTTATTTTGATCAGGATGGTATTGTTGCTACGCAGAATTCGAAATTTAAAAGATTTACGGCAAGGTTTAATTTCGAACATAAAATCACCAAAAACATCAAGTTCGGTAATTCAATTGGCTATACCAGAATTAATTCGATTGGCGTAAGTACCAATACAGAATATGGTTCGCCATTGAGCAGAGCTATTAATATGGATCCCATTACGCCAATTGTAGAAACTGATCCGGCAAAATATGGCTTGCCAAAATATTTGAATAATCCTGTGGTGAGAAATGATGCAGGTTTTCCATACGGGATTTCTGATTATGCACAATCGGAAGTATTAAATCCTGTTGCTGCTTTGCAGGTTGCCCAAGGAAATTCTTGGAGCGATAAAGTGGTTGGCAATGCATTTGTTGAAGTTGAATTTCTAAAAGGATTGAAATTAAGAAGTACAGGTGGGGTAGATTTGGCTTTCTGGGGTGGACAATCATTCCGTCCGATTTATTTCCTGAACTCGATTAACCAATCTACTTTAACTGCTTACACCAGGGATAGTAACCGAGGATTATTTTGGTCGTTGGAAAATACATTGAGTTATGATAAAACCATGGGAAAACATGTAATCACCGCCTTGGTAGGTTATTCTGCACAAAAGAACAAAGGCGAAACCAATGGTGGTATTAAGGAAGGCATTCCGGTTGATAACCTTCGTGATGCTTCGTTGCAATTTCCTGTTGCGAGAACCAACTCCGATTTCTACGGTGGAGAGTATCAAAATACTTTAAACTCAATTTTTGGAAGGGTTATTTACAATTACGATGAGAAATATTTATTTACAGGTATTATCCGCCGGGATGGATCATCACGTTTCGGTCCGAATAATAAATATGGTTACTTCCCATCAGGATCAGCAGGTTGGGTTGCTTCACGAGAAGATTTCTGGCCAAAAAATAATGTTGTTACTTTCTTAAAATTCCGTGGATCTTACGGTGTTAATGGTAACGATAATATCCCTGATTTCAGTTATTTAGCTACCGTAAGCGGTGGAAGAAACTACTCCTTAGGAACAGCTTCTGGCCAGGCATTAACAAATGGAGTAAGTCCGAATGCACTTTCAAACCCTGATTTGAAATGGGAAGAAACATCGTCGTTTGATTTAGGTTTTGATGCCACTTTATTTGAAGGCATTACCTTATCAACCAGTTATTTCAATAAGAAAACTTATGGCATGTTGCTTCAGCAGGTTGTGCCATCGTATGTGGGTAATACCGGCCCTTATGCAAATACGGCCGATTTATATAACCGTGGTTTCGAGATTGAACTGGGTTGGAACAAAAGAGTTGGCGAAGTAAGTTTCCGGATTGCAGGAAACGCAGCTTTCATCAAAAATGAGGTAACCTTATTAGGTGCGGATAAAGATTATATCCCGAGCAGGCAAACCATTACGCCACAAAGTTTGGAAGTAACCCGTGTAGCTGTTGGTCAATCTGTTGATTCATTTTTCGGTTATCAAACTGCTGGATTATTTCAAAATCAGGCAGAAATCAATAACTACAAGAACGGTGCAGGCGCATTGATTCAGCCAAATGCAAAACCGGGAGATATTAAGTTCTTGGATTTAAATGGCGATGGTGTAATCAGTGATGCAGATAGAACCTTCTTGGGGAGATCAAATCCAAACTTCACCTATGGTTTAACATTCTCTGCCAAATATAAAGGCTTTGATGTTTCCATCTTCGGACAAGGTGTATCAGGAAATATGATTTTTAATGGTTTAAGACGCTTCGATTTAAGTCCATCGAATTATACAACCAACATTTTAAACCGTTGGACTGGCGAAGGAACAAGTAATACTGTACCTCGAGCTACATTGGCCGATGATAACAAAAATTATAGCCGTGTTTCGAGCCTATTCTTGGAAAGCGGTGCATATTTCAGGTTGAAGAATGTTCAGCTTGGCTATACTTTACCAAAAACATTGGTAAATAAAGTGGGCTTAGATAACCTGAAGTTTTATGTAATGGCGAATAACCTGTTCACATTAACCAAATACAATGGTTACGATCCAGAAATTGGCGGTGGCAGTTTAGGTGTCGATCGTGGTTTTTATCCACAAGCGAGATCATTTTTTGTAGGTGTAAATGTTGGATTTTAATATTAAGATGATGAAACCATCATGATTTTTAGAATAATAATTTCTAATCATGAGTTCTTCATCACAATTAAAAACATATAAACGAGATGAAAATTAAACATGTAAAATATTCGATTGCCATTTTGGCCATCATGCAGTTAACGGTTTCTTGCAAAAAAGACTTTTTGGAATTAACGCCAAAAGGAACCGCGACGGAAGAGAATTTCTATCGCAATGAAACTGAAGTTTACCAAGGCTTAATTGCTGTTTACGATGTAATGCAATGGGGAACTAGTGGTGGCTACACCATGAAACAACCCTTGTTAAGTGCAGCATCTGATGATTGTTGGGCAGGTGGTGGTAATGCTTCCGATCAACCTGGTTGGGTAGCCTACGATAATTTCAATATGGATTCCCGATTGGGTCCACAAGTAGGTTTATGGTCTAAAAACTTCACAGGAGTAAATCGTGCCAACATCATTTTGGAAAAAATAGAAAAGGCGCCTGCACTAAGTGCTACTTTTAAATCGAGGGTTGTGGCAGAAGCTAAATTTTTAAGGGCTTATTTCTATTTTGATTTAGTACGGTTTTTTGGCAATGTTCCATTGATTACTAAACAAATCCCAACTGCCGATCTTTATACGCAAACCCAATCGGCACCTGCGGCAATTTATGCACAGGTAGAGAAAGATTTGAGAGAGGCTTTCCCTAGCTTGCCTCCAACAGTAGTGGCAAATGAAAAAGGAAGAATTACCAGAGGAACAGCAAAAGCATTACTAGGAAAAGTGCTTCTTTTTCAAAATAATAATGGAAAACTGGCAGAAGCCGCAACATTATTTAACGAGGTAAATAGAACAGGTAACGAATATGGTTATGCTTTACTTGCAAACTATGCTGATATTTTCAGACCTGATAATAAATTTAATTCCGAAGTAATTTTAGAAATCCCTCACTCTACATTGGCGGCTTGGGGCGATTGGGGCTGGGTAAATGGTGGCGAAGGAAATGTTGCGCCGCAATTCATCGGTATGGATAGCTACAATGGCGATACTTACTCTGCAGGATGGGGCTTTTGCCCGGTATCATTGGATTTAGTAAATGCTATGAAAGCTGATCCACGTTTTGCAACATCAATTATAGATGGGGCAGCGTTAAAGGCTGCGGGTGCTACTTATACTGCCCGTTATCAAAACACTGATTATTTTATTAAAAAATATGCACCATTAAAAGCTTACCGCTCTAACAGTGGTACGGCAGAACTAAACTGGCCAATTGATGAAATTGAAATGCGTTTGGCCGATACTTATTTAATGGAGGCTGAAGCTTTATTAAGATCGGGAGGTAATGCCACACGTGCTTTAGAATTATTAACTGCTGTTCGTGCAAGAGTTGGTTTAGCGCCTGTTGCCGCAACACTCGATAACATTTACAATGAGCGCCGTTTAGAACTTGCATTTGAAGGACATCGTTTCTTTGATTTGGTTCGAACCAATAGGGCAGTTGCAGTACTAGGTTCACTAGGTTTTAAAGCTGGTAAAAGCGAATTGTTACCAGTTCCTCAACAAGAAATCGACTTAACAAAAGGCGTAATTAAACAAAATCCAGGCTATAATTAATTAAATATATCATGAAATTAAATTATATCATTAAACAATCAGCCGGGTTTTTAAGCCTGCTGCTTGTACTAAGCTTCACTGCTTGTAAGAAAGAAAATAACAATAAAGATTTGGATGCTGCGCCAACTGCAGATCAGGTAAAATTTACCGTAACCCCAACTGCTACTAATGCAAATGTGGTTACTTTGGTTAATCAATCGCCTGGTTTTAAAGCTCTTTGGGATTTGGGTAATGGCGCCACCGCTGATGGGAATACGGTTTCTGCATCCTATCCGTTAGCCGGAACGTATACCGTAAAATTAACTATTGCTACTGCTGGAGGTTCTGTTTCGAGCACAAAAACTGTGGTAATTGCAGCAACAAATCCAGCTATGCTAACTGATCCGGCATTTACTACTCTATCGGGTGGTTTATCAAACGCAGCGGGTTTTACCTGGGTAATTGATCAGAAATCTGCAGGGCATTTAGGTGTAGGTCCGGTTACATCACAAGGACCAGATTGGTACCAGGCAGCTCCGGATGAGAAAAATGGATTGGGTTTTTACGATGACGAGATGACCTTTAATATGAATAGTTTGAAATATACCTATGATAATAAAGGAACAACTTTCGCCAATGCTTCGAATGCGCCAGGTATTGGCGGTCCGGCAGGGTCAAGCGATCCAACGGTAAATTATACGCCGCCAACTAATTTAACCTGGTTGGTAACCGAAACTAACGGAGTTAAATATATCACCATTTCGGGTGGCGGTTTTATCAGTTATTATTTAGGCGTATCTCAATATCAAATATTATCCTTAAACGAAAACGAAATGTGGTTGCGTTGTTTAGATAAGTCAAATGCAGGGAACGCTTGGTATTTAAAATTGGTTAAAAAAGGATATGTGAGGCCAGTGGTGCAAAAGCCATTGCAAGCTGCGAATTTGAGTGATGATTTTCAGGCAACAGCTAATTTTACCTGGGGTGCAGAGAATATCGATTTTGTTAGACCTTACGATAACCCTGCTAAATTTCCTGTAAACACTTCAGCAAAAGTGGGTTATTATGAGAAAAAAACCGGAGGCGATGGTCAGTATGGAAACCTAAATGTAACCATGCCTTATCGTTTTAACTTGGCTACAACCAATAAGGTTAGGTTAAAAGTTTTCTTCCCAAGTGGAAATGATTTCACAAAAACACCGGCAACCGTTTCGGTAAAATTGCAAAACTCTTTATTGGGTGGCAATGCATGGCAAACGCAAACCGAAATTGTGAAAACACTTACTACAGTTCAGTATAACACTTGGACGCAGTTGGAATTTGATTTTTCTGGTATCAGCGGACAAACACTTTACGATAAAATTGTGGTTCAATTGGGTGGAGAAGGTCACCCTAATCCGGGCATCTTTTATATAGATGATTTCGAATTTAAATAACGAATTTAGATCAGCTGCTTTTTATTGCCAGCTGATCTTTTAAATACCTACACTATGATCAACTCTAAATTTTTTTTTAAAAGACAAGTTTTTACCGCACTTGCGATAGCCGTAATTGGATTAAATTCTTGTTCAAAGGGCTCCGATGATAATGGTTTGGTCTATGTTCCGCCTACACCTGCTGGTCCACCGGTTGATAAAGGTTGGAGCTTTGAAGCTACGCCAACATGGGCTGATGAATTTACCAACACAGGGGCACCTTTAACCAGTAATTGGGATTATGATACTGGGGGCAGTGGCTGGGGCAACAACGAGCTTCAGTTTTATACCAACACCACCAATAATGCCAATGTTGCCGGAGGTCTTTTAACCATTACTGCGAAGAAAGAAAGTATGGGTGGGAGAGAATATTCATCGGCTAGAATGGTAACCAGAAATAAGCTTGATGCTTTGTATGGCCGTTTTGAAATTAAAGCAAAATTGCCATTTGGTAAAGGTACCTGGCCTGCCATTTGGATGTTGCCTACTGATCGCTTTTATGGCGATTGGCCAAAATCTGGTGAAATTGATATTATGGAACATGTAGGCTATGATCAGGATATGGTGCATTTTACTACACATACCGAAGCCTACTATTTTAAAATTAATACCCAGAAATCGAGTACGAAGAAAATTGATGGAGTAAGTACAGCCTTTCACTTGTATCGTGTGGATTGGACACCTTATGCTATTCGTGGTTATTTTGATGATGTAAAGGTTTTTGAATTTGCCAACGAAGGCACTGGTTATAAAGCCTGGCCTTTTGATAAGCGATTTCATTTGCTCTTAAATATTGCTGTTGGAGGCGATTGGGGAGGAGCTCAAGGAGTAGATGCAGGTATCTGGCCGCAAAAAATGGAAGTAGATTATGTTCGGTATTATAAAATGATTGATAAGTAATTTGCAGGTTAGTTTGATTGTTAAAGTCGTTCCATATTGGAACGGCTTTTTTTGTTTTCGCAATTTGCGAAGTCTAAAAAACCAAAAGCCAAGAAAGACTCACGAAGTTTTCCCAAATTACAATCCAGCTAAACTTCGTAAATCGGGCAACTGGCTAAAAATAAGGGCAAAAAAGAACGGGGATAAATCATACCGACCTATCCCCGTCATCTAAATTAACGCTCTCATATATATAAACAACCAAAAAGGCGATTTATTATATGGAGTTGAAAATATTTTTATTTTTTAATTGCAGGCTTTTTAGTTGCAGCTTTTGGTTTCTTTTCAGTGGCTGGTTTTTCTTCATCCAAAGCAACTTTTTTCTTAGCAGGTGCTTTTGTTTTTTTAACCTCTTCAACCGTTTCTTCAATAGCTTCGGTTTTCTTTTTTGCTGGTGCTTTGGCTTTTTTTGTCTCAGCAACAACTTCTTCTTCAGTAGCTTCGGTTTTCTTTTTTGCTGGTGCTTTGGCTTTTTTTGTCTCAGCAACAATTTCTTCTTCAGTAGCTTCGGTTTTCTTTTTTGCTGGTGTTTTAGCTTTTTTAGGTTCGGCAGTAACTTCTTCTACATCAGCCTCTTTTTTCTTAGCAGGTACCTTTGCTTTTTTAGCTTCAACAACTGGAGCCTCAACCTTCACTTCTTCTTTAATCTCTGCAACTTTAGGAGCATCAGCATTTTGTAAGTAAATGGCTAAAATTTGCTTTAAATAAACCTCTGGCTTTGGCATATTAACGATATGTCCAGGTTCTTTATCTTGAGATTGTTTAATATAGGCAGATTTAATTTTGCCCCAATCTTTCGAGTAAAGTCTGATAAACATCTCTACAAATTGTTCGTCTGTATATTTTTTAGGCAACCTACCCAGCACTGCCTGAATTTTTTCTTCTTTTTTATGTAATACCGCCATCGCTTTTATTTTGGGCAAAGATAACCGATATTACAGATAATCATGTAAGTACAGGATTTAAACTTTTTTAATGAACTAAAATTGAGCTTAAATTGTCATTTTGAACTTTAATTTTTTTTCGTTATTTCATTGCTATTAAGCTTCAATTTCATCTAAAACTAAATTTGTTTTTCTGCTGGCTACTAGCCTTTCGCGATGTTGCACCCCCCAGTTTCTCAGTTCATCAATCACCTTGTCTAACGATCCACTATACTCGGTTAATTCGTACGTAACCGTAACCGGCGTTGTGGCAAATACCTTCCTTTGCAAAAATTCATTTAATTCCAAATCCTTTAATTCCTTTGATAAAATTTTTGGGGTAATTTCTCCTATCGATTTTTGAATTTCATTAAAGCGCATCGGACCATTTTGCAATGTCAATATTAAGGGCAATTTCCACTTTCCATTTAATACATAAAGTGCATCTTTAACTGCGTTTAAACTTGCGTTGCACGTCTCTCTGGTATGATTTTCTTTTTTAAAGGCCATGGTATAAAGATAAAAGCTTTCATAAAGGATACTGCTATCCTTTGGGAAAGTAGTATCCTTATGATAGCAAAAGTAAATATGTTTGCATCAAAAAAAACAATGAACACAAAAACATTTAAATTTATTTATTGGATATCAACTGGTATAGTATCATTGATGATGATTTTTTCAGGCTATTCTTATTTTACCAATCCAGAGGTAAAACATGGATTTACACATCTTGGCTTTCCAGATTACTTTAGAATTGAGCTTGCAATAGCTAAGATATTAGGAGCCATTATGCTAGTGTTGCCAATAAAAATATTAATAAAAGAATGGGCTTATGCGGGTTTTGCCATCACATTTATATCTGCATTTATTGCCCATACCGCATCTGGCGATCCGATAAGCAACCGTATTGGACCGATTGTATTTTTATTCATTTTAGCATTATCTTATTTCGCTTATCATAGAACTAAAGCAGTAATCAAATGTTAACGAAATTTGATTGTTACTCCACATCCCATATTTCATGTGATGTGGAGTCTGGTTTTTCAGGATTTCACTAATTTACGATCAAAAATCGGCATTAAGAACTTAACGCCCACCGCAAACGGTTAATTCTCTCATACAAAACTAAAAGGTGCAACAACGTAAAATCTATTTTTTCTTCCAGCCTTTTTGCATCTTTTTGTAGGCTTTCTTGCTAACCTTCGATTTTTTCTTTGAACGTGATTTGCCTTTCTTTTTTCGGGCATTGATGTTGTTTACCAGAGAGTTTTTTACACCAAGTTTATTCTTTTTCTGTCCCTTCTTCTTTGCTTTTTTATCTTTTTTCTTGCCACCTTTTTTCTTAGTGTCTTTTTTCTTCTTTTCCTTTGCCATTATCTTATTATTAAATTAATATGAATAATAACACCTCTAATGGTTTAAAGTTCTTAAGAAATGTTCACTTTACGTGGTTGGCAGAAGACTGGAAAAAATTTTATCGTGTTTTGTCGATTTGGAAACTAATTACCAAAAGTTAGCACTCAGAGTAGCGTAAATCTTGAAATGCTTTTATTGGCTATCTAACGATAAGCACGCTGCCTGATAATTTTTTACCGCCACCAGATACAATTATCTGGTAATAATAAACTCCAACAGGTAACTGCTTTCCGTTAATAGTTCCATCCCAAGGTTCAGTATAGCCGATGGAACTGTAAACAATACTACCATTTCTATTAAAAACCTTAACCAAATCCTTAATGCCAATGCTCGAAACTTTCCAATAATCATTAACTCCATCACCATTCGGACTAAAAGAGTTTGGCGCCACAATTTCGCAATCATTCCTTATTGATGCCGTAATCACATTTGAAATGGCAACCTGATTGGCTACGCATTGGCCATCACTTTCTGCTATACAACTGATTTCATCGAGATCATTCAAATTGCTAAGTGTAATTGTACTCGCATCCATATTAATGTTTTGGCCATTTACAAACCATTTGTATCGGGCAGCACCTTCTACATTTTCAGTTTTTGCCTTAAAGGTAATTGGCTTGCCAAAACATATTGCTTCGTTAGATGATGATTCAATCTGCACCTCAGTAACAACATTTGGCAAAATGCTCATCCTGATAATATTTGAAACGCCAGAAATTATCGGGCTGCAATAATCATTATTAATAATTTGAAGCGTTACTTCATCTCCATTCTGGAGTTCTGTTGTTGTAAAGGTTGGTGCATCATTAACGATATCGATGCCATTAATAAACCAAATGTAGGTAGGATTATTGCCTATATTATCTGTAGCTGCGTTAAATGTTACTGGTATGCCTTCGCAAACTACGCTTGTAATTGTACGGATTAACCCGTATGGTGCTTGATAACCTGAAACAATTAGTGTTTGGCTAGAAGTTTCAGTTCCGTTGGTGGCAGTAATTATACTGGTGCCTGCTCCAGTGATGTGAATTTTATTGCTGATAATTTCAGCAACCTGTGTGTTAGAACTTGAATAAGTAATTGGTAATCCGCTGGTGGCTCCTGGGTCAAAATCAGGATCGCAAGGCGTTTTGGCGGGAATTTCTGGGAATGCCAAACTACTTAGCGGAATTACCTGGATTTTCACCACAGTAGTGCTGCTACCAAATAAATTATATGCCGTAATGGTATAATCTGTTAATGGCGATGTGCCAGTAGGTGTACCGCTGATCATACCTGTCTTTGCATCAAATGTTAATCCAACAGGAAGGGCTTTATCAATGGTATATCCTGTAAGTGAAATTTTTCTAATCAGGTTGTTTTGAAAATCGGTAACAAACAGATTGCCAACGATATCGAAAGCCAACATGATAGGGCCATTAAAACTGCTGTTAATGCCAATGCCATCAAGTCGACCAGTTGAACCATTTCCTGCTAAAGTGGTTACAACGCCTGCAGGCGTTATTTTTCTAATTCGGTTATTTCGATAATCCGCTACATATAAATTATTTAAAGGATCAATAGTGATGCCTGTTGGATAATATAATCTAGCGTTAGTACCATTCCCATCAGCGCTACCTGCAGTCCCATTACCCGCAAAAGTAGAAACGATTCCTGATGGTGTAATTTTTCGTATTTTATTATTGCCTGCATCTGCTACAAAAACATTTCCCGCCTGATCGACAGCAACTCCATCCGGATTATTAAATGTTGCAGTTGTGGCATTGCCATCCAAATTACCTGTTGCACCAGTGCCGGCAATTGTTGTAACAAATCCAGTGCTCGATATTTTTCTGATTTTATTATTTTTCTGATCAGCTAGGTATAAATCTCCAGCAAAATCAAAATTAAGTCCGCCCGGACTATTAAAACCACCAGAAGCACCAACAAATATAGAATTCGTTCCAGCTGTATTTATTTTATGAATACTATTATTATCAAAACTTGAGATATAAACATTGCCTGCAACATCAGCTGTTAGCCCTGTTGGCGTACCTACAGTTCCTATTGAACTTACCTGTGCTGTTGGAGTAATTTTACGAATAGAGCCGCTGCCATAATCGCAAACATAAACATTGCTTTGCGCATCCAAGCCGATACCTGAAGGCATATTAAAACCAGATGTTGCCCCAATACCATTGTAAGATGATGCTATTCCACTTCCTGCGAAAGTACTTACCTGTTGATAAATGTTTGGTGGGATCGTTCCGCCCGTATTGTTAGGTCTTAATGGGGTAATAGCTGTGCCCGTAAAATAAATTTTCGGAGAATTATAACTTATGATCGGTGCCTGGGCACTAACATTTTGTCCAATACAAAGAATCAATAAGCAAATTAAGCTAAATATTTTTATCGGGTTATTCACGAGGGCGCTTGTTGGTAATTGTATAAACTTACACAAATGTAAATTTTCATCATCAAACAATTTTTATTTTCTCGCTTGCAGTTCCATTGATAAAATCGGATAAGGTTTTCCTACATCATCGTTTTCGTAGCGTTCCATAATTACAAAGCCCAAATGTTTGTAAAAACCAAGTGCTTGTTCATTTTGCTCGTTAACATCAACTTTTGTGGCTTGCTTTTGTTCAATTGCAAATTTCATCAATTCTTTTCCAATTCCTTGTCTTCTTGCACTTGGTTCTATAAAAAGCATTTGAATATTATCTCCCGATAAACCTAAGAAGCCCAGTAAAACATCATTCTTTTTGAAGCAATATAAATCAACCTGATCAAAATATTTATGCAAAATAAGTTGTTTATAGCGGATAATATCAGAATCATCCAAAAAATGATGTGTTGCCCTAACCGACGCTTCCCACAATCTAATTAATACCATATAATCGTTTTTGGTTGCGCTGATAATGTTTGGTTCTTGCATGTTAGACGTTGAATATAATGCAGTAATGTACCCAATTTGAGACAGAATTGCTTATAAAAATCTATGCCTAATAAAATATGATCCATTTATCATTTTGTGGGATAAACGAATATTAATACAACTCCAACAAATAACAATCGAATGCAAACACATATACATTTTGCAAGTAAACGTTACATCAATGGCTTTAATATTGAGTTTTATTGATCTGGCAATAAACTAACAAACTTCACCGTAGATGGCAAAACACATCAAAGCAATTAAATGTCCGCATTGTGGAAGCATAGGTAAAACAGAAATCAAGGCTGATCATTTTATTTGTAGCAGTTGCAATACCGAATATTTTTTGGATAATGATGACATCAATATTAATCATAACATCAATTACAACTCACCACAATTTAATCCGGTAGGTGGTAAAAAAATCGGGCTCATTATCGGTTGCCTTGTGGGTGCATTTTTTGTATTTGCATTGGCTTTCCCTTTATTATTTAGCAGCAAAAAAAGTTATAATCGCAGCGAAAACGTTAGGCCCGAGTTTAATTGGTATTCTGAAACGACTCAAGCATATGCCAATAAGAACAAGCAACTTATTGCAGTGGTTTTCGGGGCCCGTAGGTATAGCGGTAATGATAATGAAAATGGTACCGGCGAGTATATCACTTTTTACGATTTATTATCTCATAAAGAATTAAAAACACAAAAAACCGGAACTTTTAATATTGCTAACAACAACGATTTTAAACTGAAAAAATTAAGCAACGGCGATTTGTATGCCATAGCCAATAAAACAACTATCTATAAAATCGATAAAGAAAATTATTTGGCCATTGATGTTACGCAAAGCCTATTTAAAAATCATACAGTGCTGGCAAGTGGTATTGCAAATGCAGAATTTGCTTATGATAGCATTGGCGAAGCTTTTAATTTAATGAATAACGAGGGTATAAACCTTTTCTATTATCCATTGATTGATAAAATTTTTACTAAAGACGAAATAAGCATTGTTCAGCGAACCTTTGAAAAAAAGGAAGTAAATGAAAAACTTAAAACCCAATTTAGTTTTTCGTTGCTTAGTGACGATTACCCTGAAGAAAAGATACAATTACTTAAATATACCATGAAAGATAATGAGGGCGGACCTGATTATTATGTGCATTTAAGCTGGAAAAATTATAAGAATAAGAAAATACTTAATTACGTTCTCTGGGATGTAATTCGAAGTTATACCGACCTCACGCCCGGCAGAGTATATTTTAATCCGAAAATACTATTTAGCGATAAAGATTATGTGCTAATTGCCACCAGGAAAACTCCTGCCGAAAAATCGCCAACCAATATCCAATGCATTGATGCTCAAAATGGTAAACTAATATTCAACTATACTTTCCCTACCAACCATTATTTAGATAACGGTATCCGGTATAAAGAAGGATTTGTGGTAAATGCCAATAATCTACTCATGGCCATTGGCATGGATGGAAAATTAATTAAAGAATTTGAAACAAGGTAAAATATGGGAATTATAAATTTTTTCAAAAATCAGTTATCTCAAGTAATAGAGTGGGATAATCAAAGCCCAGAAATTTTGGTATATAAGTACCCATCTCACAATGATGAACTTAAAAATGCCAGTAAACTAATTGTAGGGCCGGGTCAGGGTGCCTTATTGGTTTACGAAGGGAAGCTAACCGATGAAATTACAGCAGAGGGAATTTATGATATCGAAACAGATAATCATCCATTTATTACCACGTTGTTAAAATTGCGAACGGCTTTTGAGAGTGAACATAAACTGAAGATATATTTCTATCGTACATCCGAAAATGTAAACCAAGGCTGGGGAACTGCACAAGCGATTAAGTATTTAGATCCCATTTATAAAATTCCCGTTGAGCTGGGCGCTAACGGATCATTTTCGTTTAGAGTAGCCGATGCAAAACATTTATTTGTTAACGTAATTGGATCGGCAGATCAATATACTGTTCTTGATGCCAGGCAAATGCTTCAAAGTCGTTTTCCTCAAGGGATTTCTTCTTCACTAGCACAAGGTGGCGTATCGTATCAAAACATTGATGCACAGTTGCCACTGCTTTCGCAAAACATTAAAAATCAAATAAATGTGGAAGTCGCAAATTTGGGCTTCATCCTAACCGATTTTAAGCTCAATGGAACTGTATTTGATGAAGAGACGAAAGAACGGATTGGGAAAATTGCAGACATTACCGCTGATGCCATGGCAGCTGGAGATGGGGGATTAACTTATGTAGAGCTAGAAAAGTTAAGGGCTTTAAGGGATGCGGCCCGTAATGAAGGCGGTTTGGCAGGTGCGGGATTACAATTTGGAGTAGGCATGGAAATCGGAAAAACTTTCGACACGATAAGAAACGACCAAATAGACAATTCACATACAGATCCGGTAGTTAAACTTCAACAATTGAAATTGTTATTGGATGAGGGCATTATTACGCAACAGGAATTTGATCAGAAAAAAACAGAATGGCTAAATAAATTTTAAATACACAGCTATGAAAAAAATTGTTGGAATTTTTATCGTTCTACTAATTATCGCCTTTTTAGGCATATTAGGATTAAGAATTTGGAATGTTGAGGTAGTAAGCCTACAAAATTTAGTGAAAAGTAGCGCTACATTATTAATATTAGGAATCGCAATCGTGGTGCTGATTATCAGTTATGGATTCTATTTTAAAGATAACTCAAAAGGTTACGATAAATCGGTAGGCAATCGGGCGCATCCGAAGGTTTGATGTGTATGTTGGAAATAAAAAAAGCGATTTGAGTAATCAAATCGCTTTTTTAGTAGCCCGTAGGGGAATCGAACCCCTGTTTCCAGAATGAAAATCTGGCGTCCTCACCCCTAGACGAACGGGCCTTCTTAAGTTTAAAGTTAAAAGTTTTAGGTTATAAGTTAAATCAACTTAAAACTTTTAACTAACAACTTTTCACTCTAGTAGTAGCGGGGACACGACTCGAACGTGCGACCTTCGGGTTATGAGCCCGACGAGCTACCAACTGCTCCACCCCGCATTACATTGTATTTTTATGGTATTACCAACCTCAATTTTTCAGTGTTGAAACTGATAAAAAAAACCGCCAATTTTTATTAAGCGGTTTCGTAGCCCGTAGGGGAATCGAACCCCTGTTTCCAGAATGAAAATCTGGCGTCCTCACCCCTAGACGAACGGGCCATTTTAAGTTTAAAGTTGAACGTTTAAGGTTATAAGTTAAATCAACTTAAAACTTTTTACTTACAACTTATCACTTTAATAGTAGCGGGGACACGACTCGAACGTGCGACCTTCGGGTTATGAGCCCGACGAGCTACCAACTGCTCCACCCCGCATTATATGTTGTCAATTTCATCTTCGGGTTATGAACCCTTATCAAGTTACTTGATAGATTGGGTCTTCACCCCGCATTGTTAATACAACTCGTTTTTAGCTTGAATTAAATCCTTAACTCTGTTTCCGAATTGGAATGCAAAGATATAATTCGTTTCTTTGTGCTGCAAATTTTTTTTAAAAAATATTTCTATGGCGCATAAAGCAGGTTTTGTTAGTATAATAGGTAAACCAAATGTAGGTAAATCTACCCTAATGAATGTGCTTGTTGGCGAGCGACTTAGCATCATAACACCTAAAGCGCAAACCACAAGACATCGTATTTTAGGTATCGTAAATGAGGAAGAATATCAGATCGTTTTTTCTGATACTCCAGGTATAATCAAGCCAAAATACTCTTTACAAGAGAGTATGATGAGCTTTGTTAACGGATCTTTGACTGATGCAGATGTACTTTTATTCGTTACAGATATTAACGAAACGCATGATGAGGATGATGTTTTAGAGAAAATTCTGAATAGGGATATTCCAACAATTGTACTCATCAATAAAATAGATAAGGCATTGCAGGAACAGGTTGATGAAAAGATCGCTTATTGGCAAGAAAAACTAAATCCCGTTTCTATTTATGCCATTTCTGCTTTACATAAACACAATGTAGATGGAATTTTAGATCATGTTTTGCAATTATTGCCTGAGCATCCAGCATATTATGATAAGGAAGAATTAACTGATCGCTCAGAGCGCTTCTTCGTTTCGGAGATCATCCGTGAAAAGATTTTCTTAAACTATCAGAAAGAAATTCCTTACAGCACTGAAGTTATCGTTAAAAGTTTTAAAGAAGAAGAACTTAAAAATGGTAAAGGTTCGATGGTTCGCATCATGGCAGAAATTGTGGTAGAACGCGATTCGCAAAAAAACATTTTAATTGGCACTGGTGGCAGCATGCTTAAAAAAGTTGGTACTGAAGCCCGTTTAGAAGTGGAGAAATTTTTAGATTCAAAAGTATTCTTAGAGCTGTTTGTTAAAGTAATTCCCGATTGGAGAAGTAAAAAGAATTACTTAAAGAGCTTTGGTTACGATAATTAACCGTACCTTTGCAGCCCGAAATCGATCGGTTAGTAGTTGATAATCAATGGCTAATTGAAAGAGACTTAACAATTTTTACGTTTGTGATAGAAAATCTACAATCGTAAATTTACAATCATAAATACAAATGAGTAACATTATCGCCATCGTAGGCAGGCCAAACGTAGGCAAAAGCACCCTTTTTAATAGATTAACTGAAAGTCGCAAGGCTATTGTAGATGATATTAGCGGCGTAACCCGCGATAGACATTACGGCGTGGGCGAATGGACCGACAGACAATTCACTGTAATTGATACTGGCGGTTACGTGGCCAATTCTGAAGATGTTTATGAAGCCGCCATTCGCGAGCAGGTAATGATTGCCATTGAAGAAGCTAGTGTTTTGGTATTTATGGTTGATGTTACTACAGGTATTACCGATTTGGATGATGATATTGCCCAAGTTTTACGTAGAAGTAACAAGCCGGTTTATGTTTGTGCAAATAAAGTAGACAATACGGCTTTATATAATGAAATTCATACATTTTATGGCTTTGGTTTAGGCGAAGTATATCCATTATCATCAATGACTGGTTCTGGAACAGGAGAGTTGTTGGATGAGATTGTAAAAAACTTTGAAGACATTCCTGAAGAAGAAAATCAGTTGCCTAAAATTACCATCGCTGGTCGCCCAAATGTGGGTAAATCATCTTTGGTAAACGCCCTAATTGGTAAAGAGCGTAACATTGTAACGGCAAATGCTGGTACCACCCGCGATTCGATTAAAATTCATTATAACCAGTTTGGTCATGAATTTATGTTAATTGATACTGCAGGATTACGTAAAAAAACCAAAGTAAAAGAGAATTTAGAATTTTACTCAGTAATGCGTACCATTAAGGCTTTAGAAGAAGCTGATGTGGTGGTGTTAATGATTGATGCTGTTGAAGGTATCGAAAGTCAGGATATTAATATTTTCCATCTGGCTGAAAAAAATAAGAAAGGTATTGTAATCTTAATCAACAAGTGGGATTTGATTGAAAAAAATACGCAAACGATGAAAGCATTCGAGGAGCAAATCCATGAGCGTATTCGTCCGTTTACTGATGTGCCGATTGTATTTACTTCGGTGTTGAACAAACAACGTATTTTTAAGGCAATTGAAGCGGCTTTAGAGGTGTACAAAAACCGTAGCAAAAAAATTCCTACATCAAAATTGAATGATGTGATGTTGCCTTTGATCGAGAAATTTCCACCACCAGCATTAAAAGGTAAACACATTAAAATTAAATACATCACACAAATTAATGCTACTTCGCCAATGTTTGCATTTTTCTGCAACCTGCCACAGTACATTAAAGATCCATATAAACGCTTTATCGAGAATAAATTAAGAGAGAATTTTGATTTTTCCGGAGCGCCGATCCAAATCTATTTCAGACAGAAATAATTTAAGGTTTCTTCTATCCTTTGTTAGTAATAGTCATCCGATAAATATATAGTCAGGATGTAAATATTCATCGGATGACTTACTAGATTAAAATTTAACCGTTAGAAAAGCAGGGCTTGTATTCCATTAGGAGATCCAGCCCTGCTTTTTGTTTGTCCGGTGCAAATTACGAAGCAATCTAAACTGTCATCCGATGAATAATAGCGCTGTGAAGATATTTATCGGATGACCTAAGCAATAAAACAATCTCGTTATATTTGCTCCATGCAATTAAATGTAATAAATAGCCAGCCAACCGATATAGATCTTATTTTCGATTTTTACGATATGGCGATTGCCCATCAGAAAAAGGTTTTTAACAAACATTGGCAAGGTTTCAGCAGAGAATTGGTGCAAACTGAAATTGCAGAAAATCGTCAGTACAAAATTTTAGTTGATGGAGAAGTTGCCTGTGTATTCGCGGTTACCTTTAACGATCAACTTATTTGGGGCGATCGTGATTATGAATCAATTTACATTCACCGTATTGTTACCCACCCAAATTTTAGAGGATTCTCTTTCGTAAAAGAAATTATAAAATGGGCAAAGGAATATGCAGTTGCAAACGGAATAAAATACATACGCATGGATACTTGGGCAGATAATGAAAAACTATTGGCCTACTACACAAGCTGTGGTTTTGATTTTGTGGGCGTGGTTACACTCGAAAAATCAGAAGGTTTACCCAAACATTACGAGGGGATAAGTTTAAGCCTTTTCGAAATAGCGATTTAGCAGATTAATTCAATTCAATTTTCCAGCTCAACATATTATCCACTTCTCCAATATTTATAAAATTGTTTTTCTCTAGAATAGAATAAGAAGCAATGTTGCTCTTTTCGGTAGCTGCAAAAATCGATTTTACTTTAGGTTGTTCTTTTGCCCAGTCGATTATTCTTCCAACGGCTTCTGTCATAAAGCCTTTGCCCCGAAATGCCTCATAAGTGCCATAACCAATTTCAATCTCTCCATCGGAATCTGGCTCGCCAACAAAGCTTATGTCGCCAATTATCCTATTATCGGGTTTTGATATAATGATCCAAAAGGTATTAAAAATGAAATCTTTGTCTTTGCTACAAACGTTGGGTAAAATGTTTTGCTGAAGCGCATCATGCAGCGATTTTGAGATTTTTTTCTTGGTGGGTAAAATGCCGAATTCTTTTTCAAGAGAATGGTCATCTTTGATATATTTCAGCAGTTGATCGTGTGAAAGTGGTATTAAAATTAGTCGATCGGTTTCAATCATTTTGGAGCAATTAACAGAGCTAATTTACGCTTTTACCTCAACTTGAATGGTAACTAAAATGAAGCTTTTGTTAAATAAAATTGATGAAGGTAGGCATAAGGTAAATTTTCTTGTTTTAGCTAAACTCCATCTCCTCTTAAATTTCTGAACCTTTTACGGGCTTCGGCACTAAACATGCTGCCCGGATAATCAGTTATCAATTTCTGAAAATACAGCTTTGCCAGCATCATATCGTTCAGCTTTTTCTCATATAAATCGCCAAGCGTAAACAAAGCATCGTCTGTCCAAATGCCATCTTTATAATCTTCTGTTACTTTTTTGAGTATTTCTGCTGCTTTTTGAAAATCGTTGGATTTAATTAAGATCTTCGCTTTGGTCATCATTACCGCATCGGCCAGGCCATTTTGAGGAAAAGCGATTGCTATGCTATCCAATTTTTGAATTGCTCTGGCAGGTAAATTTCTAAAAATCAGCATTTCGGCATCGGAATACATTTTTAGCGCATTGCTATCGGTAGGTGTTTGGATATTATCTGTAATGAGCAAGCTCAAATTCAAGGCATCGTTTGCAATTAATTGTGAAGTAGCCGATTTTAACACTAAGCATTGGCCATTGCTATATTCGAAATTACCCTGATAAAATGAAAGTTTTGCACTGCGAAAGCGAGCTTCATTGCCAATAGGTTGACCTTCAAATTGTTTGCTCACTTGCTCATAAACCAAAAAGGCTTCCCAAGGTTGGTTGGTTATAATGTAAATATCGCCTAAATCTAATTTCAATTGACCAATATCCTGACCATTTAAACCAGGCATTTGCAAAGCATCTTCCAAACCTTTTTCTGCTTTATCTGACTGATTTAAATAATAGGCTTGCAGGTTTGCCAGTTTTTTGATCGCAAATAAAGTATTTTTGTTTTTACCATTCTCATCCAATAAACTCTGATAATCTTTGGCCAATAAATTAAGTTCAGCCAAAGTTGGTTTTCCAGTTGTTTGAATATTATATTTTGTATTCAGCATCTCAATTTTCGAAGGTAAATAATATTGGTTTTCCTTTCCTTTGGTTAAGAGATACTCGTAAGCTTTAATCGCAGTTTCGTATGCGTTATTGTCTACAAATGTGTAAATCGCATTAAACAGCGTACCTCCATCCGCTTTAGTACGTTTATCAAAAGCAATTAATTGGCGCAAAGCCATATCGAATTCTTGTTGCTGAATATAATTCCAGGTAAGCAGCTGTATGTATATTTCAGCATCTGGAAATTTTTGGATTTTTCTAAGAATTCCTATCTGAAAGGTTTGATAATCAGTCTTATCGTCAAAAATGATTGGTAAAATGGCCTGGGCCTGTGGCAAGAGCTGCGGAATAGTTGCCAATGCATCCAAATATTCCTGCATCAAATTAGGTTTGTCTTTTTTAAATCGATAAATATTTAAAAGCTCGTAAACAAACAAATCATCATTACCCAGTATTTTTCGTCCTTGCTTAAAAGTTTGAACAGCAAAATCATAATTTTCAAACCGGTAAAAATTATTAGCCAAACTGCGGATTTTGAACTCATCTTTTGGCAGCTTGTTAATCACTTCGTTAAAGATTTTATTGCCTGTCTGCACATCACCTTTCTCCTGGTAGAGTTTTCCGAGTGCAATAGGGTAAGCATCATTTTCAGGGTTTTGCTTAATCAGCTTTTTTACTGCTTTTTCGGCAACATCGTATCGTTTTAGTTTGAGTAACGAATTAAAATAGATATCAAAATACCCCTCATTGTTCGGACTAGTGAAAATCTTTTCTAGTAAAACAACCGCTTTTTCATATTCTCCATCTCGATAATATTGAATAATCAATGGTGTATCATCAGCAACAATGCTTGGCCTTGAGCGTAAAATTTGCGCATTCGCACTCAAAGTCAACAGAAATAATACAGATACGATTAGTTTTCTCATTATGCTAAGTAGAATATTTAAATGTAATTAAAAACGCTGAAAGCGAAAAACCTAAGACGCAAATGTTAGCTAAATGGATTTAGTTTAAAGCAATACTGATACAGATAAATTCCAATAATAATGTTACCTGCTTTTTATTTTGTCTCTATTTATTAAATACTAAATTGAGCCCGTTGGTAAATTATTTTGATAAGTAACATTGTTGGGGTAAAGCGTAGTTAACTAATAGGGATGATTATTTTTGCCATCCCGTGAGGAATTTATTTATGTTAAAGAGAATTATTTTATTTGTTCTAGTGGCTTCAATTTGGGGATGTAAAAATCCGCAAAAAGGAGAAACTATACCTGTAGATGATTTTTTCAAAACATTTGATAAAGCTTACTATCACATTTCGCCTGATGGCAAAAGCTTATCTTACCTGAAACTTCAAGATAAAAAACTAGATCTTTTTGTTGAAAATTTAGCTACCGGAAATAGCGTTCAGCTTACTCACTTAACTGAAAAAACCATTAGCTTCCATTTTTGGACCAGCAATAACGAATTGATTTATTACACCGAGGATGAATCAAAAGATCGACGTTCGGATATTTTTGTCATTAATAAAGATGGGAGTAAGCAGGTTCAGCTAAGTGCAAATGAAAAAACGCGTTTAAAAGTTATAGAAGATCAATTGATTGATGATAAATACATCATCGTAGCTTCGAATAAAAGGGATTCCACGGTTTTTGATGTTTACCGGTTAAATGTTCGCAATGGGCAAATGGATATTGCAGCCAAAAATCCTGGAAATATTACCGAGTGGATGACGGACAACAAGGGAGTTTTAAAAATAGCTGTTGCCAGCGATGGTGTTAACGAAACTCTATTATACCGTGAAAATGAAAATCAATCTTTTCAGCCAGTATTAACAAATAACTTCGAAACCACTTTTCAGCCTGTTGCTTTTTCTGAGCAAGAAACGAATGTACTCTATGCAATATCGAGTGTAAATAGAGATAAAAATGCTTTGGTATCTCTCGATTTAAAAACAGGAAAGGAGAAAAAAGTGCTTTTTGCAAATGATACTTTAAATGTTGTGGATGCCAGATACTCCAAAGCACAGAAGAAAATGTTGTTTGTTACCTGCGAAACCTGGAAAAAGGAAAAGTTCTATTTGGATAATAATTCTAGGGATATTTATAGTAAGATCGACTTGTTGTTGCCAGGTTCTGAATGGCGAATAATGGATAAAGACAAGATGGAAAAGGTTTTTGTGATCAGAACTTTTACCGATAAAAATCCAGGTTCGTACTACTTGTACACGGCAAGTGAAAATAAATTGAAAAAGCTGACTGATATCAATTCATCAATTAAGGAAGATATGATGAGTGATATGAAGCCGATAAGCTTTAAAAGTCAAGATAGTTTAACCATTAATGGATATTTAACATTACCAAGAAACAAAAAAGCAACAAATTTGCCTGTTGTTGTACTGCCACATAATGGTCCGGGTGGAAGAAATAGTTGGGGTTATAATGCCGAAGTTCAGTTTTTGGCTAGTCGTGGTTATGCTGTTTTACAAGTAAACTACAGAGGATCTACAGGGTATGGAAAATCATTTTATGCTGCTGGTTTTAAACAATGGAGCGATAAAATTCAAGAAGATGTAAACGATGGAGTGAGGTGGCTGGTTAAACAACAAATTGCAAATCCCAAAAAAGTGGCCATTTATGGCAATGGTTTCGGTGGTTACATTGCATTAAATTGTTTGTATAAAAATCCCGATCTTTATAGTTGCGGCGGATCAAATTCTGGAGTAATTAATTTATTCAGTTACCTGAAAACCATTCCTCCGTTCTTAAAATCGAACCTACAGATGTATTATGAAATTATTGGCAACCCGGTAACCGATACTGATTATATGCGTTTTGCTTCACCAGTTTTCCATGCCGATCGTTTTAAAGCGCCGCTTTTTATCGCTCAAAATCCTAAAGATCCACGTGTAAACGTAGCTGAAGGTGTGCAGTTTATTAAGGAATTGAAAAAAAGAAATGTTCCGGTAACTTATATAGAAAAAGAAGAAGGACCAAACCCGGTGTTGCGCCAACAAGGCAGAGCAGCATTGTATAAAGCATTGGAAGAATTTTTAAAAACCAATCTGAGCAAGAAATAAATTATGGCTCTAGACAAAAAAAGTGGTTATCGGAAGAATTTCTCGCTTGGCGTTACCTTTATTGTACTCATTTCCATTCTATTTATTCTATCGTTATTTTTAGCATTTAACTTCAGTAAAAAATCTATCGAGAATGAATTTGTATCAGAAAAAGTAAATGTTTTAGAGCAAAGCATTAAATCTTACAACGACTTTTTTCAGAACAAAATGCCTGAAATTTCTTATTACAATGGCTTTTTGGATTCGGCTACGGCGGCCAAATTTGTAGATACGGTTACCATCAAATACCCATTCATTTCCAAAGTTACTTTTTACGATACCGAGGTAAAAAACATTGCAGTAAAGGATGGTATGAATGTCGGTAATTTATCCATTGGGCCCAAATCCATCCTCCAGTTCGGCAAAACTGTCGATCCTGATTCGGTAAAGTTATTTTCCGAATATGATACCAGATCATTCAAAGTAGGAGATGATTTTAATGCCATGGCTTATAAATTAGTCACCTTTGTCGATCAGTTGGATACCGCTGCAGTACCTACACAGGAAGAACTTTTTACCAATTTTTCGGTGGTTAAATCCAATAAAATCACCTATCTCAATATTCCGCGAAGAGAAGACTTGAAGATTTATAAGGATATGATGAGACGTAAGCTCGATCCGTTACCGGTTTATCAGCAGGATATGCTCGTGTTTCAACTCGATCCGAATAAAATTAAGGTGATCAACACACGCCCGCTGTTATACCAAAAAATTGAAGTAGAGCCACTAACCTACGATCCGATTGATACATCGGATGAAAACATGACCACTGAAATTGCCTTGCCAGGCGCATTTTCTGATTTCAAATTGTATTTTACTTCCTCAAAATCATACATCAAAAAAGAAATATTTATCTATTTCATGCCTATTGCCTTGGTGCTTTTACTGGTATATGGTGTGTTATTATTGGTGGCCTTTTTAATTTACCGAAACCTAAACATCAATAGCAAAATGTTTAAGCTGCAATACGATTTTGTAAATAACCTTACCCATGAGTTTAAAACGCCTGTTAGTGTGATTAAAATTGCAGGAAACAATATTAAAAGCGCAACAGCATTAAGTCAAAAAGAACAGCAACTTTATGGCAAAATTTTAGATGAAGAAGCCGATAAATTGAACGGTTTAATGAACAAATTGCTGGCCTTTACGCAAATTGAAAATAAGGCGATAAAGTTAAATCAGGAGCAGGTAAATATTGAAGATTTTATAGAAAGTACAATTGAATCGCACACTCTAAAACATCCAGATTTTAAGATCACTTATGAGGTGCTCGGTTTTAAAACCTTTATTACCGATCCAGTGTTACTTGGTAGCTTGTTTGATAACCTGGCTGAAAATGCTTACAAATACTCAAAACCTGCTAATAAAAAATTGCATATCAGTGCGAAATTAATTAAAGGGGTTTTGGTTTTTCGTTTTGCAGATAAAGGCATTGGAATACCATCGTCGGAATTAAATAATATCTTTAAAAAATTCTTCAGGATACAGAATGAATATAACCAGATGGGGAGTGTAGGCTTAGGTTTGGCTTTCTGCAAAGAACTGGTTAACTTTATGCAGGGAGAAATCTCGGTAAAAAGCAAAGTAGGCAACGGCACGGAATTTAAAATTGTGCTGCCTTATAATAGTTAAAAAGTAGGAAGTGAAAAGTAAAAAGTTTTGTGCTACTTTTAATTGAATAATTAGAATTAAATACTATAAAGTTCGATTGTTGTGTATTTGAACAACTTTTAACATTTCAACCTTCGAACTTTACAACATAAATACACAAATAATGTCTAAAGAAGTAAAAATATTAATTGTTGAAGATGATGAAAATCTTCGCTTTTTGGTAGCACACCGATTAAAAACAGAAGGCTATAATGTGTTGGAAGCCAACGATGGAGAATCGGGCGAGCGAATGATTTTAGCTGATCAACCTGATATTGTGTTACTAGACTGGATGATGCCAGGGAAGCAGGGTGCAGAGGTTTGCGAGCACGTACGCAAACAGGGTTTTGAAAACCTGATCATTATGATGACAGCAAAGGCACAGGATGTAGATAAAATTGATGCTTATAATTTTGGTGCATCAGACTATATTACAAAACCTTTTAACATGGATGTTTTGGTGGCGATGCTGGAAAGCAAAGTAAAGTTTATTGTAAATAAAGATACTGCCGAAATCCATCGTTTTGGTAATATGGAACACCATCCGAATATTCATACTTTATTCAGAGATGGAAAGAAAATTGAGCTTACGATTTTAGAAAACCGTATTTTGCTTTATTTCTTGCGTAATCCGGGTAAAGTGATCAATCGTGATGAATTGATGTTGGTGGTTTGGGGTTATAATTCTGATGTGAACACACGTACATTAGACATGCACATCGTTCGTTTACGTAAAAAGATTGAGTTAAATCCTGATAATCCGCAGTTATTGCAAACTGTTAGAGGAGTAGGGTATCGTTTTAATGCGGGTTGAAAAATTATTAAGTGAATGATTGAATGATTGAATGTTTTTTGTGTTGGCAGATAACTCACTCATTCAATCATTCACTCATTTTCTATCCTCTCTTCAAGGTAAAAACTGTAATCTCTGGCAAAACTCCAACCCGTCCTGGGTAACCTAAGAAACCATAACCAACGTTTACGTAAAGCTGTTGTTTCTGTTCCTGGTATAAGCCTGCCCACTCTTTGTAAATATATTGTACCGGGCTCCATTGATATTCTTTTAAGCGAACCCCAAACTGCATTCCATGTGTATGGCCACTAAACATGGCATCGATTTGCGGATATTTTTCTAAAACCTCGCCACGCCAATGCGATGGATCGTGACTTAATAAGAGTTTAACAGGTAAATCATCCGTATCTTTCACTGCCAATTCCATCTTGCCATATTTTGGAAAGCGGCCCATGCCCCAGTTTTCAATGCCTAAAATGCCGATTTCTTCTCCGTCTACTTTCAATCTGCGGTTTTCATTCATCAATAGGTCATAACCCATTATTTTGTGCACATCAACCATATCTTTTAGGTTTTTAACCTTAGCAGGTGATGATTCTTTCCCAAAATAATAATCACCATAATCGTGGTTTCCTAGTGAGGAATAAACGCCCAATGGTGCTTTTACTTTCGAGAAAATATCCTGATAATCTCTAACTTCGTTGGTAAGGTTGTTCACTAAATCGCCGGTGAAGAAAACAAAATCTGGTTTTTGCGCCATCAGCATTTCAACACCACCCTTAACAGCCGTTTTATTATAAAAACTCCCCGAATGAATATCTGAAATTTGTGCCATGGTTATCCCGTCAAAAGCTTTTGGAAGATTTGGAAGAATCAAATTCACTTTTCTTACTTGGTAATCGTAAGCCCCGGAAATGATGCCCCAACTCAAAGAAGTTAAAGGAACTGCCGCCGCCACTAAACCAGCTTTCACCAAAAATTCTGAACGGGATATTGGTTCTGCCTCACTGATGGGCTGATCCTTGACCACTTCTTTCTTCTTAAAAAGCCTGATAAATAATCTGCGTAAATCATCTATCACCAAAAAAGGAAGCATAGCCATTTTGCAGGCAACGGTTAAAAAGAAAGCCACGAGTATAATGGCCCGGAGAGTTAGGAAAAGATTAAGGTAGATACCTGCAAAAATGCCAACAATTAAAAGCACACTGAACGTCCAGTATAAAATCCCGAAGATTTTTTTGGTTCGCGGTTTCCAGTTTTTAAATACGGCCATCAAGGCATTGAAGCAATAAATATCGAAGGCGGTAATGAGTATGCAGGCTGCAATAATGAAAGGTAATCTTCCCATTTAAAGGTTTATTTTAAAATAAAAAAGCTTTGATATTTCTCTCCTGTTAGAAAGAAATATCAAAGCTAGTAAAATGTATAATTTAATTTCTATCTAAAATCGTCTTCATCTTCTTCCTCATCAAATTCGGCATTGAATAAACTGCCAAACATATCAGAAAATCCGAAACCACCATTTAAAAAGTTTTTGCTCAATTGCGAATATTCAGCTAAACCATGCAAAACGAATTCCATTAAAAGTAAAGTCTGGTTTTCACTCAATTTTGGATGGAATTTCTTAACCAAATCGTAAAGACTTGGTACTGACATCAACGCTTTTTTATATTGTGAATTTGTTAAAGTATCGGTAACATCTAAATTATTTCCTTCGGTAAACCATTCGGTAATTTCAGTGTATGGATTAGCCGTTTTCGTTTTCTTCGCTTTTTCAGGATCGGGAAAATAACGGGCAAATAAAGTTTTAACAGCTTTGCCGATTAAAGTTGTGGCAACATGCGCCGGACCTTCCAGTTCACCCTCGTATACCAACTCAATTTTTCCTGTTATCGCTGGAATAATGCCAGCTAAATCTGCCAGCCTCACAACTGTACTTTTCTCACCTGAAATTAACATTCTACGTTCAGCGGTACTGATTAAATTTTCAAAAGCTGAAATGGTTAACCTTGCCGAAACACCTGATTTTTGATCGATATATTCACTTTTACGTGCTTCAAAAGCAATTTGTTCAACCAAATCTTTAACTAAGCCATCGGCCTCGATATTTTCTTTTTGCTCTGCCGTTAGCTTCGCTTCCTGGAAAGTAATTTTGCGGGAGATTTCAATGCTTTTTGGATAATGTGTTAAAATCTGACTTTCGATCCTATCTTTCAATGGCGTAACAATGCTACCACGATTAGTGTAATCTTCCGGATTTGCGGTAAATACAAACTGAATATCTAAAGGCAAGCGTAATTTGAAACCACGAATTTGAATGTCTTTTTCCTGTAACATATTAAACAAAGCCACCTGAATACGGGCTTGCAAATCGGGCAATTCGTTGATCACGAAAATGCTGCGGTGTGCCCTGGGAATCAATCCGAAGTGAATTACACGCTCATCATTATAGGTTAACTTTAATGTGGCGGCTTTAATCGGGTCAACATCGCCAATTAAATCGGCAACGGTAACATCTGGCGTAGCCAACTTTTCGGTGTAACGTTCGCTGCGATGTAACCAGGCAATTTCGGTATCATCGCCCTTGGTCGCAATTTCATGTTTGGCATACCATGAAATGGGGTTTAATGGGTCATCGAAAATTTCACTACCAGCAACATAAGGCACATATTCATCCAAAAGATTAACCATTAAACGGGCAATCCTTGTCTTCGCCTGGCCACGTAAACCTAAAAGTAAGATGTTGTGGCGAGAGAGAATTGCCGTCTGCAACTCTGGAATAACGGTTTCATCGTAACCTATAATTCCTTCAAATTCAGTTTTTTTATCTCGAAGAACTTTGATCAGGTTTTCTCTTAATTCTTCTTTAACTGATCTTGATTTATAATTTGTTGCCTTTAATTGGCCTAAAGTTGTGTTTTGCATATATCTTTGTTATGAGTTACAGGTTATGGGTTAAAAGGCTAGACGTTTAAATCTAAAACTTTTAACTTTCAACCTTTAACTGTGTTGTGAGTTATAGGTTATGGGTTAAAAGGCTAGACGTTTAAATCTAAAACTTTTAACTTTCAACCTTTAACTGTGTTATGAGTTGCAGGTTATGGGTTAAAAGGCTAGACGCTTAAACCTAAAACTTTTAACTTTCAACCTTTAACTTATTTAACCGTTTTTCTTCTATTTTTAATGTAATCTTCAAAAATGTATTCACCCAATCCATTTAGTGAGCTGTAAAAAGCCCTTCCGCCATTTATTTCTGTAAACTGACGAACAAATTGTTGCAGGTAAGGATCTTTGGCAATCATAAATGTAGTAATGGGGATTTTTAACCGCTTGCATTGAGCGGCCATATTTAAGGTTTTGTTAATCACCTTTCTATCCAAACCCATACTGTTTTTGTAATACTTGCCATTTTCTTTCAAACAGGTTGGTTTTCCATCTGTAATCATAAAAATCTGCTTGTTATGCGTTTTGCGGCGACGAAGCAGATCCGTAGCCAACTCCAGGCCAGCAAACGTATTGGTATGGTACGGGCCAACTTGCAAATACGGCAAATCTTTCACGGTAATCGGCCAGGCATCATTTCCAAACACCACAATGTCTAAAGTATCTTTAGGATATTTTGTTTTAATAAGTTCTGCTAATGCCATTGCCACTTTTTTGGCAGGAGTAATTCGGTCTTCGCCATATAGAATCATCGAGTGCGAAATATCAATCATCAGTACAGTTGAAGTTAAGGTTTTAAAATCCTTTTCTTCCACTTCCAAATCTCTATCTGTTAACGTAAAATCATTAATGCCATGATTAATCTGTGCATTTTGAATGGATGCCGTCATGTCGATCTGATCCAGGCTATCGCCGAAATTATATTCCCTACGATCAGCATTTTTCTCTTCGCCAATGCCCGATTGATTGCTGTTATGATTTCCGCGTCCTGATTTTTTCAGCTTCCCGAAAATTTCATCCAAAGCCGATTTACGAATGGTTTGTTCAGTTTTGGCCGTAATTTTAAATTCTCCCGATTGATTATCTTCAGTCAGGTAACCCTTATCTTTCAGGTCATCGATAAAATTTCCAATGCCGTAATCATTATTGGTTAATTTATATTGTTTGTCGAGCTCGTTTAACCAACTTAATGCCTCTGCCGCATCTCCTGCTGTATAATTTAGCAATTCGCTAAATAACTTAAGCAACTCATCAAACCCACCCTTTGGCGTATCGCCAGGCTTATAATCAGAAAAACGAAAACCTCTCATGTGCTTGTATTAACGATTTATCGAAGATAAAAGTTTCGATTTGCATTAATTTAAGCGTGATGTCATATTTGGGTAGAGATGGAAGTTAAAAGTTAAAAGTTTAAAGTGAAAAGTTAAAAATGCAAACTACCAGCTAAAAATTGCCAAGTAATTTGGGCGTTCCCCTAATCCCGATGAAAAATCGGGAAAGGGTCGGGCTTTTCAGGGCTTCGCTTCGCTGCTGTACCAATGAAAAATTGGTACTGAACCCTTACAATCCCTAAGGCAAAACCCAGTGCATTAAACTGTTTATCCTTCTATTGACTGAAGTCAACGCCAAGGAAATCTTTTGCAAAATTTGCTTGCTTGCAATCTTTTCACGCTTACGCTCGTTTCTAACAAGCGTATTAATAGCAATGCGACTTTGTTGTAATATGTTAATAATGGTAAGTCTTTAACCAAGAAGCGGCTTTGAAAAATTAAAAATGTTCCAATACCAAAATAATCGCGTTGTTACTCAAAGCCTCGATTTCAACTTTTTCTAAATCCCATAACGCCAATCCATCCCGAGCATGCAACAATCTTCCCTCAACCTCAAAGGCGCCATCGATAACAAAACAAAAGAACTTCAAATCGGGGTTTTTCATGGTATAGATTGCCTCCCCGCGACCAGCGAAAATACCTGCGCTTAATTTAAATGGCAGTTTAGGATTTGAAATAATTTCAATTAATTGGTTTTGATTATTTTCAAAATTAAAATTGAAAAGCATTTCACTTGCCCTAAGCAAAAACATATCGGTAGTAATTCCAATTTGAATGTAGTTAATTACATCATTTGGGTAAGGATTACTAATTTCTAAAACTTCACCTTTACCTAAGTTAAGCACTTGTATTTTCCCTGTATCAACAGCGAATTCCTTTCCCCCTTGAACAATATCCAAACCTCCGGTAACAGGGAAAAATATTTGGTAAGAATCGGCCTTTGATAGAAAAAATATCAATTTTCCTCCAGCGATGGATTCATCATTACAAAGAAATAATTCTCCTGATGGCTGTTTGTGCTCGCTGTTATATTTCTCGAAGTTAAAGGTGCTGTAACGTCTTAATGTAGCAGTTTCTGCTAATCCACGTTGATCTGCCAAAAATATTTTTCCAGGTGTTAAATCCATTTTAGGTCGATTTTTTAATTGAATGGATACTTACAAAAGGTGGTAACTGAAATAAATTGGTGAAAACTTCATCTTCATCAACTTCGTGTTGTTGCGAAACCAATAAAAAATCATTGATGCTATCATGCCAAATCATTGGTTTTGAAAAAAAGTTGATGGCAATTTTATGCTTCTCGATGTTATTGATGTCGGAATTGATAATTTCGAATTTAAAGTTTTCGAAGGTAAGAAAGCGCCTTCCGAGATTATCCAAAATGTCAGGAATAATGCCGTTAAGCTGCCGCAAGTAACCTGTAATAGCGGCGCTTACTAAAAAATGCAATTTGTCTGCATCAGGTACATTCAACATAATTTCTGCAAAAGTAGTGTACTTTTCTTCTTGGTTGTAAAATTGAGACTGCATTTTAAATTCCAAAAAGCTGTCTTCATGAACAAACTTATCCCAATAATTTAAATTTGAATCATCAATTATTTTTCGGTAGCATATCGTAATTACTTTCTTCGGCATGGTATAAAATTAAAAAAGACGCTAGTATTTCCTAACGTCTTGGATAAAATAAAAAATAGATTATCATTTATGCTCTTACATTCACTTTAAAAGTAAGGTCGAAACCTGCTGCCAACGTTCCTGAAACAGCTGCAATCTCAATACCAGTTTTATCATCGCTAAAAACATTGTCGGCATTGTTATAGGTATAACCATTCAAGCCTTTGCTGTATCCGTTAACAAGCGCAACCGAACTTCCTGATCCTTCAGGGAAAGCAATTTGCGTTACACTTAATGAAGTTCCGCTGGCGCTGTACACATGCACATGGATATGCGTTGCTCTTCCGCTATACCAACCTGGGAAAATTGAAGTAAAGGTTACCAAACCATTTGCATCGGTAATTTGGCGGCCACGTAAAAAGTGAACAGACTGGTAATTGGTAGATTGCATTCCGCTGCCACCATATTCCGAATAATTACCATCAGCATCGCAGTGCCAGATATCAACAATTGCGCCTGCCAATGCCGCACAGCTGTTATTTATATTGCCTATTGTAATTTTGGCCGCTAATTTATATCCTGTCCGCCCATCGGTAATATCGCTTCGAACATAAGATGATGGACTTTTTGTTGGGAACGGACCCTCTGTTTCAGTTGGTGCAACCGTACAGGTTCCATTGGTGCTGGTTGTAGAGCCGGCTGTGCCAGATCCAGATACTGAATCATCGGTTACTCCACTTTTTTTGCAGGCTTCGATAATAACAGGAATGGAGATTGCCCCAATCATTAAACTCCTGATGAAATTTTTTCTTTCCATGATTACACTGTTTTGCTTCGTTAATTAAAAGTAATAAGCAAAGCAATAAGTAACAGCTATGTGACGATGTAAGGCAGTTTTGTATCGTTAAATAAATTAATCTGATTATTCTACACCTATATGCAATTAATAATAAGGTTAGCCTGACATTAAAACTTTGAGGTACACTTTTTGAGGAGGTGTAATTTCTTTTTATAAAAGATTAAACATAGCTTTGCCGCAAATTAATGAAACACCTCGTTACAATATCTCTAGTATTTTTTAGCTTAACGCATTTGGCAAAAGCCGAGCGTGTTGAAGGGTTAAGAATATTAAATGAATATTGTAATGAGCACAATATCAGTATTAATGCCACAAGGAAAGCTGCTGATCAGCTTAACGAAGAACGCAATCCATACTTATTATCGTATACCAGTTTAGCTTTAATTGGAACTCAATTTCAACTTAAAGAGGCAAAATATGTCAACGTAAATCAGTTAATTGCTGATTTAACCATCCGTAAGAAACCAAAGAACAACAGTCCTTAGTTCAAATTTATAAATCTTGTTATAAGATTTTTATTCCCATTTAAATGATCAACAGCCAAATTGACTTATTACAAGCCAATGTTTTGGTTGTTGCAATACACCTTTTTTAAATAATAAATACAATAAAATATAATGTTAGGATTTTTAGCGAAGATTTTCGGAAGTAAATCAGAAAGAGATATAAAAACAATTCAGCCGCTGGTTGTTGCCATTAACGAACAATACACTAAACTTTCAGTGCTTAGCCATGATGAATTACGTGGTAAAACCCTTCAGTTTAAAGAGCGCATTGCTGAATTTTTAACAGAAATTGATGGCAAAATTGCCGCATTAAAAACAGAAGCTGAAAGTGAAGATTTAGATCTTCACCAAAAAACGGCCATTTACGATCAGGTTGATGCTTTAGGAAAAGAGCGTGACGCTGAATTGGAAAAAGTGCTTTTGGAAATTCTTCCTGAAGCATTTGCTGTTGTTAAAGAAACTTCCCGTCGTTTAAGTGAAAACGATTATTTAGAAGTTACTGCAACACAATTTGATAGAGATTATGCTGCTCGTAAAAGCAATGTAAAAATTGTTGGCGATAAGGCACAATGGGCAAACCGTTGGGATGCCGCTGGTACTGAAGTGGTTTGGAATATGGTTCATTACGATGTTCAGTTAATCGGTGGTATCGTTTTACACAGTGGTAAAATTGCCGAAATGGCTACAGGTGAGGGTAAAACTTTAGTTTCTACTTTGCCTGCTTATTTAAATGCACTTGCAGGTCAAGGTGTTCACATCGTTACGGTGAATGATTACCTTGCCCGTCGTGATAGTGAATGGAACGGTCCATTGTTCGAATTCCATGGAATTAGTGTAGATTGTATCGATAAACATGAGCCGAACTCTGAAGAAAGAAGAAGAGCTTATGCTGCGGATATCACTTACGGAACAAACAATGAGTTCGGTTTCGATTACCTGCGTGACAATATGTCGCAAACACCAGATCAATTGGTGCAGCGCAAATTACACTTTGCCATGGTTGATGAGGTCGATTCAGTATTAATTGATGATGCCCGTACACCATTAATTATTTCAGGTCCGATTCCACGTGGTGATGAGCATGAATTTTATGAATTAAAACCTCGCATCGAACGTTTGGTTAATGCTCAGAAAGCTTATGTATCTTCAGCTTTAAACGAAGCTAAAAAATTAATCAATGCTGGTAATAGTGGTACAGAAGAAGGTGAAGGTGGTTTAGCATTATTACGTGCTTATCGTGGTTTACCAAAAAATAAAGCCCTGATCAAATTTTTAAGTGAAAGCGGTGTTCGTGGTTTGCTGTTAAAAACAGAAAACTACTACATGGCCGATCAATCTAAAAACATGCCTAAGGTAGATTCTGAATTGTATTTCTACATTGATGAGAAAAACAACCAGGTTGAATTAACCGAAAAAGGTATTGAATTGATTACGCAATCTGGAGAAGACCCTAATTTCTTCGTATTGCCTGATGTAGGTACTGAAGTGGCAGATTTGGAAAAATCTAACATGCCACTAGAGGATAAAGTGGTTCAAAAAGACGCTTTAATGCGTGATTATTCTGTTAAAGCAGAACGTATTCACTCCGTTAATCAATTATTAAAAGCTTATACTTTGTTCGAAATTGATGTTGAGTACATCATCGACGAAGGAAAGATTAAAATTGTTGATGAGCAAACCGGTCGTATTATGGATGGTCGTCGTTATTCTGACGGATTACACCAGGCGATTGAAGCAAAGGAAAACGTTAAAGTTGAGGATGCTACGCAAACCTATGCTACGGTAACGTTGCAAAATTACTTCCGTATGTACCACAAACTTTGCGGTATGACGGGTACTGCAACAACTGAAGCGGGCGAATTCTGGTCGATCTATAAATTGGATGTGGTTGAAATTCCAACCAACAGAAACATTTCAAGGTCAGATCAACAGGATTACGTTTACCGTACGGTGCGTGAAAAATACAACGCCGTTGCTGACGAAATTGTAAAATTAACGGAAGCAGGAAGACCTGTTTTAGTGGGTACAACTTCGGTTGAGATTTCAGAGTTATTAAGCCGTATGCTTAAACTTCGTGGAATTAAACACAATGTATTGAACGCCAAAATGCACCAAAAAGAGGCAGATATTGTTGCTGAAGCTGGTCAGGCAGGTACAGTTACCATCGCCACCAACATGGCTGGTCGTGGTACGGATATTAAATTAGGTGCTGGTGTTAAAGATGCAGGCGGTTTGGCTATCGTTGGTACAGAGCGTCACGAATCTCGTCGTGTAGATAGACAGTTACGTGGTCGTGCTGGTCGTCAGGGAGATCCGGGTTCGTCTCAATTCTTCGTTTCATTGGAAGATAACTTAATGCGATTATTTGGTTCTGAAAGAATCTCAAGCATTATGGTGCGTATGGGAATCGAAGATGGAGAAGTGATTCAACACTCTATGATTACCAAATCAATTGAACGTGCTCAGAAGAAAGTAGAAGAAAACAATTTTGGTATCCGTAAACGTTTATTGGAGTACGATGATGTGATGAACTCACAACGCACTGTAATTTACGCTAAACGTAAAAATGCCTTGTTCGGTGAGCGTTTGGATGTAGACATGAATAACATGGTTTATGATGTTGCCGAAGATATTGTAAATGAATACAAACAAGAGGCAAATTTCGATGGATTCAAATTGGAAGTAATTAAAAACTTCTCTTTAGATACCACAATTACTGAGAAAGATTTTGCTTCAACTAATGCGGCTCAATTAACAGAAAGGTTATTTGAAGAAGCAGAAACATTTTATGCCCGTAAATCAGAAGCCATTATTCAACAATCGTTACCGGTTTTAACCCAGGTTTACGAAGAAAGAGGCGAGCACATTGAACAAATTGTAGTACCTTTTACTGATGGCATTCGTGGCATTCAGGTGGCTGTAGATTTGAAGAAAGCCATTGATAACAAAGGAAAAGAAGTGGTTCGTTCATTCGAGAAAACCATTGTTCTTGCCTTAATTGATGATAGCTGGAAAGAGCATTTACGTGAAATGGATGACTTAAAACAGTCTGTTCAAAATGCAGTTTATGAGCAAAAAGATCCATTGGTGATTTATAAAATGGAAGCTTTTAATTTATTCAAAAACATGCTTACTGCAGTGAATAAAGAAGTAGTTAGTTTCTTATACAAAGGTGGAATTCCTGTTCAGCAAGAAGCTGAAGAGATAAAAGAGGCACCAGCGCCGGTAAAACAGCCTAAATTGCAAACTACAAAACAAGAGTTTGGAACAGAGCAACCCGGTGTCGAATTTGGCGATACACGTGAGGCGGTTCCTCAACAACCTATTCGTAAGGAAGCAACTGTTGGCCGTAACGAGCCTTGTCCATGCGGAAGTGGTAAGAAATTTAAAAACTGCCACGGAGCGAATTTGTAATAAAAATTTAATAAACAGATTATCAAAGCCTTGACAAATGTTAAGGCTTTTTTTGTACCGCTTAGTTTATAATTTTTAGGATTAAACCTATATTTAAAAACACACAAATAAAAACACACAAATGAACAGAATTTTTAACATTGTTGCGATTTCGGCAACGTTGATGCTTTCGAGCTGCGCCACTATTTTCACGGGCACAAAACAAACAGTGAACATTAAAACCGATCCTCCTGCGGCTGATATTGAGGTAGATGGAATTAAGGTTGGAGTTACACCGATGGATGTTACCTTAAAAAAAGGATTTACAGGGCAAACTGTAAGCCTTAAATTACTCGGTTATGAGGCCAAAACATTTCAGCCTACTACCACATTTAATCCGGTAAGTGTATTGAATATTATTGGATTGCTGGGATTTCCAATTGATGCAGCAACTGGTGCCATGATGAAATATGATCCGAAGGTTTATGAGTTTAAATTAGATCCAAAGAAAACCAATTAATTTAGTATTAAAGATTTCAACACCATAAGCAGATTTTAAAGGACTTCGCTTTTTATAAATATAACTAATGGCAAAAGATTGGTAATCTACCATTTGCACAACCCATAAAGAATGCCGATTTTTGCGAAGAATTCGGCATTCTTCCTTTCTAAACAATTTGGAATGCTCTTGGTTAATTACAAATGAAAATAACAATAACTTTTATATCAAGCTTTTTACTGTTTAAAGCATCTTTTGCGCAAAGAGGAGAAGTGATAGTTATAAAGGATCCATTAATAGATAGCTTAATTGCAAAACGTTCTGAGGTTTACAAGGCACCAGGAGAAGTTAAAATAGGCAAGCCCATCGTTTCGTCTTATGGCTATCGGGTTCAGGTTTTTTATGGTTCCGATCGTAGAGAAGTGTTTAATCAACAAGCCCGATTCAAAAGTCTTTATCCAAAATTTAATACCTACCTTATATACAAAGAGCCAAACTATTACATTAGAGTTGGCGATTTCAGAACACGTTTGGAAGCACAACGTTTAATGAATGAGATTCGTTCGGCTTTTCCAACGTTATTTATTTTTAGGGAGAAAATTAATGCTCCACAACTAGATACGACCACTACCGATGATCAAAGATAAAATTCAAGAACTGGCTGCTACTATTTTTAACGATGTAGTAGGCTACCGTCAACATATTCACGCTAATCCTGAATTATCATTTAAAGAATTCGAAACTTCAAAATTTGTAAAGGATAAACTAGCGAGTTGGGGAATAGAATTTACCGACTGTGCAAACACTGGTGTTGTAGGCCTAATCAAAGGAAATTTGCCATCTGATAAAGTAATTGCTTTACGTGCTGATATGGATGCTTTGCCGATTTTAGAAGCCAATGATAAACCCTACGTTTCCAAAAATCCCGGCGTGATGCATGCTTGTGGTCATGATGTCCACACTTCTTCACTTTTAGGTTCTGCATACATTTTAAATCAATTAAGAGATGAATTTGGTGGAACAATTAAACTGATTTTTCAGCCTGCTGAAGAGTTGCTTCCAGGTGGTGCAAGTATTATGATTAAGGAAGGTGTGCTCGAAAATCCAAAACCAAATTATATTGTTGGCCAGCATGTAATGCCATTAATTGAATCAGGAAAAGTAGGTTTTCGTTCAGGGATTTATATGGCCTCAACCGATGAATTATACGTTACAGTAACCGGGAAAGGTGGTCATGGTGCACAACCGCATCAAAATATAGATCCTGTTTTAATTGCTTCACATATTATTATTGCCTTACAGCAAATCGTATCCCGTAATGCCGATCCACGTTTACCATCTGTTTTATCGTTTGGTAAAGTAACGGCGAACGGTGCAACCAATATCATTCCAAACGAAGTGAAGATTGAAGGTACATTCAGGACTTTAGATGAAGACTGGAGAGCCGAAGCACATAAACGCATGAAAAAAATGGCCGAAGGTATAGCCGAAGCTATGGGCGGAAGTTGCGATTTCGATATTCACAAAGGTTATCCTTTCTTGATTAACGAAGAACAATTAACAGCTAATGCCCGATCATTTGCCGAAGAATTTTTAGGCAAGGAAAATGTAATCGATCTGGATATTTGGATGGCTGCAGAAGATTTTTCTTTCTACTCGCAAGTAACAGATGCTTGTTTTTATCGATTAGGTACTGGGAATGCAGCAAAAGACACGCAATATTCAGTGCATACCCCAAAATTTGATATTGATGAAGATGCACTAAAAATTTCTACCGGATTAATGGCCTACATTGCGCTAAAACAGCTCGGAAACTAAAGAAAGATGGAAAATGTAGTATGGAAGGTGGAACTTGAATTCCAGTTTAACTAAGACATTAAGCACCATACTTCAACATTTTACATTTTCATCTACCATTTTCAATACAACGTTTTTACATGAAAAAAATACTTTTGCTATCAATACTATCCGCTTTCATCTTTAGTGGTTTTGCTCAGGAAATACCTCGTTTTAATCCCGATACCATTAAAACCATCACCTTAGATTCTGTTGTTAATATTAAAGCTGAACGATTAAATATCGAAACTTTCATCAATAGAATAGTGAATGATACCTCGTTTTACGAATCATTTAGAGATATGAAACGCTACAGTTTTATTGCCGAAAATAGAATCTTTAGCTATGATAAAAAGAACAAAGTTGATGGAAAAATTTACCGCAAAATAAAACACAGTAATGCCGGTCAATACAAAATGGAATATCTGGTGAAGGAAGAAAGTGGTAATCTTTACAAAAAAAATGGCAAATACCAGCTTTATACCATAGAGATGTTCGATTATATTTTTATGAATGCCTATAATACTGATTTCATTCCAAATGCACCAGCAAGTGATGGGAAAGGTGGTACCAACGAAGGATATAAAAACAAACTTAAAACACTTATTTTTAATCCCGGAAGACCGGTTAAGGTGCCTTTTATAGGGAGTAAAACTGAAATATTTTCGGCCAATATGCGCCAATATTACGATTATGCCTTTACCAGCGGAACTTACTTAGATTCTATTCCTGTTTACCGTTTTAAAGTTTCGGTTAAGCCAGATTTATCCAGCTGGACTAAAGATGGCATCATGATTAAAGAATTGGTAACCATTTTTGATAAGCGAAATTTCAACATTCTTGGTCGTTATGTAGATATGAAATATGGCAATATGCTCTTCGATTTTGATGTAAAAATGAATATCGAAATGGGTTATTTCGGAGAAGATAAATTGCCAACAAAAATTACTTATCAAGGCAATTGGGACTATCCATTTAAGAAAGAAGAAAGAGCCAGTTTCTTAATCGTACATAAGGATTACAAATTGGAAAAAGGCAAATAAGGTTTTAAAATGCTCACCAAAAGATTTATTATCTTTAAGCGATTATTTAAACCAAACCTCAATGCAATCATCTTTAAAACTTATTTCCAGGATAACAACGATTGTCCTTGTTTTCTTTAGTGTAAATCTTCACGCTCAGGTACTCTCAACAAAACAGATTGATAGTGTTGCAGAAAAAACTTTAAAAGCCTTTGATGTTCCGGGTATTGCAGTAGCAGTAGTTAAAGATGGGAAAGTAATTCTTGCAAAAGGTTATGGTGTGCGTTCGCTTAAAACCAATCAAAAGGTTGATGAAAATACCCTGTTTGGCATCGCCTCAAATACCAAAGCATTTACAGCTGCGGCACTCGGCATGCTTGTCGATCAAAAGAAAATTACCTGGGATACAAAAGTTACCGACATCATTCCAGAATTTAAATTGTATGATGCTTACGTTACATCTGAATTTACCGTAAGCGATTTATTATCACATAGAAGTGGGTTAGGATTAGGTGCTGGTGATTTAATGATCTGGCCAGATTCTTCTACAGTTTCCAAAAAACAAATCATTCATAATTTAAGGTATTTAAAACCTGTTTCAAGCTTCCGTACCAAATGGGATTATGATAACCTACTTTATATCGTGGCTGGCGAAGTTATTGAGCGAGTTGCTGGAGTAAAATTTGAGGATTTTATTGAAAGTAAAATTATTCAGCCGCTAGGGATGACCAGAACTGCACTATCATTTAACCGGTTGAAAGACAAAACTAATATTATAGATGCACATGCACCCATCAACGGAAAAATTACGGCGATTCCTAAAGATTTTACTGAAAATAGTAATGCTGCCGGTGGTATGAATTCGAGTGTAGCCGATTTAAGTAAATGGGCAATAACGCAATTAAATGGTGGTAAATATGGCGAGAAACTTGATAAAATCTTATTCAGTAATGCTGCTCAAAGGCAAATGTGGACGTTGCATAGTATTATTCCTGCTGGAAAAGGATCTTACAACAGGCATTTCTTTGGTTATGGATTAGGCTGGTTTTTAAGCGATGAAAAAGGCTATATGGTTGTGGAACATACTGGTGGCTTAGCCGGAATGGTAAGTGAAGTTACCCTTATTCCTGATATAAAATTAGGAATTATCGTGTTAACCAACCAACAGGCTGGAGGTGCTTTTACAGCCATTACTCAAACTATTAAGGATGGATATTTTGGTTTAACAGGCAAGGATCGGGTAAAGGATGCTCTGGATAATGAAAAAGCTGAAAAGGATTATGGCAAAAAAGTAACCGATAAGATATGGGCGGATATTACAGCGGCTCAAAAAAACGTTACTGTTAAACCTGATGTAAAAAACTACTTAGGAAATTATAGCGATGAATGGTTTGGAGGCGTAACCATTAGCGAGTTAAATGGTAAAATGCATTTTGAGGCCAAAAATTCGCCAAAGTTAAAAGGCGATATGATTTATTATAAAGGAAATACTTTTATTGTAAAATGGTACGATAGAAGTATGGATGCAGATGCATTCGTAAACTTTTCGCTTGATACAGAAGGAAAACCAACCGGTATAAAAATGGAAGCAATTTCTCCATTAACTGATTTTAGTTTCGATTTTCAAGACTTAGACCTAAAAAAAGTTCAATAATATAGCTAACCAAATGACTATGAAAACAATATTTAGAACCAGTATTTTACTAAGCTTTTGCCTAATTGCATTAACCTCAATGACATTTAAACCAAAACGAATTATATTTTTCGGTGATTCGATTACACAACAAGGCGTTTCAAAAAACGGCTATGTAACTATAATTAAAAAAGCTTTGGATTCTACCAAATATGAAGTGCTTGGAGCAGGCATTGGCGGTAACAAAGTTTACGATTTGTATTTGCGTTTGGAGGATGATGTACTCAATAAAAAGCCTGATTTGGTAGTGATTTATGTGGGTATTAATGATGTTTGGCATAAACAATCATCAGGTACAGACTATGATAAGTATTTGAAGTTTTACCAGGCATTGATTAATAAAATTCAAGGTGTAGGAAGTAAAGTGATTTTAGTTACGCCATCTGTTGTAGGTGAGAAAAAAGATGGCACCAATGAGCTGGATGCAGATTTAAACAAATATGCTGCGGGCATTAGAGAACTGGCAAAGAAAAATAATCTTCCGCTGTGCGATTTGAGAAAGGTTTTTGCCGAATATGAAGCCAAAAATAACCCTGAAGATAAAGAAAAAGGAATTTTAACAACTGATAGGGTTCACTTAAACGAAACAGGAAATAAATTGGTGGCCGAGCAGTTATTGCCTTTGGTAAAATAGTAATAAGTTCTAGGTTATAAGTTGTAGGTCTGGATGCAAGTAACTTATCAATGAAAAGACAAATTGGCGTTAAAAGTTAAATGGGAGTTAAAAGTTATAAGTCTGGGCTCAAGAAACTTAGTTAGGAATTTTAAGTCGATAGACTTAAAACTAAAACCTAGTTCGAAGTCGGCAGACCTATAACGTATAACTTAAAACGTACAACTTAAATGATAAACCGCGAAACGATAGATAAGATAATGGATACCGCCCGAATTGAGGAGGTAGTTGGGGATTTTGTGCACTTAAAAAAACGCGGAACCAGTTTAATCGGCAATTGCCCATTTCATGGCGAAAAAACACCATCATTTCACGTATCTGTAACCAAAGGAATTTATAAGTGTTTTGGTTGTGGTAAAGGTGGCGATTCGGTGCGTTTCATCATGGACCACGAAAAGTATTCCTATCCGGAAGCGCTTAAGTTTTTAGCCAATAAATACAATATCGAGGTTGAGGAAGCTGAACTCACACCACAGGATGCGGAAGCACAAAGTGCAAAAGAAAGTTTATACATTGTTTCTCAATACGCCGCAACATTCTTTGTAAAACAGCTTTGGGAAACCGATGAAGGTAAAGGAATTGGTCTAAGCTATTTTAAAGAACGTGGTTTTAGAGAAGATATCCTAAAAAAATTCGAAGTAGGTTATTCGCCTGATGTTTGGGATGCATTAACACAAAGCGCCACCAATGCAGGCCATAAGTTGGAATTTTTAGAATCCACAGGCTTATCCATAAAAAACGATAATGGTAAAATTTATGATCGTTTTCGAGGTCGTGTAATGTTTCCTATTCATGGTTTTACAGGTCGAGTAGTGGGCTTTGGAGGTCGAACGCTTAAAACTGATAAAAACGTACCCAAATATGTAAACTCGCCCGAAAGCGAAATCTATCATAAATCGAATGTTTTATACGGCTTATTTCATGCAAAAAAGGCTATTCGCGATTTAGATAACTGTTATTTGGCAGAAGGATATGCCGACGTGCTTTCAGTGCATCAGGCCGGGATTGAAAACGTTGTGGCCTCGTCAGGAACATCATTAACTGTCGAGCAGATAAAACTCATTGGTCGGTTTACCCAAAATATCACCATCTTATTTGATGGAGATGCAGCGGGAATAAAGGCATCGTTACGTGGCTTGGATATGATTTTGGAGGAAGGACTTAATGTGAAAATTGTTTCTTTTCCTGATGATCATGATCCAGATTCGTATATGCATCATGTTGGCGCCGGTGCTTTCAAAACTTATCTCGAGAATAATAGAAAAGATTTTATCCTTTACAAAGCCAATGTTCTTTTAAAAGATGCTGGCGATGATCCCATAAAAAGAGCAGGAATTATTCGCGATATTGTAGAAAGTATTGCAAAAATCCCCGATCCAATTAAAGCTTCGGTATTCGTACGCGAATCGAGCAGCTTACTCGAAATTGAAGAAAAAATCTTAATGAGCGAATTGAATAAAATGCGCTCTAATAAGGTTAAAAAAAGTTTTGAAAGCAATCAACGGGCTCAAAGTAATATTGCAAATAATAATCCATATTCTTCTGGTGCACCAGAACCCCTCGGACCACCTGATGATTTATGGGATGATGCTGCAGGTCCTAACGGTCAAATCAATGTTTCGGAGGCTGATGAGCATCAGGAAAAGGAAATTGTACGGTTGCTTTTGGCTTACGGGCATGAATTTGTAAATTGGGATAAAATTGATGACATGTACATTGGGCCATTTATTATGCAAAATTTGGCTGATGTTGAATTTGAAAATACACTTTGCAAACAAATTATCGAACATTATAAAACAGAGATTGATAATGGAAGATTGCCAACAGCCAATCATTTTATAAAACACGAAGACCGGAATATTGCTGATTTGGCCATTACACTTTCTACATCGGAATATGCTTTGAGCGAGAATTGGTTAAATAAGCATTTAATTTATGTGAAAGATGAAAGCATGAATCTTAAGGCAACCATACTCGGTGGAATTTTCCATCTAAAGAAAAGAAAAGTGGATAAGATTTTAACCAATTTACTAAAAGAAATTAAAGACGAAACGGATACGGATAACCAAATGATTTTGATGCAGCGATATGGTGTGATAAAAGGTGTAGAAAGAGAAATATCGAAATTTTTAGGATCAGTAATTGTTAAATAGAATTTTAGAAATTGGAATAAAAGATCAAATTTTGATTTTGAATTATTAAAATCAGCCATCTGTTCTATCAAAATTTAATCATTTAAAATGGCCATTCATAACGATTTAGGGAGAGAAGGAGAAACTATTGCTAAACAATACCTGGAGCATAATGGTTATGAAGTGCTCGATGAAAATTGGACATTCGGTAAAGCTGAAGTTGATCTGATTGTTTTAAAAGATGGAATAATGGTTTTTGTTGAAGTAAAAACCCGAACATCAGTTGCATTTGGTCAGCCGGAAGAATTTGTACAGGATGCGAAACGGAAACAAATGGAACTTGCTGCTACAGAATATATAGAAATTATGAATCATCAAAATGATATTCGTTTTGATATAATTGCCATTACCTTTACAAAAAATAAAAATTATAACTTAAATCACATTGAGGATGCTTTTTGGCCTGAAGACTAACCAAATTAAAAATTTATTGTTCATTGCAATCATCATTGCATTTGTAAGCTCATGTAAGGATGATAAAACAAATACCTATCGGAGTTTCCTATCACCAATGATCGGCTTAAATGTTCCGGTAGGAAATGAGTTTGAAGTTAAAATCCAATTTGGGAATGATAAAAAAGTAGATTCGGTTGTTTACCTGATAGATACTGCTAGGGTAATTTCCAAAACAGATACTGCAGCTATAAAGTTAAAAACCGAAGGCTTTAAATTGGGCAGCCATATTTTAACAGCGAAAATTTATAATGGAGGAGAAGCGGAAGATTTAACCACTAATATTAACTTTTTAGCAGCTCAGGCGCCAGTTGAATATACCTACAAAGTGATTAAAACCTTGCCACATGATACATCTTCTTATGTTGAAGGTCTGGAATTTCACGATGGATTTTTTTATGAAAGTGCTGGAGACTACGGGCATTCAAGTTTGCGTAAGGTAGAACCATCTACTGGTAAAATTGTACAATCTACTCCTGTTGACAAACAATATTTTGCAGAAGGAATTACGGTTATCGGCAACAAAATTATTCAGCTTACCTACCGTGAAAAAGTGGGTTTTGTTTACGATAAAGCTACAATGAAAAAGCTTTCTGAATTTTCTTATACCACCGGTAGAGAGGGATGGGGTTTGGCATTTGATGGTGAAAAAGTGCTAAACACAGATGGTTCAAACACAATTTTCTTTTTGGATAAAGATAAATACAATCGAATCGGTGCTATTGATGTATACGACAATAAGGGCCCTATACAAAACCTAAACGAACTGGAATTTATAGATGGGAAAATTTATGCCAATGTTTATACCACAAATGAAATCTTAATTATTAATCCAGATAATGGAGCTGTTGAAGGCAAAATAGATTTAACTGGAATTTTTCCTTCTGATTATTTTAAAACTGAAGACGAAAAGGCAAATAATGTGCTAAATGGAATTGCTTATGACAAAGCAACGAAACGACTTTTTGTTACGGGTAAGAAATGGCCACACATTTATCAAATTCAAATGATTAAAAAATAAGATAGTATCGATGTTTATAAAGATTTTTGTTTATGGTTGGTGTCTTCACCAACCATAAACAAAACTTTAATCTTTTTTCTTTGGCTCTTCTAATACGCCATTGAAAGTAATGGGTTGCTTATTATTTCCAGTAGCAACTAATGTAGCATAACCGTTTTTCGACACGCTTAAAGTAAGTCTAAAGTTTTCTCGCTGAACATCCTTTGTATTAATCTGAACAGTATAATTTCCCTTTTTACTTAAAGTTTGTTTATAGGTAAAATCTTTCGATGTAAATTTAATGCCACCATCATTTGGGTTGTAAGGCGCACTAAAAGATCTTCCATAAAACGGTAAGAAAGCTACAACACTATCTTTCGTAACTCTAAAATCATAATTAGACCCGGTTAAATTAATATAAGTTCCACCAGTATTTCCTGGCATCCTTTCCAATATTCTGGAAACATCCAAACTGGCCATAGGGATAGCAGCATTTGCCACAAATGTATAATTCTGCTCTTTAATAATTTTATCTGTGGTTTCCTTATTTGTTTGTGCAAAAAGCTGTACCGACGAAGCTATCAGGGCCATGCTCAATAATACTTTTAATTGTTTCATAATATGTGTTTATTTATATAACAATTTAAAGATGTGCGAGTTTCACCGATTCCATAAATGGGATCGTGATAATGTAATAAATTAGAAAACAGAAAAGCCGTTACATCAATAAATGCAGCGGCTTTTCTATATTTTAATTATTTTTTTATTTAAAATCTTCTGCTTTTAAAGGTGGATTAATTTTAATTTCCTTAATAATAATCGCAAACTCTTGAGCACCTTGAGGAGTTTGAACATTTTGCGTTAAACTATGTGGAAATAGAACATCGCCAACTTTCTTATAATCAGCATATTCTGTTGATTGATTGATCTCAACTGTACCTTTTGTTATCGTTTTCTCATCCTTTAAAAGTAAACCTGTTTTGGTATCATAATATTCGGTTTTCTTTTTTCCTGATGGAGAAGTAATCGTTAATTTATAGGCATCTGCCGATCCAACTTTTGCTGTTCCAGCCGATTCAATTTTGCTGCCGTCTGTTGCATAAAATAGTTGATTAATAATTCCTTTATCTTCTTTTTTCTCTGTCAGGTCATCACCAGTTAATTCTTTCTTTTGGCCCATTTGCATCGCGTATCCCGCTGTTCCATCGAAAACTTGTTTCATAACCGCTTGACCACCCATAGAGATTTCCATACTGCTTGCATTTGGTAGCATGTTTTTCATGGAAACTGCTAATTTATTACCCTGCATATCCATCTCACCGTTTTGCTGTAATGAAGTGATTTTCTTGATTGCTGCTTCTCCACCGATAGCAGTAATATATGCAGCTATTACATCCTTAGCCGATTTTGTAGCCGTAGTGCTGCTTGCTGCCGAAGCTTTAACCGGAACAGCATAACTGTCAAACTGATTAACAACAAATCCCGCTTTTTTTAATCCTGGTTCAAAAGCTTCGGTTTTACCAACAATAACTACACGCGTATTGTCGTGGTTATAATATTTTTTGGCTACTCGTAAAATATCATCAGCCGTTACTGCATTTAGCTTTTGTAAATATGTACGATAAAAATCTTTCGGTAAATTGTTGATTAAAATACTACTTGCAAAACCAGCGATTCTTGCTGGATTTTCAAGGCCCAGAGCAAAACTTCCGTTGTAAAGATTCTTTGCATTTTGTAATTCTTCTGCCGATACTTTTGCGGTACGAATGGTATTGATTTCTTTTAAGAATTCAACCACAGCACTATCTACTTTTTCATTTCTAACCGCCGCATTTGCCGAGAATTTCGATTGAAAACGACCTGCGCCTGTACTTGAATAAGCACCATAAGTAAACCCGTGTTTCTCGCGTAAGTTCATAAACAACCTCGATTCAGATCCACCACCTAAAATTTGATTGGCCAGCAACAGTGGGAAATAATCAGGATTACTCATTGGCAAATCGATTAAATTTACAACTGTAATTTCTGATTGTACTGCGTTGCTTACATTTACTATATCTACTTCGGTTTTAGCTGGGTTGCTCACTTTGGCCAATGTGGGTAAAGTAAGTGTTGCACCTTTCCAATCTCCAAAAGCCTTCTCTGCCAGTGCTTTAGCCGCTTCTGGTTTAATGTCACCAACAAAAGTTAAATAACCTCTGGATGGCGTGATGTATTTAGCGTAATTCGCTTTAACATCAGCTAGTGTTAATCCATTAATCGAAGTTTCTGATTCAAATTCACCATTTGGATGATTTGTACCATAAGCCAATGCATCAACTACGCGTCCAGAAATTGCTTTAGCATTTTTTTCGTTTGATTTTAAGCCGGTAATGGTTTGCGATTTTATTTTATCAAATGATGCTTCAGGAAAGGCAGGTTTACGGATGCTTTCTGCCATTAAAGCAAAAGCTTGAGGAAAGAAACGGGTTAAAGCTGATACCGAGCCACCATTTGCACCTGTGCTAACATTTGCTCCCAATTGGTCTACTGCTTCATCAAATTGTGCTTTGGTTTTTGTAGTGGTTCCTTCTTTGAGCATGCTACCCATTAAACTTACCACACCCGCTTTTGCACCCTCGGTAATAGGGCCTGCATCGATACTATAACTTGCCGATACTTTTGGAAGTTTATGATTCTCTACTACTAAAACCGTTATCCCGTTTGTTAATTTATAAATAACTGGATCGCCAATGGTAATTACTGGCGCCGGACCTGGTTTTGGTTTTTGGCTACGATTTATGGTTTGTGCTGAAATACCTTGAGCCAATAAGGAAACTGCAGCTATTATGAATAATTTTTTCATGATTTTGAATAATATAAGATATAACTGCGGTTATTTTTTTGGTAAATAGTACAAAACAACTCTTTGGTTTTTACCCAAATATTTTTTGGCAACATCTCTAATTTCTTCACGGGTAATTGATCTGATCACCTCCAATTCTTTATTAATATCGTTTGTATCCTTATTGTGGAAAGTATAACCTGCGGCTAAATTTTCTGCTACCCCAAGCATCCGGCTGTTTGCACTTACATAATCGTTTTCAAATTTATTTTGCAGTTTTTTATAATCACTTTCGCTGATTAAATTAGTTTGCAGACGCAAAACCTCTTCATCAATATCTTTTAATAAATCGTTCAATGGAGTGTTTTTATTTGGAAGAGCCAAGGTGATGTAAGCGCCATAATCTTCCAGGCTATAATTAAAAGCTGCTACCTGCAAGGCTGTTTTCTTCTCATCAACCATTTTGGTGCTCAATCTCGAGCTTCCTCCGCCTGATAAAATAGAGCTAATCATGCCTAACACTTTGCTATCTCTGCTTTTCATTCCAGGTACGCGATAGGCAGCAAAAATTGCTGGAATTTGAATATTGGCATCGTAAGCGGTATCAATAATTTCTTTGGTGATTTCGGGTAACTTGAAATCTTTACGCACCACTGGCGCACCTTTCGGCACTTCGCCAAAGTATGATTTTACAAGGGTTTTAGTTTTGTCAATATCTAAATCACCCGCAATTGTTAATACAGCATTGTTCGGAACATAATATTTTTTAAAAAAAGCGATAAACTCTTCCAGTTTTGCGGCATCTAAATGCTCCATTGATCCAATTGGCTGCCAACGGTATGGGTGACCAGCAAATAAATGTGAGAAAATCTTTTCGGTAAACTTTCCGTAAGGTGCATTATCAATACGTAAGCGTTTTTCTTCCTTTACCACTTCGTTTTGCGTTTTAACACCCTCCTGGTTAATTACAGGATGCAACATTCTTTCACTTTCCAACCATAAACCAAGTTCTAATTGATTTGATGGAAAAACCTCATAATAAAAAGTACGATCGTGAGAGGTATTGGCATTGTTCTGCCCACCATTGCTACTCACTAATTTCATAAACTCACCGCGTTTGATGTTATCCGATCCTTCGAATAATAAATGTTCAAAAAAGTGTGCAAAGCCAGTTCGCTCTGTTTCTTCATCTTTTGAGCCCACATGGTACATTACAGAAACGGCAACTACTGGTGCGGTTTTGTCTTGGTGTAAAATAACGTGAAGACCATTGTCTAGGTCGAACTCCGTAAATTGTACTTTTTGAGCAGAGACACTTAAGCATAAAATGGAAAGTGCCGAAGCAAAAAGAAATCTTTTTTTCATTCGTAATTGGTTTTTAATGATTAGAAACAATCAAAAGCGAGAAGCGGAAGAAAATTTCATTAATAAGTTAATTTGGATTTGCCGTAAGGCTATGAATGGTACTAAAATATTGATTATAAATAGAAAAAGCGAGTATAAAACTCGCTTTTTTAAAAATATTAAATCTGTGTCTCAACTTTTAAACGATTATAATATCCATAAGAATGAATTTATCTTTTTGAGATGATTAAATCGTATAGAGGTATTACCTCCAATCCTTGTACTGGTTAATTAAGCCATTGGTCGAACTATCATGGCTTTCTACTTTTTGATCGCCTTCTAATTCTGGTAAAATCTTTTTAGCCAGCTGTTTTCCCAATTCAACACCCCATTGATCGAAACTAAAAATATTCCAGATAACACCCTGAACAAATATTTTATGTTCGTACATAGCCACTAAGCTACCTAATGTATACGGGGTAACTTTTTTCAATAAAATTGAATTGGTTGGTCTATTTCCTTCAAAAACTTTAAATGGAGCGATCTTTCTAATCTCCTCTTCTGATTTGCCATCTTTTTTCAATTCAAAAATCACTTCTTCTTCAGATTTACCGTTCATTAATGCTTCGGTTTGCGCAAAAAAGTTGGATAATAAAATCGGATGATGATCGCCAAGCGGATTTAAGCTCTGTGCCGGTGCAATAAAATCAGCAGGAATAATTCTTGTACCCTGATGTATCAACTGGTAAAAAGCATGTTGGCCATTTGTTCCTGGTTCTCCCCAAATTATCGGACCAGTTTCATAATCAACTTCATTCCCATTTCTATCCACATGTTTACCGTTACTTTCCATATCACCTTGTTGGAAATATGCCGCAAAGCGATGCATGTATTGATCGTAAGGTAAAATGACTTGCGTTTCGGCATTGTAGAAATTGATATACCAAACACCAAGCAAGCCCAAAATTACAGGGATATTCGTTTCAAATTCTGCTGTCGCAAAATGATTATCTGTAGAATGTGCGCCTGCTAAAAGTTCTTTAAAGTTATCGAATCCAATACTTAATGAAATAGATAAACCAATAGCGCTCCACAGAGAATAACGGCCACCAACCCAATCCCAAAATTCGAACATGTTTTCGGTATCAATTCCAAAAGCAGAAACATCTTTCGCATTGGTAGATAAAGCAGCAAAGTGTTTCGCAATATCATCTTCATTTCCACCTTTTTCTAAAAACCATGAACGGGCAGAATGCGCATTAGTCATGGTTTCTTGAGTAGTAAATGTTTTTGAAGCCACCAAAAATAAAGTGGTTTCAGCATCTAAGCCCGCCAAAGTTTCGGCAATATGCGTTCCATCGATGTTGGAAACGAAATGGATGTTTAGGTGATTTTTATAATGTTTAAGTGCCTCTGTAACCATTACTGGTCCTAAATCAGATCCACCTATACCAATGTTTACCACATCAGTAATTGCTTTTCCGGTATAACCTTTCCAATCGCCGCTGATAATGCTATTGCTAAATTTTTCCATTTTAGCTAAAACTGCATTCACTTCAGGCATTACATCTTTGCCATCAACTAAAATTGGAGTGTTGCTAAGGTTACGCAAAGCAATATGAAGTACTGAACGGTCTTCAGTTTCATTGATTTTATCGCCAGCATACATCGCTCTTATGGCATCATCCAATTTGCATTCGCGAGCAAGCTGAATAAGAAGTGCTAAAGTTTCATCACTAATTCTGTTCTTGCTGTAATCAAGCAAAATATCTTCAAAAAAAACAGAAAATTTGTTAAAACGATCTGCATCTTCAGCGAAAAGATCCTTAATGCTTTTCTGATTTATATCAATAAAATGATCGGCCAGGTATTGGTAAGCGGCTGTTTCTGTAAAATTTATTTTCGGTAACATAATCTTTGTTTTTTGTAAAAGTAATAAAGCAAAATTTTAAAACTGTCTTTTTTATGTTCAAAATGAAGAAGAATTTTTATTATGAATTTTTGGATGTAACTTTAATATAAGTCCCCGTTGATATTGAGCATCCAGCATTCATTAAAAATTTAAAATCATGTTAGAAAATTTAAATCAATTGGTACGTGAAAACGTACAGGACACTGTTGTTAATAACAGCGAGGTTCCAAATGAGCAAAATGAAGAAGTAATACAAGCCGCTTCTGGCTCAATTTTCGATACTTTAAAAGATCAGATCTCTTCGGGAAATGTTGGTGGTTTGGCCGAAATATTTAACACAGGCAACGCAGCAGATTCTCCTGTAACACAACAGGCGGCAGGAAATTTTACTGATAAACTTGCCGGTTTGGGAATTAATGCTGAAACGGCAAAAAAATTGGCTGCTACAGTAATTCCTGTAATTATCGGTAAGCTCACCCAAAAAACTGCCGATCCAAATGACAGTTCTTTCAATATAAAAGATGTGTTGGGAAGTTTGGCTGGTGGAAGTGATGGAAAATTCGATGTTGGCGATGTGATTGGAATGTTTAATGGAGGCGGGCAGCAAACTAATCAAGCAGGTGCCGCTCAAGCCGAAGGAGGAATTATGGATAAGCTAAAAGAAATGTTTAATTCATAAAAATTTTAAGCTTCTAAATATATCTCTCATGATAAAGAAAATCATTTTAATTTCTGTTTTAGCGCTAATGGTGCAATTGATTACAGCATGCGTTGATTGTAAATGTGGGCCTTATAAAACTATAATATTTACGAATAAAGGTTTATCACTCAAAAATTTGGATAGTAATTTTCCACAACCTTCTGTTACAAGTGCTGCAATAATTCCTAGTGCAAAATATGGCATTCAAGTCCAGCATTTAACATAAAATGTAGCGCTAAGAAAGCCACAAATTTATTGGGGTTTAATACAATCTGCTTATGCTTGTAGCTGTCAAGGTGATTATTTAAAATCTAAAGAAGAAATTGTGTCGGTAAAAATAATTTCTAATAATGATTTTGATAGCAATCATCCAAAAGGCAGTGATTTGAGTTTGATTTTTATGTTAAAACGATATTATAATGATGAATTAAGTTCAATAAAAGATTATTTAAAAACCTTAAAACTTGAGTATCAGAATAATTATCCTTTTCAAAAAGGTGTCTTTTTACAAGTTGCACCAACTATGGTAAAAAAACATAAGTTTAAAATCGCAATAACTTTATCAGATGGCAGGGTTATAGAGTCCGAAACAACAGAGTTAGAGTTGACTTAAAATACTACTAACTTGAGCTTCGATTAAGCTGTGTAATTTATTACATGGCATTTTTTATTTAAGGAGAACTTGAAAATTGTTAGATTAGTACATCCTTAATTCTAAACCGAAATCATGAAAAAAATTTACCTCGCTGTATTTTCTTTGCTGTCGCTTAATGCTTTTGCGCAAAAATCAGATTTAAGATCACTCGTTTCTAAAAAAGCAGATGCATTGGAGCAAAAGGTTATTGCCTGGCGAAGAGATTTTCATGAACATCCTGAACTGGGGAATACTGAAACGAGAACAGCAGAAATCATAGCAAAACACTTGCAATCTCTTGGGATTTCTGTTAAAACCGGCGTTGCCAAAACCGGCGTAGTGGGCATTTTAAATGGAGGTAAGCCTGGTCCGGTGGTGGCTTTAAGAGCCGATATGGATGGATTACCAGTTACAGAAAGAGTAAATATTCCATTTGCCTCGAAAGTTAAAACACAATATAACGGGCAAGAGGTTGGGGTAATGCATGCATGCGGGCACGACAGTCATATGGCTATTTTGATGGGTGCTGCAGAAGTTTTAGCTTCCATGCAAAAGGACATTCCAGGTACTGTAAAATTTATTTTTCAGCCAGCTGAAGAAGGTGTTCCGGCAGGAGAAGAAGGTGGTGCAGCTTTAATGATTAAGGAAGGTGTTTTGGAAAACCCAAAAGTAGAAGCCATTTTCGGTTTACACATTAATGCACAAACAGAAGTTGGTAATGTAACCTATCGCCCGGGCGGAACCATGGCTGCGGTAAATGATATGAAAATTACTGTTACAGGCAGGCAGGCACATGGCGCATACCCCTGGAGCAGTATCGATCCTGTGGTGATTTCAGCACAAATTATTAATAATCTTCAAACCATTGTAAGCAGGAATTTGAATGTGACTGAAAATCCTGGTGTGGTTACCATTGGTGCCATCAATGGTGGAGTGCGTTCAAATATTATTCCTGAAAAGGTAGAGATGTTGGGCACTGTTCGTAATTTTAGTAAGGAAGACGAAGCCATGTTTATAGAGCGCATTAAAACCATTGCAACAAAAACAGCCGAAGCCGGCGGCGGTACGGCAGAGGTTAAGATTCCTTTTAGTAATCATTATCCTGTTACTTTTAACGACATTGCTTTAACAGAAAAAATGCTTCCAAGCATGCGGGCAACTGCGGGTGCTGAACACGTTATGCTAAAGCCTCCGGTTACAGGTGCAGAAGATTTTTCATTTTTCCAAGAAAAAGTGCCAGGTTTATTTGTGTTTCTAGGCGGAATGCCAAAAGGCAAAGATCCTTTAAAAACGGCCTCTCATCACACACCAGATTTCTATCTGGATGAAAGTGGATTTGTACTGGGCGTTAAGCTGTTATCAAACTTAACCTTGGATTATATGGGGATGAAGAAGTAGGGTACGATTACCTTGTGCTAATCTAAATTATATTTTTGTTAGCTTCTTCTAATATTGCTGTAGCTATATCTATTGATAGAAATTCTAACTCATTAATTGGTAATTGAATAACAGATTCAATTTGTGATTGGTCTGACTCAAAAAACATCACTCCAACTTCACTATTGTCTTTAGGTATAATTGAAAATCTAAGATTTTCAGTAGATAATTCTTTTACATTATCCTTAAACCACCCATAGTCTACTATATAAGAAAGTTTATTTCCTCTTATTTTGATAATTTCCTTTCCATATGAATTTCATAGGGAAATTCTGAGTAAATAAAATCCACAGAGTGAAAATATTGCTACCATAATAATACCAGAAAAAGCTATTCCATTTCCTGCAGATACATTTAAAATTAAGCCACCAACTGGTAATAGAAAAAACAAAAAAGCAGTCAAAAATAAGATCACTCTTATGATCAATGGTGTATTGCCAACTTTTAAAATCACTTTATTATTTTGAAAAGAAATACTTTGTATATGGTCGGATTTCATTATTTGTATAAGTTTGATTCCGGTCTAGTAGAGTCAATTAATTAGTTATTTAACTTGGAATAGTTGAATTTTTGTTATGAATATATCATAAATGATTGAATATTTAAATTATAAAAAATCTAATACTACCAACATTTCTAATACTATATTGAACACAAAGCCAGATGTGTATAATTATGATGATTTTCGTCACAAATAATTTATCAGCATCTATTTTCCTTTTGCTCAACCCAATTGTTATATTTGCCATTATGACCAAAGAACAGATTCAGGATTTAAGAGACAGAGTAACGTCTCTGAGGAGGCATCTTTGACGTCGATGAGCTACTATACGCCATCCGTGAAGAGGAAAAATTAACGATGGCGCCCGATTTCTGGGACGATCCAAAAAAAGCAGAAAAAATATTGGCCGAAATCAGTTCAAAGAAAAAGTGGACAGATGGTTTTAGCAAAACAGATAGTGCAGTAGAAGATGCTGCAGTAATGTTCGAATTTTTTCAATCTGGTGATGCTCCAGAAAGTGAACTTCAGGATCAATTCGATATCAGCAAAACCACGGTAGAAGAGCTGGAGCTTAAAAATATGCTTCGCAACAAAGAAGATCAACTTTCGGCAGTCGTGCAAATTACGGCTGGTGCTGGTGGAACTGAAAGCTGTGATTGGGCTTATATGCTGATGCGTATGTACATGATGTGGGGCGATAAAAATGGCTACAAAATCACAGAGCAAGATAGTCAGGAAGGGGAAATTGCCGGCATTAAATCGGTAACGCTTCAGTTTGATGGCGATTTTTCTTATGGTTATTTAAAAGGCGAAAATGGGGTACATCGATTAGTGCGAATATCTCCGTTCGATTCAAATGCCCGCAGGCATACTTCATTTGCATCTGTTTATGTTTATCCTTTAGTGGATGATACCATTCAGATTGATATTAATCCTGCAGATATAGAATTCGAAACATTTAGGGCAGGTGGTGCCGGTGGCCAAAATGTAAATAAAGTAGAAACAGCTGTGCGTTTATATCACAAGCCATCGGGCATTATTATTAAAAATCAGGAGTCAAGATCACAACTTCAAAATAAAGAAAATGCCATTCGTTTACTTAAATCGCAATTATATGAAATTGAGGAGCGTAAGCGTAATGAGGCTATTGCAGCAGTAGAAGGATCGAAAAAGAAAATTGAGTGGGGCTCGCAAATAAGGAGTTATGTGCTGGATGACCGACGAGTGAAAGATCACCGTACCAATTATCAAACTTCCAATCCTGATGCGGTTTTAAATGGCGATATTAACGATTTTTTAAAGGCATACTTAATGGAATTTTAATAAATAATCATGGCAAAATCATTCTTTATTTTCGTTTTGTTCTTTATGGCGATTCAATTTTCAAAAGCGCAAGAAGTAATACCTCTCTATGCTGATAGTATTCCCGGAGCTAAGCCAACCCCTGCAACTTATACAGAAAATACAGAGGTAAGAGGTAATGGAACTTTAAGTATTACTAAGGTATCTATTCCAACATTAACTGTGTTCGAAGCTCCAAAAGATATTGCCACAGGAACAGCAGTAATTATCTGTCCTGGGGGAGGTTATGGTGCACTTGCTTTTAGTCATGAAGGAACTGATGTGGCCAAGCGATTTAACGCCATTGGAGTTACTGCGTTTGTTTTAAAATACCGTTTGCCTAACGATCAAATCATGGTCGATAAAACCTATGCATTGCTTCAAGATGCACAACAAGCCATGTACTTGGTTAAGAAAAATGCAAAAAAGTATGGCGTTAACAAAAAAAGTATTGGTATTATGGGTTTTTCGGCGGGAGGACATTTTGCATCCACGTTAGCAACACATTACAATGATCTTAAAATTGCAAACCCTGAAAAAATAGATCTTCGGCCAAGTTTTGCAGTATTGGTTTATCCAGTAATTAGCTTTGAGGAATCGGTACATGCAGGCACCAAGAAAAATTTGTTGGGTGTAAATCCACCAGATAATTTAAGCCGCTATTTTTCGGCAAATAGAAATGTTACGAAGAAAACACCACCAATTTATTTTGTACATGCAAAGGATGATAAAACGGTGCCTGTAGCCAATAGCGAAATGATGCATAAGGCATTATTAGCAGCTAAAGTACCAAGCAATTTATTATACTTTGAAAAAGGTGGGCATGGGTTTGGATTAATTAATAAAACTTCTGATACCGATTGGTTTAATTTAATGGCCGGATGGTTAAAGGTTCAGAAAATCAAAGTAAAAGGAGATTTTTAATCCCAAACCTTATCATTGTTATTTTTGAAAAATTATTTTAATATATTTCCTCTATAAATAATATGCAATAAGAATTACCTACCCACACTTAGCGGGCAATCATAAATAAGAATTTCCTCTGCGAGCTCTATGTCTCAAACGCAATTTCTTGCCTGGAACACACTTTTA
>NZ_CAKLBU010000014.1 GCF_920984735.1 Pedobacter sp. Leaf250 | reverse complement strand
TGAAAAATCTACAATTTCACGTATATTTGACATAAGCCTTAGTTTTGAGTATAAAATTATCTTTTTATTGTAGCAAGTTTGACTACTTCTCGAACTAAGGCTCTTATTAATACATGGATACTTTTTGGTGTAAAGATAAAATGGATTGCCACGTCGTTCCTCCTTGCAATGATGATGATGTAGCGTAGAAAGAAGCCAAAAAGATTGTAATGAATAGCGGGGCTGCAGATTGCCAAAAGCATCACCTATTCATTTCCAAATAATTAAATAGCGAAACATTATATATTTGAAAATAATTATAGTTTTTGACTATATCGCTATCAATAAATACAATTAACTATTAATAAATCATCGTTGATTGAGAGTTGTTTTCGCCGTACCTTTGCATCACAAAATTATAGACAAAAAATTATGGCAATAGTAGGTAAAAAATTTCCGAGTGTTAGTATTGATGCAATGTCAGACATGGGTGATGACTTGAAAATCAATGTATTTGAAGAAGCTGTAAATAAAAATAGCAAAGTGTTATTATTCTGGTATCCGAAAGATTTTACTTTTGTTTGCCCTACAGAATTACACGCTTTCCAAGCGGCATTACCTGAATTTGAGCAAAGAAATACAATTGTAATTGGTGCATCTTGCGATACTAACGAAGTTCACTTCGCTTGGTTAAATACACCAAAAGATAATGGCGGAATCGAAGGTGTTACTTACCCAATTCTAGCTGATACACACAGACAATTATCTGGAATTTTAGATATTTTAGACCAAGAAGTTAACTACGATGAAGAAGGAAATGAATCTTTCTCTGGTTCAAATGTTTCTTTCAGAGCAACTTATTTAATCGACGAAACTGGTAAAGTTTTCCACGAAAGTGTAAACGATATGCCACTTGGCAGAAACGTGAAAGAATATTTACGTTTAATTGATGCTTATACTCACGTTCAAAAACATGGCGAAGTTTGTCCGGCAAACTGGGAAGAAGGAAAAGAAGCAATGAATGCTAACAGAACAGGCGTTGCTGAATATTTAGCTGCTAACTAATTAAATAAAACTTTATGTTTTTAGAATTAACAGAAGATAATCTTCAACAGTATTTAGCCGATAATTCGAAAGTTATGGTTCAGTATGCTGCATCATGGTGCGGTAACTGCAGAATTATGAAACCGAAGTTTAAAAAACTGGCTGCTGAAAATGAGGATGTAGCTTTCTTAATTGTTGATGCAGAGAAACTTCCAAACTCACGCAAATTTGCAAACGTTGATAATTTACCAACTTTTGCAGCTTTTGAAGGCGGCAGTTTAGTAGACCAGGTTCAAACCAACAAAGCGGAAGGTTTAATCGAACTTTTTAACAAAATAAAATAATGAAGATTCCGGTTATAAGACAATTATTTCAAAACACCACTCCTGCTCAATTGGAGACAACCTTGGAGGTTTTAGAGGCTTTCTGTGAATTTAGAGGCGTTAGCGAACACGAGGTTGATGTGGCCGGGGAAATGATTACCAATATCTGCGGTGCACTTGAAGTACATCAAATGGTAAGCAATGGCGCAGCTGAAAAAGATGCGCTGAATGCGTTCGGCCAAAAAGTAATGGGCTCGATTGATCGATAATTTCTTTAATCAGGCTTTTGAAAATACAACCCCTTTGCAGAATTGCAAAGGGGTTTTTGTTTTCTTATTTTTTTTACTACTCGTCATGCTGTCCCGAATATTCGGGATCAGCATCCTTATTGTTTAGCCCGCCCTGCCATTAAGACCCTGAAATAAATTCAGGGTGACGACCGGATTAGACATGATTCATAAGAAAATTTTAGCCATTACGCATTGCGAGGCACGAAGCAATCTTAAAGCGATGGGTTTAGCAACTACTGTTGTAGGATTGCTTCGTGCCTCGCAATGACGACCGTTTATATTAGGAGATAAATAAATTCACAAAAAAAGGCCTGTGAAAACACAGGCCTAGGTATTAGTTTAAACCTCGTAGGTTTTAAAAACCTGCGAGGTTTGGAAGAAAGTTAAGCCAAATTCCTACCTGCATTTACAATACCAAAAACCGTTCTAACCGCCAGCTTTTCTAAAGCTGCTTGGTCTTTTTCATTTTGATCGTGCTGTAGTTTTTCTAAAGCGAAATGTTGAATTAAAACTAGTGGCAATATAATTCTTTCGCGGGTAGCAATAGATTTCTTATCCACAGGATAGTTCGCCATTAACGTTTCTTGGCCTGATAATTTTAAGAGCATTTCTTTCGTTAATTCAAATTCATCATGAAGTTGAGTCCAGAATGCACCGAAAGTTTTATCATTAGCTAAATGAGCGGTTATTACAAAATCTGATTTACTCATACTCATCATACAGTTATCTACAATAGTTTTTAGGTAATCAGAATCTTCGTAAACCTTAACCACTTTATCCCAATTTCCAGCCTTTTCCTGATTTTTCATTGCGGTTCCCATACCATAAAAACCAGGAACATTTTGTTTCAACATACTCCAGGCAGTTACAAAACTAATCGCTCTTAAATCTTCAAGTTTCATTTCGCCACCGCCGTTTCTTTTAACCGGGCGACTGCTAATGTTAGCCTGGGAAAGTAATTTCAGGGGTGAAAGTTTTTCGAGATAGCTGACAAATAAAGGGTGCTCACGTAAATCTACAAAAGCTTTATAACCATCCTCTGCCATCGCATCAAGCAAAGTTTTATTTTCAGGGTCTAAAAGTACGTTATGTTTCTCTTTCAAGCCTGATGAAATGCCTGCATTAATCAATTGCTCGATATTAAATTCTGCGCTTTCAATCGAGCCGTATTGCGAGCTAATGGTTTGCCCTTGAACCGTTAGTTGAATGTTTTTATTGGCGATTTCTTTACCCATCGAAGCATAAAAACGATGTGTTTTACCTCCACCACGTGATGGTGGTCCGCCACGTCCATCAAAGAAGGCTAATTGAATATTGTGTTTTTTAGAAACTTCAGAAAGTGATGTTTTACCATTAAAGATAGACCAGTTGGCCATTAAATAACCTCCATCTTTCGTACTATCAGAATATCCAAGCATAATATCCTGCTTATTTCCACGGCTTGCTAAATGCGCTTTGTAAAACGGATTGCTGTATAGCGTATCCATAATTGCAGCAGCACCTTTTAAATCGTTAACCGTTTCAAATAGCGGCACAAAATCAATGGTTAGATTATCTTTACTCCAACCGTTCCAAAGGAAAAGCTCAATAAGTTGCAGAATATCACTCGCCTGCTGGCAATTGCTAATGATGAATCGATGGCAAGCTTTTTCTCCGTTTCTATTTTGAATCCCCTTAATCTCCTTAATCGTTTGAATGGTATCCTCAATCAACGCATCCCCTTCGCTGGCGTAAACTGGTTTAGCTTCTTTAAAGGAAATTAATTTCAGTTTTTCAGCTTCTGATAATTTATCATAATCTTCTGGATATAATGAAGAAATGGGTTTATTTTGACGGCAATAAGCATGAACACTTCTTAGTACGCGGCTATCCTGACGTATATCCAAAGAAGCAAAATAGTTACCATACAAATCAACCTTACGAATTAAATCATTAACTAAATCTACAAACAAACCTTCATGCTCCTTTAAAAGCGTTTCCTTGATTTTGTTGAGATTATCCCTTAATTCATCAGAAATATCATGCAATTCGCAAGATTGATCGAAAGCGTTTTTATAAAGTACATCATGTAAATGCGTAATGTTCTCTTCTACACCTCTGAAAGTAATGCGACGTTTAATTACCCTAAAATCACGGTAATAACAACGGAAAAGGATTTGGCGCAACATTTTCGAAACCTCCAAAGTGGTATCGGCATGGATATTCGGATTACCATCTCTATCGCCGCCTGGCCAAAAACCCAATTCTAATATTTTCTTGGTTTCAAGATTATATTCATCAAGATTCTGGTCGATTTCCTCCTGAATATTTGCCGCAGCGAAGTAAAAGGTATTCTCTAAAAACCAGGCAAGATTCAAGGCTTCATCAACCGGAGTTGGCGATTTTTTGTTAAAAAACGGTGTTTTACCCAATTGTTGCAATAACGAATTCATTGAAGTAATGTCGTTATCGCGGATGGCTTTAGTTAAATCGGTAATGATGGCCAATACATTACCTGGATAAAATTGAGTAGGGTGTGCCGTTAAAACCAAGCGTAAAGAAAGTTCATCAATAAGATTCTCTATTTTAGCCAACATGGGTTTATTATCGGCATTCTTTTTCAGAATAAAAGCAAGTGTACTTTGCTCATCTGTAGTGTTTAACTTGGTAAATGATGCATCCTCAACAGCATCAAAAAGCACAACTTGGCGCTCTATGTATTGAATGAAACGGAACAGTAAATCTACGATGTCCTTTCTCTCGGTATAACTTGTAAACTTGGCAAAAAACTCTTCAATAATTTGAGCTGGCTTTTGTCCGTTTGCTATTCCTTCTTCACAGCTCTTAAAAAATAAAGGCAGTAATGTTCCTGTATCCTTAATTTTGTAAAAAGGCAGGGTTAAAAACAAACTGTTGAATAGTTCGAACTTGGAGATTACCTCGTCGTTAAAAATGGATTCTCGTTGTGTTGTTAAACGAAGTTTAGGCATGGCTTAAGCAGTAGTTTTGTATACGGTAATACTACAAAAAATGCTTAAGGTATTAAAATTCTAAGGCTTACAATTTGGATTATTATATAATAATTTTTAATTTTAGAATCTTATTTGGCTACTTGGTAGTTAAGTAAGAACATTTGCAATGTTTAAGGGCATTGCATTGATTGTTAATTTTTTGGGTTAAAACAGCCGATGTAATAAAATACACCGGCTGTTTTTGTTTTATGATATTTTTCAGGCTTATTCTTTGCCAATTTTAATGCGCATCGGTAACAATGTTTGCATTTTTCTTAAACTTCTGAAGATATAATAACGGGATTGAGAACAACATGATTAATCCTGCAACCCAGTAAGCATCGCTGTAAGTTAGTAACATGGTTTGTTTAATTACCGAACCTTCAATAGCTTTCATAGCCATTAATTTTGCATCGATAAATGATGATCCTTTGGCCATAAAACCCGAAGTTAATGCATTAAATTTCTGAATAAAAGCAGGGTTATACTCGTTAATGTTGGTAAGTAAACTGCTCCTGTGAAAACCTGAACGGATGTGAATTAATGTTGTTAAAGCAGCAATACCAAAAGAACCACCTAACTGTCTGCTCATGTTGTTTAATCCAGAACCCTGGCCAATTTCAGCACCCGATAAATCCTGCATGGCCAGCGTAGTTAATGGTACGAATAATAATGCCATACCAAATCCCCTGATTACCAATGGCCAGAAGAAATCTCCCGTACCTGATGCTAAAGTAGAGTTGCTCAACATCCAACAGAAAACGAAAAACAAAAACATTCCTCCTGTTGCCATAAATTGAGCTGGAACGCCTTTCTTAAGCATGATCCCGATAAATGGCATCATGGCAATGGTACAAATACCCCCGGCGATAAATAATTTACCTGTTTGCAATGGTGTAAAGCCAAGTAAATTTTGGGCAAATACCGGGAACACGAAAACAGAACCATATAATCCAAATCCTAAAATAAAGGAAGTAAACATCCCGATGGAGAAACTTCGCTTTTTCATAATGCGAAGGTTTACGATAGGAAAATCGGTTGTAGTTTCCCGCCAGATGAATAGCAATAAACCGAATACAGATGCCACCGCTAATGCTGTAATGTATGGCGTAGAAAACCAATCCTCACTCTCGCCTTTTTCTAATACCGTTTGCAAACTACCTACTGCGATTGCCAAAAGCGCAATTCCCCACCAATCAACAGGTTTACCCTGCCCATCTTTTGGCGTTTCTCGAATAAAAGTATAGGTACAATAGGCGGCGAGTATCCCGACGGGAATATTCACATAAAATATCCACGGCCAATCGGCAATTTCTAAAATGTAACCACCAATGGTTGGACCAACAGTAGGCCCTACAACAGCGCCCAAACCAAATAATGCTGTTGCAATACCCACATCTTCACGCGGCCAGGTTTCAATTAAAATTGCCTGTGCTGTAGAAATTAAACCGCCACCTGCAACACCCTGCAAAATCCTAAATAAAATGAGTTCGTTTAGTGATGTTGCGTTGCCACACAAAAACGAAACCAGGGTAAAAACGATAATGGAGGTTAAGAAATAATTTTTACGCCCGAAACGACTGCCCAACCAGCCCGACATAGGCAAGATGATTACGTTCGCAACGGCGTACCCAGTAGATAACCAGGCGATATCCTCGAGGGTTGCGCCCAGGTTTCCCTGTATTTGAGGGATTGCCACATTTACGATGGTCGTATCAATCAACTCCAATAACGAAGCTGTGATCACCGTAAACGTAATAATCCACTTTTTTAAACCTACTTCGGCCATTTTGAAATTAATTAGTAGATACTGAAGCTTTTACGCTCATTCCCGGACGTAACTTAGCTAACAATTCTTTTGATGGATGAATTTTAATTTTTACAGGAATACGTTGTACCACTTTTACAAAGTTTCCTGTAGCATTATCTGGAGGCAACAAAGAGCCTTTTGCACCAGTAATTGGAGAGAAATTGTAAACCTCTCCCTGAATTTTTTCTTCAGGGTAGGCATCCACTTCAATTTCTACTTTCGAACCAGGTTTAATTTTCTCTAATTGTGTTTCTTTAAAGTTAGCCGTTACGTAAATGCTGCCATCATTAACAACAGAAAACAATGATTGGCCAGCCTGAACCAATTGACCTTTTTGAACATTTTTTTTAGAAACGATCCCTGTAGCTGGTGCTTTTATATCGGTGTATGACAATTGAAGTTTGGCAAAATCGATATCACTTTGGCGTTGGCTAATTACATTGCTGCTAACTGCTAATTGCGATTGAGTGGTACCCACTTGCTTAACCGCAGCCTGGTATTGATCTTGCGCTGCTTGAAGTGCTGCCTGCGCAGATTGTCTTGCAGCCTCTGCAGATTCTTTACTTGCCTTTGCCTGGTCAAATGCTTGTTGCGTAATTGACCCATCCTTAACCAAATTCGCATAACGGGCATAATCTTTCAATGCTAAATTAACCTTAACATTAGCCGCCTGTACATTGGCCCTGGCAGATTCTACATTTGCTTTTGCTGTACTGGTATTTGCCTGAGTGGCCACAATTTGAGATTGTGCTACACCTACTCCAGCATTTGCTCCCTTTTGTCCGGCTTGTGTTTGTTCTAGTTTGATTTTAAAATCTGCATCATCCAACTTAACCAAAATCTGGCCTTCGGTTACATGCGTATTCTCTTCAAAATTAATATCCTTTACATAACCACCAACACGAGCCACAACCGGACTAATGTCGCCATCAATCTGTGCATCATCCGTATCTACGTGTTTGCTAAAATAATTCCACTCCGTGATACCGAAAACGATACCTATTATTAGTAAAACACCTAAAATGATGGGTACTACTTTGCTCTTCTTTTTATTTTCAGTTGTCATTGCTGTATTTATTGCGTTATTTTTCCTGTTGATTTTAGTAAGGTATAGTAAGCTAAACCTGCGTCGGCTTTGGCTATTTCCAAATTTATTTTTGCTTGATATAAAAGTGTTTCCGCATCTATTCTATCCGTAACCGAAGCCACGTTATTTTTATATTTTGATGCCAATAATTTATCATTTTCAGTTGCTTGTGCGATTGAAGTTTCCAAAACCTGAATCTTATTTACGGCCACCTGATAATTCTGGAAGTTTTTATTGATATCAGTTTTAACGTTATCAGATAAAATATCTTTTTGGATGCTGATCTCGCTCTGCTGAATTTTAGCTTCGTTTACTTTATTTCTATTGCTCCAGATACTGCCGATATTCCAGCTTACTGTTGCACCTACAGTAATGGGCATTAAATATTGATTTACAGGTGGAATAAAACTACCACTTGGATTAATGTAGTATAAATTGGCTCCTACACCAACGGTTGGTAAAGTATTTGCTCTTATGGTTTTGATATTGTAACCTGCAACTTTATTTTGTACATCAAGTTGCTTTAATTCCTGGCGGTTTGCCATGGCCAGGCTAATGTAATCAGTTAAAGAGCTAGCTGATTTTTGCCCAACACTCGGATCGGTAATTTTTACTTCTGTATCTTCTGGTAAACCTAAAAGTATATCAAGATTGTAATTAATTACTTTTCGGTTGCTCTCGATATCCAATTGAGTGAGTGTAACATTTGCCTGTTGCAATTGGAAACGGAGTACATCATTTTTAGTTACAATGCCTTGCTCAAAAAAGCGTTGTGCTTGTTTAATTTGAGCAGCAATTGATTCTAAATTCTGACCAACCACTTTTTTACTTTGCTCAATTTTATAGAGAGCATAATAGGTATTGATTATGGCGTATGTAATTTCCTCTTTGCTTTTGTCGGCATCTAAACGGGCCACATCAGCCAATAATTTTGTCGATTCCTTTGCGTATTTGAGTTTTCCGCCACCATAAACTAATTCCTGCACTGCTGCCGTACCAACAAAGGCATCGGCTCGGCGTGGCAACTGTAAAGATGAGCCACCGCCCGGCAAAGTAAAAGTACTGGTAGGGATTTCTGCATGGTTATACATAAAACTAGCATTAGCTGTTGGAAGAACATTATCCTTAACTACTTCAAGTTGTGCAACTGCCTGATCTATCTTATTTTGCGAAAGTTTTAAGTTTTTACTATTGGCTATGCCAAGTTCAATTGCCTGGTTAATACTTAATTCCCTGCTGCTTTGCGCAAATAAAGCCGCCGGAACTAATGATGCCACAAGCATTAATCTAATTGATTTGGGTATCATTTTTTTGTTGTTAAATAAACTGTTACAAGGTTTTGTAAATGAGCAATGACTCGCTCTTTAATAAGTTTGTTATCCTTCGGGTTGTTTAAATCAATAATCTCGCCTTGAGAAATTTTATGTGGCGCAATAACAACATTGGTTAACGTACCCATAATGGTCGAAATCACCATTCTTACATCAACATTATTAAAGCTTCCATCTTCAATTCCATCCATGATAATTCTATCCAGAATCAACATGTTATGGCTCATTGCATTTTTAATTTTATCATACATATCAGGTCGTTGAGTAAGCGATAATTCCCTATGCATCATTTTATGAAAAGCGATATTTGAAAATATGCGGTTAGCATAACCCTCAATCACCTTATGCAATTTTTCCAGCGATGAAATTTTATCTTCATTGATTATTTTTAGTTGAGATAAAAATCCTGCAATCCGATTATTCATAATCTCAATAAAAACACCTTCTTTCGATCCAAAATAATAATTAATCATGGCCATATTTGCGCCTGATTCTTTTGAAATCTGCCGGGTAGAAGTCCCTTCATAACCAGTCTCGCAAAACAGTTTTTCGGCTGCTTCTAAAATGGCTTGTTTTTTATCTACTTTTTCTGTCTTCATCTCTTTGATGATACAAAATTAATCAATCGTTTGATTAACTTCCAAATGTTTTTATACTTCTTTTACATTTCATTGATAAAAGCTTAATTTTAATGATAGCAACCTCACCATATGTTAAAGCAAACCCTTCAGTTATCCACCATTATATTAATCGTTTTATCTTCCTTTTCAATCAAAAATGATCTTGCTGATCAAAGCTGGATAAGGATTAATTTGCTCGGCTATCCCGTTAACGGATCAAAAGTAGCTGTATGGGCAAGCAAATCGGATAAAGTACCGGTGCTTTTTGAATTGATAGATGAGCGAACCAAAAAAGTGGTATATACTTCGCTCAATATTAAATCATTTGGCGCTTATGGTCCTTTCAGACAAACTGCAAGAATCAATTTTTCTGGTTTCAGGGGATCAGGAAAATTTTTCATCAAGGCAGATGGAATTTTATCGCCATTGGTCATTATCAATGATGATGTTTATAAGGGCGCTGCAGATTTCTGTCTCCGGTACATGCGACAACAGCGGAGTGGTTTCAATCCATATTTAAAAGACAGTTGCCACACCCACGACGGCTTTTCATTATACGGTACTCAAGCCGGCATTAAAGATAGTACCTACTTCGATGCATCAGGTGGTTGGCATGATGCAAGCGATTACCTTCAATATTCTACAACTTCGGCCAACGCAACATACCATTTATTAATGGCCTACCGCGATTTCCCTTCTGTTTTTACTGATGAAAAACAGGCAAATGGTTTGGACGGAAAAAATGGCAAAGCCGATGTTTTAGACGAAGCCAAATGGGGATTGGATTGGCTGCTAAAAATGCATCCGAAGAAAAAGATAATGTTTAACCAGTTGGCCGATGATCGCGATCATATTTCAATGCGGATTCCAAAGGAAGATAATCAGTACGGTAAAGGCTTCGAGCGTCCTTTATATTTTATTACTGGCGAACCCCAACAACGCGGCAAGTTTTTAAATGCAACCACTGGTACAAGTTCTACAGCAGCAAAATTTACAAGTGCATTTAATTTAGGCGCTTCGTTATTTAAAACTACTGATCGGCCATATTCGGCTTTGCTCGAGAAAAAAGGCAAATCTGCTTTGTGGTTTGCATTGCAGAAGCCTGGCGTTACGCAAACCGCCTCAGTTAAATCGCCCTACATTTATGCAGAAGACAATTGGGTTGATGACATGGAATTGGCCATGGCGTCTGTAGAATTTACCAAAAGCAATTCGAAGGCACAAGCTGCGGCTTTATCTTATGCCGCACAGGAAACAACAACACCTTGGCTTGCTAAAGATACCGCAGCACATTACCAATATTATCCTTTCATTAACCTTGGTCATTATGAACTTGCGAAACAATTATCGGGCAGCAAAAGAAATGAAATTGAAAGCTATTACAAACTCGGAATTGAGCAGGTTTGGGCAAGAGCAAAAACAAATGCTTTTTATCGTGGTGTGCCTTTTATTTGGTGTAGCAATAATTTAACCGTGGCTTTTGCCATGCAATGCAAATGGTATGAGGAGCTTACAGGTAGCAAACAATTTTCGGAATTGGAGCAGGCAAATTTCGATTGGATTTTTGGCTGCAACCCTTGGGGAACAAGTATGGTTTACGGTTTGCCAGATTGGGGAGATACGCCCGTAGATCCACATTCGGCTTTTACACACTTAAAAAATTATCCAATTGATGGAGGCTTGGTTGATGGGCCGGTTTACACAAATATCTATAAAAGCTTAATTGGAATTAAGTTATCAGGAGCTGATGAATACGCCGAATTTCAAAGCGATTTAGCTGTTTATCATGATGATTATGGCGATTATAGCACCAATGAACCAACTATGGATGGAACTGCTTCGTTAATTTATTTGCTGGCGGCGAAAGAACATCAAGCCCAATCAACCAGGAGTAAAACGTACAGCCTGGGTGCCAATATCAGAGGAGATTCTACCGTAAGAAAAATTTCTCTGGTTTTTACAGGTGATGAATTTGCCGATGGCGGGGAAATGATATTGAAAACCTTGCGTGATGAAAATGTAAAAGCGTCGTTCTTTTTTACCGGAAATTTTTATCGGAACCCAAATTTTAAATCATTAATTAAAAAGCTGAAAGCGGCCGGCCACTATCTAGGCGCTCATTCTGATAAACACTTACAGTATTGTGATTGGAAAAACCGTGATAGTTTGCTGGTTACTAAAAATCAATTTGATGAAGATTTGGAAGCAAACTATGCAGCTATGGAAAGTTTCGGGATTAAGAAAAACAATGCAACCTATTTTCTTCCACCATTTGAATGGTACAATGAAAGTATTTCAAACTGGACTGCACAACAAGGTTTAAAACTCGTTAATTTTACACCAGGTACCAGATCGAATGCCGATTACACTTATCCAGAATTGGGTAAAAGTTATCGATCAACTGATGAGATTTTCACATCGATACAAACATATAATGAGCAAAAAGCAAATGGTTTGAATGGGTTTTATTTGCTTTTGCATATAGGCACCGACTCAAGAAGAAGAGATAAGTTTTACACTCAACTACCAAAATTAATACTTTATTTAAAAAAAGAAGGTTATAGTTTAGGGCGAATTGACAAATAATAATGAATATTGATATCTATTGAGGAATCAAATTTTAAAATAAATATTAACTTTGCCTCCAAATAACAGAAAAAATGAGTGTACAAGAAAACAACAGCAATAATTTTAATTGGTTATATTATGCTTTAGGTTTATTCTTCGGAGTTTTAACTGGAGCAATTATTACGCACAACTATATTTTTGCTCTTTTAGGTGGCGTTTTAGGTTTGCTTACTGCAGGCTTATTTTTAAATGCACTTGTAAAAGGTAGAAAATACTAATCCATCCCGAATTAGTTAAACATCCCTTTTTAGGAATCTTAAATAATCTTACAGCAAATGAGATATATCTTCATTGTTGTTTTCGCTCTTTTGTGCTTTAACGTAAAGGCTCAAGAAACTTCAACTAACGAGGTTAAGTTTCCTGTTGCAGACCCAAGTCCGGCAGATATTGTTTATTTCCCATTAAATGCTCCAAAAGCAAAAGATGCGACTAAACCTATTATAAAAATTGTTTATTCCCGTCCGCAGCGAAAAGGACGTGAGATTTTCGGCGTTTTAGAACAATACGGAAAGGTTTGGCGTTTCGGAGCAAACGAAAATACTGAAGTACGTTTTTTCGAAAAGGTTACCATCGGTGGTAAGAAAATTAAAGCTGGAGTTTACAGCTTGTTCGCCATCCCGAATAAAGATACCTGGACAATCATTGTAAATAGCCAAACCGATAAATGGGGTGCTTTTTCTTACGATCAAACAAAAGATATTGTTCGTGTAAATGTGCCGGTTAAAACTCTGGCAAAACCCATTGAATATTTCTCTTTAACTTTTACAGGAAGATCTGATGGGGCAAATTTGATTATTGGTTGGGATAAGACCCAGGTAGAATTGCCGATTTCGTTTTAAAGAAATTCAAAAAAATATAAAACCCCCGACCAAAAAATCGGGGGTTTTTTGTTTAACCATAACGAAAAGTTAAACAAGTTTTTTAACTGAACTCTCGCTGCTCGTAAACATTTTATATACCTGGGTAATTTTCCATTCGCCTTTTTTATCTTTTTCTATGACCACAATATTTTGTTGATTACCATCAAAAAGCTCGTAGTTTACATCTATCCGGGCAATTACCAAAGCTTCAGTTTCTGAAATTATTGTTGAGCTGATATTGCAATCCTTTTGCTTTACGCCATCATTTTTTTTCAAATGGTTTAAAATATCCGAGCCTTTATGTTTTATTACGCGTACATCGCGATTTGAAGTGTACACTGCATCATCACTCAAAATAGCTTTCAGTTTTTTGTAATCGGAATTGATATAGCTATCCATAAAATGATTAATAACCGAGTTGTGACTTGCTGTTGGTTTCTCACCAGCGGTAACATTGTTTGTGATTATCATACCTAGTAATAAAATCACCAAAGCTCTTAGTTTCATAATTATCTGTGTTTTTTTATAAATATCGGTTGGTATATGAAAATAAAATATGCAGATAACACCTTAATTATCAGTTAACTAAAATTTAACATAACAAAAAAACCCTTTTCAATAAATTGAAAAGGGTTAAATTAAAAACTAGAAATTGCTTGGTTTAATAGCCTGGATTTTGTTGTGGTTTTAATACAGGATTAGCGTCTAATTCCAATTGCGGAATTGGAGAAACTAATCTGTTATCTCCCGAAGGGAAGTTTACGATTTTCCAATGAACAGTAGAGCCTGTTCTGTTTACACCTTTATTGGTACGCAGTAAATCGAAAAACTTATGTCCTTCGCCATAGAGTTCTTTATTTCGCTCGGTTAAAATTTCCTCAATTAAGGCATTGCCTGTATTTGCCGAAACAGCAGTTGCCACGCCAGCACGTTGCTGAATAGCCAATAACGCCTGTTTCGCGGCTATTTCATTGGTTAATCTAGCCTCAGCTTCAGCTTCAATTAAATACATTTCTGCCGATCGCATTAATACTTGATTATTGGCATTCGTGGTGGTAAAATCGAATTTGTTAATCAAATACCCCTCTCCTCTTTTTCTATAAACAGCTGTACTTGCGGCAGCCGTTGGACTGCTTTTAACTAAAAATTGCTTTTTGCGTTCATCATTCGCAGCAAATGAGCTAAAGAAATCATCGGTAACCCTAAAGCTCGAATAACCAACATCATACGGATCGTAAAAAGACGATACCGCCAGGAAGCCTTGGTTATCATCAGTTCTTACATTAATGGCATAAATCCATTCGGAGCTTGGGTTGCTAAAACCTGTTAATAAAGCAGCGGCAGTACTTAAAGGTTTTGCGGCACGAGCCAATTTAGCATACCTGCTGGCTTCGGCCCAATTGCCCATATTTAAATAAACCCGTGCCAATATGCCTTGAATTGCCGGCACACTCATTCTATAAATGCTTGTTCTGCCAGCGGTTGGCAAATTGGCTTCAGCATATTTCAAATCCTCAATTATAAATGCATAAACATCTTTCACTTTATCACGGGCCGGAGAGGTTTCACTCGGACCTAATGGCATTCTTAAAATGGGTACGCCCAAAGCTTCAGGATTTACGCTATAAGGCTGGGCAAACCAACGCACCAACCAAAAATAAGTGTTAGCTCTTAACGCTCTTGCTTCTGCCAGGTATTCTGTTTTCAAGGCGTCGCTGATGGGCGAAGCAGGTATATTCTCTACAAACTGGTTCGCATTTGAAACCACTTTGTAACTGTACTGCCACCATGCATAAACATCGGCATTGTTTACCGTTTCTATAAATTGGTATTGATTTATAAATCTGCCATAATTGCCAGATCCACTAACCACCATTACATCGTTACCTTTAACATCGGCACTTAAAATCATGTTATTGGTATAGCCAGAAAAAGTAGTTAAATCGTAAATACCCGTCATGGCAGCCTGTATTTTTGCTTGCGATGAAAACGCATCTTTTGCATTGATTTGCTGCGTTGGGGTAACTTCTAAAAATTCTTTTTTACAAGATGTAGCAGCCACCAAAAGCAGCATAACACCAGTGTAAATTGCGGTTTTATATGTTTTTAAATTTCTCATTATTAATCAATTAAAATGTAACATTAAGACCTAGCGTAAACGTTTTAATATTTGGGATATCGTTATCGGTTAAACCTGTAATGGCCGATTCTGGATCCATTCCTTTATGTTTAGCAATTGTAAATGGATTTTCGGCCATTACATATAACCTCACATTTGATAGATGAATGGTTTCTAGCCAGTCTTTCTTTACAGAATATCCTAAGCCAATGTTTTTAATTCTCATATATGAACCATCATATAAGAAACGGGTAGATTGATTATTTCCCAAATCTGTATTATTGATTACGAAACGTGGAACATCTGTAAGGTCGCCTGGTTTTTGCCATTGGTTATATGTATCTACCGATAATTGTTTACCTACCGAAGCGCCGCTATGCATTAAGTTTCCATATAATGTGTCATAAATTTTTCCTCCAGTAGAGAAATAAGTAAATACGCTTAGATCGAATTGCCTGTATCTGAAAGTGTTATTAAAACCACCTGTAAATTTTGGCAACGATGACCCAAAACCATCGTATCTTGTTGCTGTTGACCAATTTTTTGTGGTGATTTTATTTCCTGTTGCAGGATCGTCCATATACCACATTGGTCTACCATCTGCAGGATCTACACCAGCATAATCACGTAAGTACCATTGGTATCTGTCATCGCCAACTTTCCATCTTTTTGTACCATCAATAACCTCGTTTTGAGTCATTTTATTGATTTTGTTTCTATTTGATGTAATGTTGAATGATACATTCCAATCGAAGTCTTTGGTTTTAACAGGATTTCCGTTTAGCAATACTTCTACACCATAGTTATCCATTGAAGCGAGATTGGTAGTCAACTCATCAAAACCAGTTAAACGTGTTAATGGCTGGCCGAATAAAATTCCTTCTGATCCACGTTTGTAATAAGAAACCTCTCCACTTAACTTCCCTTTAAACAATGTAAATTCCAAACCTACATCAAGCGTAGAGTTTTGTTCCCATTGTAAATCTGGATTAGCCAGTTGAACATAGTTGATACCCGACTGGCCTTCGTAATTTTTACCCAATCCATAAAGTCCTTGCGCTGCATAACGGTCAATTCTATCGTTACCCGAAGTACCATAACTGGCTCTTAATTTTAACTCGTCAATCCAGCTTACATCCTTCAAGAAATCTTCTTTACCAATACGCCAAGCACCACCAACAGAATAAAATGTTCCGTATTTTTTATCAGCTCCAAAAACAGATGAACCATCTCTTCTTAAACTACCGGATAAATAATATTTAGTATCGTAGTTATATTCTAAACGAGAGAAATAAGACGATAATCGCTTTTGAGTATAGTAGGATTGTGTTGTATTAGGTGTAGATGCGGCAATCAACTCATCTGTTCCCGGAAAAGGAAATCCAGTAGCCTGGGCATAAATATAATCTTGTTTAGTACGAAACGCTTCCTGACCCAACAAAACATTAAAGCTATGCTGATTAAAAGTTTTAGCGTAGGTTAAAGTATTTTGAAAAGTTAGGGTAATGTCTTCTCTTGTATAACGGTAAGCACGTCCTTTAACACTCACCCCATCGCCATGCTCCATATTATAGAATTGACGTTCGCGGTTGTTGATATAATCTACCGCAAGCATACTTTTTGCTGTAAAATCTTTTAAGAATTTAACTTCGGCAAAAGGGCTCGAAATTACCCTTGAAGTTTTGGTGTTATATTCGTTTAATTTAGATAACCCAACCGGGTTGAAATCTGGTGTTACCGGATTAACATAGCTGTAAACCGGGTTTCCACTAGCATCTACAACAACATTTCCATTTGTATCTCTAACATATAAAGGATAAATATTTGCAGTTTGATCGGCAAAGTTAATCGGGTTATCAGATCCTGTTGTTCCTGCTGGCGTATTTTGTTCTGTACGAGACAAACTGTTGTTAATACCAATTTTCAGGAAATCGGTAACTTCAGTATTAATGTTGAATTTGCTTGAATAACGGTTAAAATCTGAACGGATTACAATACCATTTTGCTCAAAATAACCTCCAGAAACAAAGAACTTGGTTTTTTCATTACCTCCACTTGCCGATAAATCGATGTTTTTGGTAACACCTCGTCGCAACACTTCGTTACGCCAGTCGGTATCATAAAGTAATGATGCACCGTTGGCCAATACACCATTTGCCACGTAAGGATTTGCTGTATTGTATGGATTGACAACCAATTTGCCATTCGTTAAACCATTAGCTGCAGTAGCCGCAGCATCAGGAGATAAGCCTGCTGCCAAACGTTGCGCATAATAAATATCCCAATAGCTTTTATAATATTGGGTGGCATCCATTACCTCGTGTTTATCTACAGCTTGGTATGAATACCCGGTATAGGAGTTTAAACTAAGTTTGGTTTGGCCGGCTTTACCTTGTTTTGTAGTAATTAAAACCACTCCGTTTGCCGCTCTTGATCCATAAATAGCTGTTGCAGTAGCATCTTTTAAAACCGTTACCGATGCAATATCGTTAGGGTTTAACGATGAAAGCACATCTGATGATTGTGCAACCGAACTTAAATCGCCGTTGGTAATGGCAATACCATCAACAACATATAACGGTGTACTCGATGCTGAAAAGGAACCGACACCACGAATACGTACGGTAGAGGTTGCGCCTGGCTGACCAGAAACACTCGTTACCTGAACACCAGCCGCAGCACCCTGTAACGCTTTTTCAAAAGATGATACAGGACGATCTTCAAGAACATCACTCTTAATTACTGCCGCCGAACCTGTAAAATTTTCTTTTTTAACGGTACCATAACCGATAATCATAACATCTTGTAGGTCTTTTGCTGAAGAAACCAAGCGGATATTTAAATTTCCATCGGTTATTTTAACTTCCTGCTCTGCATAGCCAATATAACTTAACACCAAAGTTTGAGCGTTGGCAGGTGCTGAAATGCTAAAAGTTCCTTCTCCGGTAGTTTGTGTAACCAATGTAGAACCCTTTATTTTTATTGATACGCCCGGTAGCGGCAAGCCATCATCGGCATCAACTACCTTTCCGGTTATTGTTTTATTTTGTGCCAATGCATTAAAATAAGACAAAGCCGTTATCACTAAAATCAATAGTAATTTTTGTTTCATGTTCTTAAATGAATAGTTAGTAAATAATTAGTTTTTCAGTTTTATTGCTGATACGCATGAAACCAAATCGATTCGCAAATTACCGCTATGGCAAAATATAAAATGTGCGAAAAACACCAATTTTGGGTTGAATGATGGCTTAAAAACAAAAAAGCAAACCCCAATCCTGGCAGTTTGCTTTTTTAATCATTATTAACCTAAACAGGATAAAACTTCTACAAAAATTTGTCCTGAAAGAACTTCAAAAATAGCTTACTGTACATTTTAAAAATATGCAGAAATCACCATTTAAATATTTTAATTCAATCTACTTTTCTTGTATTTCAAAGGTGTAATATTGAAGGTATTTTTAAATAATCGTATAAATGAGCTTGGGCATTCGAACCCAACCAAACCCACAATTTCATTTAGAGAATAAGATGTGTTTTGCAACATATTTTTGGCTCTGTTCAATCGCAATTGCATTAAAAATTGATACGGACTAATTTCAAAAGCTTCCTTAAATGTTCGCAATAGATGGTTAACCGATAAACAGGCATAATCTGCAATATGCTCTAAAGTTATGTTCTGGTTGTAATTGCTGCTCATGTATTCTTTAGCAAGTGTTAGCCTTTTCAAAACCTCTTCTTTCGTTTTGGTTTTAATAAAAGATAGTCGATCTTGTTTTTGAACAACCTCTTTGTTGTAGATTTTATAATAGTTCAGCAGACAATGATGCATGTATTCGTTAATTAACATTTCATTGTTTAATCCTTTTTCCATCTGATTTTTTAAATGAAAAATATTAAATCGCATATCACCAGTAAATGGGTAGAGCGATTCTAAAAATACAGGTTCAGTTTTAGCCTGTTTACCATCCAGTAAAGATTCGCTATTATTTGAAATCGTGTTGTGAAAATCATTGATAAACGTTTTTCCAAAAGAAACAGAAAATGTATCTACAGGAGTAATGGAATCTATACGGCTGCTATAATGGCTTCCTTGATTTAATACCGCAAAGCTATCAGGATAAATACTCAACTTACGCTTGTTAATCTCGCAATCTTCAGCACCGCTAAAAACAAACTTTATCATATAATCACTACTTTCCTGCTCATATGCCGATTCGCAGGTATGCTCTGTTACGATTTTGTTTTTATTGCTTAATTCTTTAACGTATTTCATAGCAGTAGCATTAATCTTCGGTGTAGTTTCTTTTTTCTAAAATGATGTATTCATTTCCCGATGGATCCGAAAAAGCGGCGCTTAAGCCTTCATTTAAATAAATTGGCATTCTCGAAAAAGCTACGCCATTGGCCTTTAATCTGCAATAATCTTCAAGCAAATCGCTACTCATTAATGTTATTTTACTGGTTTGATTATTGTGTTTTTTCTCCGAAAGGAAAATTTGCGTTGTTTTATCTGGCTTCACCAATATGCATTTTTCCTCCTCAGATAAAGAAACTGGCTCCGTATTCATGCCCAAAATATTTTGGAAAAAATCGTTTGCTTCTTTAAGTTGTGCTACTTGTACATAAAAAAACTTAGAAGAGCCGTTCATAAAAATTATTCAGTTTGATTGATGTAAAATTAAAATGAAAACGGATTCGGGGAATCACCCGAAAAGGGTGGTTTTCGCATTATTTTTTCCGAGAAGATTTACTAGATGCGGCGATATTCCAGGTTCAGGGTAATGATGCAGGTTAATTCACCAAGAGTGAACGGGATAAATTTTAGCTCAAATAACTGCAGATTATAGTTTGCAATTAGATAAACCTTTTTTCTTTAGCTGTTTTTATGGCATCGGCTTTTGAATTCACATCAAGTTTGATGTAAATATTTTTTACATGGCTCCTTACCGTTTCCTGATCGATAAATAAATCATTGGCAATTTGAGATTTGGTTTGGCCATTTGCAATGCGATCTAAAATTTCGGTTTCACGTTTAGTTAGTGGCGAATTCAGGTTTTTCTGGAAAGAATGCATCACAATTCTGGCAACGTTTGTGCTCATTGCACCGCCGCCTGTACTTACTTCACGTATGGCATCAATAATTTTTGCCGAGGTAGAGTTTTTAGTTAAATAACCACCAGCGCCCATTGTTAAGGCTTCGAAAACCAATTCTGGAGAGTCGAATACGGTTAAAATAACGATATTGGTTTGAGGCAACATTTTCTTGATAAAAGGCAGCGCTTGCAAACCGTTGGTTCCCGGCATTTGTATATCAAGCAATATCACATCAGGATGATCCTGTTCCAATTGTTTCTTGGCCAAATCATATGAAGCATAGGAATTTACAACAGAAAAATCTGTTACATCTGATAGTAATGATTCATATCCCATTCGCAAGATATCATCATCTTCAATTAAAACAATCCTTAAATTAGTGCTCATTAATTAATAAGTTTATTGCTTAGATAGTCTTTTGCCTAATTTGTGACAATAATTTTCGTAGAAATTGTAGTTGTTGTTCCCTTTCCTGCAACAGATGAAATTTGAAACGTTGATTTTATGCGTTTGCATCGGGTTTGGATATTCTTCAATCCCCTACCCCGTTCAACGGTTTCCAACTCAAATCCATCACCATCATCGGTGGTTAAAATATTAATGGTTTGATCTTCAGATTCTACAATTAACATCAGTACCTGGGTAGCGTTGGAGTGTTTTAAAACGTTGTTTAACATTTCCTTAAAAATTAAAGTAAGGTTGCGGTTAAACTCCATAGTAAGGTGTAATTTTCTGTGTTTTTGCAGTACACCTTCCATCTTAAAATCTATTCCTGTATTTTGAAACAAATCAATACCGAAGTTTTTTATGTGTACCAAAATCTCATAAAGATTGTCGCTTTGCGGATCCAAAGCCCATAGAATATCCTTTGTGCCAGTATAAAGCAAACCTGCATTCTCTTTTATCAATCGAACCAATTCCTTTTGTTCTGTATTTTCACTGGCTACTTTTTTATCAAGGATTTCTGACAAAACATTTATTCTGGTGAGTTTATTGCCGATATCATCGTGAAAATCCTCTGCAGTTTGCTTCCGTATTTTTTCCTGTTCAATCAATTTAATTCGTTCAAACTGATTTTTTTTCTTTTCTCTGGTTTTAAAAATCAAATAAAAAATCAGCCAGATTAAAAATATAATCACCAAAAATGCACCAATCTTAAACCAAATGGTATCGTAAAAAGGTGGTATTATGGTAAAGCTAAATTGTTCGATATTCGATTGCTCTCCATTGGCAACGGCATAAACCTGAAAGGTATAGCTTCCTGGCCGAATAGAAGAATACTCAATTTCAGTATTTGGTACGGGTTTACTAAAATCGTTATCAACGCCAACCAATTTATAACGGTATAAAACGCTTTCAGGATTGGTTAAAAAAACACCTTTAAAACTTATGGAAATATGGTTTTCACTGTAATTTAATTGATGAAATTGATCTTTGTTACTTAATAAATCAACACCTAAATCTTTCGATCTATCGTTTTTATGAAAAATGTTGACATGCTCGATATGGATAAACGGACTTTGTTTGCCCTGGTGAGATTGTGTTGTTTTACATTGAACCAAACCCGTAATTGTGCCAACCAGAATACTGTTTTTGTATTTAATGATGGCGTTTTGATTGCATTCCACAATTAAAGGATTTCCTTTTTCAACTTGATAAACATTGGCGCTTTGATCAAAAGTTAACTTGTTAATTCCTCTTCCGGTACCGGCCCACAAATTATTTTTGTTATCTAAAGCTAAGCTGTAAACGTCGTTAGAGTTTAATCCATTAATTGCTGCGTATCGTTTTACCGATTTGGTTTTAAGGTTCCATGTTACAATTCCATCACCAAGGGTGGCAAATATTAAATTATCTCCGTGCTTTATAATATTTAAAACGAAAGTGCCCTGAAGTAATTTGATTTGGAATGATTTATCGATCTTTTTGTTTTTGATAAGGGTTACACCTGTTGATGTACCCAATAAAATACTGTCGGGCGTTAATGCATAACCGCAAGACGAATAGCCATCAAAACCCGATATTATATCTATTTTACCATCTTTTAGATAGGTTGCTGAAATTGGTCCGTTAATCCAAACACCACCTAGCTGATCTTCTACAATGGAACTATTATCAAGTCTTTCGGGTTTTAAAATCTGATTAAATTTTTTTCCATCATACTTCCAAACGCCATTACCACTTGCCGATACCCAAACGTTTTTTGCTTTATCAGCATAAACGAAGAATATTTTTTTATCCTTAAAAGCTGGTAATTTTATGTTCTCAATATCTTTGCCATTGTATTTAAAAATGCCTTTATTGTATGTTCCAACCCACAAATTACCATTTTTATCGGCTGCCAAACCACTAACCGGTAAGGCAATGTTCTGTCCCTTAAATTTATTGTAACGGATATAAGCATCGCCTTCATATTTGTAAAATCCATCGCTGAAACATGAAACCCAAATATTATTTTCAGCATCACTAAAAATGGCATCAACCTGGTTATCACTTAAACCATTATCGCCATTATAACTAATTACTGATCCATTTTTGGCTATCATATATGCACCTTTCTCGGTACCAATCCACATTTGCCCACGATTATCTTGCGCTAGAGCATAATAATCACTAATCCGATCATCCTGAAAAAATTTGGTTATTATACCTGACGCCAAAACGTAAATGCCGCTACGTGATGTAAGAAGAAAAATTTTGTCTTTATCCTTCCTATCAAACAAAATTTTTCTGATGGCGTATCCCTTTATTTCATGAGGAAAAGATTGAAGCAAAGTCCACTTACTAGCCTTAAGTTTGTAAATTCCTTCTTCGGAAAAGGCTGCATATAAATCACCTGCCTGATCTACATTTAAAGCAGTAATCGATTTCCGTGTAACAGAATGAAAAATTAACTTGCCATTTTTAATATTAAAAAGTTTACCTCTTGATAAGCCCCAAACAGTTCCATTTTTATCTTTGATGAGATTGGAAGCCCCATCTCCTTTAAATAGCGTAGCTATTTTACCTTGCTTAAGAGTATTAATTCCGGCTTCGGTTCCGAAAAACATCTGACCATTGTTATCTTCTACAATGCTATTAACGGAGTTAGAATTTAAACCTTCTGCTTTGCTGTAGGATGTAAAATCTTTACCATCGAAATTACTGACACCACCATAAGTGCCCAACCAAAGCGTTCGGTCTTTTGCCTGATAAATGGCCATTACCTGCGATTGAGGTAAACCATCTTTTAGATTGTAATTGGTAAAATTATAGCTTTGGGCAGAAACCTCCATGCCAAAAAGCAGAAGGAAAGGAATTATACATTTTATCTTTTTGATAAACAGACTACCGCACATATTAACAAAATAAATATAATTCCTTTCAAAAACCATCACCCGAAATGGGGGATATTTCTAGGCGTTACCCATATACGGATCACTCGTTGTAATGTCTCCAGTTTCTATTTTTCCAGCGTAGCGATGCTTAAAAACGGCATTTCCAGTTTGAATAATGCTGAAATCATACCAGTGTGCACTTTTAGATAAATTTAATACTACGTTACTGGTCGATTTAGGCTTTAACGTAATATTCTGGCTCGCAGAATTATATTTGTTATCCACTATTTGAATATTTACAGGTGCTGTTCCCTTATTTTCGAAAGTAAAAACCAGATTACCGTTCAGTTTTTTAGTAACCAAACCACCTTGTTCTGCTTTAGCTTTGATATTGATTTGAGGATTCTTTTGATTACCTGTAAAATACCTGTAAAAACCATTCGGACCCGTAATTCTGAAATCGTAAATTTCATTATCAAAATCTTCAATGGCGATTTTGTCTGTTAAGGTATCTCCCGCTTTAACCGCATAAGCCCAAACTTTCCCTTGTACACCCTTGAAGTTGGCGATGGTATTCATCGTAAATGGTGCGCCAACTGTTTCAGTCTCACTACCGAACAAGGTTTTTGCAGATTGAAAAGTAAGTTCTACCTCGTTTCCTACCAGAACAGCATCTACATATAATTGATAAGGCAAGGCACAAGCAGGTTTTGTACCCCGTTCTTGCTTTGGTGCATGTACCGAAGTTTGGCCCGAAAATGATTCGAATTTATTGATTTTTGCAACATCATTTTTGTTTAAAGCAGTAGGGCCAACTTGAGCAGGTTTGTTTTTTGCGTTACTGATATTTGTTACAACAGTTTCCCGCTTTAATGGCGTGGGAGATAAGATTTCCTCGCCATTGTAAGTTCGAAATACCGAAGTTAAATCGCCGCATATATTTCTTCTCCAATCGCTAATGTTGTCGCTCTTGATGCTTTTTCCTGTTTTTTTAGTCAACCATTTCTCCATAAACATTAATGAAGATGTATGATCGAAAACCTGTGAATTTACAAAACCGCCTTTACTCCATGGCGAAGCGATAACCATTGGCACACGGTAACCCAAACCAATCGGACTGCCTTTTCTGCTTTCAAAATCTGTCGCGAAGTTTATTCCATTAGAAACTTTTCCGCTTGAAGCATCATCAGGATTTGGCACTACAAAAGGTGGTTGATGGTCGAAATAACCATCGTTTTCATCATAGGTTAAAATGAAAATGGTTTTCTTCCAAACCTCTGGATTTTTGGTTAAAATATCCAAAGCCTCGCTAACATACCAGGTACCATAAAGTGGCGAACTGGTATGATCAGAAAACCGTTGCGGAGCTACCAACCACGAAACCGCAGGGAGTTTTCCGCTGTCAACATCTTTTCTAAACTGAAGAAAAATATCGCCTTTTGGAATGTTAATTGTTTCAGATTTTCCCTCATCATTTGTAAATGTAAACGGCGCTAATTCCAGATAATCTTTTTCGCTTATATTAGTTTGAAAAGCCTTATCAATCAGGTTTTTTTCCCGTTGGGATAATTGATCATATTTAGCCTGAACTTCGGCAGCGGTTAATGCGGGTTTCACAGTGTTGTCGCCATTTTTTCTAAAATATGCAGACAACTTTACATGGTGTCTTTTTACATATTCAACCGGATTATCGCCATAATTTCCTAACCAATCATCAATTTCCCCCTCCGGAAGTTTTGATGTCCAAAGTTCGTTTTGATAGATGCGCCAATCGATTCCCTTATCTTCCAGCGTTTCCTGAAAAGTTGGCCAATCTACAAAAACATTATTCTGCGATTCTGCCTGGTCGTTATTTACAATGGCTACGCGATTTGCGCTTTTTTCGCCCCTAATGGTTCCTGTGAAAAAGAACAATCTGTTAGGTGTTGTGCCTGTTAAGGATGAACAAAAATGCTGATCGCAAATGGTAAATGCATCAGCCAATGCATAATAAAATGGTATGTCGCTTCTATCATAATAAGATAATGTCATCGCCGATTTTACGGGAAACCACTTATCGTATCTTCCGCCATTTCTGGCCGCAACCTGGTCGTTCCATGAATGTGGTAAACCGCCCTGCCAGGTAATTTTTGTTTTATTAATATCAACATGAAATGGCACATAGGTATAACCCTGACCATCTTTTTGTAGCCAGACTTTGTTCCCATCAGGTTGAATATGCGGATGCGGATCGTTAAAGCCCCGAACTCCTTTCATTTTACCAAACATGTGGTCGAAGGAACGGTTTTCCTGCATTAAAAAAACAATGTGCTCGGCATCGTGAAAAGTACTGCCAGGTTCGGCATTAATTGCCATAGCCTTAAGTACCGAGCTGGGTAAAGTATTGGCCATACCCGTAGCGCCAGCAAACAAAGCTGCCTTTCTTAAAAATTCTCTACGTGAGTCCATAAATTATACAATAGCTTGGATACTGCAAGGTAGGAATAAGTCGTGAGTCTGTAGTTTGATGTATTTAGTCCTGGATGTAAAAAAATTGTGAGCAGGCATTCAGAAGTTTCATCTTAGATAATCCTTTAAAAATTCGGCTCTTCCATTCCATTTAATCTCTTACATCGATGTTACTTCTGGTAAACCCTAACATAGTCCACTTTCATTGTGGCAGGAAATATCGATTCATCGACACCATTTTTTCCACCCCAATTTCCACCAACTGCTAAATTTAAAATTACATGAAAATTTTGGTCGAATGGCCAATCTGGAGCACCTTTTCCTGTATTTTTAAATGTCAGATATTTTTGATCATCTACAAAGAAATCAATTCTATCCTTAAACCATTCCACAGCATAAACATGGTAAGTATTGTAAGGATTGATTTTTACGCCTTTGCCAACCTGGGTTTTAAGTACATGATTGAACTTTTCTGTGTGCACTGTTCCGTAAACACTATCGGGTTCGTAGCCAACATGTTCCATAATGTCAATTTCCCCACTTTTAGGCCAATCGCCATATTTCCAATCAGTAGGAAGCGCCCAAATTGCTGGCCATAAACCTCTTCCTTTAGGCAACATCGCCCGCACTTCTACTCTTCCATATTTAAAGTCGAACTTATTTTTACTCACTAATCTGGCAGAAGTATATTTATTGCCTTCTTTATCGGCTTTAATGGCTGTGATATTCAAATTTCCTTTAACGATCTTCGCATTTGCCGAATCGGCATTGGTATAATATTGCAACTCATTATTTCCCCAACCTTTTCCACCAATATCGTAACCCCAATTTTTGCTTAATGGCAAACCCTTATCATCAAATTCATCGGCCCATTTTAATTTCCAACCCATAGCAACAGGCGTTTTCTTTATTTCTCCGAAAGTAAGTTCAGGCTCATTCGTGGTAATGTAATCTACGTTGTGTGCTAAAAGCCATTGCATTTCCGGGGCAGTATTTACGGTCCATGCATTTACGCTTAATCCCAGTTTATGAGCATTTTCAATCCAGCCATCTTTTTGATAAACGCTATAGTGATAATCTACCCCGGTTAATTTATCAGCTTTCATTTGCTCGGCACTAATCTCGCCTCTTAAATAAGCAACTTTGGCCTTAGGCAATACTTGTAAAATGCGTTTGCAATAATCGTAATCAAAACTGATGTATTCTGTCCAATCGATTACGCCAACTTTTTTAACCATGTCGATACAAGCGTTCGTAAGCTCTATACCTCGCTCTTTGCTAATTAAAGATGGTTTGATTTCAAGAATAAGTTTGGTTGTTTTTTGCTTTTTTCCGGCTTTCAAGTATGCTTCCAATGTTGGGATTTTCTCGCCATTGCTCATGGTTTTGGTTAACAACTCTTCGTATTTAACCTTTTCAATGGTCATACCTTGAAATTCAGGATCGTGATTTACAACCAGCACATTATCGGCGGTCATCCACACATCGAATTCCGAACCGTAACAGCCTAGTTTTACCGCCTCATTTAATGAGGCGATGGAATTTTGAGGAAAATTCTTCATTTTCCATGCGCCACGATGGGCAATAACCTGGTTCTTATTCCAGTTAAATTTTTGGGCAAAAGAAGTGGTAAAAATGAATACCATACAGGTTAATATAATTGCTCGTTTCATATTTGGGGTGATTATACAAAAAATCAAAAGTAGATTTTTAAAAGAATACTCATTTAAAATCTGTGTAACCTTTGTATTAATTATAACAAGATAAAAATTTTAAACTAATCATATACAAAACCTGTATGGTTTTAATAATCGCTTTTGAATAAACTATTTGAAATAAACACGTTACCTTAACAAGGTTTCTTCTTTTTGATAGGAACAATTTTTACATTTACGTTGATATGGTGAGCAATAATTACAACGATTTGTTGAAGAAGATAGATGAGTTTATCCGAAAATTTTATTTAAATAAGATTTTGCGAGGTGCCATTTATGCCGCTGCAATATTACTGGGCCTGTATTTGCTCGTTTTTCTAAGTCTGTATTACCTAAATCCGACTGCTGGTTTTAAAACCTTTATCTTCTTTGCTTATTTGTTGCTTGGCATTTTACTGGTTGGTTTTCTTATTATTAAACCTTTGCTTTCGATGTTGAAATTGGGCCAACATTTATCTTTTGATGAAGCTTCGGTTATTATTGGAAACCACTTTGCCGATATCAAGGATAAGCTTTTGAATACACTACAACTCCATAAGCTTTCCGAAAACCGGCCTGAAAACAATCAGCTGATTTTGGCAAGTATAGACCAAAAGATTCTGGAATTGAAACCCGTTCCCTTTTACACCGCCGTTCGGATAAATGATAATCGTAAATATTTAAAATATCTATTAATTCCACTTTCTATTATTTTGTTAATCGCCATTGTTGCACCTGCTATTTTACGTGAGGGAACCAATAGCTTCTTTAAATATGATGAGTATATCGCACCGAAAGCACCCTTTAGTTTTTCAGTTTTGAATAAAAATTTAACCGTTATGCAGGGCGATGACGTGACGATAAATTTAAAATTGGCTGGCGATGAATTGCCTGCTGAAGTTTATGTAGAAGATGGAAAAAACACTTATAAGCTTGAAAAGCAGAATATCAGCCAGTTTAATTACAGCATCAAAAATATTCAAAGCGATAAAAAGCTGATTTTTAAAGGCGGCGGATTTAGTTCTTCTGTTTTTACAGTTAATGTTAAACCTCGTCCGGAATTATTAAATGCCACCGCCACGTTAAACTATCCATCTTACCTCGGTAAAAAACCAGAAGTAATTACCAACGTTGGCGATATCCTATTGCCCGAAGGAACCCGTGTATCCTGGAATTTTAAAACTGGCCAGAGCAATTCGCTTTTGTTTATTTTAAATGGAAAAGAAAATCTTTTAAAAGTTAATGATGATGAATCTGTGTTTAATGCCACGATTCGCAATAATTCAAAATACAGCATTACACCGAAAAATGATTTTGTTATGTTAAGAGATTCTTTATCGCACCAAATTACGGTAGTTAAAGATCAATCTCCTGCTATTCAGGTAGAAGAAAAGCCTGATTCTATTAGCAATAAGGCACTTTATTTTAGCGGACAAATTACGGATGATTATGGTTTCAGCAGATTGAGTTTTAAATATAACATCAAAGAAAACAACAAGATTGTTAGTACCGTGAGCAAGAATATCTCCATTAAAGCCAATGCAACGGAAAATGCTTTTTTCTATTTCTGGGATTTAAAAACAGCAGGCGCAAAGCCTGGTCAGGAAATAGAATATTACTTTGAAGTAGCTGACAATGACGGTGTTAATGGTTCTAAAGTTACCCGTTCGGAAATTAAAACATTTAAACAGCCCACCAAAAAAGAAACTGCAGAGCAGGTAAGCGCTAACAGCCAGGCGCTTAAGCAAAAAGTGCAATCTGCCATTCGTTTGGCCAATACCATTGAAAAAGAAAGTAAAAAAGTTGCAGAAAGCCTGATTGATAAGAAACAGATTTCGTTTGAGGATAAAAAACAAATTGAAGCTTTGCTGGATAAACAAAAACAGTTGGATGAGGCCGTAAAAGAGATTAAGGAACAGAACGATAAAAATATTCAGCAGCAGGAAGACCAAAAACAAACCGAAGAGCTTTTAGAAAAACAAAAACAGATTAAGGATTTGTTTGATAATGTGCTGGATGAAAAAACCAGGGAACTTTTGCAAAAGCTGCAAAACCTGATGAATGAGAAGAATAAAGACCAAACGCAAAACGAACTATCCAAAATGCAATTGGATAATAAAACCCTAAAAAATGAATTAGATAGGATTTTAGAACTCTACAAACAGCTGGAATTTGAACAAAACCTGCAAAACGATATCGACCGTTTAAATGAATTGGCTAAAGAACAAAAGGCACTCAGCAAGGAAACTGCAGATAAAAAACAGGACAACGAATCACTTAAACAAAAGCAAGATGCCCTAAATAAAGAGATGAAAGATTTAAAGGATGATTTGAAGAAACTGGAGCAAAAAAACCAGTCTTTGGAGAAACCTAATTCTTTCGAAAATCCTGAAAAAGATGTTCAGGATATTCAAAAAGAGCAACAAGACAGCAAGGATGCGTTAGATAAAAAAGATTCGAAAGGTGCAAGTCAAAAGCAGCAAAAAGCTGGTGAGCAGATGGAAAAACTTTCTAAAAAAATGAGTGATATGCAGCAACAAGGCGAGGAAATGGAAAATAACCTGAATGCCAAAGAGTTGCGTAAGCTGTTAGAAAACCTTCTTAATACATCTTTCGAGCAGGAAAAAATAATGCTGACGCTAAAGAAAATGACTTCTGCTGACCCTTCTTACATTAGCAATGTTCAAAAGCAACGCAGCATAAAAGATAACCTGAAAACCATTGCCGATAGTTTATATGCTTTAAGTAAACGTGTACCTCAAATTGAATCGACGGTTAACGAAGAGATGAATAAAATTAACTTCAACCTCGATAAAAGTTTGGAAAGCCTTGGTGAGCGAAGAACGCCCGAGGCCAATCGATATCAGCAGTTTACCATGACTTCGATTAACAATTTGAGTTTGATGTTGAGTGAAGCTTTGAATCAGCTGCAGAACATGCAAAAGAACTCCAAACCTGGAAGCGGTAAAAAGCAGAAGCAAGGCATGAAACAGCTTTCTCAAATGCAGGAGCAGTTGAATAAAAGCATGCAAAAAGCTCGTGAGCAGATGCAAAAATCTGGCGGAAATCAAGGAACTATTGGCAAAGGACAAATGAGCCAGGAGTTTGGAAAAATGGCACAGCAGCAGCAAATGATTCGACAGGCTTTGGAAAAGATAAACCGTGAGGAAAATAAAGATGGTTCTGGTAAAATGGGAAATCTGAATGAAGCCATTAAAGAAATGAAACAAACAGAGAGCGATCTGGTTAATAAGCGGTTACAGCAGGAAACCTTAAATCGTCAAAAAGAACTATTAACCAAACTCTTAGAAGCAGAAAAAGCTGAACGTGATCAGGAAGAAGATTCGAAAAGAGAGAGTAAAGCTGCAAAAGAGTTTCCGCCATCGTACCAAAAAATGGTTGAACAGTTTAAAAAGCAACAGCAAAGTGGAAGCGATATGTTGCAGAAAGTGCCACCCAGTTTAAACCATTATTATAAGAATAAAGTTGCCGAATATTTGAAGTCGCTAAATATGGTAAGGTAGTTGGCCACATATTCGCAGATTATTATTCGGCATCTATTATGAATTAAGACCCTGAAATGAATTCATGGTGACGACCATTCATGCACTACTTCTGTTCATCACTAAATTTTATTTCCTAAATTTGGAGCCTTAAACATATCAGCATGCCTGCAATTTCATTTTTTACAGAATCTATTTCATACAATCTTCCGCAAAAACTGAAAGTTAAGAAGTGGATTAAAGCAACTATTGAAAAGGAAGGATTTGAATTGCAGGAACTCAATTTCATTTTCTGTAGCGATGAGTATTTGTTGGGAATTAATCAGCAGTATTTAAACCACGATACTTATACAGATATCATCACATTCGATAATTCTGATGAAGAAAAGCAAATTGTAAGTGATATTTTCATTAGCATCGAACGTGTAAAAGAGAATGCAAATACTTTCAAAACTAATGAATTCGATGAGGTTTGCCGCATCATGATTCACGGGGCCTTACACTTACTTGGTTACAAAGATAAAGGCAAAGCTGCTAAAACCCTTATGACTCAAAAAGAAGATGAGTATTTAGCTTATAGAAATGAGGTTGGTTTACTATAATCACATCGTTTCGACAGAAGTGGAGAAATCTCTGTAATCTATTCAATAGTTATACCTCATGGCGGTCGCTTCATTCCTCACAACAACGTTAGGTAGTAATTAGAAAGGAAGCAATCCTAATTATTGAGTGTTATAATAAGCATTCCGAACAAATCCATTCCTATAACTCGCTATACCACAGTTAAATAAACCCGATTGCAGCGGAAACCAAAAGCTTTTTCTGCTTTTGTTGGAGCATAAAGCGGGGCTGCACGCTCCTATTTCTATTGAAATTGCTTTTCAAATTATTTTTTTATTCCTGTTCGTCTAAAAGTTAAAGGCGTTGGTCGATCATTTACCAACGCTGGTATATTAACGCAAATCTGGGTGCAACATTTCTAGCCTCTTACAGTCTTATATTCAAAAACAACAACAAAAAGATTTAAAAAAATTAAAATATACAGTTATGAAAACTTCTATTAAAACATTATTCGCAGCAGCTTTAACAACAATCATTTTAGGTAATGCAAGCGTTGCAGCAAATGCCACAGAAAACAATAATAACTATACCAACTTAACTTCGGTTAAAAACATCAGCAAAATTAAAATAAGTGGAAATGTGAAATTGATTTTAGTTCAGGATGCTAAAGAAAGCATTGAGGTATACGATAACTACTTCGCAAAAAATGCATTGGTACAACAACAAGATGGCGAGTTGAGAATCAGTTCTTTCACTTCAGCACCGTTAACAATTATTGCACATGTAAATAATTTGTCTGCGATCGAGGCTTCAAATGCTTCTAGCGTTAGTACATCAGGAAATTTTAATTTATTAAACTTAAATGTGGTTTTGAATGATAATGCAACTGCTGATATCAAAGCAAATACAGTAAACCTGAGTACGAATGTTTATGGCACTGCTAACTTAGTTTTAAGCGGATCTACTGAGAGTTATACTGCCGTTTTAGGTTCGGTTGCTAAAGTAAAAATGAATGATTTCGTTGCTGGCGATACAAATGTGACCGCCGCACCTTCCGTTACAACATATGCATCCAATAGATATGAAGATATTAAAGTTGATGTTTTAGAATCTATTTTCTAGACATCGCATCAAGATAAAGTTTAGTTTTAGTTAATGATAGAAGCAGCGGCGGAGCGATTCCAGCCGCTGTTTTCGTTTATAAAATTTTCTTATAAATTTTATGGTGGGATGTTGGGATAACTTTTTAATCTGCGAATCTTCGATTAAAAGCATATCAATATTTTGCCATTTTTAACTGATACATAGTGGCTTTGAAACATCTTTCTGCCCTACCAAATATTTTATACTTACTTTTGCACTAATTTTCCTTTATAAATCCGAAATACAAATAAATTGAGCACACTAATTGCGGCAGAAGGCTTAGGTCATGGTTATCATGATGAATGGCTATTTAAAAATTTAACATTAGGCATTAACTCTGGTCAGCGTGTGGCGTTGGTAGGAATTAATGGCGCTGGTAAGAGTACACTTTTGAAATTATTGGCAGAAAGGTTTCCCCCGCTCGAAGGTAAGATTGTTAAAAATAAAGCTATTAAGATTGGTTTTCTCGATCAGGAACCTCAATTTAATGAAGGCTTTTCTATCAGTGATCATATATTCTCATTAGAAAATAAACAACAACAGTTGATTAAAGAATATGAGGAATTAATCGAAGACCCTAGCCCTGATGAGAAAACGCTTAACCGTTTATATGAGGAATTAAGCGAACATAATGCCTGGGAATATGAGCATGAAATTAAAACCATTTTGAACAGAATGGGGATTACTCATTTGCAGCAAAAAATTTCTACGCTTTCTGGAGGACAAAAGAAACGTTTGGCTTTAGCTAAACTTTTAATTGAAGACCCTGAGATTTTGGTTTTGGATGAGCCAACCAACCATTTGGATATTGATACTATTGAATGGCTGGAAAAATTATTAACTACAGGACAAAAAACAATTCTATTAGTTACTCACGATAGATACTTTTTAGATAATGTTTGTAACACCATCGTGGAATTGGATAGAGGTAAAATTTTCAATTACAATGGAAATTATGCTTACTATTTAGAAAAGAAATCGGAACGTGAAGCATTGGATGCCACCGTTCAACACAAGAATCAACAGCTATTAAAGAAAGAATTAGAGTGGATGAGGCGCATGCCACAGGCCCGAGGAACGAAATCTAATGCAAGAATTAACGCTTTTTACGATTTAGAGGAAAAAACTAAGAAAAAAGCTGATAATCAGACCATTAACCTTCAAATGAAGATGTCTCGCCAAGGCGGGAAAATAATTGAGATAGAACACATTGCAAAATCATTTGATGGTCGTCCTATCATTAATGATTTTAGCTATACATTTAAAAAAGCTGATCGAATTGGTTTAGCAGGTAAAAATGGTACTGGTAAATCAACACTATTAAATATTATTACAAGCCAATTAACTCCTGATGCCGGAACGGTTGATACAGGAGAAACTACTGTTTTTGGTTATTATAAACAAGGTGGTTTAACGTTCGATCCAAAAGAAAGAGTAATTGATATTGTAAAATCAGAAGCTGAATATATAAAGATGGCTGATGGTTCTGTAATCACTGCCTCTGCCCTGTTAACACTTTTTCTTTTTCCACCAAAAAAACAGCACGGCATGGTAGAGAAGTTAAGTGGTGGTGAAAAGAAGCGTTTGAATCTGATGAAAGTTTTAATGCAAAACCCAAACTTTTTAATTTTAGATGAGCCGACCAATGATTTAGATATTGACACTTTAAATGTTTTGGAAGAATTTTTAGAGAATTTTCCAGGTATTTTGATGTTGGTATCTCACGATAGATATTTGCTTGACAAGATGAGCGATCAGTTATTTATTATGGAAGGAGAAGGAGTTGTAAGAATCTATAATGGTAATTATTCCGAGTACAGATTAAGTTTAGATCAGCCCAAAATAAAATCAGAAGTAAAAAAAAGTACCACAACTACAGTTGAACCAGAACCTGCTAAAGCAGTAAGAAAGCTAAGTTTTAAGGAACAAAAAGAGCTTGATGATAGTGAGAAAGGAATGTCTGATACTGAAAACAAAATAGCGGTTTTAACAGAAAGCCTGCTCAAAATAAACTCATCTGATTATGTAAAAATCCAGCAAGTATCAGATGAAATAGCAAAATTAAAGCTAGAACTAGACGATTATACTATGCGTTGGTTAGAGCTTTCTGAATAAATAATAAAGTAATTTTATATCGGATGAAGCGTTTATGTTTCACGTGGAACATAATGACTAATTCGCAATTGATAAAAAAATAATCTATATGGCGAATCGATATATCAAAAAAAATGTGATTGTTTCACGTGGAACATATAATAAATACAACATAAAATGTTTTCAAAATACGATTTGATTGTGGTTGGTGCCGGACATGCAGGCTGTGAAGCTGCTGCTGCTGCTGCTAATTTAGGATCATCTGTTTTATTAATAACAATGAATATGGGTACAATTGCCCAAATGAGTTGTAACCCCGCAATGGGCGGTGTAGCGAAAGGGCAAATTGTCCGTGAGGTAGATGCTATGGGTGGCTATTCAGGAATCATTTCTGATAAATCAACCATTCAATTTAGAATGCTCAATAAATCCAAAGGCCCTGCCATGTGGAGCCCAAGAGCACAAATTGATCGGATGCGCTTTGCTGAGGAATGGCGCTTGGCTTTAGAAAGAACTCCGAATGTAGATATCTGGCAGGATAGCGTTATTGGCTTATTGGTTAAAAATAATACAGTTTATGGTGTTAAAACATCTCTTGGTATGGAGATTGAAAGTACTGCAGTAGTTTTAACTAACGGAACCTTTTTAAATGGTGTAATGCACATCGGTGAAAAGAAATTTGGTGGAGGTAGAACCGCAGAAAGAGCATCGACCGGAATAACTGAACAATTGGTAGAATTGGGAATGGAATCTGGTAGAATGAAAACAGGTACCCCGCCCCGAGTTGATGGCAGAAGTTTAGATTATACTAAAATGGAAGAACAATGGGGAGATGAAAAGCCCAGCAAGTTTTCTTTTACCGATACAAAAGTTTCTACTGATCAGCGCTGTTGCTGGATAACTTATACCAATGGTGACGTACATGAAACTTTAAAGGAAGGCTTTGAAAAGTCTCCCATGTTTACTGGACGAATTAAGGGATTAGGTCCTAGATATTGCCCATCTATTGAAGATAAAATTAATCGATTTGCTGAGCGTGATAGGCATCAAATATTCGTAGAACCAGAAGGATGGAATACGTGTGAAATCTATGTAAACGGTTTTTCAACCTCACTTCCAGAAGATGTTCAACAAAAAGCACTTCGGCTAATTCCAGGTTTTGAAAATGCAAAAATGTTCAGACCAGGCTACGCAATTGAATACGATTTCTTTCCTCCTACTCAATTATCATTAACCTTAGAAACTAAATTAATCAGTAATTTATTTTTAGCCGGTCAGATAAATGGAACTACTGGTTACGAGGAAGCGGCTTGCCAGGGTTTTATGGCTGGCATAAATGCACATCAAAAAATCAATGATAACCATGAACTGATTATGAAAAGATCAGATAGTTATATTGGTGTTTTAATTGATGACTTGGTAACTAAAGGAACGGAAGAGCCCTATCGTATGTTTACCTCAAGAGCTGAACATCGTTTATTATTAAGACAAGATAATGCTGATATTCGCCTATCTCCTATTGGCCATCAATTGGGTTTAGTTTCTGATGAACGCTTAGAGAAAGTTAATAATAAAATTGCAGCAGCTGATGCTTTAGTAAAATTCACCAGAAGTCAGGGTATAGAAATGGCAGATGCAAATCCCATGCTGGAAAATTTAGGTTCCAGTGCACTAAATCAAAATGTAAAGATTCATAGTTTAGTTGGTCGTCCGCATGTGGGTTTACAAGATATTATTAAAGTTAGTAAACCATTGGCCAATGCCACAAAAGATTTAGATAACGAGACAATAGAACAAGCTGAAATAAAAATTAAGTACGAAAGCTATTTTGAAAAGGAAAATGAAATCGTAGCTAAAATGTTGAAGATGGAAGACAAAGAAATTAAGCCAGATTTCGACTACAATAAAATTGTTTCCATCTCAAAAGAAGCTCGCGAAAAACTCTTTAAAATAAAACCGCGAACTTTGGGTCAGGCATCACGAATTTCTGGTGTTTCTCCTTCAGATATTTCAGTTTTGATGGTGTATATATCTAAATAACTGATAATCAATATTTTAAATATAAAATAAGCAACATAAAATTAAACGATTTAAGCTAAAAAAAATATTTTTTAATATTAAGTTTCCAAAAACATCTAAAATTCGTCAGAACGTCTAAAATATGCCAAATTTAAAAGCTCAATATTTTAACCTTAAAAATTTAATGCTTGTTTCTACATGTCTCCTATTTTTAGGTTGTGCAAGTATGCAAACACCACAAGGTGGACCAAAAGATACTACACCACCTAAAATTTTAAGTATGACGCCGAAAAATCAAACACGAAATTTTAATGCAAAAAAAATTACGATTGAGTTTGACGAATATTTTAAACTTGTTGATGAATCAAAAGAATTTAGTATTTCACCAGAACAAGAACGGGCACCAATTTTAAAAGTTCGCTCAAAACGATTAGAAATCGACCTACAGGATACCTTAGAAAAAAATACCACCTACACATTAAATTTTGGCAAGTCTGTAGCTGATATTAATGAAAGCAATGTAGTTAAAAATCTTTCTTATGTATTTTCTACAGGCAATGAAATAGATTCTTTATCCATTAGTGGTAAGGTAAAAGGTTCATTAAATGATGAATTTGAAAAAGATGTTACTGTATTTATTTTGCCTTTAGCCAGAGATACCCTTTTTGGTAAAAAAAGACCAGCGATATATACCTTAACAGATAGTTCTGGGAACTATAAATTAAATAATCTTCGTGCAGGCCAATATAAAATATATGCACTTAAAGAAGGCAGTGGCGGCGGGGATAAAATCTATCAACAAATATCTGATGAGGTTGGCTTTCTAAAAGATCCAATAACCATAGATAAAAATCTTGAAAACATTGATTTACAAGTTTTTAAAGAACTTGCATCCGAATTTAGAGTAGTCGATCGAAAACTGGCCAATGATGGAGTAATTACGATTGTATTTAATCAGCAACTTAAGAATCCTAAACTTACTGTAACCGATCCACCAAAAGTTGATGTAGGCAAATATGTTCATTTCAATAAAACGAATGACACTGCAAAAGTTTGGCTAACAGACTTAAGTTTTGACTCCGTAAAAGTTGCCATTCAAGCTGATGGAAAGCTTTTACAAACCCTAAATTTTAATAGGGGCAAGAAGGATAATTATGTTCGTGACATTACAATATCTGATAATGCTACAGGTGGTAAACTAAATCCCTTTCAAAATTATACGTTAACTTTTCCATTTCCGATAACTGCGGTTGATGCATCCAAAATTACTTTGCTAGAGGACTCCGTAAAAAGAACAACTTTCGAATTGGTTAAGGATACTACTGATTTTTTAAAATATTATCTAAAGTATCCTTGGAAACAAAAAAGAACTTACGACATTAAATTTGGAGCTGGTACATTCACTGCTATTTTCAATGCCAAAAATAAAGAAATCAATAAAAATTTTAAACTCGAAACTACTGATAGTTATACAACTCTGGTTTATAACGTAACTGTTCCCGACTCGAGCAAAAACTATATTGTACAATTTTTGACCGAAAAAAAGGATCTCGTAAAATCATTCCCCATAAAAGGAAATACCAAACTACGTTTTGCCAATTATCCCGCTGGGAAATACATGATCCGGGTTATTTATGATGAAAATAGAAACGGCATTTGGGATACCGGAAATGTGAAAGAAGGTTTACAGCCAGAAAAGGTATGGTACCTAAAAGCTCTTTTAGATTTGAAGCCAAATTGGGAAAGGGAAGATCCTTTAGCTATACCCCCAGCTCCCAAAGAATAATTAAGGTTTAGTAAACCAGCTAGAATACATGATATAATTATCTGGCAACTTATTTAATAAAGCCCTTTGCTCATCAGTAATGGGCTTTATTTTTTTTGCTGGAGTACCGGCATAAAGAAAACCAGTTTCGCAGATGGTATTTTCCAAAACAACCGATCCAGCAGCAATAATACAGTATTGTTCAACCACAGCATGATCCATCACAATTGCACCCATGCCTATTAAAACGTTATCCTCTACAGTGCAACCATGAACAATTGCATTGTGACCAACAGAAACCCGATTGCCAATATGCGTAGATGCTTTTAAGTACGTAGCATGTATTACTGCACCATCCTGAATGTTAGATTCATTTCCGATGGTAATGGCATTTACATCCCCTCTAATCACTGCATTAAACCAAACAGAACAATTATCGCCTATGGTAACATCGCCTACAATTGTGGCGTTTTCAGCTATGAAATTATCCTTTCCTATTTCAGGAAATTTATCTTTTACAGGTAGTATTAAAGGCATAGTTAAAATGTAAGATGTATTATATTAAAGATTTGTCATGCTGAGCTTGTCGAAGCAGTTCAATTGTCTTCGACAAGCTCAGCATGACAAAGTTAAAAAACGGTATCAACTAATTCATTAGCATGATTTGGATAATCTGTTGTAAAATGCAATCCCCTACTTTCTTTTCTTTGCATGGCAGATTTTATAACCAAATAAGCGGTTTGAATTACATTACGCAATTCACATAGTTTAACAGAAACCTTATTTTTTTTGTAAAATTCTTCTGTTTCCTGATATATCAAAAACAAACGGCGATGAGCTCTTTCCAGCCTAAAATCAGAACGGACAATACCCACGTAATCGCCCATTACTTTCTGTAGTTCGCGAAGATTGTGAGTTACCAAAACATCTTCATTGCTCTGTGTAACACCTTTTGAATTCCATTCTGGGATATTATCCGGAATAACATTATTCTTAAATTTTTCAATGGCATCTTGATAAATACGATGCGCAAAAACTGTTGCCTCTAATAAAGAATTGGAAGCCAATCGATTTGCACCATGTAAACCAGTTGATGAAACTTCGCCACAGGCATAAAGATTTTTTATGGATGAACGGCCATATTCATCGACCAAAATACCACCACACATGTAATGAGATGCTGGTGTAACCGGAATAAAATCTTTAGTCATATCAATACCAATAGATAAACATTTAGCATATATATTAGGAAAGTGTTTTAAAATATCGGCTTTCTTACGCATCGTGATATCTAAATAAACGAAATCATCTCCTGATTTTTTCATTTCATTATCTACAGCTCTGGCCACGATATCACGAGGTGCTAATGATTTACGTTCATCGTATTCCAGCATAAATTCTTCACCATTTTTACGACGCAGAACGCCACCAAAACCACGAACTGCCTCAGAAATTAAGAACGATGGATACTCCCCAGGATGGTATAAAGCTGTTGGATGGAATTGTATAAACTCCATATTCCTCACTTTTCCTTTTGCACGATACACCATCGCCATACCATCGCCAGTAGCAATTACGGGGTTAGTAGTGGCAGAATATACATGTCCGGCACCTCCAGAAGCCATTACCGTTACGTTTGCCACAATCTTTTCCACATCGTTAAGCTCTGTGTTAAAGGCATATATACCATAACAGTTAATATCTTCGGTACGTTTATCAACAAACTCACCAAGGTGATGCTGGGTAATTAACTCGAGTGCGAAGTAGTGTGTTAATATCTCTATGTTCGGATTCTCATGTATTTCCTTTAAAAGTACACGCTCAATCTCATAGCCAGTGATGTCTTTATAATGCAAAACACGGTGTTCAGAATGGCCACCTTCTTTAGCTAAATCATAAAAACCTGAGTTGTCTTTATCGAAATTTATACCATAGTCAATGATCTCTTGAATTCGCTGAGGTCCCTCTTTTACAACGATTTCCACAATTTTTTCGTCGCATAATCCATCACCAGCAATTAATGTATCTTGAATATGTTTCTCAAATGAATCGTCTTTATCTACCACTACAGCAACACCGCCTTGCGCGTATTTTGTGTTCGATTCATCTTCATTTGACTTGGTAACAATTAAAACCTTACCAAACTTGGCGGCCTTTAATGCAAAACTCAAACCCGCTATACCTGAACCAATTACCAGAAAATCTACTTTTCTCATCTAAAAAACATTTACATTATCAACGCTGTTGATAACTATAGAACAACTGTTAGCTTTATGTAGAAATAAGACTAACAAATAAATTTGAATGTTTAAAGCTACTCTAAAAAGACAATTTGCCACAATCTTTTACTCAATTTTTAAGCACCTTTGTACAAGTAACTAACTTTTCATCCACTTATAAACAATTAACATTCCAACATTGATAAAATTTAAGTCGTTTTTCGATAGTGCTGAAAATCAATCTTATCATATTACAAAAATGTAATCTAAATGTTAGTAAACGATTAACAACTTACATTGAAGAACATTTTTTAGAAACTTACCAACGTTACCAACACACTAATAAACAAACAAGATTTATTTATTTAAAATAACTTATTAATTATTGAGACGTGGAAAGCTTTATCTTTGACCAACGTCAAAATTCAAAAAAGGAAAATTTAAAAATGAACATCGATGTCTTAGAAGAAATTAATAAAAAAGGATTTGTAGAGGAACACATAGACCCTACCCTTGATCTTTTTATTGAAATTGAGAAATTAAAGAAAGAGAAGAATGCCATAATTCTTGCACATTATTATCAAGAACCTGATATTCAGGATATTGCTGATTATATTGGTGATAGTTTAGGCTTATCTCAAGAGGCTGCAAAAACTGATGCTGATGTAATTGTTTTCGCCGGAGTTCATTTTATGGCTGAAACAGCGAAGATTTTATCGCCATCGAAAAAGGTTTTATTACCCGATGTAAAAGCTGGTTGCTCTTTGGCTGACAGTTGTCCGCCGCATTTGTTTAAAAAATTTAAAGAGAAATATCCAGACCACTTGGTCATTACTTATGTGAATTGTACTGCCGAATTAAAAGCATTAAGTGATATTGTTTGCACTTCTACCAATGCGGTACAAATTGTTGAAAGCTTGCCTAAAGACCAAAAGATAATTTTTGGCCCAGATAGAAATTTGGGTGCTTGGGTTGCAAAAAAAACAGGTAGAGATTTAGTGCTTTGGAACGGAGCTTGTATGGTTCATGAAATTTTCTCTCAGGAAAAAATTACAAAACTGAAAGAACGCCATCCAAATGCAAAGTTTATTGCACACCCTGAATGTGAGGAAGTAGTTTTGAAAATGGCAGATTATATTGGATCTACCACAGGACTTTTAAAATACACGATTTCTAACCCTGCAACTGAATTTATTGTAGCAACTGAAAGTGGAATTATCCACCAGATGGAGAAGGCTTGTCCTGATAAAACTTTTATTCCAGCACCACCAAATAACAGTTGCGCCTGTAACGATTGCCCGTACATGAAAAGAAATACTTTGGAAAAGCTATATTTATGTTTAAAAAATGGATTACCGGAAGTAACTGTTCCTGAACATATTATAGAACAGGCACGGAAACCTATTCAAAGAATGCTGGATATTTCGGCAGAATTGGGTTTGTAGAAACTGACACACTGAGCCTGTCGAAGTGCAAAAGTCTTCGACAAGCTCAGACTGACAATATGAAATAAACAATGAAAACAACCAACATCTTAAAAAATTACTCCGGCTTACTATGGCTCTTGGCCGGAATTACTGTTGGAAGCATAGTTGGTTTAATCTTTGGAAAAAGTGTTGAAAGTATAAAACCTTTAGGCGATATATTTTTAAACTTGTTGTTTACAGCTGTAATTCCGCTTGTATTTTTTGCAGTTTCATCAGCAATAGCAAATATAGATCGCAGTAAAAAACTGGGGAAATTACTAACTGTTATGGTATTGGTTTTCCTCTCAACTATTTTAATTTCAGCAGTTTTAACGCTCGTAGCAACTTGGCTATTTCCCATTCATCAGGCATTAGGGAATAATCCAATACCATTGGAAGAGGCAAAAATTCAATCTTTTGGAGAGCAAATGACTCAATTATTAACCGTAGGAGAATTCTATGAAATTGGTAGTCGTAAAAATATGCTGGCGCTCATTATCTTTTCTGTTTTAGTGGGTTTTTCAACTTTATATTCTGGAAAAGAAGGAGATGGTTTTAAGAATTTTTTAGTTTCAGGAAATGAAGTGATGAAGAAACTCATCATTTTAATTATGAAGTTAGGACCAGTTGGTTTGGGTGCTTATTTTGCTTATCAAGTTGGTGTTTTCGGTCCGCAGTTATTTGGTACTTACGCCAAAGCATTAGGATTATACTATGGTGTTGGCGCATTTTATTTTATAGTATTTTTTACATTATATGCTTTTATTGCCGGTGGGTTTAAGGCAATAAAAGTGTTTTGGAAAAATAATATTGTTCCATCTTTAACTTCTATTGGAACCTGTAGCAGCATTGCCACCATACCTGCAAATTTAGAGGGAACATTAAAAATGGGTGTTCCAGCTTACATTACCAATGTAACAATACCCTTGGGTTCAACTTTACATAAAGATGGTTCGAGTATTAGTTCCATTATTAAGATAGCCGTTGTATTTGCTATTTTTGGGAAAGATTTAGTACATGTTGATACCATAATTTTAGCATTAGGAATTACAGTTTTGGTGAGTATAGTGGAAGGTGGAATTCCAAATGGAGGATACATAGGAGAGTTATTAATGATTTCTGCTTACCAATTACCGCCTGAAGCATTACCCCCAGCAATGATAATTGGTACCTTAGTAGATCCTATGGCAACTTTGCTTAATGCTACTGGCGATAACGTTGCTGCGATGTTAATTGCCAGATTTACAGAGGGTAAAAATTGGATGGTAAATAAAGTGAATCAATAAAATCGTTAACCTGAATTTATTTCAGGGTCTTAATGATAAAAGATGCTGATCCCGAACAGTCGGGACAGCATGATGAGTTTTTATAAAAATAAAATCGGGGGGCAGAACCCCTTTATTGCAAAGACAAAAATTATGTTTGAAAATAAAGAGCGCACAGATATAAATGAATTAGGAGAGTTTGGTTTAATAAAACACCTGACTACTAATTTTAAAATTAGAAATGATTATTCGGTAAAAGGTGTTGGCGATGATGCAGCTGTTTTAGATGCAAAAGGTAAGCAAATCCTGGTTTCTACCGATTTACTTTTGGAAGGAATTCATTTCGATTTGGCTTATGTGCCACTTATGTATTTGGGTTATAAGGCCGTTCAGGTTAATTTGAGTGATATTTATGCCATGAACGGTAAAGCCAGCCAGATTACGGTTTCGTTAGGTTTATCCAGCAAATTTCCTTTAGAAGCCGTTGAAGAAATTTATAAGGGAATTGAATTGGCCTGCAATAAATTTAACATCGATTTAATCGGAGGTGATACCTCATCAAGCAAACAAGGATTGGTGATTAGCATTACAAGTATTGGATATGCTGATGCAGATAAGGTGACTTATAGAAACGGCGCACAGGAAAATGATTTACTTTGTGTTTCTGGCGATTTAGGTGGTGCTTATGTTGGTTTACAAATACTGGAACGGGAAAAATTAATCTATCTTGAAAACCCACAAATCCAACCAGATTTGGAAGGTAAGGATTATATTATTGAAAGGCAATTGAAACCAGAGGCACGTATGGATATCGTTGCGCTTTTGGAAGACATGGATATTAAACCTACCTCGATGATTGATGTTTCTGATGGTTTAGCATCGGAAATTCTACATTTGGCTGAACAGTCTGATAAGGGAATAACCATTTATGAAGATAAAATTCCGTTGGATCCGATGACTTATGAAACTGCCCGTGAATTGGGAATTGATCCAACAGTGTGTGCTTTAAGTGGTGGCGAAGACTACGAATTGTTATTTACCATTAGTCAGGAAGATTATAAAAAACTGAAACACGATGTAGACATTACCGTTATTGGCCACGTTACTGATAAAAATTCGGGATGTAAAATGGTTTCAAAATCAAATAATGTGCATGAATTGAAGGCACAGGGATGGAATGCTTTTAATAAGTAAAACTGAAAATAATATGAAATGGAATTTTCTAACTGCTTTAATGCTTTTTCTTTTTGCAAATTGCTTTAGTCAGGAGAAAGTTTCATCTAAAAAATTTGAAGAAATAACTTTATTAAATAGAATTGATTTTATTGAGTCAAAATACGACCAGCCTAAATTTGGTTGTGGGTTTTTATTGAAATATAAGCAAGATACATTTGCTATTACCGCAAAGCATTTATTAAAATTCATAAAATCAGATGAGATGAAAGGCGTTTCATTCGATAACGGTATAAAAAAATGGAGTATGTTTCCATTATTAAAACCAGCAGAAAATGTTGTAGTTGAAAAACTATTGAATGAAAACAAAAATGAGCCAATTACTGAGAAAACAACTTATGAGGATGATTGGCTCATTTTTTCTTTAAAGGAGAATCATAGTAAGGCTAAACCACTTGAATTTAGGGAAAAGCCACTTATACAAGGAGAAAAATTTTTTGTTGTAGGCTGGACCAGAAAAATGGAAAGTGGTGAACAAAGAGTTTATGAATTTGAATATTTTAAAACTCTTGGAAAAAGAATTCTTTTGAACGAAATTATCGTCCCAGAACAATTTGGTGGATTAAGTGGTGCACCAGTAGTAGATGAAAATGGAAAAGTTGTAGGTGTAGTATCTGGCAAAACAACCGACCCTGATTCGGGTAAATCATATTTTTCGCCTTGTGATGTTAATGGACTGAAAATATATTTAGAAAATAATGTTAATAGAAAGGATAATTGAGCTTGAAAAAGCGGCTTTAAGTTGAACAACATTCCCTATTTTTATTATAAGGCTGAGATGCATTAATAGGAAATGCTATATATGCTTTTTACTAATAGATATTAATTATGATAATCAATGAAAAAAATTATCACTCTCTTCTTTGTCTTTATATCAGGTTATTGTAATGCACAACTTTACAAAAAACTTATTGAAGTAAAGAGTAAAGATTCTGTTAATAGTGGTGAAGCAATAATTTATGGAAACTTTGTTCAAAGATTGGCTTTCTTAAGTGGTGGTTTTCCTCAAGAAATTAGAATTGCAAATAGTGAAACCGGAGAAATTTATTCGTTCAATGTTAAACCTGCATTTAAATCGGCGAAAGAAAATACTTTCATATATTTTATAAAGCCTGGTAAGTATATAATATTACATTATTGGTGGACCCAAAGCAAATGGTATGGTGGAAAATTTTATACTGAACCAATTTTTTACGGTTTAGATTCTAGAGATAGTTTAGCAACGAAGGTAAAAGCAGGTATTATAAAAGAAAATGATTTACGAAGATTTATGTTTACTGTAGAAGAAAGGTCTATAAATTACTTAGGCACTTGGCATTTTGATAAGGGTATTGTTTCTTTTACAGATGATAAAAAAAATTTGGATGAAAGAATCTCCACGAAATATCCTTTTATAAATATTTCGAAAGCAAAAATAATTATACCTCAAGCAAAAAATTAATACTTACTCTCCATCTAAATACTTTATGTCAATCTGTTTAGTAGTCTTCGCACCTAACTTTTTAATTTTTTCCGAAGTATTGGTTAAATTTCCAGCGCCTACAGAAAGTTTATTAAGTGCTTTATCGTAAGCATCCTGACCGTTTTTAATGTGTTTACCGATATTTTCCATATCAGAAACAAAACCAACAAACTTATCGTACATGCTACCGCTCAAGCGGGCAATTTCCATCACATTCCTATTTTGCCTTTCCTGTTTCCACATGCTGGCAATGGTACGCAAAGTAGCTAACAAGGTCGATGGGCTAACAATAACTACTCGTCTATCCCAGGCAAAATTAAATAGTTCCGCATCTTTTTGAACAGCAATACTAAACGAGGATTCAATTGGAACGAAGAGCAAAACAAAATCCGGAGAATTAATTTTATATAAATCCTGATAGTTTTTTGATGATAGCTCCTGAATATGGTTCTTTATCGAAGCCAAATGAGCTTTTATAAAGCCCTCACGCTCTTCATCCGTTTCGGCAGATACCGAACGCTCGTAAGCGACCAAACTTACCTTAGCGTCAACTACAAGATGTTTATCATCTGGCAAATCAATCACTACATCAGGCTGGTATCGCCCGCCTTCGGCGGATATATGCGAGGCTTGAATGCGATATTCCTGATCCTTTACCAATCCCGAACGTTCTAAAACTTTCTCCAGGATTATTTCACCCCAGTTTCCTTGCTTTTTACTATCGCCTTTTAGTGCTTTAGTTAAGTTATTGGCATCTTCCTGAATCATTTTACTTTGAATTTGAAGTTCAGAAATCACACCTTTTAAAATGTTACGTTCATCTGATTCGGCTTTGTAAACCTTTTCTACTTTATCTTCAAAAGCTTTGATGTTTTCTTTCAGCGGATTTAAAATCAAATCTAAATTTGTTCTGTTTTGCTCAACAAATCTTGATGATTTTTCTTCCAGAATTTTATTGGCGATCAGTTCGAAATCCTTATTTAATTTCTCTTGCGATTGTTCGTAACTTAATTTCTGTTCGGCCAGTTTTTCCTTCTCGGCAATATAAAAAGATCGGGTACTTTCCAATTCGCGATTGGCATCAGCCAGGCGATCGCGTTCGGCTTGCAGTTCATCTATTAAGCGCTGCTGTTCCTGTTTAAGTAAGAAGGTAATGTGTTCTTTTTCTGTAGATAAGTTAGATACTCGCTCGTCGGCTTTAGCCAAAGCAATTTTTAAAGAATCGTTCTCGGATATTGCTATTTCGAAATCTTCAATGGAAATTAATGCAACTGAAGATTGTGGCTTTTTAAAGAAAAGCAATACCAAAACCATCAATATAATAACGAGAAGCCCAATTGCAGCGTATTCCATCATGATAAAATTTTTAGTAAAAATCGAAAATTAAATCAGTTTTACCAAAATAATTCGCTATTCTTATTAGTTTCGATCTTACTGTAGATTCTCAGATATTCTGTAAGAGTTATCAAATTAATGCATTTTAATCTGCGAATCTGCGATCCAAATTTCTTAATATTGAATTTTAAATACAATCAATGAACGAATTAACAATTCTCATCTCCTGTCCTGATCAAGTTGGCTTGGTAACCAATATCACCCGAGTATTGGCCGCACAACAATTAAATATCATCGCCATGCGAGAATTTGTTGATGAAGCAAATAAGTCATTTTTCACCCGAATTGCTTGCATTGGGAATTTGGATAACAAAGGTCAGCTGGAAAAAAAGTTGCTTGAATCGCTTCCTAATGAAGCCGAAGTAAATGTAATAACACAGCAAGAAAAGCAGATTGCGGTTTTGGTAACGAAAGAATATCATTGTTTGGCAGAAATATTAATCAAGAATCAATTCAAAACCCTTGGTGCAAATGTTAAATGTGTAATAGGAAATTATGAATCGCTTCGCGATTTTAGCGAGAAACTTGGCATTCCGTATTTTTTTGTTGACCACGTTGGGAAAGATAAAGCTCAATTTGAAAATGAAATAAAGGAAATTTTGAATCAGTTCGATTTAGATTATCTGGTTCTTGCGAAATTTATGCGCATATTATCTGCCGATTTTGTGAAGGATTATGCAGGTAAAGTGATCAATATTCACCATTCTTTTTTGCCAGCTTTTATTGGGGCCAATCCATACCGTCAAGCTTTTGAACGTGGTGTAAAAATCATTGGGGCAACCGCTCATTTCGTAACTGATAATTTGGATGAAGGACCAATTATTACGCAACACACCACACATATCGACCATAATTTTGGCGTTAAGGAAATGGTTCGTGCTGGAAAAGAAATAGAGAAAAAGGTGCTTTTGGAAGCACTTGAGTTAATTTTCGAAGACCGGGTTTTTGTAAGTGGAAATAAAACTGTTATCTTTAAATAACACACAAAATTCCTGGTATGAAACTGTTATTTTGCCTCCTTGTGCTCTGCTCAATTGGAGTTAAGGAACAATATCTTTTAAAATTCGATAAACGATTGCTTGATTGCGAAAATAAATGGATTGCTTATCCGGCAGATTCAGATGGCTTTTACAGATACGGTTTTGTATATCTTGATAATTTTGCAGGCTTAACCTTTAAACCCATGGGTTTATTTAAACTCGAAAATGATTCATTTAAAGGAAAAAAAATCAACGAACAGATATCGAGAATTTATCCAAGCAAAGATTTGGTGGCTATTATTCCAGCAGATAAGTTTGATGAACTCGATCTTGTAGAAACTCCAAAATGGCTCTCCTTTTTTAAAAATGAAGCTTATATAGATCGACTATTTAGGTTGGGATACATCCATAATCAATGGGAAGAATACAAAAAAGCCATAAATTATCTTGATAAAGTTTACGCTCGTGATGATCGTTATCCTGGTTTGCATACACAAATTGCCATTGCCGAAAAAAGAAATGGTTTCACACATTTAAAGGCCGGGTATATAAGGGGATATTGCGATGCAGACAAAGAAATGGTGTCCAATTTAATATCAGCGAGAAAAATAAAACAAGCAGAAAATACTTATTACACATCTTTATTTGATTGTCCTGATGAATTAAAAAAGGCTGAAATGGCTTATATTATTGCCTTTCAATATTATAAAACCAAGGATATTGAAAAGTTTAAAAAATGGGATCAGGAAGTGAATAGATGGGTTTTGCCCTTTCCTGATTTGTACGAAAAAGTAAATCAAATGCGATTGGTTTTTTCAAATTAATGTAATTACTTATAAGTTATGGCTATGAAACTTCTACTTAGCATCTTGCTCTTTTTTAGTTTAAATGTTAAAGCACAAATTGATTTAAAATTCGACAAACTATTTCTCGATTGTGAAGATAAATGGGTAGCTGTCCCAATTGATTCTACTCAATATTACTATGGCTATGTCTACTTGGATAATTCTGCAGGGCTAACTTTTTATTTGGATGGTGCGTTTTCTATAAACAGCGCATCAAACTATGTAAAAATGAAAGTAAAAAAGATAAAAGTGAGGATAGCGCCAAACAAGTTATTGGCGGCAGAAATTCCCGCCGATCGTTTTAAGGAATTGGGCATTACACCAACACCAGAATGGTTAAAGTTATACAAAACAGATGATCAAAATGTAGATCGTTTATTTAGGTTAGGACAAACTTATAACAAGTGGGGCGATGCAGCAAAGGCACTCAAATATCTTAAACAAACTAAAAGTAAAGACAAAAAATACCCGGGTTTAGACCGGGAATTTTACTATGCGTACAATGGCAAAAAACGAGAACTCATTGCAAGTTTTTATTTAGGAGAAGCCCTTGCCGATGTATCTGAAGCCAGGCAAACCAATTGTGAATTATATAAATCGCTGGTTTTTAAGCAAACCAATGCCAATGAACTGAAGCAGGCTGAAGATATGTATTACTATGCCATAAAAGAATGTACAGATGAAACTGCAAAGGCTGATATGGCCTATAATATCGCTTTTAAATATTATAAATTAATGAATAAGGATAAACTTAAACATTGGCAAAATGAGGTATTTAGATGGATTGTACCAAACGATAGTTATGCAGAAAGAGTAGAGAAAATGACTGCTTCGTTAAATTAAATCCCTGCTTGTATTAGCATTTCGGCTACATCTTCACCCGTTTGCGATCCAATGGCTATCCCCATTCCATTGCATCTGGTTGCATAAAATATATTTTCGCTTGCTTGTGCAATTAATGGCTCAAGCTGTTTTCCAAAGGCCATAATGCCACTCCACCTTATATCGATTTCGAATTTTTGATTTGGTAAAATAACTTTTTTAAGAAGTTCTTCCAATGCATTTTGTACAACTTCTGTTTCTCCGAATTCTGTTGTTTCTTCCGCTTTGAAATCAATGTTTCTTCCGCCACCCAGTAAAATACGGTCAGCTACGTTTCTGAAATAATAGTAGCCTTTATCATAATGGAAAGTTCCGTTAATCTTTAAACCTGCAATGGGTTTCGTAATCAAAACCTGTCCTCTGCCCGGCAACAAATCAATGTTTGGTATTAGCGATTTTATAAATGCATTAGTGCTAACAATTAACTTTTTACATTTGATAATTCCATGAGGTGTAATGAGCAAATTATTGCGGCTTTCTTGCTCAATTGCATTTACATTACAATTGTTAAAAATCATAATTCCTAAGCACTGCGCATATTTTATTAAAGCAATCATCATTTTACCACTATCAAGTTGTGCCTCATATTGATTTGATATGATGTTATTTATTCCCTCAAATCCAAATAAATCAATTTTATTATTGCTTAGTGAAAAGGCATTCTTACCTACAATATCTCCTACCAAATTATTAAAATGTTCAATTTTCGATACACAGCTTTTTGCAAATTCATCTTTAGCACTTTTAAATAATTCGTAGCCTCCTAAAGGCCTATAATCAATAGTTTTATCACCTAACAAAGCACGCAACTTTAACAAACCTTTCCAGCGCTTTTCTATCATTACCTTTAAGCCGTCTGTAGTAGCAGTTTTTTCTTGTTCTATTAGTTCAGAAACACTTCCAAAACATGCAAAACCTGCATTTTTGGTGCTGGCGCCGGCGGGTAAAAAACCTCGTTCCAAAATAGCAATATTCAAATTTGGAATATTTTTCTTAAGGTGGATCGCAGCATTTAAACCCACAATCCCACTACCTACAATAATCACATCATATTTAAAAAAGCTGGTACGTTCCCAGTATGAAATGTTATTTTCCATAACCTAAATGTAGCATAAATTGTATCGTAAATATTATGGGAACGCTTTTTGATATACTGCAAACTGAAAAACATACAGAAAAGAAATGGGAGTTTATTTAGTAATAATCATCCCGGTATTATTGCTGAGCATGTTTGTGCAGTGGCGTTTCAGAAACAAGTTTTCTAGATATGCAGAAATGCAACTCAGCTCAGGGTTATCGGGCAAAGAGGTAGCAGAAAGAATGCTACATGATAACGGAATATACGATGTGAAAGTGATGAGTACCGAAGGGCAGTTAACAGATCATTACAATCCAACAGATAGAACCGTAAATTTAAGTACAGATGTATATTATAGCAGAAGCGTAGCTGCGGCAGCAGTTGCAGCTCACGAATGTGGTCATGCGGTACAGCATGCGAAATCATATTCATGGTTAAATCTGCGTAGCACTATGGTGCCTGTTGTAAGTATATCATCAAACTTATTACAATGGGTATTACTCATTGGCGTAATGTTATTGGTTTTTGCCGTAACACCAATTGTATTGGCAATAGGTGTGGTAGGTTTGGCGCTGGTAACCATATTTAGTATTATTACGTTACCTGTTGAATTTGATGCAAGTAACAGGGCTTTGGCTTGGTTGAAAAACAATCCAGGTGTTATGCAAACGCAAGAAGAGAATAGCCAGGCAAAAGATGCCTTATGGTGGGCGGCAATGACATACGTTGTAGCTGCAGTGGGTGCATTAGCCAACTTACTTTATTATGCATCAATGTTGTTCGGAAGAGGAAGAGATTAACACATTACCTATGAAAAACAATAAAGCGGTTCAGAATTATCCTGGCCGCTTTTGTTTTTTAATATAATAACTCCTGAAAAGTATTTCTATCCTCAAGAATGATGAAGCGACTAATTCAATTTATAAGGCGCTATCAATTGAAACTCTGGAATACCAACTTCAAATTCAGATTCATCCATCAAACGTTTCATTAAATAGGCACCTCTCATGCTTCCCATATCAGTTTTTAGGTTGCAACCAGATACATAAACGTGGGTTTCGCCTGGTTGAATAACTGGCTGTAAGCCAACAACGCCTTCACCTTCAACTTCCCGGCGACTGCTGTTTGAATCGAAAATAAACCATTGGCGACGCATTAATTGCACTGCATATTCAGATAGATTGGAAATTTCTACGCGGTAAGCGAACATAAAGTGCTCATTAACCGGATTTGAATATTCTGGTTGGTAAACGGTTTCTACTGAAACTTTAACTCCATCTGTAATTGCTGTAACCATTGTTTTAACGAATGTAGAAAAATCAATTCAAAAATCAAGCCATTACTTTGGTGGCGTCGTAGTTGGCAAATTTTTCTGCCACTTCTTCCAGAATGCTATAAATGCTGTTGATATCTGGCTCAGCCACTAAACGCATACGGTAAGGTTTAAAATCGGGCAAACCTTTAAAATAGTTTGCATAATGCCTGCGCATTTCGAAAATACCAGTCTTTGGTCCCTTCCACTCTAAAGATTTATCTAAGTGTGTGCGGCAAACATTTATGCGTTCATCAATAGTTGGGCCGGGCAAATGTTCCCCAGTTTTAAAGTAATGCTTCACTTCGCGGAAAATCCAAGGATAGCCAATTGCCGCCCTTCCAATCATAATTCCATCAACTTCATATTCCATGCGCCAGTTTGCAGCTTTTTCTGGGCTATCCACATCGCCATTGCCAAAAATTGGAATCTTAATACGAGGGTTTCGTTTAATTTCTCGAATCAACGACCAATCTGCCTCACCTTTGTACAATTGTGCTCTTGTTCTTCCGTGAATGGTTAATGCCTGTATTCCAACATCCTGGAGACGTTCGGCAACTTCGTAAACGTTTTTGCTGTCATCATCCCATCCCAAACGGGTTTTTACTGTAACGGGCAAATGCGAAGCTTTTACAACAGCTTCGGTCATCTTAACCATTTTGTCAATATCGCGAAGCAAACTAGAGCCTGCACCTTTACATACCACATTTTTTACCGGGCAGCCATAATTAATATCAACTAAATCGGGGCCTGCAGCCGAGGCAATTTCAGAAGCTTCACGCATGTGTTCGATATCGCCACCAAAAATTTGAATGCCAATCGGCCGTTCGTATTCGAAAATATCAAGTTTCTGTAAACTCTTTGCCGCATCACGGATCAATCCCTCTGATGAAATAAATTCCGTGTACATCAAATCTGCACCGTTTTGTTTACACACATAACGGAAAGGCGGATCGCTTACATCCTCCATGGGCGCAAGCAATAATGGGAACTCACCTAAATCTATATTTCCTATCTTTACAGACATTCTCTATCTTCAAACAATTAATAAAAACACACAAAGGTACAAATAATGAATTTTGTAACACCTAACAAGGAGGAAATCAATCCTATCTTACAATTACTTTTACTTTTATTTTACGCATTAATTGGAGGATTTGTATTTGGTCTTCTGGCAGTTGTAATCAATTTAATGATTTACGGGCTGGGTTTAGTAAGCAACTTCGACTTACTTATATCTGGCGACCCAAAATATATTACAGGGTTTAAAATCATCCAAATTTTAAGCTCAATAGGCACTTTTATTCTCCCTCCTATTGCCCTGGCATTAACTATGCAAAGAAAGGTGACAGACTTCTATAGCTTTAAAAAGCCCCAAGTTTTGCTGGTCGTTTTGGTGATGATCATCATGGTCGTAAGCATGCCATTTATGGAGTGGACAGTAATGTTTAACCAAAAAATGGTGCTGCCCGATTTTTTAAAAGGAATTGAGCAATGGATGAAAGAGAAGGAAGATGCAGCCATGAAGATTACTTATGCAATGATCAAGGTTCGAAGCAATCTCGATTTTGTCGTCAATTTAATTATGATTGCGGTTTTGCCAGCCATTGGCGAAGAATTAATGTTTCGGGGTGGTGTACAACGATCAATTACAAAAGCTTTTAATAGCCCACATTTGGCCATTTGGATTACTGCAATCATATTTAGCGCCATCCATGTTCAGTTTTATGGCTTTGTGCCACGAATGCTTTTAGGTGCCGGCTTCGGTTATTTATATTTTTATGGTGGAAGCATTTGGTATGCTGTTTTAGGTCATTTTATAAATAATGCTTATGCAGTATGTGCGGCTTTTTATATGCAGAAACATAATATGCCTTTAAACAAAGCAGATGAACCAATTGGTTTTCCCTGGTATGGCTATTTAATTAGTGCAATAATTACCATAGCTTTGTTTAAATTTTTTAAAGATAGCGCAGAACGTGAGCGAAAATTGGATTAAAGTATATACCACCAGCAACCCATTTGCTGCTGAAGTTTTAAAGCAAGGTTTAACAGAGGCCGGAATCCCTGCAGTAACCATGAATAAGCAATTATCGGCATATAATATTGGCGAAATAAATGTTTTGGTAAACAAATCGGATTTTGATAAAGCAATTGAATATATCGTTGAAAATGAAATTGAATAATATGTTATCCATTTTAAATTCTCCATTGTCAACTTTACATTTTTTAGTATGAAAACCAGGGCAATAACCGCTTTCTTTTTTACCATTGTAATGCTGGCATCTATTTTTTTAGGCAGCTACACCTTTACCATATTTTATCTTGTTTTAAGCATTTTATCACTTTTTGAATTTTACAAGCTTATTAAAAATTCAGGCATTCGTCCGCATCGGAACATTGGTTTGATTGCAGGCGCATTAATATTTTTAATGGCTGCAGGCTTACATTATTTGCAATACGATGTAAAATATTTGCTGCTTTGTATTCCGCTGATATTCTCTGTTTTTATTACCGAATTATATAAGAAGAACAAAATTCCATTTGCCAATATTTCTTACACTTTTGTAGGTTTTGTATATGTTACTATTCCATTTTGCTTTTTCCATGCATTAGGGTTTTTAAAAAATTGGAATGAGTACAATTTCCATTTTCCTTTAGCCTTTCTTTTAATGCTTTGGGCAAATGATACCGGAGCCTATTTATTTGGTGTAAAGTATGGAAAACGCAAACTTTTTGAGCGCCACTCGCCTAAAAAGAGCTGGGAAGGTTTTTTTGGAGGCATGTTTACCAGCGTTCTGGTTTCACTCGGACTATCTTTTGTTTTTAAAGAAAACCAAGCCTGGGTTTGGGCCGGTATGGCGGTTCTAATTGCCTGTTTTGGTACATTAGGCGATTTAGTAGAATCGATGTTAAAACGCAGTTTAGATACCAAAGATAGTGGCGGTTTATTGCCTGGACATGGTGGTTTGCTTGATAGATTTGATGGTTTGTTGCTGGCGGCACCGGTAGTTTACGCTTATTTATATCTGATTTTATCTTAATTATTTTGCTTTAAGTATCAATTTTTGGAAAGGTCCTGTAGTGCTCATCCAGAACTACAGCCCAGCTTTACACTATATCCCAAATGAAAAATTTGGGGATGCCGTTACAATCTGGTTTATATTGAAAGATTAATCCCCAGAATTTCTAAACACCAGTATTATACTTTCAACTTTTACTTTGCCAGAATTATTTAATCACCTGCATAGGTTTTTTATTCTCATCTATGGCTACAAAAGTAAAATCACCATGAACGGCAAGTTCTCTGCCTTCAGCATACATTTGCTCGATATAAATCTCTACATTCACTTTTAAGCTGGTATTTCCAACATGGTTTACCTTGCCAATAAGTTCTACAATTGTGCCGGCTGGAATGGGCTTTTTAAAATCTATTCTATCGCTACTTACCGTTACCATAATTTGTCTACTAAAACGTGTTGCCGTGATAAAGGCTACTTCATCCATCATGTGCATGGCTGTGCCACCGAAAAGTGTGTCATAATGATTTGTTGTATTGGGAAAAACAGCTTTGAAAATACGGGTTGTTGAGTTTTGAATTCTTTCGTTTAGGGTCATGATCATTATTTAATCGGCTAATTTACTTAAGCATGTTTAAAAACCTTGCATGTAACAAATTTACATCAGGGAAAAAAGCCATATGTTTCTCCATTATATTTGATTATCCAACAAACAACCATAAACTATGACTAAATTTTACTTTAAAAAGCTATGTTTTGCCTTTTTGATTTTCAGCAGCACTGCATTTGCGCAAGAAGTACCCTCGCCAAAATCGCATTTTGGTTTTGATATCGGTGAAAATTATCAATTGGCAAATTATGCCCAAACGGAAGCTTATTTTAAAAAGCTTGCTGAAACATCCAAACGGGTAAAACTTGTGGATATTGGAAAAACAGAAGAAGGCAGAAGCCAATACATGTTAATTGTTTCATCTCCTGCAAATCTTGAAAAACTGGCTCGCTACAAAGAAATTTCGCAACAACTGGCTCATGCTGAAATTACCACTGAACAGGCAAAAGCATTATCTCAAGAAGGAAAAGCTGTGGTTTGGATCGACGGGGGTTTACACGCCAATGAAACCGTTGGTGCGCACCAACTGATACAAACTGCTTACGAGTTTGCATCGAAAACAGACCCGGAAACGCTGAAGATTCTGGATAATGTGATCATTTTATTTACCCACGCCAATCCCGATGGACAGGAGTTGGTAGCCAATTGGTACATGAAAGAAAAAGATCCTAAAAAACGAATGTTATCAGGTTGGCCAAGATTATACGAAAAATATGCGGGGCATGATAATAACCGCGATTTTTTCATGCTAAATTTAAAGGAAACACAAAATATGGGGCGTCAGCTTTTTGTAGAGTGGATACCGCAAATTATGTATAACCACCATCAGGCTGGTCCGGCAGGAACCGTTGTAGCTGGCCCACCCTACCGCGATCCTTTTAATTATGTTTTTGATGCGACACTTTTAACCAGTTTAGATGCGGTTGGCGCTGCCATGCACACCAGACTAAATGTGGAGGCAAAACCAGGCTATACCCAACGAGGCGGATCAGTTTTCTCTACCTGGTACAATGGCGGCTTAAGAACAACTACCTACTTCCACAATATGATTGGGTTGTTAACAGAAATTGTTGGTAGTCCTACTCCATCAGAAATTCCATTGGTGCCCTCACGATTGTTACCAAATAGCGATTCGCCGAATCCTGTTACCCCACGAAAATGGTTTTTCAAAAACTCGATAGATTATTCTGTTTCATTAAACTATGCAGTATTGAATTATGCGCAACGCCATGCCGATGAATTGCTTTTTAATATCTACCAAATGGGCAAAAACTCCATTGATAGAGGTAAAAAAAATACCTGGTCTTTCTCACCGAAGAAAATAGAAGCCATTAATACTGCGGCTAAAAAAGGTGGTTCGAGCGCTGTTGATGCCGGCGATTCGGAGTTTGGTAGAAGATCGATGAGTGTAAAATATTTTGATACGGTAATGAATGCGCCAGCCAATAGAGATCCACGTGGATATATTTTGTCAGCCGATCAACCCGATTTTAATTCGGCAATTAAATTCTTAAATGCTTTGATTAGAACCGGAATCGTTGTGCATAAAGCAACTGCTCCATTTAGTGTTGCAGGGAAAAAATATCCGGCAGGAAGTTATGTGGTTAAAACAGATCAGGCTTTCCGTCCGCATGTTTTGGATATGTTTGAGCCACAAGATCATCCGAATGATTTTAAATATGATGGTGGTGCGCCAATTCCACCATACGATGCCGCAGGCTGGACTCTAGCTTATCTGATGGACGTGAAATTCGATCGCATTCAGGATGATTTCAACGGGCCATTTGAAAGAAACGCCTATGGCAGATTGTTGGTTCCCGAAAATAAAATAACTGGATCTAGCTATGTTTTAAGTGCTGCTCAAAACGATTCTTACACAGCAGTTAATGATTTATTGAAAAACAAAGTTGAAGTTTACCGGTCAAATGAAAATGGCGATTTTTATGTTTCATCAGCAGGAAAATCTATTTTAGAAAAAGCGAATGTAAAATTGAAACCCGCTTCGGCGCCTAAGAATAAAACTAAAGTTTCTGCTGCGAGAATTGCCCTTTGGGATACTTATGGCGGTTCTATGGCATCTGGTTGGATGCGCTTTATCATGGAACAATATCATTACAACGCAACCGTGATTTATCCTCAAGATATCGATGCGGGAAATTTAAAATCGAAATATGATGTGATCATTTTTGTTGGTGGTGCCATTCCTACAGTTCAGGCGGGTGGTTTTGGTGCAAGAAACTTCGGCCCTAAGGCAGAAGATATTCCGGAAGAATTTAGAAACCGTTTAGGAAGAATTTCTGCAGATAAATCAATTCCTCAGTTGAAGAAATTTTTAGAGGAGGGTGGCAATATTGTAACCATTGGCAGCAGTACAAACTTGGCCTACCACTTAAATTTACCAGTACGAAATGCTGTAGTTGAAATTATAAATGGTGAAGAAAAAAAGCTTCCGGCAGAAAAATATTATGTACCGGGAAGTGTTCTAAATGTTACTGTTGATACCAAGCAACCTGCAGTTTGGGGAATGGAAAAAGAAGCTGATGTCTATTTTGATAATAGCCCTGTTTTTAAATTAACTGGAGATGCCATAACCGCTGGAAAAATTAAGCCTTTAATGTGGTTCGAATCTGCCAAGCCACTGCGTAGTGGATGGGCTTGGGGGCAAGCTTATTTACAAGATGGCGTTACCGCGTTTCAGGCAAATGTTGGCAAGGGAAAATTATTGGCTTTTGGACCGGAAATAGCCTTTAGGGCACAAACCCATGGAACTTTTAAACTGATTTTTAATCAGCTGTATAAATAAAATCAGTTTCTGTAAGCCGCTATTCTATTGGATAGCGGCTTTTTACTTTCTGCTTACTCTGTTTTTGTATTAATCAAGTATTTTTGATTTATGAAAGTTGAAATCTGGTCGGATGTTATGTGTCCGTTTTGCTATATCGGTAAACGTCATTTTGAGCAAGCCATTGAAAAATTGCCTTTTAAAAATGAAATTGTAGTGGATTGGAAAAGCTATCAGCTTAATCCTGAATATCACAACACCAATAACGAAAGCGTTTACGATTATTTATCGCGTAGCAAGGGAATGCCACTTGAGCAGGCAAAACAAATGACCAAGCAAGTGGTTGATATGGCGGAAAACGCTGGTTTAACGATAAATTTCGACACCAATATTCCTGCTAATACTTTTAATGCACACCGATTAATTCATTTGGCAGCCAAACATGGTTTGCAGGATTTAGCTGAAGAAAAGTTGTTTGAAGCCCATTTTGTAAAAAGCAAGAACATAGGTGAAAGTGATGTTTTAATTAATCTTGCTGTGGAAATTGGTTTAGATAAAACCGAAGCCGAAGAAGTTCTAAATAGCGATCAATTTGCTGAAGCGGTTCGTTATGATATTTATGAAAGCCAAAATTTAGGGATTCGTGGCGTGCCTTATTTTGTAATGGATAGGAAGTATGGTGTTTCGGGTGCGCAACCTGTAGACGCATTCACCGAAGCGCTAACGCAAAGTTTTAAGGAATGGAAATCACTTCAGCCTAAAACGAATCTAACTTCTTTGAATAAAAACAATGATGCGATTTGTGATGAAAATGGCTGTGAGATATAATTTTAATTTCCTGCAGAGAACGCAGAATTTATCTACAAAAATCTTTTTTATTTACCGTCGTTGCGAGGCACGAAGCAATCTTAATGCTTTTGTTATCGTAGCGATCGTTGTAGGATTGCTTCGTGCCTCGCAATGACGATTTCGGAAAGGAATTATCTATTCCCATTCTTCAATGGCGTTAATAAATACTCCAATCCATTAACTCGGATTTCGAACATTGTTGCCATTAAATCGCCTAACTTCCCTTTCGGAAAACCTTTATCCTTATACCAAAGCAAGTAACTTTCTGGGATGTTGCAAATCAAATAACCCTTGTACTTTCCGTAAGGCATTTGCATTTTCACTAAATCGAGTAATAAGGTTGGATCCATTTAGTCGATTAATTCTAAAGTTTCAATAGCTTCTTCAACTGTGTTGATATTATCAAAGGCAATGCGTAAAGTATTTTTAACTTCTTTCAGGTTGCACATCCGTGGATGATTTTGAGCAAAAGTTAAGATCCTGGTAAAAGTATTCGAATCAAAATAAGCAGATTGTTTATCGCTTAAAAAATAACCACGTAAGCTATTTTTCTTAAAACTGATTTTTTCAAAACCCAATTTCTTGCCAAGCCATTGTAATCGCACCACACTTAACATGGTTTTAACCTGCGGCGGCACCGGACCGAAACGGTCGGCTAAGTGCTTTTCGAAAACAGCCAGTTCGGTCTCATTATCCAGTTTAGAAAGTTCAGTGTATAAATTGTAACGTTCAGTAATATTGGTAATGTAAGCGTCAGGAATGTATAATTCTAAATCGGTATCAACCTGTGTAAAACCTACAAACGGACGAGCAGGTTCATTTTCAAACAAACCTTTAAATTCGGCTTCTTTAAGCTCCTGGATGGCCTCATCCAAAATCTTATGGTACATTTCAAAACCAATTTCGGCAATAAAACCACTTTGTTCTGCACCTAACAAATTTCCGCTACCACGGATATCCAGATCCCGCATAGCTACATTAAAGCCGCTGCCCAAATCTGAAAATTCTTCGATGGCGCTCAAACGTTTTCTGGCTTCAGAAGTTAACGTAGAAAGTGGCGGTGACAACAAATAACAAAAGGCCTTTTTATTGCTTCTGCCCACGCGGCCACGCATTTGGTGTAAATCGCTCAAGCCAAACATGTGCGCATGATTGATGATAATGGTGTTGGCATTCGGAATATCCAAACCAGCTTCAATTATGGTAGTAGCAACCAAAACATCTTTTTCTCCATTAATAAAATCGAGCATCACATCTTCTAAAGCATCTCCATCCAATTGGCCATGGGCAAGACCAATTCGAGCTTTTGGAACTAATTTTTGAATTAATCCACCCAATTGCATCAAATCGTTAACACGGTTATGTACAAAGAAAACCTGTCCGCCTCTATCCAATTCGAACTGTACTGCTTCTTGAATCAATTTATCATTGAAAACATGAAGTTCGGTATTTACGGGTTGGCGATTTGGCGGTGGTGTACTAATAATCGATAAATCGCGGGCACCCATTAAAGAAAAGTGTAAAGTTCTTGGAATCGGTGTGGCGGTAAGTGTTAAGGTATCTACATTTACACGAACAGCTTTTAATCTTTCCTTTGCAGTTACACCGAATTTTTGCTCTTCATCAATAATCATGATGCCCAAGTCTTTAAACTTTACATCCTTGCTCAATAAACGGTGTGTGCCAATCAAAATATCAACTTTTCCTGCTGCGGCTTCGGCCAGGGTATCTTTAATCTGCTTATTGGTTTTAAAGCGATTAATGTAATCTACTGTAACCGGAAAGTCTTTTAAACGGGAAGAAAATGTTTTGAAATGTTGCAGGGCCAAAATAGTTGTTGGCACTAAAACAGCCGCTTGTTTGCCTTCCGTAACAGCTTTAAAAGCAGCACGCACTGCAATTTCGGTTTTACCAAACCCAACATCGCCGCAAACCAATCGATCCATAGGATGAGGTGATTCCATATCCTTTTTCACATCCTGAGTCGCTTTTAACTGATCTGGAGTATCCTCATAAATAAAGGAAGCCTCAAGCTCGGTTTGCAGATAACTATCCGGAGAAAAAGCCGTTCCCGCTTGCGTTTTACGCAGGGCATAGAGCCTGATCAAATCGCGGGCAATGTCTTTAACTTTTTTTTTTGTAGTCTTTTTGAGTTTATCCCAGGCGTCGGTTCCTAATTTATTCATTTTTGGAACGCCGCTTTCTTTACCGCTGTATTTCGCAATGCGATTTAGCGAATTGATATTCACGTACAGCAAATCGTTATCCGCATAAATCAGGCGGATCATTTCCTGTGTTTTGCCATTTACATCAACTTTCTCCAAGCCGGCATATTTTCCAATACCGTGATCAATGTGGGTAACATAATCGCCAGATTTCAGTTCACGAAGATCTTTCAGTGTAATTGCCTGACTTTTCTGATAACCCTTTTTAAGTTTATATTTATAGTAACGATCGAAAATTTGATGATCGGTGTAAAAAGCAGTCTGAATTTGAGGATCGACAAAACCCTCACGCAACATGCTGTTGATCGGCGTAAATTTTGCCGTTTTATCAATATCTTCTAAAATGGCGTATAAACGCTCTATTTGCTTTGGCGAATCAGTAAAAATGAAATTTACTATTCCAGCTTTTTCATTCTCCTTTAAATTGTGAATTAGGAGATTAAAATCTTTGTTGAAAGATGGCTGTGGCTTGGTTTCGAATTCAAAGCGATTGTCGGTTTTATAAAAGAACTGTTTACCAAATTCGATAATTGGAAAATCCTGAAGATGATCGCCCAATAATTTTTCATCCGTAAAAGCAAACTTTGGATCAATCCATTCCGGATTTTTATTTTTATCATCGAGCGAGAGTGCCTTCCAAAGTTCAACCGCTTTCTTGTAACCTGCTTTTACAATATCAAGGGTAAATTCAACATCTTTAAACCAAAGCTGCGTATCCTGATCAATATAATCGAGAATGCTAATATTGCTTTCCGTTAAAAACTTTGCCTGTACATTAGGTACAATAGTTAGTGATTTTACATCGTTTACCGAAAGCTGACTTTCGATTTCAAAACTGCGGATACTTTCCACTTCATCGCCGAAAAACTCAATGCGGTAAGGTAAATCGGAAGAGAAAGAAAAAATATCGACAATACCGCCACGAATAGAAAACTGCCCGGGTTCGTAAACAAAATCACGCCGATCGAAATCGTAATCGATTAAAAATTCATTAATAAAATCGATGCCCAATTTAGCGCCCAGACTTATTTCTAGAGTATTTTTTTCCAACGCGGAGCGATCAATTACTTTTTCAGCGATAGCCTCCGGGTACGAAACCACAATTTTTCCATATTCCGAATCGTGATTCAATTCATTTAAAACTTCAGCACGTGCCAATACATTTGCAGTATCCACTTGCGTAAAATCGAATGATTTTCGGTATGATGAAGGAAACAGCAAAACCTGCTTATCTAAAACACTTTCCAAATCAGATTGAAAATAAGCAGCTTCTTCTCTATCTGGAAGAATAAAAAGCAAGGGTTTATGAAGTATAAAATACGAGGAAAGCGCAACAATGGCATCGGCAGAACCCACCAATCCCTTTAATTGTATCTTCGGGTTTTTGGTACTGTTTAACGCTTTGGTAAATTCGGTTACCCTATCGTCGGTTTTGTATCTGTTTATTAAATCGCGAATGTTCAAGGCACAAAAATAAGCTTATCTTTTCTATTTAACCGCAAACTTTGTTAAAGGTTTTTTAAGTTTGTGTGTAGTTTCTCGTGTTCCATTCTTAATTCGTCGGTTTAAATTTACGGTTCGTCGAATAAACGTATATTTCAGTAACAAAGCTTCTGGTAAATCCTCTAAAACATATAAATTGAAAGCATGAAACACATTAAAAACTTTCCTCTAGAACTCATGTTCTGGCTGACAGCTTTAGTGTTATTGGCAACAGCTAATGGTCATGAGCATCACTTTACACTTTGTCCGCTGGCCAATTTAGGTTACGAGGGTTGGTGTCCGGGATGCGGTTTGGGGAGGTCGATAAGCCATATATTTCATGGTCGTTTTACCGAAAGCTTTTCCCAACACTGGTTTGGCTTTCCAGCACTTTTAATTATAATTTATAGAATTTATACATTGATAAAAAATAGAAATAAGTTTAAAATTCAAACAACAAATACATAGAAACCATGGATATATTTCAATCGCCTTTAATGTCGTTACCAGGTATAACGCCAGAAGAATACGCCTACTTACAACAAGCAACAACAGGGTTAAACGAGCAGCAATTGCGTAACTTCTTAATGATTTACGGTAGCCGCAGAAAGCAACCATCAGAAATTTTATTGCTTGCCTTAATCGGATTTTTAGGCTTCGCCGGAATCCACCGTTTTGTAATCGGACAAATTGGTATGGGGATTTTATATTTCTTTACCGGTGGTTTATGTGCAATTGGTACCATTGTAGATGTGATTAACCACAAAAGCCTGGCATTTGAGTACAACCAGAAAGCAGTTTTCGAAAGCTTACAAATGGTAAGAATGGGCGGCGGATTTCAGCAGGCATAATTAATTCATCTTAACTCACGAAGTTTCAAGGGAAGCGGGCGTTAGGAGACTTCGTAAGTTTTGAAAATAATTCTTTTGGAAAGCAAAGACAGCATCTTTTTTTAATGTTTGTCCCGCTATACACTACAAGTCCGCACCCGAAGAAAAATCGGGGCGGGCTTTTCGTTACTATCGGGTTTAGATGGCAAAGATTGCAGCGCATGGTTAAAACTTAGCGTTTTAAGCTTGCCATCATCTTGATTGAAGCGCAGCGGAACAGGTAAATCTTTGAACATTGCAGTTCGACTTAAAAAGATTTCTCGGCATCGCTCGAAATGACGATTGGATTGATAATTCCCTTTTTTACTATCAAAAAAAACCACAAACAAAAAACCTCAAATTACATATCTTTATACCATGAGATTATCAGAAATAACTAATTATCTGGAAAGCATTGCGCCATTAAATTATCAGGAAGATTACGATAATTCGGGCTTAATAGTTGGCGATCCAAATATGGATGTTCGGGCGGCGTTAGTGGCTTTAGATTGTATAGAATCAATTGTTGATGAAGCGATCTCAACAGGATGTAACCTCATCATTACCCATCACCCAATTGTTTTTAAAGGGTTAAAAAAACTTAATGGAAAAAATTATGTGGAGCGGGTAGTGTTAAAAGCCATCAAAAATAACATCGCTTTGTATGCCATTCATACCAATTTGGATTCGATTCATACAGGTGTAAATGCTCAAATATGCAAGCGCTTAGGCTTGACGGGAACGAAAGTACTTTCCCCAAAAACAGGAATTCTAAAAAAGCTGGTTACTTATTGTCCGCATGCACAAGCCGAGCAATTACGTTCTGCTTTGTTTTATGCCGGCGCCGGTAACATTGGAAATTATAGCGAATGTAGCTTTAATGCCGATGGAATTGGAACATTTAAAGGAAACGAAGCGTCTGATCCTTTTGTAGGCGAAAGGGGGATACGCCACCGTGAACAGGAAGTTCGGATCGAAATGGTTTATCCCACCCAAGTTGAGCGAAAAATATTGGTAGCACTTTTCGAAAATCATCCTTATGAAGAGGTCGCCTATGATATTTATCAACTCGAAAATAAACATGAAATGGTTGGATTAGGAATGGTAGGCTGGCTGGAATACGATATGGATGCCTATGATTTTCTACATTTAGTTAAAGACCGGATGCAGGCTAAAGTGGTTAGGCACACCGATGTAATTGGTAAAAGGATTAAAAAAGTGGCTGTTTGTGGTGGCTCTGGAAGTTTCCTTTTAAAAGAGGCCATTGCCGCCGGAGCAGATGCCTTTATCACCGCCGATTTTAAATACCATGAGTTTTTCGATGCGGAAGAAAAAATCATCATTGCCGACATTGGACACTTTGAAACTGAACAATTTACCTCAAATTTATTGCTTGAAATTATTCAGAAAAAATTTACTAACTTTGCAATCCGTTTAACGGAGCAAAATACAAACCCCATAAATTACTTGTTTTAATGGAACAAACCGTAGAACAAAAGCTAAAAGCTTTATACGAATTACAAAATATCCACACAAAAATTGATAAAATCCGTCAGGTACGTGGCGAATTACCAATGGAGGTAGCCGATTTAGAAGATGATGTTTTAGGATTAGAAACTAGAATTTCAAAAATTAAAGGCGAACTTGATGATCTTGAGGATTCAATCGTAAACCGTAAAAATACAATCAAAGATGCTCAAGCAGCAATCAAAAGATACGATACTCAATTAAAAGAAGTTAAAAATAACCGTGAATACGATGCTTTAACTAAAGAAATTGAAATTCAAGGTTTAGATATCCAGGTTTCTGAAAAGAAAATCAAAGAACATGGTTTCGAAATCACTTCTAAAACTGAAATCTACGAAGCTGCCAAAGCTGAGCTAGATGGCAGAAAAAAAGATTTAGATATTAAAAAGGGCGAACTTGATGTAATTACTGCTGAAACTGAAAAAGATGAGCAGGATTTACAAAAGAAAGCTGATAAGGCAGAGCCAACTATCGACGAAAGATTATTAATTGCTTACAAACGTTTACGCAAAAATGCAATTAACGGTTTGGCAGTTGTAACTATTGACCGCGATTCTTGTTCAGGTTGTTTTAACCAAATTCCACCTCAACGCCAGTTGGATATTCGTCAACGTAAAAAAATTATCGTTTGCGAACACTGTGGTCGTATTTTGGTTGATGAGGCTTTAACTCACGAAGTAGCAGAAGCTTAATACATTGCTTAAAAAATTTTAAAAACGTTCTGATGAAAATCAGGACGTTTTTTGTTTATACGCAAAACAAGAATGATATTTAAGCGTTAATGTAAATATTTATTAAAAATTTGAAATCCAATTGCTGCAAAAAGGATTCAAAGAATACTCATCCAAATGATTAAATCGTTGCGCTTATTTACGTTTTCACTATTACTGGTTTTTCCACTTTCGCTATTCGCAAACTTTGATTTTAATGCCAATTGTTTAAACGCTTATAAAAGTATCTTCGAACTTAAATTAGGCAACGCAAGGGCTTACATTTCTACTGAGAAGAAGCAGCATCCTAACAATTCCATCATTCCACTATTAGAAAATTATGTCGATTATTTTACCGTTTTAACCTCTGAAAGCAAAGCAGATTTTGATCGTTTAAAAGGTAATAAATCATCCCGGTTGGATCAAATAAGTGATGATGATAAAAGCTCTCCATATTATTTATATGCACAGGCTGAAATCAATTTACAATGGGCATTAATTCGCGGGCGGTTTGGAGAATATTTTAATGCGGCCATGGAAATAAAAAAGGCCAACGGATTGCTGCAAGATAACGTAAAAAAGTTCCCTGGTTTTCATTTAAATATGAAAGGATTGGGTTTAATTAATGCTGTACTAGGAAACCTTCCAGATGGAGCATTAAAAAGTACTTTATCAACTTTTGGAATAAGGGGAAATCTTCAAACAGGCTTAAATATGTTCGAGAAGCTGGCTGATAATTTGCCAAAATCATCGTATGAGCCCTTTTATGAAGAAGTAGTTTTTTACTATTCTTATGTATTAAGTGATGTTGCCCACAGCACTGCAGCTTATTCGAAAACGATGAAATACACCGATCGAATTGCTGATACCAGCTTATTGAAAAGTTATTTGCGAAGCTATGTTTGCATTAAAAATGCACATAATGATGAGGCAATTGCCATTCTTGCAAAAAAGCCAGAAGGAGCACTTTATCAACCTTTCCCCTATCTGGATTATTTGGAAGGCGTTGCTCATTTAAACAAATTGGATTTAAATGCAGGCACTTACTTTAATCGTTTTTTAAGCACCAACAAGGGCGTAAGTTATATTAAAGACGCTAACCTTCATCTGGCATGGATTGCGCTTTTAAAAGGCGATAAAAATGGATATTCAACCTTTATCGCAAAGGCCATTAATAATGGTTACACTTATAATGAAAAAGATAAACAGGCGAAAAATGAAGCGTCTGCGCCGCAACCGTCAATAGAATTGTTGAAAGCAAGGTTATTGTTTGATGGTGGTTATTTAACGAAGGCGCTGCAAATCCTTGATGGCAAAAAAGCCGATGACTTTTCATCAGATAAGGATAAAGCTGAGTACAGTTACCGTTTGGGAAGAATATACGATGATTTGGGTAAAGATGATGAAGCTTTGAGCGCCTACCAAGCAACAATTAATCAAGGGAAAAATTTAAAATATTATTTTGCCGCAAATGCCGCTCTACAAATGGGCAAAGTGTACGAAAAACGTAAAAATACAGTAAAAGCTAAGGACGCTTTCAATACAGCCATTGCCATGAAAAATCATGAATATGAGAACAGCATAGAAAGCCAGGCTAAAGCAGGATTAAAACGTTTAGCTAATTAAAAACGATAAATAAAAGCATTAATATGCATGCCTGCACCAACTGATGCAAAGACAGCAACATCTCCAGCTTTCACTTTGTAACCCTTAACTTGCTCTTTTAAAACCAAATCTAATAAGGTTGGTACTGTAGCTACAGAGCTATTGCCCAGCCAGGAAATCGTCATGGGAACTAAATTTTCAGGTACGGTATCTTTACCATAAAGCTTAAACAAACGTTTCATAATTGCAGTATCCATTTTTCCGTTGGCTTGGTGTACAAAGACGATGTTTACATCATCAACGCTTAGCCCTGCTTTATCGATCGCTTTTTTAATTACCTGCGGAACCTGTACCACAGCAAACTCATAAAGTTTGCGCCCATTCATTTTAAGGTAATAATTTCCACTGTTTTCTTCGGGATGATAACCCTTGCCCATAGTTAGGAGATTGCCATAGTTTACGGCATGCGTTTCAGTTTTGTGCGCCAGAATCCCTTTCTTTTCGTCCTCTTCTTCTTGTGCCTGGAATATTACGGCTCCTGCACCATCAGAGAAAATCATGCTGTCGCGATCGTGTGGGTCGATAATTCTGCTTAAGGTTTCTGCGCCAATAACCATTACGCTTTTGGCATCACCACTTTTGATATAATAATCTGCTTGTATAGAACCCTGTACCCACCCCGGACATCCAAATATGATATCGTAAGCCACACAATCAGGATTAACAATACCTAAATGTTGTTTTACTTTTGAGGCCAAAGAAGGCAAAATATCAGTACGGTTGCTTCCGAGTGGAATATCTCCAAAATTATGGCAAAAGATAATATAATCTAAGGTTTCTTTATCAATACCGGCATTTTCAATTGCTTTTTCGGCCGCTTTGGCTCCAATATGATTGCTCAATTGTTCTGGACAAGCATATCTGCGCTCCACGATTTCAGTGATTTCGGAAAACTTATGGATAATCTCAGAATTCTCTTTTTCGAGCTGTGTTCCGTTCTCGAAAAAAGTTGAATTTAAGAATTCGTTACCAGATATAATATTTTCAGGGATATAACTTCCTGTACCGGCAATTACCGTATTTATTACTTTGCTCATAAATTATAATACCGCATACTAAAACGGTATGTAGTATAAAACTATGGTTAATAAATTAGAAACGGAAATTTTTTAAGAAAAATCATCAATTAAAAACACAAACAACTCCTTTGGGCCATGTGCGCCCAATACTAAGGTTTTTTCAATATCAGCCGTTCTACTCGGCCCGGTAATGTTACTGATCATCGATGGAATTTGGTTTCCATATTTATTTTTTAGAAGCTGAAATGCGTCTTTTAAATCCAATACCAACTGGCTTGTTCTGGCAATTACAATATGGTGATGCGGAAAAATGCTTAATCTTCTGCCCGCTGCACTTTGATTGGTAACCATTACGCTACCATTTCTTGCAATTAATGCTTCACATAAAGTAATACCTACTTCGGCCTGTTCAAAATCTTTATCCGTTTGATAAAATGGAAATTCATACTTAGATAAAAATTCTTGAAGCTCGGGTTCCCAGCAGTAAATTTTTCGCCACTTAAACCTATCTGCCAATTGAAGCATATTTTCAAAAAAATCAATTCCATCTTCGCAAAAGATAAAATTTCCTGAAATAGCGGTTAGTTGCTCTGCAAACAATATTTCAAGCTCTTCGGTATTTTTTTTGTACAAAGGATACTCCTCAAGATTTGGATAAGGATTTTCACGCTTCTCTAAAAGCGCCTTCCTTATTTTTTTCAAAATCTGTTCTTTTGCCGTGGTATTATCCTTCATTATCAAATAAAATGAACCGTCTTAAAACGGATGAAACCTTGAATTTTTGAGGTTCAAGGTTTCAAACTTATGTATAATTGTTTTTATATGCAATTAAGCATACGCTACTTATTCTTTCTCCGAAGCTGGATTTACACCTGTAACTTCTTTATTGATATCTGTATCGCTAACACCATCATGAATCAAGCCTTCAGCAGCCGGACTTTGATCGCCAGTACCGTTTACAAATTCATCATAGGTTGTACGTGTATCAAAAGGACGTTTACCCAAAATTTCCTCTAAATCTGCCTGGAATAAAATTTCTTTTTCCAATAATTTTTGAGCTAATTTTTCTAATCCATCTTGTTTATCTAATAATAATTGTTTGGTTTTGATATATACATCACCAATCAATTTACGAACCTCTACGTCAATCAATTCAGAAGTTTTTTCAGAATATGGTTTATTGAAATTATATTCATTTTGAGGATCGTGAAAAGAAACATTTCCAACTGCTTCATTCATACCATAAATACTAACCATGGCATAAGAAAGTTTGGTAATGCGTTCTAAATCATTTTGCGCACCAGTAGAAATTTTACCAAAAGTAATGTCCTCTGCTACACGGCCACCCATCGTCATGCACATACCATCAATTAATTGCTCTGTTGTATATAAGAATTGTTCTTTTGGTAAATATTGCGCATAACCTAATGCTGCAACACCACGTGGTACAATGGAAACTTTAACCAACGGATCTGCATGTTCCAAGAACCAGCCAGCAATAGCATGACCTGCCTCATGATAAGCAACGATTCGTTTCTCTTCTGGAGAGATAATTTTATTTTTCTTCTCTAAACCACCAATTACACGGTCAACCGCATCTTGAAAATCCTGCATATCCACCTGCTCTTTGTTTCTACGAGCGGCAATAAGCGCAGCCTCATTACAAACATTGGCAATTTCTGCACCAGCAAAACCAGGTGTTTGAGCCGATAATTTTTTAGCATCAACTTCTTCAGCAGTTTTAATTGGTTTAAGGTGAACATTAAAAATATGCTCACGACCAACTAAATCTGGTTTGTCAATAGATATTTGTCTATCAAAACGTCCCGGACGCAATAATGCTGAATCCAATACATCCGGACGGTTGGTCGCAGCAAGAATAATGATTCCAGAATCTGTTCCAAAACCATCCATCTCTACCAATAACTGGTTCAGTGTGTTTTCACGCTCATCGTTTCCACCCATCACACTGTTTTTTCCACGAGCACGGCCAATGGCATCAACCTCATCAATAAAGATGATACATGGTGCTTTATCTTTTGCTTGCTTAAATAAATCTCTCACACGTGATGCACCCACACCCACAAACATTTCTACGAAATCAGAACCTGAAAGTGAGAAAAATGGAACCTGCGCCTCACCCGCTACAGCTTTCGCCAATAGCGTTTTACCCGTACCCGGAGAACCAACAAGTAATGCACCTTTTGGAATTTTACCACCTAAGTTGGTATATTTTTTAGGGTTTTTAAGGAAATCTACAATTTCCATTACTTCTTGTTTAGCTTCTTCTAAGCCTGCAACATCGTTAAAAGTAATGTTAACTTGACTTTCTTTATCAAAAAGTGTTGCTTTCGATTTTCCAATACTGAATATTTGACCGCCACCAGCGCCACCGCCGCCCATTCTGCGCATCATAAAAATCCAGAAACCGATTAATAAAAGTAATGGTAAACCAATGTTAACTAGTAAGCCTAAGAAAGGATTGCTGCGGCTATCTTTTTCTGCCAAAATTCTAGGCTGTGTTGTTGGAAGATCTTTTTGAGATTCTGCCAATTGCTTATCCAGGCCATCCATTGTACCGGCATTGAAATATACTATCGGGCCACTATTAGCTGTCGAAAATCTGCTGGTACTTTTATATTTTTCGTATTCGGGTTTATCTAAGGCCGATTTTTTAATGTAAACTTCCACTTTAACTAAGTCTTCACTTTTGTAAGCAACCAGTTTTTCTACATCTCCAGTCAAAAGCATTTTGCTTTCGAATTCTGGATAATCAACTTTTTTACCACCATCACCAGAAAATAAAACCTGGGCAGCTATGATAGCAACTATAATTGCCGCATACACCCAAAAAATATTAAACTTTGGTCCTTTTTTTGGTTTTTTCGGGATATTAGGAATTCTCTTTCCCGGTTTTTTGTTTTCGTTTGTATTTTGATTATCGTTCATTTTTCTTTTTCAAAATGGTTCTAGAGGTTATGCGCTTTTGTAATTTGTACTTTCTGCATCTCCCCACAATTCTTCTATGCCATAAAAATGGCGTTTTTCGGTTTTAAAAATGTGCACAACCACATCAAAATAATCAAGAATAATCCAATCGGCCGATTCGAAACCTTCCTTATGTCGAGGATCGGTTTGAGTGGCCTTGTAAATTTCTTTTTCTACACTATCGGCAATTGCTTTCACTTGAGTGCCAGAATTTGCACTCGTTATAATAAAATAATCTGCTACAGATGTATGAATATTTTTTAAATCTAACCGCACTATATCTTCTCCTTTTTTCTCTTGTATGCCATGAACGGCCAATTCAGAAAGGTATGTAGAAAGGGCTACTATTTTCTTTTTTACCATTAAAATGCTTTAATTTTGGAATTACAATATTATAAATTCAACACTTGCAAAATAACACTTTTTCGACACTATTTGTTGGTCAAAATTTAATCAAATTAAAAGAAGTTGATTCTACTAATAACTTTTTAAAAGAATTGGTGTCAAAATCCGAGCCATTACCCGAAGGGACTGTAATTATGGCAGACAATCAATTTGCCGGTAGAGGACAACAAAATAGTGTTTGGCAAAGTCAGGTAGGTAAAAACATTAGCACCAGTATATACCTTAAGCCATCTTTTTTACCATTAGATAAACAGTTTTATCTTAATATGGCTGTTAGTTTAGCCATTTGCGATACTTTATCGCATTTTATCCCGACTGGCATAAAAATAAAATGGCCCAATGATATGCATCATTTTGACAAGAAACTGGGTGGCGTTTTAATAGAAAACTCACTGACAGGCTCAAGAATAAAATCATCCGTTATTGGCATTGGCTTAAACATTAATCAAACAGATTTTCCAAAAGAAATTGAACATCGAGCCACTTCTGTCATTCAGATTTTACAAAAGGAATTTCAGCTGGAAGTAATTATGGAGAAATTATTCGTTTTTATGGAGAAATACTACCTAATTTTGAAATCAGGAAAATTTAGTATCTTGAAAAATTATTACCTTGAAAAGCTATATAGGTTAGGAGAATCAGCATATTATAAAGAAAATGGTGAGGTTTTTGAAGGAGTGATTAATGGAGTTGATGAAAATGGCAGGTTATTAGTGGAAGTAGCAGGCTGCCAAAAGTCGTTTAACTTTAAAGAAATTGAATTTACACACACAAAATAAACACATAATGAAAAAAATCACACTGGCGTTATCAATGGTATTATTTACTGTTGCTGCGGCATTTGCTCAAATTGAAAAACCAGTAACTTGGTCTTACGCAGCAAAGAAAGTTAGTAAAACTGAAGCTGTTCTATATTTAAAAGCCACAATTGATGACAGATGGCATATCTATTCGCAAAATGTTAAAGATGGCGGCCCCGTTAAAACCACTTTCGCTTTCTCACCATCGAAAGATTTTTCTTTGATAGGCAAAACCGCGGAGCCTAAAGCCATTACCAAATATGAAGATACATTTAAAATGAATGTAAGTTTCTTTGAAAAATCGGTAGTTTTTACCCAAAAGGTTAAATTGAACAAAGCCACTACTACTGTAAAAGGTAAGGTAGAATTTATGGTTTGTAACGACAGGCAATGTTTACCACCAGAAGAAGTACAATTTAGCATACCCGTTAAATAATTGAGAATAAAATATTTATGTAACAGTCCCGAATAGTTTCGGGACTGTTTCTTTTTAAAGTAAAATCTAGGCCAGAACAGGCTTAAACTAAAGGCGTTTATAAAATAATTCTTAATTTCACGCCTCGAACACACAAAACACACAAATGAAAAAGGTCTTATTATTGTTATTAATGGCTACAATGCTTTTTGCATTGCCTGCTGTTAAGGGTTATGCTTTAGTAACTCAAGATACCACTGCAGCAACTCCGCCCGATGATATTGTTTTTACCGAGGTAGGCTCGGCACAAGATAGTGCATCGAATAACATTGTTAAAGATACTGTTAAAAAAGAAACCAAAGCCATTACAAAGCCTGTAGCCAAAGCTGCAGAAACTGAAAAACTTACACTTTGGCAAACTTTTATCAAGGGTTTGTTTGGCGGATTTCTTGCCTTTTTAATGCCATGTATTTTTCCTATGGTTCCTCTTACCATTAGTTATTTTACAAAACGAGCCGGAAGCAGAAAAAAAGGAATTGGGCAAGCCATTATCTATGGAATATCGATTATTGTTATTTACGTTGTTTTCGGCCTTTTAATTACCTTATTATTTGGGTCGAGCAAATTAAATGAGTTAAGCAGCAGTGGTTGGTTCAACTTCGCTTTTTTTATATTGCTCATTGTGTTCGCAATTTCGTTCTTTGGTGCATTTGAAATTACGCTACCCAGTTCATTTGTAAACAAAATCGATCAGAAAGCGGATAGCAGCAAAGGTTTAGGAGGCATATTTTTCATGGCTGCTTCTTTGGCTTTGGTATCCTTTTCTTGTACAGGGCCGATTATTGGAACTTTGCTTGTTGAAGCAAGTTCAAAAGGAAATGTACTCGGCCCGGCGGTAGGTATGTTCGGTTTCGCCCTGGCTTTGGCTTTACCATTCACATTATCTGCAATTTTTCCTGGCTTTTTAAATAGCATGCCTAAATCTGGTGGATGGCTTAATAGCGTTAAAGTTTGCCTAGGATTTTTGGAATTAGCTTTAGCATTAAAGTTTTTATCAGCTGCAGATTTAGTATGGCATTGGGAATGGTTCGACAGAGAAGTTTTCCTTTGTTTGTGGATTGTTATTTTCGTATTGATGGGTATTTATCTGTTAGGAAAACTCAAATTTTCTCATGATAGTGATTTGCGATATGTTTCTGTGCCAAGATTATTTTTAGCTATTCTGTCTTTCTCTTTTGCGGTTTATATTTTACCTGGATTATGGGGTGCGCCAGTAAGTACCTTAAGTGGTTTGGCGCCACCAATGAATACTCAAGATTTTATCCTTGGGGGAAATGTTCAGCCGTCAGTAAGCTCATCAGAATTTCCTGTAAAAGTTAAATATAGTGAGGTTTTGCACCCACCTCGTGGTTTCAATGCGTTTTTTGATTTGGAAGAAGGTTTAGCCTACGCTAAAAAAGTAAATAAACCGATGATTATCGATTTTACGGGTCACGCTTGTGTGAACTGCAGAAAAATGGAAGATAAAGTTTGGATTGATCCTGAAGTGGGCCGTTTAATTAAAGAAGAATTTGTGCTGATCCAATTATATGTAGATGAAAGAGCGGCAAAAGTTCCTGCAAATCAGGTTCATTATTCTTCAATTTTACGAAAAGATACTGAAGACTTAGGTGCTTGGAATGCTGATTTTCAGGCAACAAAATATAACTCAAACTCGCAGCCATTTTATGTACTGGCAGGACATGATTTAAATACACTAGTTGCCCCACAAGGCGCAATCTTTGATGCCAAGGAATATGCACTATATTTGCAAAGTGCCTTAGATGTTTTCAAAGGAAAGAAATAATCAAATGAATAAGATAAAGAACATTGGTGTTTTAACCTCTGGTGGCGATTCGCCAGGCATGAACGCCGCAATAAGAGCCGTAGTAAGAGCTTCAATCTATTACGATATTAATGTCACTGGGTTTATCCGTGGATACGAAGGCTTAATTAATAATGATTTCATTGCAATGGAACGTAAATCTGTTGCAAACATCATTCAACGTGGCGGAACCATTTTAAAAACGGCTCGTAGTGAGGCTTTCAAAACAATTGAAGGTCGCCAACAAGCCTATAAAAATTTAAAAGAAAAAAACATCGATGCATTGGTGGTTATTGGTGGTGATGGTACTTTTACCGGAGCAAATATCTTTTCTAAAGAATTCGATTTCCCAATTATTGGTCTTCCAGGAACTATAGATAATGACCTGGCGGGAACTGATTTTACGATCGGTTACGATTCGGCTATTAATACCGTTATTGATGCAGTAGACAAAATTAGAGATACAGCGGAATCTCACGATAGGCTTTTTATTGTAGAAGTTATGGGCCGCGATTCGGGTTTAATTGCGCTAAGAAGTGGAATTGGTGTGGGTGCAGAAGCCATTATGATTCCGGAAGCGAACATGAATGCCGATGATATTTTGCATAAACTAGAACATAGCCGTAAAGATAAAGCATCAAAAATTATCATTGTGGCAGAAGGCGATGAAACAGGCGGAGCTTTTAAAGTTGGTGAAATTCTTCAGGAGAAATACCCACATTACGACACGAAAGTTTCGGTATTGGGGCACATTCAGCGTGGTGGAAAACCAACCTGTATGGATCGGGTATTAGCAAGTCAGCTAGGCGTGGCAGCGGTTGAAGGCCTAATTAATGGCGAAAGCTGTGTAATGGCCGGGCAGGTAAATCGCGAAATTACATTTACCCCGTTCGATCATGCCATAAAACACATTGATGCAGAAAAAGTAAGCTCGAAATGGATTAAATTAATTGATATTTTGTCTTTCTAAAATATAAAAGGTTCCGATTTTCGGAACCTTCTCTTTTATAAATCTTCTAAAATTACTGCAGTACCATTTGCACTCACCATGAGCATACTGCCGCCACTTCCTACAGTTTCATAGTCTAAATCTACACCAACAATTGCATTTGCACCTAAAGCTGCTGCATATTGCTGCATCTCATTCAGCGCTGTATCTTTTCCTTCACGCAATACCCGTTCGTAAGAACTCGATCTTCCACCAACAATATCGGTTATTCCAGCAAATAAGTCTTTAAAAATATTTGCACCAATAATGGTCTCACCAGTAACCAGACCAACATATTTTACAATTTTTTTGCCTTCAACAGAAGGCGTTGTGGTTAATAACATAGTTTCAGTTTTTAATAATTAGAAGCTAATTTTATTTAATTGTTACAATTTTTGTAAAGCAAGGCTTCTGTTTAATCGGTTACAGTTGTCCCGCTTTCACTTCAATTCCCGAAGGAAAAATCGGGATATTTCCGTTCAATCGGGTTTATTTTACGCAGGTTTCTGCTGTTATTTTCGCTTTATAAACAAAGCGCCCTAAAAATAAATTTATGAAATAGCCAAAGATTTTGCATCACTATAAAAAATAAAATTATGCAACGATCTAAAAAATTACTCCTCATCCCCTTATTATTCATCTCCTTATATATCCAGGCACAAATGCCTGTTTTAAAAGTTCAGCAGGGAAATGCCGGAAATGAAAAGCCAGCGGTAAAATTGAGTAAGCTGAATATTGATGTTCAAATTACAGGGAATATTGCTACAACAGTGATGACAATGACTTTCCAAAATAGTAGCAACCGCGTGTTAGAAGGTGAGCTAACTTTTCCTATGCCGGAAGGGGTGAGTATTAGTCGTTATGCATTAGATATTAATGGCAAAATGCGTGAAGCCGTTCCTGTAGAAAAAGCCAAAGCTACAGAGGTTTTTGAAAGCATAGAACGCCGCCGGATCGACCCAGGTTTGTTAGAAAAAGTAGAAGGTAATAATTTTCGTACAAGGATTTACCCATTGCCCGCTAATGGAAGCAGAATCATAATTGTAGGCTATGAGGAAGAGCTGAATTTTAATAATGGCAATGTTTTACGCTATCATTTACCTTTAGATTATAACCAGGCGATAGACAAATTTTCACTTAAAACCACAGTTTATGAAAGTGTGCTCAAACCCGAACTTGCTGAGCAACCTGATGGATCGTTCGATTTAAAAGCAAATGGCAATACTTACGTAGGCGAAATTAATAAAACTAATTATCAACCTAAAAACGGCTTAACTATCAATTTGCCAAAACGAAATGATTTACCAGAGGTGCAAATGCAAAAAGCATCCAACGGCTATTATTTTTTGGTAAATGTTTTTCCTAAAACACAAAGCAGGCCAAGGCAATGGGCAAATCAAATTGGGCTAATTTGGGATACTTCTTTAAGCGGGATACAACGAGATACCAAAAAAGACATCGAACTTTTAGGATTAATCATTGCTCAAAAACAAAATTTAACCATACAATTGGGGCTACTTAACAATAACTTCAAAAACGCTGGAAATTTTGTAATTACTAACGGAAACTGGTCTGCCTTGAAAACAAAATTAGAAAGCCTTATCTACGATGGTGGAACTAATTTCAGCGCTATAAATGCCAATTCTTTTCAGGCAGATGAATATATTTTATTCAGTGATGGGTTATCTACTTTTGGTAAAAATACCATTGCACTAAATAAGCCTGTTCATTGTATCAATACAGCTTTAAAAGCAGATTACAGCACTTTAAAATATATTAGCTCCAAATCTGGTGGACAGTTTGTAAACCTAAATAATAGTTCTATTCAAGATGCTTTTAAACAATTGAGTCAGCAAAACCTACAATTTATCGGGATTAAAAATGGCAATGATATTCGCCAAACTTACCCTTCGATGCGTGTAAATGTAAATGGTCATTTATCAGTTGCGGGAATCTTAAATGGTTTAAATACAGAATTCATACTTCAATTTGGTTATGGCACAACGGTAATTTCAGAGCAAACCATCAAGTTAAACGCTACTGAGCATTCCCTAAGCAGCATTGATGTGAGTCGCGTATGGGCGCAAAAGAAAATTGCCGAAATGGATATTCAATATGAGGCTAATAAAGATGATATCAGTTTACTAAGCAAGCAATTTGGAATCGTTACCCGTAACACGAGCTTAATTGTGCTTGAAAATCTGGAAGACTATTTACGTTACGATGTAACACCCCCTGCAGAATTACGTCAGGATTATGATGCAGTTTTAAAACAACGCCGAACCGATATTTTAGAACGTAAAACAGATTTGTTAAATGCTGCCATAGCGATGACTAAAGAACTAAAAACCTGGTGGAATACGGATTTTTCTTATAAAGAACCCGCGAAACAGAAGGAACAATATCCAACTCCAGAAAATAGAGTAGCTAGAGGAACTCCTGCTCCGCCTGTTGTTGTCGCTAGCCCAGTTGGTGATGCGCCACTGCCGAGACCACAAGCAACTCAGGCATCTCCACCAAGAGTTGCTACCGTAACGATGCCGCCTCCGCCCGTTGCTTCAGAGCGAGAAGCCAAGTCAGATGATCGCCAGGCTTTACAGGAAATTGTAGTTGTTGGTAATTCAGCACAAGCAAAGCGAATGGAAACTGCTAGCGCAACTACAGTCATTAGGTCCCAATCAATGAATACTGTATCATCTTTACAAGGAAGTGTTGCAGGCTTGAGCATAACAAATAGTAGTCAAGATAAAAGAGAACAACAACCCGCAATCGTTATCCCTGAATTTAAAAGTGATAAAGATTACATGAAAAATCTTATTGGAAAACCAGATAGCGCATACCAGGCTTATTTGAAAATGCGTCCAGATTATATTACCACGCCCATGTTTTATTTTGATGTAGCCAATTGGTTTTATCAGCAAAAAGATAGTGCTAGGGCGCTCACTATTTTAAGCAGTATAGCTGATTTGGATTTAGAAAATGCGGATTTATATAAAGCGTTAGCTTATAAATTAAAGCAAACCGGAAATTATCAAGAAGAAATTTTTATTACAGGAAAGGTTTTGCAATGGCGGCCAATGGATGCGCAAAGTTACCGCGATTATGCTTTGGCCTTGGCAGATGCTGGTCAATATCAAAAAGCCTTAGATAATTTGTATAAAGTTCTAACGCAAAGTTATAATTCGCAAATAGCTGATCGAGATCAGGGAATTGAGGAAATAATTATTTCAGAAATTAATAATTTGATTACTCAATATGGTTCAAGGCTAAATACCAAAAAGATAGATAAAAGATTGGTTTTGGCCTTCCCTGTAGATATTAGAGTAGTTTTAAACTGGAATAAAAATGATACCGATATCGATTTATGGCTTACCGATCCTACTGGCGAGAAAGGATATTATGGAAACAACAGAACCACAATTGGAGGCAGAATTAGTAATGATTTTACATCGGGTTATGGCCCTGAACAATTTATGATCAAAAAAGCGATAAAAGGAAAGTATAAAATTGAAGTGAACTATTATGGCGATCGCCAGATTAATATCAGCGGACCAACAACTGTTACAGCTGAGATTTACACTCGATACTCAACCGGCAAGCAACAAAGAAAAGTTATTGTATTGCCAATGGCTGCCGGAAGTAGTGGGGGTAACCTGGTAGGAGAATTTAATTTTTAATTAAACTCTTTGCCGTCATTTCGACTGGACCGTAGTTCCGAAATTTCGGGAGAGAAATCTTTTTATCTATTAAAAAGATTTCTCCACTACGGTCGAAATGACGGCGTATTAACGCTAAAATATTAAAGCAACAAACCCGCAACTTCTTCCCAGTTGTTTACCCGCTCGTATTCGGTAACGAGTAAATTATGTGGCGAAGTAAATAATAAAGGCCTTCCAGAGAAATTGACGAAATTTTTAATGCGGTCGTCAATGATGATATCAACATTTACGATTTTATTGCCGCAAAACATAATGTGCTGCCAATCGATAAAGGGAAAATGTTCTGCCATCCAATCATATTTATCAACTAATGAGTTTCTAAATTCCATTGCGGCAGAAACAATGTAGACATCGTATTTTTCCTGCAGCGCCATAATTACACGTTGGCTATCGGCAATTACTTCCAAATCACGAAAAAAGCCTGGTTCATTAATATATTCAAACCATTTTTGATTTACCTCTTGCGGAACGTGATGATAAATTTCGTTACCGGCATCAATTTTTAAATCTAAAGGAACGTTGTAGTCGCGGTTATAAAGCTTGATAAATTTTGTTAAGGCATCGGCAATAACCTCATCCATATCAATGGCAATTCTTTTCATATCGGTAAAGATAAATGAACAAGGATGAAGGCGCAAGGATAAAGATCAAATCCCGTGTTTAAGCTTTCCAATTATATTAGAATTTTAGGCTTTGTTCTTTATTGTTTTTTCAATTTGCAAAGTATCAATCCATTACTTATCTTTGCAGCCCCGCAGCATGTAGCTCCGGGAACTATGTTGAATACATAAATACGAAAAGAAATGGCAACTAAAATCAGATTGCAAAGATTCGGTAAAAAAGGAAAGCCTTTTTTCCACGTTGTGGTAGCAGATTCTCGCTCTCCACGTGATGGTAAATTTATTGAGCGTTTAGGTTCTTATAACCCAAACACCAATCCTGCTACTATCGAAATTAACTTCGAAAAAACTTTGGCTTGGGTTAACAGTGGTGCACAACCAACTGATACAGCTCGTGCTATTCTATCTTACAAAGGTGTTTTATACAAAAAACACTTAGAAGGTGGTGTTAAAAAAGGTGCTTTAACTCAAGAACAAGCAGATGAGAAATTTACTGCCTGGGTTGATGCTAAAGCTGGTAAAATCTCTGGTAAAACAGAAGGTTTAGCTACTTCGAAAGCAGATGTGCGTAAAGCAGCATTAGCGGCAGAAGCTAAGAAAAAAGAAGACAGAGCAGCAGCAATCGCAGCTAAAAATGCACCAGTTGCAGAAGAAGTTGTTGAAGAAGAAGCTCCAGCTGTTGAAGCTGAAGCAACTGAAGAAGCGCCTGCAGCAGAAGCTACTAAAGAAGAAGGAGCAGAATAATTTTAATTATTTTGTTTTAAGAAATAGCGTTTCGAATTTCGGAACGCTATTTTTATTTAAAGAGATTTTTAACACAATCATCATGCTGTCCCAAATGTTCGGGATCAGCATCTATTTAGTATTTAAAAGCCCCTTTAGGGGTTTGGGGTAATATGAAACACGAAGAAGCATTTTACATAGGTTACGTTACTAAAACAAGGGGTTTAAAAGGAGAAGTTCAGATATTTTTCGAATTCGATGAATATGAGCAACTGGCGTTTGATGTGGTTTTTGCTGACATGAATGGAAAGCTTGTACCATACTTTATAGCAGAATTTAAATTGCAGGCAAACAAAACAGGCTATTTCAATTTTGATGATGTGGATCATATCGATAAAGCTCAACCCTTATTAAAAAAGAAATTATACTTGCCTTTATCTCAAATGCCAGAACGTGATGAAAGCGAATTTTTCTATACCGATTTGAAGGGTTTTACTGCCATTGATGAAACGTTGGGCGAACTTGGGAAAATCTTGGAGGTAAATGAATATCCACAGCAATTTGTAGCTACTGTGGTTTATAAAGAAACCGAAATTCTTTTTCCGCTTAATGAAGATTTCATCGTCGAAATAGATAGCGAAGAAAAAATTTTAACACTTGATTTACCCGAAGGTTTATTAGATGTTTATTTAGATCAGTAAAATTTTAACAATAAACCTTTTTGGGCTTTGTTCGTTTAGTTTTTATGAAACGTTTACTCGTTGCCTTTGCTGCGGCATTGCTGTTTATTGGTTGTAATCAAAACAAGCCATCAGAAAATAAAGCTAATGCCGAAAAACCAATTGCGCAAATAACGCAAAAAGATTCAATCGAAGCAGTGGGTTTAAAGGCTTTAAAAGCATTGAAAGAAAAAGATTATCCAACCTTTGCATCCTGTTTTCATCCAGTTGATGGCGTCAGGTTTTCTCCATATGGCTTTATCGATCCAACACACAAACATGTTTTAGCTAAAGATTTTTTAGAAGCTATTGAGAAAAACTGGACTTTAACCTGGGGCCACTTCGATGGTAGCGGTGAGGCCATTAAAATAAAAGTAAAGCCCTATATTGAACGTTTCATTTATAATGCAGATTATTTAAACGCCGAAAAAAAGAGTTATGATGAATTTATCGGGCAGGGCAATACCATCAACAACCTAAAAGAAAGCTATCCGCAACTTCATTTCACCGAATATTATTTTAAAGGCTCTGATGAAAAATACAAAGGACTAGATTGGACCAGTTTAAGATTTGTTTTTAAAAAGTATGAAAACGCATATTATTTGGTGGCTATAATTCATGATCAATGGACAGTTTAGTGCTATCCGATGTAAGGTAGATTTTTTTATAGCTTGAACTGTCTGAACCAACACCTATCGCTAAACGCCAAACTATTCTTACCTTTGCATCATGCGTTTCGATATCATAACCGTTCTTCCTGCTTTGCTTGAAAGCCCTTTTGCCCATTCTATTTTACAACGTGCCCAAAAAAAGGGAATTGCCGAAATTGTTGTTCACAATTTACGTGATTACGCAACCAATAAACAAAAAAGTGTAGATGATTACCAATATGGTGGCGGTAGTGGCATGGTGATGAGCATTGAGCCCTTTGCCGCCTGTATCGAGAAACTGCAGGCAGAGCGAGAATATGATGAAATCATTTTTATGAGCCCGGATGGCGTAACGCTTAACCAAAGCACTGCTAACGAATTATCCATCAAAAAAAACATCATCATTTTATGTGGGCATTATAAGGGAATAGATCAGCGCATTCGCGATATTTTCGTTACCCGCGAAATTTCTGTTGGCGATTATGTTTTAAGTGGCGGAGAACTGCCGGCTGCAATTGTGGTAGATGCGGTAGTTAGGTTAATTCCAGGGGTATTAAATGATGAAACTTCTGCCCTGTCTGATAGCTTTCAGGGAGAGCTTCTAGATGCGCCTGTATACACCCGTCCGGCCGATTGGCGTGGACATAAAGTACCCGATGTTTTACTCAGCGGGCATGAGGCAAAGGTGAACGAATGGCGCCATGAGCAAGCACTTGAGCGCACTAAAACCCGCCGTCCTGACCTTTTGGAATAGAAGCCTTTACCTAGCCGCAATGTGGATTTCTAAAAGATTGTGGAAAAAATAAAATTAGTTTTTTTAATTGAAAAAAAATCCCTAATATTGCAATCCGAATTTCACGGGTTGAAATATCGATTTAATAGCTTAAAATCATGGATTTAGTAAAATTTGTTGAAGAGCAGGCCATCGCGAAAAAAGATTTTCCTGCGTTCAAGTCTGGCGATACAGTGAGCGTACACTATAAAATTCGCGAAGGTAATAAAGAACGTATTCAAATTTACCAAGGTGTTGTAATTCAACGTAACAGTGCAGGTGCTAACGAAACTTTCACAGTTCGTAAAATTAGCAACAGTATTGGTGTTGAGCGTATTTTCCCTATCAATTCTCCAAACATCGAGAAGGTAGAAGTAAATAGCTATGGTAAAGTTCGTAGAGCGAAATTATTCTACTTACGTGCTTTAACTGGTAAAGCTGCTCGTATCAAATCTTTGAGAAAATAATATTCTTTATTATAAGATATAGCCTTCACGATTAATTTCGTGGAGGTTTTTTTGTTTATACCTTTGTTTTTATGTTGGATTCTGCATTTTTCGACCAAGTATTTTGGGGAAATACGGTAAAAGCTTACTGCCTATTTGGTGGTATATTATTGTTTGGTTTAATTTTTAAACGCATTGTTTCAAAACTTTTAAGCAAACTCTTGTTTAAGCTCTTTAAAAGTTTCTCTCAACAATCTCATGATGAAGCTTTTGTGGCTTTGCTGGTTAAACCGATTGAAACCCTCATTCTTCTGGTTACACTTTATCTCTCCATCAATCAACTTAAGCACCCTTTAGAAGTTGCACTTTTTCACTACAGCAAACTGGTGGGCAAAACCAAAGAAGCAATTCCGGTTAGCATTGGCGATTGTATCGATAGGATTTTTCTATTTATGATCATCCTTTCCATATTTTGGATCATCTTAAGAATTATTGATTTTATTAGTCATGTGCTATTGTTCAAAGCATCGCTAACACATAATAAATCTGATGATCAACTGGTTCCGTTTTTAAAAGAACTCTTTAAAACCCTAGTGATTTTTATAGGTTTTTTTACGCTGTTGGGTTTCGTATTTGAGGTAAATGTATTGACGCTAATTACAGGCTTAGGTATTGGAGGTATTGCCATTGCATTAGCCGCAAAAGAGAGCTTAGAAAACTTAATTGGCTCTTTTACCATCTTTTTGGATAAACCCTTTGTAGTTGGCGATTTAGTTAAGGTTGATGGTGTGGAAGGAACTGTGGAGAAAGTGGGTTTTAGAAGCACCAGGATCCGCACTTCGGAGAAAACGATGGCTACAATTCCCAATCGAGGAATGATTGATGGTGTGTTGGAAAATCTTTCGCTGAGAAACCTGCGCAAGGTTGCTTTTACCATCGGTTTAACTTATGAAACAAATGCCGACTCTGTTAAAAGAATCGTGTCGGAAATTGAAAGCTATGTTAACCAGAGAGATGGTACTGCCGATGGTAGTGCTTCATTTAAAAGTTTTGGAGATTCTGGTTTGAACATTGAAATATCTTACTTTGTTACCATCCTTGACAATGCAGAATTTTTAAAAATCAGGCAGGAAATTAACCTGGAGATTATGGATATCGTGATGCGAAATAAATCAGATTTTGCTTATCCAACACAGCGCCTTATAAGCGACAGACCTTTGAATGATGACCATGAGAAGGAAGTAGGAAATGACGCTACTGACTAGCTCAAATTGGGTATAAAAAAAGGAAGTCAAGTTTTAAAACTTGACTTCCTTAAAAAAATAATCTATTTCGTTATCTTAACTCAATGTAGCCAAGGTAGTTATTCCACCCTTTACCACTTGATTAAGTTCAACATTTACTTTTGTTCCTACAGGAAGAAAAACATCTACTCTGGAGCCAAATTTAATAAAGCCAAATTGTTCCGTTTGTTTAACCTGATCTCCTTCTTTAACATACCATACAATTCTTCGGGCCAAAGCTCCAGCAATTTGACGGAACAATACTGGCGTTCCATTTGAGTGCTCTACAACAGTGGTTGTACGCTCGTTTTCAGTTGATGATTTTGGGTTCCAGGCTGCCAAATATTTACCTGGATGATATTTGAAAAACTTAACCACCCCAGAAATTGGATTACGGTTGATGTGAACATTTACCGGCGACATAAAAATAGAAACCTGCAAACGTTTATCTTTAAAATATTCTCCTTCTTGTGTTTCTTCAATTACCACTACTTTTCCATCTGCCGGGCAAATTACCAATTCTTCACCAGCTGAAAATGTACGGCTTGGGTTACGGAAAAATTGAAGCACAATAATAAATAAAGCGGCTGAAAAGATATAAATAAACCAACGCAACCAGGTAATATCGTAATATTTGTAATCAACAACGGCGTTGATTACGAAAATTAATAAAATGGTTATCGCGATGGTGGTATAGCCTTCTTTGTGTATGGTCATTACGTTAAAATTATTGCACAAAGGTGCGAAAAATAAATTAATCAGCTCGAAAAATTATCCTTCAGTTGCCCTATAAATGTCAGTCAGGTTTCTACCGAGTCCGTTATAGTCTAGGCCGTAACCCACCACAAATTCATTAGGTATTTCAAAACCAACGTATTCAAGCTCCTCAATTTCATACTTTAAAGCGCTTGGTTTAAGCAAAAGTGAACTTACTTTTAATGTTGCAGGTTTCTTTTCTTTTAAACTTTTGATAATGTGTGTAAGGGTCAAACCTGTGTCTACAATATCTTCCACAATGATGATGTCTCTACCCTCAATATTATCAGGCAAACCGATTAATTCCCTAACTTGCCCACTGCTGGAGGTTCCTTCGTAAGAAGCAACACGCATAAAAGCAACTTCGCAAGGCACATTAATTTCCTTGATTAAATCGGCCATGAAAAGGAAACTGCCATTCAGGATTCCAATAAATAAGGGGCATTTGCCCTCATAATCTACATTAATTTGGATCCCCAGCAAACGGATTCTCTTGTTTAAGGTATCATTCTCTAAAAAAATCTCGAATTCCTTATCTTCTACTTTTATTTTATGCATTGATAATGTGGTGTGCTAATGTTGTAATGTTGGATTTATTTTAATGTTGAAATGTTTCGCGGACTTCAACATTCGAATACTTGGCCTTTAAAATGATAAAAGCCATGAGGTATAAACTGATTAACCACCTTCTTCTTGCTCCTTTTCCCTTCGCCGCTGTTCTCTACGTTCCTGTCTAAGCTGCTTTTTAGTTTTTGTAGTATCAGCAGGTTTGGCGATCACCGTATCTTTTTTATTTCCGCCACCAAAAATTCTGTCGAATAGATTTTTGTTTTTATCCTGCATAATTACTGGGGGCATTCCATCTTCGTCATCATCAAAAACGTTGGTATCAATTTCTACAGTATCTGGTGCCAGGTAACGGCGCAATCCTTCTCTTAATCGAACATTGTAGAAACCGTAGCCTGATGTATCTCCAGGTGTTAAACCTCTCCTCGCCATAATGTTCCCCATAAACCTAAAGTAGTTAAACATATATGGTTTTAAACTTCCATCGGCCATAAATTTATACATTGATGCTTTTGGCTTAGGAACAATACTGGCTAAAAATAAACCGTCGCCGATAGTCAAATCAGCTGGTTGCTTTCCAAAATAATATCTTGATGCTTCTCCAATTCCATAAATGTTTTGCCCAAGTTCCATGATGTTGAAGTAAACCTCAAGCATGCGCTGCTTACTCACCAAATGATTATGTTCAATTAACCAAACAATGAGAATCTCTTCGGCTTTACGGGCTAAAGTTTTCTGGCGACTTAAATAAATATTTTTTACCAATTGCATGCTGATGGTACTTCCGCCACGTTTAAATTTCTTCTCCTTAAAATTAACAGCAATTGATTTACGGATAGATTCTTCTACAAACCCATTGTGGGTATAAAAAGATGGGTCTTCAGCGGTTAAAACAGCGTTAATAAAGTTTTTTGAAATGGAATTTAGGGGTGTAAAATTTGGATTTGCAGGCCCAATGGTAATATCCCGCATGGGTTTGCCATATTCGTAAGGCGTGTAAACAAACGGACTATTAATTTTTTGAAGGTTTGTTTTGCCCCATTGTAAAATCTTAAAATTAACGGGCGTTAAGGTAGAATTGAATTTAACGCTGTCTGGAATTTTTGTATCTAAATAAAAGTTAAGGTTATACTTTACTTTTCCCTGAACCTTCAAGCCATCTAAAGATTCAAATAAACCCTGAGGGAAACCATCCAAAATGGCTTGTGCATCCTGCTCTTCAGCGTTAATTTTCAGCTCATAGATTTTATTTTTGCCAAGCGTGTACTTAATGTAAGGATGGATCTCGGCATTTTTTAAATAAGCAGTTGATGAACTATCCAAAGCAACGAAGTTCGGTCCTACCAAAACATCCGCATCCAACTTTGCGCTTTGTACAATAATATCATTGCTTGCAATTCTCTTTTGGTTAATTAACATGTTTTTAACCGACCAGGAGCCAGATATTTTATAGTCATCACCACTATATCCAGCATCTTTAAGTTCAGTTTCTAAGGTATCGAAACTTAATTTGGCATTTAGTTTATTGTTTAAATAGGGAAGTTCCAATTTTTTGCCATCGGCATAAGCCATAAATTTTAATTGCTTGCTTCCTGGGTTTACCAAGCCATCTATATGCCAGGTTGATTCGCCATCATTTACATTAATCGTCGATTTTAAATCACCGTCATCAATGGTGGCTGTGGTAGCAAAACTCAATTTAGCGGTATCATGGTCGTTAAATTTAAAAACCATGTTCTTCATGTCCATATCATCAGGAATTTTATATAAAACCTGATTTAAAAGGTTGTTTGCAATTTCTGGTAGGTTTGCCTTTCCCTTACTTTCAGTGCTGTCTTTCTTTTTTCGTTTGAGGATGAAGTCGATGTTACTCGTTGAATCTTTGAAAACTACATTCACAAAACCCTCGCTTAATTCAACTTCTGATAGTTTTACATTTCCAAAAATCAGCGGGAACAATTTTACGCCAATACTTAATTCGCCGATGTTGGAAAGTGTATCGCGTTCTTTAGGTACCACAGAAATGTTAGTCATTTTAACGGTACTCATGCCTGTAAACCCTGCAGATCCGATTTTAACATCCAAATCGTAATCTTTATTTGCTTTAGCAATGGCTTTGGCCACCATTTTTTTCAAAAGCGCCTCCCTTTTGCTGTATGCATATGCCCCTATTGCAATAAAAATGATCAAGAAAACACCTAAAATCCATGCTCCAATTTTCAAATATTTCTTAGGGATCTTAATTTTTGGTATGCGCATAAGTGGGTAAAAAGTTTAACTATTTATTCGATTAATTATTGAAATGTTCAATTTTTATACTGCAAACTAACAATTTAAAATCACAAAAATTCAAAATGCATGATGTTAAAACATTTACAATGCACTCATCATTTGAAAGCTACAAACTGTTAACGGAACAAATTGCTTAAACGTAACAATCAAATGTTTATTTCGTGTTAAAATTACAGTATAAAACATTAAATAAAAGTATTTATGGCTATGTTTTGTTAATTTTGAATTTAAATTTATGCAATGCCAATTAGCCCACAACAAGTTTTAGATGCTTTAAAAAATGTTGAAGATCCTGATCTGAAAAAAGATTTGGTTACCTTAAACATGATTAAAGATTTACAGATAACCGATAACCAGGTCAATTTTACTTTAGAACTTACTACGCCAGCATGCCCGATGAAGGATATGCTAAAAAATGCGTGTACAAATGCGGTTAAGCATTTTGTTTCAGCAGATGCTGAAGTAAATATTAATGTAACTTCCAGGGTAACTCAACCAATCAACACCTCTTCATTGGATAACATCAAAAACATTATTTTGGTTTCATCTGGCAAAGGAGGTGTAGGTAAATCTACCATATCGAGCAACTTGGCTGTAACTTTGGCTAAAGATGGTGCTAAGGTGGGTTTAATCGATGCCGATATTTATGGTCCGTCGGTACCAACCATGTTTGATTTGGTTGATGCTAAACCTGGAGCAGTGGAAACAGCAGATGGCAAAACGAAAATTATTCCGATTGAAAAATATGGAATTAAATTATTGTCGCTTGGTTTCTTTGCAGATCCTGGTCAACCGGTACCGTGGCGTGGACCAATGGCGTCAAATGCGGTAAAACAGTTGTTTAATGATACCAATTGGGGCGAATTAGATTATTTAATTGTCGATCTTCCTCCTGGCACAGGCGATATCCACATTACAATTACACAAAGCTTCCCGATTTCTGGAGCGGTAGTGGTAACTACTCCACAGCAAGTTGCATTGGCAGATACACATAAAGGTTTGGCCATGTTCCGCATGCCGGGGATTAATATTCCAATTTTGGGCGTGATCGAAAACATGTCGTACTTTACCCCTGCAGAGTTGCCAGATAACAAATATTACATTTTTGGTAAAGGTGGAGGAACAGTTTTAGCGGAGCGGTTTGATGTTCCGTTTTTAGGTGAGATTCCAATTATTCAGAGCATTGCTGAAGCTGGCGATAATGGCAAACCGGTAGCGTTAAATCAAAATCCGGTTTTGGATGTTATATTTGGAGATATTGCAAGTAAAATTGCGCAGCAAATATCCATCAATAATGCACAAGTGGCTAATTGCTAAAAAATTACTATTTTTATATTTTAAAATACACATAATGAATTTAACAGAGCAAGTAGAACAGGCATTAGAAACTATCAGACCTTACTTAAAAGCTGATGGAGGGGATGTTTCTGTTGAAGAAATCACATCAGAAGGAACAGTAAAGCTTAAGCTTTTAGGTAACTGCGGTTCTTGTCCGATGAGTTTCATGACCATGAAATCGGGTATTGAGCAAGCAATTATGAAAGCTGTGCCTCAAATTACTTCGGTTGTGGCGGTAAACATGGCCGAGCAGGTTTAGCTTTAACAATATTTAACAAGGAAGTTTTATTATTAAAATTACTTTTGTCTTAATGAGATATTGTTTTGCCCTAGTTTGCCTGTTTTTTTCTATATCTGCCTTTTCACAACAAAGACCAGTAGAAGAAAAATTGATACAATTTTCTGGGATCATTACTGATATTGATAGCACGAATGTAATTCCATACGTTACCATTACCAATCTTTCGGCCAGTGGCAAACGTGTTGCTGCCGATTATAGAGGTTATTTCACTTTTATTGTTAATCCAGGCGATACCATTCTTTTTACCGCCATTGGTTATAAAAAATTCTCAACAGTTATTCCAACGGGCACACCAGATAGCAAATACACGATAATGGTAAAGCTTAAAGCAAATGTAATCGATTTGCCATCTGTAAGAGTTTTTCCTTGGGCCACTACAGAAGAATTTACCCGCGAATTTTTATCCATGAAACTGGCTGATGATGATATGGCTATCGCCAAGAAAAACCTATCCAGATCTTCAATTAATGGCTTGATTCAAACTTTGCCTCGTGATGGTCAGGAAATAGGTAGTCAGAATTACCGCTATAATTTTGATCGCATGATCAATAAAAATATGGTGCAAACCAATCCTTTGTTAAATCCTTTTGCCTGGGGTAAATTGATGCAGCAGATTTTTGATGGAGATAAGAAGCGGAATGAAAATTAGAATGAGATATCCCGTATAGGCTTACCCGCAGTCTTCAGCCTTTCCTTAGACACATAAATGTATGATTGATTGGACTCCAAGCTACTGCTGCCTAGTTTAATAACTGCTTTGAATGGAATTCGAATTTTACCATTATTTCCAGTGTTTTCTATTTCCAGTGTAATATAGTGTTTGGGTGCTAGCTTCATGGTCCAATAGCTATTTCCGCAGGATGAACCTGCTGATTTTTGAAACAATAACCATTTTTTATCGACTAAAATCTCTGTAGATGAATTAGCCATCGTTGCATCCGCTCGACTTATAGCTACTGTATCTGAGCTAAAGTTTGCGATATAAGCAATTATGTAACGATTTCCATTGTCTAATTTCTTATTAGGCAGGTTAGGAATAATAAAACTTACTTTCTTATCCGCTAAATTTTTAAGATCGGTATTGTTGGATATTAAGAATTTTTCCTCTCTATCAATATCCTGAACCCAAAACTTACAATATTTATCCCAGTCAGTTGTGCTTTGACACCAGCAAAAATTGCTTGATAGGATAAGTAAAGAGATTAAAACTGTGCGCATAAGTTGAACTTATCTTTTCTTGCTTTTATTCGGAAACCTCATTTTGTAATCCGTTTTAATATTTCCTTTTGAAATGGCATCCAATTTACTTTTCAACATTGTTTTACGTAAAATACTTACTTTATCAGTAAAAAGTTTTCCTTCTATGTGGTCGTATTCATGCTGAATTACCCGAGCAGGTAAACCATCCACATCTTCAGTATGTTCTACCCAATTCTCATCAAAGAAATTTACTTTAATGTTTGGTTTGCGCATAATATTTTCGCGGATATCGGGAATGCTTAAACAGCCTTCATTAAAACTCCAGGGTTCGCCGGTTTCCTCTACAATTTGGGCATTGATGAATACCCTCTTGTAGCCAGGTGTACCATCTTCTTCCTCTCCTGTATCAACAATAAATAAACGAATTGGCAAACCAATTTGTGGAGCGGCTAATCCAACACCATTTGCATAATACATGGTATCGAACATATTGGCAATCAGCTCTTTTAATTCTGGATAATCTTCGTCGATATCGGTTCCTATTTTCTTTAATACAGGATCGCCGTATGCTACTATGGGTAATTTCATTATGTAAAAAATTTTAATCAGTCGTCATTGCGAGGCACGAAGCAATCTCACACCATTAACGTAAACAGGAATGAGATTGCTTCGTGCCTCGCAATGACGGAAGTTGTTGCAAAAATAACAATTATTCCAGTATTGGACTGAAAGTAAATATATTCAATTGCTCTGGCGATAAAACTTCTGCTACAATTTCGGCCATTTCTGTAGTGGAAACTTTATTAATCCTTTCAAAAACCTGTGTTAAAGAATCAATTTTATTATGATCGATTAAGCTCTTCGCCATCGAAATAATCAAGCCAATTCTGTTTTCTTCGCTTAAGGCAATTTGTCCGATGAATTTATTTTTAGCTTTTTGCAGTTGCAATTCGTTCAAAGGATTATCCTGCAACTTTTTCATTTCTTTGAAAATTAACGATAATGCCTTATTGTGTTTCTCTTTATCGGTTCCAAAATAAATTGAGAAAATGCCCGTATCGCTTATTGGAGAAAAATTAGATTCTATGGTATAAGCAATTCCGTATTTCTCTCTGATTTGAAGATTTAAAACAGAACTCATTCCATTGCCACCAAAATAATTATTTAGCAACATTAATCCAGCCTTGTTTTTGTGATGTGTAGAGTAAGTTTGCGTTCCAATAATACAATGCGATTGCATAATAGGCTTGTAAATATTGGTAGATGTTGGATTTAAAACTGAGGGCTTTGTTCTATTTAATGATGGAGAATTTTCTTCCACATCGTTAAAATGTTTTGTGCCTTTTTTAACAAAACTATTGTAACTATAATCGCCTAAAACGGCAATCACGATTTCGTTGGTGCGATAGTTCGCTTTTCGGAAATTAATAACATCCTCACGGGTGAAGTTGCTTACACTTTCAGTAGTGCCTAAAATGTTATTGCCTAAAGCATTGCCAGCAAAAAGCATATCCTCAAAATCATCATTTATCGCTTCTTCGGGTTGATCTAGATAAGATGCAATCTCATCAAGGATCACACTCTTTTCCTTATCCATTTCTTCTTCTGGAAAAGTTGAATGAAAAATAATATCGTTAAAAAGATCAAGCGTTCTATCTAAATAAGGATTTAAAAAGGAAGCATGAACGCAGGTATATTCTTTGGTTGTGTAAGCATTCAGATCTGCTCCAACACTTTCCAATCGATTTAAAATTTGATTTGTGCTGCGTTTTTCTGTACGCTTAAAAATTAAATGCTCTATAAAATGGGCCAAACCTGCTTTGCCTTCAGGTTCATCTCTAGAACCCGTATTGATGATAATGCAAGCGTGAGATATTGTTGATGCCGAAGGCACATGCAGCAAGCGGATGCCATTCGGTAAAGTATGAACTTTGTATTCCATTGGTGGGCAAAGATACTGCAATTCGCTTATAAAGCCTCCGTATCTGGGTATTGCAATTGTAAAGATGAAATCAATTTATCTTTTGTAGGATGTTTTAGCGCTAAAAAAATAAAATTGGCAGCTGCAAAAATTAAAAAGAAAGCATTGTGCGTAATAAAAAAACCAACCACATTAAAAAGTGCACCACCTTCTAATAATGCCGCACTAATAATAAATGCGCTTTGATATAGATTGATTTTGGTATCAGCAGTTTCAGATTTATCAATTTTGCCAATCAAATTTTTAAAGAAAAATATGCTCGCTGAAACAGTTATCAATCCCACGATGGGAAAAATTGGATTGAAGGGCGCAGTGGTTGCAGGATTGGCATCAAAAAACATGATTTCTCGATTTAGGAAAATGGTTACTAAGGCAAAAAGTGCCACACCGCTGCACAAGGCAAGGTGGATAATTTGAAGCGTTTTAAGTTTGGTATTCATTAAATAAATATAAGCGATTTAAAATCTAAGGATTGTCATGTTGAGCCTGTCGAAACACTAAATTGTTCTTCGACAAGCTCAGAATGACAAATATATAATTACTTCTCAATACCCTCCAGGGCAAATAAAAATGCCCATCTTAATGCTACATCTTTTAAATAATCGAAACGACCCGATGCACCGCCGTGACCAAATTCCATATTGGTTTTTAATAACAAAATGTTTTTATCGGTTTTTGTTGCCCTAAGTTTCGCTACCCATTTTGCTGGTTCAAAATACTGCACCTGGCTATCGTGTAATCCTGTGGTAACCAACATATTTGGATATGCTTTTTTCTCTACATTTTCGTATGGCGAATAGCTCTTCATATAAGTATAAGCATCTTTTTTCTTTGGATTTCCCCACTCATCAAACTCATTTGTAGTTAAGGGAATACTTTCATCGAGCATGGTATTAACCACATCAACAAAAGGCACATCTGCAATTATACCGTTCCATAAATCAGGAGCCAAATTAGCAACCGCTCCCATAAGCAAACCACCTGCACTGCCCCCATGAGCATATAGGTGCGATTTGGAAGTGTATTTTTGATCGACCAAATATTCTCCGGCAGCAATAAAATCGGTAAATGTATTTTTCTTTTTCATCAATTTACCATCTTCATACCATTGCCTACCCATTTCTTGTCCGCCACGAATATTAGCAATAGCAAAAGCAAACCCCCTATCGAGCAAGCTTAAACGCTGTGAAGAAAAAGAAGCTTCAGTGCTTGAGCCGTATGATCCATAAGAATAAAGCAGCAATGGTGCTTCCCCGTTTTTATTAAATCCCTTTTTATAAACTATGGCAATTGGAATTTTAGTTCCATCTTTTGCGGTTGCAAAAACACGTTCGGTTTCATAGTTTTTTGCATCGTAACCACCAACAACTTCTTGTTGCTTCATTAATTTTTTATCTTTTTTCTGCAAATCGTAATCGTAAACAGAATTTGGCGTAGTTAACGAAGTATAATTGTAACGAAGCGTTTTGCCAGTGTATTCAGGGTTTGAACCAATACCCGCGGCATAAACTGGTTCATCAAATTTAATATAATAATCACCACCGCCAGTTTTCAAAACGCGGAGTTCTGTTAAACCATTTTTACGTTCAGATAAAACCAGGTAATCCTTAAATTCATCACCATATTCCAGCAAAACATCTTTACGGTTTGGAATCACTTCCTTCCAATTTTCTTTTTCAGTTTTATCTAAAGCACATTCCATTAAGCGGAAATTCTTCGCATTCCAATTGGTAATGATGTAGAATTTATCGTCAACAGGCAACACATCATATAAAACATCTTTAGATCGTGGCGTAAAAATTTTAAAAGTCGCTTCAGGATGGTCGGCATCAATTAATCTAAATTCAGTTGTTAACGTACCTGCAGAAGAAATCATGATGTAGCGGCCATTTTTCGATTTACCTACACCTATATAATTGGTATTGTCTTTCTCATCATAAACTACAACATCGGCCTTAGTGTCAGTTCCTAGTACATGCTTTTTAATTTTTTCACTTAATAAGGTTACCGTATTTTTTGAGGTATAAAACAGTGTTGTATTATCATTGGCCCAGGCTGCACTACCTTCAGTATTGGTTATAGCATCTTTGTAAATTTCGCCGGTTTCGAGGTTCTTAACTTGGATAGTATATTGCCTACGTGAAACTTTATCCACTCCAAAAGCCAATAACTTATTATCCGGACTAACACTAAATCCAGTTGCGCTGTAATAAGAATGTCCTTTTGCCAAAGCATCAACATCCAGTAAAATCTCTTCAGCAGCGCTTAAGCTTCCTTTTTTGCGACAATATTTATAGTATTGCTGCCCATCATCGGTTCGGGAATAGTAAAAATAACCATTTTTAAAAACAGGTACCGATTCATCTTTTTCCTTAATCCGGCCTTTCATTTCCTTAAACAAATCTGCCTGAAACTTTTCAGTTCCTTTCATCATCTCATCCAGATAAGCATTTTCGGCTTTTAAATAGTTAACAACTTTAGTGCTATCTGGTCCTTTTTTAAAATAATCAATCATCCAATAATAATTATCCACTACGGTATCGCCGTGAATAATTCTTTTATGAGGGATAATCTCCGCCACGGGTGCTTTGGCATCCGGCCATTTTATAGGTTTCATTTCTTGTTTTTTGGGGTTGTTGCAGGCCGAAATTGCTCCAAGTAAAATCAGCGAGGGTAAAATACGTTTCATCATGATGGTTTGGTTCAGGTTGATGCAATTTAATGAATTTTTATTATAGATTGGTTTGGAAATGAATGGTTTGGTTTTCCATGGGGAAATGCAGTCCCGCCATTCGCTTTACTTCGTTACACTTCGTCCTCGCTGCTGTCGGGTTTAAAAACAGAGGATTTTTGCTTTTGGCGAATAATTAACCACAGATATACAGGATAAACACAGATAAAATAGTACCTGCCCAACTCAATCACACATAGAAAATATGTCCAGCATAAATGTTTTAACGATAAAATCGGTATTTTCCTGTGCAAATCTGTGGTTAAAATCCGCTGCTAATAATTATCATTTTCGTAAAAATTCACCAACCTGCTGATATTCATTTCAATTGAAAAAAATAGGTGTTAAATTGCCACATCAAATAGCAGTGATGAAATTAGGTTACAAAAGAATAGTTGTTAAAGTTGGGTCGAACGTAATTACACAGCCAAATGGCTTGCCTGATGAATCACGAATTCAGCATTTGGTTAATCAGCTGGCTGAAATTAAAAAGCAAGGGATAGAAGTGATTTTGGTTTCTTCTGGCGCTGTAGCTTCGGGCAGAAGTTTAATTAAGGTTTCAGAAAAGCAAGATGCTGTTACCACGCGACAACTATTGGCCGCTATTGGTCAGGTAAAATTGATTAATACCTACTCCAATTTTTTTGAACCACATCAAATTAAATGTGCGCAGGTGTTGGTAACCAAAGAGGATTTTCGCGATCGGGCACATTACCTTAACATGAAAAACTGTATGCACATTTTGCTGCAAAATGATGTAATTCCGGTGGTTAACGAAAATGATGTGGTTTCGGTAACTGAATTAATGTTTACCGATAACGATGAACTGGCAGGTTTAATTGCCTCCATGTTAAATGCCGATGCTTTGATCATCTTATCAAATGTTAATGGAATTTACAATGGCGACCCGAAGGTGGAAGGATCAGAAGTGATTCAGGAAATTACAGGAGCTGTATCTAATCTGGCCTCTTTTATTCAAACGGGTAAATCATCATTTGGCCGAGGAGGGATGGTTACGAAATCGACCATGTCTCAGAAAGTGGCTAAACTTGGAATTACCGTCCACATTGCCAACGGAACAACCGATCATGTGCTCACCTCTTTGCTGAATAATGAAATTGTACATACTCGGTTTGTTCCTGAAAAAACGAAATCAGGGAAAAAGAAATGGATTGCCCATTCCGAAACTTCTGCCACAGGAATAGTAAAACTAAACGATGGTGCTAAAAGTGTTTTAACTTCTGGCAAAGCGACAAGTTTGTTGCCCGTTGGAATTATCGAAATACAATCTGATTTTTTGAAAGGCGATATCATTAAAATTGTTGATGAAAAAAACCAGTTAATTGGTTTAGGCATAGCAGAATACAGTTCGGATAAAGCAAAAGAAAGAATTGGGCAGAAGAAACAAAAACCACTGGTGCATTATGATTATTTTTACTCGGCGATTTAAGCTGAAAGACTAAAGCATAAAGACTAAAGCCATGGGGAAGTTTTATACTATCGTCATTGCGAGGTACGAAGCAATCTTAATGCTTTGCAAACACCAGTCTTTATACTTGATTCTCGCTACCAGATACTAAAAAATGAATTACAAACCATACTTCGAAAAGGCGCAACAAGCAAGTCGTACATTGATTGGCTTAAGCAAGGAAAAAACAAATGCTGTTTTGGCTGATTTGGCTGATGCTTTAGCTTTACATGCGGAAGATATTCTAGCTGAAAATATCAAAGACCTTGCTAAAATGCCCGTTGAAGATCCAAAATATGATCGACTAAAATTAACTGCCCAGCGCATCGCCGATATTGCTGGTGATATCAAGAATGTAGTTAACCTAACCAGTCCGCTAGGCGAAATTCTATCTGATAAAATTTTAGAAAATAAGCTTCAGATTCAAAAAGTGCGTGTGCCGCTGGGTGTGGTTGGTGTAATTTATGAAGCTCGGCCAAATGTTACTGCCGATGTATTTTCATTATGTTTTAAAACTGGAAATGTGGCCGTTTTAAAAGGCGGAAGCGATGCCGAGTTTTCAAATTTGGCGATTGCAAAAGTAATCCATAGTGTTTTGGCAAAGCATGAAATTAATCCAGATGTTTTGACTTTATTGCCAGCAGAAAGAGCTGCAACAGAAGCTTTACTCGAAGCCAGAGGTTTTGTTGATGTGCTGATTCCACGCGGAAGCCAGTCGTTAATTAACTATGTTCGCGAGAACAGCAAGATTCCGGTAATTGAAACAGGTGCCGGAATAGTTCACACTTATTTCGATGAATCTGGTGATTTAGAAAAAGGGAAAGCGATTATTTTCAATGCCAAAACAAGAAGAGTGAGTGTTTGTAATTCGCTTGATTGCTTATTAATTAATGCAACTAGGTTAGCTGACTTACCTGAACTATTAGCACCATTAGCAGATGGTAGTGTTGAGCTTTTTGCTGATGAAAGAAGTTACGAAACCCTACAATCCTCATATCCTGAAGCATTATTAAAGCAAGCAACAGAAGAACATTTCGGAACGGAATTTTTATCATTAAAACTGGCTGTTAAAGTTGTTCAAGATTTAGACGAGGCTTTAAATCACATTGCAAATTACAGTTCAAAACATAGCGAAGCCATTATCTCGGAAGATGCTGAAAACATCACTCGGTTTTTAAATGAGGTTGATGCAGCTGCGGTTTATGCAAATGCCTCAACAGGCTTTACAGATGGCGCACAGTTTGGTTTAGGCGCAGAAATTGGTATAAGTACACAAAAACTTCATGCCCGCGGTCCAATGGGCTTGGAGGAGTTAACAAGTTATAAATGGGTGGTTAGAGGTGAAGGGCAAGTGAGGGTTTGAAGGAAGATGTAAAAGGGAAATGGAAGATGTAAGAGGGGAAATGGAGGATGGAATTTCTATTCATCTTCATTTCGAGGCACGAAGCAATCTCAAAATTTGGATTGTACCTTTCGTTTAGATTGCTTCGTGCCTCGCAATGATGCGATATTTATGACTACTCGCCTAATGACTAATGAACAATTGAACTAAATTAAATCTCAAAAACCTCACCTCTTTCTGGCGCAACCACATTAAATCCATCTTCGCTTAAAGCTGTTGCCAGACTTCTTAAGCTCTTATCTTCTCCATGAACCAGAAAAACTTTTTTTGGTTGTCCTGTTTGTTTCACTGTTCTAATCAAATCATCATGATCGCCATGGCCACTCAATAAATCGGTTTGGCGAATGGTAGCATACACCATCAACTCACGATCCTTAATTCTTACAATGGGCGCACCGCTTAAAAGCTTATAACCCAATGTTCCTTTAGCGCAATAACCAATGAAAAGAATGGTGCAATAGTAGTTTTGAATATTGTAATAAAGATGATCCTGAATTCGGCCGCCTTCTAACATTCCAGCTGATGAGATAATGATGCACGGGTCGAAATAATTGGAAACATCCTTACTTTCTTTCATGGTTTGAACGTATGCCAGATGCTCAAATTCAAATTCATCACCCATGGTTTTATAGAAATCTTTTGCTTCCTGATTCACCAGGTTATGGTGTTTACGGTAAACATCAGTGGCCTGGATAGCCATGGGGCTATCAACAAAAATCTGTATTGGCGGTAAAAGTCTTTTGGTGAAAATTTGATTCAAAGCAAAAACCAGCGACTGGGTTCTGCCAATACTAAAAGCCGGGATAATTAACCTTCCGGGGGTTTTAATACAAGCTTCGGTAATTTCTTTTACCAAGCGTTCTTCTAGAGTTTGGTCTTTTGTATGATAGCGCCCACCATAAGTAGATTCGCAAATAAAATAATCTACTTCAGGAATGGGCTCTGGTTTTACCAAAACAGGATAATGCTCTCGGCCGATGTCGCCCGAAAAAGCAATTTTCTTTTCTTCCCCATTATCATTAACGGTTAAAACTGCGGCAGCAGCACCCAGTAAATGCCCAACAGGAATAAAAGTTAAGCTGATATCGCCGTTAATTTTAAAAGGTTTATTGAATGCGATCGTTACAAAACGTTCGATTGTATCCATCACATGCTTGTGCAAATACAAAGGTTTTGGTCCGCTGAAGTTACCGCGTTTAGTACGGGGTTTACGACTTTGTTTTCTTAAAAAAAGTTCAACAGAATCGAACAGTAAAATAGATGTTAAATCGGCTGTTGGTGCTGTGCAAAGTACTTGACCATCAAAACCGAGCCGCACCAAAGTGGGTAAATTTCCAGAATGATCAATGTGGGCATGGGTTAAAATAACCAGGTTTATATCGGCAGGATCGAAAGGAAATTGTTGGTTTTCTTCCTGATAGGTTTCCTTTTCATAATCTAAACCACAATCTATCAATATTTTATAATGCCCAACTTCGAGTAGGTGCATACTTCCTGTTACCTGTTGTGCAGCGCCCCAAAACGTTAACTTCATCTTCTAATCTTAACCGTAAAATGTTTGGTGTAAAGTAGTACAATTGAGGCAATTTTTAAACAATAGGAAGTAATTTTTTGGTTAACGGCAATTGCATTTCTCCATTATACTCCATCTGTGTTTCCGATTATTTTTTTAAAAAGCACTTGCATTAGGTTTTTCGTTTTAAATATCGGATGAATACTGGCGTGGTGCAGGTATTTATTAGCTAAGTAAATTTACGCTGTTTATAAACCCGATTGCAGCGGAAACCAAAAGCTTTCTCTGCTTTTGTTGCAGCGAAAAGCGGGGCCGCAAGCCGCCATGAAAAACAGGACCATTCATTTCCAAAACATTAGTCGCAGCCAACAATTATTTCATTAAAACTTTATCTTTGAAGAAAAAATTAGCCATGCAAGAACCATTCGATATAGAAATAGGACCAGTAAATTATTCGGTTTTCCCAGAGGGAAACGATTCTTATACCATTTTTAAAGATGGAAAGGAATACATTCAGATTCAGAGAGATACTTCCTCTATTTGGTTAAAAATGGATTACAAAACAGAACTTCCGATTTTTGAGGAAGATGAAGAAGTAAATGCCATTGGGCAGGCCATTGAGAAATATGTGCCCGAAGCTGATGACGAAGAAGAAGACGGATTTATTATTTAAAAATAAAATAGTGCATGGCGTTTTTGCAACCCATGCACTATGATATTGATTATATTAATTTCAATAATTCTTCGGCTACTTTTTCTGATGATGCTGGGTTTTGACCAGTAATCAATAAACCATCAACTACAGCATAAGGATTCCAATCGTCTATTTTACTGTAAAGACCACCATTTTTCTTTAATACATCTTCAACCAGAAAAGGCACAACATTGGTAAGTTGAACGGCATCTTCTTCTGTATTGGTAAAGCCTGTTACTTTTTTATTTTTTACCAAATATTCTCCACCTACTTTCACATCTTTTAAAACGCCTGGAGCATGACAAACAAAAGCTACAGGTTTATTGGCTTCGTAAAAGTCTACTATTAATTTTTGTGAAACAGCACTTTCGGCCAAATCCCAAAGTGGACCATGACCTCCTGGATAAAATACGGCATCATAATCTTCCATTTTAACTTCTGTTAATGGAGCCGTATTTTTTAGTTTTTCTAAAAGAACAGAGTCTTTATCCATTCTTCTGGTTGTATCGGTTTGAAATGAGGGATCTTCACTTTTCGGGTCGATTGGTGGCTGACCACCTTTTACAGATGCCAAAACAACATCAACGCCTTTATCGGTTAAAGTATAATATGGGGCCGCTAATTCTTCTGACCAAAAACCTGTTTTTAATCCAGTATTTCCTAATTCGTCGTGGCTCGTAAGCACGAATAAAACTTTCTTGTTCATATCTTTAATTAAATTGTACTACAAACTTAGGCGAATGCTTAACGGTAGTAAAGGATTTGAATCACTAATTTTCTGTGCGCCAAATCACAATTTACTCGAAAGTCTGCTTAACGTTTCTCGAGAAATGCCTAAGTAAGCTGCAATTATGGTTTTAGAAACCCTTTGTAAGAGTTGTGGATATTGATGTGTGAATTGTTCGAATCTTTCTTTTGGATGGGTACTTAACAATGATAAAATTCGCTGTTGTAATGCCACATAACCCGAACTGTTCTTAACTCTGAAAAAATGTTCCATTTTATGGCTTTCACTGCAAATTTTATCCAAATGTGCTTTGCTGATGTAAAGAAGTTCTACATTTTCTAAGCAGGTAATATTTGTTATCGATTTGGTTTCATTGTAAAAGGCCTGAAAATCAGAAATCCACCAGTTTTCCATGGCAAACTGTATGATATATTCTTTTCCATTGATGTCGGTGTAGGTTGCTTTTAATAACCCTTTAACAACAAAGTAAATGTTTTTAACAAACTCATCTTCCTGTATTAAATATTGGTGCTTTTTTAAACTTTTGGTTTTAAAATGATTGTTGATAAAGTCAAACTCCTGATCGGTAAGCGGAACGATTTCTTCAATATGTTTTCTTAACTCAGCACTCATTTGGTAAAGCTAGCTAAAAACGGAGCAAAAAAAAATCCCGACCAGGGCCGGGATTTTATAAAGTTTTAAATTATCTGGTGGCATTTGCCGTCCATGTACCATTCGAATTGGAAACACCAATTTTCAAAGTGCTGGCATCAATTGTAATGCCTATAACACCAGTTCCAACACTAATGTAAGTATTGCCACTTTCCTGGAATTTTACTCCTGTGATATCAGGAATGTTATTGCCAAAGAAAAAACTATAGGTATCATCAACTTTAGTTACAGTTACTCTACCATCGGTACTATTTATTTTTGTATCGCCTTTACTGTAAGAAACTGTTCCTCTATAAGTGCCTACAAAAAAATCTCTATCGGCTGGATCGGTATCTTTTTTACACGAAACCATTACTGTTAATGCTATTAAAAGCATGCTGAAAATTTGAACTGTCTTTTTCATAATTATGTTTTTCAATTTTGAATTTGCTGCGGTAGACAACGAATTCGGTTAGTTAAAATGTAACAACCCGTTTACAATGGTTGTGCCAAAATGAAAAGCTTAAGCAAAAAACATGAAGAAATCAGTGCATTAGAAAAATTAGTATGATGTTTTAAATTATTGATAATTAAATGCTTAGGTATAATTTCAGTTTTGTGAAATGTGTAAAAGTCAATGAAGGATTATTTACGGTGCTCATTAGTAGTTTTTTGTCTACTAAACACTCCAGCTCGCAAGATTACTCTTTCGTATAATTAGATGGTCCATTAATATCAACCGCATTTCCCAGGTATTTTGGTTTTCTATGTCGCAGTATATCTAAAGTTGATTTTGTTAAAGAGAAATTTTCTCTGAAAGCATAATATTTATAACCTTTATAAATTCCTGTGTTGGCATTATAACCATAACATTTTATCCCAAGTTTATTTCCAATATAAATACACCGATTCAAATGATATTTTTGAGTAACCAGGATTGCTGTATCGACCTTAAAAATTTGCTTTGCCCGATACATAGTGGAATAGCTATCAAAACCAGCATAATCGATATAAATTTTAGTGGTATCTACTCCATTTTCATAACAGTACAATTTCATTACGGTTAGCTCATCATATTCATCTCTGCCGTTATCGCCAGAAAGTAAAAGCTTATCAACTTTATTGTTTTTTAACAATGAAATACCTGCATCTAACCTATCTTTTAAGTATTTGCTGGGTTTATTATTTCTAATGCCAGCGCCAAAAATAATAGCAACCTTAGTTTTAGGAACATTCTTAATATCAGAATAAATATAATTTTCGGTTTTGAATTTTATAGAATAACTGGTAATGAAAACAACAGCAAAACCGACTACAGCTGCCAGGAATAACCATTTAATAATGGATTTAATTTTGAGAGACTTCATTATAAATTAAAGGATAAAAAAAGTAAGATAAGTACCATTACTAAATTAATAACTAGAGTAACCACTGCCATTTTCTTTAATTCGGCCTGGCGATTTATTTTAAATTTTAAGTATTCGAAATAAATAAAACCACTAAAAGCAATGTAGAAGGCAAGGCTTAAATTCACTATTAAATTTATTTCGCCAATGAAAGAAAATTGATCTTCCCGAATGTTTTTGGGCAGCAAATAAATGGCGAAACGATAAATTATTAGAAGTCCAAATGTTAATATCAACAGCCGGATAATTACATATTGATAAATTTTATTCTTCATAATTTTAATATCCCTGGAAGATAAATTGCTTTAAACCTTTAAGCGCTGATTACAATTTAATCCTTAACTAATCACTCGTTTGTAAGCAGTTAAATTATTCAAATTATATTAAGAGCTTACCTATCGCTATCGAATGGATAATTGGTATACCTGATGAACTTACCTGTCCGCGTATTAATTTTAACAATATCGATATGATCTCTGTTAGATTCCCGTTCTTCTCCGAAAACATAAAAGCTTTCCTTTGGTCCAACTTCAATTCCGTAAGAAAGCACAGAATAAAGGTGCTCGTTTTTTCTTTGGTTTATAAAAATTTGCTCGGCTTCTTTTAAATTGATTTTACACTTGGTAACAAAGGCTTGATATTCTTCACCGCTAGGTGGAATTGTACGGATATGCTTTGATTTTTCTGGATTTATCCAACCACTAAATTTGTCGATTATTCCACTTGATACCTGATTGTTAATGATGCAGTTTTCTGAAAAGCGGCAATCACTTGAGCCTACATAACCAAACATTCCGTAATGTAAATAGGCATAATGGCCATAGCCGGAAACATAATATTTTAGTTGGTTTTGGGTAGTTAATATAATGGTATCCGTTTTTAAAAACTTCTTGTAAGGGAAATTTATTCTCAAATCCGAATTTTTGTTAAATGATGTTTTAACCAAAGTATCATTGCTGATTTTACCATCTCTTAAAATTTGAAACCGTAAAGTTTTAAGCTCTTTTGGGACAAATTTTATAAACGTTAAATATGGATTTTCGGTAATGTATTTTACCGTATCGCATGCTTTTGATAATTCTTCAGCATCACTCTCGGCATTCGCTTTATTGTTCTCCATCGACCACCAAAATAAACCAACAAAAACGGCCAGTATTAAGAGCAATACACCAATTACAATCAGGCATCCTTTAAAATAACGTTTCATTTTCAGCTTTAATTTTACCTATTGATTATTTAGTATATTCCATACCATTATATTTCAATTTATTGGTGCGGTGGGTAAAAGTTTTCTTCTCAACGCAATCTTCATTCACGAAGGTATTTCTGATTTTTGTGATTTTATCCTTGATAATTAAACTGTTAAAGTTTTTGAATTTACTGCGCCTATCGATGATTATTGTGGAAGTTACATCTTCGAATTCGCCAGCGCAACGCGTATCCCATTCGCCACCAAACGTTTGTGTGGTGTAATTATTAAGCACCTTTTTAAGCGTTTTATTACTTTGAACGAATAAGGAAAGATCAGTATGGTGGTGCGGGTTTGGCTGACTGCCATTTGCATAACTTGTTTGAACACCAAAAGCCCGGGTTTCATTATTTAAGGTGAAAATACCTGTGTCGATGGTAATACCTGTAAGCATAATTGCATCAGAGATCCATTCGCTTTCTTCGAAATATTTATACAAAATTTTGCCAGTTATATTATTGGCAATAATAATATATGCATCCAGTTCAAAAGAGCTGTCGTCATTTTTATCAAGCTCACTTTTTCTGTTTTTGCAAATTACGATTGCGGTTTGCGTTTTGGCATATGGCAAAACTTTTTCAACATATAATTCCTCATTAATTTCTTCTGGTTTTAGTCCCAATTGCTCCAATACCTTATTTTTCAAAGAACTATTTAAGGCATTGGTTACTTGCGGCCATGCCGTTGCCGAAATAAATATGAATGCAAGCGTAATAAATAATTTGCCCATGATTTGTTATTTTTTATATTGAAGATTTAATACAAGTAAAAAATGAAAATACTGATATCATTAGCATAAGCCATTTTTGACATTGAGCAAATTATGGTAGGTTTATCTATTGAATTATTCTCCATAAGTTTCAAAAAAGAAAAAATAAATTTATCTTCATTCTAGTGGTTAAACCGTGTTTATTCTAAATATAGACAGGAATATTCTATAAATCCTGAAGCGATTATAATTCGTAGACTTTGAATTATTATTCGCACTAGAAACGAAATTATTTATCAATGCAGTTTAACATCAGCCACCCATTGATTCGTTCAGGGCGAAAGGAATGCTAAGAGTTACAATTGTACCGCCATTTGTGGTTTTGTTTTGCGTAATTCCGGCATCCTGATTCCGCTCTTTACCTAAAAGCTGTAATCTTTCTTTACTGATGATGCCTGAAAGCGATTGATGGTTTTGTGGTTTCTTTTCGCCAGCGATTTTGCCACTATCGGCAATGGTAACCTTTAAATTTTGATTAGTAATCGTAAAATCTACATTAACAAAACCATCCTTATCATTTAAATTAATGCCATGTAAAATCGAATTTTCTACAAAAGGTTGTATTAACATCGGTGGAATCATAAGCATTTCCAGATCTTCATTAAATGGAGTTTTGATCTCAAAATTGAAAATATTGTTATAGCGCATTTGCTGTAAACTCAAATAGTTTTCAAGCGTTTCTATTTCCTGGCTTAGCGGTACTAATTTTTCTCTGCTCAACTCTAAACTACTTCTTAACAGTCTGCTAAATTGATTCAGGTATTTAATAGCCTCATCTTTTTCATCCAACCGAATAAAACTTTGCAACGCAGATAGCGTGTTAAAAATAAAATGAGGCTCCATTTGTGTTCTCAACAATTGCTGTTGCAACTGAACATTTTCTTTTTCCTGTTTTAACTTGCGTTGTTTATAAATGCTGTAAAACAAGCAAATAACAATAAGCAGGATTAAAATGATGAGGGCCGTAATAACTAATGATAGCTTATTGCGTTCTAACTTTAAGGTGTTTATTTTGATGTCTTCATTTAATCGCTCAATGGAATTGTCTTTCGCCTGGATTTGATATAGTGCTCCCATTTCGGCAACAGCCTGTGTGTTTTCGATTTCAAAATTTTCTTTTTGTAAAGCAATTACATCTTGTGCAGTTTGAAGCGCCTGGTCTTTCTCACCAATTGCAGCATAATAACTCGAACTTGCTTCTCCACCTCTAATTAAATCCTCATATTCTAAGAGATTACCACTTTGCTTAAAAATATCATTGGCTTTTTTTAGAAACAGCTTTGCCCCAGTATAATTTTTTGCCTTAACGTAATTGGCTACAATGTTGGTGTAAGTAGTGTAAATATTACCTGCTGCGGTAGGCTCCGTTGGCCTTTCTCCATAAAATTGTTCATCGATTGCTGCATTGAGTAAAGAATATTTTAAAACAGAATCTATATTATTGGCCTTATCGAAATAAAGGAGTTTGCTATCATATAAAAATCTGGGGTTAAAGTCATCGGGATAGGTAGCTTGCAGTTTTTCTAATTTCTTCAGATAGTTTTCTATATCATTCTTAGGAAAATCCGCAGTATAAATTAATGAGATCAATTGTGTTAAAACCCGTTGCTGGTTGGTAACATTTGGTGGCAATTGGGGCATTAATTTTAAAGTTGCCAAATTCATTTTTAAGGCTAGACTATACTGCTGCAAACTTTTATTACTTTGTGCGGCGGCCAATAAAATAATTGCCTTGGCCATGGGTTTCAAAGTCAAAGTAGAATCTGACAGCACAATCATAGCCGCCTTGTTATAATAATAATTGGCCTGATGTTCTAAAGGTTCTGCATTGGCCAAATTGCCCATGCCATTATACAGATTAGCTTTAATTTCCAAATAGCGATTACTGCCTTCAACAAGTTCTAAAGCTTGTTGTAAAAACATTTTAGAACTATCAGGATTTTTTCGGGCAAACATTTTACCTAAATTGTACTTCGTTTTTGTATTTAAGTCGGTGTCGGCCAATACGATTGGATCTGCGTTGAAGCGCTTCCAGGCTTGCAAAATAGAATCGGCGTTTGATGCTGTGGTTTGTTTAGCCGAAAGGGCCGTAATTGAAGTTTTGTGTTTAAGCAACTGCTCATTTTTGCTTCTAGATTGATCTTGTTTGCATGCATAAAAAACTGATGCGGCAAGGAGGCAAAAATATAGACGGCGTAATTTCATTGAATAGTAGCTAAAACGTTCATTTGACTTTAGAACATAATGTTACATTTTTTTAAAGACTTATAGGCTTACCCCTAAACATTTTTTAGCATCCGAATAAAAACCGTTGTGTTAGGTAATTGGCATAATCATTTGCAACTCTAATTTCTTCATCACTAATTAGTGTTCGAGATTTAAATACGGGTGAGTTAAGAATGAAAGACCTTAAATGAATTTTTAATTTACTTTCCAAATTTAGTAATGGCATAACCATCAAATCGGGTCAATTCCAAATCGCTTTTATTATTTGGGATATGGAAATACAGGTTCAAAAACTGTGTAGTTCTTTCGTTCTTAGATTTTGGATTTGAAGATACCGCTGATACTGAAATGATCGAATCATCTTTTTTAACCAATGTGGCAATCTTGCCGTCACCGTAAATTTTTATTTTACAGCTATCTTTTGGCAGCAACTTCCAATGATTAGAAAATAAAGCTTTGCGTTCATCTACAATCCATTCTTTTTTTGCATTTCTAAGCTGGGCAGTTTCAAACTCGGCAACTTTCATTTTTTCAATGGCATTACCTTTATCCGAAGCATTTAAATCTGTTTGTAGCTTTTCGTATTCGCTATACAACTGATTAAACAAGGCGTCATTAACGGTTAATTTTCTAGAATTTTTCCAACTATCCAAATTTGTACGAACTTCCTTCGCTTCAAAAGTAAAGGTTTTGGTAATTGAACCTTTTTTAATATCCTGTTCGGTTATATCTTTTTCAAGCAACACATAATGCACCAATACATCTTCTTTGTCATCAATTGAGGGCATGGAAACATCGCCGCTGTAATAAACAGCCAAAAAGAGGATGGGTTTATCGCTTTCAGTAGGTTTAAAATTCTTTAAATCTATCGTAACTGTAGCCGTTTGGCGCCCTTTTTTTTGTAGCCCGAGATCTGCAATGTAGTAGATTTCGTGCCCGAAATAAGCCAAACCCCTTCCAATCGGATAATCATTAATGGTAACTTCTGCAGGGTATAAGGTTGTTAATGCCGCCTGGTACATCTCTTTATCCTGATCGTACTTCAAATTTTCGAGCAACTCAACATGATCGGTAACTTGCGATTTACAAGATTGTAAGCTTATAAGCAATACAATTGCGATGGTGAAAATCTTCGTCATTTTATTCTGTTAAACTGTAATGTGTAAACATCATTAGCCAATATCGTTTTCAGAACATCTTCTGGCCCTGTGTAGATATTAACATCATTGGCTTGAAAAACAAAGCTTTTTTTTCCAGAAATTTTGGTTATTCGTTCTTTTTCGTTTTTACTCAAGCCTAAGAAAAAAACAGATTTTAACCCCTTTGGATACATGTAGCCATTATCTGTCGCTTCTCTATTCTCAGAAAATTGAACATTTTTAATCAACTTTTCAAATTTCTCGTCCTTATATTCATCAGCCAAAAGTAGATCGTGGTGTTTGCTTACAAATGCTCTTGGAAAACTCCAAACCATTATCGGGCTTACGATTATCTTACTAAAAAACTTACTCAAGAAAAATCTACTGCTTAAATCAGGGTTAAATAAAAAGAGTTTTGAGAATGAAATATTCTCATATAAATAAGCCTGTAAGCCAGCCATGCCACCACTCCCGTTAGCTACAATTCTAACTTCCTCCATGTGTTGTCCTTCAGCATTCAAAGCCTCTTTTACAGCTATCCCAGAAGCATAATCGGCAATATTTCCAAATTCTTTTTCTTCTTGCTTGAAAAGAGAATTCATTTGCTCAGGCTTTTTGAAAGTTGTATTCCCAAAACCAATTCTATCAATAGCGATGATGTGAAACTTATTCGCCAGCGTTTTATTTTTAAAATAATTTAGAAAACAAGCTGCGTTTTTATCGCTGTTATGTAGCAATACCAAATACGGTTTTTTCTTTCCAAATTGATCGCCTTCTTCGGTATAATTTTTTTTATTGCTAATGTATTTAATGTTATAGCCTCTAATGTTAATTGAATCAATAAGTGGCGCATTCATTTTCAATGCAGCGAACTCTTTATCCATTTTATCTTGTGTATAAACCTTACTGAAAAAATAAAATTTACACCAAATAAAAATGTACCAAATGAGTATGGTAGCAATGGCAATATATATAGCTTTTGTTCTTTTCAATGGTATAGCGAGGATGTAAGGTTTAAATAAAAATTTTCAGCCCTAACCAATAAATGGAACTATGGTGTTAAATGGTTGGTTGGTAACACTGCCATAAAGCGATAACAAGAACAGAAGCCCAATTATTAATAAGAAAATTGGTTTATATCTAAATTCTGTGCCTTTCTTAACCGTATGGCGGTAGTAAAAGTAAGTTGCCGTTAGGTAAATTGTTGTAAATGCCAACATCATGTAAGTAATTGTCATTTTGAAAATATTTAGGTTTAAATTAAACTTAAAGGGCATGTTCAAAATATTTGAAAGCCTTTTGTTATACTATATTAATCATTATCAAAGAATTGATTATTACCCAATTGACAACCGTTGGATATGGTTTATAATTCGCTGAATTTCATCTATAATTCGTTTTTACAATAATGAAATAAGTTTGTTAAAGATGCTTGTATCTGCTATTTTAGCAGTAGAAGATTTAAATATTCCAGTATTTAAGAATAATAACCCATCCTTAACATGAGTGAAAACAAATTTGCCGAAATGAGTAACGATCAGTTGCAAAAAAATGAAAAATTAGCTAAAGCTGCTACTTACACGCTTATTGTAATGTTGATGCTTTTATTTGGGCTAAGTATGTTTTTAACCTTTAAAAAAGGATTTACGCCCTTAACTGTTATTCCAATTGCACTTTTGCCAATAGTAATTTTAAACCTGGGCAATATCAAAAAAATGAAACAAGAACTTAAATCACGAAATTTATAACACTTTTACAGTTCTGCAACGGTTGCTGAATCGGGTTCATCTGCTTCTTCTTCACCTTCATCTGTTTCCTCGTTTGCGCTTTTTATATCTTCATTTGTATATTGATAGTATTGATCAAAGGTTTTGGTTTGGCGATTATAAATCAATACATATTTAGAATTTTTTGTTTGCTTAATAATCCCATCACTAGGTGCAGGTGTTAATTCCATCTTATCCATAAAAATGAGTGCACCTTTTTTAAAGCTTTTTATGGTTGGTAATTCGCCACTCAATTCTTTCCAGTATAATATATTGCCTTTTTGAGGGATAATATAAATGGCGCTACTGGCATAATCCGATTTTTCGAGCAAAAAGGCCATTTCTTTTTCACCCTGACCTGTAAAATCTCCGTAAGCAATTACACGATAAGCCCGATCTTTGATCTTGGTAAAAAAGTATAAATCGTTATTATCCTTACTGAAGTAATTATTATCCATAAAAATTTTAACAATAGCCCTTTGAAAGGCGATTGGTATATCATTATATTGTGGAATAGTAAACGTTGCTCCTTTCCAGGTGGCAAAATCCTCGGGGCTTGCCCAACCATCAACAAAAACACTATCAGCAGGATAGCTGGTACTATCGCCGCTATTATAATAGTCCTGGCGCATTTTGTAGCCACCATATAAATAAGCAAAACCTGTGGCTCCTGCTATAACTATAATGGCTACAATTATCCAAATAACGGTTTTAGCTCTGTTTTTACGTTTTGGTTGAGGAATAATTTCTGTATTTTGGACTGGTTCGATATTGAAATTAGAATTTTCCATGGTACAAAGATTTTAAAATAAAAATGCGTTTATTCAGTTTCTTCCCGACTAATATCATATTGGTCCGTTGGATCATCTAAGTATTTTTTATCGGTAGAGTTTAACAGAAAAACATCTTTAAAGGTTGATTTTTTATCTAGTTGTAAATCTTTCAAGCTTCTGTATTTGCCATCGTACATTACTTTATCGCCGAACTCGTAAACATGGGCATTATACACCTGCTCTTTTTTATCGTTAGCAATAATAAGTAAATCGAAGCGGAGGTATTCTCCTGATTTTGCATCGCTATCACTACTAAAAGTGGCGCTAAATCCTTTTGAAGTTTCCAGTTGAATGGTACGATCTTTTAAAACCCATTCATAAGAGCATTGGTTAAACTCATGAGAAATGAAAATTGAATATTTTGGATCACCGTATTTTTCTTTCATTTTAGCAAGGAAAGCTTTTTTCGCTTTTAGATCATAAATTTCACCTTCCGCATAAAAGGCTACAGCTTTTTTGTTTTTATCGGTTAATATATTCAAGTTGCTAAAATATGTACCATTGAATTTGGCCAAACTATCTGATGTATGACTTTGATATAAATAACCGAAATCCTTTTGTGGTACATTAATTTTTAAAGCACCCAGCATCGAATTGCTGATTTTATACTTTAGCAGCGTGTCTGTAAGTTTTCCATTTTCAGTACTATCATATCTCATGCCATCGCTTAATAAAACGTTGTTGCCGTAAAGCTTAGGGATATTTTCAGCAAAGGTTACTTTTTCGAGATCGAAGCCTCCTTTGGCCTGGAGCGTTTCTGGTTGTTTGTCTTTCGTATTGCAAGAAACGAGGGCAATTAGCGAAATAACGCAGATATAATTTATGGTTTTCATAGGGCTTTGTTTGTATAGATTATAAATCCGGTACTATTGGATTGATTGTTCATCACTATCTTTTTCGCAATACAACATGGTTTTTGTAGCACCACTTGATTTTGTGGAAACACTTTTTGCCGGCGCTTCAAAAACATAGTCGATCTTCACTTCATTCACCATGGCAGTTTTACCGGGAAAAATAACCAAATCTCTTTGACCGTCTTCTTTTTTATCGCTTCCATAGTATAGATATTCCAAACCGAGCGTTTGTTTAGAATGATTGAAAATGTGATTTTTTCTTCCGTAGCTTATCGATATTCCTTCTCTTTTTGCTGGAAACAACATCACCTCTTTTATAAATTGGTTACAATCTGTAACAGTTATAAGTGTTGGTGTATACCAATTGATTGGTAAAATCAGTAGGATCAGCAAAAACATCCAATCATCTTTTTTACCTTGCTTTTTTACAAGCTTTGAATACAGTGGTTTTAAACTAATTAATACAACAATTGCAATGAGGATGATGGCGTACGTTTGTGATGATACAATCATATAAATCAGTTTTATTTATTTAAAAATAACATCACTTAAGCTAAAACGATTGCCCATTTTATTATTCGTTTAAACCCGATTTTTATTTGTTGGATATGAATTATTATTTGTACAAAAAATCCTCGCCTATTGTGTAAGCGAGGATTATATTTTGAGGTTAGATTGTAAAAATTAACAAATTAGCCTGCATATTCAATCATCCATTCAATACCGAATTTATCTCTGAACATTCCAAAATATGAACCCCACGGACTATTGTCGATTGGCATTTCGACCGAACCACCAGCTGAAAGGGCAGTAAATAATTTGTCAGCCTCATCTTTACTTTCTGCACTAACAGATATTTTCGACCGGTTCTCATTTTCATCTACTTTGCCCATAAATTCGGGGATGTCGTTGCCCATTAATGTATTAGCGCCAATGGGTAAAGCAATGTGCATGATGTTATTGACTTCATTTTCTGCTAATGGTAATTCGCTGTTTTGCATATCTTTAAAGCGTACAACATTTGAGAATTCGCCGCCAAATGCTGCTTTGTAAAAATTGAATGCTTCTTCGGCATTGCCGTTAAAGTTAATGTGCGGATTAATAAGTGCCATAATTATTTGTTTTGGTGTGGTTTATGAGGTTGATAATTGATAAGCATATCACTATTTTAAAGATTCTATAAAATTTATTAGTTCTGGATAGAATGAAGTTATGTTTTTATACTTGTTTCTATTTTGGATATAGTTGTCAAAATATGAGTTTAACTGCTCGAAATATTTAAAATGTTTCGATTGATTTTCCACTTCCTTTAACTCTCGCTCTTTTCCATATTTTTTACCTAAAATTTTTGAAACGCAAACCCTCACAATCAGCTCATCCAATTCATTTTCCCATCTATTTTCATTTAACTTTTCATTTTTAGAAGTCATTAAAAACAGGTCTTTCTTTTTGGCTAACCTTTCTTTATATTTAGGTATAAAATCATTTACAAATAGATGAGATATTTCGTGTATTACCACATTTGATAAGGGTACAAACTTCACTTCAGTATCATTGGTTTGAGTTATATTTTCATCCTGCAAATACGCCAACTTAAAAATCTTTTTACCCTTAAATTTATCGTCTTTGATTTCTATGGCATTATTGCCTAAATTATTTAATACGTCTGCAAATATTAGTATCTCCCCATCAGAAGGCTTATTGTAAAACAGTTTAACATCGTTCAAAATATTACTTTCCACAATTGATTTCTTAGCAAATGCTGTGATTCTATCATATTCATTTTTGTGGCTTGTTATAAAACTTTCCACATCACATGCTTTATAAAATTCATTAAACTTGCTTAAAAAAGTTGTCATGTCTACACTCCGTAGCTGACTGTCAGAATAGGGTATTGCTAATGAAAACGGATATTTATCTGTTAAAAATAAGCCAATGATGGATAAGTCGTAACTATCCCATGAAGATAAATTTCTGTACCAATTTAGTGTATTGTGATTTTTGTATTTCTCGAAATGATTGTTGAAATCTCGATAATATGTGGAAGGAGTTGGTTTTCTATCTAAGGTATCTCTGGTAGCCAGCGTGTAAAAAATGGTGATGGCTTCTATTCTCTCATCAATTTTTACGTTAATATTTTTTTGAGAAAAGCATGGATAAAAATGTACTAGAAATACAATGGAGAAAAAAAATTTTTTCATTATTTGGGATGAATTACTTGGGGTTATTAATACAGTATAGCCTGACTGTACAGTTTTAGCAAATCAATATACGCATCATTTTTTTTGTTCGAGAAGAGTTTTTATGCATATTTTATTAATGGTGAGGATTGGTAATAACACAGGTTTGGTAGAGATAGCTTTAAAACCTTACTATTTATGGTTGGAATCTACGCTTATATCCATTAAATTTTCGCCTGATACAGTCATTTTAAAAGCATACAATATGATGCCCTGATTGCCAGTGCTCATGGCATACATCCAAGTATCATCACCACGGACAAAAGTAGTGGCATAAGGCTCTTTAACAATCTGTTCTGTAGTGTTAGATGTAAGGGTGCCTTCGGTTTCGGGTGCATTATAAATTAATTTTTTAAATATGGTGGTGTTTCCTAAATGGTTAAAATCTTCGATATAGGTTTTAACATATTCCCGCATATCATCACTTGGCTTTTTTGTGTTTTTATTGCGCAAAGCTGAAAAATTAATCCGTTCATGCTCAAAGGTATAACGAGCAGGAAAAATATCCAGTTCAGGATTTTGGCTCGAAAGAAAAATGGCGATTCCCAAGTTGTCTTTCTCCAGATAAGCTGGTTTTAATTTCTTTGCTTTTTCAAAGGCAGTTACCAGTTTTTTCAAAATAGGATAATTCGGATTTTCTGAAGAATAGCTCTTAAGGGCCGCTTTTACATTTTTTTTGAATATCAGCATAACTTGTTTGTGCATTTGCAATAGTTATGCTGAATAAGAAGAAAATTAGAAACCGTATTTTTCTCATTTATTAATTATTTGATATCAAAAGCGAGATGAGGAAATTTGTCAAAGGATTTGATGAGGAGGCATAAAATACAGTAAATGCTGGATACAGATACTGAAATTTTACACCGCCTATGCCATCAAATAAGAGGCGTTACATTTCTAAAATCAAAACAACTGTTAATTAGAACCAAAAACTATAAATTATGCTTTCGCAATTTTACTCCCCATAGGTTAAGGATGTTTTTGTTTAACGACACTAAACTAACTAAAGCGTTTAAGCAATTTCTGACCAATTATTATTCGTTAGCATTTAACAATTATTTGTGGCAACTAAACAATTATCTGATTCTTTGATCTCCTTAATAATAAAAAAACTGCTTGGAATTGGGGATTTTGATTTCAGTTTTACCCGGTGTAAATCCATCCATTTTTGGGATAGATTTAAAAGGATATTTAAAAGATTTTTCGGAAGCAGGATACAATTGAACAGAATCTTCACAATCTTCGTTATCGTAACTTACATGCACCTGTTTGGTTGAAAAATTAATGTCGTAAGTATGATGGTAGCCGCAATTATAGTCGTCGTTATAAGTAGATCCAATTAGAAACCAATCATTATTTTGGTAGCGATAAATGTTTTTGTGGATACTGGTGTGTCTTGTATTGTGCCAAAAGGTTTGCTCAATAATCATGGTATTATTCTTTATTTTTATTGATAAATTAATACCATTATCAGTGCAAAAACCACAATCATCACTATTCCACAATACTGAGGTATTTTGTTTCCAAAGTTTTAAACTACCATTAATTACTTTGCAGATATATAGTTCTCTGGTATAACCTAACCGATCTACCTGCTTTCCGGTATTGTAGGCCATTACAATTTCATCAACCCCATCTTTGTCAAGGTCGCCTTTTGCTTCAAAAACCTTTCTTTTGCCAGCAGGTTCAACAAAATTTTGCAGCACTTGTGCACTGGTTTCAAACGAAAGGAAAATAATAAACAATAGTAAATATCTCATATTTCGTTTTTTACTGGTTGCAATTCTTCAACATGGTTTCATCAATTTCGAAGCCCATTTTTTTTGCTGTAAGTATATCAATACAAAAATCCTGCTGACTTAATATTTGTTTTATTGATCCTCGAACATAATACGCAAAAGCGAAGTTTTTATCTAGTTCAATTGCCTTATTGCAATCTGCTAAAGCAGAAAGTAAACTGCTCTCAGATTTTTTTATAGCTGATTTATTGTTTACTACCCAATTGATGGCGGCAGGTTGATTGGCTATTTCCGTATTTATGTGATAGGTGGTTTTCTTAATATTTTCGGTGAGGCTAACTCGAGCTACCGCTCTGTTTACATAAGCAGGCGCATATTCATTTTTTAGTTGAATACTTTTATTAAAATCGCTTAGCGCCAGGTTATATTTTTCTGTAGCTAAGTAAATATTTCCACGGCGATTAAAATAAGTTTCTTTCCCAAACGAGTTGATGTCTGGCGCTAGGGCAATTGCCGTATTTATTGTTTCAAGTGCTATTTCGAAGTGCTCACCATTTGCGTAGCAATCAGACAGTCCTAAATAAATTGAAGCCAGGGAAGAATTGTAATAGCCATTAATTTCTGCAGTTGTTGCCGCTGTAAAACGTGGATTCGATTTAATTTCACTAAGTAAATTTTCCTTATTTTCTAATGATGCTTTGTAGTTTTCTGCTGCACTTTTATAGTCTGTTAAAGCCAGATAAGCATTACCTTTAAATGAGAACATCGTTGCGTTTTTTGGAAATTTTTGCAAACCTTTAGCATATTGCAATAAAGCTTTATCGTATTGTTTTAAGTTATAATGCGCAATACCTCTTTGGTAATAGTAGCTTGGTTTTGCTTCATCGCAGAAATCGGCGACCGATTCATCAATGGTTTTTAGTAACTCGGCATCATTTATTTTTTGATTAATTAATATCTGCTTTGCTATGGAGTAATCTCTGCAGGAAGCATCTAAATTTTCGAGCTCATAATATACTTTAGCACGATTGATATAAGCAGGATAAGTTTTAGGATTTAGTTTTATTGATTGTGAATAATCGGATAGAGCCTTATCAAATTGACCTAAATTTGCATAAATTGCTGCTCTTCCATCGTAAAAATAAGCCTGTTTATTGTTCAAAAGAATCGCTTTGTTGATGTCGTTTAAAGCATCCTCAGTTTTATTTTGACTATTATAAACACCTCCTCTGTAATAATAGGCATCGTAGGCCTCGGGCGATAAGCTTATGGCTTTATTGAAATCTGTTAGCGCTAAACTATGATAACTATTGTTGGCATTATAAGCTCCACGTTCGGTGTAATATTCGGCGTTATTTGGTGCCAATTGAATGGCCCTATTATGATCGGCCAATGCACCAAATTGATCACCAAATTGTGCTTTAATTTTTGCTCTTGTAGAAAACAACAAAGCATCTTTGGCATCAATTGAAATGGCTTTGTTTATTGACACCAAAGCTTCATTTCCTTCATTTTTTGTTGCCTGTATGCGACCAATATTTAAATAACACCGGGCACATTTCGGGTTAATCGATAATGCTGTTCGATAAAACTTTTCACCTTCTACCAGGTTATTATTTTGAAGATGATAAAAGCCCAATAACCGCAAAAGCGATTCGTTTTTAGGTGTTTTTTTTAATTCTTTTTCAAGATATGGAATTATTTTTTCAGGCTGACCAATTTTTATTAATGAATCTGCATTTTTTTCAAAAACGGTTTTATTTTGTGCAACAGCCGAATTCGCAACAATTAGAGCTATAAAAATTAAGGGAATAATTAATTTAAATCTCATGAGATACAGGTTGAATTAAGTAACATTCAGATACTTAAACTTTTTGATGAGCCTTAATATACTCCATAATCTTGTACCTGTTTTGACACTTTATTATTCGTAAGCGAAAAAACTGTATTGTAAGGATTTGTTTATTATTCGTCGGGCTTAAATCACTATTTTGAGCATCATTTATTTAATGCCAATCCACCAGGGTTTAAATGTTTGGTTGATATTTTTAAGGAAAACAAATTCACCAATCATTGGAGTTACCAACGGGATTTTCGTGGTTTTATTTAATTCTGTTATTTTAACTAATGGTTCATCCCATGGGTGGTTGGCGAGAACAAACTTTGATGAATGTACAGGAAAAAGTCGTTTGGCATTTAGGTCCTTCGCAGCTTTTAAAACTTCTGCAGGCTGTAAATGAATATATTTCCATTTGAGATCATACTGTCCATCTTCCAAGATGGCCAAATCTATTGGTCCGAATTTCTTTCCAATTTTTGCAAAATGCGTATCGTAACCACTGTCTCCACCAATGTAAATTTTCATGCTAGGGCTCTTAAAAACGTACGACATCCACAAAGTGTTGTTGCGGGTAAAACCTCTCCCCGAAAAATGCCTTGTAGGTGTGGTATGGATAAAAAAACCACCACCTAAGTCGATGGTTTCATCCCAATCTTTTTCATAAATATCTTTTACGTTGTAGCCCCACTCTTCAAAATCAGCCCCAACACCCAGGCCACAAAAAACTTTTTTTGTTTTCGGGCGAAGCTTTATTAAGGTTTCATAATCTACATGATCATAGTGATCGTGCGAAATAATAAGGTAATCGATATTTGGCAAGTCTTCCACACTATATCTGTCTGTTCCTTTGAAGGCAGTAACGGTTCCGGGTACTGGCGATGCATTTCCACTAAAAACGGGATCAACTAGAATGCGTTTTCCATCCAATTGAATAAAGTAGGAAGAATGACCAAACCATACTAAAATGTTCGAATCAATAGGCAAATGTAATAAGTCTACCTTTTTTGATGGGATACTATCAATAGGGCTTACCCGAGGATGATCGCCAAAGAGTTTATCGTAAATAACACCAATTGTGCTATAGCCTTCGGTAAGTTCAGGTGTTTGATTGAGATTGTGAAATACGCCATCTTTAAAATGCGGCGATTTTTTCATGCGTTCCAGTCTCGCACCATCGGAAGCCTTACCGAATAGCGGCTTTTTCATGTATAAATAAGTAGCAACCGTGAGTATCAAAATCAATGAAACTAAAACGATGAGCATCCATTTTAAGGTTTTTAATATCTTTTGCTTCATGATTTTATGGATAGGCTATTTCTATTAATCGATATGGTTGATGTGTTGTAAAATATAATCCTTTCTTCGGCCCGAAACAGGTATTTCAGTCTTGTCTTTCAATACAATTGTTCCAGATTTTAGAAATTTATCTACATATAAAACATTTACCAAATAAGATTGATGTGGACGGAGAAACCACTTTTCTGGTAACAGTTCATCATAAAACTTAAGTGGTTTTGATATCATAATCCTTCGCCCTTCAGTTAGGAAAAAATTGGTATAACCACCTTCACTTTGGCAGTAAATAATTTCTCGGAGTTGCAAAACCTGCAAAAATTCTAAAGTATGCAGTACAATTCGGCTTTCCAAGTTGCTTTCACCATGGCCTGATTGTGATTTTAGGATGGATATTTGCTGTTTTTGCTGAGTGATGTTATTTTCATCATTTGTAACAATTTTTGCTAACGCAGATTTAAATTCCGCATCATCTAAAGGTTTTAAGAGGTAATCAAGAGCGCCGAATTTAATCGCTTTAACTGCAAAATGATTGTATGCGGTGATAAAAATAATACGGAATGGAATTTCTACCAATTGATCCAGTATATCGAAAGCTGTGCCATCCGTTAGCTGAATATCCATCAAAATTAATTCTGGATTTGTGGCTTTGATCAGCACTAAACTTTCGGCTACGCTTGTTGCGTAGCCAATTAAATTAAACTGATTTTCTTGTTGTAATAGCCATTCAATTTCTTTGCGGATGGCGGGTTCGTCTTCAATTATGAGCGTTCTAATCATTCGGGGCGTTTAATCTTCTAAAAATCGGTAAAAATCATTAATATACGTCTTTTGTCCTTCACTAAATATATTAACACAATTGAAATTTATAATCAAACCTTGAGGCACCTCTAATAATTTTCATGTAAGTTAATATTTGTGCTTCGAATATAGGTTCGATTGTGTTTGATGCTTTTATTTCAACCGCCAAGCAATTTTCAATTAATAAATCACATCTTAAATTGGTGGCAACTTCGATTCCTTTATACCGTACAGGCATGGAAATCTCTGTTAGGAAGTTTATGTTTCGAAGGATCAGCTCATGTTTGATGCATTCATGATAAACACTTTCAAATAGACTAGGGCCAAGTGATATGGATTTCTATTGCGGCACCAATTACATTGTAAGTAATTTTTTTGAGATGCGTTTCGTTGTCATTTCTGTTTAACTTTTTATTAATATTATTTTTGAACCATATAGATTCTGTGTTTAAATCCAAATTTTTTCTTATTTTTATCTTTCAAGGCAGCTTAAGCTAGCTTCATTAGGGCAGTTTACTTTATTGTAGCTGCTCTAACTATTATTTCCTTGTTTATAATATTTTTCTCGTAATTCTTATTATATGGTTTTGTGCTTACTTCAATGGTGATGGTCAAAGCATTTACACCATACACAGCACTCCCATATGTTTTTACAAGCATTAATTTAATCGCGAAATTGAAACGGGATGTTATATTATTCGGGGATGAATAAATTGAGAATAACTAAGATAGCATTTAACTGCAAAGACACAAAGAATACAAAGATTAAGTTATAATTTTTATCCTAAACCAATTTTGTGTCTAAACCCGATTGTATGAATCCCGATTTTCATCGGGAGTAGGTAAGGCAGGACAGCAAACCGCTCATTTCCAAAGTCATAAAAAAATCCCAACCATTTCTGATTGGGATTTATGTATTAAAGCTTCGCTATTTTAACTTTCAACTTTCAAAATCCTATCTTCTGCCCATTGGCATTTTCGGCATACCTTTCATCATAGCTGCTGCCGCAGCTGGATTTGAAAACTGCTTCATCATTTTACGCATATCCTCAAATTGTTTAATCAGCTTGGTAACCTCTTCTACTTTGCTACCAGAACCTTTTGCAATTCTTAATCGTCTACTTTGTTGAATTGCATCTGGATTTTCCTTTTCAAACGGCGTCATCGAATTAATAATGGCTTCGATAGGTTTAAAAGCATCATCCTGAATATCCACGTTTTTCATCATCTTGCCCACACCTGGAATCATGCCCATCAAATCCTTCATGTTACCCATCTTCTTAATTTGCTGAATCTGGCTATAGAAATCGTTGAAATCAAATTTATTCTTGCGGATTTTCTTCTGTAATTCTGCAGCTTCCTTCTCATCAAACTGCATTTGAGCCCGTTCAACAAGTGAAACCACATCACCCATACCTAAGATACGCGATGCCATACGGTCCGGATAGAAAACATCCAGTGCTTCCATTTTCTCGCCAGTACCAATAAATTTAATCGGTTTGTTCACTACCGATTTAATCGAAAGCGCAGCACCACCACGGGTATCACCATCTAATTTGGTTAAAACAACACCCGTAAAATCAAGACGATCATTAAATACTTTTGCTGTATTCACCGCATCCTGACCGGTCATCGAATCCACCACGAATAAAATTTCGTGTGGCTGTGTTTGGGCTTTAACTTCCGATATCTCGTTCATTAACGATTCATCAATCGCTAAACGACCAGCGGTATCGATAATAATGACGTTATTTCCGTTTTGTTTACCATGTGCAATACCTTCCAGAGCAATGCCAACCGGATCATTCGATTCGCGGTTCGCATAAACCGATACACCAACCGAAGTTCCTAAAACTTCCAGCTGATCTACCGCCGCAGGGCGATACATATCGCCAGCCACCAACAAAGGTTTTTTACCCTTACCTTTCAAGTGTAGAGCCAATTTGCCGGCGAAAGTAGTTTTACCTGCACCATTCAAACCTGCAATTAAAATAATGGTTGGGTTAGCTTTGGTGTCCAATTCCGTAACCTCACCACCCATTAAGGCGGCAAGCTCATCGTTCATGATTTTAGTAAGCAACTGGCCCGGAGAAACCGCAGTTAATACGTTTTGCCCCAATGCTTTTTGCCTTACCTCATCCGTAAAAGTTTTGGCTGTTTTATAGTTAACGTCAGCATCCAGTAATGCTTTACGAATCTCTTTCATGGTCTCTGCCACGTTAATTTCCGTAATGCTGCCTTGTCCTTTTAATACTTTAAATGCTCTGTCTAGCTTGTCCTGTAAATTATCAAACATGTTTTCTTAAGCTATAAGCTAATTACCCGTGGTAAAAGCCAATGTTTTTAATAAAAGGCAAATGTATCAAATTTTGATTGTAAATCGCTGCACCTCAAAGTCAAAAATCTTTTTTTGAAAATGGAGGTGCAGTTGCATTTGGCAGCCTTCAGCCCCGCCATACACTTCAATCTTTTTGTTTTAAACCTCGCAGGTTTTAAAAACCTGCGAGGTTTGCAAAAAGTATCCATGTATTAATAAGAGCCTTAGTTCGAGAAGTAGTCAAACTTGCTACAATAAAAAGATAATTTTATACTCAAAACTAAGGCTTATGTCAAATATACGTGAAATTGTAGATTTTTCA
>NZ_CAKLBU010000013.1 GCF_920984735.1 Pedobacter sp. Leaf250 | reverse complement strand
TTATATTTGTAATGAGAAAGAAATGTCCGGAAGAACGGCAGATAATAAATGTCTGCTGCTCTAAAGGAAAGCTTTGGCCTTTTCTATGCTAAATGACTAATATTAATCATAGGAGTATTTCCGCTGCTGTCCCTTAGGGTTTAGATAACTTCCCGAGTAATTCTTAGGATAGTTTTAAAACCCATCGTTTAAAAACTTGCATTCTTATATTTTAATTTTTAAACACTGGAATATGTATTAAAGCGGCTGTATTTTTTGAGGTGGTTTTATGCCAAAAGCGACAACCCTTTGTTAAATAAACCTGATGGCAGCGAGCATCCCGATATTTCATCGGATAAAGCGCACAGCGGGGCTGCTATTCCCGATGAAAAACTGAGCATTCATTTCCAATCATATAACCTCGCCCACTGAAATTTATTAGCCGAAAACTAAAAATCATACTTATTTTTGTACTAAAATTGTTAGCTTTAATAATCCCACCGAACTAAAGCAACCTAAAATCTTATTGCCGATGCCACAAATAGAGGAAACTTCTATGGCTGCAGAAATTGCTGCCAAGTTTATCAATTACACTTCGAAACACGTTTTTTTAACCGGGAAAGCAGGGACTGGAAAAACTACTTTTTTGCGTAAACTGATCAAACTAACGCATAAAAAAGCGATGATTTGTGCACCCACCGGAATTGCGGCAATCAACGCTTCGGGAGTAACTATTCACTCGCTTTTTCAGTTGCCATTTGGTGCATTTTTTCCAGATGCGGCAGGGAATATCATGAATCAGAACATCACGTTTAACTTCAACACCCCGCGAACCATTGTGAAACACATGAATATGCAAGGAAATAAGCGCAGAATGTTGCAGGAATTGGAACTGTTAGTTATTGATGAAGTGAGTATGTTACGGGCCGATATGCTCGATGCAATCGACTTCGCGTTGCGATACATCCGCAGGAATAGAAATGTTCCATTTGGTGGGGTTCAGCTGCTATTTATTGGCGATTTGCATCAGTTGCCGCCTGTGGTAAAAAACGATGAATGGCGGGTTATGGCAGGTTTTTACAAGAGCATTTATTTCTTTGATGCTTTGGCTCTGCAAAATAATCAGCCAATTTATATTGAGTTAGATAAAATTTATCGTCAGGATGATGCCGTGTTTATTGATTTATTAAACAACCTGAGGAATAACAAAATTACACCACAAGATACTGCTTTACTTCGCCAGCATTTTAAGCAGGATTTTAAACCTGCCTCGGATGAAAATTACATCACTTTAACTACGCATAACAACAAAGCTGATAGTATTAACCGCGAAAGATTGACGCAGTTGAAAACCAAATCTTACTTTTTTGATGCAAAAGTTACAGGCGAATTTAATGAGTATGCTTATCCGAATGAGAAAAGTTTAGAGCTGAAAGTGGGTGCGCAAGTGATGTTTATTAAGAATGATATGACTGCCGAAAAACGTTATTACAATGGCAAAATAGGCGTTGTGCATCATATAGAAAAGGATGTTATCGAAATCGAATTGCCAGAAGAACGCACCGTGATTTCGGTTTCGCCATATACCTGGGAAAACGTAAAGTACAAACTGAACGAAGCAACCAACGAAATTGCTGAAAATGTTGCTGGCTCATTTGTGCAATATCCGATAAAATTGGCTTGGTCCATTACGGTGCATAAAAGTCAGGGATTAACTTTTGATAAGGCCATTATTGATGTTGGCGATGCCTTTGCACCTGGTCAGGCTTACGTAGCACTTTCGCGTTTACGTTCGCTAAAAGGTTTGGTTTTAACTTCGCACTTACGTGAAAGTGGTTTGCAACAAGACCAAAACATCCATTACTTTTCCAGCACAAAACAACCTGCTGAAGTTTTAACCGAGCAAATTAGTATAGAGAGTTACGATTTTATCAGAACTTATTTATTGGCGGCCTTCGATTTGAATTTAATCAGGTATTACATTAAAGAGCATCTTCAAACTTTTGATAAAAGTGATAAATCGACCAAGCAGCACTATGACGACTGGACAATGGAATTGTATGCTGACTTTCAAAAAATTACGGCGACTGCCGATACTTTTATCAACCAACTAAAAGGACTTTTTGCTGTGCAAACGGAACATACTTTTTTTAATGTTTCTAAACGGGTAGAGGCGGCATTAAAATATTTTAATCCACTACTAAAAGGCGTTTCTGATAAATTTTTAGCTCATATCGAACATGTAAAGGAAGAAAAAGGGATAAAAACTTATTTAACCGAGTTGCTGGAATTAGAAATTTTGGTTTACGAGCAGCTGAAAAAAATGCATAAAAGTAAAGCCCTATTACTTGCCATAATCGATGGGAAAGAATTTAGCAAAGCTGATACTGATGCACTGTTAAATGAATCGGAACGGAACGAACAATTGCAAAAAGCCATTCAGCTGAAAGGACAGGTTTTGAAAGTGAAATCGGCTGTTGAGAAGAAAAAGAAAGAACCAAAAGTTGATACGAAACTTATCAGTTTTGAGCTTTACGAGCAAGGAAAAACGATTGATGAAGTTGCAAAGGAACGTGGTTTTTCTGTGGGTACTATTGAGGGGCATTTAGCTTACTATGTTTCTACCCAGCAAATTGATGTTTCTAAATTGGTGAAACCTAATAAAATTAGAAATATAGCAGACGCAGTAGAAAGCCAGAAAACAAAATCGATGGCTACGATTCGGGAGTTTTTAGGTAAAGATTATTCTTTTGGCGAGATTAAACTGGTGCTGGCGTCGATGTTTCCATCGGAGGAGTAGTGTTTATTAATCATTTAAACGGTCGTCATTGCGAGGTACGAAGCAATCTTACTATTATGAGTTTTACAGCGACCGCATTAGGATTGCTTCGTACCTAGCAATGACGAGCTGGTAGACTATGTGTATAAAAAACATGTGTACTCTGTGGCTAAATCAATCTGTTTTCTCTTTGTAATTCTTATGACCATGTAGTTAAAATATTTTACTAATTCCTTATCTTCGCATTTGTGGAGAAAGTTGATTTATTAGCACAATACATGCCTGCTGAGGCAGCGCCGCTAATTGCAAAGTGGATAGATTATTTTCAGTGCGAGTTTAAAATCGCTAAAACCCGTTCTACCAAACTCGGCGATTACCGCCATCCTTACCGCGATAAAGGCCATAGAATTTCTGTAAATTTCAATTTGAATAACTACGCTTTTCTGGTTACAACCGTTCATGAATTTGCACATTTGTTAACCTGGAACGATTTTAAAAACAAAGTAAAACCACATGGTTTAGAATGGAAAAAGAACTTCCAAAGAATGATGGTGCCATTTTTTGATATGAAAATTTTTCCAGCTGACATTCATAAGGCAATCGATAATTACATGTCGAATCCAGCGGCATCAAGCTGTTCTGACTTACATTTATCCAGAGCTTTAAAGAAATATGATTCTCACAAAGTTGAAACTTTACACCTGGAACAACTACCCGTAAATACCATTTTCAAAATTAAAGATGGCCGCCGCTTTACCAAAGGCGAACGCATTAGAAAACGCTATCGTTGTGTTTGTTTAGATGATAAGCGGATTTATCTTTTTAACCCGCTGGCTGAGGTTTTTGTAGTGGAGTAGATAAAACTGTCGTCATTGCAAGAAATGAAACAATCCTGCAACGTTCGCTATAACACTCAAAGCATTAAGATTGCTTCGTGCCTCGCAATGACAATCATATTAAATAAACTCAAAATTATCGCCATCAAACAAACCTTTATCACTCAATTTTAAGCGTGGAATAACCAATAGGGCCATAAAAGAAAGCGTCATAAAAGGAGCAACTAAAGTTGAACCTAAATCTTTAGCAAACTTGTCGATTGAAGTGTAACGTTCAGCAACTTCATAGCCATTATGGTTACTCATTAAACCAGCTACAGGCAGCGGCAAAACTTTTTCATTGCCATTGCCCAAAGCAACTACACCACCGGTTTCTTGGATAACTAAATTTACCGCATCGCATATACTTTTGTCATCAACACCAACAGCTATAATGTTATGACTATCGTGTGCCACACTTGATGCAATTGCGCCTTGCTTTAGGCCAAAATTTTTAACAAAAGAAACTGCAATTGGCGCATCTTGGTAGCGGTTAACTACAACCATTTTTAATACATCGTTTTCTGAATCGCTGATGATATTTCCGTTTAAAACCTTAGGTTTTGCAATAAGTTTGTTGGTGATCAATTGTCCGTCTAGCGCTTCAATAACTGGAATTTCCTTTTGATTTTGAAATGGATAAAAAAAATCTTCTACCTTTTTTAAACTGCAATTAAAATGATTAACAGACTCTTTATCCTTTGAGTGTTTAACCCAATCGCCAATCATTTGACCATTTTCGGCAAGCAAAACCCCATCAATATAAGTTTGTTTAACCTTGAAATTTATCAAGTCTTCAATCATGATAAAATCGGCAAAATCACCAATCTGTAATTGGCCGACATCTAATTTGTAATGAAGAATCGGATTGATACAAGCTGCCTGAAGAACATTAAAAACATTGATACCTTTTGCAACTGCCCTAGCGCAAAGTTCATTAATATGACTTTCGACTAAGCTATCAGGATGTTTATCATCACTGCAAAACATCATCATTTCAGGCCAGTCGTTTAGCAAATCAATAAGGGCATCAAAATTTTTAGCCGCACTTCCTTCACGGATTAAGATTTTCATTCCTCGTTGCAATTTATCTAAAGCCTCCTCTGCAGTGAAACATTCGTGGTCGGTTGAAATCCCTGCATCGATATATTGCTGAACAGCATCGCCGCGTAAACCAGGTGCATGACCATCGACTGGTTTCCCCAACTCATGTGCAGCAGCTATCTTTTTTAAAACTTCCTCATCTTTACTAAGTACACCAGGAAAATTCATCATTTCACTAAGATATTTTATTTCAGGGCGTTCTAAAAGTGCTTTTACATCATCATGATTTAATTCAGCACCTGCGGTTTCAAAAATCGTAGCAGGCACGCAACTTGGCGCACCAAAATTGAATTTAAAAGGAACGGTATTGCCATTTTCAATCATGAATTCAACACCTTCCATGCCGCAAACATTAGCAATTTCATGTGGGTCGCTGATGGTAGAAACCGTACCATGAGTTACCGCTAACCTTGCAAATTCACTGGGAATCAGCATGCTGCTTTCTATATGAACATGGCTATCGATAAAGCCTGGGAGAATAAAATGAGCATCACTTTTAGCATCAGAAATTCTATTGATGGATTTTATTTTTCCACCTTCCACTTCTATTTCACCAAAGAAAATATTTCGCTTTGTGATATCAACTATGTTTCCCTGGACTTTAAAATTGCTCATTTTGTTTTATATGAATTAGCCACGGAAACACGGATTGACACGGAATTAAAACTATAACTTCCGTGATTTCAGTGCTTCCGTGGCAAAATAACTTAGTATTTCAATAATTTATCAATCGTTTCTGACAGCCTTGCTTTCGCTAAAAAATCATCTTCTAATACTTTATTCATCGGGATTGCTGTATCCAAACTGGCGCAGCGCAATACGGGTGCATCTAAATATTGAAAACAATGTTCGCCAATCCACGCTGAGATTTCTGCACCAAAACCATTGGTTAATGTATCTTCATGCAAGATTAAAGCTCTACCTGTAGATTTCACAGCTGCTGCAACTGTTTCTTTATCCCAAGGCTGCAATGTTCTTAAATCAATTAGAGCTGCATCACAGTGTGGATTATTTTTGATGTAATCTAACGCCCAATGAACGCCTAAACCATAAGTGATGATGGCGAATTTATTGCCATCGGTCAATGTATTCGCTTTACCAATTTCAGTTGTATAATATCCATCTGGAATGGGCGCAGATAAACTTCGGTACAAATATTTATGTTCAAAATATAGCACAGGATTTGGATCTTCAATTGCGGCCAGAAGCAAACCTTTCGCATCTTCAGGAAAAGCTGGATAAACCACTTTCAAGCCAGGTGTTTTGGTAAACCATGCCTCGTTACTTTGTGAATGAAAAGGACCTGCGCCAGTTCCCGCACCTGTAGGCATCCGCACCACAACATCGGCTTTTTCGCCCCAGCGATAGTGCGTTTTAGCTAAATTATTTACAATCTGGTTAAAACCAACCGTAACGAAATCGGCAAACTGCATTTCTACAACAGCTTTATAACCATTTATGGATAATCCCAAGCCAGCGCCAACAATAGCCGATTCGCAAATAGGTGTGTTGCGAACTCGTTCTTTGCCATACTTTGCCGTAAAGCCATCTGTTATTTTGAAAGCCCCGCCATAATCGGCAATATCCTGTCCCATTAAAACCAGGTTTGGATATTTTTGCATGGCTAAATCCAAGCCATCAGTTATCGCATCTAAATATCTTTTTTCTGTAGAAGATTGATTTGGTTCAATTATTTTTTGCTCGTAAGGGAAATACATATCCGCCTCTTCATAAATTGAATTTGCTTCAGGTTCTGGTTCATCAAAAGCTTCTTCCACTTCTAATTCAATTTCTTTTTTGATTTGAATTTTTATATCGGTGACAACATCAGAGGTTAAAATACCTTGTTCAATCAGATATGATTCGTAATTGCTTAAAGGATCTTTCTTCTCCCATTCATCAAATAATTCTTGCGGAACGTATTTGGTTCCTGATGCTTCCTCATGCCCACGCATTCTAAATGTTAAGCACTCCAATAAGATCGGACGGGGATCTTTACGAATTTCGCTGGCCAGCTGATGAATGGTATCGTAAACTTCAAGAATATTATTTCCATCAATTTGCCTGCCTTCAATACCGTAACCAATCGCTTTATCTACCAGATTTTTACATCTGAACTGCTCCGATTTTGGTGTTGACAAACCATAGCCATTGTTTTCGATGAGAAAAATAACAGGCAAATTCCAAACAGCTGCAACATTTACTGCTTCGTGAAAGTCGCCCTCACTTGTTGCGCCTTCGCCCGTGTAAACCAATGTTGCTTTTTGCTTATTTGCCAACACATCGGCCAGAGCAATTCCATCGGCCAAAGCCATTTGCGGACCGAGATGCGAAATCATTCCGATGATTTTAAAATCTTGTGTACCAAAATGAAAGGAACGGTCGCGACCTTTGGTAAAGCCAGTAAGTTTACCTTGCCATTGCGCCATCAACTTTTTTAGGGGAATATCTCGAGAAGTAAAAACACCAAGATTACGATGCATTGGCAGGATGTATTCATCACCCTGCATCGCTAAAGCAGAACCAACAGCTATCGCCTCCTGTCCAATTCCTGAAAACCATTTACCAATTCTCCCCTGACGAAGAAGTTTCAACATTTTTTCCTCAACCATTCGAGGATAAAGCAATCTTTTATATAGATTCATTAAAAACTGGTCGTCTTTGTCTCCTCGATTAAATTGCATATTTGGTTATTTTGTTGGTTGAATTGAAGTTTACGACTCCCTGTTTTTTTTCATTTCTTCAAATTGCTTTGCGAAAGATTTATCAGCAACTTTTGGCATTTCACGGTATTTACCCCAGCTCTTTTTGAAGAAAGTTTTAAGCATAAAGTTCTTGAATTTCCCTCCAAAAAAGTCCATCCACTTGCGTTTCTGCATCATTCGGTTAAACATTCCCCAACCCATTTCTTCAACTTTGCCATTCTCATGAGTTACCGCCGCATCTCTGCGATTCAACAACAACATTTTATGGATATCAATCTTAACAGGACAAACTTCAGAACATTTTCCGCACAAGCTAGAAGCATAGCTTAAGTGTTTAAATTCTTCCATACCCTTTAAATGCGGCGTAATTACCGAGCCAATTGGCCCGCTGTAAGTTGTGTTGTAAGTATGCCCACCAATATTTTTATAAACCGGACAAGCATTTAAACAAGCGCCGCAACGGATGCAGTATAAGCCCTGTCGCTGGTCTTTTTGAGCTAAGAGATTTGTACGTCCATTATCCAAAAGGATCACATACATTTCCTCTGGTCCGTCGGTTTCATTTGGTTGGCGAGGACCGCTCAAAATGGTATTGTAAACTGTTAAATTCTGTCCGGTTCCATGAGATGCCAGCAGAGGCCAAAATAAATCCAAATCAGCCATCGATGGAATAATCTTTTCGATGCCCACAATGGCAATGTGGATTTTAGGGAAAGTGGTACTTAATCGGGCATTTCCTTCATTTTCTGTTATGGCAATACTTCCTGTATCTGCAATTAAAAAGTTACCTCCGCTAATGCCGATATCAGCATTTAAATATTTATCACGAAGTAATTCTCTAGCTTTTTGAACCAGCTGCGGCGGTGTTGCATCAATTGGTGTCCCGAATTTATCATGAAATAACTTGGCAATATCCGTTGCACTTAAGTGCATCGCCGGCGTAACAATATGATATGGCGCCTGCCCAAGCAATTGAACAATGTACTCGCCTAAATCACTTTCTAAAGATTCAATTTGATTAATTTCCAGAAAATCATTCAAATGAATTTCTTCGGTAGTCATCGATTTAGATTTGATAACCGTTTTGCCGTTATTTCTTTTGATGATTTTTAAAATTTCCTGTTGCGCTTCTTCGGCATCATTTGCCCAGATCACTTTTCCACCTCTGCGCTGAAAATTAGATTCAAATTCAGGCAAGAACTTATCGAGATTTTCCATGACACGCCATTTAATAACGTGGGCTTTTTTCTTGGATGCTTCGAGGTTTTCGAATTTTGATAAGCCACGCTCAACAGCCGTATTGTATTTACCAATATTATAATTTATGGTTTTACGATGCGGTAAATCGAACGCTTTCTCATCAGATTTCTCTAAAAATTCCTCGGCAGTTTTCATCATATTTCAAAGATAGGAATTTCTATTGCCACCAAAAGTAATGTGCATAAAAAAGCCCCCCGAATAATCGAGAGGCATAATATTTTTATCTTATTATTTTTTTGGATTGCCTTTACTATCCTTATCTACAGTTGGTCGTTTAGCTCTGTTAGCCAATTCCCATGCCGTGAAATAAGTTAATTTGGCTCTCTTCGATAATAAAGGGAAGTTAATTTTGCTTACTTCATCGCCTGGTCTGTGATAATCCTGTTCCAACATTCCATCATAATAAAAGATAATAGGAATGCCCAATTTCGCAAAGTTATAATGATCTGAACGGTAGTAAATACGTTGTGTATCTTGAGGATCATCATATTTATAATCCAATTTCATTTTAGTATAGGTAGCATTCACTTGCTCACTTAATTGTCCTAATTCGCTACTTAGCATGTTAGAGCCAACCGAATAAATGTAGTTGGCAGAATCTGGTTTACCTAAATATTCTTCGCCAATACGCCCGATCATATCTGTATTTAAGTTTGCGATTGTATTTTCAACCGGAAAAACCGGATGTTGCGAATACCAATCAGAACCCCACAGACCTTTTTCCTCACCTACAACCGTCATAAAAAGAATGCTTCGTTTTGATCCTTTTCCTGCTTTTTTCGCATCAGTAAATGCTTTGGCCATCAAAAGAACACCTGTTGTTCCTGATCCATCATCATCTGCACCATTGTTAATTTTATCCGGTCCTTCAACTTCTGGAGTAATGCCAATATGATCGTAGTGACCTGTTAAAACCAAAACCTCTTTTTTTAATTTTGGATCTGTTCCTTCCAAAAAGCCTAAAACGTTTTCTCCACGAACATCAGTGCCTTTTTTCATTGCACTAGCAGAAATGGCAACGTTAATGGTTTGAGAAGCTGGTTTCGAAGATTCAGCAACTTTCTTCTCAAAAGCTTCTACCGAAGTATTGGCGGCTTTTAAAATTTCATTTGCTGTGGCTGTAGATACACTGATTACTGTAAATGGATTCTGTTTTTTCATGCGCTCCACCACTTCTTCTGTTCTCATAACCACCTGTCCAGCTTCTAATGATGCCTTACGCTCAGGAGAAATATTATCAACAGCTGGATCAATTAAAATAACAGCTTTTGCTTTATTTTGAGCCAGGTAATTCATCTTTTTTTGTCTCGCCATCATCGCCGCACGTCTATCTGGCTTGTCACCAGTTTTAACTGTCGGATCTCCGGCTGCAAAAATCAGAACAACCTTGCCTTCTACATTTAGGCCATCATATTCATTAAAACCATCTTTTGAGATTCCATAACCTGCAAAAACAATATCATCAGCGCTGAATGTAAAACCATTTAAACCTACAGCATTGCTTGTAATAAGGTAATCTTTGTAAGCTTGCTTTGGTTGTCCGTTAATGGTTAACATACTTTCGCTAATGGCATAAGTAGCTAAATCAATTTTTTGGAAGTAACCACCATCAACCGGGCCTTTTAATCCAAGTGATTTAAAATAATCGCGAATGTAATCTGCTGCCATCCAGGCACCTTTTTTACCTGTTTCACGACCTTCATATTCATCAGACGCTAAAATAGAAAGATGTTTAAATGCGTTTTCAGGATTAATAGCTTTGCTAAACCTAATTGCATCTTTATTCGGTGCGAGCGGTTTAACTTGAGCAAAGCAGCCAACACTCAGTATCGACGCCAAGCCTAGGGTTAAAAATTTTTTATTCATTATGGGTAAGTTAGTTAGTTTGATATAGGTTAACACGAAATTTTATCAACTCTGTTTTGATGGCGACCACCTTCAAATTCAGTATTTAAAAAAGTAGTGGTAATTTCTTTTGCCAATTCTTCTGAAACAAATCGAGCGGGAATACATAAAACATTTGCATTATTATGTTTTCTTACCAAAGATGCTACTTCATTCTCCCAACATAAACCTGCACGAATACCTGCATGTTTATTAGCGGTAATGGCTACACCATTTGCTGATCCGCAAAGTAAAATACCAAATGCATATTCACCAGTTTCCACTGCTGAAGCTACAGGATGAGCAAAATCAGGGTAATCAACAGAATCTAATGAATACGTACCAAAATCTTTTATCTCATAATCTGCGAGAAAATCTTTTAGCACTTCTTTATATTCAAAACCAGCGTGATCTCCACCAATCGCTATTTTTATTCTAGTTTCAGACATGTCCAAATTTATATAGAATTCTAAAATCTATTCGTAATGTTTTTGTTAGTTAGCGAAGAACGCAGCTTCATCTTTTTTCTTCTTTCTTTCGATAAAAGCAGAAACGAAAATACTTAATTCATAAAGCAGGAACAATGGTGTAGCAACGATCAACATCGTCATAATATCTGGTGTTGGCGTTACAATTGCGGCAATAATTAAAATGATTACAGCTGCATATCTTCTGCTCGATCTCATTAATTTCGGCGTCATTAATCCAAGTTTTGATAAGATGAAAATAATTACCGGAAGTTCGAAAATGATACCAGTTCCTAAGGTTAAAGTGGCAACCGATGATAAATATGAATCGACTGTGAATGTATTTTTAATTTCTTCACTTACCGTATAACCTGTTAAAAAGTTAACTGAAAGCGGGCACACAATGAAGTAACCGAATAAAATACCGACAATAAAAAGCATTGAGGCAAAAAACACGAAGCCACTTGCAGATTTACGCTCATTTTCATGCAAAGCAGGTTTAATGAAGCGCCAAATTTCCCAAAGTAGATATGGGAAACCTACTACAATGCCACACATTACACAAACATTTAGTTGAAGATTAAACTGACCGGCCATTTCAGTATTGATGATCTCTCCATTGATTTTCGTGATGCACATATCAGCACCTAGCGATGGAAATTTCTCAACCAATTTGCACATCATGCGATAAGTCCAAAAATCTGGCTTTTTAGGCCCAAAAATAATCTTATCTAGAATAAATTCGTTAAAGTAAAAAGCGATACCTGTAAAAACGGCAATGGCGATTACGGCTCTGATTAAATGTTTACGAAGAACGTCGAGGTGATCAAAAAAAGACATTTCTGCCTCTAAAGTTGTACTCTTTTGTCCTATAGCTTTTGTAAGGGAAGTTTTTTTAGTGTCGCTCATGTTGAAAACAAAAATACCATTCTAAATGAATAGAATGGTATTTACGTGTTAAATATAGAAATAGTTTATTTAATTATGAGAAAAGCCCGTAAAAATAGAGTTTGCATATGTGCAATAATCTATTTCTGAACTTTAATCACGCTCAATTGCCTTATGTTAGCGGCATTGCTGTAATTAAATTGATAAACTCCATCATCGCCAGTTACTATTAATGATTTTGGCCCTGCAATAACGTCGTAGCTTTTAATATTTTGTAAATGCTGCAACATATTATTTCCAATAGCCTTGTTATCAGCTATGTTAAAGCTTTTTATACCAAAATTACCTTCACATAAGAATAGATTATTTCCAGCTACACTCAAGCCATGGGGATTTTGCATAGGGTAAAATGCAATCATCTTTGGTTTTGTCGGGTCTTCAATATCTATTACTTCTAATTGGTTACTTCCTAGCCTACATGCTGTACCTGTACGTAATGTTACATAAGCAAACTTTCCTTGAACCACTACCGGATCGCAGGCAAAAACGTGGCTGTAAGTAGAAAGTTTAACTGGATTGGCAGCATCAGTTGCATTGAAAATATGCATTCCTGTATTGGTGCCAATAAATAATTTATTCTCGTAAGGAAATATTGTTTCAATACCCCAGCCTAAATTTATTGATTTAATAAAGGATGGATTTGAGGCTGTCTTAACATCAAAAAGGCTTAACTCGTTCATTCCTACAGTATACAAATAATCGTTCATTAAAGTAAACCTTGCCATTGAACCTCCCTGACCCGAAGAGCTGCTTTGAGATGCACTATTTGAATACGCTACGGCATCTTTATATCCACTGCCTTTATAAACTTGCTTCTTAACCAAAGTATCCTTTGTGATATATAAAAATTTTTGAGCTCCTGCCGAATAAACTTGTTTAAAAACATCATTAACTCTTTTTACCTGTTTTATGCTGCCGATATTTGAGATATCGAAAGCCAGCAAATCAATAAAACTATCAGCGTAAAGAATATTATTATGAATGGCGAGATCTACATTACCTGGTACCTGTACAAAAGCAATACTAACCGGCGAACCAGGGTTAACGTTATTGTAAATATGAATACCTTCACCAGGCTCATTAATAAAAAGATAATCATTATAGATGTAGATTTTTCCAGTTTTCTTGGCTGGCACTGCTTTAGTTAACCCTACAGGTAAGGCTCTCATTTGTTCTACGGTAATCATTTTGGTAATCTGGATGATTTCATATTCATCTTTTTTACATTGAGTAAATGCTACGACTGTTAAAAGAAGTAGTAAAGCGCTAAATAGATTTCTTTTCATAATTTGAGGGTTTTAAATATAGAAACGAATGTAATTACCTAAACGCTACAAGGTTAAGTTAAATATTTAAATTTAAAGTGAATTTTTACAGCTTTCTTTAATAGCGTTAAAACAAAAGCGGTCAAGTTTTCGCAAACTTGACCGCTTTTAAAATATTTATAACTTTTTTATTCTGAATCTTGAAACTCAAACGTTTCCATAAATTTCGTTGTGAAGTTTCCGGCTCTGAAGTTCGGATCTTTCATTAACTGTAAATGGAAAGGAATTGTCGTTTTAACGCCTTCAATTACAAATTCGCCTAAAGCACGCTCCATGGTGCAAATGGCTTCTTCACGGGTTTGTGCCACGCAAATCAACTTTGCAATCATCGAATCGTAGTTTGATGGAATGGAATAACCTGCATAAACGTGTGTATCTACACGAACACCATGACCGCCTGGAGAATGAAAATTGGTAATTTTTCCTGGCGAAGGACGGAAATTATTTGCCGGATCTTCTGCATTGATACGACATTCGATTGCATGCATATCAGGGAAATAGTTTTTACCAGAAATTGGAATTCCGGCAGCAACTTTAATTTGTTCTTTGATTAAATCAAAGTTAATTACTTCTTCCGTAACCGGATGCTCTACCTGAATACGTGTATTCATTTCCATAAAGTAGAAGTTTCGGTGTTTATCAACCAAAAATTCGATTGTACCAGCGCCTTCATAATTTACAGCTTGTGCACCTTTTATGGCAGCCTCACCCATTCTTACACGAAGTTCTTCCGTCATGAATGGTGATGGAGATTCTTCCACTAATTTTTGGTGGCGTCGTTGTATAGAGCAATCGCGTTCTGATAAGTGACAAGCCATGCCAAATTGATCACCAATAATCTGGATTTCAATGTGACGTGGATCCTCGATATATTTCTCTAGATATAAACCATCGTTACCGAAAGCTGCACCAGATTCCTGACGAGCACTATCCCATGCATTTTCAAAATCTTCATCTTTCCAAACTACACGCATTCCACGACCACCACCGCCGGCAGTTGCCTTAAGAATAACCGGATAGCCCATTTCGTTCGCAATTGCGATACCTTCTTTAACGCTGGTTAATAATCCTTCAGAACCCGGAATGGTTGGTACGCCCGCAATTTTCATGGTTTCTTTTGCAGAAGCTTTATCGCCCATGCCATTGATTTGCTCTGGAGTTGCACCAATAAATTTGATACCATACTCACGACAAATGTTAGAAAACTTAGCATTTTCTGACAAGAAACCATAACCTGGATGTATGGCATCAGCATTCGTTAATTCCGCTGCTGATATAATATTTGGAATATTTAAATAAGAATCTTTACTTGGAGGAGGACCAATACAAACAGCCTCATCAGCAAAACGAACGTGTAAACTTTCGCGATCGGCGGTAGAATAAACAGCAACCGTTTTGATGCCCATTTCCTTACAGGTACGGATAATACGCAAAGCGATTTCTCCCCTGTTGGCAATAAGTATTTTTTTAAACATATATTTTAAATTAGCTATTGGCTAATTAGTGAATTAGCTAATTAGATAGGTTCTACTAAAAACAACGGTTGATCGTATTCTACTGGTGATGCATTATCAACCAAAATTTTAACGATACGACCTGAAACTTCACTTTCAATTTCATTGAAAAGTTTCATTGCCTCAATGATGCAAATTACTTTACCAGTACCAATTTCGTCGCCAACATTTACAAACATTGGTTTATCCGGACTGGCAGAACGGTAGAATGTACCAATCATAGGAGATTTAACCGTAATGTATTTAGAAGTGTCTTCTGCAACTGGCACTGCAGGTGTAGCTGCAACCGGAGCAGTAGGAGCTGTTGCAACTGGTGCGGCAGCCTGTACAAGTGGTGCTTGTGGCACGGTAGCCTGCACATAAGTTGGTGCCTGGTTTGTTTTAATCGTAATCTTGAAGTTTTCCTGCTCAATAGCAACTTCGTTTACTCCAGAACGAGAAACAAATTTAATCAGTTCCTGTATTTGTTTGATATCCATTTTTTAATCCTTGTTATGTAAAAAATAGTGTATAAATGAATTAACTAAGTTATACTTTTTTTGTTTGTAATTATAGAGAAAATAGGCAATGGGAAATAAGAAATAGGCAACGCTTATGATGCATTTGTCTATTATCTATTGATTATTTCCAAATTCCTATTTTGTATCGTAGGCCCATTTTAAATAAATAGAACCCCACGTAAAGCCTCCACCAAAAGCAGCTAACACAATGTTATCACCTTTTTTTAGTCGGCTTTCCCATTCCCATAAACATAATGGAATAGTTCCGTTTGTAGTATTTCCGTAACGCTCGATGTTAATCATTACCTTATCGGTTGTTACGCCCATACGGTTTGCTGTAGCATCAATAATACGTTTATTAGCCTGGTGAGGCACTAGCCATGCAACATCATCAGCAGTTAAGCCATTACGTTCCATTATTTCGGCTGCAACATCAGCCATATTGGTTACCGCAAATTTGAAAACCGTTGGGCCTTCCTGATGCGCAAAATGTTCTCTTGCATCAATGGTTTCATGGGTTGCCGGTTTAACAGAACCACCTGCTTTCATACCTAAGAAATCTCTACCAGAACCATCAGTTCTTAGAATAGAATCCTGAATCCCTAAGCCTTCTTCATTTGGCTCTAATAATGCACATCCACATCCATCGCCGAAAATAATACAGGTTGTACGGTCTTCATAATTAATAATTGATGACATTTTATCGCCACCAACAACCAATACTTTTTTATGACGGCCTGATTCTATAAATGAAGCACCTGTAGATAAACCAAAAATAAAACCAGAGCAAGCTGCTTGTAAATCGTAACCCCAGGCATTTGTTGCACCAACTTTATCAGCCAAAACGTTAGCAGTTGCAGGGAAAGTAAAATCTGGCGTAGTGGTGCAAAAGATAATTAGTTCAATTTCCTTTGCATCAATACCTCTTTTTTTAAGCAAACCATTTACAGCATGAACAGCCATATCTGAAGTACCTAAACCCTCACCTTTTAAAATTCTGCGTTCTTTAATTCCCGTTCTGCTGGTAATCCACTCATCAGAAGTATCAACAATGGTTTCTAACTCTGCGTTTGTTAGCACATAGTCGGGGACGTAACCATTAACTGCCGTAATAGCAGCGTGAATTTTACTCATTTTAAAAATTTTAATAAATTATTTAAATGCCATTCTAATTTTTTCTACCAATCCGGTGGTAATCATTTCTCTGGATTGAAGAACCATATTTTTAACAGCCAGCGGACTAGAAATTCCATGTCCGATAACAACGGGAGCGTTAACACCTAAAACCGGACTTCCACCATATTGCTCATAATTGAAACGATCGAAAAACTCATCTTTTAAACCTTTTTTAATGGTAATTACATAAAATGATTCTGCCAGTTTAAGCATTACATTTCCGGTAAAACCATCGCAAACGATTACATCCGATTTATCGTTAAATAAATCTCTACCTTCTACGTTACCAACAAAGTTAAATAGATTGGTATCTTTCATTAACGGAAAAGTAGCCATGCTTAGCATGTTTCCTTTTTCGTCTTCTTCGCCAATATTCATTAACGCAACCCTTGGGTTTTCGATTTTGAAAAGATTTTCAGCGTAAAGGCTACCCAGTACACCAAATTGTAATAGAATATCAGGTTTGCAATCGGCATTGGCACCTACATCTAATAATAAGCCGGTACCGCCTTTAAGTTTTGGAAGAATAGAGCATAAACAAGGGCGGATGATGCCCGGAATAGTTTTAACGCTAAAAACAGCGCCAACTAACATTGCTCCAGAGTTACCAGCACTTGCAAACGAATCGATTTTACCTTCTTTTAAAAGATTAAAACCAACTGCGATGCTCGAGTTTGGTTTCTGAACAATTGCTTTGGTGGGATGTTCGCCCATACCAATAACTTCATCAGTATGAACGTATTCAAAATGATCCGGATTAAAACCCTCTTCTGCGAGAATCGGTTTAATCTGTTCGGTATCGCCGATTAGAACTAAATGTTCTCCAGCGTTTAGCGATTGATGAGCTGCTATTGCTCCCAAAACGATTGCTTTGGGAGCATAGTCTCCGCCCATTATGTCGAGGCCTATTTTCATAGAAAAAATTTGTTTGTGTTAGTGTCAGGTTAAATCCTGAATATTCAGTTGACTAAGGTATGACTAAACCCGCTGAAAACACAAACAATTTCTTAAGAAAATTACCCGATTTGAGTATTTTCGATAACCAATTTACCGTTATAGTATAGGTTACCATCAACGTTGTATGCACGGTGAGGTACGTGAATAGCACCTGTTGCTGCGCAAGTTGCTAAAGAAGGCGTCACTGCTTTGTAGTGTGTTCTTCTTTTATTTTTTCTCTGTTTCGAGATTTTCCGTTTTGGATGTGCCATTGGTGTATAATCTAATTATTTTTTTAACTTATTAAGGGCTTCCCAACGTGGGTCGCTTGTTTGTTCATTTTCTTCTGCCTGCTTATCGATAGAGAGTTGTTCTAAACGATCAATCATTTCCTGATCACAATCTTTACCTGCCTGCTCGCAGTTTTTGATATAAGGCACTGCCACGTTTATCATTTCGTATAAAGGCGCCGATATATCAATCTCGGAATCTTTTCGGCTCAGCGTAATGATTTCTTCATCGTCGCTTTCCAACTCGTCTTCAGCAAATTTTACAATTTGTCTTTCGTACAAGTTTACCGGGTAAGCAAACTCCGATAAACATTTATCGCAATCTAAATTTACTGTACCAATAACTTTGAACTTTAAAAGCAACATGGTCTCTTGTTTATCAAGTTCCAGCTCTACTTTTAAATTCCCACTTTTAATTAATGAATACTCAAAAGCATTAAAAAAGTGGTCATCAAGCTCATAATCAAAATGATGAGCTCCCAATTTTAATCCGGTAAACGGTATAGAAAATTGTTTTAATGGCTTCAAAGTACTATAAAATTTTAGCCTGCAAATGTATGGATAAAATAATTAGATAAAAAATGTTTTTTAAAAATTGTTGATGTTAGTAAAACATCTTTTTAACTTATTAATCTAAATATAATTCTTTGAAAATCAGTTTCACTACTTTTCGGTTCAGTACGTTTCACTTTCCATTTCAATCTTTTTTAAATTCTGTCATGTTTCGTACCCACTGTTGACTTTTTTATTTTCCTACTTTGCAATCCCGGTACTTCCTCGGGAAAGGCAATCTCACTATTGATAAAATTTTATCTAATGAGATTGCCACGAAACTATGAAAAATAGTTTCTCGCAATGATGATTACCCTAAAATGTCATTTATATTGATTTTTATGAAATAAACTAATCCATTATGGCAGTATATTGAGGGTTAGGACAAATAAAAAGTATGTTTGCGCCTATCGGGTTAGCTCACCTAAGCTTGTATAACAAATCGCTAACCATTAGCCAAAATCATTTCCTTGCCGTTTCTGCTCCATTCACTCCATGAGCCAACGTAAAGTTTCGGAATAGGCAAACCTGCGTAATCCATTGCCAAAAGCGTGTGGCAAGCTGTAATGCCAGAACCACAATGGACAATAATATTTTCAGGATTAATTTTGCCCACGACTGCAGAATATTTTTTATCCAATTCTTCCGGGGATAAAAAGCGACCATCGGCATCAAGATTTTCGGTAAACGGAATATTAATTGCACCAGGAATATGGCCTGCAATTAAATCAATTGGCTCTGATAAACCAGCAAAACGATTTGCATCACGAACATCAATAACGATGTGGTTATCTGTTTCACCCACCTTTTCTACTTCGTTGATATTTGACAATAGTAAGTTCCAATTTTGAACATCGTATTTTTCGACTGATTTTGGTGTTTCAGCTTTACTTGTTGTAGGGAAGCCAGCTTTTACAGCTGCCTGAAAACCACCATCAATTACCTGTACTTTTTCGTGCCCAATTGCCCTAAACATCCACCATAATCTTGCTGCTGCATTACCGCCATTTTTGTCGTCGTAAACAATCACATGGCTACTTTTTGTGACACCTAATTTTTGTAATACAGCTGAAAATTGTTCGGAAGTTGGTAACGGATGACGACCACCCATTGCAAAATCGCCAATATTGGCCAAATCATTATTTACATCAGCGTAAATTGCACCTGCTAAATGTTGCTCATCATAACGGTCTCTAGCGCCAGCACTGGCATCTATAATAACAATTTCATTATCTAAATTTAACCAAGTTAAATCTTCAGGTTTTATGATTGGGGAAATTTTACTCATTTCGTTTGAATTTGATGCACAATTTTAGCAAAAATAAACCTGATAGAAGTGGAAATACTTTTTTGGCTATTACGAGAAAGATTGCCACATTGTTCCTTCTCGCAATGACGACAATGGGAGGAATAGCAGGAGTTTAAAAAAGATTGTAACGAATGAGCAGGACTACCGAAACCGATGAAACAACAGACCTTGCTTTTCTAAAAAATATTTAGCAAAAACTTAAGCTTGAAGCCTTAAGATGCGTCGTCCTTTATATCGAATTGTGTTTCTACAACCTTGCCACCAGAACGCAATTGACCAGCCAGCATCTCTTCTTGCTCCCTGCGGTTTTTAACAATATGAATTGCTGAAAACAATGCTTCTGCAAATGAAGTAGAATCGGCCAGATTTTTGCCCGCAATGTCGTAACCCGTACCATGATCTGGCGATGTACGAACAAATTTTAATCCTGCGGTATAGTTTACACCGTTGTGGAATGCCAAAGTTTTGAAGGGAATCAAGCCCTGATCATGATACATGGCTAAAACCGCATCAAACTGTTTATAGCTTCCATTACCAAAAAAACCGTCGGCAGGATAAGGTCCGAAAACCATTAAACCTTTATCGTAAGCTTCTTGAATGGCAGGCGTGATAATCTCTGCTTCTTCAGCACCTAATAAACCATTATCGCTGGCATGTGGGTTTAATCCTAAAACAGCAATTTTTGGTTTCTCGATCCAGAAATCTTTTTTCAAGCTATCATTAATCAGCTTTAATTTGCCAAGAATTTTTTCTTTAGTAATCGATGTTGGTACATCTTTAACGGGAATGTGCCCGGTAACTACACCCACACGTAAATTTTCACTAATTAAAAACATGAGCACGTCTTTACTGCCGCTTTTCTCTTGTAAATATTCAGTGTGACCAGGAAAAGCAAATGTTTCTGATTGAATGTTATGCTTATTGATTGGAGCCGTTACTAAGGCATCAATATCACCAGCTATTAAATCGGCTGTAGCTCTTTCTAATGATAAAAGTGCATATTTCCCGCCCGTAGCCGTTACCTGACCGAGTTCGATTTTTACATCTTCTTCCCAGCAATTGATCATATTGGCTTTTTTAATCTGCGCCTGATTGGCGTGATTAATTACATTGAAACTAAAATCGCCAAGGTTGTTTGCCTTTCTGTGAAAAGATGAAACTTTAGTATGACCATAAACAATTGGAGTACAATAGTTTAAAATAGCAGGGTTGGATAATGTTTTAATGATTACCTCTAAACCTATGCCGTTTAGGTCGCCTATACTGATGCCAATTTTAAGTTTATCGCTCATAATTACTGGGAAATTTTAGCGCAAATTACTGATTTGATTTGATAAATATGGTATAGGGTGAATGGTTTAAGGTATAGGGTTTCTAAATTGAATACGATACCTTGCGGCCTAAACCTTATACCTTCCACCTTAAATCATTACCTTTGTTATTATGAGTTTAGTAAAAGCAAAAAAACATTTAGGCCAGCATTTTTTAACCGATAAAGGCATTGCCAACCGTATTGTAGAAAGTTTGATTAATACAGATAAATACAATCAGGTTTTAGAGGTGGGCCCTGGTATGGGAATACTTTCTGATTTTTTGTTGCAACGCAAAGATTTACAAACCTATTTAATTGATATTGATACGGAGTCCTTTCATTTTCTAAATGAGAAATACCCTGAATTAGGCGACCGTTTAATTAATGGCGACTTTTTGAAACTGGATTTCGATGCCATTTTTCCAGATAAATTTGCGATTATCGGCAACTTTCCTTACAACATTTCCTCACAGATTTTATTTAAAATTTTAGATAACCGTAACAAAGTGGTGGAAATGGTTGGTATGTTTCAAAAGGAAGTAGCACAACGTTGTGCATCACCTGCAGGTACAAAAGACTACGGAATTTTGAGTGTTTTTCTTCAAGCTTATTATAAAATTGAATATCTTTTCACCGTAAAACCTGGCACTTTTAATCCGCCACCAAAAGTACATTCTGCAGTTATTCGTTTAACCAGAAATGAAGTTGAAACATTGGATTGCGACGAAAAATTATTTTGGCGTGTGGTAAAAGCTGGCTTTAACCAACGTAGAAAAACCTTGCGAAACGCAGTTTCTGCTGTAATGCCCAAAGATAAAATGGATGACCATATTTATTTTGAAAAACGAGCTGAGCAGTTAACAGTTGATGATTTTGTAAAGTTGACACAGCATGTAAGCGAGTTGATGGCAAAGGCTTAAGAAATAGCCGAGCTGAAATAAACCACTCTAATTATCAAATCAAAGCGTTTGATATTAGACAATTGCAATCAACTTAACCTAAATATTAGCGTTATGAAGTGGATAAAATGTAATCATATTAACCACTTTTTTGTCTTTTGCCTTGCCTGTTGGGTTTGTTACATTTAATATGCTAATGTATTTTGTTGGGTCGCCTGTTGATTCAAAAACAATTACTTCCGCATAATTTGTTTCATTATCCAACAAGGGTTGATCATTTAAAACTGTGAAATTTCGATTATTGAGTTCATTCAAAAGTAACTCTTTGTTTTCGACCACCGGAATGCGATTAAGAAATTTACGCTTTATCATCCAGCTATCGTTTATTTCAGAATAAGGCCTAATAACCTGACCATTTAAAACGGCAAATATAATTCCACCAAGAATTACAACAAATTCTCCAGCCCAAATTACCCATAATAGAAGTCCGTTTACATTGCCTGTACTTTTTATTCGAAAAGATCCAACTTCGTTTAAATTAATAATTTCCTGAAAAAGTATATTTGGATGTGTAAAAAGGAAGAAGAAATCATCGAGTAAAATTTTCAGATCTGCCGAATTAAGATTGAAAGTAAAGCCTTTTCTACTGTAAATTAAAGTATCGAAAAATACCCATTGGATGTAAAATGCCAATAATCCACAAAAGATAGCTATAAACGTTACGATTTTCTTATTCCTGAGTTTTCCAATCTTCACACCAAGATCGATAAAAAAACCCAGCCCCATACCTAAAAGAAAAGCAATAATGGCAATAAACCAAATGTTGGGAATTAGTTGGCCGAGAATAATATAAATTATGGGTAAAACTAATGATGCTAAAATACCAATGGCTAAAGTAATGATGATGGCTGACGGCGAAGCGTAGCCTTGAGGTGTGTATTTATTTTCCATGAAAAGCGTAAATGAGATTTTTTATTTGAACACCCAAGTCAAATAATTGTTTGATTTGGGTGTTCAAAATATTCTATTTCAGTTTACTCAAAGCAGCTTTTATTCTTGGCAGCATATCTTTAATATCCTGTAAATTACATGCGCCAACTGATGCCCTAAACCAAGGCATGCTGTGTTCGTTACCGAAAGCAGAGAATGGAACTAAAGCTGCACCTGCTTCTTTAATTAGATAGAAGTTCACATCTGCACTATCTTTTAAAAGCTGACCGTCTTCCGTTGTTTTTCCGATGTAATCGATTTTAATGGTTAGGTAAATTGCACCCATTGGCTCAACTGCATCAACATTAAAACCTTCACTTTTTAGTTCGTTAAACCCGTTGTAAAGTGCATTTAAACTATCTTGAATTTTAGCTTTGAAACTAGTTAAAAAGGTATCAACCTGCGCCTTATCGTTAAAATAGTTAGACATCGCAACCTGCTCGGCTTTTGGTGCCCAAGCACCCATATGCCCAACCAGAGCTTTCATTCTGTTCACAATATCTTCCGGACCGAAACCCCAGCCCACACGAACGCCGGTTGCAGCCAAACATTTCGAAGTTCCATCAACAAAAATGGTAAACTCTCGCATTTCAGGACGCAACGAAACTGGATTTACGTGCTCTTTTCCGAAAGTTAGGAGCGAATAAATCTGGTCGTACATTAAGTACAATGGTTTTTCATCAGTTCCGCGAGATGCATTTTCTTCTAAAATTACATCGCAGATTTCAGCTAATGAATCTGCATCGAACATGGTACCTGTTGGATTCAATGGCGAGCATAAAGCCAGCATTGTTGCACCTTTTAAATGCGGTTTTAATTGTGCTGCAGTTGGCATAAAGTTATGCGCTGCATCGGTTTCTACCGCAATTGATTTAGCCGAAGTCAAATGGCAATAGTGATTATTATTCCAGGATGGTGCAGGAAAAACAACGGTATCTCCTGGATCGATTACCGCCAAGTAAGCTGCATAGATTAACGGACGAGAACCACCAGAAACTAAAATACTGTTGGTGTTATATTCTAAACCAAATCTATCTTTTAATAATTCAGAAACGGTTTCTCTAAGTTGTAAAACACCATCAGCTGGTGGATAATTGGTTTGGTTTGCATTATAAGCATCTACAATTCCAGCTTTTAATTCGGTTGGAATTGGGTAGATATTCGAATCAAAATCACCTATGGTTAAGTTAGCGATTGATGCGCCTTTGCGTTTCATGTCGTTAACCTCGTTACCAATTTTTATAATTTCTGAGCCAATTAATGCACTGGCTAATACTGAAACTTTCATATTTATTCTTTAAATGCTGTAATCAGCAAGTTTATAATCCTTTAATTATTTTTTGAAGCTCTTTTTTATCAATACTACTTTCTTCTGATTTATCATAAATGGTAAGCATATTGATAACGGTTTCATCCGGCAAATTCGAAACTAAGTAGGTAATTACTCTAAACCCACCACTTTTGCCTTTTCCCTTACTTTTTACAGCTAAGCGAATTTTGTAAAGTCCAGCACCTAAATCATTACCCTGTTCAGGATTCTCCAGCAACTTTTCTTCTAGCTGGTAAAGGTCTTCAACTAATAAGGGATATTTCTTTTTATAAATTTTTGCTTTTTTGATAAAGGTGGCAGAATAAATAATTTTATTATCCATTAGATATCCTTTAAGCTCAATGGTTTTCTTTTACCTTGCTGAATTTCTTTAATCTCCTTTAACGCTTGAGCAATTTCGGAAGTAATTTGACTTGTTGGTTCAGCCTTAACTTTAGCACCAATCTTACTAAGAAATTCCTTTACGAATCCAGCATCTTTATCCTTAATTTCTATTGTTAAAGTTGTCATATTATAAAATTAGGAAATTATTTAACCAAATCTTCTATTGCTTTATTTACTTTATCGAAACCAAATTGAGATAAAACCGCTTGCATTGATGCAGCAATTTGTTCGTTACAAAGGTTGCCGATGCTCCCCTCGTGTGTATGATGTATTTGGCTTGATGGTGCAAAAGTACCATTTTCTATTTGTTCGCCAACTATTTTATAAGCCTCTCTGAATGGAATGCCCTGCAAAGCCAAATCGTTAACCACTTCTACGCTAAACAGATAATCATATTTTTTATCTTTCAAAATGTCATCCTTAATGGTGATGTTTTGAAACATGAAAGTCGCGATTTCTAAACATTCATTTAGAGAGGTAATTGCTGGAAAAAGATTTTCTTTAAGCAACTGCAAATCGCGGTGATAACCCGATGGAAGATTGGTAATCATCATTGCAATTTCATTTGGCAAAGCCTGAATTTTATTGCAACGAGAGCGAATCAACTCAAAAACATCAGGATTTTTTTTATGAGGCATAATGCTCGAACCTGTTGTCAGCTCTGGTGGGAAACTGATAAAGCTAAAATTCTGGTTGATGAACAAACAAACATCCATCGCCATTTTAGCTAGAGTTGCAGCAACAGCACTCATTGCCTGAGCTAAAATTCTTTCGGTTTTACCGCGACCCATTTGTGCATAAACCACATTGTAATTTAGGCTTTCGAAACCCAATAAATTAGTGGTTAACGTCCTGTTTAATGGAAATGAGGAACCATAACCTGCAGCAGAACCCAATGGATTTTTATTGGTGATTTTCCAGGCAGCAAGCATCAATTCCATATCATCGGCAAGGCTTTCGGCATAGGCGCCAAACCACAAACCAAAAGATGATGGCATCGCAATTTGCAAATGCGTGTAACCAGGCATCAATTTATCTTTGTGCGTGTTGCTTAATTCTATTAATTGATTAAACAAAGTTGAGGTTTGGCCAACCATATCTTCAATGCAAGCACGAAAAAACAATTTTAAATCTACCAAAACCTGGTCGTTACGCGAGCGACCGCTATGGATTTTTTTACCTGCTTCGCCGATGCGTTGAGTGAGCAACCATTCTACTTGCGAGTGCACATCTTCAACCGTGTCTTCGATGGTGAAGTTTCCAGCCTCAATTTCAGCGTAGATGTTTTTAAGCTCTTTTTGAACGATTTTCAATTCATCTGCGGTTAGCAAATTAATCGTTTCCAACATTTCTGTGTGAGCCAACGATCCCAAAACATCAAATTTTGCCATTTGTAAATCCAGTTCGCGGTCTTTTCCAACCGTAAAGCTTTCTACAAATTTATTTACATCTATATTTTTTTGCCAGATTTTCATTTTACTTTATTTAACCGCAAAGAGCGCTAAGTTTTTCGCAAAGGGCACAAAGCTATTTTATTATTTTTACCACAGAGGGCACTGAGTTTTTCACAGAGAGCGCAAAGGGTTTTATCGCCATCTCGTCATTGCGAGGCACAGTTTATACCGACAATTCGGGAAAGCAATTTCCTTTTACATTTTAACCTCAAAGCTTAGTATTTACAAAATAGATTGCTTCGTACCTCTCAATGACGATTTACAGTATCACTGGTTTCAACATATTTACATAACCCTCAACGCCTTCAGCTACTTCCCGAACATATAAAAATTCATCAGCCATGTGCGAGCGACCAGAAAAACCTGGACCGCATTTTACCGATGGAATATCCAGTAAAGCCTGGTCTGAAGTAGTTGGCGAACCATAAGTGGTTTTGCCTAACGCTACACCAGCCTGCACAACTGGATGATTTTTATCAATTGATGATGGTTTTAAACGGATAGAACGCGGTGTAACATCGCAACCAACATTCGCTCTGATAATTTCTAAAACTTCTTCATTAGTGTAAGCATCAGTCACCCGAACATCAACCGTAAAAGTACAATTTGCAGGCACCACATTATGTTGCGAACCTGCGTTGATAATTGTCACCGTCATTTTCAGCGGACCGAAAACTTCAGAGACTTTCGGGAACTGATAATTTCTGAACCATTCAATATCTGCCAAAGCCTTGTAAATCGCGTTTTCGCCCTCTTCCCTAGCCGCGTGACCAGCTTTTCCGTGAGAAACACAGTCCAAAACCAATAAGCCACGTTCTGCGATGGCTAAATGCATTTCAGTTGGTTCGCCCACAATTCCGAATTCCAATTCTCCCAAATCTGGCAGAACCAATTCCAAACCATTATTTCCAGAGATTTCTTCTTCCGCCGTTGCGGCCAAACAAATATTATATTTTAAATTTTCTTGTTCGTAGTAATATAAAAATGTTCCGATTAACGAAACCAAACAACCCCCTGCATCATTACTGCCCAAACCAAAAAGCTTATCGCCTTCAATCGCAGCATCGTATGGGTCGCGGGTGTAACCAGAATTTGGTTTAACCGTATCGTGATGAGAATTTAATAGCAATGTTGGTTTACTCGCATCGAAATGCTTGTTGTAAGCCCAAACATTATTCATTTTACGGTAGGTTTTTACCCCTCGCTCTTCTAAAAACTGAGCAATTAAATTCGCAGTTCTATCTTCTTCCTTACTAAACGACTGGATGCGAATCAGCTGCCGTAATAAGTCTAAACTTTCTTTTTGTATATTTTCTAATAACATAGTATCAAGTATTAAGTATCAAGTATCCAGATTTTGAACCTAAGCCCTAAACCTTCTACCTTACACCTCTAACCTTCCTTTGTATATAAATTCCCCGCCTTTAAAGCCGATAATTTAATACCTTTTATTAATGATGAACTAAAGCCATTGTGCTCCATTTCGTTTAAACCCGCAATAGTACAACCTTTCGGCGAAGTTACCTTATCTATTTCTGATTCTGGATGTGTGCCGTGTAATAAAAGCAAATCGGCGGCTCCTTTTGCTGTTTGAACGGCCATTTTAAGCGCTTCATCGGCATGGAAACCAATTTCTACTCCACCTTGCGATGCCGCTCTGATTGCCCTCAAAAAGAATGCAATTCCGCAAGCACACAGTGCCGTAGCGGAAGTCATTAAGTCTTCGTTTATTTTTACAACTGACCCAACCGTTTCAAACATTTTCGTCACCTCAGCAATATTTTCTACCGAAGCATTATCACTCGCCATACAAGTCATTGACTGGCCAATGGCAATGGCCGTGTTTGGCATAACGCGAATCACTTCCACCTCATCACCCAATTTTTCACGAACCGCAGCGCAACTTACACCAGAAATCACCGAAATAATCAAATGCTTTGACGAAACTACAGATGAATTAATTTCATCTAAAACCGTGTTTAATTGTTGTGGCAAAACAGCAAGAATTACCATATCCGCACCTGCAACTGCTAGTTTATTCTCATTGCTCACCACAAATCCAGCTTCCGCAAAAGATTTTAAATGGTCGATATTTCTACGGGTTAACGTAATATCGGCAGCCTTTGCAAAATCGGCTTTCACCAAACCTTTTGCTAAAGATAAACCGATGTTTCCGCTACCGATTATGGCAATTTTTTTCATTGTGGTTCGTTATTTTCCTTCGGATTGATTACACCGATTGTTTTATGTCACTGATTTTTATTTTTTGAAAAGCAAGTTCAGTAATACTATTAACGTCAGTCCTGCTATTCACTTCAATCTTTTTCAACACTTGTCATGCGCTACTACTTCGTCATTGCGAGGAGGAACGACGTGGCAATCTTTATTATTCGTTCTACAAAAAAGTATTTTCGTTCTTATCAGGTTTATAAAAACTTCCGTCATTGCGAGGCACGAGGCACTCTTAATGCGATAGATTGAATAGCGATAATTTTAAAATTGCTTCGTACCTCGCAATGACGAAATAGTGATGGGCCGTCGACCTTTTACTCTAAACCCTATTTCAACATCTTCGTCCCAAAAGTGCCTACTGCAAGTTCAGCCAATTCATTCGCTTTGCCAATATAAACTGCTGAAACGCCTTTTTTTATTGCTTCAAAAGCATTGTGCAATTTTGGAATCATTCCGCCTTGTATAGTTCCATCAGCTTTCAAACCATTAAATTCATCAGCTTTAATTTCTCTCACAACCGAATCATCATCAGTCACATCTTTCAGCACTCCTTTTTTCTCAAAGCAATATACCAAACGCGTTTCATATAATGCCGACATCGCCACAGCAACCGAAGAGGCAATTGTGTCGGCATTGGTATTGAGCAATTGCGTTTCGCCATCATGGGTAATCGCACACAAAACTGGCACCAAACCAGCTTTCAGTAAACTATCCAACGTAGTTGAAGAAACAGAATGCTCATCTAAATCACCTACAAAACCATAATCGATTTTTTTAATTGGACGCTTTTTGGCTTTGATAATATTTCCATCGGCTCCCGTTAAACCAATCGCATTACTGCCTTTGGCTTGCAATTGGGCAACCATGTTTTTATTGATCAGACCTGCGTAAACCATCGTTACAATCCGCAAGGTTTCAATATCGGTAATCCTACGACCATCAACCATTTTTGCTTCCACGCCTAAGCTTTCGCCCAATTCGGTTGCGATTTTACCACCACCATGAACCAAAATTTTATCGCCGGGCAAAGCCGTAAAATCCAATAAAAACTGATGTAAGTTTTCAGAGTTATCAATTACGTTTCCACCAATTTTTATGATTGTGAGTTGTTTCATACATTGAGTTATAGGTTGCCTGTTATGAGTTGCGAGTTTTAGGCGCTTAGACCTGTAACTTGGAACCCGTAACCGATAACAGATTTATAATTCTTCCAACATCGATTTTATCACCGCTTGCGCTGCCCATAAACGATTTCCAGCTTCGTGAATAACCAGTGAATTTGGTCCATCTAAAATTTCTGAAGATAACTCCAAATCTCTACGGACAGGCAAACAATGCATAACTTTAGCATCGTTAGTCAGTTTCAGTTTCTCGTTGTTCATCATCCAGCCATCAGGATAGGTTAAAACCTTACCGTATTCTTTATAACTGCTCCAGTTTTTCACATAAACATAATCAGCACCAGCTAAAGCCTCTTCTATATTATATTGAATATCGGCGCCAGATGTAAATTCCTCAGACAATTCGTAGCCCTCGGGTTGAGCGATGGTAAAATCAATCATGCTCTCTTCTTGCGCTTTGCACATCCATTCAGCAAAAGAATTTGGAACAGCTTGAGGTAAAGCTTTTACGTGTGGCGCCCAAGCCAAAACAACTTTTGGTTTTCTGCCGTCAGGTTTTTTGGTCCACGTTTCGTGAATGGTAATAATATCTGCAAAACTTTGCAATGGGTGGCGTGTTGCACTTTCTAAACTTACTACCGGAATGGCACAGTATTTCACAAATTTATTAAAGAAATCTTCGCTGTAATCTTCCTCACGGTTGTTCAGTTTTGGGAAAGAACGTAATCCTAAAATATCGCAATATTGTCCCATTACGGCAGCAGCCTCGCGAATATGTTCAACAGTAGAACCGTTCATCACCACGCCATCTTGAGTTTCTAAAGCCCAGCCTTCTTTATCCAGGTTCATTACCATTACGTTCATACCTAAGTTCAAGGCAGCCTTTTGGGTGCTTAATCGGGTACGCAAACTAGGGTTCATAAATACTAAACCCAAAGTTTTGTTTTTACCCAAATCTTGGTTCGCATAAGGATTAGCCTTTAATTCAAGCGCATCTTTTACAAATTGTTTGATGCTTGGAACATCATGTACGGAAGTGAATAACTTCATATTTTTAGGGTTTAAGGTTTGAGGTATAGGGTTTAAGGTTTCCCTGCACCACCTCTTAAAAATTTCAAAAAAGAAATTAGTATGTACTAACTTCATATTTTCCGTCATTGCGAGGCTTGAAGCAATCTTAAAACTATGGGTTAAGTTTCTAACGCATTAAGATTGCTTCGTACCTCGCAATGACGACAGGTTTATTTTACTAACTTACCAAAGGCTGCCAAAAACTCATCAGCATGTGCCTTAGTTAAATTTAACGCTGGCAATAAACGGATTACGTTTGGTTTTGCCTCGCCAGTGAAGATAAAGTGTTTAAATAATAACTCCTTTTTTACATGAGCAAGTTCTTCAGGTAATTCAATTCCAATCATTAAACCGCGACCTCGAACTTCTTTTACCTGCTTAAATTTCTTCAATTCAGCAATTAAATAGTTCCCAATTTCTTCAGCGTTTTTTAATAGGTTTTCTTTTTCAATCACTTCTAAAACTGCCAAAGCCGCTGCGCAAGCCAAATGGTTACCTCCGAAAGTTGTGCCTAATTCGCCATGCCATGGCTTAAATTTTGGCGCAATTGAGATTCCAGCAACTGGAAATCCGTTGCCCATTCCTTTCGCCATGGTGTAAACATCTGCTTCAACTCCTGAATAATCATGTGAGTAAAACAAACCTGTTCTTCCATAACCACACTGAACTGAATCGGCGATGTAAACTGCATTGTATTCATCACAAAGTGAACGGATTTTTTGTAAGAAACTTTTTGAAGCTTCCTTAATTCCACCCACACCTTGAATGCCTTCGATAATCACAGCTGAGATTTCATCGCCCTGCGATTTAAAAGTTTCTTCTAATGCCACTTCGTTATTAAAAGGTAGGAAGATTACGTTTTCGGTTTGATTAACCGGCGCTACAATTTTCGGATTATCGGTTACCGCAACTGCTAAAGATGTTCTTCCATGGAAAGCACCAGTGAAAGAGATTACTTTCTTTCTTCCGTTATAAAAAGAGGCCAGTTTCAAAGCGTTTTCATTCGCTTCTGCACCAGAATTCACTAAAAACAATTGGAAATCTTTCTTCCCAGAAACCTGACCTAGTTTCTCTGCCAATTGAACCTGTAAAGGAATTTTAACTGAGTTAGAATAAAAGCCAACTTTGTTTAATTGCTCAGTCAAACGACTTACATAATGCGGATTGGTATGTCCAATCGAAATCACTGCGTGACCGCCATATAAGTCTAAATATTTTTGTTCGTTGGCATCCCAAACATTGCTGCCTGATGCTTTTATAATTTCTATATCGTTAAGGGGGTATACATCGAATAAGTTCATATTTTTTGAGATTTTATCATTCTAAGGAACTAAGAATCTATTTCATCGTTTGCAGATGCTTCGTGTCTCAGTATGACAGATTATTAAAAGTTCGCCGCCTTCAATCGCAGCCCCGCCGTTTCTTCCAAGCCAAACATTAAATTCATATTCTGAACCGCTTGTCCGCTGGCGCCTTTTAATAGGTTATCAATAATGCTGATGATGAATAATTTATTGCCATGTTTTTCTACATGAACCAGCGCTTTATTGGTATTTACAACCTGTTTTAAATCGATGTTTTTCCGACTAACATGCGTAAAAGGATGCACACTATAATAATCTTCGTAAATTTTTTGCGCTTCATCTAAAGTTAAATCGCTTTGTAAATACATCGCTGCCAAAATACCACGAGTAAAATCTCCGCGTTGCGGAATGAAACTTAAATTTTCTAAAAGTGATGGTTGCAACTGCAATAAGCTCTCACCTATTTCATTTAGATGCTGATGCTCGAACGCCTTATAAATCGAAAGATTATTATTTCTCCAGCTAAAATGCGATGTTGCTGCTAAACTTTGTCCTGCACCAGTTGAACCTGTAGTTGCATTAATATGAACTTCTGCATTAATTAAACCCTTTGCGGCCAATGGCAATAAACCCAATTGAATGCAAGTAGCAAAACAACCCGGATTGGCAATGTTTTTTGCCGTTTTAATTTTATCTCGATTTAACTCAGGAAGTCCGTAAAAAAACTCACGATTTTCAAAACTTGCATTTGCAGTTAACCTGAAATCTTGAGATAAATCTATGATTTTAATGTTTTCATTAATCGGGTTTGCAGCTAAGAATTTCTTAGCATCGCCGTGACCAACGCACAAAAACAGCACGTCAATATCTTTGGGAATATCACTTATAAAACGTAAATCTGTATCGCCAATTAAATCGGTATGTACATCAGAAATTAAATTTCCAGCATTACTTGTGCTATTTACGAAAGCAATTTCAGCGTTTGGATGGTTGATTAGAATACGGAGCATTTCGCCACCTGTATATCCTGCCCCACCAATTATTCCTGCTTTAATTTTCATATTTAAAAAGGTTTAAGATTTGGGGTTTAAGGCTTAAGGTTTGGGCGTTCTAAACTTACGCCTTTATCCTTTATACCTCAAACCTCAGAGGCTATGCCTCGCTATTTACTTTATGCCAAATCATCACCTGGTTACCGAAGATTTTAGAGAACCCTTTAACATCTTCGCCGCTCCAGGCATTGTTCATTTCACCGTAGCTACCAAATTTATTGCTCATTAAATCATGGTTCGATTCAATACCAATAATCTGGAAACGATAAGGCATTAATTCAATGAAAACTTTACCACTAACCATTTTCTGCGTATCGGCTAAGAAAGCTTCAATGTTCCGCATAATTGGATCATGAAATTGGCCTTCATGCAACCAGTTGCCATAGAAAGAAGACAATTGCTCTTTCCAACTTAACTGCCATTTCGTTAGCGTATGTTTTTCTAAAGTATGATGTGCTTTGATAATTAAAACTGGTGCTGCAGCTTCGAAACCAACACGACCTTTAATACCAATAATCGTATCGCCAACATGAATATCACGACCAATTCCGAAAGGTTGAGCAATCGCTTGTAATTTCTGAATCGCTCTTACCGGAGCTAAAATCTCTCCATCAATGGCCACCAATTCGCCTTTTTCGAAAGTTAATTCCAGCTTACGCGATTCCGTTTCCGAAACCTGAGTTGGCCAGGCGCTTTCTGGTAAAGTTTCATGAGAGGTTAAAGTTTCCTTTCCTCCTACCGAAGTTCCCCACAAGCCTTTGTTAATTGAATATCTTGCCTTTTCAGCACTATATTCAACACCATGTTCGGCTAAATATTCTATTTCCGCTTCGCGGGATAATTTCAAATCTCTAATAGGCGTAATGATTTCAACCTCTGGAATAATGATATTGAAAATCATATCAAAACGAACCTGGTCGTTACCTGCGCCTGTACTTCCGTGAGCCACGTAATCAGCACCGATTTTTTTTACGTAGTTAGCAATAGCCGTAGCCTGACTAACACGTTCTGCACTCACCGAAAGCGGATAAGTTGCGTTTTTTAATACGTTCCCGAAGATTAAGTATTTAATACAACCATCGTAATAACTTTCGGTTTCATCTACCACTGCATGTGATTTTACACCCAAAGCATAAGCTCTTTTTTCTATTTCCTGTAATTCTTCATCAGAAAAACCACCGGTATTTACAATTACCGAATGAACTTCCAAACCACGATCTTGAGCAAGATAAATACAACAAAATGAGGTATCAAGACCTCCGCTAAAAGCTAAAACTACTTTTTTCATCACTATTTATTAAATAACAGGGTAAATAAAAACATCAATACTTTAAAGCCTGATTTTGGCTTAGGTTTAACAACTAAACGTTGTTTGATGCGCATAAAACGTTCGTATAATTTGGGTTTCTTTTGTAACTCCTCGGCGAATTTTTTGGCGGCATCGTGTTTTTGAGTAGCAGGATCGTAAAGCATGGCTGTACACATGCAATTTTTACGTTCCTTCATTTTCAAAATTTCGAAGTTAACGCAGCTTTGGCAGCCTTTCCAAAATTCTTCATCCTGTGTTAATTCTGAATAAGTAACAGGTTCGTAACCTAAATCAGAGTTAATTTTCATTACAGCTAAACCTGTGGTTAAGCCAAAAATCTTTGCCTTTGGGTACAAGCTTCTGGAAAGTTCAAAAACCTTTTCTTTAATGGCATGTGCCAAACCTGCTTTTCTAAATTCAGGCGAAACGATTAAGCCGGAGTTGGCAACGAATTGCCCATGGCTCCAGGTTTCGATATAGCAAAAACCAGCCCATGTACCATCTTTGTGGAATGCAATAACGGCTTTGCCCTCTTGCATTTTATTTGCAACATAGTCAGGAGAACGTTTTGCAATACCGGTACCACGTGCTTTCGCAGATTCGGCCATCTCGGTTACGATTTGTTCTGCAAATACACGATGTTCAGGAAGTGCAACCTGCACTATAAATTCGTTAATATCCATTCGTTTTCTAACGAAAAATTATAAGTATTCTTGTTAATTGGGTTTTTAGAGAGGATCAATTCCTCGTTACGTTTAGTGGAGTACTAAATACGTGGAGTGAAATTTTGCCGACTTGTGGGATAATAAAATACGGGTTGGAAATGATTAATAAACAAACTTTTCCCAAACGCCAATTGCGTTGTGAAAACAGAAAGTTTATGTAAAAAATTTTTAATCATCTCTTGCGTATTATAACGGCTTTAACTCTATTGAGGTGCAAAGGTTTAAATAAAAATTGAGTTACACAATATTTTTTAACTTTTTTACATTTTTATACAACTTTAAAGAAACAAAAAATCCCGATTGCTCGGGATTTTACATTTTATTCTTTCATAATTCCTACAGAAACTCTTGTTCCATCCAGGAAAAAGTTAAGTTTTGAAGGATTAGCATCTGCTGGAATTTGAAATTTCCAAAGTGCTTCTGTTGATGCTTCAGGTTCTGGTTCTGCACTTCCATTTTCTTTAGTTCCAGGAACTGATATACCATTATCAAGTTGCAACCTTGCATCAGATGCAGATACCGAAAAGTATTTTTTTGCATCCAAAGTGCTTTTGTTTGTAATCAAAAGTTTTACCGTTAGTTCTGAACCAGTCGATTTCCCTTCTGCGTCCTGCAATTTTACCGAAGTAGCCTCTACCACTTTTACAAGGGCTTCTTTTGCTTTCCCTAAAACTGCAGTATCTGGAGAAACGGTATAATTAAAAGTTTCGGGCCCGTTTTCAGCTTTTGCGCCATGCTTAATGATGGTTTCACTTTTTGTGATGGTAGTATCTGCATCGTCAGATTTATCTTTTGAAGAATTGCCACAAGATGATAGCGAAATTACGCCTAACGAGATTAAGGCTAATTTTGAGATTTTTTTTATCATTTTTTTTAGGATTTGATGGTTGATCGAAATTATAAATGCAATGAGTATTTAATGTTAAGATTACTAAATGGTTAGGTAAACTTTAGATGAACAGCTACCTCCTTTTTTTGTTTTACCAAGCATCATTCTCAAATAAGATTTTTTACTAAAATTAACATTGTTAAAATCGACAATTAAAGTTTAACAAGCATTAACACGATTTAACAACCCATCAAATGCTCATTCCCAATATTTGCATAGTTGTAGCGAATTCATTTTCGATGCCGTTTAAATAGTATCCGTTAAACATTAAAAAAAACTAAAAATTGATGAAAAATTTTTCCCTATCCAAATTGAAAACACTAGTCTTTGCCCCTGCCATTTTTCTATTGATTTTAACATTATTAGGTGCTTGTAAAAAAGAGGAAACCGACAGCTCTCTAAGTTATATCAGGGTTATTAATGCAGCACCAACTCTGGCTACCTACTATCCTTTTTTAAATAGCACATCAGTAAGTTCGGCGGCCTTACCTTATGGCGGATCAACCGCTTTTGGAACGGTTTCAGCTGGTGTAAGCACCGTTAAATTTACTTCAGAAAACAATGCTGAAAGTTTACTGACCAAAAGTTTTACTTTAAACCCAAGTACGTACAACAGCTTTTATTTAATTAACAAACCTGGTTTATTAGATGGCTTACTTGTTACTGATGATTTGAGTTTACCCGCTGTAGATAAAGCTTACGTTCGTTTAATTAATTTATCGCCCGATGCACCAGCGCTTGATCTATTCAAAACAGGCGAAACTACATTATTAATCAGCAATAAGACTTATAAAACATCGAGTGGATTTATAGCAATATCGCCCGGAACACTTACGTTCGAAGCAAAGGAGACCACTAGCGGTATTACAAAAGTTAGTTCAGAAAGCACTACGTTAGTTGCCGGATATCATTACGATATTATCTGCGGTGGTTTAATAAATCCAACCAATGATACAGAGCGACCGCTTAACTTAATCGTACTTATGGTTAAATAAAAATTTTACCCCAAAAAATAACCGTTCGAAGGGTTGTCGAATTATTGGCAATCCTTTTTTTTGCTTCTATAACCATCATAATTAATCTTTGGATTACATCTGGTTAAATGTTAAATCTTTTACTCTTATTTAGAATTGTTCAAAATAATTTGGATAATAAAAATTTGTACCGTTATTTTGCGGCTGTTTAGAATTAATCCAAATAAATTTAACATGCACAAAATCAAACCCTATTGTTTAACGTTTCTATTCACATTTATTAGCTTAGTATCCTTTGCACAGCAATTAAGTACCATTAAAGGAGTTGTAACAACATCAAATGGCAAATCAGCTGCCTATATATCAGTCAGACTTAAAGGTAAAGGTCAGGGAACAACAACTGATGAAGATGGAAAATACACCATTAACCGTGTAAAACCTGGCACCTATATCATCAAAGCCTCAGCTGTTGGAATAAATCCTTCAGAGCAGACAATTACTTTAGTTGCTGGTGAAAACAGGATAGTAAATTTTGTTTTAGTAGAAAATGATCAGGCTTTAGAAGAAGTTACGATTGCCGGAATAAATGAAAAATATAAAATCAGTTTACCATCGGCTACTTTAAGACTAAACGAACCTTTACTGGAAGCACCTCAAAATATTCAGGTTGTAAGTAGCCAGGCGATTAAAGATCAACAGTTGATTAGCATGAGCGATGGTGTATTAAGAAATGTAAGTGGTGCTGTTCGTTTGGAGCATTGGGGAGATTTGTATACCAACATCACCATGCGTGGATCTCAAATTCAGGCCATGCGTAATGGTTTTAATATCGTGTCTTCATATTGGGGTCCATTAACAGAAGATATGAGTTTTGTAGATCATATCGAGTTTGTTAAAGGTCCGGCAGGTTTTATGTTGGGCAATGGCGATCCAAGTGGTTTATATAACGTGGTAACCAAAAAGCCAACAGGCTTAAACCAGGGAGAAGTTTCATTTACCGCAGGCAGTTACGATTTATTTAGAACGACTGTAGATTTAGACCATAAACTAACATCGGATGGTAAATTCTTATTTAGGCTAAATGCAGCTGCGCAAAGCAAAGGATCTTTCAGACCTTATGAAGAAAACAATCGATTTAGTTTTGCTCCGGTTTTGAGTTATCAGATTACTCCCAGCACCAAACTAACTGCAGAATACACCTTACAAAATGCAAAAATGACCGAGGTAGGTTCTTACTATTTGTTTAGCACTACAGGTTATGCAACCCTGCCGAGAGATTTCACATTAACGCAACCTGGCGTACAACCCACCCGTATTAACGACCATAGCTTAACCTTAAATTTGCAACAACAACTTGGTCAGAACTGGAAATTAACAGCACAGGCTGCTTATTATAAATATTTACAAATTGGTTCGAGTTCATGGCCATCAGCTGTTTACCCAAATGGAACATTGATTAGAAATATTGGGATTTGGGATGCAGAAAGTTCGATGAAACTGGCACAGGTATTTGTGAACGGAACTGTAAAAACCGGTGGAATTGTACATCGTATTTTAGCAGGTTTTGATGGCGGCATGAAAGATTACATGGCAGATTGGGGTCAATCTCACGATTTAGATGCAGCATCATCGCCATTTAACCTAGCCAATCCGAACTATGGCTTTCCATCAAATGGTTATCCAAATTTCGATCGCTCGGCAAGCTTATCAGCAAGAGCGTTTGCTGCAGGCGGTTTAATGGATCAAAAGTATTTAAGCGGTTACCTTCAGGATGAATTGGGTTTTTGGGAAAACAGAATTCGTTTAACCTTGGCTGGCCGATATACATATGTTAGCCAATCGGCCTGGGGTGGTGCGCCAGATAAAGCCAAACATGTAACGCCAAGAGTTGGCTTAAGTGTTTCGGTTGATAAAAACACATCAGTTTATGCCGTTTACGACGAGGCTTTTACTCCGCAATCTGGGTTATTGCGTGATGCATCTACACCGAAACCAATTACAGGCAATAATAAAGAAATCGGAATTAAGAAAGATTGGTTTAACGGTCGATGGAATACCACTTTATCTGCCTATAGAATTACCAAACAAAATGAACTTGCTGCCGATCCATTTAACCAGGCAGGCGAAAACTTTAGCATCGTAGTAGGGGAAAAACAAGCCCAAGGTATAGAATTTGATATTCGTGGAGAATTAACTAAAGGATTAAACCTGATTGCAAATTATGCCTATACCGATGGTAAAGTTACGGAGGTAGCCGATGGTGCGGTAACTGATATTCTTTTTGTGGGGCAGGTAGTCCCTGGCTTTGCTAAACATACAGCTAATGCCTGGCTAACCTACACTTTGCAAAATGGTGCACTAAAAGGCTTCGGAATTTCAGGAGGCTTCACTTACCTGGCCGATCGTGCTACAGCCAATTTCAGCCCAACCAACCCTGAACAAAATTTACCTGATTATTTTAAATTAGATGGAGGTTTATTTTGGGGAAACAGGAAATTGAAAATCAACGCTAATGTTTTTAATATTCTGGATAAATATTTATACAGTGGTTCGTACTATACTGGCTACTGGAATGCTCCAGATTATAATCAAGCGGTCTATTCCTGGCAAGCAGAAGCGCCAAGAAACTTTAGAGTTAGTGTAGCTTATAAATTTTAATCAGCGTTCATGTCTGACAAGAAAAAAAATAAAACCTTTAAATATTGGATGGGAAGAATACACTTATGGCTCGGATTAATTTCCGGGCTGTTTGTGTGTTTCTTGGGGATAACGGGTTGTATTTTAGCCTTTGAAAAAGAAATCGAATATTTCAGTCAACCTTACCGAAAATTAGCAGTACAAAGCCAGCCATTATTACCGCCATCGCAATTAAAACAAATAGCGGATAAAGCCTTACCAAATAAACATGCCCACAGTGTTACCTATCAACCAGGCAAGGCAACGCAAGTGGTTTACTACAATTTCGACCCAGAATATTATTATATCGTATTCGTAAATCAATACACGGGTGAGGTTATCAAAGTCAAAAACATGAACGACGATTTCTTTAGGATCGTGATTATGGGGCATTATTATTTGTGGCTACCACCAGAAATTGGCCAACCTATACTTACTACGGCTACGCTCTTATTTGTAATTTTGCTGTTTTCGGGATTGATTTTGTGGTGGCCAAAAAACAAAGCCGCATCCAAACAACGTTTCACCATAAAATGGAATGCAAAATGGCGAAGGGTAAACTACGATTTTCACAATGTGTTGGGTTTCTACATCACTTGGATTATTATTTTCATCGCCTTATCTGGTATGGTGATGGGTTTCCAATGGTTTGCTAAATCAGTGTACTTTGTGAGTTCTGGAGGCAAAACACTCAATCAATTCGAAGAAACCTATTCAGATACAACTAGAAATACTAAGCTAAAATTAAATGCTTCTGCTGCCGATCAAATCTGGAAATCTTATATCGATGCTGATCCAAAATTTAATGGCAGTTTGGATGTACATATTCCTGAAAACGAAAAAGCATCTATAGAAGTAGCCAAAAATCCAGATAGTGATACCTATTGGAAAGCTGATTACAGGTATTATGATCAACATACATTGAAAGAGATTGAAGTAAAACATGTTTTCGGTAAGTTGAAAAATGCATCAGTTGCCGATAAAATAATGCGCATGAATTATGATATCCATGTTGGTGCAATTGCTGGCCTACCCGGAAAAATCATTGCTTTTTTGGCTAGTTTAATTGCAGCTAGTATGCCAGTTACAGGTGTATTAATCTGGATTGGACGGAATAAAAAAAAGAAAAAACCAGCGGCAACAACCCAATAAAATAAAACCACAATAAATTATACAATGAAAATTTTAAACCTAATTTTAGTCTTTACAGTCTTTTTAACTGTAGGTGCCCAAGCTCAAGATAAACTCGAGCAAGATAGAAAAGCTATAAAATCATTGGCTGGATTTTATAAAGTAAACTTTAACTATGGCGAAGTTACCTCACCCGATCCGAACTACACTTTTAGCAAACCTTACAGAAGCCATGGCAACGAGTGGGCAGAAGTAATTATCGATGAACCAAAAAGAATTGTAATCCAGCACATGCTGGCAATTAATGATTCTACTGTAATTAAGCATTGGCGTCAAGACTGGACTTATGAAGATCCAGAAATTATGCTTTATACTCAAGATAATGCCTGGAAAAAGGTTACCCTAAACCCTGCAGATGTTAAAGGCAAATGGACACAAAAAGTTTATCAGGTTGATGATAGTCCTCGTTACCAGGGGTATGGAACCTGGAGCCACGTTGGCGGTCGCGATGCATGGCAAAGCGAAACCGATTCTCCCCTACCAAGAAGAGAATCTACAGTTCGTAAAGATTATAACGTATTAAATCGCGGAAGCCGAATTACCATTACAAAAGATGGTTGGATGTTTGAGCAGGATAACAAAAAAGTGGTTCGCACACCTCAAGGAGATAAATTGATCGCAGTAGAGAAAGGTTACGAAGAATTTACCAAAATTGATGCTGCAAAGTTTGCTTATGCGCAAAAATGGTGGGACAGCCAAAAAACATATTGGGCAGATGTACGTGATGTTTGGGCCGATTTAGCCAAAACTTCTAATACTAATTTCAAAGTTCAAACCAACGTAAATGGTAAATTGCTATATGAAACATTATTCAGTTTAGGCGATCAATCGATCAAAGAAAAGTGGACAGCCAACCAAAATAAAGAAAAAATTAAAACTGCTTTACAACCATATTTGGTGAAGTAATTGTTATACTATGAACTGATTCATGCGCAATTAATTATCAATCATTTATCTTTGTGGCCAGGAGCCATACATACTAAACCTTGGTTGGTTGCTTTTGCAGCCAACCATTTTTTTTGCCTAATTTTAACTCGCAACACATTAGCAGAACCGTAGCCACAACCAAATTGTATCAAAGTGAAAAAATACATTTGCATTATCATCCTGTTTTCAACTCTTAGCGTCTCCGCTCAAGATTCTGTTTACACCAGAAAAATGGTAAATAAACTTACTGCAAAAGAATTTTGGGGCCGTGGTTACACAAAAGATGGAATGGCAAAAGCTGCAGATTTCATAGCCGCAGAATATAAAAAGCTGGGCTTAATTCCGCTGGGAACCAGCTACAAACAGATTTTTAACTTTCCAGTTAACACCTTCCCTGGCACAATGATGGTAGAAATTAATGGCCAAAAGTTAATTCCCGGCCAAGATTTCATCATCAATAACGAAAGTCCGACGGTTAAATTGAAAGCAGACTTAAAGCAAGCCGATAGCTTAAATTTTCAGGCAAGTCCAACGCTACAGGTTGCATTAAAAGATAAATTAACATGGTCGGTTGCTACAGAGGTCGGTCAGGTTACACAAATCCAAATCAATAAAAAATCTTTGGCAACTATTCCAAAGCAGATAAATGTCGACATTGAAAATAAGTTTATTCCCGATTTTAAAGCGTCAAATATTTGCGGTTTGGTCAGGGGTACAAAATATCCAGATTCTGTTTTAATCATCACTGCACACTACGATCATTTGGGCGGTATGGGAAAAGACACCTACTTTCCTGGCGCCAATGATAATGCTGCCGGTGTGGCAACATTATTGAGTTTGGCCAAATACTATGCGGCAAATCCTCAACCATATTCCATCGGATTTATTTGCTTTGCAGGCGAAGAAGCTGGTTTATTGGGTTCGAGGTTTTACACCGAAAATCCGCTCTTTCCATTGAAAAACATTAAATTCTTAATCAATTTGGATTTGGTAGGAACAGGCGAAGCAGGCGTGACGATTGTAAATGCTTCCGTTTACCCAAAGGCATTTTCGGTTCTTAAGGAAATCAACACTGAGCATAAATACATCTCCAAAATAAATTCCCGAGGAAAAGCAGCAAACAGTGATCACTATTTCTTTACCGAAAAAGGTGTTCCTGCATTTTTTATTTATACTCAAGGTGGTCCATCGGCTTATCATGATGTTTTTGATAAACCAGAAACTTTACCACTTAATGAATACAATGATCTTTTTAAGTTGATCGTAGATTTCAATAAAAAGTTAATGAATTAATCTTCATTTAGGGATGAAACTATTCCAGCATTATCTCAACTCCTAAATTTGGCTGACGAACATCATAATTCACACCATAAACCATTTGGATAATATTCTAAGCCATTGGGATAATTAAATATACCATCACAGCGCTTCTGCTCATATTTGAATCAACAAATCAAAACAAGATTCATTATGAAAATCATCTTTAACTTTAGCCTTGCATTACTACTTTTAATCGGTGTATCTATTAAGAGTAATGCCCAAAATCAAATAGAAATTGTAATTGTGGCATCAAGTCACGATAATTCTAAATCAACTCAAAACTTCCAGGCGATTATTGATAAACTTAAAAACTTTAAACCCGATATGGTTTTTGGCGAATACTTACCTGCCGAAGATTATGCGAAATTGGAAAATGATCATTGGGCTAAAAAAGCATTTAGAAATAAGGTTAACTACATCAATAGATTAAATCCTGAAACAGCAAAAAACAATACCACTTTGATTAAGAAAAATCAGAAGGCATTGGCATCCTATCCATACTACCATAAAACCAGAATGAATTTGGCAGTTGAATACGCCAAAACATGGGACAGGGGGAATTTCGACTATCAAATGTTTGTCTTGGAAAACCATATGAAATCTAGGTTTGGGAAGGGAGAAGAAAAAGAGTATTCAGAAATGTTTGGCAGCCTTGATTCGCTAAAAAAACTTGGGATCATCAGGCCAGGAAGTGAATACAACAAAATATATTTTCCGTTGATCTATCAACTTGGCCAGAATCAAATCTATAATATGGATTGCCAAACTTATGATAAAGCTTGGGGCCAGGCTTGGGGCAAAATGGATTCTGCCTATAAGGTATTGGCACAAAAAGCCAAAGCAGATTCGTTATCGCCAGAAGGTAAAACCATGAGCGCAATAGATAAATATTGGGTTTACAGCAATGAGGAGGAAAAGAAATTTTCGGCTGATGAATATGCAGGAATGGCTACTGAAAAATATGGAGAATTGATTGAAGCCTGGAATTTTTATGGCGGTCGTAAATTTTATGGCTACGCTGGTTTCCCAACCGAAAATTTAAAAGACATGGTGGCTCAATGGGTAAACAGAAACGAAGGCATGTGCAAAAATATTATAGAACAGGCTAAAGCTAAAAACGCCAAACGAGTAGTTGTTGGTGTAGGAGCCGCACACCGGGTTTGGATGGAAGAAATTTTAGCGAAAAATTCTGAGGTTAAAATCATCAACTATAACGATTTAAAATAAATTCATCCACTAGTTTAAATCCTCAAAGTTTGGTCTTTGAGGATTTTTTGTTTTGTAATTTTTTTGATTGCATTTGTAATTAACCAAATATAAAATCATCTTTACCTAAAGATTTAGTTGAAATTTAAATAATGCAACATTATCTATTCTTTGGTGTCAAATGAATGGAGAATTTAAATTCATCACATATCAAATGGGATTCGTCACATTTTTTAAAACCATTTAAACTTCAACATTAATTTAGCCAAACATCCTTTATTTATTTTATATGAAGCAGCTTTTACTCTCAATTTTGTTTTGCCTATTCTTTTTAAATCTCTTCGCCCAGAAGAACGGTAGCATCACTGGAATTTTGGCCGACAGTGCAAACCACAAAACCACTTTAAATTATGCTACTGTTTCGGTTTACAAAACTGGCGATAGCGTATTAACCACCTACAAACTCTCGGATGATAAAGGGACTTTTAAAATTAATAACCTTCAAACCGGGATTAAATACCGATTAGTAATTTCTGCCTGGCAATACGGCACCTACCGCACAGAAGTTTTGGTTACAGCGGAGAATCCCGCTATAAATTTAGGAACACTGTACCTCTCTACTAAATCGAACGATTTAAACGAAGTAAACATTGTAGCCGAAAGACCGCCAGTTATTGTGCGAAAGGATACCATCGAATTTAATGCAGAATCCTTTAAAACACTTCCATCAGCAGTGGTTGAAGACTTGTTGAAAAAGCTTCCAGGGGTGCAAATTGCCGAAGACGGTTCTATTATGGTAAATGGCAAAGCGGTTAGCAAAATTCTTGTTGATGGAAAGGAATTTTTTGGTGGCGACCAGCAAATCGCAACAAAAAACCTACCTGCAAATATCATAGATAAGGTTCAGGTAGTAGATGATAAACAAGCGAAAAGAAGAGATCCGGATTTAACTGCGGCAGAAATACCTCAAATCATCAACCTGAAGTTAAAAAAAGCAATTAAAAAGGGGGCTTTTGGAAAACTGTACGCTGGTGGAGGTGTTAAAGAGCTTTATCAGGCTGGCGGATTAATGAACTTTTTCCGCGACACTACACAGGTAAGCATTTTAGCTTATGGCAACAACATCAACCAACCAGGATTTAATCCGAATGATGTGCAACGCATTGGTGGTTTTAACCGCAGTGGAGTAAATTCCATGATGATGAGCTCGGGTGGTTATTTCGAGTTTAACGGAATTAGTTTTGGAGGAAGTTTTAGTGGCGTACAAACTTCATCGGGCGGCGGTTTTAATTTTAATACCCTAACCAAGAAAGGTATAAAACTTAATACACAATATTTTTTCGGTCGTAACGATAATTTACTGGAGCGATTAACCAATACCAACCAAACTTTGGGCAACGATCGATTGATTACCAATGCGAATGAAAATACAAACGCTTTAACGCTAAAGCATAATATTGCTGGTAAATTAGACTGGCAAATCGATTCACTCACACAATTAACCATTGAGCCATTTATCGTTTTAAATTCAAATAATTCCATTAGCACTAATTTTTCAACAAATACGAATGCTGCAGGCCAGTTGGTTAATAATTTGCAAAATGTAAACAACAGAAATTCATCTTCTAACAAATATCAGCTTGTGGCTGATTTAAGCAAAGATTTTGCAAAAGCTGGACGATCATTTAATATAGGTTTCGATATATCTACCACTCCAAACCCAACATTAAATTATAACCGTAGCAATAGCAACTTTTTCATCACGCCATCAACTTCTGAAATAGATCAGTTAAGGAACAATCAGGTCGAAAATTTTAGATCGTTCATTTATACCAATTATAGTGAACCGATTAGTAAAAAGCTAAGTTTTAAAATTGATTTGAGTGGAAATATTTTGAACAACGAAAATGCTTTAAGCACTTTTTACAGAAATCCGGCCAATCAGTTGTATGATATTGCAATCCCGAGTTTAAGCCAAACGGTAGAGCAAAATGGGTTCAAAACAAATGCAAACTTAAGCCTTAGGTACAAAATAACGAAGGATTTTAATATCCAGCCGGGTATTGTACACAATTATATTTTACTCAATAACCGTTTTAGCAATAACGCAAATATCGATCAACGTTATAATTTCATTTGGCCAACTTTCCAATTGGTTTATAAAATCTTCAGACTGAATTACGATGCCAGATTTACAGAGCCCAATGTAAATTATTTGCAACCCGTTGCCGATAATACAAATGCCTTATACATCAGAAACGGAAACCCTAATTTATTGCCCGCCAGAACGCAAAGGTTGAGTTTAAATATGTATAAATATGATCCTAAAAATTTAGTCAATTACAATTTATACGGTTATGGAAACTTCACAAAAAATGGCATCGTAAATACCACGAGTATTAGCAATGGTGTGCAAACAGTTACGCCAATAAACGTAAGCGGAATTTATAGTTTCAATGGTGGAGCCAACGGATCGAAGGATTTTAAAATTAACAAAACAACTTTAAAAGTTGGATTGGGTTTTTGGGCCAACTTCAATCATACACCAGTAATTATTAATGATATCAGAAGTGATGCAAACGTATTTTATGTGGGTCCGAATGGTAGTGTAAAATTAAACCTGAATGATGTTGTAGAGCTAAACCAATCTTATTCCATTAGTTTAAACCGCAGCCGTTATCAGGATGATTTTTATACAGATTTGAGCTACAATACCCAAAACAGCACATCAGAACTCATTATTAGGTATCCTAAAAAAGTGGTATTCGAAACCAATTTTGCAATAACCGCTAATACACAACAGATTGCAGGTTATAATAACAACATTAAACTATGGAATGCGGCGGTAACTTATCTATTTATGAAAAATGACAGATTACAATTGAAATTTGCGGTAAATGATATTTTGCAGAGTAATGTGAGGCGCTCTGTTGAAATTACAGGAAACAGTGTAATTGATTACCAAACAAACAATTTGGGCAGATACGGAATGTTAACATTAACCTATAACATCCAGAATTTTGGTCAGAAAGTTGGTGGCAGACAAACATTTTTCAGCTTTTAAATTTCAAATTACGAAGTCTCGCCAGTTTAAAACGCAGCGAGACTTCGTAAGTTACAATGGAATTTATTCTTGAAACTACAAAAATTGCACCTAAGCAAATCAGCTTTTTAAACTTGGTAAGTTAATGAGCCGCTAAAGTCAGTTTTACCAGATATTGGTCTTCTCCATCATCAAATATCATTTCACAATCCCAGCCTGTTTCCCTTGCAATGGTTTTTATCGTTTCCTCATCCACATAAACCCAATTAAACCAGTTTCCTTTCTCACCTTTATATTCATACTGATAAGAAACTTCTCCATAATACTGATTTTTTGGTTTTGGCATATCTTCATACAGATATGAAATGTCTGATGAATCGAAAATTACTTGTCCATCAGGGTTAACTAAATCTTTTATTTTGATGAGAAAATCTTTAAAGCCAGCCAATGTTCCGGTAAGGCCTATTCCATTCATCAACATTAAAATGGTATCAAATTTTTCGTTATAGGTAAACACATCCTGAAGCAATGCTTTTTTTACTCCACGATTTTTCATAATGTTAACCGCAGCTTCTGAAACATCTATCGCGGTAACATCGATATTAAAAGCTTGTAAAAGCAAAGCATGACTGCCAACACCCGCACCAATATCCAAAACCCTTCCTTCGCACATTTTTAATGCCTGAAGTTCCAATACCGGCATATCTTCATCATCACGAAAGAAAAATTCTAATGGCATCTCTTCTGCTTCGCCATAAGAATTATGCAACCAAAGTATATCCGCCTCGCCAGTTTCGTAAATATCAGTTAGCGCTTTACCAAAAACATCCATGGGGCAAAGATAATTGAAAGTTGTAGGTTAAAAGTTCAAAGTTGAGGTTAAAAAGAGATACTATGCGATTTTGGCTCCATCTCCTTCGGGCTGGGCCGGATCGAGATCAAATTCCTGATGATATTCAGGAATGGCTACATGCTTAAATCCATGATCTTTTAAGCGGGTGGCAAAATTCTGTTGCACTTCGTACTCTCCATGAACCAAGAAAAGTTGCTTTACTTTTGCAGAATCCTGGCAGGATAAAAACTGCAGTAAATCTTCATAGTCACCATGTGCACTCATCGATTTTATAGATTGTATTTCAGCTTTAACATCATAAGAATCTCTAAAAATCTCTACTACTTTTTTCCCGGCAATTAACTGACCGCCAAGCGAATTTGGCTCGCAGTAACCCACCATTAAAATGGTATTTTTCTGGTTGCCAATGTTATTTCTGATGTGGTGTTTTACTCGTCCCGCATCGGCCATGCCTGAAGCGGAAATGATTACACATGGTCGGGGATCTTCATTTAATTTCTTCGATTCTTCCACACTTTCGATAAAACGTAACCCTTTAAAACCGAAAATATCATGATCAACCTTTAATACCTGCTTTACACCATTATTGTAAACTTCAGGATGATTCCTTAAAATTTCTGTAGCTTTTGACGATAATGGACTATCTATATAATAGGGTACATCAGGTAAATTACCTTTCAATTCCAAACCATTTAATGCATAAAGCAGTTCTTGCGTACGCCCCACCGCAAAAGCAGGAATAATAACTTTACCTTTTTTAACCTTACAAGTATGATTGATGACTTCGAAAAGCATATCTTCGATAGGATCTAAATCTTTATGAAGTGAATCTCCATAAGTAGATTCCATTAAAATATAATCTGCCTGATCAAATTGTTGTGGGCTTTTTAAAAGTAAATCGCCATAACGGCCAACATCTCCAGAGAAAGTAATTCTTTGAGTTTTACCATCTTCAGTAATGGTTAAATGTACGGCGGCGCTACCCAAAATGTGTCCGGCATCAGTAAGTTTTAAACGAATGTTTTCATCAATTTCGAAATCTTCCTCATACTCCACAATCTTCATTTGGCTAAGCGTTTTGGTTACATCTTCTTCAGTGTAAAGCGCTTCTTCCATCTCTTCTCCTTCCCCTAAATGTCGGTTTAAATATTCAGCATCCTGCATTTGAATTTTTGCAGAATCCATCATGAGGATTCTGGCTAAGTCCATCGTTGCTGGTGTACAAAAAATCTTTCCTTCAAAACCATCGGCAACCAATTTTGGGAGTAATCCGCAATGATCGATGTGAGCGTGAGATAAAATAAGATAAGTTATTTTTTTAGGATCGAAGCCAAAGTAATCATTCAGCTTGTCGGTAACGTGGCCCATTCCCTGGAAAAGTCCACAATCCAATAATATTTGGGTATTATTAGTTAAAGTAATGAGGTGCTTACTTCCTGTAACTGTACGGGCAGCACCATGAAAGGCAATCTTCATTTAGGTGTGGTTAGAATATTGAAATAAAAATGCCGGATATTTCCGGCATTTCCAATTCTTTAAGCGTTTACTTCGGCAATTTTATCTTTAACTTTATCTGCAACACCCGCAGCTTTATCAGCTAAACCAGAAGCCTTATCTGCTATACCAGCTAATTTATCTTTTGATGCATCTAGCAAATCAGCAAAAAAATCTGATACTTTACCTTTTAAATCATTAGTAGAATCTGATGATAATGCTAATGCTATGGTTGCGCCTAATGCTGCTCCGGCCAATACGCCTACTATAATTTTTGTCTCTTTTTTCATGATGTTTGCTATTTAGTAATTAAACATAATTAACCTTGTGGTGTTTTAATTTTTTTCATCTTACAAAAACCAATCCATAATGAAGCAAATATTTTTTATTGATCTTGATAATACCATCTACTTTACCAAACCAAACAAGATGATTTTAATGACTGATTTATATGATCTTCTGGATAAACAAAATTTAGCTATTGCTGATGATGATTACCAATTAGCAAAAGAAGAAATGCTGAGAACTCCATTTTTAAAAGTTGCAGAGAAATATAACTTTTCTAAAGCAGTAATGGATAAAACCGTTGATTTTTTGGCCAACAGAGAAGTGGTAAAACCTTTAATACCCAGCGATGATTATCATTATATTAAGGCACTAAAAGGAAGGAAATTTATTGTTACAGCAGGATTCCCTAAACAACAAAAATCGAAAGTTAAGATGCTGGGTATAGCTGATGATTTCGAAGAGGTATGTGTGGTTGATGTTGCTGTATCAAATAAGAAACAAGCCTTTATAGAACTGATTGAAAAATACGATTTTAATAAAAATGATATTTTAATTATTGGCGATGATGCAGAATCTGAAATAAAATTCGGCCTGGAACTCGGCATTGAAACCTATCTTTTAGACCCAGAAAATATTCATCCAAATGCCGAAAGCTCTTATCGTGAAAAGGATTTGAGCCGTTTACATGAAGCAGCGGGGCAATAATTACCCATAAAAAAAAAGCCCCGATTTTCATCGGGACTTTCAATCCATCTATCCTCGTCCACCTCTCGATGGCCTTCCTCCTTCAGAGCCACTTCTTTCGCCACCACCTCTTTGTTGTTGAGGCGCTGATTCAGTTCTTCTTTGCTCTTGACGTTGTTGCATTTGTTGATCGCGTTGCGCTCTTTGCTGTTCAGCTTGTTGTGAGCGTTGTTGCTGTGCCTGCTGATCACGCTGTGCTCTTTGCTGTTCAGCCTGCTGAGTACGTTGTTGTTGCATTTGCTGATCGCGTTGTGCTCTCTGTTGCTCCATTTGTTGCGAACGTTGCTGTTGCATTTGTTCATTACGTTGAGCACGTTGTTGATCTGCCTGCTGACTGCGTTGTTGCTGCGCTTGTTGATCGCGTTGTGCTCTTTGCTGCTCCATCTGTTGCGAACGCTGTTGCTGCATCTGCTCATTACGTTGAGCGTTTTGTTGAGCAGCTTGTTCTGTACGCTGTCTTTGCATTTGCTGCGAACGATCGTCATTTCCCCTCACTTCGCGTTGAGCACGCTGCTGATCTTGACTCATTCGATCTTGTTGACTACGTTGCTGACGCATTTGATCTAAACGTTGCTGATCTTGACCTCGGTTTACGTTTCCATTATCGCCCCTTTGCTCAATTCCATTTGTATTTCCACGATTTACTCTGCCGCTGGCATTTCTATCGTAAGCTTCACCTCTATTATTAGGTTGATTATTATCTCTGCTTACATTAGCATCGTTACCCCTACTTGGTTGGCCTGTACGATTATCATTTCTTGAACCAAAACGATTATCATTATTGCCCCTTTGATCATTGTTTCCACGATTGTTGGTATTATTTCCCCCTCTTTGGTCGCGGTTGGCAAAACCTTCGTTTCTTCCACCTCTATTTATTCCTGCATTACCTTGTTCATATTTTCTTGGCGCTGCATTTCTATTATCAACCGCATTGCGTTCAGGTCTTGGTCTGTAGATCGAAACTTCTCTTCCACCTACCCTACTTGCACCCGGACGATTGCTTTGCGCATAACGATAAACCGTTACATCACGATTGGTAGCTCTTCTGATATCTTCCATCCTTGGGCCACCATAATAACTTCTTCTGTTATACACATAAGTGTTGTTGATGATGGTGGTATTGCGGATGTAAACATTATTCCTTCCATAATCATATCTCGGGAAAGTATTGATATAAATATTTCTTTGTGGAATAAAATTCCAGCAAAATTCAGGAACAGAATAACGGCGTCCGAAACTTAAATTTATGTTGATGCTTGGAGCCATTGGTGCCCAACCGTAATAACCATCTCCACTTCTCCAATCTACCCAAGCTGGTCCCCAATTGGTATCTGGCAACCAAATCCATTGGCGGTAACTGTTAATCACCCATCTACCATAGTGGAAAGGTGCCCATCCCCAATCGTAATTAGAAACCCAGGTATTTCCATATTCAGTCATTGCCCATCGGCCATTTGTATAATATGGGCGGAATTCGTTCTGGTCTACATCAGGACGCCAAACGTAACCATATTGCGCATCCTGAATCCAGGTTCCATACGGACTAAGTTCATCGTAAAAGGTTTGCATTGAAATATTTCCAGTGCTGTAACCATCATCCTGGTAATTGTCTTGATAGTCTTGTGCCCTGACTAGGGTTGTGGTTCCGGCAAGGAGCGTAAAAAGCCCCAGCACAATTGCCGCAGATTTCAGTGTTTTCATTTGTGTGTTTATTTTAATAACCTAATGTGTGTGTATCAATTAGAGAACCAAAAATTTACAAGGTTTAATATGCTTGCATAGTTTTTTAGTTTTCTGCCAAATATTGCTTTTGGAGGCATATTTAACTATTATTTAACGTTTTAAGTACATTATAATTGTGCAGAAAATAAGTCATTTAGAAATAAAATTTGCTACACCTGTGTTTACAAAAAAGATTATATTGCTACAGCGCAAAACTTTAAAACTAAAATTCTGTTTATTGTAGCTATTTTTGTACCATGCAGAACGGCACTTTATATCTTATTCCTGTTCCTCTAGCTGAAGAGGTAGCACATAAAACATTTACCCCTTATTTGGTTGATACTATTAATCAAATTGACACCTATATTGTAGAAAACAGCAAAACAGCTCGCCGCTTTTTAAAGGAAGCAGGATTGAAAACTCCACAAAAAGATTTAATCGTTCATGATTACGGCAAACATAATCGTACAGATTTAGGGCAGTTTTTTAGTGAGCTTCAGGCAGGTAAAGATGTTGGCTTAATGAGCGAAGCAGGTTGCCCTGGCATTGCCGACCCTGGTGCAGATATTGTTGCCGAAGCACATAAAAGGGGAATAAAAGTAGTGCCTTTAGTTGGGCCAAGCTCTATTTTACTGGCATTGATGGCCTCGGGTTTTAACGGCCAAAGCTTTGCTTTTTGGGGATATTTACCCATAGATAAGGAGCAACGTACAAAACGTATTAAGGATTTAGATTTATCAGCAAGCCGATATAAACAAACGCAGATTTTTATTGAGACACCGTTTCGCAACAACCAGCTTTTTGAAGAAGTACTGAAAAGCTGTAAATCGAACACCCAAATTTGTGTGGCCAGCAACCTCACCGCTGAAGATGAATTTATAAAAACTCAAAGCGTGTATAACTGGCGTAAAGAAGAAATTGATCTTCATAAAAAACCAACGATATTCTTAATGTATTAAATGAAATGGCCTGTTATAACAGGCCATTTTTATTATTTGATTACCATCGGCTAAAGCGCAATGGTAATGAAGTTTTAAGCCAGAATGCCATCTTCAGAACGGGTTAGAATTAGATAAGCTTTGCAACTGCAGATAGTTGCATTTACCTATCCACCTAAACTGGATTGCAGCGGTATCGCCCGATTCTTTATCGGGCATTTAGCGGAAAGCCAGACGAACATTAATTTGCCTGCTGATATTGCTTTTCAAATTTTTATGATCTTGCGAAATTATATTCACGTACAATTTTATTCGATAAAATTTCCTCACATTTTCCGGTGGAAAACTTGATTTTAAAAACCCTTAAATTCCGTAAATCCTGATTAGCTTTGCTCCCTTTAAAATTGAAAATCTTGATATGTTAGCTCACCATAAAATCATAGCTGCAGCATTAAAAATTGCAGAAAAACAAGTTACAGCAACTGTAAATTTATTGGATGAAGGTGCAACAGTGCCCTTTATTTCACGTTACCGAAAAGAATTAACCGGAAGTTTAGACGAGGTTGAGGTGGCGGCAATCCGCGATAAGGTAATTCAGTTGCGTGATCTGGATAAACGCCGCGAAGCGATTTTAAAATCGATGACCGAACTTGGTAAGCTGACACCAGAACTTGAAAAGAAAATCAACGAAGCAGAAACCATATCTCTTCTGGAAGATATTTACCTGCCCTACAAACCAAAACGGAAAACCCGGGCATCAATAGCAAAAGAAAAGGGTTTAGAGCCATTGGCCTTGCAGATTTTTGATCAAAAGAATTTCAATTTAGAGGCTGAAGCGGATAAATTTATCGACGCAGAAAAAGGGGTAAATTCTTTGGAAGAGGCTTTAGCTGGAGCCAGAGACATCATGGCAGAAATGATCTCGGAAAATGCAGAAGCACGCACAAAAATGCGTTTGTATTTTCACGATAAAGCAGCTTTTAAAGCTGAAGTGATTAAAGGAAAAGAAGAAGAAGGAATTAAATATAAAGACTATTTCGATTGGCATGAGCCTGTAAAAACAGCGGCATCACACCGTGTTTTGGCCATGCGCCGTGGCGAGAAGGAGTTGATTCTAAGACTTGATGCTTTGCCACCTGCAGAAGGAGCAATAGAGCTATTGGAAAATCAGTTTGTTTTAGGAAACAATGGAGCTTCAAAACAGGTTCAGCAGGCTTTAGAAGATGGTTACAAACGTTTACTAGAACCTGCAATGGAAACAGAACTTCGGGTGTTAACCAAGCAAAAAGCAGATGAAGAAGCCATCCGTGTTTTTGCAGAAAATGCTCGTCAGTTATTATTGGCTGCCCCAATGGGACAAAAAAATGTATTGGCCATCGACCCTGGTTTCCGTACTGGATGTAAAGTAGTATGCCTGGATAAACAAGGGCAATTATTGGAAAACACGGCTATTTACCCACATACCGGACAAGGAAACGTAAAAAATGCTGAATTTACCATTCAACAGCTTTGCGAAAAGCATCATATAGAAGCTATTGCAATTGGTAATGGAACTGCAGGCAGAGAAACAGAATCTTTTATTCGAAACTTAAATTTGCCGCATGTTACCATCGTGATGGTAAATGAAAGTGGAGCCTCCATTTATTCGGCATCAGAAGTAGCAAGAACCGAATTTCCGACACAAGATATCACTGTTCGTGGTGCAGTTTCCATCGGTCGTAGATTAATGGATCCTTTGGCTGAATTGGTAAAAATCGATCCGAAATCTATCGGTGTCGGCCAATACCAACACGATGTCGATCAGAATAAATTGCAGGCCAGTTTGGATGATACTGTAATCAGTGCAGTAAATGCTGTTGGTGTAGAGCTGAATACTGCATCGAAACAAATTTTGGCTTATGTTTCTGGTTTAGGACCAACATTGGCGCAAAATATTGTTGAATATAGAAATACACACGGCGCCTTTAAAAATCGCGAAAGCTTAAAAAAAGTCCCTCGCCTGGGCGATAAAGCTTATGAGCAAGCAGCAGGCTTTTTACGCATTCGCAATGCTGATAATATTCTGGATACCAGCGGCGTACACCCCGAACGTTATTCCCTGGTTGATAAAATGGCCAAAGATTTAGGCACAACTGTTTCTGCATTAATGAAGGATACCCAATTACAAAAACAGATTAAGCCACAACAATATGTTACTGAAGAAATTGGATTACCTACTTTAAATGATATTTTAAAAGAATTGGCCAAACCAGGCCGTGATCCGCGAGAAGCTTTTGAAGCCTTTAGCTTTACGGATGGTGTAAACGAAATTGCTGATTTAAAAATAGGCATGAAACTACCTGGCATTGTAACCAATATCACCAATTTTGGCGCTTTTGTTGATATCGGTGTTCATCAAGATGGCTTAGTGCATACCAGCCAATTGGCCAACCGTTTTGTGGCAAATCCAAATGATGTTGTTAAAGTACATCAAAAAGTAGAAGTTACGGTAATGGAAGTTGATGCAGCTCGTAAGCGAATTTCCTTATCGATGAAAACTGAAAACAGTCCGAAATCTGGAGACCGAAGCCCGAAGCCGAAGGAGCAAAAATCAAAGCAAGATTTTAAACCTCAAACCGGAAAATCTAATTCTAAGCCCAAGCCAGAAAAAAAAGATGCCGATGGCGATTTGCAGGAGAAATTAGCAAAGCTAAAAGGTATGTTTAAATAGTATTCGAAACTTGTCACACTGAGCTTGTTGAAGTATTTTTAAAAGACTTCGGCAAGCTCAGACTGACAATCTACAAACCCGCAAATTTATCCTTATGCTCCAATCTTGTTTTGGGTAAACTTTCAGGATAGTTATTCTGGATAAAAGTAATCATCGCTTCCCTAACATAACAACGCAAATCAAAAGCCCTCGAAGAATTGGAAGCACTCATCAGAAATCTGATTTCTATAGAGCCATCTTTATTTGTATCGGTAACCTGAACCACATTAACTCTTTTATCCCAAAGGTGATTTGAAGTTAAAAGTTTTGTTAATTCCTGTCGCAAAGGTTCAATTGGAATGGTATAATCCATGTAAAGAAAAACAGTTCCTAATAAATCTGCTGAAACTCTTGTCCAGTTTTGAAAGGGTTTTTCGATGAAGTAAGTAATTGGCAAAATCAATCTTCTTTGATCCCAAATGCTTACTACCACATAGGTTAATGTGATTTCTTCTACCCTTCCCCACTCTCCTTCTACAATTAAAACATCATCGATTCGGATGGGTTGGGTAAAGGCAATTTGAAAGCCGGCCAATAAGTTTCCTAATGATTTTTGGGCAGCAAAACCGATGATAATTCCCCCGATCCCAACTCCAGTAAGCAAGCCCGCTCCTATTTTCCTCATACTTTCGAAGCTTAATAAAATGATGGCGGCGGTTATTAAAATGATCAGCGATACCACAAATTTTCTTACAAATTGTAACTGGGTTCTAATCTTTCTCTCCTTTAAATTGTTCTCCTTATTTAAGTCGTATTTGAGATAGAAAAAATCTTCCAAAACATTTATAAGCCTGATTAATATTAAAGCAAAAACTGCAGTAAGGGCAATTTCCAATGCCTTTTCCAAATGCAAACGTGCTGATGTGGACATAATCATTAAGTCCAAAGAGGAGTTGAGCAACAGTAAAGGAATAAAAACTGCAACCGGCCGACGGAGGTGTTTTATAGTTGATTTAATGATGATAAAATCCCACCACCGGGAAAGTAAAATAAAGGTTTTATGAATGATAAATTTGATTACCAGACCCAACAAAATAGCGAGAACACCAATAATTAAGTTTTTAACGAAAATAGGAATAGGATAACCGAAAATATGGTCGAGGTACTGCATAAACAAAATTTGTTGGTTAAGTATTGAAGATTATTCAACAGATTAACAACAACGTTTATGGTTTGTTTGCGAAAGAAAAAATAGGCGATATCGGAAGTATTACATTTTTGCATTGTTTAATTAAATACATATATAACACTTTGTTTTTTAGAAATTGTCGCATTGAGCTTGTCGAAACGCTATAAAGTGGTCTTCGACAGGCTCAGAATGACAAAAATCGCTTAGAAGATTTTCAAATCTGCGAAACAAATTCTTTTATAGCAGCCCCGGGATCATTAGTTTTCATGAAATTTTCACCAATTAAAAACCCGTTAAATCCAGCTGTTTTTAGTTCTCTAATCGTTTGTGGATTACTAATCGCACTCTCTGAAATTTTAAGAAATTCATTTGGGATGCGGTTCACTAAATCGAACGAGGTTTGAATATCAACGGTAAAATCTGCAAGGTTTCTATTATTTACACCAATGGCATCCAAATTCGGGCAAATGCTTCTTTCTAACTCTTCGAGATTGTGAACTTCTAACAATACGTTCAACCCTAAATTTTGAGCGAATTTGCCAAAATCATTAATTTGTTTCGGTGTTAAAATTGCTGCAATCAATAAAATAATATCCGCCCCCCAAGCTTTAGCCTCCAAAATCTGGTACTCATCAATCATGAAATCCTTACGAAGAATTGGGATATCGTTCACTGCTCTGGCAGCCAGCAAATCATCGGTTTTACCACCAAAAAAATCTACATCGGTCAACACAGAAAGCGCAGAAGCTCCGGCAGCATTATAAGCTTGCGTTACTTCAGCAACATCCGCCACACCATTAATTAATCCCTTTGAAGGCGAACGGCGTTTGAATTCTGAAATAATTCCAGTTCTGTCTTGAGCCAATAAAAATTCTTTAAAAGAATATGGCGTACGTTTAAAATGATCAGCCTTTTCTAAATCTTGTATAGAAATCAATTGCTTTGCATCAGCAACTTCTTGTTTTTTTCGTAATACGATTTTATCTAAAATAGATCCAACCCCTAAATCCCCTAAAGGGGACTTTGAATTTCCATCGTTCATATTATTTTGCATTAATATTTTCTCTTTGTTTTTAAATAAAGTCGCTGTTCCAATTTGCCTTTAGTTCCCCCCTTCAAGGGAATAGGGGGTTGTCAACCAGTTCTCCATCATTTGTTTACCATGTTCAGTTAGCACGCTTTCTGGGTGGAACTGCACCCCACGAACATCCAGACTTTCATGCCGCAAAGCCATAATCTCACTCTTGTGGTCTCTGGCTGTAATTTTTAAACAAGAAGGAAAATTATCCTTGCTTACCACCCAACTGTGGTAGCGGCCAACATTAATGGTTTGCGGACATTCCCAAAATAAATGCTCATCACCATCAACAACTGTAACTGGTGTTGCAATGCCATGCATAGGCCTGCCGAGATTGAGCAATGTACCTCCGAATGCTTCAGCAATTGCCTGCTGACCCAAACACACGCCAAAAATACTCTTTGTTGGCGCATAAGTTTTAATCACATCTAATAATAATCCAGCTTCTTCAGGAATACCAGGCCCGGGAGAAAGCAAAATTTTATCGTATTGCTCAACTTCAGTTAAGTCGAATTTATCGTTTCTCCAAACTACCGCTTCGTAACCCACTTCATTAATTAAATGAACCAGATTATACGTGAAACTATCATAGTTATCAATCACTAAAACGGTTTTTTTATCTTTGTTTTCCATTAATTCTTTCTTTAAAACACCTCATCCATTTTACATTTCCTACTTACTATCAAATTCCTTCTGCCATTTCCAAGGCTTTACGTAAGGCTGCAATTTTATTATTTACTTCCTGCATTTCGGTTTCGGGTACAGAGTCTGCAACTATGCCAGCACCAGCACGATAATGCAATTCGTTGTTTTTGCTCATAAAAGTTCTGATCATTATGGCATGATTAAAATCTTCGTTGAAACCCATAAAACCAATTGCCCCAGCATAAAAATTTCGGCCCAATTTCTCATTTTCATCAATCAGTTGCATAGCCTTATATTTTGGCGCACCACTTAAAGTTCCTGCCGGATAAGTATCGGCCACCACATTAAAAGCACTTACATTTTCCTGCAAATGACCACTCACTTTACTTACCAGGTGAATTAAATGTGAATAATATTGAACTTCTTTAAACGATTTTACTTCTACACGATTGCAATGCCTGCTTAAATCATTTCGAGCCAAATCTACCAGCATAACGTGTTCTGCGCTTTCTTTTGGATCCTGCTCCAGTTTTTTAGCTTGTTCAGCATCTTCAATATCATTTCCACTGCGCTTAAAAGTTCCCGCAATTGGAAAAATATTGGCTGTATTGTTTTTGATGGTAATTTGTGCTTCTGGAGAGGAACCAAAAAGCTTAAAATTTCCATAGTCGAAATAAAATAGATAAGGTGATGGATTTATCGAACGTAAACAACGGTAAACATTAAATTCATCACCGGTAAATGCCTGTTTAAAAGCTCTTGAAGGCACAATTTGAAATACATCTCCACGATAAATATGTTTTTGAAGCTTCTCTACCAAATCCATAAATCCCTGATCTGTTAGGTTTGAACTTTCTTCTCCTCGAAGCTGGAATTTGTATTCAGGATAGTTTTTATTTTGGATCAGATATTCCATTTTTTCCAAACCACCTTCTTCTTCCTCGTCGAATGTATTTTTGAAAAGCGTAATTTCATTTTTAAAATGATCAATAGCAATAATGTAACGATACAAATGATATTGCATTTCGGGAATTTCTTCCCCATCTGGTGTTTCAGAATTGAATTTTATATCCTCAAAATGCTGAACCGCATTCCATGTAAAATATCCAAATAATCCGCTGGAAATAAATTTGATTTCAGGCAATTCGGTTTCTTTAAACTTATCTTTGAAATCAGCAATCTCATCCATCAGGTTTTTACTTTCGGTAATTCCTACTGTGCCATCAGGAAAATAAGTTTCCAGTCGGTTTCCCCTTAAAATAATTCCGGCAACAGGATCGGCACAAACAAAACTCATGGAGTTTTCACGGCTGTGATAATCTGAACTTTCCAGCAATATACTGTTCGGATATACATCACGTAAACGTAGATAAATGCTCACAGGTGTTGTGGTATCGGCAAGCATTTTTTTGTAAGTGGTATTTATTTTAAACATTTTCTTTTGGTTGTCATCATTGCTTCGTACCCCGCAATGACGGAATTATTTTAAAAAATAAAAGCCCGGCGTGTGGTTCTACGCCGGGCTTTAATGGTTCAATTTAGTTTAGGTTGATAAAAATATTTTCCTCATACGCAGCCGGCGCAATTCTGTGTTGAATTACTTTGCCAAAGCCATGTATGTATATTGTTAATCATGTGCGACAAAAATATAAAGAATTATGAAAATCCGAAATATTTATGATAATAGTTTTATTATTTAATGGGTCATACCGAAAAATGATCTTCCTGGCACATCCTTAACCATCAAGAAAATGGTTATAATTATTAAGATTAAAGCCAAACCGAAAAAGATGGCAATAGTACGGTGCTTAGCCACGGCTTCTGTAATTTTTTTTGATTTTGAATTTCCAACAGTAATTAGAATAATAGCAATTATCATCATGCTAATGTGTTCCATTTTCCAATAGCGGCCAACAGCATTGCTACTATCTGTTTTATACCAATCACCTAAAAAATACATTACCAATCCGATTAATAATTGAATATGCGCACTAATTAATGTAAAAACATTCAGCTTGCGATTGCCTTCCGTATAAGTCTTTTTGCCTAACCAGCCCGATAAAGCATTAACAACTGCCGCAACCAATAATATTAATACGATGTAGCGCCATCCAGAGTGCGCAGATTTTAAGATATTGTACATTTTTCTAAAATATGTTTCCTCAAAAATAGGCATTAATTGTAAAAAATAGGATATTCAGCGCAACCAACACTAATTTATATTAGTTTTAAACAAAATAAACCCCTAAACTGATCATGAAGAAAATTTTACTCGCTATTGCGATGGTATTTTCTACTACAATCATGTTTGCACAACAAACTACTTTCCCTGTAAATGGTTCTTTTGATACCCGACCAGGAATGTTTGCTTTTACAAACGCCACCATTGTAGTAAATGCCAATCAAACCTTAACAAATGCTACCTTACTAATCAAAGGACAAACCATTCAGGCAGTAGGCGCTGGTGTTGCTGTGCCAAAAGGTTATGTGGTAGTAGATTTGAAAGGAAAATTTATTTACCCCTCAATGGTTGATGCTTTTTCGAATTACGGAATTGCAGAAGCACCCGCCCAGGCTCGTGGATTTGGTGGACAACGCCAATCTATTTTTGTTTCAACAAAAAAAGGTGCTTACGGTTGGAACGAAGCCATCAGACCAGAAACTTATGTAAAAAATATTTTTTCTGTTGATACTAAAAAAGCTGATGAATTACGTAAAGTAGGTTTTGGAAGTGTGAATGTAATCAGTCGCGATGGTATTGCCCGTGGCGTTTCAAGTGCAGTAACATTAAACGAAGGTGCTGATAACAGTGTAATTTTAAAAGATCAGACCGCAGCAAATTATTCTTTCAATAAAGGCACTTCATCAAACGATTATCCAACTTCTTTAATGGGATCTATCGCGTTGTTACGCCAAACATATTATGACGCAGCTTGGTATGGCAAACAAAAAGATGAATACAACATTTCATTGGACGAATTCGGAAAGCAACAGAGCATTCCGCAAATTTTTGAGGTTGATGGCTGGCAGAATGTACTTCGTGCTGATAAAATTGGAAAAGAATTTGGCAAAAAGTTTATTATTAAGTCGGGTGGTGATGAATATCAACGCATCAACGAAGTAAAAGCAACAGGTGCCAGTTTGATCGTTCCTTTATCTTTTCCAAAAGCATATGATGTAGAAGATCCGGCAGAAGCCAGAAACGTAACTTTATCGCAAATGAAAGGTTGGGAATTGGCACCAACTAATCCGGCAGCTTTAGAAAAAGCTGGTGTTAAGTTTGCTTTAACGGCTTTTGGATTGGAAAACAGTCGCGATTTTTGGGCCAATATTCGCACTGCGATAGAAAATGGCTTAACTGAAAAACAAGCATTAGCTGCTGTAACCACAATTCCTGCTGAACTTTTAGGCATTAACGATAAAGTAGGATCGTTAGAAAAAGGTAAAGTGGCCAATTTCTTAATTTCATCCGATAACTTATTTAAAAACGGAAATATCATTTTCGAAAATTGGGTTCAGGGCAAGCGTTTCATTGTTAACAAAATGGATGTGAGCGATGTGCGTGGAACTTACAATTTAAATGTTGATGGCGTTGGCGCTTTAACTCTAAAAATCACCGGAACGGGTGGCGGTTCAACTGCTGCAATTGAAAGGACTGGTGTAGATAGCGTTAAAACTACTGCAACTTTCACCAGAAATGGCGACTGGGTAAGCATCAATTTCAATCTGAAGAAAAACCCAAAAGGTGATGTGCGTTTGAGTGGATACATTACTTCTGCAAACCCAATTACCATCAAAGGCGAATCGGCTTTGGCCGATGGATCGGCAGGGAAATTTACAGCAACTTTTAAAGAAGCGGCAAAAGAAATGCCGAAAAAAGATGAGCCAAAACCTTCGTTAGCGGTAGGTTCTCTAATTTATCCATTCACAGCTTTCGGTGCCACGGAATTACCAAAAGTAGAAACCGTTTTGATTAAAAATGGTACCGTTTGGACAAATGAAAAAGATGGCATCCTTCAAAATGCTGATGTATTGTTAGAAAATGGAAAAATTAAAGCCGTTGGCAAAAATCTATCTGCCAGCGGTGCAAAAGTAATTGATGCTACAGGCAAACACATTACCGCAGGTATCATCGATGAGCACTCGCACATTGCTGGCGCCGGTGGAATTAACGAGGGCGCACAATCAGTTTCTGCCGAAGTTCGCATTGCAGACATCATCAATTCTGAGGATGTAAACATTTATCGCCAGTTGGCTGGTGGCGTTACCACTTCTCATATTTTACACGGCTCGGCAAATCCGGTTGGAGGCCAATCGCAATTGATTAAACTTCGTTGGGGTAAATCACCTGAAGAATTAAAATTCGCTGGTGCCGATGGGTTCATCAAGTTCGCTCTTGGAGAGAATGTAAAGCAAAGTAACTTTGGTACAGGTGCCCGTTTCCCGGTTACGCGTATGGGTGTAGAGCAAACTTTTGTGGATGAATTTACCCGTGCTAAAGAATACGAAAAAGCAATGAAGGTTAAAGGCAACAGCGTTCGCAGAGATTTGGAACTGGATGCAATCGTTGAAATCCTGAACAACAAACGTTTCATCACTTGCCACTCTTATGTACAGAGCGAAATCAACATGTTAATTCACGTAGCCGATAGCTTAGGATTTAAAATCAACACTTTTACCCACATTTTAGAAGGTTATAAAGTGGCTGATAAAATGAAAGCACATGGTATTGCAGGTTCAACCTTTTCTGACTGGTGGGCTTATAAAAATGAGGTTGCTGAAGCCATTCCTTACAATGGAAAAATTATGCACAATGTGGGTGTAACTACTGCTTTTAACTCCGATGATGCAGAAATGGCCCGTCACTTGAATCAGGAAGCTGGAAAATCTGTTCTTTATGGAAATGTTCCTGAAGAAGATGCATTAAAATTTGTGACTTTGAACCCTGCCCGTATGCTTCATATTGATGATAAAGTGGGAAGTTTAAAGCCTGGTAAAGATGCTGATGTGGTGATCTGGACTGCTAATCCCCTTTCAATCTACGCAAAAGCAGAGAAAACATTTGTTGATGGTATTGCTTATTGGGATATCGAAAAAGATGCGCAGGTAATTAAATCGCAGCAAGCTGAAAAAGCACGTTTGATTCAAAAAATGTTAGAAAGCAAAAGTAAAGGCGGCAGAATGCAACGCCCAATGGGAGATGCACCACGTTTGTACAATTGCGAAACTTTAGAAAATTATTCAGCAGAATTAACCGAGAAAGAACATGCACACTAACATGAAAAAATATTTAATGAGTCTGGCTTTTTCGGCAACAAGCCTGATGTGTTTTGCCCAGGCAAACATTTCGCCAGCTAAAAAACAAACTAAAACCATCGCCATTACTGGCGCAACTGTACATGTAGGCAATGGAACAGTGATCGAAAATGGAACTATTCTTTTCAGTAATGGAAAAATTATTTCGGTTACTGCAAATGGCCAGGTGCCTGCTGATGATGTGAGCCGTATTGTAGCCACCGGAAAGCACATTTATCCAGGTTTCATTGCTGCGACCACCAATTTAGGTTTAGCAGAAACTGAATCAATTAAAGCAACTTTGGATTATCAGGAAATTGGCGATTTCAATTCGCACATTCGCTCTATTGTTGCCTATAATACCGATTCGAAAGTTCCGGCAACGTTACGTAGCAATGGTATTTTAATGGCGCAGCCTACACCACAAGGTGGCACCGTTTCCGGAAGTTCATCAGTTGTGCAACTGGATGCATGGAATTGGGAAGATGCAGCGATTAAAACCGATGATGCCATGCACATGAGCTGGCCGGTTACGCCACGCTTTAGGGGCGGTTTTGGTGGTTTTGGCAGACCGCAAATGTCGCCTGAAGCTTTATCAGAAAGAACTCAAGCAGCAGTTGCCCAACTGACGTCTTTCTTTGCAGAAGCAAAAGCTTACTCTGAAATGGGTAAACCCGAAGTAATCAACAATCGCTTTGATGCCATGAAAAAGGTTTTCTCTGGCCAGGAAAAACTGTTTATCTCAGCTGATAGTCAGAAAGACATTGTTGCTGCCGTAAATTTCGCTAAGAAATTCGGAATTACTCCTGTAATTACCGGAGCTGATGAAGCTTATTTGGTGATCGATTTCTTAAAAGAAAATAATATCAGTCTGGTGGTTAAACAACCTCATGCTTTGCCAAACAATAATGATGATGATGTAAATATGCCTTATAAAAATGCGGCAGTTTTAGCAAATGCAGGCTTGAATGTAGTATTGAGTATTGATGGTTATTGGCAACAACGTAATCTGCCTTTTATGGCTGGAACAGTTACAGCCTGGGGATTGGATAAAGAAAAGGCCTTATCTACCATTACATTAAATGCGGCAAAGGTAATGGGCGTTGATAAAACTACTGGCAGTATCGAGACTGGCAAAGACGCTACGTTCTTTATTTCTGCCGGCGATGCTCTGGATATGAGAACCAATAAAGTAGAACAGGCGTTTATTCAGGGAAGAGATATCAACCTGGATAACTTGCACAAACAATTGGATAAAAAATTCAGCGATAAGTATACTTCGGAAAAGAAGTAAATTCACAATAACTTAACAGAAAACGGCCAATATTAATTTATTGGCCGTTTTTTATTTTAACATTAATTCATAAATCAACCAATTTATAAATCATTTGATAACATAAAATCGAATCTAGCTTAACACTACAACTACAATTTTGCATCATAAAAATCAGAACTAATCATGATGAAACCTGCAAGAGCAAAAATCAATATTGCACAAGCTCATGCAAGCATCATAACCTATTAAAAAAATCAAACAATGATGAAAAATTTACTAGTTGCAGTGATGCTGCTATTGTCATTTGCTACCCATTCAGCAATTGCACAAACTACCCAGGCATCCATATCCGGTATTATAACGGATGAACAAAAGAAACCCATCCCTGGAGTTTCCGTTCAAATTAAAAACAACTCTACTGGTTTTACCACCAGAACTTCTACCAATGCCAATGGCGAATACACTTTTAAAGAACTTCCATTGGGTGGGCCTTACACGGTAAAGGCAGTTTATATTGGCTATGCTGAACAAAATAGAACTGGTTTTATGTTAAACCAGGGTGATGCTGTTAAAATCCCAATTAACATGCAAGAAACTTCTCAAAACCTGGGTGGTGTTGAGGTTAACGGTTCTGCATTAAGAAACAAAGCACAGCAATTTGGAGCTTCAACTGAAATTTCATCAAAAACAATGAATCTATTGCCAGTAAACGGACGTAACTTCTCCAGTTTAACTGACCTGTCACCTTTAGCTGGTCCTGGTGGTATTTCTGGTCAGCTGGGTTCTTCAACCAACTTTACCATTGATGGTATGACTGCAAAAAACCCAACATCATCAGGAAGTACAACTAGCCGAAGTGGTGCACCTTATTCAATCTCAATAGAGAGCGTTCGTGAGTTTAAGGTTGTAACCAACCAATACGATGTAAGTTTGGGTCGTGCCGGCGGTGGAACCATCAGTGCAGTAACAAAATCAGGAACAAACGAAACTACAGGAAGTGCATTTGCTTACAACAGGGCAGATTTTTTAGCCAGCAGTTACGACATCAGAGGAAATAAAAGAGTAAACGATTTCTCTACTTATCAATATGGATTTAGCTTAGGCGGACCAATCATCAAAGATAAATTACATTATTTTGCAGCATGGGATCACCAAAGAGATTCTCGCCCGTTAATTATTGCTGATATTGGCTCTCTTGCTGATGAAGCTCGTTTTAACGTTACAAACGCCACTTTAAGTAGTTTCTTAGCTGTTGCAAGAAACAAATACGGTGTGGCCAATAGTGCTCAATATGGTTCTTTCGATAAAAAAAGAGGTACTGATGCAGGTTTTCTTCGTTTAGATTGGCAAATTGATGAGAAAAATCTATTAACCGTTAGAGATAATTATACAAACGATAGAAACCCACTTGGCCTGGCTGATAATACAGCGATAAACTTTTACGAAAGTTACGGAAACGATAAAAACGTTGATAATAGTTTATTGGCAACATTGCGTTCTACCATTAGCAGCAAGGTAACCAATGAATTAAAAGTTCAACATCTATACACTTATCAGGCGAGTACACAAAACGATCAATTGTCATACGCTATTCCAAGAGCAGTTGTGGGTAATTTAGGTTCAACATTATCAAACGGAAGCAACGTTACCAGTGCCATTCAAATTGGTGGCCATCGCTTTGGTCAGGAAGGATTTACCAATAACGTTTTCCAATTGGTTGATAATCTTTACTACAACACCGACAAAATTAAATTTACTTTTGGTGTGGATATCATGTACACGCATGCAAAATCGTTGTATGGAAGTGAAGTGAACGGAAGATTTGAATTTACCAACTCAGGTACCGCAGCGGCAGGAAACGTACAAACTTCATTACAAAATTTCGATAACCTCATAGCAAACCGTTATTATAGAGAGGTGCCATTGGTTGCCGATCCAACAGTGGTGGGTAAATTATTAAACTCGGCCATTTATGGTCAAATGCAAACGCAGCTTGGAAAAGGTCTGGATTTTACAGGAGGCTTACGTCTTGATTACAGCAGCTATCCAACATCTCCGCTAAACCAGCAATTGTTTGATGCGATTGGTGTAAGAACTGACCACAAGTTAAAGCAGTTTTTAATTCAGCCACGTATCCAATTCAATTGGGATGTTAATGAGAAACATACAGATTATCTACGTTTCGGTGCCGGTATTTTTGGTTCAGACGTTAACAATTATGTAACGATTAACAACTTAACTTTTGATGGAAAGCACTTCGGAACTGTTGACGTAACCGGAGCTGCTGTACCTACTCCAAATTTTAACGATTACAGAAATGGCGGACAAGCACCTACTTTAGCTGCATCACAATTGGCAACCATCAATACCTATGCTGAAGATGCTAAATTGCCTGTGGTTTATAAAGCCAATTTATCATACAGTAAATTAATCAACGATAAAATTCGTTTAGGTGTAACTGCTTTTGCAACCTTGGCCCGCAACAATTACATGTATGTGGATAGAAACATGGCTGCCACACCGTATTTTACATTGGCTAATGAAGGGAACAGAGGTGTATTTGTACCTTCAATTCCATCAAATGGTGTAGCAGACTGGAAAACAGGAAGACTAACTACCACTTCATTTGGTAGAGTATTGGAATTAAACAGCAAAGGAAAAGTAAACCAATTTGCTGTTGTGGTTGATGGTACCTGGAGATATTTCAAAGATGGTGAAATTACTGCAAGTTATACCTGGAATGATGCAAAGGACAATACTTCATATAATGGAAACGTGGCCAACTCCGCTACATTATCATTACCAGTAGTAGATGATCCAAGGAACTTAAGCCAAATGACTTACTCAAATAGTCAGTTTCGCAATAAAGTAGTTGTGTATGGTACTTTACCTTCATTCTACGGAATCAAAGCAGGTATACGTTATTCAGCAATTGGTGGAACAAGATATAGTTTATTATCTGGTGGTAACACCAATGGCGATTTTGTATCTACCAATGATTTAGCTTTTATATTTGATAGAAACAATCCTAGTGTTCCAGCAAATGTTCGCAACGGTTTGCAAGCATTATTGGATAATCCATTAGCAAGCCAGAGTTTAAAAGATTATATTTTAAAATATGAGGGTACTTTTGCCGAGCGTAATGGCGGAATTAATGGCTTCTATGGCACTATTGATTTAAGGCTTGCTTATCAAATTAAGTTTGGCAATGGAAGAAAACAAAGTCTTGAAATTTCTGGCGATTTATTTAACGTAGCCAACTTATTTAGAAAAACCTGGGGAACATCTGAAAACTTAGGTACACAGGCAATCTATGGCTTAGGAATTCCGGCAAGCACAACTGGTGGTGTCACCACTCCTGCGGTAGCCAATTACGACACGGCTAACCGTCAATTTAATTACCGCATTAATAATTCGGGAATTGTAGTGCCAACGGGTAACCCTTGGCAGGCACAAATCGGTTTGAGATACGGATTTTAGTCACAGGAAGATAGGCTGTATCTTTCCAAAAAGTCATAAAAAAAGGGAATGGATTTTTATCCATTCCCTTTTTTTATGTTTGCATTTACAAACAACAAAACTTTAATGGGATTATTATTAGACTACCTGAAAAACCACAAGTGGATTGTGGTTTTAGCGCTATTGCTTGCAGGTTTAAATATTGGCTTTTCACTTTTAGATCCATATATCACCGGAAGAATTTTAGATCGTTTTATCAATCAAAAAGATAAACTAACCTATAGTCAGTACCTATGGGGTTCATTGGGATTAATCGGACTGGCCATTGGTGCTGCAATGATTTCTCGTATCGCTAAAAACTTTCAGGATTATTTTACCAGTGTTATTGTCCAAAAAGTTGGGGCAAAAATGTATGCAGATGGCTTACAACATTCTTTGAAGCTACCTTATCAGGTTTTTGAAGATCAGCGCAGTGGCGAAACCTTGGGTATTTTACAAAAGGTTCGTTTAGATTCTGAAAAATTCATCACTTCTTTCATCAGCATCTTGTTTGTGAGCTTAATCGGAATGATTTTCGTTATCGTTTATTCGGTTTCCATCAGTTATAAAGTAACCTTGGTTTATTTCACAGCCATTCCGCTTATTAGTTTTGTAAGCTGGTATTTAAGTCGTAAAATTAAAACCATCCAACGCTCTATTGTTGGCGAAACAACCGCCTTAGCAGGCTCCACTACCGAATCATTAAGAAATATTGAACTGGTTAAAAGTTTAGGTTTGGCCGATCAGGAAATTGAGCGGTTAAATAAAACGACTTACAAAATCTTAGGCTTGGAATTAAAGAAAGTGAAATATGTTCGTAGCATGAGCTTCGTTCAAGGCACTACTGTAAATTTGGTAAGGAGCACAATGATTTTGGTTTTATTGTTGCTGATTTTTGATAATTCCATCACAGCTGGGCAATATTTAACTTTCCTTTTCTATTCATTTTTCCTCTTCGGTCCGTTGCAAGAACTTGGAAATGTAATTTTAGCTTGGCGTGAAGCAGAGGTTTCATTAGGCAACTTTAAAAAGATTTTAAGCACACCTGTAGATAAAAAACCTGTTAATCCAATTTCAATCAAAAAGATAAAAGAGCTTGCTTTCAAAGCGGTAAGTTTTAAACATTTAACGGCAAATAGAAACGCATTAGAAAATATTTCCTTTGATACCCACAACGGACAAACCATTGCTTTTGTTGGTCCATCAGGATCTGGAAAATCAACCTTGGTAAAGCTTTTGGTTGGATTATATCCTGCAAAAGACGGGGAGATTTTATACAATGGGATTTCTAGCAACGATATTGATTTAGATGCATTACGCGAAAAAATAGGTTTTGTAACTCAAGATACGCAGCTATTTTCGGGTACCATAAGAGAAAATTTGCTTTTTGTAAACCCAACAGCCACCGATGAAGAGTGTTATAAAGTTTTAAATCAGGCAGCTTGCCAAACGCTATTGGCCAGAGCCGATAAAGGATTGGATTCGTTAATTGGCGAAGGTGGTGTTAAGGTTTCTGGCGGAGAAAAACAACGTTTATCTATTGCCAGAGCATTATTGCGCCAGCCAGATATATTGGTATTTGATGAGGCAACCTCTTCATTAGATTCCATCACCGAGGAAGAAATTACCAAAACCATTCGCTCCGTATCTAACTTAACCGATCACATTACCATTTTAATTGCCCACCGTTTATCAACCATCAAACATGCCGATGTAATTTACGTATTGGAGAAAGGACGCATTATCGAGCAAGGGAAACATGAAGAATTAATTGCTCAAAATGGATTGTATCAAGCCATGTGGCGCCAACAAATTGGCGAAAGAATTGTTGAAGTATAATAAAACTTCATCCTATGTTACTAGCACAAGTTGAAAGCAACGAAATTGGCATTATCATAATCATTGGTGCCATCCTTTGGTTGGCACTTATATTAACTGCATTATATCACATTTCGCGTAACCGAACAATGGTTTTTCCAGTCAAGATACTTTGGTTTGTCATCATCCTATTGGCACCATTTCTAGGTTCAATAATTTACCTAATTTGGGGGAAAAATCGGAAGTTTTAAAATTTCTAGTAAGATTGGATTTGGAAAGCAATTTCAGTACCCTTAGTTTGGGTTCTGTCCCGCTGTTCCTACTGCCGGTGCTATTTTAGTGCCGATTGTTTGGCAAAAAACCGGCATCCGTGCCATCGGGTTTATGTTGCAGGGTTTTTCGATCTTTTTAAGGGTTTCGCCGGGCAAACGTAAATAGCAGCAGGCTCAAATAAGCTGTCATGCTGAGGGTTAATTTATTTCATAAAAATAAAAATGAGTGATATTTTAAGGCGATCGTCATTGCGAGGGAGTATTTCACGACTGCGGCAATCTCCTTTTTTTACAAATAAGATTGCTTCTCCCGATGAAGGATCGGAATTGCAATGACGAAAATAAAAACTCAGCGTGATAGATGTTTTTAAAAGATTGGAGGTAAGGCAGGCCGAACATCAATACGTTCTCAAATTGCCTTTTCAAATACATTAAACCTTTGCTGTTTGCTCGTTAATATCCTGCAAACTCAACTTCGTTAATGCTCTTGTTTTAAGCCATGTAATTCCTGCAATGGCAATCGTCATGCTTCCGCCAAAAACTACAGCGGGAACCAGTTTCATGTACCTTGCTGTGAGTCCTGATTCGAACTCCCCAATTTCATTGGACGATCCAATAAACATGCTGTTTACTGCCGAGACCCGTCCACGCATATGATCTGGCGTAAGCAATTGCATAATGGTTTGGCGAATAATAACACTTACGCTATCAAACGATCCTTCTAAAAACAAAAAGAATAAGGTTAAATAGAAGTTTTTAGATAGACCATAACAAATGATGCTTAAACCAAAACCGGTTACTGCAATTAGTAAGTTGCGCCAGGGTTTTCCCATTGGCGAAAATCGTGTCATTAATAGCATGGTAATAACCGCTCCTGATGACGCTGCACCTCGCATCATACCCAATCCAAAAGATCCCAAATGGAAAACATCTTTCGCAAAAATTGGTAACAAGGCCACAGCTCCACCAAAAAATACAGAAGCTAAATCAAGACTCATTGCCCAAACCATCATTTTAGTTTTGAATACAAATTGAATTCCTTCTTTTAAACTATGAAAAATATTTTGAGTTGGTGCAAAGGTTGCCGGATGCTTTTTAAAAGTAAAAATGCAAATTAAGGATACTGAAACAAATAATACAATAACACTGTAAGCGGCCGTAATTCCCCAAAGCCAATTAACCAGACCGCCCAAAAGCGGACCAATAATAGTGGCCAATTGCCAGCTACTACTATTCCATGTGCTCGAATTTGGATAAAGTTCTTTCGGGATGATGTTCGCCATGAGCGAAAATGTTGCCGGACCAAAAAAGCCCCTTGCCAACCCTATACAGAACACCAAGCCATACATAATAAGTACAATGACATCTTCTTTAAGGTGTAAATATTTGCTGGTTATAATAAGCATGATAACCGAAGCCAACCAAACCCCTGAAAATATTTTGATGAGCAATCCACGTTTCTCACTTTTATCGGCAATGTAACCGCCGTATAAAGCAATTCCAATTGCTGGAATAGCTTCGCACAAGCCAACCAAACCTAATTTTAAAGGATCGTGTGTTAAATCGTAAATATGATATCCTATAACTACCGCTTGCATTTGATAGGCTAGCGTAAAAAAGAAGCGCATGCCTAAAAATGATCTAAATTCTTTAAAACGAAGTGCTGCGAAAGGATCTTGTTTAATAATTACGGGGTTGGAATCTGAATCTGTCACGAGAATATATTTTCGCAAAACTAAGGTTTGCAAACTTAAAATTGCAAAAGAATTAAATTCACGTTAGAAACGTTACCAATAAATGATATTAAGAAATTTTATCAAAAGAAATTCCACGTTCTAATTTTTGAAGGTGTGTTTTAAGCATACTATTTTCAGTCCTTTCCAATTGCGGGTCTTCTGAAAAAATTTCGATAACGGTATTTCTAGCCTCGGATAAAATGATCTGATCTTTTGCTAAATCGGCAAGTTTTAAATCCAGCACGCCACTTTGTTGGGTTCCGGTAATATCTCCAGGACCGCGAAGTTGTAAATCAATTTCAGAGATTTCGAAACCGTTATTTGTCCGCACCATTGTTTCTAAACGAACTTTACCTTCCCTACTTAATTTGTTTCCGCTCATTAAAATGCAAAAGGATTGTTCTGCCCCGCGACCAACACGGCCACGTAGTTGATGCAACTGAGATAGGCCAAAACGTTCAGAATTTTCAATCACCATTACCGAGGCATTAGGAACATTTACCCCAACCTCAATCACTGTAGTGGCCACCATGATTTGAGTTTTGCCTTCAATAAATTGTTGCATTTCAAATTGTTTATCTGCATTGGGCATTTGTCCGTGAACAATACTAATCTGATAATCAGTGCGAGGAAATTGGTAACTTAATTGCTCAACACCAGCTTCCAAATGGAGCAAGTCGAGCTTTTCACTTTCCTTAATCAGTGGATATACAATGTAAACCTGTCGGCCTTTTGCAATTTCCTGCTTCATAAAACCAAACATCCGCATGCGTTGACCTTCAAATAAATGTCGGGTTTCAATAGGTTTTCTCCCTGCAGGCAATTCATCAATAATGGAAACATCTAAGTCGCCATATAGGGTCATTGCAAGCGTACGTGGAATGGGTGTGGCAGTCATGACCAAAATATGCGGCGGAATAATATTTTTACGCCAGAGTTTTGCCCGTTGCTCTACACCAAAACGATGTTGTTCATCAATAACAACCAGGCCAAGATTTTTGAATTTAACTTTATCCTCAATTAATGCATGAGTACCAATAAGAATATCTATTTCACCATTTTCCAACTGTTCGTGTAAAATGGTTCTTTCTTTCTTTTTGGTGTTGCCCGTTAAGATAGCAACTTTAACAAGATCATCAGTTACCAGTTCAGTAACGGATGCATAATGTTGCCTGGCTAGAATTTCCGTTGGTGCCATCATACAGGCTTGATAACCGTTATCATTGGCCAATAGCATACTCATCAATGCTACCGCAGTTTTACCGCTTCCTACATCACCCTGTACAAGCCGATTCATTTGTACACCACGCTGGGTATCAATTCTGATTTCTTTAACCACGCGTTTTTGCGCATTGGTTAATTCGAATGGCAAAAATTCTTTATAAAACCGGTTAACCTTCTCACCAACTTTATCAAAAGTCACACCTTTAAACTTCAGCTGTCTCAATTGCTTATTATGCAATAATTGTAGTTGAATAAAAAAGAGTTCTTCAAATTTTAACCTTCGTTCAGCCGCATTCAAATCCTTTTGATTTTTAGGAAAATGAATATTGAGTAATGCCATTTTTTTATCTGGCAGCTGATATTTATCGATAATATATTGAGGTAAATTTTCAGGCACTTGAGGAATAACCTGATCAAGCAAACCAGCGATTAATCGTTGAATACCTTTTGAATCTAGCGTAAACTTTTTGAGTTTTTCCGTAGAACTATAAATTGGTTGTAAAGTTAAATTTCCTCTTCCTGAAGGCTTATTTTGGTATAATTCCATTTCTGGATGTGATATACTGAATGTCCCGTTAAATAAGCTGGGTTTGCCAAAAGCTACATAAGCTGTTCCTACGGTAATATGATCGTCAACCCACTTTAAACTCTGGAACCAAACCAATTCCATAATTCCGGTTTCATCTTTAAAAAGGGCGATTATTCGTTTCGCTCTCTTATCACCAATTACTTTCTTGCTGATTACCCTACCAATAATTTGAATGTATTGCGAATCAGGATCAATTTGATTGATTTTGAAATATTTTGTACGGTCAATATAGCGAAAAGGATAGTGCGACAGCATGTCTTGAAAAGTAAAAAGACCTAAGTCCTTTTTCAAAACATCTGCACGACTTGGCCCTACGCCTTTTATAAACTCAATAGGTGTATCTAAAATCGAATGGTACAAAATGATTATGCTTTCTTGTAAGCAATGCTTTTTAGCAATTGCGCATTAAAAATAACGATCGACAACAGCAATAGCAAATAGGCGAAAAGTTGGTGCACATCTATTTTCTCCTTAAAATAGAAGAACGCTACTGTAAACGCCACAATTGGGTTTAAGTAAATCAATATCCCTAAGGCAGATGATGGCATTCCTAAAAGGGCATAAGCATTTAAGAATAAAGGAATAATAGTAAATACAATTGCTATAAGAAATATGTGTGACCAGAAAAATGTATCTGTTGGAAATGGATTTGAATTGATTAGATACATTGGTAACATCATCAATCCCGACAAAACCAACTGAACACCTAAAAAATTAAACTTATCAATATCCTTAATTACTTTTAAAACAATAACATAAACTGCGTAAAACGATGCAATTAAAATTGCCCAAAGCACCTCATGCATTGAGCCTGTTGCCAATAGTATTATACTTACGAAAGCTATTATCAGCGCAACAATTTTAGCTTTTGTTAATTGCTCTTTTAATATAACAAAACCACACAAGGCTGTTAATAACGGGCAAACCATGTAAGCAAAAGCCGCAGCTTTTAAACTTACGCTGTTTACAGCATAAATATAGGTAAACCAATTTCCTGTAATGAGAATAGAAGATAGAACAGTTAATAGCAATAACCTAATCTTTTTATCTTTTGGCAATAATTTTAAAAAGTGAATATCCTTTTTAAGAACAGAGCGTCTGAATAAAAAAATTATGCCCCAAACCACGGCAATAGAAACAAATATTCTATAGTATAAAATTTCCTGCGGTGGAAATCCTTTAATGTTTCTTAAGGGAATTGACATTGTACCCCATATAATATAGGGAATAATACCTGCTACGAAATATTTACTTTTACTGCTTGCCAAAATTATCCTACAATGGCAATCACAGAGATTTCTACATTCACATTTTTAGGTAATACTGAAACTTGAACTGTTTCTCGGGCAGGAAAATCAGCTGTAAAATATTGCCCATAAATTTCATTTACCTGAGTAAAAGTGCCCATGTCGGTTAAAAAAATAGTAGATTTTACAACATGATCAAAAGATAATCCTGCTTCCAGAAGTACTGCCTTTAAATTTCGCATTACCTGGTGGGTTTCCTCTTCAATATTTGGAATATTTAATTCACCACTTTCAGGATTAATAGCAACCTGACCAGATACGAATAAAAAATTTCCCGCTTGTACAGCTTGGCTATATGGTCCAATTGGCGCTGGAGCATTTGTAGTAGTGATGATTTGTTTCATAAAATTTAATGTTATTTAGTAAGCCACTGAATGACTTTATAGATTATACCTGCCAGAAAAATGGTTATAGCCAATGCATTAATGAAATGCATAATTTTAATATTGATATTATTTGGCCTATTTGGGTCTCTTTTCCTGAAGAAGTACATACTACAAACTTAGATAAAAAGCTTAATACAGGAAATTAAAAGGCATAAAAAAAGTCCCGATTTTCATCGGGACTTTTTTTTAAACTTTATATTGAAAGACTAGTTTCTAGCAGTTTCAACACGACGGTTTTGGATACGACCTTCTTCAGTATCGTTAGAAGCAATTGGATTAGCTTCGCCTAAACCTTTAGTAGCAACTTGACTAGCGTTAACACCAGAGTTTACTAAGTAAGTTTTAACAGAATTAGCTCTGTCTTTAGATAATTTCAAGTTATATGCAGCAGTACCTTCGCTTGAAGCGTAACCGTTTACAGTTACTTTACCACCGTTTTCACGTAACACTGAAGATAATTTATCTAAAGTTGGATAAGCTTCAGTTTTTAAAACTGATGAGTTGAAATCGAAACCGATTTTTTCGAAACCAGTTACATTAGAGTTCTGAGTAGAATCAGCTTGGAATTTAGGAAGTGGACATCCTGAACCATCAACAGCAGTACCTGCAGGAGTTCCTGGGCATTTGTCGAATTGATCAGCAACACCATCACCATCAGTATCTTTTTTCAAATCTTCAACAGATTTTTCTACATTAGATACACGGTTTTTCAACGCTTCAACTTCTTGACGTAAAGTAGGATCTTTTAACTCATCATACATAGTAGCCAATGGGTTAGACCATTCTAAACTTGGTTTTGCAGAAGAACCTAAAGAGAATTCTAATCCAGCATATCCGTAAGAGAATTTATCTTGTGAAGTACCTTTTGCATAAGTTCCATCTAAGTTATCAGCATCAACAAAGTTCATAGTGTAACCTAAGTTAAAGTTAACACGCTCAGACACTTTGAATTTAACACCAGCACCTACTGGAATGTAGAAACCTTTAGCATAATCAGATCTGTCACCTGATTTAGTTACGTTGTTACCGTTATCAGCATTACCACCATTGTTACCTTTAGAATCGATAACTGTACCGTTAGCTAACGTTACTTTAGGTGCATAAGCCATATAACCATAACCAGCAGTTAAGAAGAAACCAACTGCATTCTCACGACGTAAGAAATCGATAGAACCTAAATTAACAACACCGCGTAAATCTACAGCATATTGTAATTCAGTTTCAAATTCTCTGTTTGTAGAACCAGCTCCAAAAATGGTAGCATCATTTGATCCAGAGATTTTACCACGTGTACCGTTTAATTCTAATGCAAATGAATGACCTAATTGTTTACGGATATTTAAACCGTAACCTAAATTAACATCCCATCTGTTGTAATCATTAGTACTGCTGATTGGAGCGATTGGCATTAAAACACCACCGTTTAAACCAATTGACCAGGTTCTGTACTGTCCTCTGCCACCAAATACCTTGGTACCAGAAGTAGTTGCAGGTGCATCTTGAGCGACAGCAAGAGTAGCAACTCCTGTTAAAGCCACTAAAGAAAGCGCAACACTTTTCTTTAAAGTAGAATAATTCATAATCTTTTTTTCTTTTTAAGGGTAAACAATCTAATTGATTAATTTTTTGTAATCGCAAAATTAAACAAAATTTTAAATTTTCAAACTTTTATACAAACTCCGTTCCAAAGTTCTCTCTGTTTAATCATTTTCTTACATTTGACCATTACCTCGTTAAAACAGTTATTATTATGAAATATCCTCAAGTTGATCAATCACTTTTTATATTAAATAGAAAAAACTTCGCTAATAAGCTTAAAAACAATTCTTTAGCTATTTTTAATGCTGCAGACGAGTTTCCCAGAAGTGGTGACCAAAATTTTATCTTCAAGCAAAATCCCGATTTATTTTATTTATCAGGGATCGATCAAGAGCAAACAATATTACTACTATATCCTGATTGTCCTAATCCTTTATACAGAGAAGTCCTGTTTTTAAGACAGACCAACGATTATATTAAGGTTTGGGAAGGCTATAAATACACAAAAGAGCAAGCTAAAGCAGCTTCTGGTGTCGAAAGCATTTATTGGCTGGAAGATTTTGATAATATTTTGCACAGTATTGTTCATTATGCTGATAACATTTATCTCAACACAAATGAAAATGATAGATATGCACATTCGGTTCCATACCGTGATGTCCGTTTTATAGAACAAATGCGTTCGAAATATCCATTGCACCATTATGAGCGTTCGGCACCAATTATGCGTGGTTTAAGGGCTATAAAATCTGATGTGGAAATAGAACTCACTAAAAAAGCTTGCGCAATTACCCGTGATGCTTTTGTTAGGGTTTTAAAATTTACAAAGCCTGGCGTAAAAGAATATGAAATCGAGGCAGAAATTATTCATGAATTTATTAAGCAAGGTGGTACCGGACACGCTTATACGCCTATTATTGCATCTGGCCACAATGCCAACATTCTTCACTATAACGACAATAACCAGGAATGTAAAGATGGAGATGTAATCCTTTTCGACTTCGGTGCTGAATACGCAAATTACAATGCTGATATGAGCCGTTCGATTCCTGTAAACGGGAGATTTACTTCGAGACAAAAAGAGGTGTACAACGCTGTTTTGCATGTAATGAGAGAAGCTACAAAACTCCTTGTTGACAATACAGTTTGGAATACTTATCACGAGCAAGTTGGGGAAATCATGTCAGAGCAATTGGTTAAGTTAGGTTTAATTTCTACAACTGATGTTAAAAATCAGAACGCTAACTATCCTGCTTATAAAAAATACTTTATGCATGGTACATCTCACCACTTAGGAATTGATGTTCACGATTTTGCAGGGAGATATACGGCATTTGCTGCAGGAAATATTTTAACAGTAGAACCTGGGATTTATATACCTGAAGAAGGTTTAGGTATTCGATTAGAGAATAATATTTTGATTACTGCTGGTGGCAATATCGATTTAATGGCTGATATTCCTGTTGAAGCTGACGAGATTGAAAGCATTATGAATAGTTAACGTAAGTCTAATCAAACAGCCAGAAGTTGGGATTAAAAAAACTGAGGAGTAACGACCTAAAAAACAAAACGACTGCCTAATTCTTTTCTACAAAATCGGCTACAAAGCGATAAATATTAAAATCATTAGCACTTAAGGCTGCCTGAATCTCTTCTCGCAGCCTTTTTTTATCCACGCTCATCATCTTTTGACTTTGAATTATCCGCCAGGCCTTTTCGGCATATAGAAATTCTCTTCGCTGGTTTGTTGTTTCAATAGGTTTTAATATCCATCTGCATAAATCATCTATTCCTATATTTTTATCAGCAACAGTTTTTAGTATGGGTATTGATTTTGCACCCTGATGCACAATCTTTTTCAAATTGTTTGCAAAAGTATCTGCACCTTCCCTATCAGCTTTATTAATCACAAAGTAATCTGCAATTTCCATCAGGCCTGATTTAATATTTTGCACTTCATCGCCAGATTCTGGCACTAAGACCACAATTGTTTTATCGGCAAGCCCTGCAATTTCAACTTCCGATTGACCTACACCAACCGTTTCTACAATAATTAAGTCAAAATCTGAAGCTTTCAATACATCAACCATTTCGATGGTTTTTGCCGAAATACCACCTAATGCACCTCTAGTGGCTAATGAACGAATAAACACATTTGGGTTATTAAACTGTGATGCCATCCTGATGCGATCGCCCAATAATGAACCAAAGTTAAAAGGCGAAGTGGGATCAATAGCCAATATGGCCACTCTTTTATTCGCTGCGGTAAAATAATTGGTAATCGCATTTACCAATGTGCTTTTACCAGCACCCGGTGGCCCAGTAATGCCTATCACAAGTTTGTTAGCGTTATTTTCTAAATTTTTTAAAATTAAGTCTGACGGAGCAATATCGTTTTCAACTAAGGTTAGTACCCTGGCCAAAACCTTATAATTGCCTCTCTTTACTTCGCTTAAAATGGATAGATGGGTATTCATCAATAAAACTATCTTTGTACAAATTAACATATTTATTTTTAATAGCTATTGTGAGGCGAGGAACACAGCCAGCCTAAGCAATCTATCACACCCAAATGAAAGTTACCGGATTTACCTTTTTAAGAAATGCAATCGTAAATGATTATCCGGCTAAAGAAGCCATTCTTTCAGTACTTCCGCTTTGCGATGAGTTTGTAATTGCATTGGGTAACTCCACTGATGAAACAGCAGAACTCGTTAAAAATATCGATCCAAAAATCAAAATCGTTGATACCGTTTGGGATGAAAGCATCAGGGAAGGCGGTAGAGTTTTCGCCGACGAAACCAATAAAGCCATTGCTGCCATTTCTAGTGATACCGATTGGATGATTTACATTCAAGGCGATGAAGCCATTCGTGAGGATTATCTTCCCTTAATTAAAAAAGAGATGGAGATGGAATTAAAAAACCATCAAGTGGAGGCTTTGCTGCTTAAATACAAACACTTTTACGCATCATACGATTATCTGGCCGAATCAAGGCGTTGGTATAGAAGAGAGGTTAGAATTATTAAGAATTTGCCTGGTGTTCATTCTTATCGCGATGCACAAGGTTTTCGAATAAATGATCGCAAACTTAAAGTTAAGTTAATAGATGCTTACATTTACCATTATGGTTGGGTAAAACCACCTAAAGGCTTACAAGGTAAAGTGAGAAATTTCAATCAGTTTTATCAGACTGAAGAATGGATTGAAGAAAATTATCCTGTCCAGGAGACTTTTGATATGCATAATGCTGATCGACTGGTTCATTTCAAAGGAACACACCCGGCAGTAATGGCCAACAGAATAAAGGCTGCAAATTGGAAATTCGAGAAGGATTTAACCAAGGAAACACCTAAAATGAATTTCAGAAGAAAGTTGTTGCAAAAAATTGAGGACTTGACTGGATTGCGTTTATTCGAATACCGTAATTATAAAATTGTTAAATAAATGCAGAGAAGCATTTCCATCATTATACCCAATTATAATGGCAAGCATTTGCTAGAAAAATATTTGCCCTCGGTATTTTTAGCAGCCGAAAATGCAAAAACAGAATTTGAAATTATTGTAATTGATGATGGATCAAAAGATAATAGCATAGCTTTTATAAAATCGGAGTATCCAAATGTTAAACTGCTTATTAATGATAGTAATCGTGGTTTTTCCTTTACCTGCAATCACGGAATAAGAGAATCTAAATATGAACTTATACTATTATTAAATTCTGATGTCAAATTAGATCCCGATTATTTTGCAGCGCAATGGAAATATTTTGATCATAAAGATACTTTTGGCGTTATGGCCAGAATTATGAGTTTCGACGAAAGCAGAATTGAAGATTCAGCAAGATTGCTTTACTATTCTGGCTGCCGAATTAAGGCAAATAAATTTTACTATAATGAAAATCCTGAAGATCAAAACATATATACAGCTTATCTTTCTGGCGCAAATGCATTGGTAGATGCAAAGAAGCTTAAAGAACTTGGCGGCTTTGATGAAATTTTTTCACCATTTTCATCTGAAGATTTCGATTTAAGTTTACGTGCCTGGAAAGTTGGATGGAAATGTTATTATGAGCATCAATCCTTTTGTTTCCATCATGTTAGCGGAAGTACCAAAACACAAATTAAATCGAACTTCATTAAAAAGATATATTACCGAAACCGTTATATTTTACAAGGGATTCATCTCAATGGCTGGCGAAAAACGATGTATCCACTACAGCAAATTTTCACAGAACTTATTCCAAAACTTATCACAGGTAAAACCTGGATCTGGGCAAGCTATAGAGATTTTTTAAACCATAAGGCAAAAATTGCTGCAAGTAAAGAAAGATTGCTTTTTTTGAAAAGCAAATATAACTCTAACCTCGAATTAGATGACATTATTAGCTTTATTAATCAATCACTTGTTAACAAAATAATTAAGCGATTGTAATTTTAAAGTGCTTCAATATGTAAATCGTGATTGGTTTAATCGAAAACCTTACCTTTACCAAGTTATATTAGATTTTTTTTGGAGATGACTTGAACCATCATCCACCTTACATATTCCATTTTACAGCAAATGAAAACATATTTTCGTTTATTATCTTTTGCCAAACCAATTGAAAAGTTTGCCATTCCTTATTTAATTGCAACAATTTTTGCGATCGTTTTTAATACTTTTTTATTCACTTTATTAGGGCCTTTATTAGAAACCTTATTTATTAAAGATGCGCCAACTGCCTTATCTAAAGTAAGCTCTTCTATTGATTTCATGGGCAAATTTAGTGAGTACATTAAGCATGCTATTGATGTATATGGCAAAACTGAAACGCTTAAAATTGTGTGTATTGTCATTGTTATTACAGTAGTGCTCGCAAATTTATTCCGTTATCTATCGCAGCGTTTTATGGAAGATTTGAGAGTGCATACATTGTTAAATCTGCGGAAAACGGTTTTCAACAATGTAATGAATTTACACATTGGATACTTTAACAATGAGCGCAAGGGCGATATTATTTCGAAGGTTGCATCTGATGTTCAAGTAGTTCAGTTTACCGTTACAAATACACTTCAGGTTGTTTTTAAAGAACCATTACAATTATTATTTTACATCGGCGTACTCGTTTCCATTTCAATTAAATTAACTCTTTTTTCGCTTTTGGTTATTCCAATTTCTGGATTTATCATCAGTAAAATTGTTAAAAGATTGAAGCATCAAGCAAAAGAATCTCATGAATCTTTCGCAAAAATGCTAGGATTTTTAGATGAATCGTTAAGTGGAATAAAAATTATTAAAGCCTTTAACGCCACACCACGAATTAAAGATAAATTCGATGAAGAGAATAAATTTTATTCTTTTTTAAATCGAAAAATGGCAAGGCGACAGCAACTGGCCTCGCCGGTTTCGCAAACACTTGGCGTTTTTGTGGTTGTTTTTATAGTGCTTTACGGGGGAACAATGATTTTGACCGGGCAAGGAGACTTGACGCCGTCAAAATTTTTGGTTTATATAGCCACTTTCTCACAAGTAATGCAGCCCGTTAAGGCACTCGCCGATTCATTCAGTGGTATTCATTCTGGTATTGCCGCAGGCGAGCGTGTTTTGGATTTAATTGACACCAAACCATTATTAGTTAATGCACCTGATGCTAAAGTGTTAAGTGGATTTAAAAACGCAATCAGATTTGAAAACGTTTCTTTCAGCTATGGCGAAAAAGCAATCTTAAATTCAATTAATTTCAATATCGAAAAGGGAAAAACGATAGCATTGGTCGGTCCATCTGGCGGCGGAAAAAGTACGCTTATGGATTTAATTCCCCGCTTTCACGATCCCAAGTCTGGAAAAATCCTTATAGATGGTAACGACTATAAAGATCTGACAGTAGAAAGTATTAGGGCGCAAATGGGAACTGTTAATCAAGAATCGTTTCTTTTTAATGATACCATTTTTAACAACATAGCTTTCGCAAAACCTGATGCAACAATGGAAGAAGTTATTGCTGCGGCTAAAATTGCAAATGCGCACGATTTTATTGAGAATACTGAAAACGGATATCAATCTTTTGTAGGCGATAGAGGCAATAGGTTATCGGGCGGACAAAGACAGCGTGTATGTATAGCTCGTGCAGTTTTGGCAAATCCTCCAATTATGTTACTCGATGAAGCTACATCTGCCTTGGATACAGAATCAGAAAAGTTAGTCCAGGAAGCTTTGAATAATTTAATGAAAAACCGCACTTCAATCGTAATTGCCCACCGTTTAAGCACAATACAGCACGCAGATCAAATCGTGGTGATTGATAAAGGACATGTAGTTGAAACAGGTACGCACAGCGATCTGATGAACCAAAGTGGGCTTTACAAACGTTTAATTGATATGCAGGCTTTTGTTGATTAGCAGATGAGCAGTACTTTAAATATCGCCCGTTCTATTACAGCTACAAATTATGAGTTTGAATATTCAATTTGTACTCTTGTAACACGAAAAGCAGAATATGAGGAAATGCTCAGTTCTTTTCTTCAAAAAGGTTTTGATGAAAAAAGTTGTGAATATCTCTATATCGACAATTCTAGTCAGTGTACATTCGAAGCTTTTAAAGGCTTAAATCATTTTCTGCAACAAGCAAAAGGAAAATACATCATTTTATGCCATCAGGATATTATCATTCATGACCACGATAGAAATCATTTAGATAAAAAGATCCAAGAGATTGAAAAAAATGATCCAAACTGGGCTTTATTGGCCAATGCTGGTGGAATTAATTTTAAATGGATAGCTACAAATTTAACTCAAGGATCTGGAAATAGGATTAAAGAAAAACGTTTGCCGCTTAAAACCAAAACTGTTGATGAAAACCTTATGATAGTAAAGAATAGCGCAAATTTGGTGCTTTCTCATAATCTTTCTGGTTTTCATTTATACGGAACAGATCTGTGTTTGATTGCAGATGTTTTGGGCTTCAATTCCTATATTATTGATTTTAATATCATTCATAAAAGCGATGGAAATGCCGACCATACTTTCCACAAGCTTAGAAAAGAATTTATAACCAAATATGAACATGCCTTTCGCAGCCGCTTTTTAACTACCACTATTACTCGTTTCTACATTTCGGGCAATTGGTTTACGGCCTGGCTTTACAATTTGCAACCTGTTAAGTTTTTTGTGAGGCAGTATTACAAAATTTTTTTTCATAAGAAGCGGTATGTATTAAAGGACAAGGATCAATGATGGATTTAGAGCTTCCTTTAGTTTCTATTGCTTTATGCACTTATAATGGTCAAACCTATCTCAGGGAGCAACTTGATAGTTTAATAAATCAAACTTATCAAAAAATAGAAATCATTATAGTTGATGATTGCTCGGCTGATGATACAGAAAAAATCTGCCTTTCTTACAATAATATAAAGCTTTCTTTTCATCAAAATGAGATGAATTTAGGATACACTAAAAATTTCGAGAAGGCCATTACGTTATGCAAAGGAGAATATATCTGCCTCTGCGATCAGGATGATATTTGGGAATTAGATAAAATTGAGCAGTTAGTAAAAAATATTAATGATAGCATTTTAATTTACCACGACTCTGATTTTATTAACGATGAGGGAGATAAAATAGGTTTTCAAAGCATGTCTAGTCGGTATAATATGTATCAAGGATATAGTGCTTTGCCATTTATTTTATCAAATTGCATATCCGGTCATGCTGCAATGTTCTCTATAAAACTTGTTCCGTATCTACTTCCTTTTGATAAAAGATTTTACCATGACTGGTGGTTAGCCTATGTGGCATTCAATATTGGTTCTGTAAAATACCTGGATCATATTTTGGTTCACTATCGCCAGCATGATTTAAGCATTACGGATAATCTGAATTTAAAAGAGAAACGAGTTGTTATTGAGCCAACAAATAGAATTGCAATCGATATTGATTGGGTAGAAAAGTGCAGTAAATTTAGCGCAAACAAACAACCCCAATTGATAAAAAAAGCTTATAAATTATTTTATGATATTCAATTTGGTAAAAGCCGATTAAGGTTATTTTTATTCTTAATCCATTATTACGACCAGATATTCTATATCATCAGCAAGAAAAAAAGCTTAACCAGTAAAATAAACTATGCCCGTAAAGTAGCGTTTTCCAAAAAACCACCGTTCTATAATAAGAGCAGTTAAAATAGATCACTACCTTAAACTACATGAATAATACTTTCCCGCTTATTTCCATTGCACTTTGCACCTATAATGGTGAAACATATCTTCGCAAACAATTAGATACCTTAGTTTTACAAACATACCCAAACCTTGAAATTATTGCATTAGATGATCAATCAAAAGATGGGACATTTAAAATTTTAAAAGAATACGAAGAAAAGTATTCTTTTTTCAAAGCAATTATCAATGATCAAAATCTTGGTTTTGTGAAAAATTTCGAGAAAGCTATAAAACTTTGCTCCGGAGATTTTATAGCCATTAGCGATCAGGACGATTTATGGGAGCTTAATAAAATTGAAATTTTATATAAAGAAATTGAAGATAACATTCTTATTTATCACGATTCGCATTTAATCGACGTAGATGATAAAAAATTAAGTAATCAAAAAATGTCTACTGAAACCAGAATCCATTCTGGAAATTGCAATTTATACTTCCTCACAAAAAATTCGGTTTCAGGGCATGCTAGTTTATTCAGAAAAGAGTTGAAAGATTATATTTTTCCATTTGATGAAAGATTTTATTACGATTGGTGGATTGCATACGTTGCAGCAAGTGTTGGCAAAATAAAATACATTCCAAATATTCTTGTACACTATAGGAAACATGATAGTAATGTCACTAATTCCCATTCAACAGCAGAAGAAAAACAAAAAACATTACCTGGGAATAAATACTTCACTTACGATTTAGAATGGATAAAACATTTAGCACAATTTAAATATGCGAAGAATGCTCGCCTAATCAATAAAATTTATAACATTTTATACAATTACAGTCTTGGTAAAAAAGGTGTTTCTTTTTTCCTATTTTTGCTCCAATACAATTCAATCCTTTTTTATCTTGATCGCAAGAGCTTCTTTAGTGAGCTAAATCATGTAAGAAAAATTTATTCATCAGAGATCAACCAAATCAACTCACTATAATGAAATTCAGTTTTGTTATTTTAACTTGGAATAGGTACAAGTTTTTAGAAAAGTGTATTCCCGCATTATTAAAAAGTATTAGCGGAGCACATTCATATGAAGTCGTTATAATGGATAATGGCTCTACAGACGAAACTCCTCAAATTTTAAAAGAATACAAAAAAAACAAAAACATAAGGGTAATTACAAGAAGCAAAAATTATGGCTTAAATGCTTATAAGAGATTGTTTTTTCATACAAGAGGAGAATATGTAGTAATTATTGATGATGATGTACTTGATTTCCCAGCAAACCTAGATGCATTGTTTCTCGATTACATGACCACATTCACTGATTATGGATTTATTGCATTGAACGTAATTCAAAATGAATTTACAGATGGCGCTAAGCCTCCAATAGAATTGTATACTGAAGAAACTAAAGGTGATAAAGTAATGGAATTTGGACCCGCTGGAGGATGGTGTGCTTGTTTTAGAAAAAAAGATTATCGTAAAATTTTATTCAAGTTCTTATTTGCTAAAGTAAATATGAAAGTTAGTGAAGATGGGTTATTATCTTTTTTATTCTCAAAATATTTGCACCTTAAATATGGCTTAATCAAAAACTCCTACTGCTTTCATGCCTGTGGTCCTTACTATGCAAAGCAGTACGGCCATTTAGATAGAGAAATTGAAAAGTATAAAATTTCTGGTTTAGAAGATCATGTGGAGAAATATAAAAAATTTGAATAACAAATTATCGTCCAACAATCCACTTCCCTCTGGTTTTAAGCAATAATTTAGTCAGCCAAAAACTGATAAAATAAACGAATAAAAATTTCAGCAAAGTTATTCCTCCATTCGTCCATACAGAATATTGCTTGTAATCTAATTTAAGTGGCGTAAAAATGAGTGGAAGTAATCTACTAATTACCACCGAGTGCACCAAATAAATACCAAATGTTGTATTTCTTGGATCGAATTTCTTTTGTAAAAATGGAATGTTTCCAATTTTTAGCAAAAGCAAAAATGCACCAAGTGAATATAAAATATTAGTAATTTTTAATGTATTGTAAGGATCATCATTTCCTAATTTTATAAGGTGTATTGCTTCGACATTGGATGCAACAAGAAGCGTTAGGGTAATGATAATAAAAACATAAATGGGAGTACGAGCAATCCATTTCTGTAGCTGATCAAAGTTCCGATTCAGATAAACGCCAAGCCAAAGGTAAAACACGAATCCAAAAAGTGCTGTTGAATGTTGTGTCATAAACCAATTGTGATACAAGTTGAGACTATAAACAATTGACACTAAACCTAGTATTACACCAAACCAAACTTTATACAAATACTTCTTAAATAAGAGCAATATTGCAATACAGATTAGAAAATTTAGTATAAACCAGTAACTGGTAAAGAAAATGGTATCAACAAAATCCATTCCTATGTAAGATAAAGTTTGCGTAGCAATTCGATCATCACTCCCTTTACTAAATGCAACAAGCCGATCTACAATATCTAAGAATACAAATATTAGAACCCAGATTATCCAAGGTTTGATGGTATTTTTAAATCGATTTTTAAGGTATTCTAGAGGAGTATATTCTTGAAATTTATGATTAATCAGGAAACCACTAATTAAAAAGAAAGCGATAGTTGCGAACTTCAGAAATTGCATAATGGAAACCTCAATAAAGGTATCGACTTTGCTGGCATAACTAAATCCCCAAAATACAGAACAGTGCTCAAATACTATTCCCATCATTGAAATACAGCGAATGGTATCAATAAAATTAAAATTCTTTTTTGCAGGTTGAGCCGTCTGTTGTAATTCAGTATTCATTAATAAAATAGGTAGTTGATTCAGCAAATATCAATTAAAAAAAAAGAGTCCCGAATAAATTCGAGACTCTTTAACATTTTTGTATGTAAAATATTACAGTTTTCTAGCTACTTCAACTTGTTCGTAAGCTTCTACGATATCTCCAACTTCAATGTTATTAAAGTTTTGAATGTTTAGACCACACTCGTAACCTTTATTTACCTCTTTCACATCATCTTTAAAGCGTTTTAATGATGCCAACTCACCTGTGTAAACCACAACACCATCTCTAACGATACGGATTTTGCTGTTACGGGTAATTTTACCATCCAATACCATACAACCTGCAATGGTACCCACTTTAGTGATTTTGAACGTTTCGCGAATCTCTACGTTAGCCACGATTTTCTCTTCAAATTCTGGATCCAACATACCTTCCATTGCCGATTTAATCTCATTGATCGCATCGTAGATGATAGAATATAAACGGATATCAATTTGCTCTGCTTCAGCTAACTTCCGTGCACCTGTTGATGGACGAACCTGGAAACCGATAATAATCGCATCAGAAGCCGAAGCTAACAATACATCAGATTCTGAAATCTGACCAACACCTTTACTAATGATATTGATTTGGATTTGCTCGGTAGAAAGCTTCAATAGTGAATCGGCTAATGCCTCGATTGAACCATCCACATCACCTTTAACAATGATGTTAAGTTCTTTAAAGTTTCCAATAGCCAAACGACGACCAATCTCATCCAAGGTAATGTGTTTTTGCGTACGTAAACCTTGCTCACGTTGTAACTGCATACGTTTGTTTGCAATATCACGTGCTTCAGTTTCGCTTTCTAAAGCATTGAAACGGTCACCAGCAGTTGGTGCGCCCTGCATACCTAAAACCTGTACAGGTTGTGATGGACCAGCAGATTCAACCTTTTGACCACGTTCGTTCGTTAACGCTTTAACACGTCCACTATAACTACCTGCCAAAATTGGATCTCCAACTCTCAAGGTACCAGCCTGAACCAATACTGTAGTTACAATACCACGACCTTTATCTAATGCTGATTCAATAACCGAACCTGTAGCTCTCTTATTTGGATTAGCTTTTAATTCTAATAATTCAGCTTCTAATAATACTTTATCTAAAAGCAAATCTACGTTTAAACCACTTTTGCTTGAGATTTCTTGTGATTGATATTTACCACCCCAATCTTCAACCAAAATGTTCATTACTGATAATTGCTCACGAACTTTATCTGCATTTGCACCTGGCTTATCTACTTTAGTAAAAGCGAATACCAATGGTACACCTGCCGCCTGCGCATGGTTAATTGCCTCTTTTGTTTGAGGCATCACCGCATCATCCGCAGCAACCACAATAATGGCAATATCAGCAACTTTAGCACCCCGGGCACGCATCGCTGTAAAGGCTTCGTGACCTGGTGTATCTAAAAATGTAACTTTTTTTCCTGAAGGTGTAGTCACCATGTATGCACCAATGTGCTGTGTAATACCCCCTGCCTCACCAGCAACCACATTTGCTTTACGGATATAATCCAGCAATGAGGTTTTACCGTGATCGACGTGACCCATAATTGTAACAACCGGCGCTCTTTCGATTAAATCTGCTTCGTCATCAACTTCTTCAATAACGTTTTCTTCGTCTTCATCTGGTTTAACGAATTGAATTTCGTATCCAAACTCATCAGCAACAATAGTTAAAGTTTCAGCATCTAAACGTTGGTTGATTGATACGAACATGCCAAGACTCATACAAGTACCAATAATTTTGGTTACCTGAACATCCATCATACTCGCCAACTCATTCGCCGTAACAAATTCTGTTACTTTTAATATTTTTGATTGAGATTCAAGTTCGTTTGCTGCTTCTTCTGCATTATAAGCGACATCATCACGTTTCTGACGACGCAACTTAGCACGTTGCGCAAATTTACCAGATTTACCTGCTCCACTTAAACGAGCAAGTGTTGCTTTAATCTGATCTTGAATTTCTTTCTCAGTAGGTTCTTCTTTAGGTCCGCTAGGTGTAGCATTTCTATTTTGGAAACCTGGTCTGTTATTATTTCTATTTCCTTGGTAAGGAGTACCACCCTGTCCGGCTGGCCTGTTACCCTGGTATGGTGTACCGCCACCTGGTCTGTTACCTTGATAAGGTTGACGAGGCTGTCCTGGTGCTCCACCTTGACCTTGGCCTGCTGGGTTTTGCCCTTGCTGACCTTGACCACCATGTTGCCCTGGTTGACCCGGAGCTCCCGGAGCTTTTTTGCGTTTACGTTTGCGTTTTGCTGCTTCACTATCACTTGAAGATGCAACCGGACCGTTTCTTCTATCTGGAGTAGTTGGTAATACAATTTTACCAATAATATTCGGACCAGTTAATTTAACAGTACGAGCCTTCATTACTTCCGGTTCGTTAGTAGCAGGTTTAACTTCAGCAGGTTTTTCTTCTACTTTCGGTTGCTCAACTGGTTTAGCTGGCGTTTCTGCTTTCGCTGCTGGAGGTGAAGCTTGAACTGGCGTTTGAACAACAGGGGCTTCTTCCTTCTTAGCCTCAACTGGTTTTTCTTCTGCTTTCGGCTGCTCAACTGGTTTAGCTGGCTCCTCAACTTTAGCTACTGGTGCAGGTGGAGTTACAGGTGCTTCTTCCTTTTTAACAGGACGTGTTTTTGAGTTAAGATCATTTAAATCGATCTTTCCAACAATTTTCACACCTGGCAAACCACTTTCTTCAGTTTTATCTACTGTTTTTGCTTCTTTCACAGGCTCTGCTGCCGCAGGAGCAGGAGTTTCTACCTTAGGTGCTGGAGTTTCAATAGCCTTTGGTTTCTCTGCCGGAGGATTAAATGACTGAGCATTCTTAATCAGAATCTCATCGCTTTTTTCAAAGTCGATATTTTTCTTCGGCGCTTCTACTGGCTTTTCAGTCTCAGGCTCGTCACGACGTATTTTACCAATCACTATTTGTTTGGCTTCTTCTCTTACGATCTTATCTCCCTGATACTCTTTCAATAAGGCATCATACATGTCTCCCGTAAGTTTAAACATAGGGCTTTTCTCGGCAGAGAATCCCTTTTTGTTTAAAAACTCAACGGCCGTACCCATGCCTATATTAAGTTCTTTAATAGCTTTAATTAAAATGATTGGTTTGTCGTCTGACATTTAGCTCCTGTTATTTTTTCTTAATAATACAAAAGTAGTGTTTATTTGGCAATTACACCACTTATTCAAATTCTGACTGTAAAATCTGAACCACTTCTTTAATGGTTTCTTCTTCTAAGTCGGTGCGTTTTACCAAATCTTCTACTGTAAGTGCCAAAACACTCTTAGCAGTATCGCAACCGATAGCCTTTAATTCATCAATGATCCAGCTATCAATCTCATCTGAGAATTCTTCTAGATCCACATCTTCGTCACTTTCTTCTCCAGCTTCGCGATATACATCAATTTCATAGCCAGTTAATTTTCCAGCTAATTTGATATTGTGTCCGCCACGTCCGATAGCTAATGAAACCTGATCAGGTTTTAAGTAAACTGATGCATGTTTAGTTTCATCATCCAATTTAATAGAGGTGATTTTTGCCGGGCTTAAAGCACGGGTAATGTATAATGAAATGTTATTTGTGAAGTTAATCACATCAATATTTTCGTTTTTCAATTCGCGAACGATACCATGGATACGAGACCCTTTCATACCTACGCAAGCACCTACCGGATCAATACGATCATCGTAAGATTCTACCGCAACTTTAGCACGTTCTCCAGGTTCACGAACGATTTTCTTAACAGTAATTAAACCGTCAAAAATCTCTGGAACCTCAAGCTCGAACAAGCGCTGTAAAAATTCAGGTGCAGTTCTTGAAATAATAATTTTTGGGTTCGCATTGATCATTTCTACTTTAGAGATCACAGCTCTTACCGAATCTCCCTTTTTGAAATAATCAGCAGGAATCTGCTCCGTTTTAGGCATTAAAAGCTCATTACCTTCATCATCTAAAACCAAAGTTTCTTTTTTCCAAACCTGATAAACCTCGCCAGTGATAATTTCACCCACACGGTCTTTATATTTTTTGAAGATTTCGTCTTTTTCTAACTCCAATACTTTAGAAACCAAAGTTTGGCGAGCCGCTAAAATCGCTCTGCGCCCAAAACTCTCTAATGTAATTTGTTCGATGTAATCATCACCAACTTCCAAAGTGCTATCTAACTTAGAAACTTCAGCAAGTTCAATTTCCAAATCATCATCTTCAGAAAACCCATCCTCCATTACTCTTCTTGTTCTCCAGATCTCCAAATCCCCGTTGTCAGGATTCACAATTACGTCACAGTTCTCGTCTGTTCCGTATTTTTTACGCAACATACTACGAAAAACTTCTTCCAACACACTGATCACCGTTGGGCGATCTATATTTTTAAAATCCTTAAACTCCTGAAAAGAGTCGATCAAATTAATTGTTGTAGTACTCATTTTTATTTAAAAGAAATTAACACACTGGTTTCTAATATATCATTAAACGGCACTTCTGTTTGCACTGTAGCCGCTTTTTTCCCTTTTTCTTTAACCGATTCTTCAATCAGTAGGTTATTTTCTGTAACTGATAAAAGTTTACCTTCTTTTTTAACACCGCCGTTTAATTTGATGCTCAAAGTACGCCCGATATTTTTAACATACTGGCGATTTAACTTCAACGGCTCACCAACACCTGGCGAAGAAACTTCTAAATTATAAGCTTGCTCAATTACGTTTTCTTCTTCCAAATGAAAACCAACATGCCTGCTTATGGCTACACAATCCTGTATGCTAATACCTTCATCGCCATCAACATGAATAATTAATTTATTGTTTGGCAACATTTTCACTTCAACCAAAAACAGTTCTGGTCGATCTGCAATTTTTTCCTCAACTAGGGTTGCAACTCTCTTTTCTACCTGCATATTTTAACCTGATTTCATAGAAAAAGGGGACACGGTCCCCTTCTCTTTTCTTCGATTACGATGCAAATGTAAGAAATTTATATGAAAAATCAAACACCTGCTTTAATTATTCTACTGATTATTACCGCTTAAGTATTTGTTTTTGTGGCTTCAAATTGTAATTAGCATTGCCTGAAATCAATTTTCCGGCATTTCCGAATTGCACATCAATAAAACTTTCTATTAAGTAATTATTTCCTTTGATAAAAGGCTTTTCTGGAACGAAAACAAGAGAATCGCCGTACATTTTAAAATTTCCTGAAACCAAAATATCATCTTGCAAACTATCTAATTCACCAGCCTGCCTTAGTACTGCAACTAAATTATTTGAATTGGCTTGATTTGAATATGCATTTCTAACTTGCATTAAGCTTGCCTCATCGAAATTTTTAATTATAATTGATGTACTATCCCTGGAAAACTTAATTATTGGTTTATTGTTTGTACCTGAACATGAAATAATAACTGATGTTATTACAACAAAAACCGAAAATTTAAATAAGCTTTTAAACATTCACAAAATTAAACATTATGAGATTAATTATTGAAATCCTTTTGATGGGATTGGCGTTTTTTATTGGAGCAAAACTGGTGCCTGGAGTTGAGGTTTCTGGCTACACCAGCGCACTTATTGCGGCAATCTTAATTGCATTAGCAAACGCTACTATTGGGTTCATTTTAAGATTACTTACTTTCCCGATTAACTTCCTAACGTTGGGATTGGTATCTTTTATCATTACTGTTTTAATGATTTTATTGGTAGATAATATGATGACCTCATTTAATACATCAGGTTTCTTAGCAGCTGCTTTTTTAGCCATCATTGTTGCCCTGATTAAAGCAATTTTTGGTGCAATTGCCGGAGAAAAAGAATAGTTAAGGATGGAAGATGTTAGATGGAAAATGGGTAATCAAATTCCATTATCCATTTTACATCTTCCATCATTTAATTTATCTTATAACTTCTCGCGAAATCACCATTTTTTGTATCTCCGAAGTACCCTCATAAATTTGAGTAATTTTGGCATCACGCATTAAACGCTCTACGTGGTATTCTTTTACAAAACCATAACCGCCATGTACCTGAACCGCTTCAATGGTTATATCCATTGCAACTTTTGATGCAAATAATTTAGCCATGGAACCTGCTTGAGTGTAAGGCAAACCTTGATCTTTTAACCAGGCCGCTTTGTAAACCAGCAATCTTGCCGCTTCTATTTGCGTAGCCATATCTGCTAATTTAAAGGCAATGGCCTGATGTTCTGAAATAGGCTTTCCGAACGATTTACGTTCCTTTGCATATTGCGTGGCCAATTCAAACGCTCCCTGGGCAATGCCTAATGCCTGTGCCGCAATCCCAATCCTGCCACCTTCCAATGTTTTCATAGCAAATTTAAAACCGAAGCCATCTTCTCCAATTCTGTTTTCTTTTGGTACTTTAACATCATTAAACATTAAAGAATGTGTATCCGAACCACGAATTCCTAACTTATTCTCTTTCGGACCAATGGTAAATCCTTCCATTCCTTTCTCTACAATGAAAGCATTAATGCCTTTATGTCTTAATTCCGGGTGGGTTTGTGCGATGACCAGATAAGTTGAGGCCGAATTTCCATTAGTAATCCAGTTTTTAGTCCCGTTTAACAGATAATAATCGCCCTTATCTTCAGCCGTAGTTCTTTGCGAGGTTGCATCAGATCCAGCTTCGGGCTCCGAAAGACAAAAAGCTCCAATTTTTTCTCCTGATGCCAATGGCTTCAAATATTTCTCCTTTTGTTCTTCGCTGGCATAAGCTTCTAAACCATAACAAACCAAAGAATTGTTAACGGAAACCACAACTGATGCAGAAGCATCGATTTTAGAAAGCTCCTCCATCACCAAAACATAAGAAATTGCATCCAATCCGCTACCATTGTATTTTTCGTTGACCATCATTCCCAAAAAACCAAGCTCTCCCAGTTTTTTTACTTGCTCGACAGGAAATTTTTGATGTTCATCTCTCTCAATTACTCCAGGTTTTAGTTCTTGCTGTGCAAAATCGCGGGCAGCTTGTTGAATCATTAATTGCTCTTCACTTAGTTCGAAATGCATAACATTTATGTATAAAAGGTTAGTAAATCAAATGTACCAATTTAAGATTAATAATGCTATGGCTGCATAGTATTATTTTTGATGATTGTGGCTAAGGGCTATTAAGTTAATAACGGAAAGTATTACTTTAACTATTATACTGATCAAATAAGAAATGTATTCAGAAGGGTGACAGTAGAAGATAACATACCTCAATTTAAAAGAGAAAGAAAAAATTAATGGATTTTTTTCTTTGTTAAGATGATCAATAAACTTAAACTTCCAAGAATTAAGATTAGTAAAACTTGTGAGGAGTGAATGATAGTTGCATAAGCTAATCCATCTTTAAAGGAGATACCATACAATACTAGCGATTGGGCAACCATCCAATGGAAAACACCTATTCCACCTTGTACTGGGGCTGCCATGGCAAAACCAGAAAATACAACTGCAGTAAACGCAGCATTAAAACTTAAATCAGCCGTTGCCCGGATTGCCGAAAATGCAAAATACATAGATAAACAATAAAAAACCCAAATCGCAAGCGTGTATGTAAGAAATAAGCCTTTTTGCTTTAACTTACCATATGAGCCAAAGCCTTGACGAAGGTTTACAAATATCCTTAATAGCTTTTTACTAAATTTTTGACGAAGAAGATATACAGCAACTACAACAGTAGAAAGCAGTAAAATCACAATAATGGTTATCCAAAGATAATTTAAAGAAGAAATTTTACTTATCAGATTAATATAAATGGCTTTGTATAAAAAACCTGATACGACATGATATTGAAAAATTATCATCGCGATGGCTGTGAGTAAAAGTACCAGTACATCAACAAGCCGCTCGGTAATTACAGTACCAATCGAAGCAAACATTGGCACCCTTTCAGCTTCGTGAATTACTGAACATCTACCAATTTCGCCAAAACGAGGCAGTGCTAAATTCGCCAGATACCCAATCATTACGGCGTGATAAGCATTCGATAAAGTAACCTTGTAGTGAAGAGATTTGTACAGCATTTGCCATCGTAATGCCCGCAATACATGCGCAATTAGTACAGCAGAAGCTGATGCACTAATCCAAAAATAGTTGGCTGTTTTAATTTCAAACCAAATCCTCTCTAAATCCTGACCTCGAAATGCTAAGTATAAAACTACTATTCCTATTAAAAACAGGAGAATATACTTTAGCGCTGTTTTGAGATCGAATGTCACAAGGTTATTTTAGCAAGTGGTTATTATCATCTGGAAAAACAAGTATTGGATTGTATTTTTTAGCATCTTCAATTGGAAGCGCACCATAAGACATAATGATTAAAATATCACCAAGTTGCGCCAAACGAGCTGTTGCACCATTTAAACAAATGGTGCCGGTTCCACGTTCGCCTTTAATTACATAAGTTTCGAAACGGGCACCGTTGTTATTATTTACGATTTGCACCTTTTCATTAGCGATAATGTTAGCTGCATCCATCAAATCTTCGTCTATCGTAATACTGCCAACATAATTTAATTCAGCTTGTGTTACTTTAACACGGTGTATTTTCGATTTTAATATTGTAATAACCATTTAGCAAAGTTAGTAATCAGTTTGGAGTTTAGGTAATAGAAGATATAATATGGAAAATGAATGATCATAAGCTGACACAGGCATCTTACCTCTCATATCTTACATCATTTTATAATCATATTATCGATCAAACGCGTTGATCCAACCTTGGCAGCAACGAGAGCAACCAAATTGTGCTCTTCTTTTGAGTTGGCAGGCATAAGTGTTTCGCCGTTTGCAATGGTAAAGTAATCTAATTCCACGCCATCAATATTTTTATAAAATGATTTCGCCTTATCCTCTAATTCTTTTAGCGAATAATTATCAAAATGATCTACAACAAACTGAAGAGATTGGCTTAGTACTAAAGAGTGTTTGCGATCAACTGTAGATAAATGAATATTGCGGCTACTCATGGCCAACCCATCCTCCTCACGAATAATCGGACAGGTAATAATGGTAATGGGAAGTTTAAAATAGGCTAACATATTTTTAATCATCAGCACCTGTTGAAAATCTTTTTGCCCAAACATGGCAACATCGGGCTCAACAGCATCAAAGAGTTTTTTAACAATTTGGGTTACACCCTGATAATGTCCTTTTCTAAATGCACCTTCCAATAAAAATTCTGCATTTCCTAAGTCAATATGCCAATTTTCGTCTCCCCCCTGCGGATACATCTCATTTACATCGGGCATAAAAACACCACTACACCCTGCGGCTTCAAGCATGGCTAAATCGTGTTCAATAGGTCGGGGATATTTTTCCAAATCCTTTGGATCGGTAAATTGAGTTGGGTTTACAAAAATGCTACATATAATAGTGTCGGCATTTTCTTTTGCAAGATCGATAAGTGAAATGTGACCATTATGCAAAGCACCCATGGTTGGCACAAGTGCTATTTTTTTACCCGATGCTTTTAAAGGTTTTAAGAAAGCCTTAAGCGCTGATTTGGTTTTAAATATTTCCAATTGGACAATCTAAGTTAAAGCGGTAAAGGTGTAAAATAATCTAAACGAAACCAAACAAATGCTTGCCTATATTGATAAATAGTATTATTATGCTTACCTTTGCAGCTCATTATCTTTTATTTAACTTAATATTTTCTTAGAATATGGAGATGGCAAAAACGAAGCTGCTGATTGTTACACACGAGATGTCGCCTTTCCTCGAGCTTACTAAAATTTCTGAAATCACACGTCAACTACCACAGGCGATGCAAGAGAAAGGATTCGAAATCCGCATCTTGATGCCTAAGTTTGGTAACATCAACGAAAGAAGAAATCGTTTACACGAAGTAATCCGCTTATCGGGAATGAACATCATTATTGATGACAATGATAATCCCTTAATTATTAAAGTAGCATCCATCCCAGCTGCACGCATGCAGGTTTATTTCTTAGACAATGAAGAGTATTTCCAACGCAAACAAGTGTTTAGAGATGCTAGCGGAAAATTCTTTGATGATAACGATGAACGTACAATTTTCTTCTGCAAAGGCGCATTAGAAACCGTAAAAAAATTAGGCTGGGCTCCAGATATCGTTCACTGTCATGGTTGGATGAGTTCTCTAGTTCCTGCTTACATTAAAACAACTTATAAAAACGATCCAACTTTTAAAAATTCTAAAGTTGTGTATTCTATTTATGAAGATTGCTTTGAAGAAAAATTAAATGCTAATTTCTCTAAAAAGGCAGTAATGGCACATATGACAGAGGATGACACTAAAGCATTCTTACCATCAGACTGCAATAGCATGCATATTGGCGCTGTAACTCACTCTGATGCAATTGTTTTAGCAGATGAAAACCTGAACAAAGATGTGTTAAAATTTGTTAAAGATTCCAATAAGCCAACATTAGCTTTTAACTTAACCGAGAATTTTGAAAACTTCTATAACTTTTACGAAGAAATTTCAAATGACGAATTGGTTTCTCTTGCTTAATTAGGTATTATTATTTTAAATATGAAATTTACAAAACAAGACTTATTAACCCTGTTGATAAGTCTTTTTCTTTTTGCATCGTGTAAAAATCCGGATGGTGTTGGTTTAGATGTTGATCCAGGTACTGCTATCACGGGAACTTTAGTAAACAACGAACCAATTAAATCGCAAACTATTAAAGAAGGCGATGTGAATACTTCAGGGTTAAGTGCTTATCCACTTGGGTACATGGTTGATCCAATTTTCGGCAAAACTGAATCAAATCTATCAATGACTATTGTTCCTGATGTTCTTAGTAAAGATTTCGGAACATCACCCGTTTTAGATTCGGCAATTTTGGTATTAAACCTTGGTACACAATTTTATGGCGATACAGCAAATACAAAATATAGTATTGATGTTTATCAGCTTACCAACAAACTTACAACATATAAAAGTTCTGATGTGCAAGCTCACAATGCTCAATTGTTAGGAAGTTTTAACAGTAAAATTTTCCCAAAAACACCAATAAAAGTAACGGATATTGTTACTGGAAAAGCCGACACCTTAAAAACTGTTAAAGCTCAAATCAGAATTAAACTTGATAATAATTTTGTTCAGTCAACGATATTAAACCTTGCGCCTACAGCAACTTCTACAGAAGCTAAGTTTATTGATTATTTTAAAGGATTATATGCCCAAGTAAATAAACAAAACACTACAGGCGCTGGTGGTGTAGCATTTTTAAACTTCGCTAGTGCAAGTTCTTATTTACAATTGGTGTATAAAAAAACGAACACCTCTAACGGAAAAGATACGGTAAGTGTAAATTTTCCAATTTCTACTTCGAATGCTGCTGCAAACATTAAACACGATTACTCGGGAACCGAAATTGCTACCCAACTCCTTCCTGCCAATGCAAATACACAATATAATGTGACTTATTTACAGGCTTTAGCTGGTGTTAAAACTAAAATTTCTTTTCCATCATTAACTAACTTTACTAATACATATGGTAAAGCATTAGTAAATAAAGCAGAATTAGTTGTTGAGTTAAGTGCTGGTACATTTGCTAATCCATTTGCGCCTGCACAAAGACTTTCACTTTATCGTTGGGATATCGCTGAACAACCAACCTTTTTACCAGACAACAATCCAACTGATCCTAGGTCTTCAATTACCGGTCCTTATTTCGATGGATACTTTGATTCAATAAAGAACAGATATGTATTTATCGTAACCTCATATGTGCAAGATCTTATTGATAAAAAATTAACTGATTATGGTACATTTTTAGCACCAACCTCATTGGTTACACCAGCATCACCGACCAATTTTTATGTGTCGCCAGATGTAACATCAGCTGGTAGAGCTGTAATAGGATCAGCAGGAAATACTACCAATAAAATCAAACTGAATATTTATTACACCAAAATAAATTAAGGAATTTAATCATTTAGAAGCCTTGATCATTATAAGATGGTCAAGGCTTTTTTTTTGCATTACAGTTCCTTTGGGCTTAAAACAAACGTTTGTTTAGTATATTAGTAGCGATTTATAATATCTCAAAAATATGTGTGGAATAGTAGGCTACATAGGCTATAGAGAAGCTTGGCCAATTGTATTAAAAGGTTTAAAAAGATTAGAATACCGCGGTTACGATAGTGCTGGCATCGCCCTAATGAATGAAAGCGGGCAACAAATTTATAAAAAAGCCGGGAAAGTTGCAGTTCTCGAAGATTTTGCCGAAAATCAGGATCGTACAGGATCTATCGGTATAGGCCATACCAGATGGGCAACCCATGGAGTTCCCTCAGATCGAAATTCTCATCCTCACACCTCTAATAATGGGAAGCTTTCTATCATTCATAATGGAATTATTGAAAACTATGCCACGCTGAAAGAAGAATTACTTGGACGTGGGCATAAATTTAATAGCGATACTGACACAGAAGTCCTGATCCATTTAATTGAAGAAATTCAAAAAATAGAACAAATTGATTTATTGGAGGCAGTTCGTTTGTCGCTACACCAAGTGAGCGGTGCCTATGCTATCGTGATTATGGACAAAGAAAATCCCGATCGACTTATTGCCGCAAGAAAGGGCAGTCCTATGGTAATTGGCGTTGGCAAGGGAGAATATTTCATTGCATCTGATGCTACTCCAATTATTGAATATACAAAAAATGTAATTTATCTAAAAGATAATGAAATTGCACTGATCACCAAAAATGATCTTTTGGTTAAGCAATTGGACAATGTTGTTCAAACTCCATTAATTCAAGAGCTGGAACTAAAACTAGAAATGCTTGAAAAAGGAGGATTTGATCATTTCATGCTTAAAGAAATATATGAGCAACCCCGATCGATAAAAGATTGTATGCGTGGCCGTATTTACCCTGAAGAAGGTAAAGTTCAACTGGGCGGGATCAAAGAATTTGCTGAGAAACTCAAAAACATAGATAGAATTATTATTGTTGCCTGCGGAACATCGTGGCATGCTGGTTTGGTTGGTGAGTATTTAATTGAAGAATATGCCAGAATTCCTGTAGAGGTAGAATATGCTTCAGAATTTAGATACCGTAATCCAATCATTACAGAGAAGGATGTGGTAATCGCCATTTCTCAATCTGGTGAAACTGCCGATACTATGGCTGCCATAGAGATGGCAAAAGAACGTGGAGCAACTATTTTTGGCATTTGTAATGTTGCTGGTGCATCCATTCCTAGATTATCACATGCAGGTGTTTACACGCATGCCGGACCAGAAATAGGAGTAGCGTCAACAAAAGCATTTACCGCACAGGTAACAGTATTAACGCTGATGGCCTTTTACATGGCCCAACAAAAGGGAACCATTACCACTTCGAAGATGATTGAATTGTTGACAGAACTGGATAACATCCCAGAGAAAATTCAGCAAGCACTTGAATCAAATGATATCATTAAAGAGGTTGCCGAAAAAATAAAGGATTCGACAAATTGTTTATTTTTAGGAAGAGGAAGTGGTTTTCCTGTTGCTTTAGAAGGCGCATTAAAACTTAAGGAAATCTCTTACATTCATGCTGAAGGTTATCCTGCCGCAGAGATGAAGCACGGACCTATCGCATTAATCGACGAGGAAATGCCTGTAGTGTTTATCGCTACACAAAATTCATCTTATGAGAAAGTAATTAGTAATATTCAAGAGGTCAAAGCAAGAAAAGGAAAAGTTATCGCTATTGTAACGCAAGGCGATACAGAAGTGAAGAAAATGGCTGATTATTGCATTGAAATTCCTGATGCGAATGAGGCATTCTTACCGCTCTTGGCTACCATTCCTTTACAATTATTATCGTATCATATTGCGGTGATGAGAGGCTGTAATGTTGATCAACCTAGAAATTTGGCTAAATCTGTAACAGTAGAATAAATAAAAATCAGGACCCGCTCGGAAACGAGTGGGTCTATTCATAAAGTTTATGGTACTTCAACATTCCCTTATCCTCCCATTTAATGGTTAAATTTCTGCCATCCAACTCTACTATTTTACCCTGTCTTCTCATTTTCGGATAGGATATTATAATTGAGCTGTCCTGAATTTCGTATTTGGCTAAATCACTATCTGGATCTACATCGTAATAGTATTGCTCTCTTATCTCAAATGTGTGCATTCTCTTTACAGAAGATTCTGTTTTCCAACGACCGTAAATCTTGTAAACTTTTAATTTATCCGGTATTTTATCACCAACAATGAGACTCCAGGATGATGAATATTCATCTCCAAATTCGCTTTTGTAATCTACTGTGGCTGCTTTCAAAAACGTTTCTTTAGAATAAACTTTAAGCTTATTGCCTAAAGAGTCTAAAACAGTTATATTAAAATTGATGGGGAAATTTGCACTATCAACCTGCAAAATGGGCGTGATGATTCTTTCACTACCTCCTGCAGGTAAATCTAGAGTATCAATTCGATTAAATTCGTTATTTAATGGGCTATCTTCTTTAAGTAATTGCTCTGAATATTTAAAATCAACGATTAATTTAAGTTTTTTACTCCCTTGATTGTACACATCAATTGATTTGAAACCATCTTCATAAGTGGGTGCATCCTTTTTTTGAGTAGTTGCAACGAAAGCAAAAAGAGATAATCCAAACAATAATTTCTTAAAAATAGGTTTACTGTTAAAATGAAATGGCTCACGAATTATCCAGTATGACAGCAAGATGCTTCCAAGCGCCATACAATCAGTATAGTCTACCGTTCGGAAAGTTTTTAAACCTGATAAATTTATATAATCAATTAAAGGTTGCGAGAACTCGGATTTCCAAAATAAAAACAGAATAAGCGTAATAAAATGCACTGTCTTTACTCTTTTAGGAAAAACTATACTCCAGAAAAAAGGGAAAGCAAACAGACCAACAAAATCTGATAGCTTTCCCGTAAATGAATTGTGAAAAGTATATTTTAAATAAAAATCATTTATAATTAGAAGTAAAATGGAAAATATAAAAAGTTGATGGCCTAATTTATTTTTATGCCCCATAATGATATTTAGAAGGGTAGATCTCCATTTTCATCTGATGGCCCAATAGTATATTCATCTTGAATTTTAGAATCGCTACTTTGCGATACTGCAGCATTTGGGCTTTGTTCAAAATCACTTTTCCTACCCAACATGGTAAAATTTTCTGCTACAATTTCAGTTACATACTTTTTCACCTTCTCTTTATCTTCGAATGATCTTGTCCGTAATTTCCCTTCAATGTAAACAAGCTTACCTTTTTGCAAATACTTAGAGGCTACCTCGGCAAGTCCACGCCACAATACAATATTATGCCATTCTGTTTGTTCTACTCTCTTTCCATCCTTGTTATAGGTTTCTGAAGTAGCTAAAGGAAAACTTGCTACTGTTACACCGCCGTCTAAATGGCGAACTTCAGGGTCTTTGCCTAAATGGCCTACTAAAATAACTTTGTTGATGCCAGACATAAATATTTTTGGTTAGTTTTTTTTGTTTCTAATGATCTATCGCAAAATGGTTAGTTACTCCATCCTGTTAAGGTGTAAGATATTCATTTATAAAATCGTGAATAACTTTCGGTTGCGGCAACTCATCTAGCTTATGTAAAGAAACCCAATTAAGTTCCTTTTGTTTACTAAAGTTAAATATATAATTTTTTAATGCAAAAAAATGTAAATGGATAATTTGGTGCGTTAAAATATGCCTTTTGCTTGTTAAAAACGCTAAAATAACATCCTCACCAAATAACTCTGCCACTTTAGTTTGGAATGATAAATCCTTCCAGTCTATATTTTCATCAAATTCTATACTGGGAAAATCGTACAAATGCTGCCAAATATCACCTGCTTTACGCTCCCTTACTACAATCTGATCATCCTTTCTACATATAAAGTAATTCAAAAACCGATGTTTTTGTGCTGCCTTTTTAATCTTAACAGGTAATACATTAACCATGCTATTTCTTAATGCAAAACATCCTTGGTTTAGCGGGCAGATGCTGCAGTTTGGAGATTTAGGTTTACATTGTATTGCACCAAACTCCATTATAGCTTGATTGTACAATGCAGAATCTTCACGATAGAGCAGTTCATTGGCAAGTTTAAAAAACTGCTTTTTACCCGCCGGAGAATTAATTGGTGTATCGATACCAAAGTAACGAGCTAGAACTCTAAACACATTTCCGTCTACAACAGCTCGGGCTTCGCCTGATGAAAAAGAGGAAATTGCAGCCGCAGTATATTCTCCAATTCCCTTTAATTTTAACAACTCATCATGTAGATTTGGGAAGATTCCATCAAAATTATTGACTACAATTTGTGCAGTAGCATGCATATTCCTACCCCGGGAATAATAACCTAAACCCTGCCAAAGCTTCAAAACCTGGGTTTCAGTAGCTGATGCAAAATCCTGTACAGTTGGAAAATTTTCTACAAATTTATTGAAGTATGGTAAGCCCTGTTCAACACGTGTTTGTTGCAGTATAATCTCTGATAACCAGATGGTATATGCATCTTTTGTATGTCGCCAAGGTAAATCTCTTTTGTTTAATTGATACCAGTTTATCAATTCATTTTGGAATGTCATTACTGCAAATTACGGTGTAATTATCGGTTTAAAAAAAAACTTGCATTAGAGTGATAACTTAACTGATAAAAAAATCATCTTTTATTTCCCTATCTCATTAAAAAGCAATACTTTTGCAACCCCAAAACAGTAGTAATATTAAAACACAATATATATAAATAAGTAAATATGACTAAGGCAGATATTATTTCAGAAATATCAACAAAAACCGGAATTGAGAAGGTTGATGTACAGGAAACAGTTGAGGCATTTTTCAAGGTTATCAAAACGAGTATGATTGGCGGTGAAAATGTTTATGTAAGAGGCTTCGGAAGCTTTGTTGTTAAAAAGAGAGCACAAAAAACTGCTAGAAACATCTCTAAAAACACTGCAATAATTATCCCAGAACACTTTGTACCTAGCTTTAAGCCAGCAAAAGTTTTTGTTGATAAAGTTAAAAGCAACTCAAAAAAAATTAGTGTAGAAGCCTAAGTCCTTTTTTATGAATAGCAGCACAAGATCAAAACAAATCATTATTATTGGAGCAGTTTTATTGCTTGTTGCTTTTCTATTTACAAGAGACATAAAAGGTTTAGTAAAACCAACAGAAGAAAATGGCAAAATGCCTGCAACTGGCCAAATGGCTGGAGCAGAAACACCATCAGCTTCATCAGTGTTGAGCCTAGAAACTTCATCTACTGCCGCGAAAAATGTACTGAATAAAAATTTAGCTACAGATATTACAGCATTAGAAAACAGTTACAAAGGATCAAATGGTACTGAAAAAATTGAATTAGCAAAACAGTTGGCTCAGAAATGGGACGATGTAGAGCAAATTACTCCATCAGCACTTTATTTAGAGATAGTTGCGCAAGGCGAACCCACAACAAAAACATGGGTAGCAGCAGGCAATCAATTTATAAAAGCTTTTGAAAGTACACAGGATAGTTTAGCACAACCTGCATTATTACAGAAGGCGAATACATCCTACAAAAATGCATTAGAGAAAGACTCTACAAACATTGAAGCTAAAACTGGCTTAGGTGTAACAATAGTAAACGGCTTAGGCGCACCAATGCAAGGTATTGCAATGCTGCTTGAAGTCGTTGCTAAAGAACCTAAAAATGTTAAAGCAAATATGAATCTAGGTATTTTCTCTATTAAATCAGGTCAGTTCGACAAGGCGATTCCGCGTTTTAATACGGTAATTGCTACTGCTCCAACCCCTGAAGCCTATTTCTATTTAGGGACAGCTTTAGAAAATTTAGGCAGAAACAAAGAAGCAGTGAATGCTTATTTAGACAGCAAAAAATTAGCGGCTAACCCGACTTTATCTTCTTTCATTGATAAAAAAGTGGCCGAACTAAAGAATAAAAATTAATTAACGGATTAATAAAAACATTTAAAACTTAAAACTATGCCAAGCGGTAAAAAAAGAAAAAGACATAAAATGGCTACCCACAAACGTAAAAAACGTTTAAGAAAAAACAGACATAAGAAAAAATAGATTTCTTATTTTGATAAAAGCCCTTTAAACCTCATAGCTAATGTTATGAGGTTTAAAGTATTTATGTATTTTTTTAATCCATTAATAGCGCTATATCAAAGTTTTTTTTCTCGTTTACTATCCATTTGTTAATAGGCGAAAGCCTTAAATCTGTAGCTGTTGGTAAAAGAATTAATTATCAATTCGACTCCTGCCGGAGTTACCATAGCGTTGATTGAAGACAAACAACTTGTTGAGCTTCACAAAGAACAAATCAATAATAACTACGCCGTAGGCGATATTTATTTAGGCCGCATTAAAAAAATTATGCCCGGCCTGAATGCTGCTTTCGTGGATGTTGGTTATGAAAAAGATGCATTTTTGCATTATTTTGATTTGGGCCCTCAGGTGCAATCTTTAATTAAGCTAACGAAGATCAAGCGTAATGGCTCGGTTACAGGCACATTATTAGATAATTTAAAGCTCGAAGCCGATATAAATAAGGCGGGCAAAATTTCTGATGTGCTGGCGAAAAACATGCTCCTACCGGTACAAATTGCTAAAGAACCAATTTCTACTAAAGGACCTCGTTTAAGCTCCGACATTTCGATTGCCGGCAGGTATGTGGTACTGGTGCCATTCTCCAATACCATATCTGTATCAAAAAAAATTAAAAGCAATACCGAACGTAATCGTTTAAAAAAGATTATCGAAAGTATTAAACCTCAAAATTTTGGGGTAATTATCAGAACCGTTTCTGAAGGACGTGGAGTTGCCGAAATGCAAAAAGATCTTTTGGATTTGATTGCAAAATGGGAAAACTTCATTAAGAAAGTACCTTCTACCGAACCTTCAAAAAGAGTTTGGGGCGAAATGGACAGATCATCTACGTTAATTCGTGATATTCTGAATCCTGATTTTACAAACGTTTACGTGAGCACACCCGAGCTGTTCGATGATATCCGTTCTTATGTACACGATATTTCTCCAGAAATGGAAAAGATCGTGAAGCTTTATAAGCAAAAAGAACCCATTTTCGATCATTTTGGAATAGAAAAGCAAATTAAAAATGCTTTTGGCAAAACAGTAAATTTACCGGGTGGCGCCTACTTAGTTGTAGAACATACCGAAGCACTTCACGTAATAGATGTGAACAGTGGAAACCGTACTGCCAGTAAAGAAAACCAAGAGGAAAATGCTTTACAGGTAAACAAAGAGGCGGCGAAAGAAATTGCCCGTCAATTGCGCTTGCGTGATATGGGCGGCATTGTGGTCATCGATTTTATCGATATGCACAAGCCAACAAACCGTAAAATGCTATTCGATTATTTGCGTGAGCTGATGTTATTGGATAGAGCGAAGCACACCATTTTACCTCCAAGTAAATTTGGTTTGGTTCAAATCACCAGACAACGTGTGCGTCCGGAGATGAATATTGTTACGGTAGAAAAATGCCCAGCCTGCGGAGGCACTGGCGAAATTAAAGCGAGTATCGTTTTAATGGATGATATTGAAAATAACCTGAATTATATTTTACGTGAGCAGAATGAAAAAGGTGTGACCCTTTGCGTGCACCCTTACATAGAAGCTTACATAACAAAAGGCATTTTCAACCTTCAGCGTCGTTGGTTCTTCAAATATGGCCAATGGGTGAAGGTGAAATCACAATCATCGTACTACTTAAACGAGTTTCATTTCATCTCATCAAAAGATGAAGAGATAAAATTATAACTCAAAACCTTTTATAAAAAGCCTGGATTTTTAAAATTCAGGCTTTTTTGTTTAAAAGAATTTCCAAACCCAGCAGGTTTAAAAATAGCACAGTTCTCCACAAGGCGAATAAAAACATTAACCCCAAAATAAACCTGCGAGGTTTTTAAAAGAGAAAAGCTAAATTCGTAATCTGATTAAAAAATCGGATCTAAAATTCAAAATCAATTGGCAAAAACAAAAACGGCATACTTCTGTCAAAGCTGTGGCTATGAATCGGCAAAATGGTTGGGTAAATGCCCATCATGTAATCAATGGAATACTTTTGTAGAAGAAATCATTGAGAAAACTGCTACATCGGTTCCAACATGGAAAACAGAAACCAGCACCAGGAAATTAAGTAAACCCAGTAAGGTTGATGATATTCAATCATCGGTCGAGAGAAGAATTTTAACTGGCGATAAAGAACTGGACCGGGTTTTAGGCGGAGGTTTGGTAGAAGGTTCATTGGTGTTAATTGGAGGAGAACCTGGCATAGGCAAATCTACCTTAATGCTCCAGCTGGCATTAAACCTAAAAGGCAAAAAACTGCTTTATATTTCTGGTGAAGAAAGTGAGCAGCAAATCAAAATGCGGGCCGAACGAATTAAAGAAACACCTTCATCAGATTGCTATATTTTAACCGAAACATCAACCCAAAACATCTTCAAGCAAATTGAAATTTTAGAACCTGAAATATTGGTTGTTGATTCCATCCAAACCTTACATTCTTCTCATATTGATTCCACACCAGGAAGTGTATCCCAGGTAAGAGAATGTACTGCCGAATTGTTGCGCTTCGCTAAAGAAACCGGCGTTCCTGTTTTTCTTATAGGCCATATTACAAAAGATGGTGCCATTGCAGGCCCTAAAATACTGGAACACATGGTCGACACGGTTTTGCAGTTTGAAGGCGACAGGCATCACGTGTATCGCATCTTGCGTTCCATTAAAAATCGTTTTGGCGCCGCAGCAGAATTGGGTATTTATGAAATGCAGGGAAGTGGATTGAGAGAAGTTTCTAATCCATCAGAAATTCTTTTATCTCAACGTGATGAAGAATTAACCGGAATCGCTATATCAGCAATGTTAGAAGGTGCCAGACCCATGCTTATCGAAACACAAGCACTGGTAAGTTCTGCCGCTTATGGCACACCGCAAAGGTCTGCAACTGGCTTCGACACTAAGCGAATGAATATGCTACTGGCTGTTTTAGAAAAACGTTGTGGCTTCAGATTAAGTACGCAAGATGTTTTCTTAAATATTGCAGGTGGAATCAGAGTTGAAGATCCTGCGATTGATTTGGCAGTGCTAATTGCCATCATCTCATCGCAGCAGGATATTCCAATTTCTTCAAAAAACTGTTTTGCTGCTGAAGTTGGTTTATCAGGAGAAATTAGAGCAGTAAATAGAATTGAACAACGTATTGCCGAAGCAGATAAATTAGGTTTTGAAACCATTTTCATTTCAAAATATAATCTAAAAGGAATAGACATTTCAAAATACAACATCGAAATTAAAGCGGTAAGTAAAATTGAGGAAGTTTTTGGAATGATTTTCGGTTAAATTTCGCTTTATATCCCGGGGAATATTTTCTACACTTTTCTACAATTAGTTGAATAGATTACCCAGTCCCACATTATAAAAATATTTGGCACACTATTTAAAAATTTATAAAATATTAATAAGCAACATAATAACAACCTAACAATAGGAGTTTGGCATTTTGGTTTAAGATTTGCCTAACGTATTATGTTGTACATCATGGGATGTGATCTATAACAATAGGGATGATTTTCCTCGTTAGTGAGAGCTAGCAAGGATTTTTTTTGTCTTCACTATTTAGAAAAATTTTAAATAACTTTGGATCAGATAAGTAACTGAAACAGATATTAAAATATAAACAATGAAAAAGATCATTTTAAGCCTTGGTTTTTGGCTATTCGCCGCAATAGCATTTGCTCAAACAGCCTATACAGGTCAGAAATTTGGTGAAGAAGTTAAATCTGGTGATGTTAAGCCTGCAGCTAAAATGGAAGCAGCAATGGGCGACAAAAAAACAGTCGACATGAAAATTGAAGGTAAGGTTGTTGATGTTTGCAAGAAAAAAGGGTGTTGGATGACATTGCAAATGCCAAACGGCGACCCAATGCGTGTAACGTTTAAAGATTATGCTTTCTTTATGCCAATGGATATTGTTGGTAAAAACGTTGTTTTAGACGGTATCGCTAAAAAACAAACCATCTCGGTAGAAACTTTACGTCACTATGCTGAAGATGCTAAAAAATCGCCAGAGGAAGTTGCCAAAATTACTGATCCAAAAAAGGAATTGGCTTTCGAAGCTAAAGGTGTAGTAATTTTAGATAAATAAGATTAGATAAAGGAATAAAGATTAGCTCAAAAAAAAATGCCCCATACTTAAAAGAAGTTGAGGCATTTTTTTGTGTTAAATATTTTTTTTACAATACCCAGTTCCAGCCAAATTCATCTGGAGCCAAGCCATAACGGATATCATTTAATTTTTTAGCAATACCGTTAGAGATATTTCTTGTTGAAGGATCTGTCAATTGAAAGGTTTCGCCTTTGTAACCAATAACTCCAACATGCGTAACAGTTGCCGCTGTACCTGCAGCGAAGGCTTCAGTTAAAGTGCCATTCTTAATTCCTTCTACTACTTCGGCAACAGAAACACGACGCTCTTCCACGTCGATACTCGCATCTTTAGCCAATTTGATAATGGTATCACGAGTAACACCGTCCAATACGGTACTGCGAATAGAAGGCGTAACTAATTTTCCATTAATAACGAAAATTAAATTTGCAGTTCCAGCTTCCTCAATATATTCGTGGGTTACTGAATCTGTCCAGATTAACTGGTCAAAACCTTCCTTTTTTGCTTGTTCGAATGGGTATAATGAACGGGCATAATTTCCAGCAGTTTTAGCAAAGCCTACACCACCTTCATCCGCACGGGTAAATTCAGTTTCGATTTTAACCTTCAATGCAGAACTGTAATAAGGACCAGTAGGTGTAGTGAGCAAAGCAAACTTATAAGTATCTGATGCCTTTACGCCTAAATACGGATCGGTAGCAAACATTACAGGGCGAATATACAATGCGTAATCGTTTTGATTTGGCACCCACTTTTCATCTTCATTAATCAAAGCAGCCAATCCCTGCATAAAAATCTCTTCAGGAATTGTTGGCATAGACATTCTAGCGGCAGATTTATTAAAGCGCTCAAAGTTTTTATCAGCACGGAAGACACTAATTTTACCATCAGGTTGGCGATAAGCTTTTAAGCCTTCAAAAATTGCCTGGCCATAATGTAGCGCAGAAATTGCAGGGCTCATTGGAATCGGTCCGTATGGAAGAATCTGTAAATTTTTCCATTCACCATCTTCGTAATCGGCGGTAAACATGTGGTCGGTAAAAACTTTACCGAATGGTAATTGAGAAAAATCAGTAACTGTTAAACGGGTTTGATCAGCATTGGTGATTTTTATATCTAATGTCTCGGTCATATTGTTAAATTTTGAATGATTGAATATTGAATTGATTGAATGATTTCATTGCCAAAAATCCGATCATTTCATCATTCACTACATCAATCATTGTTAATTTGTGCAAATTAGGAAAAAACAAGGTTTTTTAATAGTCTTTTCTGATATTAATCTTTGTTTTTGAGTGTTTTGAGTACACTAAGCACCCAACCCTTACCCCACCCTTCCATTTGTTCTTCGCTCCATAAAAAGGGATAAAAAATTCTTTTTTGAAAACGAGGAGGTAAGTATTTCTGCCAGTTTGTTCCGCCAGTTGCGGCCACATCTACAGGGTCTTTTTCTAAATAACGCACTGCAGATTTGTAGTGCGAAAGTGGCCATTCTACATTTACATATAAATCCAGCTTGCGCAATTCATCTTCAAGAACTGAAACGTCTGCTCCACTGGCCAGTAATCGATGATAAAGTGCAGAGAAATTGGTTAATGATCGATCCTTAGCCAACTGTAAAAATTGAGCTGCATACTTCTTTATAAACTGCTTTAATGTTAAGGTTTGCTTGCCTGATGATAGTTCTGTAGCGCCGAATTTCCAATAAATATGTTCAAATTGTTCTTCGATGGTGGCGCACACTAATGCCTCCCGCTTGCTTTTATCTACTAGGCGAATAAAATCAGTGGCACAAATTTCAATCATTCTGTATTGACCGGATTGAAAACCGCTTGCAGGCAAAAGCGACATCCTGAATTTTAAAAACTGCTCTTTCTCCATACCATCAACCATCACCTCGAAAGATGTGGTTAATGCATTAAAATATGCGTTGATTCTTTTTACCCTTGCAGCAAATAATTCCACAGTTAAATTTTCATGTTCGGCAATTTGCCTGCACTCATGCAATGCCAGCTTAAAATAAAGCTCTGTAATCTGGTGATACATGATGAAAATTTCTTCATCAGGAATCGGTGTTTTAGGACTTTGTAAACTTAATAGAGTATCTAAATGAATATAGTCCCAATAAGTGAGGAAATCGGCATATAATAATCCATCAAGATATGAAGCCATATCCTGACCCATTGCTGTATATTTTTCATGCAGCTGATGAAGTTTGTCTTTTATTTCTGGTGTAAAATCCATGCGAATGTTTGTTTTAGACAAGCTTTAATTTGGAAAGATACATTCCTCCTAAAATACCAGCCACACAAAGTATAAAATTGATTAAAATATTAAACATTGCCATACCCAACTGATTATCCTTGTATAGATTTATGGTTTCTAATGTATAGGTAGAATATGTGCTAAAACCGCCACAAAAGCCCGTAATAATGAAAAGCTTAAGATTATCATTCATATTTGATTTTTGGAGAAAATACCCCAGAAACAATCCCATTACCAAGCAACTTAGCACATTTGATGTTAACGTTGCATATGGAAATTTTGTTACCCAACCTGCATAAAGCTTGGTGACTAAATACCTCGCTAAACTTCCGATTCCACCACCAACAAAAACGATTAATAACTGCTTCATTATCATTTATTTAGTACAGTACCCTGAATTTTATGGTATGCTCAATCTTTTTCAAAGATTTAAATAGCTGTTTATCGTATTCGGCATTAATATCTGTTATGGCATAACCAATCTCAGGGTTAGTCATTAAAAACTGACTTACAATATTGATATCATGCTTTGCGAAAACAGTATTGATTTTAGCCATAATTCCTGGAACATTTCTATGAATATGAATCAATCTGTGCGATTTATCGATTTTAGGCAATTGCAAATTCGGGAAATTGCTGCTTAAATAGGTGGCACCTGTATTCATAAAATCTGCCACACGCTTTGGAATAAAATCAATGTTTCGGGGATTATTTTTTGGATCATCGAAAACCACAATACCCTGTTTGGTGCAAAGATTTAGATCAATTTTACTCTTTGCATTTCCTAGATAACCAATTGTTTTAAGCTTTGCGGCGTTTTTTAATTGCTCTTTATCCATTTTTTCACCATCGGCAAAAACGATTATGCCAACATCTTTAACATATTTTTCTTCGAAAGAAGTTTTATGCCTGATGGATAGCCCATCATTTTTTAATATTGAAAGCGTTAATGGATCCACATCACCAATAACAAGGCAAAGAATTCTGTTTTTTGGATAGGATATTGCTCTGGGCAAATCATTCACATAAAGAAACTCATCAAAACTTGGCGTTACATGATCGGCTTTTGCAACAATGCTTTCTCGGGCAATATTCTCTGTAAAAGCGAAAAACTTATTAATCAATCCACTCTCTCTTAATTGAAAATCAGAATATCCATCTCCAATGCCAAATAGCTCTCCTTCTAATTTTAAATACTGAAGCAGTTTTACTTTTCCACCTTCTTCACTTAAAGGATTAGCATGGTCGTAATCAATAATTTTTCCATCGCCAGTGGTTACAAAAGTATTGGCGTAAATATTTTCTTTTTTAATGTGATATTGACTGACAACTGGCGTAATAAATTCTTTAAATCCACCCGAAACGATAAGTACATCATCAGCATGTTTTTTAAAAAACGCAGCGTTCCGAGAAAATGAGGTAGAAACTTTTTTCTTTAGGTGTTTGATCAGTTGCTTTAAATGATCTTCACTGGCCTCCAACAATTTCACCCTTTGAGCTAAACTTTCTGAAAAAGAAAGCTTGCCTTCCATGGCCAGGTTGGTATAATCTTCAATTTTTTGGAAAATAGCCTCTTTATCTGGGTGGTTCTTCAAAGAGATTCTTGCGAGTTCATCAAGTGCTTCTACCTGGGTAAAAGTGCTATCGAAATCGATAATGTAATACGCTTTTTGTTTGGGCATTATTTTAAGTGTTGGGTAATTTCTTGTATGCTTTGAGCAATGGGTTTAAAAACAATTCCGGTTTGCTCAATTACTTTATTATTATTGTAATAACTTAAAGTTACGCTGCTTTTCGCGGTATCTTTTGTTATTGATGGTTCATTTCGGGTAAATAGCGAAGCAAATTTTAAAGCCCTCCAGGCAAGCCCGAGCATCCAGGATTTTGCTTCCTTAACTGGGGGTTTTACATCAAAACCCAAAGCTATTTCAGTAAATAAATCTTTATAATGAACATCTTCAGAAGATAAGATGTAGCGTTCTCCTGAAACCTCGCTTTCCATTAATGAAATCATGGCTTTAACTACATCTTCTACATCGACGAACCCTGAAGCGCCATCAGTATAAAAAGGAAAGCCATTTTTTACCAATTTAAAAATTGCCCCACTCCCTTCAAACCCTGCGCTTTTACCGATAATAACAGATGGATTTACAATTATCGCATTAAGGCCCTCATTAATTCCACGCCACACTTCCATTTCTCCCTCGTATTTGGAGAGTCCATAGGCGTGTGCTTTGGAATCATATTCCCAAAAATCCTTCTCTGAAATTTTATGGCCTTTTTTCGCGATGCCCAAAGCCGCAATGGAACTTACATGCAACAGTCGGCAATTATTTTCTGCACACAGATTAACAATGTTCGATGTTCCATCAATATTAACATGAAATAGTTGTTTTTTATGCTTTGAATTTAGAGATACGAATGCCGCACAATGATAAACCTTCGTTACATCTTCAAAGGCATCCTCCAAATCAGCGAGCTCATTAATATCGGCTACTACCCATTCGATTAGTGGATTACCAAGAATAATAGAAGGTATTTTTGAATTTTCACGTTTCAGCGCTCGAATGGATAAACCCTTATCGGTTAATTGTTTTATCAATTCAGATCCTAAAAATCCCGTTCCTCCGGTTACCAGTATCATTATATTTTTTTCGAGCTATATGTGGAAATACGCATTCAAAAATAGATATTTGAGCCGAGAGTTTTAAATATATGTCATTAACGGATTTCTTTTCCCCAATTAACCCTGATAGTTTTACACCAAAGCAAGGATTTTTAACAAGCCAGCTGGGTTTAAAAGCACAAATTTTTACTGAATCGTTTCCAGATTTTGAAGATACCACTTACGATTTGGCAATTTTTGGCGTACTTGATGGAAGAGGTGCCGTGAATAATGAAGGTTGTGCGCTAGCGCCAGATTATTTCAGGGAAAAATTTTACAAGCTAAATGAAGGAGCTTTTAGTAGTAAAATTGTCGATCTGGGAAATATAAAACATGGTGCTACCGTTTCCGACACTTATATCGCTATTAAAATGGCGGTATCAGAGTTAATTAAAAAGGACATTATTCCGATTATAATTGGTGGCGGACAAGATTTAACCTATGCGCAGTATTTAGGCTATGAAGATTTGGAGCAGAAAGTAGATTTGGTGATTATCGACAATCAATTTGATATTGGAGATGATGACAATCCAGGTATCGAAACCAAATCAGATTGTTATTTAAATAAGATTTTCCTTCATCAACCCAATTATCTTTTCAATTATAGCAATCTTGGTTATCAAACTTATTTTGTAAATCAGGAGAGTTTAAGTGTGATGGATAAACTTTACTTTGATGTGCACCGCTTAGGAGAATTTGCCCAGGATATTACTTTAACTGAACCGATTATCCGCAATGCGAACATGATCAGTTTTGATTTAGGTGCTATCCGTTCTGCCGATGCCGCAGCAAATGCGAATACCACGCCAAATGGCTTCGATGGTGAAGAAGCCTGCAGAATTGCCCGCTATGCTGGCATGAATGATAAACTAACTTCAATTGGTTTTTACGAATTTAACCCTGCATACGATAATAATGGACAGACCGCATTTTTATTGGCGCAAATGGTTTGGTATTTTGTTGATGGTTTTTATGCCCGCAAAAAGGATTTTCCACTTACACCAAAATCACAATTTATGATTTATAGAACCAGCTTGAAAGATGGTTCGGGCGAAATGGTATTTGTGAAAAGCAAAAAATCAGATCGCTGGTGGATGCAGGTTCCATATCCATCAGGTCAATCAAAAAATGAGCGTTATCATTTGGTGCCTTGCCGGTATGATGACTATCAAACTGCAGTTAATGGCGAAATGCCAGATTTATGGTGGCGAACTTTCCAGAAACTCTCTTAACCAGAATTAGGTTTTAAAATTAACATGAACAGCTTATTTGCTGTAATGAATTTTACTACCAAAAGCGACCATAATTTTACACAAGCAATTGCGTTCTAGTTGTATATATCCCTACTTTTGAAAAACACTTAATCCCATTCATGAAAAAAATATTATTATCTGCACTGGCATTATTGCCGTTAGCAGCTTTGGCACAAAAACCGTTTACACTAAATGGTAACATCAAAGGCTTAAAAACCGGTAATAAAGTATATCTAATTTATCAGGGTGATGGAAACAACATTACCGATTCTACAACAGTTGCAAACGGCGCTTTCTCTTTTAAGGGAACAGTTGCAAACCCCGCTCAAGGAAGCTTATATTTAAATAAAAATCCTTATGTTAACCGCCCTGCCGAAGGTGAAAAATTAGATGGCTTATCTATTTATTTAGAACCAGGCAATATTAATTTAACAGCGACAGATTCATTAAAGAATGCTACAATAGTTGGTTCGCCGGTAAATGATGATGCCAAAAAATTAAAAGCTTTAACTAAACCCGTTAACGATAAGCTAATGGCGATAGATGCAGAATATAGGGCTTTTACGCCAGAGCAGAGAAATGACGAATCGTTAATGAACGGGCTTAGGGCAAAATTTGAAAAAGAATCAGAAGCGTTACCACCACTTTTATTAAATTTTGCACAGAATAATCCGAAATCATACATCAGCTTAAGTGCGATTGGTCAATTGGCTAGCGATCCTGATCAGGCAACTGCGGCTGAAAAAGCATTTACTGCCTTATCTCCGGAGCTGAAAGCAACACCAAATGGAAAACAATTGTCAACAATGTTTGATGCCGGCAGAAAAACTGCTGTTGGTGTAATGGCAATGGATTTTACTCAAACAGATACCGCTGGCAAACCCGTTAAATTATCTGATTTTAAAGGAAAATATGTGCTGGTAGATTTTTGGGCATCATGGTGTGGCCCTTGCCGCCAGGAAAACCCAAATGTAGTTGTGGCTTACAACAAATTTAAAGATAAGGGCTTTACAGTTTTAGGTGTATCGTTAGATAAACCAGGACAAAAAGCAGCTTGGTTAAAAGCTATTCAAGCAGACAAATTAACCTGGACACATGTTTCTGATTTAAAATTCTGGAACAATGAAGTTGCTCAGATGTATGGCATTCGCTCTATACCAGCTAACTTTTTGATAGATCCAACAGGTAAAATCATTGCTAGAGGTTTAAGAGAACAAGCTTTGCAAGATAAACTTCAAGAGTTATTGGGAAGCAAAACAAAGTAAGGCTTTCTGATAAAAATAAAAGCCGCAATTTGCAGATATGATAATCTGAAAATTGCGGCTTTTTTGTTTTGTTATTTTATGAAATATAGAAAACTTTGATCCTAGCTATAACTTACCTGCAATTAATAATAACGGGCTTCGTTTGATACTAAACTAAATCAAAACCGATATCTTCCCTAAAATATTTACCATCAAAGTAAATTCTTCCGGCATCGGCAGTTGCACACTGTAAAGCAGTAAATAAATCTTTTTGTAAACTGGTGATCGCAATTACGCGTCCGCCATTGGTTTTAACTACATCATTATCCAACAAAGTACCTGCATGGAATGCATTTGAATGGCGTAAGTTTTCAATTCCTGATATGGCCTTACCCTTTAAATATTCTCCGGGATAGCCACCAGCAACGATCATTACAGTTGCTGCAGTCTGTTCAGAAATAACCAAATTAACCTGGTTCAATTGTTTATTGGCAGTAGCCATAAATAATTCTACCAAATCGTTTTCAATACGTGGAATAACACTTTCCGTTTCCGGATCGCCCATTCGGGCATTGTATTCGATTACAAAAGGCTCCTCACCTACTTTAATTAGACCAAAGAAAATGAAACCTGTATAATCGATATTATCTTTCTTTAAACCCTCAACCGTTGGTTTAATAATTCGCTCTTCAACTTTTTGCAAAAACTCTGGAGTAGCAAATGGTACAGGGGAAACCGAACCCATTCCGCCAGTATTTAAGCCTGTATCATTTTGTCCAATTCTTTTATAATCTTTGGCCGATGGAAGGGTTACATAATTTTCACCATCGCTTAAAATGAATACTGAAAGTTCGATACCACTTAAAAATTCTTCGATTACCACCGTAGCACCAGCTGCACCAAATTTACCACCTAGCATTAATTTTAATTCTTCCTGCGCCTCAACCGTTTCTGTGCAGATTAAAACGCCCTTACCAGCCGCCAAACCATCAGCTTTTAAAACTACTGGCAAAGCATGCGTTTCTAAATAGGCTAAACCTTCATCTAAAGTATCAGGAGTAAATGATTTTGAGGCCGCTGTCGGGATTCCGTGGCGTTCCATAAATTGTTTGGAAAAATCTTTACTTCCCTCTAAAATTGCACCTTCTTTTTTTGGTCCAATAACCGGAATATGAGCAATTGCTTCATCAGCTAAAAAAAAATCGTGAATACCATTTACCAAAGGTTCTTCAGGCCCAACCACAACCAATTCGATATTTTCAGCAAGAACTACCTTTTTAATGGAATCAAAATCATTTACATTGATGTTGATATTAGTGCCATAAACACCTGTTCCACCGTTTCCTGGTGCAATAATTAATTTATCGCATTGCGAAGACTGGCTCATTTTCCAGGCAAATGCACTTTCTCTGCCGCCTGAACCTAAAAGTAAGATATTCATACGGGCAAAGATAGGATTAGTGTTGGAAAATTGAATATTGAAATGTTGGAAAGTTAATCAGTTGGAAAGTTGGTATTGGGGAAGTTGGTGGGTTGGAGGCTGGGCAAGTTGAAAAGTTTGGTGACTTGGAGAAAAAGTCTCACCCCAACTTTCAACTTTTTACTATTAACTTTTTACTATTAACTTATTACTTTTCACTTTTTAGTTTCAGCTTTTAACTTCCCTTAGCGCTTCTGGTCATTTGCTCCAGCATATCCCACATTTCATTTGGAATTGCCTCTAAGCCGTTCATTTGTCCGGCACCTTGCAACCATTCTCCACCATCTATCGTGATTACTTCACCATTAATGTAACCCGAAAAATCGCTTACTAAAAATGCAGCCAAATTGGCCAATTCCTGGTGATCACCAACTCGCTTTAATGGTACGCGGTTTTTGAAATCGAACTTCTTGGCTAAATCACCTGGCAACAGCCTTTCCCATGCACCTTTTGTAGGGAATGGACCCGGAGCAATGGCATTCATTCTGATTCCGTATTTGCCCCACTCCACCGCTAATGATCTGGTTAAAGCCAAAACACCACCTTTCGCACAAGCCGACGGCACGACATACGCAGAGCCTGTAAATGCGTAAGTTGTAATAATATTTAATACCGTTGCTGCTTGTTTTTGTTTAATCCAATGTTTACCAAAAGTGAGTGTACAGTTTACTGTTCCTTTTAAAACAATATCAATTATTGATGAAAAAGCATTCGCAGATAACCTTTCAGTCGGAGAAATAAAATTGCCAGCAGCGTTGTTTAACAGAACATCAACAGATCCAAACCTCTCCAATGTTTTCACCAGAACATTTTCTACCTGCTCTACTTCTCTCACATCGCAGGCTACAGCCAAAACTTTTCCCCCGGTTTTCTCCTCCATTTCATCTGCTGTTTTTTGCAAAACCTCTTGCTTACGACTGGTAATTACCAAATTAGCCCCAAGTTTCAAAAAATAGATTCCCATTGCTTTACCTAAACCTGTTCCACCTCCGGTAATTACTATGGTTTTACCTTTTAAAGCATCATCTCTAAGCATCGGGGAGTTATAATTGAACATAATATTGTGGTTAGTAGGTTAAATTGTTAATTGGATAATGATAAATCTGAAACTGTTCAGATAAGCAGATGAAACTAGAAACTGCTTATTGATATATGCATCACTTTCTTTGAAGGCTTTCGATAATTGTTTTTAAAATATGGCGGGTGGTAGGCGACCACCATTGAGTGAGCATTTTTTCTAATGCTTCCGATTGATCTGCGGTTACCGCCCCAATTAACTCTTCGCGAATATTTAATTTACTTTGCGACCAGGTATTGCTTTCCAGTTCCATAAATTTCTTGATCTTTCTTTCTGCAGCAGTAAGCAAGCTTTCGTTTTTCACCAATTCATCAACCAAACCAACTTTAAGCGCCTCTTCAGGATTATATAGTTTTCCCGTTAACAAACTACGTGTTGCTTCCGCCTTACCAAGCCAAAAAGCATACATTTGAAAAATACTATTTGGAACAATAATACCTACTGGTACTTCATTTAAACCGATAATATATTGGCCTTCGGCCATTACCCGATAATCGCAAGCAAGTGCCATTACGCAACCGCCCGCAGGACTATGACCGCTAATGGCTGCTACCATAGGTTTTTTAAAAGAAACCAGGTTTGCGGTGAAATCTAAAAATAATTTCCAGAAGGATTTAACTTCTTCTTCATTGTAATTATAAAGCTCAACCAAATCTAAACCAGCGGAGAAGAATGGTGCGTTACCAGTTAAAATTACACCACCAACATTATCATCGGCCGAAATATTTTTAAGCATATCATCAAGTTCGGTTATTAATTCGCCATTTAATGCGTTTGATTTACCTCTGCTCAACGTAATTGTGGCCAACCTATCTTTTACACTTACTTTTATTGTATTCATGTTAAGTTTTCAAAATGTAAATATTGAAATATTATGCAAACATTATTAACTATGCTTGCATAATATTCAAATCTATTTATTTTTCTCTATTTCACATCATAAGTGTAAACTTTTCTGGCTAAATGCCCAAAAGCATCAATACCTTCAATCACTACTCGATATTGCCCCGGTTCGTCGGCATTGTAATATTCAAATTTTCCTTTGCCATCATTTTCAGCAACCACTTGTGGATTCCAATAAATGGTTGTTCTTAAATCTGCCCTATTATTGTTTGTAGCCGCATCGTATTTTGGAGAATAAAATTCTCTTGAAACCGAAAAACCTTTCGGACTTAACGTAACCACTCCAGGAGCATATCGATTATAATTTGCTGTTCCACCGCCACGTTTAGTAGTTATAACAATTACGCCACCGCCGCCTTGAGAACCATAAATAGCAGTATTGCCAATGCTTTTCAATAACTCGATCGATTCCACGTCAGAAGGAACAATATTATCCAAGAAATCGGCTTCTACCCGCATCCCATCTAAAATGATCGACATAGGACTATCCTGACTACGCATCAAATAGGGAATATTCCCCCTAAATATTACGCCAGGCAAACGCCCTTGTAAACATTGCGACAATGTTATACAGGTGGAAAGATCATCAGCAGTCATAATAAAATCTGCCCTTCCAGCACCATTTAAATTGGCCGAATTTTTAGCAGGATTTCTTTTCTCTGTAATGGTAACTTCCTCTAACTTTATGGTTCTTTCCAATAAGCCTAACCTGGTCATCTCGTTAAAATAATTATCGCTTTCTTTGATGTATTTCATTAAAGAATTGTTCACATTAACCTCAACGTCGCCTGTGTTTTTATTTTTGGTTACCACTTGGTTTGGTACAACATCTAAGTTAATGTCAACAAATTTACGTTCCGATTTTGTTCTTGCCTGAACTACAAATTTGGTGCTATCAGGAAAATTTAAATTATCGAATACAAATCTTCCGTCGGCATTAGTTACCGTATCGACAATAAAAAACGTACCCTTAGATGCCATAATCATTACCTTACCACCTGGAACTGGTTTGCCACCTTTGGTAACCGTCCCACTAATGCTAAGTGAGTTTTCTGGAGTGTAAGTAATGGCCGGTCCGGTTCCTGCCGCTACATTTCGCCACAAGAATCTGCTCCAGCCGTGCGTCAGCATTAAATTATCCAACTCTTTCATTGTTTTAGCATCATCATTTAAAAAGTAATGATTTGGCTTTTCAATGTATCCAGTTAAATCAGAAGTTAATAAAAGCGAAGTAAGAATATTCGTCTCATTATCTTCATCGGGGGCAACTTTTGTAGCGTTGGTAACTGCAACAGAGTACACGCTTAACACAGGTTTATTCTGATTGCTGGCATCAAAACTAAAAGTAGATTTTCCCCTTTTGGCCGTTGATACAGCCGAAGTATTTAATTTAAGATCTATTAAATCCACCTTGTGGTTTACAAAAATTAACCTTTCGGCTATTGGTTGGTTTGTGGTAGAAAACAAAGTGAATTGTACCACGCCGATTGGTAAATTTTTCTTCGGAATATTGGCAACCAAAACCTGTTTATCCATTTTGGCTTTTGAAACATAAAAAACATTACCGGCCTGCTGTGCTACAACCTTTAACTCACTACCGTTGATTAAACTTTCGCTAGCCATAATTTTTACCGTAACCTTTGCCGTGTCAGAATTTGTAATTGCCATGGTATAACCTGCTTTTTGAGCTGTAGGTAGTTTCAAATCTTTGCCACTACCGTCTTTGAATTTTACTTTGGCAGTATAATTTTTTCCTGGTTGAGCATTAAAAACAAAATTCCCCATACCCAAGTAGGTGGTTTCAAAAGATGTAATTTTAACACCCGCTTCATCAACAATTACTCCTTTAATATTTTCTCCATTGCCGCTTGCATTGATAGCTTTTATGGCAATTTTTTGAGGAAGATTCTCGATCATTGAGCCTCCTTCTGGTAAAAACTGAACATCAACATCATTAGACGTAGAGGTTATAGGAATGGTTTTTACCACTTTTTGCTTGTTCTCTAATGTTAAGGTGGCAACAATTCTTCCTGATTTATTTGCCAACATTTGATTACTTGTAAAATTGATTACGGCATCACCAGAAAGATTTGTTTTGGCTTTCCCTTTTGCAACAGACCTATAATCAAGCTGTACGTCATAGCTCACTTCACTTTCTTTATAAGCAATCCCATTTTTATCTTCAAAATGAATGGTTGCTTCAACCTTGTTTACATTATTCTCTTTCGTAAAGGTGTAATCTGTTTTGGTAAATACTTTGTTTGCCCAACTGTTTCCAATTTTTATCGTTTTATCAAAGAAAAATTCTGTTCCAAAATTTCGCATGTAGTTGGTATAGGCTCTAATCCGATAATTCCCTTCTCCCAACGAATCTGTCAGCTTAAAATCACCCCAGGTTATACCACTAATTAGTGGTAATTTGACTAGTTTTTTTACTGAATCCTTCTCATTAATTAACTCTACATACAAAATTTTGCTTAATTGAGATGGCGCAGTTGTTTTGGCATTAATTACATAACCTTTAAACCAAATATCATCGCCAATGGCGTAGTAAGGTTTATCTAAATGCAGGTATACTTTCTCTTGCTGGTATTTATTGGTATAATCATCCAGCTTTTTTAGTAGTGACGTAAATGGGTCATCGTCAATCTTAAAAGCAGTAAAACCAATAAGCAGTGCGAGAAAACTGATTGCGAGAGTAATTTTGAGTTTCATTTGTGGATTTGGTGTAAAAAAATATGCCTCAAGGTACAAAACCCGAGGCATATTTTTATGAAGGTAACGTGAATATTAACTCTAAAATTTATTCTTCCACATCATGCTTTCTACGGGCTTTGTAGTTTTGTTATTATACTTTGCGTTACCCTTTGTATTGTACATGGTTTCGATGTTTCCCTCTACCACGAAATAAATTAGTTGCCCAATAGGCATACCAGCATAAATTTTTACAGGCTGGGCAACAGATATTTCCAATGTCCAGGTATTACAAAAACCTACATCGCCTTTACCTGCAGTAGCATGAATATCTATACCTAAACGTCCGGTGCTGCTCTTTCCTTCTAGAAAAGGAACATGACCATGGGTTTCTGTATATTCAAGCGTTACACCAAGGTATAGTGTGCCTGGGTGCAAAATATAACCATCTTTTGGAATCTCAAAATGTTCAATTTCATTGTGTTGCTTAGCATCTAATACGCGGCTTTTGTAGGTAGCCAAGTATTTGCCCAAATGTACATCGTAAGAATTTGTGCCTAAACATTCTCTTTTAAAAGGCTCAATAATGATTGTTCCCTTATCAATTTCTTCTAATATCCTTTTATCAGATAATATCATTTTTATGCGTATTTTTGGCCTAAATTATCAATTAATTAAGATAGTTTTGCATGCTAATCTCAATTTTATAAATGCCAATAATTTATAATAAAAATGTTGATGAGCATTCAGTTCTTGCAATCTGGAAAATTGAGGAAACTGAAGCTGAAATGTTGGCTGGTCTTCAGCTTAAGCAACATGAACTCGATATTATCTCATCGCTAAACAATGGTAAAAGGTTATTGCATTGGTTAAGTACGAGACTTCTTCTGCGCACCATGCTTAATACGAAAGAATATATCGATTGCCAATTTGATGAAGACGGAAAACCTTACTTAACCAATTTTGATTATCAAATTTCACTCAGCCATTCTTATGATTATGCAGCTGTTATGATTAGCAAGAAACATGCTGTTGGTGTTGATATTGAATTGATTAAGCATAAAATAAAAAGTATAAGGCATAAGTTTTTGAGCGACGTTGAGCTTGCGCAAAAACAAATTGGAGATAATATAGACGGACTTTATGTAGCCTGGTGTGCTAAAGAGGCCATATACAAATGGCATGGAAAGAAAGGTTTGGAATTTAAGCGCGACATCCATATCAAACCGTTCAAGCTTAAAAATGAAGGAAATTTAAACGCTCTTGTAGCGCTTCCTTCTGGAACAAAGGAATTAACAGTGAACTATTTTAGGACAAAAGATGGTTACATGTTAGGCTATGTTGTGCATTCCGCTTAAAATATTACTAAATAACAGATGGTTGATAAACATACAAATGCTCCGTTGGTGCCTACACAATTTATTGATTGGGGCTTAACAGATTACCAGCAAGCTTGGGATAAGCAGGAAGAATTGCTGAATAAAACTGTTGCCTTAAAAACCCAGAATAGAGTTAACGAAACCAATTTACCAACACCAAACTATCTTATTTTTAACGAACATCCACATGTTTACACTTTGGGAAAAAGTGGGCATCCTGAAAACTTATTGCTGGATGAACAAGGTTTAAAGGATAAAGATGCTACTTATTATAAAATTAATCGGGGTGGAGATATTACTTACCACGGACCAGGCCAAATTGTGGGTTACCCAATTTTAGATCTGGATAATTTTTTCACTGATATACACCTATATCTTCGAACACTTGAAGAAGCTGTTATTTTAACATTGAAAGATTATGGAATTGAATCTGGCCGTTACCCTGGTTATACAGGCGTTTGGTTAGATCCAGATAATGAAAACGCCAGAAAAATTTGTGCCATGGGGGTTCGTTGCAGCCGTTGGGTTACCATGCATGGCTTTGCATTTAATGTAAATGTTGATCTTGATTATTTTAAAAACATTGTTCCCTGCGGCATTGATGATAAAGCTGTAACTTCTCTTCAAAAGGAACTTGGATACCAATTGGATATGAATGAAGTGAAAGTGAGATTAAAAAATCATATTGCTCAACTCTTTAAAATGGAACTGATCTAGCATCCTTAAGAACTTAAAACTTTTAATCTTTCATTTCCGTAAATTGGATTATGAAAGTTTTAATGAGCGCCATTTTATTTTCTTTCTTAACTTCGGCTTGCAGTAAGGAAAGAAATATGTCTGAAATTGATCAACCCACCCCCACTCCAACCCCTATTTCTGGCCAAACTAAAACATATTTGGCCTTGGGAGATTCTTACACCATCGGCGAATCGGTGAAACAAGCAGAATCATTTCCTTATCAATTGAAAAATTTGCTAATAAATGAAGGCTTAAATTTAGCTAATCCAAAAATAATCGCCACAACAGGCTGGACAACCAGCGAACTGCAAAATGCAATTGTTCAGGCTAAGCTTACCCAAAAATTTGATTTCGTTACCTTACTGATTGGGGTAAATAACCAATATCGAGGTAATTCGATCGAAACCTATAGAAAGGAGTTTTCAGAATTGTTACAAACTGCTATTTCATTTGCCAATGGCGATAAAGCAAAAGTTTTTGTGGTATCTATTCCAGATTGGGGCGTAACTCCGTTTGGTAAAAACTCTGGTAAAAACATTCAAACGATTGCTACAGAAATCGATAATTTTAATGCAGTAAATGAACAGATCACACTTGCAGCAGGTGTAAGCTATAGCAATATTACGCCTGCATCAAGAAAAGCAATCACCGATTTATCCTTAATTGCAAACGATGGACTTCACCCAAGTGCAAAGATGTATACCGAATGGGCAAATGCTTTACTTCCTAAAATAAGCACAGTATTAAAATAAATGAAGGGTTATTTATTCTATTTTTAAATTTAAAATTTTACTTTAGTTTAGCTATTTAAATTAAAACCCTTAAAAAAACATTTATTATGGATGAGTACGAAGTAAGCGGAGCAGCCGCAGGAATCGGTGCAGGTATGATAATTTTTTATTTAGCAATAATCGTTGTTATGATTATTGGGATGTGGAAAGTTTTCGAGAAGGCCGGTAAACCAGGTTGGGCAGCAATTATTCCAATTTATAATCTTATCATTCTGCTAGAAATTGTGGGCAAGCCAATGATTTGGATATTGTGGTTGATTATTCCTTGTGTTAACATTGTATTTATGGTTTGGCTTTACAATTTGGTAAGCAAAAGCTTTGGTAAATCAGAAGGTTTTACAGTTGGTATGGTAATCTTCCCCTACATTTTCTGGCCGATTTTAGGTTTTGGTGATGCAAAATATTTAGGCCCATCAGCTGCTGAAGCACAGAATGGTGGTTTTGGAAATAATCCATTCAACAATGCTAACAATCCATTTAATAATCCGAATAATCCTTTCGGCAATCAAAATAAAACATTTGGAGATCAAAATAACCCGAACGACAATCCTCCTCCGGTAGTTTAACCCTAACAAATGACTTTAACATTTATATTTTGCAGCTTAATCAACATGTTTGATTGGCTGCAAAATCATTTAATACCATGTCCATTTAAAGCATTAACCGGAATCAATTGCCCAGGATGCGGTTTCCAAAGATCCCTAATAGCTCTTTTACAAGGCAACATATCAAAAAGCTGGACACTCTATCCATCAACAATACCACTTATTATTCTCTTCCTAATTGTGGGTGTATTGTATAGTTTCCCAATCAAAAACAAAGACTTTATAATAAAAATACTAATTATTATTGTGGGTAACTTTGTTATGGTTTCATATTTAATAAAGATGATTCACCATCATTAAATTAGGTAGAAAGTCCCGATGTGATATAATTATAATCCTTCAGTACTGTCTCTAAAAACTGTAACTCATTCATTCCTGCAGGTATGGTTACAAAAATATGTTCTTTAGTTTTTGCAGCCATCGCATAAATTAAGCTCGCATTTCCAGTTTGATAATAACCTGTAAGCACTTCGTGAATAAGCTCAACATCTCTGTCGTTTAAGTGCAATACCTCTTTAAAAAGTGGTTGATATTCATCTGCAAGGCTAAAATTAAACGCAACATGGTTAAGCTGGGTACGAGGCGTAGTCTTTATCAACGTTGTTTTGGCAAGTAAATCTCCAAGCCTTTGATGGTTTTGGGTAATAGCAACAGATACCAATGCGATTACACCCCAACCCAATGGGAAACCAAAATCAATCATCCTAAATAACCACCTAATCAGGTACTGACCGAAAGTAGGCTGCGTACCATCCAGATTGATTACTTTTATCTTCATCACTCGTTTACCAAACGATTGCCCATTCATGGTGAGTTCGCAAACCAAATCATAAAATGCAAATATGATGAGGTAAATGATTAGAATCACCACTCCCAATGTTCCTGAAACGCTTATTGATCCGATAATGAACAAAATCCAGGCAACAATAAAAAGTATTGCGAAGCCTGCCAAATCAATGCAGCGAGCAGCTATACGTTCACCCAAACCTGCAATTTCATATTCAATATCAATATTTTGAGCAGTGTTAATTCTGATACTATCCATTTTTCAAACATAATTTTTTTTAGGGATAATCGAACCATTTACACGCTTATATTTAAACAAGAAAATAAATGTATAATTTTTTAAATAAAAATATACACTGCCATAGGGTTGTCACTCCGGCGTACTTTCTTTGTTTCAGCAAATCGAAAAAACCATGAGTATAGCAGATTTATTATTGATGGACCTCAACACAATAGAGAAAACAAAACGACAAAATATGGATATTATTAAATTATTATTGAAAGAATTCGAATCAGAATTTAACACCACCAAGAAGTTTTTGGCATTGGTACCGATTGATAAATTTGATTGGGCACCACACGAAAAAAGCATGAAAATGAAATCATTGGCGAGCCACATCGCTGAACTTCCAGGCTGGATAAGTTTAGCCATCACTGCAGACGGACTGGATTTTGCAACCGCTCCTTATGAAGAGAAAAAGGTAGAAAGTAATGCAGACTTGATAAAGCTTTTAGAAGAAAGTTATGAAAGCGGGAAGAAAGAATTAGAAAATGTCGATCAGCAAATCCTAAACAATCAATGGATTTTACGAAACGGAGATCAAATTTTAGGCGATTTAACCAAATATGAAATGATCCGTATCGCCTTTAGTCAAACTACTCACCATAGAGCCCAATTGGGTGTATACTTAAGGTTACTGGATATTCCAATTCCAGGTAGTTATGGTCCAAGTGCCGACGACCAGAATTTTTAATTTCATTTAACAAAGAACACCAATTTAATCTTGGTGTTCTTTTTGCCTTATTGATTCATAACATAATTTATTTCCGTAAAATTGTAGCATGAACAATAACGCTGCAACCCGCCTAAATAAATTTATAAGTGAGAGCGGATTATGTTCCCGTCGCGAGGCTGATCGGTTTATCGAAAAGGGCAATGTTTTCATCAATGGCAAAAGAGCCAAAATTGGTGATCAGGTTTTTGCTGGTGATAAAGTGATGGTTAATGGTCATAACATTGAACCGAAAGAAGAATCGAATTTTATCCTCCTCGCCTTTAATAAACCTGTGGGTGTAACCAGCACCACCGAATCAAATGTTAAAGATAACATCGTTGACTATATCAACCATAGTGAACGCATTTTCCCTATCGGCAGATTGGATAAAGATTCATCAGGTCTAATTTTCCTCACCAATAATGGCGATATTGTTAATAAGATTTTAAGGGCTGGAAATAAGCACGAAAAGGAATATGTGGTTACTGTAAATAAACCCATAACCGAAGACTTTGTATTTGAAATGAGTAATGGCGTCCCCATTTTAGGCGTAAATACCCGTAAATGTAAAGTGCGTCAAATCAGCACATTTGTATTCAACATCATTTTAATACAGGGTTTAAATAGACAAATCCGTAGAATGTGCGAACATTTTGGCTATGAAGTAACCAAATTGGAACGCACAAGAATCATGAATATTAATCTAAAAGGTATCCCAACGGGAGAATTTAGAGACTTGAGTGAAGAGGAGATGACTGGCATTATGAAGAGTGTAGAAAAATCATCTTCAGAAGCAACTTCAAAACCAAAAAACACCAAAAAGAAAACCAACTCCTGGGAAGAAATTTTAGAGCCCAAAGAAGACCAGCCAAAAAAATCCTTCAAGGCGAACAAGCCTTTTTCAAAAATAGGTGGCACTAAAAAATCTACATCACATTCTCCATCAAAATCTGCGGGTAAAGGTGGTTCGACCAATAGAAACTCCAGACCAACAAAAGGTAAACCCTCAGGTAAATCAAATACCAAACCAAGAGGTAGATAGCCTGCTAATTGTAAAATTCTGAATCATAACCTGTTGCTTTAAGATTTGATCTTTCAGCTTAAGGGCTTTTTATTACCTTTGCAGCAAATGGTAACAGCTAAAAAAATCGATATCCGTTCATTGGATTTGCCCCAATTGCAGCAACACTTAATTGCAATGCAACAACCTGCATTCAGGGCAAAACAAATTTACCAGTGGTTATGGGAAAAATCAGCTACTCACTTTGATGAAATGAGCAATCTTTCTAAAGATTTGCGCAAAACGCTGGAAGAAGGATTTTCGATCAATGCTGTTCAGGTAAACAACTCGCAGTTCAGTAATGATCATACGATCAAGAACACTTTCCGCTTAGCTGATGGAAATATCGTTGAGGGAGTTCTAATCCCATTGGAGGATAGAATGACCGCTTGCGTAAGTTCTCAGGTGGGTTGTAGCTTAACCTGTAAATTCTGTGCAACTGGCTACATGGACCGTAAACGCAACCTCAATGCCGACGAAATTTATGATCAGGTGGTTTTGATTGACAAACAAGCCAAGCAAAACTATAATAATCCCCTAACTAATATTGTATACATGGGAATGGGTGAGCCACTTTTAAATTATGCAAATGTGCTGAAATCGATAGAGCGGATTACTGCTCCAGATGGTTTAAACATGAGCTATAAACGGATCACTGTTTCTACTGCTGGTATTGCTAAAATGATTAAAAAGTTAGGCGACGACGGTGCAAAATTCAATCTTGCCCTATCGCTTCATGCAGCTGACGATAAAAAGCGAAACGAAATTATGCCGATTAATGAGGCAAACTCATTAAAGGCTTTAGCTGATGCTTTAAAATATTATTTCGCCAAAACTAAAAACCCGGTAACTTACGAATATATTGTTTTCAATCATTTTAATGATGAGATTTCTGACGCCATGGATCTTGCAAAATTTTGCAAACACATTCCTTGTAAGGTTAACTTAATTGAATATAACCCAATATCATTCGCAGATTTCACTAACGCCGAAGGCGATAAAATAGATGCCTTTTCAAACTATTTGAAAAGTCAGGGAATCAATACAAATATTCGCCGAAGTCGTGGAAAAGATATTGATGCCGCTTGTGGTCAATTGGCTGTAAAAGAAGAAGCTGCTAACTAGCTGCTTCTAAGCAAAGTAATTTAGTTAATATTTCATTGAAACCAGGCCGTAGCTGTTGGTTTTCAGATAAGCACAAATCACGAAGTTTGCAAAGCGCATCGTAAGCAGAAATATTTGCACGGCAAAGCGAAAGCAAATCATCGAGCAGAAATCCGAAGGCCTTTACTTCAATTCGCTCCAGATAAAAAGCTAAAGCAAGATCTCGTTTATCGTACCGTGAAGCCGCACCAAAATCGCCGAATAATGTTTTCCCAGCATCATCAACTAGAACATTGTGTGCATATAAATCACCATGCATAATTCCTCTTTCATGCAAATGTGCACCTACAGAAGCCATACTAATGGCAATTTCGAACACTTGCTGATCAGTGAGTTTGAAGCCCTTTTCGAAAACATCCCTTGTACACGTATTCAAGGTTGGCGGTTTCCCCAGATTATAAAAGTGAGAAGGAATAAGTTCCATCACCAAACCCTTTTTACCCTGATCATCTAAATCTATTACAGAGTTCAATTTCACAATCGAAGGGTGATGCCCCGCAGCCAAATAAGTTTGCAACTCATCCTCCGGAAAGCCATCGCTAGTAACACTTCCTTTAAATATTTTTATGGCAACCTCATCTTGGTTAATAACATCTATACTGGTCGCTTTAAATATCGTACCGGAAGCACCTTCCCCTAATAATTGTTGAATCTGAAATTGATCAATATTTATTGTCGCAAATGACTCGACTTTAGTTTGATCTACTATATTATTACCCGAAAAAGCCAGCCATGCTAAACCTGGCATTGCAACCAACCATTCAGGCAACATATTTAAGTTATTCGCTGCAATCCGCAACAATGCAAGACTACTGCAATTTGCAAGCTCAGTAGGCAACGCTGCCAATCTATTTCCCGCTAGCATCAGCTTTTCAAGCTTCGAACACTCACCAATAGATACTGGTAAACTGGAAATCTGATTGTTAGTAAGGATTAACCAACGCAGATTAACATGAAATGCATCATTTGGGATATGCGCTATCATATTAGCCTTAAAACCAATAATTTGGAGATTATCGCATTTACCCAAAATAGATGGAAAAACCGTAAAACAATTATCTGATGCAAAAAAAACCTTCAGCTTTTTAAACTTGCTAAAATCATCTGGTAAGGTTGTTAACTTATTGGATGATAAATCAAGGTATTCTAAAGTGTCAGTAAGCTCAAAAAGCTGCCCAGGAAACGACTCGAGCCCTTCAGATATCTTTACAGTAGTGGCTCCCAAAAGTTCGCCGTTATTAAGTTGTGTTAAAGTTTGCAATATGAATTTTTTATCGAAGATAAGTTTTGTCTTGAGAACAATCACAAATTGGAAATAATATTATTCTCTACCCTTCGAAAGTGGAGATGTATGGTGTTCAATTATTAAAAAAAAATTGATCAAGCTAAGCATTTGCAATCATCTTCAAATAGATCAATCTTAAGTTAGTAAGATGGAAAGATATAGATTATCATCGCCTATAGTGAGACTTTGCTGAATACATGTCTGAAGTTAACCTATCTTCATTCGCAAGCATCAAGGACAATATCCGTGGAGAGGTGAATACATTTTTAGATAGGCGATCTACAACTATAACACTGACCAATGATTTTTTGTTAAGCTGATAGATCAGCTCTAAATTATGGTTTTTTTTAAGATATTCAGATAGTTCAGACCGGTGACCTATTACTGGATTATTTCTAATTGTCTTATTTGACTTGTAAATCGGATACCAAGTTTTATCATAGAATTCGGAATTATGTGAAATGAGTGATTCAATTTCAGATATTCTATATTTATCAAACGTATTTGTTAGCACAAACTCTTTAACAACTTCTTGCTTTAATCTGAGGAACATTTTTCCATATCTGCAAATTTTGAGCATTCCATCAGATAAGAAAGTTTTATATCCATTCTGTCGAAGCAGCAATTGAAAATCTGATAGGCACGAATATTTATATTCCATCATTCGGCTAACTTTTAGTTTAAACTCCTCTAGCGAGTCTAAGCCTAATAACTTATTCAGAGCACCTGATGCTCTGGAATAATTAAATTTATCAGAAATCTTTGATCCATCCATCCGAATAGTTGTAGAAACAATATGTATATGTCTATTTTGGGTATCCTTATGAAAGAAAATCATATAAGGCTGTTTTTCATAACCCATTTCTTGCATCCATTTCATTCCCAAAACCCCGAAATCCTCCTTGGAGAACTTATCTCCTTTTTCTGAAAATACCACATGAAGTTGATCTTTTTTACTTATAGAGTTTGCCCGTGAAACCGCGGAAAAATATTGCTCTATGTCCCGAGCACCAATAGCTAAGAATCCATTAAGTATACCAGCGTTGGCCATACTTAAGATTTCCGCTTCACCTCTATCTACTTTAATCATATTATACTTAATGGCGGGAAAACCAACTGACTTTTTTAATATTTTTACTATCATTTAAACCGGGCTATTGTTTGATCATCTGAGATAATAACTTTCTAATAAGATCTTCAAGCGCTTTCTGTGTATCTATATATTTTAACAATAGTGTATTATTCAAGCCTTGCCCTTCTCCTCTTAAGTCATCAAATCGGTTGCTCGATTTGATTGTCGAATTTATTTTTGACATCTCATTACCTATACTTACTAACTTAGATAAGACTTCAGCGGAATTGATTCCGAGAAATTGTTCATTAAGTAATCGATACCTTATCATTTCTGATTTTGTCGATCCAAGTTGATGGCAGATTTTTTTGATTTTAACATCCTCTTCTTCCGTAAAATAAGCGGCATACTGGACAATACGGTTCAATATTTTTCTTCCCATAGCAATATCAAAGGTTAATTGAGTTTTTTAACGAAATAGAAATTAATTAAAAGGTTTGTATGAATTGGATAACAAAGTATGTATAAGCCACAATCAGGCAGGTAAAAGCTACAACCATGCAAATGGCATTCTATAATTAAAGGAAATCCTCATCTTTTGATCTAAGATTTACCTAAATTTGATCAAACAAAAATCAAAAATGGAAAACTTATTTAGAATGCAGTGTTTGTAGCAATATTGGCGGGATTAATGTGAAAACCACCAAACAGATGCTGATTGTTTACCCCTTTTCGTCCAATTGCGTGTGCTTGGTCCCTTTCACTATCAGTCCTACTATATTGATCCAGATCCTGACTTGAAACACAATGGCGAAACAAGGGAAGCCAGAATTGCTGGATTTTTGAGTCCGAATAGTCAAAAAGTGCCGGAGTAAGAGAAGGGAACTGGATTAGAAGGCTTGGTGATAAAATCAAGGTAGAAGGGGCTGAACAAACCAGGATTTTCGATCTCTGAAAAGATCCCTATAAATTAGATCCTGGTTAGCTTACTATAATGTTAAATTGTTGCATCAGCCCTTATTTTCTGTAAATTGAAATAAGCAAACTATAGAATTTATGATATTGTTGAAGGCAATGGAATTATGTATAGCAGAAAAAGACAAGAAATTAATATGACATGTTTAAGCTATTTAAAATCCGGACCGCTAACCGATTTCTTCGTCGAAATTACATCAGTCAACTGCTTCCAAAGCCCAAAGTAATGCAAGAGAATATTAACGGATTGAAGGCTCATTTTTTCTTCAGCATAAATCTATCGCCTAGCGGAACGAGTTTCCCCAGACCCATGTTGATATTCCTGTTCACCGGTCATCGTACGCTCAGTCTGCTCTGAAACCGGATGAATTTTGTTGGCAACAATTAAATCCGGATGAATACTTTGCATCTGCTGATCAAAAATATTCAGCGTTTTTTGTTCCGGATCTGCCGAGATATAAACCTCTTGCCTTTTCCCGTCAATTTCCATGGGAAGGCTAATCAAATTTCCATACCGCAAAGCTTTGATAGCAGACTCCCGCAAATCAGTGTCAGTTAGTTCCAAAAAGGGAAACTTGTTGAAAGATTGCTCAAGATCGTAACCATGCTGAGGAAAGAACCATTTGATGGGATGTTCGCCCAGCTTATCAACAGCATTGAAATTAAGCTTATACCATAAGTCTATCTTTTTATATTGCTTTGACTCAGGATCATCGGTATCCAAAATCAATGTTGGCTTTTCAAAAGAAAGTCCGCAGAGAAGTTTATAAGATTGAAGCGCACTCATTCTGTTCTGCTGATCCAGCACAAAATTTTTCATGATGGGTTCAGTGGCATTATAACGCAAAAGCGAAGTTTCCATTGCATTCAGAAAGTAAACTTCACCATTTTTGGACCGGTTAAATTTTAGCTCAAAATGCATATCATCAACCTTCTTTTCTACCTGAGACCGGAATTCCGCTGGGATATACCGCTGATTGATTCCAATGGAAAAAAACTGTTCGCCTTTTAAAATAGCGCATTCGAGTGCAGCGTTAAGCTTTGTGCCAAAGCCCAAATAGTCAAGACTTTTCTGAAGGTATTCTAAATTATTTTGATTCATAACTTTTTATTGATTAATGGCGCGTTATTTTTTTTGTTCCAAGATGACGCGAATCCTCAGGGCTTAGCCCCTGCTGAATTACATTTTTAGCGCCTTGCATTTCTGCTAGTGCCTGGTTAAATGCAGTAGTATGGTGATTGAGTTGATTGGCACCGTCTCTTATGGAGCGTATGCCCCTAATCAAAAGATAGCTGATTCCTCCATCGAGTAATACGGAAAGCACTAGGACCTTCCGGTCACTCCGAATTCCTTTTGGATCTGATGCCCGGTGTTGCACCCTTGTTCCATCGGTAAGCTCAATGAGTTCGCCTCTTCTAAAAGCAGACTTTTCTTCCTCATTCAGCAGCATCCCATTGATCCGCTCAGGCGTTTGTACCTTAGCTACATCATAGCCTACAAAATCTTTTGTCTCCGGATCATATTCGATGTTGTACATGGCCCATCTCCCCTCTTCCTTGTCAATGCGTCTGCCAACAAAATCCTTTCTTCCATTGATTAAATCGTCAATTTCTCCAGCGGTAAGTAAAGGATGCTCACGTGCAGTTCTATAAATCGGATGGATCATTAAAGAGAGTTCTCCGCTATCCTCACGCCGAAGAGATAACCTGGCATCAAGCCTTTCTATTTCAAACCCTTCGCCTTTTAGCGCTCTAAGGGAAATCAAATCGGTTCGCCTTCCATTTAAAAGCGCCTGAATTTCTTCTGGCCCCAGCAATAACTGCTTGTCGTGATAAAGTCCTAAATCTTCAAACTGGGATAAGGGCAATTCTTTGATATCAAATAATGTATTCATCATTTATCTTTTATTGGTTAATGAATTATTGTTTTTCCCAAGATGTGTTGGTAGATCTAGGCTTAGACCCAGCTTTTGATCAAGAAGCGAGCGGTAAAGTGGGTCAGAATTAGCAAGCGTAAAATGAAGGCCGGAAGGCAGCTGTTCTATTCGGAGCCGTCCTTGCTTTAAATGACCTTCTACACGGTAGATGCTATCACGGTAGGAGATCTGGTCTCCGGTAGATAAAAAGTTTTTTGGTCGCTGCTCAAAAAAGGAAACCTCAAGATCCGGCGAGGCTTCGATCTCGCGTTTACGTTCAATATTCATTAAAAAATCAAATATCTTTTCCGCATCCATCGCCGCAGAATGGATTTCAAAGGGAGTATCTTCCAATATTGATACCCAGCTTTCCACGTACGCGGCATGCTGACCGGTATCATGACCAATGCCCAGCTCACTTCCTATGAACATCGAGGCAATTTCTGCTCTAAGCTCTTCTTTGCTATAAGCAATCATTCCACTATTCATTAGCGTGGCGCGGTCCAATCTGTCCGGATGCCCCGTCCAATGGGCAAGTTCATGGAGCGCGGTAGCATAATAGCCTTGCGCGTTTGCAAACTGTCCCCGCTCTGGAAGGGTAATGCTGTCATACCGAATATTATAAAAGGCGTTATCGATGTATTGATGGCTGATGTCGGCGCCACTAGCCAGAAGGAGTGATTCGGCTCTTTCAATAGGATCCCAGGTTATTTTTTTTGGAATATCATTAAATAATTCGGGCAGACCAGTAGTCTGCTCAGCATTAAATACCCATGCACTGGAAACGATGGGCTTATTCAGCTGCGTTTTTTCGATAAGTGGCTGCCCTATCTCGTCATAAATGATCTTGCCTTTATCATCTCTTAAGGATTTCTGGTGATGGGTTTTAATGAACTGTATCAAAGTCCCTTTTTCTCCCCTGTTGATTTTAGCATCTATTGCCTCTGCCTGCTTAAAGGTAAGCCACCTGGGATCTTCTCTACCGGAAAGCATTAAGTTCATCGCATTGATTCCTTTATAACGGTTTCCGCTTTGCACGTTATAGGGAAGCATTGGTAAGGGTATGCCATCACCGTTCCAGGGCTTACGCCAGGGAACTGTACCTTTTTTGAGCTGCTCGATAAGCGAATTTGCGACCTGAATGTGCAAGGGAAGGTTTTTATTTTCCATTGTTTTCCTCCTCAGATCGGGGTAACTCATCAGCTAATCCGCTGCCGTATTCTTCCGCCTGGGCGGGAGATAGCAAAAGTTTATTATGATCGTTAAGCAGCATTAATAATGCAGGCAAACTCAGCTTATCCTCTTGGATGATTTGCTTTTCTTTCATGATTGGAATGAATTGAGAATTTATTATTTTGATGATCATGGATAGAGGATCAACCGTCTTTCCTAAAAAACGCATAGCAAAATGAAGATGGGGTGCAGTACTTCTGCCGCTATTTCCTGTTATACCGATTTGATCACCTGTTTTTACAAAACAGCTATTAGCGGTAAGAACCTTTGATAAATGGCCATAAATTGTCTCTATGCTGCCATGATTGATTTTAATGAATTTGCCTAGAACATCATCTTCTCCAGATGCGATTACTTTGCCTGCCATCACTGCGAATACAGGTTCATATTTAGCCCTTAAATCAACTCCCGAATGAAGTTTGATTAGCTTTAGTATTGGATGGTACCTATATCCATAAGGGCTGGTAATACTAATTCGGGCTAAAGGAGGACTAAATTGTGCAACTGCAGAGGAGGTGATATGGAAAAGGAAAAGCAGCATAGTGCTACAGGCTATATTGCCTTTCATCTTGAGAATACTTTGGGAGGTTCAGTATTTAGCAGCTGTTTGGAGCGTTGGAAATTTGAAAGGCTATCTGTTGCGCTGTTAATAGCACTGGGATTTTTTTGTAATAAATGATAAGCTTCCAAAATTGAAGCCGGGTCTCCTCGATCTTGCAGCATATTGATTTTGAAAAGTGTTTTAAAGTCTCCAAGATTTATATCGCTAGTATTGGAAAGTAAGTAGCTGTATAAATTCGACCGATCTTTTAAAAAATGCACATTATTAACATCTACTGATTCTTGGTGAAGATTGCCAAAAGTGACATCCACTTTATTGGTATCAATGCTGATCTTGCCAATAATCCCTATGCGCGCTGCTCCATCAGGGTTCTGCTGATCAAGGACGATAATCAGCGAACCGTTTAATTCATCTTTCATTTTTTATGGGTTAACTTTTTAAAAATTTATGGGTGATGAGCTTGATCTCATTATTGATTCTTTTGAAATTATCAGAAAGCACTTGAGTTTTATTTCCATTGAAATTATAGAATACAGGAAGAGGTACATAACTAGCCTCTTCAGCTGCCACGGCTTTCAAATCAAGGTTGATTTTACAGTTAATCACTGAGGGCTCATAAGCTTTCGCATAATTATCGGACGGCTCCCTAGCTAGAATCCCCACCATTTCCCCAGTGGAAAGGGCAGCAATTTTTCCTGAAGGAATCAGATTTTCTAAACGTTCAGATAAGGAGATCGATAATTTGGATCGGTCAATGGATAAACTTTCAGATTCCTGCTTCACACGGCCAAAGAGTTTTTCAAGCCAATCCAAAGTCTCCTTACTTCTGACAGAGCCTGAAAGCACATTTCCTACCACCGCGCAGATGGTGTTGGCCACTTCCTTTCCATAATGCTGGTGGAATTGGGGAAGTTCCTGCAATCCCATTAATACAGCCACCTTATTGGATCTTGCCGTGGCAATCAAATTTTCAATCCGGTGGACAAAAATAGTCGGAAGCTCATCGAGTATCAGTGCACTGGGCAGGTTGCCCTTTGAATTGATTAATCGGGTAAGCCGGTTAAGAACAACGGAATAACAGGTAGAATTGATATTTTGAGTAGCTGGATCATTTGCGAGAACTAAAATGGAGGGATGCTTGGGGTCGCTGATTTTTAGCGAAAAATCGTCCCCGGAAAAAACCCAGAATGTCTCCAGAGTCGCCATGCGGGAGATAAAAATCTTGAGTGTTCCCACCTGTCCCTCAAGCTGGTCAAAGGCTTTAGCGCGGTAGGCGCTCATAAAGGGAGAAAGCAAAGAGGAAAGCTCATCATTGCTGGTCAGACAATCAAATATCTGCTGATAGGTGCAGTTTAAAAAAGAGAGCACATGGGGTAGTGTAGAATATTTACCGCCCTCTAGCCTGGCCAAAAAATAAATACACGCTGCTAGAAAATTAACAGCACTCTGGGTAAAAAACTGATCACTTCCCCCGGACTTATCCCCTTTCTTTAGTGCCTCAACAAGTGCTTCAGCTGTCTCTGCCGCATCTGCCAATGTCTTGATATACTCCGCTTTGAAAACATTTATACGTCGGCTCATTTCCACATGGTTCAGGTTAATGACATGAAAATTCATATCAACACCGCTTGCCCTGTTATTCAAATATCTCAGATAGGCAAGACTCGCCAAATCGGGAAACTTAAAATCGTATAAGCACAAGCAAAACTGATTATCGATTAACTGACGGATGAAAGGCATCACTACACCAAAGGATTTCCCGGAGCCCGGGGTGCCTATCAATAATGTTCCCCGAAAAATATTTTCGATATTAATGAATCCATTTCTTACCTTTTTTTTATAATAGTAAAGCATAGGAATGTTTACTGATAGTGGAATTTTACTTTTATTCTCTTCCTGCCTGAAAGATTCTCCTTCCCTGTTCCAGATATCTTTTCCGAGCTTTGAGGAAATTATTTTTGAGATATTATCAAGAGAAATGTGGAAAATTATAGTGCCACTTATCAGTAAAAGCACATAAAAAATTTCTGAATCAATTTCACTACTTATCCATATCAACGGACGGCCGGAATAAAACAATAGTCCTGAAAAAAGCAGAATCAGGGAAACTGTTAAAGGGAAAAGAATTTGCTTTTTAGCCGACAAGTCCCTGTGCTTTTTACTCAAGGTTCCAAGTGAAGTTAATAATACCAGCAACATGATAAATAACCGGCTATATAACGGCTGTTGATAGATAACTATCCGGCTTAAACTTTGGTGGAGGTTTAAAGCTATCAGAACGGTGCGAGGTGAGGTAGAGTCGAAAAGTGGAACCAGGATAAAGTAAAGGATATCCAGAAATACAGATAAATAGATACAGAACTGCATGAAGCGGTGCAGTGTCTGCAATTCAGTTCTTTCCTCCATACATTAAGGAAATTAAAAGCTATCTGCCTGCAATAGCTTTCCATAAGAAAGGGCTAAACTGACCTGCCGGGAACTGGGCTGCTTTTCGCTAACGGTAATTAACAGCTGTTTAGATGAAGAAAAAACTGCCTTGGGCAATACATAAATATTTCTGTAACGATTATCAAAATGATCAGCATCATTTAAAATAAATTTTGGGAGTAAAGCAAACTGCTGGAAGTTTGCCGAGCGGGATACTTTTTTGTCTTCAACACTGAAGCTCACTTGCTGAATCTCATAGCCAATTCGACTTTCATTTGAAAAAGTGAGATCCAAAAAAATGAGATCACCCGCGCTTGCGATCTGGTTGAGCTTTAAACCTATCCCTTGAGAATAGCCACTAAGCAAAGGTTTATTTATTCTAGCAGATAACAGTGTAAGCGCCTTTTGCTTTATCTGAGGAGTTGATAAGGAATGATCAGATGGCAAAAGTGGCACCATATCTTTGGGCAGTACTTCCAGCTCAGTCTGGTGAATCAGGGACGGTGAGTCTGCATAGACCACCCGGTACTGGGCTAAAAAATGTTCACCGGTAAGGGTCAGTATCCCGATCTCTTTATTTCCCCCAGAGGGAAGAAAACCACTGTCGAGCCGTAGACGCAACAGATTTTTCAAAGGTAAATCTCCATTTAAAAATCCCCTTGGTAAATCCACGTAACTGATTGGTTCGGGGGATCGCAGGTGAACAGATGATGATGGGCTGAGCAGGAGTACGGGAAGACTCGGTCTATTCTGTGCGTGGATATAACCGCTAAACAGTATAAGACTGGCAGGAAGAAATATTTTAAAATTTTTCATCAGATAATTTTTAGTGTTGACTGGATTGATCGACTAGGTAAAGCATGGATGGATAACTGATTCGGGCCTTATTTGATCGGATAAGCTTATTAACTGCCCCGGTGGTAGATTGAAACATTCTGCCCAAAAGACTCATTATTTGCTGATTTTTCTCAGAAGAAGAATCCATGGCAAGACCGGAGACTGCGCTGGCAGAAAGTTCTCGGCTGAACTCCCGGTAAGAAGAGGAAGGAATATAAATACCTTTAATTCCATCCAGATCATACACTTCCAGCTTAACAGGTAATATTTCGCCCTGAAAAAAAATAGACGAGATGCTTAAATTCACACGCTGAGAGGCAAAACCACTAATGATTGCATATACAGTGGTTCCTTCTTTTATTATTTTATCGCCAACCCGCACCGGGCAGGCTAAACGGATACTCACTCTGGATCCGGAGAATCCCGTTAATGATTCTCCGACCATGGCCTGAATAAAAGTGCCCGGTTTTGCTTCAGGCTTGATCGTATAAGCATCTATAGCTAATGGTGTAGATATTTTTACCTGCAAAGGCCGGACGGTATCCGCCGGCATGGTTCTATTTTTTGTCTTTATTGCAGAGTATGGCGCTGCTGCTGAAGAAACAGCGGCTTTATTCATACTGTCTACAATAGCCATCTGCTGACGAAAAATATTCATAGGATCTGATGCAGGGGAAGCTGGCTTTTGCTCTTTTGAATTAAGCGAGGAAAGCACTTGATTTAGCTTTTCAGTATCAGCAATGTCATGGCTTTTTTGATAACCCTTCCGCTCTGGTAGCCCCGGCACCATATAGCGCTGCTTCTGAGATTTTAAAACGTCGCTGATAGAATCCAGCATCTGCTTTTCTTTTTGATTATAAGCCGAGTGCAAATCATCCGACAGCGATTCTTCTGAATCAATGGTCGCTAAAGCGGTATAGCCGTCTCCCTTTTTATACCGCTGTTTAAAAGCCTGTAGCTTATCTTCCAATGCCTTATTAGAAACCGCTGGTGCAACCGAAGAGATTCCGGTCTGCAGTGCAGGATCATCCCTATGCACTTGCGCTTTGGCATTATAGAGTTGGAAGACATAAAATAGCAATAATATAAAAGGCAGGCAAATCAGGGGTATGACGTAGCGTGGTTTTTTAAAATTTATGGATTTCATTTATTAATCAGTTTTTGATTGAGTTGCTGGATTCTTTTTAAAATTTCCTCCATCCGCAGGCTATCGGTAGGATTTGGCTCCCCTTTATCAGCAAATGACTTGAGCTCGGCCTGTAAAGTGATCACTTCCAAAAGTAAATTGGGACTGGTCTGGGGTAGCATTCCGGGGTACTGGGCAACCTTTGCCGATAGTGAAGTGTAAGGTTTATCCGCCCGCATCAGCGTGAAGCTGAGCGCTGCAGAGATTCCCATCAGCAAAACCATTCCTACAATAATGCCTCTTGGATACCGGGTGGCAGTCTTTTTAAATTGCTTTCTAAAAAAATCTAAACCCGCGGAAAAAGCGCTGCTAAAAGCAGGGGGAAAAATATTTTCTTTCATAAATAAACTATAAAGGGTTCTTTTCAATGGTGGACCGGTCAGCATTTTCCAGAGTTTTCCAGGAAGTGATCAGCACCGCATGTGGATTATTTTCTGATCTGGAGGGCAGATCCCGAAGATGGCCTTCTGTAACCAGAGAACGCAGCGTGACTGCGCTTCTCCGGTCAATGCGCTGAGTGGCATAGTATCTAAAGTACCCCCTTTTTTCATCCAGGGTAATCGAGTCCATATGAATGGTAAGTACTGCAGATGAGGAAAGAACCGAACTGAAAAAATTTTTTTCCTTTAAATTATTGTACTGCTGTACCCCACTTTCATCGATAAGATACATCGCCTGCCGCATTTGGGACTCAATAAAATTCTCATCGGGTATTAAAGAAAAAAACAGGGAATGAAATCTGGAAATATGTGCTCTGTATTCCGCGCCCCTATTTATTTCCAGATCAGTTCTTCTGGCCAGCAACGGGCTGTTCCCGTCTTGAAGGACATAAATAGATTTTCTGGAATCCGAAACCTGCCGGTAGGCATATATGCTTACGCTAAGGGAAATGGCAAAAGCTAAAATGAAACTGCAAAGCGATAGCCTGGTAGCCAGGCGAATCTTGTCTTCTATATTTTTTACAATCATCACATACCTCCTACTGCGCTAGTGGCCATACTGCTGATTCTAGTCGCTCCACTACCCATTGCGCTCGCTGCCGAACTTACCCCAGAAGTGCTTACAATCCAAGTAGAAATACTTGGAACGGTAAACATGGTAATCGCGCCAATGACGAAAGTGATAATTACCATTCCAAAAGAGAGCACCCCGTTGGCGGCAAACCAGCTTAATTTCTCTATGCTTTCCCCCTCGCCGCTGAGCAGTTCGCTGTAGCGCAATATCTCCGCTTCTAACGCATATTGCTGGAACAGCGATGCTACATACATCACCAGATAAGCTATCCCTGAGTACAGGCTTACCGAAACAAATCTTGCAATCCACTCAGTGAAAGATTGACGGAAGGCAGGCAAAATACTCACTGCCACAGAAAACGGCCCAAGAATGATCAGGATGGTTGAAAAGATGATCTGCACAATAAAAATGACATAAACGCTGATTCTTAAAATCCAGATGGCCATGGTTTCTAAAAGCGAGCTGGCCAATAGCTGCAGACCTACCTGCAGGCGGTTGCGCATTTCCACTACCGGATTCCATACCTGTGAAAAGCCTTCCTTCACAGAACTTTTTACGGATTCCCATGCATTTTCATACCAGGTATCCGCTTCGCTCTTAGCGATCTCGGTACTGGCCTGAAGTTTAAAGAGTTCATCTGAGACATCCACCATCAGCTTCGCCCGTTGCATTCTCAGGTCATTGATATGACTTTGACTTCCATCAAAAAGTTGTTCAGTGCGGTTTTCTACCAGCGCCCCGGGATAGGCGATAACTTTGGTGAAAGCCGGCCACCACAATATTACCATCACCAGCCCGAAAGGACGAAGCAATGGCATGACTTCTAGTTTTTTATCTCCCGAAATCATACCATAACAGATAATGGCAAAATAAATCAGCATCAGTATTGCGCATAAGGCCTGCGCATCGGCTAAGAACACATCATAATGAGTCCAAATGGTATCCTTCATCCCTTTTAAAAAATGCATCATTCCTTCCTCGTATACCCCATTTCCCTGCAAAAAATTAAAAGTATCCTTAAAGGATCCCGGAACATCTACTTGTAGTAAAGGAGGCAGATTTAAAAAATTCATTAAGCTCATAATTTCGAATTTTTAAGGATTTTGTTTGCTATTTCGATATCGTTTTTGGCGACTGGGCTCATGCTAGTTTCTCTCTTTTTTACCTTTTCTTTATCATAAGAGAGATTCAGGTAGCTTCTGCAATGGCTTTTTTTATCCTCCCAGCTCGCCCGGAGCTTTCGGCATTCCAATAGCAGCCGGTGATAAGAAAGGATTCTGGATCCTCTATCCATAGGCAGGCTTCTGGCAAAGGAAAGGCGTTCAGACAGCGAAGCATACTGCTCATCATACCACAAGCTTAACCCGCTGGTATATAAGTAATTTATTTCCCTTGGACCTAGTCCTAGAAATCTGTCATTATAATCGGCGGAAAAACTGGAGAATTCATCTGAATAATACAGTGACCACAAAGGGTCAAGGTTGGATAATAATGGAGAATACGCAACATAATTAGCAGCTGCGTTTTCAGCGAGCGTGTCTGAATGCTTTTTGTAATCATCCGTAGCTTTGCCCATAGCGACCGCTAATCCAAGTCGCATGGTCTGTGGCCCTGAAGGGCCTAATGGCCTGAGATCCTGCTTTGGGTAATTGGGGTGAAGGCCCCAGGTCATCCAGTAAAGAGGGTTGAGGCCTAAGAAACCCGAGGTTGGGGTAAACTTTTTGCGGTCCCAAGATTTGAATACCATTCGTTCCTGCTGATTGATGATCGCATCATCGCGGATCTTCATCTGAGCATTCAAACTCAGACCAAAGAAAAATAGGGCCAGACCCAGTAGTAATAATTTCATTTTTTTAGCATTTTATAGTTTAAAATAATTTGTCCGGCGAGACGTTGATCAGTATTGATAAAATCCTTAAAGGGATTAATTTGCTTAATAAAAGAGCGTTGAGCAGCCCAGAACATGGTTTTGTGAAGGGAAAACACTAAGGCTCTGATGAGCTTTAATTCAAGTGAAATCTTTTTGATCAAGCCATCACGCTTTTCAAAATTGAGCAGTAAATTTTCCCCCTCTTTTAATGCCAGCTGGGACACATCGTTTACCAGCTTGATTCCTCTATCCTTTAACTGGCGGGAAACCTGCTCTGCAAAAAGCAAAAGATGAGGATGCCTGGAAGCAAACCCGATCATTTCCTGTGAAGAAGAAAAAATTTCAGCACTCAAAGCGGCGATTTCCTTTACCGCCAAGGCAGTTTTCAAGCCCTGATCGACCTGGGTCAGCGAGCGGAGGATAATCTGCTGGGTCAAAACCAGCGCCGAGGTATTGAGCTTAATATTTTCTAGGTTTCGATTCATCTGATCGATAGTACTCTGCATCATCATTTCTGAAGATATCCGGGCAAAACCATTTTCATTGACAATGGCAAAATGATCCTTATCAAAAACTACGCTTTGCGCATAGCTGGTCTTTCCATAGTGAATACAAAAGATTAGAAGGATCAATAAAATTCTCATATCATCTGAGTTGGTGAATCCTGGAAAGGATCCTGGTGATTAATTCCCGGTCTTTGATTGCAGCATCGGGAAACAGTACAGCTGGAGGAGCGAAAACTGGTTTTGATGCTTTAAGGGTTCTGCAAAGTCCGGATAAAATTATAGAGATAGACCTTAGCTCACTCACCACAAAACCTGAAAGGATAAGCCTGTCTGCCCGTGGCATCGCATTGATTTGCCCGATACTTAAAGAAATCCCATACAAATATTTCAGTAGTTTGGCGGATCTCTCCACGAGATCTTTTTGGGTTTCGGCGGCAAGAAAGATTAGTACGGGATTATCTTTGCATAGAGATATGAGTTTCATCTGGTCTTCAGAGATCTTGCCGATCAATGGCAGGGCTTCCTGGCCGATTTGCACCGCATCAATGGTGAGTCCTATAGCTGAAAACCTTTTTGCATTATTGCGGTAAGTGGTTTTCAGCCATCCCTGTTGAAGATTATTACTCTGCTCACTTGCGGCAGATAATCCTTGCTTATCGCGCAACCCGATTTGCCGGGAATGCTCTGACCGGCTGTTATCAACGAGCTGATGGAGCAGGGCAACGTTGAGCTGTGAGAAACAAGGGAAGCTGACTGGGATAAGTAGAAAAACCATAATAGCTGCTTTCATTTTTTTAGAAGTTTACTTTTGAAAAGCACCTCATCGGCGATACGCTTATCCACGTTTATGAACCGCGAATAGGGATTTACCGAATTCCAGAATCCGCGCACCGATGCCCAGTACATCCCCCGGTAAATCCCGTAAATTACACCCCGAAGAATAGAAAGCTCAGTAACGATCTTTCCAAGCATCCTGGATCGTTCTCCTGCATCCATGAGATTATCCTTTGATCCATGGAGCACAAAACCGCTGACCTCCGCTGACAGGCGAAGTGCCCTTGAATGGAACTCTTCAGCCCCCTTTTGCGCAAAAAGCAGCAAGGCAGGATTTTTTGCAGCAATATTGACTGCCTTTTTCCCATCGATAAAAATATCCTCAGTAATTTCATAGATATCTTTAACCGCAAGAAGACTGCTTAAGGCTGAGGATACCTCGGTAAGCCCGCGGAATATTTTGCTCTGCAGATCATTGGCTATGGCGAGTTCAGCTGCAACACTCAGCTGTGCCCGTTGAAGCACGGTGAGCTTGTCATTGGTATTATTCAGCTGGGAATTAATAAGCACTGAATGGCTTGCCATTGCTGCAGAAGTGCTTGGATCTACATAGACCTGGGCACTGAGCAGTAGGGGTGTACCGCTAAAAAGGAGTATATAAAGTAATTTGTTCATCTCTTGGAGTTATTGACTTGATTGATAAATTCATTTAAAGAAAGGGCTGAGCTTCCCAGATCATAAATAAAAGCGTCCAGGGCGTTCTGATAATTTCCATGATGCGATAAGTAATATTCCAGCGCCCTCTTTTCAGGTTTCTCTGTAGAAAAGGTCATGTATTGTCTTAGCGAAACCTCTACTCCATAAACTTCTCCAGTGCTGCCCCGCTTAATGTAAACTTCCTTGAATCTGCCCCGTCCAGACCTATTATCCAAAGAATTGATGGTAAAGATTTTCTTCTGCTCGGTCTCACTTAAAGATAGTAGCGCGGCAACTTTGGCATAATCATCTCGGAATTTACCCTGATCAAGCAGACAGATGGTATCTGAATTGGCAATAATGCTGTTTTTTACCGTTGGACTGGAGATAATATCTTCTAATTCCTGAGTAACCACTATCGCCTCTCCATAAAACTTTCTCACCGTTTTGTACATATAGACCAAATAAGAGGCCATCAGTTCTGATGCAATTGCCTTCCAGGCCTCCTCTAAAATCAGCGCTTTTCGCTGATGATTACGAAGTCTCATCTTTTGTAAGAAGACATCCATAATGATCAAGGTGACAATTGGAAAAAGAACTTTATGCTCTCGAATTGCATCAATTTCGAAAACGATAAGCTTTTCCTCTAATAGCGAAGAATCTGTAGCCAGGTTCAACAGCAGCCCAAATTCCTCACCCAAGCAAAATTTCCTTAGCACAAAGCGGTAAGCATCCACATCAAAACCGACATGATCCTGCGCGCAGATTTCGCGTATCCTTTGGATGGAATAAAGATAAAAGGCATCAAAGTTGAGCTCCGCCTTGGATCCCTTACCGCTAAAATGAAAGGCGTAAAAAGAGGAGATAACGCTGGAAATAATGCTGTCTTCCACAGAGGATACCTGACCATTTACCCCCTTTAAAAGCAGAAAAATCAGTGTCTTTAAAAAGTCTCGTTTCTCAATATTATATTCCGAGGCTTTAAAGGCAAAAGGATTCATGGTAATCGGCTGCTCTTCAGAGTAGGTGAGATATCTTCCATTGTAGTAGGCGCAAAGTCCGCTATAGGAATGCCCGGTATCTACAATCACCACATCCATATTGTAAAGCAAATATTGCTCAACCAGGCTATTCATAAAAAAAGATTTTCCAGATCCAGAGCCCCCCAGCACAAATTTCGAGCGGTTAGAAATTCTCCCGCTGCTCATCGGCAAATCCGCGGGATCAATGCCAATTGGAATCCCGCTGCGGTCAGTGAATCGGATGAGAAATTTGGACTCCTCACTTAAAGGAAGCCTTTCTTTAAAAAAAAGGCAGACGGCAGCTTTTGCGCTAAGCAGCACTAGATCATACTTTTTCATTGCTGCCGCGTTGGCCGGAAGAGATGCTCTAAAGAGTTCGAGCTGATTATAGGCATTTCTGCTGGGAATGATGCCAAGTGAAAAAAGAGAAGACTCAACAAAGTTTAGAGCCTGCTGAAGTTTTTGTGCTTTACAGCAGAGCAGTAGATTGTAATGAGCATGAATCAAGAGTTGATTGTCCCTTGCAACCTCGGAAAGCAGCTGCGAGATATCCTGTTCGCAAAGCCGGTTGGCCGGATCAGGAATACCCGCATGGCGCTTTTGCTTCAATGTGAGTGCAGAAATGATGCCACGCTGGGCAGGAATAGAGATGATTTGGTTATAAATCATGCATTCAAAGCCGGGCACCTGGTGTAAAAAGGACAGATTATCAATGGGAAAATCCCGCATGGCCTTACCATCGCTTTTTTTCTGAAATGCACTCAGCGCAGCAGGCAAATCCATTGCATCGCTATCAATTAAGGATAAACAGCGAACCGAATTTTCGCCGATTTCTAACTGGTGGTCACTGGAAAGAATATTGTTTTTTGAGCTGAGCTTTGCAGAGAAATCCATGCAAAGGCATTGTTGAATATAACGGTCCATCTCCGCCTTGTTTAAAAGATAGGGATCCCGGCCGGCCTGTTGCAAAAGATCAAGAATTTTAGAAACTGAGGTGGAAAAACTATGTAGTGATTTTTCATCGAAAACATAAAACCTTCCCCTGTCGACCACTTTAGTTAATATTAAATATGTTTTCATTTCAGTATATGGCCGGCCTTCAAAGTGCTGATCATAGGCTTTTTGAAGATATTCCTTACTCTTTAAAGGCTGAAATTTGCGGGATATGAAAACATCTTGCTTTTGTAGCAAATGCCCCTCTCCGATCACCTTGATAATTTTCATCAGCAGTTCCTGAAAATCATGATATCCCCTTTCATCTGCGCTCAGCACTAAAACCGGATTCTCTATCCGGATCACAACAGAATAATCTCCGGAACGGGTGTAGAGCATATCCTTGCCTGCAAAATTGCTGTAGCCTAAATACGGCAGGTCAAAAACGTGCGTTTTCATAACTTAAGTCTGTTTTGATGTATAAATAAGCCGATGGCTTTTGATTTATTGTGCAAGCCGCCTTTCTGACGGTACAAAGTGTAGCTGAATAGTCCACCCGAAAGAAAAAAACTGATTAATATCCCAAGATACATACTGGAGAATGCACCGATGAGTCCGCCAAAAAACAATCCTGAGGCCAAAGAGGCTATACCCCAACCGATGTATTTTCCCTTAAGCCCCTTGTAGCTCAGGGGCTGAGCTAAGCCTTTATAAATAGGATAGCGTTCCATATCAAAGCTTATTTGCTTAAACGCCAAAAAATGCTTTAATCACGACTGAAACCAGCACCAGAAAAATACACGATCCGCCCCAGCTCATGACTTCTTTGCTGATATCCCGGTCTCCGGAATTCCACTTGATATAGACCATAATCCCACCAATGATCCCTACTACTGCCCCGATCGCCAAGGTCAGGGTAGATACCGGGTCGATGTAACTGGTGAGAGTAGAAGTTGCGGCATTAATCCCGGTCGTGCCTCCACCACTCTGCGCAGATGCGCTAGCGGTAATCACTGCGCCTATTGCTAAGGCGCTTAAAAATTTTGAGTTTTGTTTCATAATAAGTTGATTTTTATAGTCTGAATAATCCGCGAAGAAATATTCCGCAGACATTTAAAAAAATGCAGGAGAATAACCACCCAGTCACCTCTCTATCAATGTGGTGTCTTCCGGACTGCCAGTTTGCAAACACACGCAGGCCGCCTAAAAGTCCAGCAATCGCCCCGATCACAAAAGCCAGATCACTAAATGAGAAATAGTGCTTTTTAATTTCAGCACTCGCCTGATAGAATTCGGGGATTCCAGGGACCTGCGCCCTAAGGGTTTGGGAAAAGCTGCACAAAAGAAAACCAACCAGTATGGCACCAAAATGCCTTTTCGTTTCTGTCATGGCTTATATCACCGTCTTAGTGTATTCGATTGCCTCTGCCTGTCCTTGGGTAATCAACCTGCTGACCAGTAAGGCTCCAGGAGCGTCAAGTTCTCCCGAGCAAAGCGTGGAACTTTCTTCTGCAGCAAACTCTTCTTCGATAATCATCGAAGCATCTATTGGCTCCTGCTCTGTATCGATCAGATAAACAGGGAAAGATTCATGCTGAGCTTCCCCTGGAGCAAATGAGAGTAAATCAAGCGCGACATTGATCAAGTAATATAAAAAATAAGCGCCAAAGAGATAAATAATGAAAGTTGTCCAGTTCATAGTTTATAGATTAAATTAACTTACCTGTAAATACTGATCAGAAAGAAGTCCCAAAGGAGCCCAGAAATCAAAAAGAATCTGCGCAGAAATACTCAGGCTTTCCAAGCTCTGTAGCCCCAGATGAAAACTTAATGGCGCGGAAAGCTTTCCTAATTCCCTGAGCAGCCGCTGGGCGGAAATGGAGTGTTCACCGTTGACATGCTCTCCCTGCCCGTTAGGCAAAAAGATGCTGTTGGAGTTTTTTGCAACTTTAGCTGCAATCAACGCATAGCGAATAGCGGCACTGATGCCCAAAGTTCCATAAGTGAAGGGGATAATGAAAGTATTGATCTCCTTGAATATTCTGATATATAGCTGATCTTCGGATAACTTAGGCAGATCAAAAAGTAACACCACATCTTCTCGGGAAAGCTTATTTATTAGCAGCGGCGCTTTGGAAAGATCTGAGGCAAAGAATTCGAAAGGAAGATTTTCTTCAAGCAGTAAAGATCTCTGGTGTAACATTTCAAGCGAACGCTCATAGGTGAGATCGATTAGATAAACAGTTTTATTTAAGCTGGCCAGATAATGCGCCATAAGTAAAACCAGGGTCGTGCTTCCGCAGCCGCCCTTAAGATTTGAAAATGCAATATTCATAAATTTGGTTTTTGAGGTTTATCGTTGCACTACCCTTGCACGCAGATATGGGTACGATCAGAAGAGATCCAAACGTGATTAATCCATTAATACAGATCCTTCTTTTACTACTCCTGTTCTGTGGCCAATGACAATTAAGCCCGTGATTTTTGGTCTATTAAAGATATAGAGTATCTCTAATTGATGTTTTTTAATACAAAATCGGTATTCAGGTGATTTGCACCCGCTTTCAATTTGATGATATATATTAGTATTGAGATAAAAATACAGCCCGCAGATTCTTCTTTTGTGTTGCAGTTTCATCTGCCAGAAAATTTGTTTTCTGTATTATATATTGGTTGTCCTGAACTTATTTTTACCTCAAACTGAGATTGCTTTAGCTTGAGCTGGGATTGATGTTGCTCATTAAAGTCATTATATCCGGCATAAATACCCGAGCGGTCTATAGCCCATGGAAGTTGCTGCTTTATCACTCCGGTTGCCTTTTCCCCGGCCAGGTCATGATCAAAATAGATATCTATAATAGGGAAATTTTTGGCCAGGCTGATCCCGGAAGAAAGAAGCGAAAGAGAATTGAGCACGATAGCGGTAGACCCCTGGGAATCAGATTGTGCCTTCCAACTTAAAAAATCCATCATTCCCTCAAAAAGGCTGACTTTATTTTCATTACCTGTAATTACGTTCAGCCCCTTACTTCCCAGGCATCCTTTAAATCCACTACTTCTCACCTCCCATCCTCCGAGATCATTTTTCCAGCCTGCTGCGGCAAAAGACATCCTGGTTTTGCCTTCAGGCTTTATGGAATAATAGAGTTCTCTTAAAGGAGAACTTTCATCATAAATCCCGCGCGATAGCAAATATGCTTTGATTTGCTTATTCCCGCCAAGTGCACGGTCTTCATGTACGATATAGCTCGGATGGCGCATGGGAATTTCAAGCTGCTGAGGTTTTGCCGTAAGGGGTAAATGGTTCGACGGGGCTGATCCCATTACAGATAATAATTTTTCTACCACCTCTCTAAATCCAAGCATCGGCCACAGCGCTTTGGCCAGATCAAAAATTGTTCCGCCCTTGCCCATTCCATGGTCATACCACAAACCAAGCTTATCATTTACACAGAAAGATGGATTTCTGTCCCCCTCCCTGAGCATCGAATGGTAAAAGTATTCACCTCCTGAGTAACGTTTAGGTTCCTGGCCCAGCAGGTGAAGAAATGAACTTATCGCATTTTCATTTCGAATCTGTTCGAGATCAAATTTGGTTTCATTCATATAAATTTATTTTACCCTTTTCTAGGGCGGTTTAAAAAACTGTCGGGCGCGCTTTTAATACAGCGCTCAGCCTGCCAAGGATATGCGGCATAGCTTTAGTAAAAAATTTAGCTCAGACACATGAGTTTTCTTAACATAAGCGCGATGTTAATCGCGTGGCTTCAGGCCTTTGGATGCTACTTGGAAATCACTTCTATTCGAAAGGCATTCCTGATCTATTTCTTTATTAAAAAAAGATCTATTGAATAAAAAGGATGGTGCCATTTGTTAAAAGCTTCTCTAACAGACCTGGGCCTGGCATATAAAATATTTTCGGAATTACCTGCGTCAGCCACTTTGGACCGGGATTTCTCCTGCCAATGCGTTTTCGGTTTGGGGCTTTCACCCTCCCCTTCGCAAAATTTCCGGCATGACCCGGATAATGCATCATTCCTATACGTCAAAGAGTTGAAGAAAATCTTGCCGATAAATCTTTAATGATACAGGCAATCTTTAATCATTCCAGAAACGCATCCCTGCCTTTCATGCCCTGAAACTATAAAGTAGATTTTGCAAAAAACTCTTTTGAACTGAATTGGGCTACTATGAGCTAAATTGGGCGATATTGAGCTGTAGTAACGGATCGATGCTCTGTGGTATCCGAAAGATTAAAGCTGATTTTTGTGTGCTCTTTTTTCTCTTCGAGATAGCCGCTGATATATGAACGCGCTCTGTGCGTTCATATAATCTAGCAATTCGTGCATCTCGAAATTTAACAAATGGTATTTATTTAGCCGCCAGCTATATTTTTCCGCTTTTAATACTATTAAGATATTCTTTATGTAATTCGCTTTTATAAAAACGGTCACCTCCAGGAAATTTCATTGGTTTTAATGCACCTTCACTAACTTTACGCTTATAAGTACTTTCACTAATTCCCAGGTATTCCTGCACTTGTTGTCTGGTCATAAATTGATCATCTTCCAAGTCTTTTCTTTTTTCCAAAAGTTTATAATGTTGTTCCAGCAAAAAATAGATTTTGTAAATAACCTCGGTTATCTGATCAATCTTGTTCATAATTATTCATCTAAAAGTTAAGGGTCAGCAGATATATTTTTCGGCTAAAAAAACGAAAGATTCGAGCTGTGGTCAAGTTGCCCCGGGATGGCTAAAATTGCAACCGCTTGGATCAGGAGAAAGCAAATGATCTCATGCTCAGGTCACGGCTATGCACCTGGTTGGAATAATTTCCTCATCATTCGATGTAATAAATTGAGCCCAGTAATTCTCACTTGCTAATTTCATCACCATAAACCTCACTGTTATGACTTACGAAATCAGCTATTTATACCATTATTTTATAACACTACGTAGTGGTAATAAGGAAGACATTCAGGATCTGGATCCGCCAGAAGATCTTGATATCGAGTACATGAGAATCATCTCCCGGATCAATTGCTATCTTCCTGATTGCGGACCTTCTGGTCTTAAAATTTATATCAGAATCCAACAGTACGCGATCATCAGGTTTTCAGACATGCTGGAGAGTGCGATAGAGGAGTGGAGATCTTTAGCAGCGGACCTCAGCATCCTGGAAAAGCTACAACTGTTGAGCGAACAGCTACTCAACTATCTGATCGCCTACCATTATCAATCATTTAATCATCTGGCCATATCCAGCAGATATAGGATGAGAGACTTTAAATATCAATATCATCAGGAAGTTTTAGGGTTCATCAGTATCCTGTCTAAAATGAGCTTTGAAAACCTGGATATAAAAAACTTTGAGCAATATCTTTTTTTCGAGCATTTGAAATATAATTTTGAGAACCTGGAATACCAGTTAACTATGATTAAATTTTTAAGCGCGAGAGTAAGAAAATGTGGAAACGAAATTCAACTCATGCACCTTCTATTACAAGCTGGTGTAAGCCATCCATTATTTTTAGAACATTTTCAGCTTACCATTATTCACCAAATCCAGTCTCAGCCAGGCGCTACCCAGCAATACAAAATCCTCACCGAATCAAAAAGAGCCATAAAACTTCTTCCCTTTACCGGAGAATCGCTATTGGATAAACAATCCCTTAAAATGAGAAAAAAGATGCTGCAGTTCTTAAATAATGAAAAAGATTTCCTCAATGAATTAAAACTTCAGAATAGTGAATTCGCTGCTGTTGAGCTTCTGGATTCAAAATACAAAGTTTCTTTCTCGGTCAAACAGTTGGCATTTTATGCTTTTTTAAATGTAAAAAGCGGAATCATCACCGAACAGCGTGCCAAAAGAATCCATGAATATGCAATATCACACATCCAGACAGCCGAGCAGGATTCCATATCGGAAAAAAGTTTTAAAAATGCTTATTATCTACATGCACCCGAAGACGTCAGAAAGGTAATAGAAAAATTAAGTAGCATGCTGGCGATGGCCAGAAATTACTATTAGATGATCGCCTTGCCATAGGTGGCAACTTCTGCAACTTGACTGCCTGCGAGATGTTAATTTCTTTTGTAAGGAAAAAACATGAAAGCAAACTTACTGTTTCAGGCACTCAATTCCATTCATCAAACTTCCTATGGCCTTCAGGCCTATCTTCAGGTAGCTCTGGAAACCCTTGAATTACCAAAGAATTATCAACTGGGTGATGACCATCACCAGCGGTACCCACTTTGCTTTATAGTTGATGGCTTTTTGAAAACCACTCTTGAAAGCAAAATTGAGCCAGGGATACGCACCTTACTTTTTCATTCCAATCAGTCATTTTTAGCGCAGTTTGCGCCCTTGGATGTAAATGATTATTCCATGGTCACTATAGCAATAGTGCCTACCACTTTACTGGTTATACCCGAAAAACACCTATATCCCATCCATCAGTTTTTTCCGGAATTCCATACTATTATCTCAAAGCTGTATCAAATACAAATGAGTAATATACTTTTTCAGGTCTTTTCCCGTCAGCATCACTCGGCAACGCATCGTCTGAACGATTTACTTTTAGAACAAAAAGATATTTTTCAGATGACATCGGTAAGTGATGTCGCAGGATTTTTGGGGATTCACCCCAATTCATTGAGTGCGCTTAAAAATAAATAAGATTCATTCTGGCAGATTTTCTAAGGAGGAGGTAGCGGGTAGACTTTAAAAAGCTTCATTTTCTAATCTAGAGCAGGTGGGCGGATCACTATTGGTTTTGAAATTTGAGTAGTCAAATCAATAAATATGAAAATCAAAGCCAACATTTTAGAAGAGCTAAGCATTAACCTTATGATCATAGTCTGGGGTTATGCGGCGATATCTAAAATATTGGACTTCAAAACGTTCTCTCAACAGATCATCCGACAATTCTCTCCCACTGAGATTGGTATACTGATCGCTTACGCCATCCCTTGCATCGAGCTGCTCATCATAGCACTGCTTATTTTCAAGAGTACCATTCATTATGGAGTAAAGTTATCCACCGGCTTGATTGGAATATTCACGCTCTACATTGGCTTTATGGTTTTTGGTTTTGCAGGCCAAGTCCCATGCAGCTGCGGAGGTATTCTGGAAAAAATGAGCTGGAAGGTACATTTTGTATTTAACATCCTATTTCTGATTACGCATTTAATACCGCTCTCACTCATTAACACATTAAGGAAGGAGGCAGGCAAAGAGCATTAATCACAACATTGATTTTAGCGAAGAATAGTAGCTATAATCAGGAAAGTCAACCAAAATTTACACAAACTTTTTCGCTTGCTTTTTCAAGGAAAAAAGCATTCTTAAACATGAAAAATTCAAATTTCAATCTTAAAGGCATACTTGCCTTTGCTTTTTCTCTAGTAATGGTTGCCGGACTTTCGGCCTTTAAACCACTAAATCAGGATGCCTCAAAACGTCTGAGGTATAACTTCTATTACAGTGGTCCTGCTACCGCAACCCAGATGCAGGTAGAAAATCCTGCCAATTGGGCAACAGGATCTCCACAGGAATGTGGTGGCGGTGAAGACAGGCCGTGTTCTATTGAAGTAGATGAGGCTTATGTAAATCCCGGATCAACGCCGACATTGAAATCCAATATTAATCTTTCCACTGCGCAAAGTGCACTCCATAGTACTTACTACGTAGACGGAGCTGATGATAGCTCGATTTCAATTGATAACAAAGCGTTCTAATCATACAGGCGGGGCCATCCAGCCCCGCCATGTATTCATCATTATCTAAACTAATACTATTGATTTTGTGGAATCCCGCTAATGGTGATGACGTCCGTTGGTAAGGGTAATGCATAAAACCTGGATGCAGGATTCAGACTGATTTCCTGGCCATCGAGTTTATGGATTGGGGTAATGTTTGCACCCTCTTTATTCTGCCTTTTTATATCGGCCCATCTGGTTCCCCTCATCAGCATTTCTTTTCTCCTTTCCAGTCTAATCTGTTTTAGCGCTAAATTTTTGTCTGCAATATTAAAAGCTGGAAATGGTGCGATTGACCTCCATCGCTTTTTACTCAACAGGTTCAAATCAGCCATAGCCCCGATCAAGTCACCAATATAGGCTTTACACTCTGACCGGTTGAGGTACTGCTCAGCTGTGGTAAGACCGCTAAAAAGTGTAGATGCATGAGCAGAATAACTGCCCTTGAATACAGGATATCCTCCAACCATCCTAAAAAATGCAGTTCTTCTCAGATCATTTAGCGCATAGGATGCATAAAGGGCAGTATCGATTAAAGCATAGGTTGGGCTATGCAAAGCAAATCCAGCGAACATTTCAGTATAAAAAATAGTCTCCTTATTAAACTTTTTCACCGGGATGTTAGCACTTAATGCATTTAAATCACTATCTCCGTTATAATCCATCAGCTCTGGTTTTAGCGCAATAGCAAGATCAGCATATTTAAGCCCCATTGCATAGTCTCTCATATAAAGACCAGTTCTGGAGAGCAAGGCATAAGCTGCTGCTTTAGATGGCCTCAAAGAATGCAAGGGGAAATCTGGTAACAATGGGATTGCCTGTTCTAAATCTCTAATAACCCTTTGATAACAGGCCTTTACGCTCGATCTGACCGAAACCTCATTGAAATTCGAGCTTTCCCTGATCACAATCCCTAAATCAGTGTCAGAAGTTTGTTCATCATAGGCCAGACCATACTGCGCGGTTAATAGCAGATAATAGTAAGATCGGAAGAATAGCGCAGATCCTTTGACATTATCCCAGGCTAACGCATTGGAAGCGTTTCTTTCCACACCACCGAGTAACTCGAGCGCTAAATTTGAATTATAGACAGGCAGGTAACTTTTTGACCAATCATTTCCGTAGTTGATGTTTATTGGCTTCCAAGAATAAACGTTTTTTGCAATAGCGCCCAACCTGGTCAAATTTACAGCGGAAACAAAATAGTCATCAGCTGAAGTTTCTCCGTAGGAGGGAGTGACCGGATAATTCATAGTGACTGCATCATCCAGTAATCCCTGTAGGTCAGCGATGGTTTTTGGAACCACCAGTTTATCGTCAGATTTTGCCTCCAGATATTTTTTGCATCCAGAGGTAACCAGGCCAAGCCCTAAAAGCAGGGCCAATAGAATTTTATTAGTAGGCTTCATAATTTTTTGATTTAAAAGTTACCTTTCAAGGTAAATACATAATTTTTTCTGATGTTAAATGATACGGCGTAGTCTGGATCCAGGTGCTCTTTATTTGCCCTCCACAAAATCCCTGCATTCTGCACTCCGGCAGTAAATTCCAAGTTCCTCATTGGAAAGCGCCATTTCCCAGAATTAAAGCGGTAGGAAAGATTGATATATTGCAAGCGAAGGTTATCTGCTTTAAGCACATTGACTTCGCTGAACTGGTAAAAGGAATCTCTGTTATTATCAATGGGATAAATAAAGGAGGGGACATTCGTAGTTGCCTCGTCTCCGGGATTTTGCCACCTGAGGGAATAATCAGGATGCGATTGCCCCTGCTCCACCAGGCTGGAGTAGCTTAGTGTAGGACGGGTAAAATAGTAACCCAGCCGGTAAGAGATATTGAAGGCCAGGGATATTCTTTTATAGGAAAAGCTATTGATGATAGACCCAAATATTTTAGGACTGCTTACCCCATTAAAAACCAGGTTATCACCAGTAGTGGAGGCTTCTAAAAAGATAGCTTCATAATTTGTACTCAGCTTGCCCGCAAGGTAACCCTGAGGATTTCCTGCCCCATCAAGCCCACCCCATTTATAGGATGAAATTCCATATAGCGGCATTCCCTCATTCGGATTAATTGTTGTGCCATTGCCCAGAAAATTATAGATACCACTATTAGCCGGCCTGTGATATTTCACGGTTTTATCTTTATTGAAATTAAAGTATAAGCTACTCTCCCAACCAAAATGTTCACCTATAATATTTCTTGAAAAAAGTTCCGCGTCAATGCCATAGCCCTTCATATCTGCTACGTTACGGGTAAGGGTACTTCTTCCAGCCCAACCAGTGTAATCATATGGCGTAATTCCATAAAGATCAGAGCCGCGCTTTTGAAAGTAGGAAATGGTACCACTGAGCCGCTTTGCCCTAGTCTCAAAACTCACCTTTACATCCAGCTGAGATAACTGTTCCCATTTTAGGTCCGGATTATTGACTGAAGAAATCCTTGTATAGGGAAACCCTGAGATCGGGTTTGTAGCATATCCCGCGATTGGTAAGGATGTTTTAGTGAGATCAACATTTCCTGTATATCCGAATGTAGCATTAATTCTCAAAACAGGTAGAAAGTCAATATTATAGAACTGCTCTTTAGAAATTGCCCATCCGATCCCGGCAGACCACAGCGGTTTCCATTTGTCATTGGTATTGGCACCGAAAATATTTGATCCATCTTTTCGAATGCTTCCCGAGGCCAGGTATTTCCCAAGATAGCTATAAGAGGCATTACCATAAAAGCTTAAAAAGCGGTAATTGGTATGACTTGGTGAGGCTGAGGAACCGATCTGCGCTAAACTTCCGGTGATAAAGTTTGGATAATAATTTACGGCATCTACGTTTGAACTGGTCAAAGGATCTCTTTGGTAACCATAAAAAACTGATCCTGAAGAAAATGTCTGAGCATCTCTGGCCTCTACTCCCGCGATCGCCTTTATCACATGAGCTCCAATTGACTGATCAGCGCTAAGCTGAAATCTTCCGGTATTGGAATAGGTTTTTGTATTGCCCATTCTCATTATCCCACCTTTGGGAACAATGTATCTAATCACTCCAGTTGTTCTGTTAAGCTGAGAAAAAGAATTGACAATATCCCGTGCATTAAAACTTTCGCTATCTGAAAAATTTTCCAGATCCACGTTTTGCCGCTGCAGCTGATAACTGGCTTCTGCATTTAGCCAGTTAAATATTTTATAATTGGCGCTTATGCTCCCATAAATTTCATTTCTTTTGGTAATAAAGCTGTTATGCCTGTATTCTTGGGTTGGATAATATCTCCAGTCTAGTAACTTGCCTCCGCCGGCAGTATCGGTATATAATGAGCGGTAAGTTCTGTCAATGGAAAGTGGATTACCTGATGCATCTTCAAAGGAGAGATAACTGGGATTTCGCTGACCCAGGAGCTGGGTTCCCCATGCAGGCATACCCTCTTCACTATTTGCGGAGGTAATATATAAGTTAGTAGAGATGTTTAGGTTTTTAACAGGCTTAAATTGATTGGATAAATGCACATTTATTTTGTCTGATTTACCATAAGTTTCAGAGATGCTTTTATCGTAATTTCCAGAAATTAAATAGCTGTAATTCTCAGCTCCCCCACGAAGATTCAATGAATATTGCTGGGTTACCGGATGAGTATAGAAGTTATCCAGATAGGATTTTCTAACATCATTTTCCCCAAGCAGGTCCAGTGCATTCAGGGCTTGATTTGGAGGTAGTTTCCCATTGCGTTCATTGAGCAGGATTTCAACAGCAGGCGTCAGCGGCAAATGCGGAAGGCGAATGATCCTGTCATCAAAGTACCCTGAGCGAAAGAGCTTCTTTTCTATTTCGATATATTCTGCAGCACTCACGATTGGAATACTTAAAAGATCTGCTTTTTGGGTTAGCTGAAGACTTGCCGAAAATCCGATTTGCATTTTCTGGTTCAGTTTACCCTTTTTGGAGGTAATCACAATTACACCATTGCCTGCTCTTGCGCCCCAGATCGAAGCTGCTGAGGCATCTTTTAAAACAGATACGCTTTCTATATCGTTCGGGTTAATATTATTAATATTCCCTTCGTAAATATACCCATCCAAGACCACTAGTGGATCGAGTGGACCATTAATAGTTCCCAATCCACGTATGGTTATGTTTGTGGAATTCTGGGCATTCGGATTGCTTTTGCCGATGTTCTGAAGCAACCCTGAACTCTGACCAATAATCCTATCCAGGATGTTTGTCCCTTGAGTAGCATTTAAAGACTTCTCATTGATGACCGATACCGTTCCATTGATTTCATTGGGTTTGAGCTTCTGATACCCAGTGCTTACCTCAATTTCTGAAAGCTGCTGAATGTCAGGAACTAATCTAATATTCAAAGGCTGAGAGAAATCAAAAGTGCTGGTGATAACGCGTTCGGCAGAAACGTAGCCAACCACGCTGAATGTTATCGTATCTGGCAGATTTATGATCCGGCGAGCATAAAGGCCACTTTTTGAAGATAAACTAGCGCCATTTCTGCGTGTTTTGACAGATACAAATTCCTTTTCTCCTTCGGACAACATAATCTGACCTTTTAATTGTCTTTCTGTTATTCCTTGCGCATACAGTGATGCAATGGATAGAACTAAAATGGTTAACGTTAGAAGCAACAGGGTAAGTAAGTTTGGTTTTTTATTTTGTAAAGTATTCATGGCCTATCGGATTTTAGTTTTTAGATTTAGTTCGAGACCTGCGATAAGTCTTTTGACATTTTCTTCAGTCACTTCTTCAGTAATCGCTTTAACTCTGCCGTCTGGACCGATAAGAACATAGTGTGGTAAGGCACGATGTGGAAAGAGCTGCTCTAGAATTCTCTTTTGCCGTAATGAAGGAATACTTACCTGAAAGCCGTCTGCTTTTCTATCTTCGAATAATGAAACTATTGCCGCCCTGGAATCTCGATCACTGTTATTGACTAAAATAATCTGGAGATTTTTCTGGTATTTTGATTGCATTTCTTCCAAATGCGGAAACCCTTGAATACAGTTCGTGCACCAACTGGCCCAGAAATCAAATACAATAGCCTTACCAAATAGCGATTTTGTATTAATCGTTCCACTTCTTGAATTGATTGCATCCTCAAAGATTATATTGGGTAATTTATCTCCTATACTTAAAGCAGTAATGGGAGCTTTTTTTTTGATTGTCGGAGTTTGACCGGCAATTTTGGTTAGAAATAAAAGGCAAAGCACAGCCACGCCCCCTAGAGAGATCATTTTTTTCATAAAATTTGTGTTAGTTGATTTAGATAATAGAACCCTGTTTGGAAAAGTATTGGGTAAGCTGAAAACCACAGGTCAGGTGAACCATTACTAAATACATTAATAATAAAACTAGTCCTGTGGTTTAATAGAAAATCTTATTCTGGATTTTTTGGTTTTAGCGCATACATCCTGTCAAATGCAATACCGCATCTACTAACACAAAAAGTGTTATTTTCATTTGAAAAATTGAAAACTAAGCTTAGTCCTGATTCTTTAAAATCAGTATCAACATGTAAACATCCTAAATAACTTAGTTTCATACTCGTATAGATTATACGAGTCCTGCTTGAAAGAGAAAATCATAAATATGGATTCTGCCAACCGTAACTTCATTCAGTTCTCAAGCCTTATGTTGACACGGAATTACAGCAGAACCCATACTTATTTAAAAATGCTAAGATAGCACTTCCAAAAAAGATATGGGCATTATTTTCTGCTGTCTTGCGTCAACGGCTTGAGATATGAAGTTGCAAGACTCTAATATATGCCTGTAAATATTATTCGAATATAAACAAAAATCCACAATAAATAAATTTTAATTGACGATTAATACTTATTAAGAGTTGAATCATAATGTTTTTAACACTTTAGTGTGTAAAGAAAATGGAATACTCAGACCCAAATGAAAGCTTAGAAGATTTAGATGCTGATTTTTTAGCAATAAGATCTTTATTACTTTCCGGATCAATTAAGTCTATGTACAAACTGGTAACGTTAAGTCCGACAAAAATAGCTAGACTTTTAGGACTCAACTATGCATCTTACCACTCGAAACTTGTTAATCCAGAGAAATTCACAGAATTTCACATCAACATTTTAGCCTACGCAATACATATTGATCCTAATGTCATTCACAATGTCATTCAACACCAAATCCAACTTAAGGTGATTGAAAGAGTTGAAAAATTTAGAAAATGATGCTGTAAGGGAGGAGTATGACTTGAAAGTAAAATAATAGTTTGGTGTTATTAACGCTTAAATCTCTCAATATGATTAATAAAATTAGATGCGTCATAGTAGATGATGAACAACATGCTAGTAAACTACTTGAAACCTATATAAGTAGTATTCCAACTTTAGAGTTGGTAAGCATTTATTCAGACCCTATCAAAGCCTTGGCAGGAATTACAAAAAAAGATAATATTGATATTGCATTTCTTGATATTGAGATGCCAGATCTATCTGGGATTGATCTTGCAGCATCGATCAAATCAAAAATAGGAAGCATCATTTTCACCACCGCGTATAAAGATTATGCTGTCGATGCTTTTGATTTGCGCGCAAATCATTTTCTAGTTAAACCTATTAGGCAGGCTAAATTTGTAAAGGCTGTGATGGATATTATTGACGACGATCTGCCAAGACTTGAAAAAATTGATAAAGATTTTCTGTTTTTCAAAACTGGAGAGAAAGGAAAGCTTACGCGTGTGAAAAAGCAAGATATCATTTATTTCGAGGGAGCGGGCAATTACGTCAAAATGGTTACAACTAGTTTTGATCAGTTAATATATTTGACGCTTCATGAAGTACAGCAGCTGTTCAAAGCTGACGCATTTTTCAGAATCCACCGCTCGTATGTTGTAAACGCTGGAAAAATAATTAGCACATCCGGAAATATGTTAGAATTCGAAACGTCTCACAAATTACAAATGAGTGACTTTTACAAGGAAGATATAATTGACTTTTTAAAATATTATACGATAGAAACCGGCCGGTTAAAAAATTAATTGTAATAATTTCCCTAATAGACTCTTGTCCCGTTGGAAATAATTATCACACTTGTTACTGTCGGATCTGTACTCGACATACTAGATCTTTCTTTTGACTGAAAAACGAAAACTGTTTTCTTTTTTAATCTCTGATTTTTTGTTTTCATACTTTTTTTTAATGAAACTAGCAGAGAATGTTCCTTTAAATAAACTTATTACGTAGGATGCTCTTCACATTATGTACAAATCCCTATTCGCCATGATCAATTACTTAGGAGAAATAGTAGAAAAGTATAAAATCCATTTTTTAAGTTGGATGATTTATATACCCTGTGAGATCATTATTGTAGGACTTGCAAATAATAGCTTTGGAACAATAGGAAATTACGCGTCGCATTATCTCTTAAATATTGCCTTCTTTTATGCTTGCGCAAAAATTCTTTTCCCTATTGTTTTCAACCAAAAAATTAAATGGGTATGGAAACTTCCTTTAGGGCTTATTTTAACTTTTGGAATATATTTGTTTTTCAACTACCTGCTGGATAAACAAATCAGTATGCTTACTCAGTGGATTGAGGTAGATGATCTGTTAACAGATCAACAGTATATATTTAGGGTATTATGGCGGGCAAGTCAATTTTTATATTTCGCTGCTTTTTTCCATCTGTTCCATGTTTACCAAAGAGAGCAGAAGGATAAAGAGATGGCCAAGGATGAGTTATACCAAATAAATTTAAAGACAAAAAATATTGCTCTAGAACTTACCGATGCAAAGAATGCGCATCTGCGCGCGCAAATAAATCCTCATTTATTATTTAATACTTTAAACTTCGTCTACCAAAAAGTATTGGACGCATCTCCTCAAGCGGCGGAGATGGTGATGACTTTATCAGATTTGATGCATTATAGCCTAGATACCAAATTCTCTGAGAGCATGATTAATCTTGAGGAGGAAATCGAACAGGTAAATAATTTAATTAAGCTTCATATGATGAGGTTTAATTATGAGAATTATATAAGCTTTAAATACACTGACGAGATAAAAGGCATAAATTTCTTACCTTTGATCTTAATTACGTTTATCGAGAATACATTGAAACATGGAAAACTTAACGATAAAACTAATCCTGCCGTGATAGAAATCTATACTGCGGGCAACCTGCTTAAAATAACAACTAAAAATCTTATTGATCATAGTAAAAACTATGGAGGACAACATACAGGACTTTCGAATACTGAAAATCGTTTAAAAGCGATTTATGGAGATAACTTCAAGTTGGATTACCGATCTGATAATCTCTTTTTTGAACTCGATCTTGAAGTTAAAGTCAAATAGATAATATCATCTTGTGGTGATAGTTATTGGTCAACGTTTGAAATTTGCGGTTTACCTAAAAAAATCTGCTAATATTGATAACAGCAATATATTTATAGCGAAAGATATTTGCAGCCATCAAATCGAAATGTATTGCCTTTTATAAGGATAATGACAACTATCTTAATTCACTGTTATTTCAGTTGCTTCATTCTGACTTAATAAGCCCTTAAGTAGTTTTTTTGCCTATTAAATTAGAAAGAATGAGAAAATAAGTTATTCTAACTCTTCAGTCTGGCCAAGCGTTGAGATCAATATTCCCTTAAATACCTTCCTGCTGATCGCAAACAATTCAACCCAAAAATGAAAAATGTTGACTTATTTAGCCTATTGCCTTTTTAAGGAAGTAGGTCATTATCTTTTACAAAATCTTTATCCGTGATGTGAATTCGACTATTCAGCAGATCATATCTGAGATACTTATAATCCTCGCTATGGCTTTGTGGTGTCCATCCTGCGATTGATACGAAATCACCCTATGCTAACTTTTACCGTTTGGCCCGACATTAAAGCATTTGCCAATGTAGACCAGTTGGCCATTTTTGGAAAAATATCAATGCAATTCCAGCTGTTTCAATATTACATATACCTATCTATCAATTTGCATAGTAAGATGCTTATTTGCCCACATCTGCTCAGGCACTCTGCCTTATCACGGAATAGGTTTAAGATTATATTCTTCCTCCTCTCCTACCGCGGTAAGCTTTGGCTTATTCTTTTTCGACAGCATGGAGGTTTGTGGCTTATTTTTACAGCTTTGGCAGGTTCAGGTACTGTAACCTCGATGGTTACTTCCTCAGCCAGTCCAAGGCGAAGCTGATCAGGAGTTTGTTCTCCACCCAGATAGCGTTCACTTTTACTGCCAAAGCTGAGCTTGAGCAATTATTCTACCCGGTGCAGCAACTGTTCATTGATCGCACGCAATTGCTTGAGATCCTCCCTGATCAAGATGTTATCCTGCCTGGTCTGCTCGTACAATTCCTTATAGTCAATATGCTCTATTGGCTGCATCAGTGGTTTTTTATTATCTTAAAAATAAGAAATACCATCCTTTTGTGCAAGTATTTTCTGATGTTTTTTTTTGCCTTATTGCTCTAAAGTCAATTTCGTTTTCCTGTTACCGGTACGCTGTTTTTCTTTCTGGAATTCTATGCCCCGTATCACCTGCAATAACTGGATTTCACTGATATGTCTACCCTGGCCATCTGCCCGAAGCGGGGGTATCTGAAAGTTTCCATTGTCCATTTTCTTATAGTAGATCACAAAACCCCCATGCTCCCAAAACAGCAGTTTGATACTCTGGCGGGATCGGCTTAAAAAGATAAAAACGTCTCCATTACCGGGATCTCTATTCAATTCACCTCTGACAATGCCTGCAAGCCCATTAAAGCTTTTGCGCCCATCAATGCAGTCAGGATAAACAAAGTACTTTTTCTCGCTAGACACCATCATCCCTTATACTTATTAAGTAATGAACCAATGTAATCGGCCTCAACCTGTTGATGAAGGTTAATTATCAGGTTACCTACACATAAACTAGCGAAAACTTTTGGTAAAGGCGGCGCAGCCGCTATCGGTTCCTCAGCTGAAAGTTCTATGAACTTACCCTGAGTGGCATATTTACCCTCGCGCCGATGTTTTTGCCAGGTGTAAAAAGTTCCGCTAGGTATATCATGGGATTTGCAGAACGATGCAATCGAGGTAGTATCCCTAATTATTTCGAATTCCTTTAGAAGCCTGATAATTTCCTGCTTGCTACGAAAATTGATCTTGCGGCCTGTTTTGATATTTCGATGCTCCATAATAATAAATATTTTATGGAACCAAATTTAGATTATCAGCAACAGCAAGTCAATATGCACCGTAGTGTTAGCTTAAGCAATATCGATGTTCCAGACAATACCGTTCGGATCCGGCGGATGCATCCCGGTCCGGGATGGACCGCCCCAAACGCAGAAACCCCATCAGCTGTTGCTGACGGGGTTCTTTTAATGCCCTTTATGGGGCTTTAAGATTTGGCACCGACCTACTCTCCCACGTGTTACCGCAGTACCATCGGCTCTGGTGGGCTTAACTTCTCTGTTCGGAATGGGAAGAGGTGGACAC
>NZ_CAKLBU010000012.1 GCF_920984735.1 Pedobacter sp. Leaf250 | reverse complement strand
GCTAATAGGAGGATATAGCTAAGTTTTTAATATTTTTATAAAAAAGAAAGCTTCTGAGAGGTGTTAATTTAAATAAATAGAAACCGCCAATTCTCAGGGCAGGGAACATCTTTTGCCCATAAAAAAAGAAAAAGCTTCCAAAGCTACTTGAAAAGGGTTTTATTCATAGGAGGTTTAAAAACAAAGTATGCTCATATCCAGTCGCTTAAAAATTTCGAGCTCCATTTTTAAAACGTTTATTCGTTCTGGCTGTTATTCTTATATAGTTTAACCTAATATTTTAATTATGACGATTCAGCTAAATACCGACAAGAATTTAACCATACATCAGGAATACGAAGATAAAATTAAAGGTGCCATTAATGATGGTTTGTCCAGATTTGATGATTTGATTACCCGTTTGGAAGTTCATTTGTCAGATGAAAATGGTAGCAAAGATGGTTTAGACGACAAACGTTGTTTATTAGAAGCCAGAATTTCTGGTAAAGAACCTATTGCGGTAACAAATCTTGGCAATAACTATGATCTAGCCCTTCATGGTGCAATTGGCAAACTAAAAAGCAAATTAGAAACCATAGCTGGGAAACTAAAATCACACTAAAAGCAAAAGGCAATCCTGAACCGGATTGCCTTTTTTGTAATACTCTTTTTAAACAAATTGAAGATCATTTAAACTGTTTCTTTTTCTAGAATTTCGATATATTCCAAAAACATCTTTAAGGCTTTTTTTCTATCTTCCGTAACTTCGAATTGGAGTTTATGATATAAATAATCTTCCAGATCAAAATTCTCGACTCTAGGCAATTTCAATAATACATCTTGCCGATGGTCTAAGCCAAATTTTAAGGCAGCATTAAATTCGATTTTAAACTCTTGAGAAATTTCCTTGTTTGCAACCCATGCAGCATACATAAATGGTAAACCAGTAAAGTTTTTCCATTCCTGGCCCAGATCATAAGCAAAGGCAAAGTTGTCTTTCCTACCGAAAGTTCTGTCGCCAATTAGCACAATTGCATCAGTTTTAGCATTAAGATCCGTAGTAAATTCTACTTCCTGTTTCCAATAAAACTTAAGTAAAACTTTGGCTAAATTATTCGAAGTTCTGGAATGCGAATCCAGTCGTAAAGTTTTAATTTCCTTAACAGGAACGTCGCTAAATATAAATACTGAATTTACTGCTCCATCACTACCAATACAATAATCTGCAACAATATTTGCATTCGGTACCAGTGGAATTGCAGCTACAGGCATTAAACCCATATCTGCCTCTCCATTAATTACTTTGGCAGCACAATCTGAAGGAATATCTAAACTTAAATCAATTTTATTAATGATATCCGAATGTTCTAATCCGTATATAAAAGCTTTGGTGTTGGTATACGCAACAGCCGATATTTTAATCTTACTCAAGGTGTTTTATTGTTTTTTAAATGTTTCCGTCATTGCGAGTTGGTGGTTACCCGATCACTAAACCATCTAAATGAACGGCACTATTAAATTCAAGAATGGTAAACTGTCCATCCTCAAAACCCAACTTATATAAAACTGTATTTTGGTGTGGAAATTCAGTCATTTCACTTAAAGACTTATCAAGCAGTAAGCAAAGGAAAACACGCATTGCTCTACCATGCATACAAAGTAAAACAGTTTCTTCTTCTGGTCGGGTAGATAAAACTTCCATTGGCGTCTTCAACCGCTCGTATACATCCTGGACACTTTCGCCTCCCTCAAAATGAGCGGTGTAATCTCCATCTTCCCAGGATTTTAACATATCACGAAAAGCATCACGAGCATTTTCTGAATTGGGTTTTCCTTCCCAAATACCCCATGCTAATTCATCCAAACCTGAAAGTTTCTCCCAAGGTAAACCTGAATCAATAAATTTTTGAACGGTCTGCCAGGTGCGTTTTAAATCTGATGTGTAAATTTTATCAAAAGGAATGTCTTTGTATTTTTGATAGAAAGCCTCAGCCTGTGCTCTGCCAGTATCATTTAAGTCAGAATTTATACCTCTACCTTGTACTATTCCTTGCCTGTTAAGTTCCGTTTCGCCGTGGCGGATAATATAAATGTGTTTCATTTTTAAAATTATTGAATGATTAATTTTTGAATGATTGAATGTTAATAAGCGTATTGCATTAATTCACCCATTCTGTCATTTACTCATTCTATCATTAATTTACGACAGGCAACTTATAATATTGCGGCTTCTTTTCTTCCTCAAAAACAACATTTTCAAAGTCAGTAACTACATTATATAAGGTATCGCGTTCTATTGCTTTTCGGCCAACCTGTTTAATTAAGTTAACCAATTCGCGGGTACTCATTGCAGGCGTTTGCTCTTCAGCACCAGCCATTGAGTAAATTTTCGTGGTATCATCTAAAGTTCCGTCTATATCATCTACACCATAATTTAAAGATAATTGAGCTGTCTCGCGACTAATCATTGCCCAATAAGCTTTAATGTGATCAAAGTTATCCATGTAAATTCGAGCAATGGCATAATTTCTCAAATCTTCAATAACAGAAGATTCAGCTACATTACTCATTTGATTATTTTGGTTACGGAATTTTAAAGGAATAAAAGTTTGGAAACCTCCGGTTTTATCCTGTAATTCACGAAGTTTTTCCATGTGATCTACACGATGCCAGAACTTTTCAATATGACCATAAAGCATTGTTGCATTACTTCTCATACCTAGTTTATGCCACTCCTCATGTATGGCTAACCATTGTTCGCCAGTACATTTATCTTTGGCAATCTGCTCACGAATTTCAGGATAAAAGATCTCCGCACCGCCTCCAGGCATCGATTGTAAGCCAGCTTCTTTCATTAATTTCATGCCTGTAGCATAATCAATTTTAGCTTTCTTGAAAATGTAATGGTATTCAACTGGTGTTAAAGCTTTAACATGTAAATCAGGACGATGTTCTCTTATTGCTGTAAACAAAGCAGAATAAAATGCAACATCATATTGCGGCAATACGCCACCAACAATGTGAACTTCGGTTACTGGCTCATCGTCATATTTTTTAACGATATCGAGCATTTGCTCCATTGTTAGCGCCCACCCTTCCTCTTTCTGTTTAATTAATCGGGAATATGAACAAAATTTACAATCATAAACACAAAGATTTGTTGGCTCTAAGTGGAAATTGCGATTGAAATAAGTTATATCACCATGCTTCTCTTCGCGAATGAAATTTGCTAAGACACCCAGATAACCTAATTCTGCATGCTCGTAAAGATGCACACCCTCATCAAAAGTAATACGCTCCTTATTAAAGACTTTATGTGCTATGTTTTGTAATTCAGTTGATAATGAAGTATCAGCTAATATTTTTTCAACCTGTTCAGTTGTATTCATTCCTGATTTATTTTGAACAAAAATACAATATTGGGGCGATTTGAAAATCATTTTCTTGTAACAAACGAATAGTTCACCTGCCATTGGTTAATTAGTAAATTAGGTTAGGCGCCATAACCAATGATACGAATGAACTATTGAACAAATGAACTAAACAAAAAAAGCACCTCTTTTCAGAAGCGCTTTCGCGTTGTATTCCATAGGTAGATGAAATTATCTTGCGGCAGGTACGAAAGTTAAAATGATGTTTGCTGTTTTACCACCAAACTCAATCGGAGATTTCATAACCATTTGCGTGCTCGAAAGTTCTGTTAAAACTAAACGGTAACCTTCAGTAACGTTTTTAGCTTTATCACCTTCGTATATTTTCTTGAATTGAAAAGTTTCTTCTTTCGGAGCAGCTGACCAGAAAATAGTCTGCATTACCGAACCACATGTACTTGATGCAGGTAAAGTATAAGAACCGTTACCGCTGTTTGTTAAATTCCAGGTACTGCCTTGGAAACATTTATATGATTTTTCGCCAAACAAACCTTGAACAGCGCCATCAGGCAACCCCTCTAAAGCAACATTGCTTACTACCCATTCGCGAACAACTGTACCTCTGCTACCCGTTACACCTGCAGTTACTCTTTTTGCCGTATTACAACTTTGTAACATTACTAAGGTAGAACATGCTATTGCGATAGCTATAAATAATCTTTTCATTTCAGTTTAAATTAATTTTCGGGAAACTGATTACATAAATCTTGCCAAAACAATTACGAACCTTAAATTAGCGCCAAATTATTAAATTGCGTTGCGATTTACCACAAGTAGACATAAATCATCATGAAGCCAGAAACCCTTGCTATTCACGCCTCTAATCTTGTTAAAAATGCCACAGGCGATGTTACACCACCTATAAATCTATCTACAACTTTTTTTCGTGATGAACTGGGAGGTTATCCTGGTGGGCATATGTATAGTCGCGTGAGTAACCCAAACAGGTCTGCTTTAGAAAACACTGTAGCTAAATTAGAATACGGAGAAGATGCGGCTGCTTTTGCCTCCGGAAATAATTGTGGAATGAGTTTGTTTCAGGCCCTAAAACCGGGCAGCCACATTATTGCCCCCGATGATATGTATTGGGGAATAAAAAAGCAATTGTTAACGATTTTTAATGAAACCTTAGAATTTGATTTTGTTGATCAAACGGATTTGGATTTGATCAAATCGAGCATTAAGCCTAACACCAGACTAATCTGGATTGAAACCCCTTCAAACCCATTATTAAAGGTTACTGATATAGAAGAAATCGGGAAGATTGCGAAACAAAACAATATTACATTTGCTTGCGATAGCACTTTTGCCTCTCCTATTTTACAAAATCCAATTTTATTAGGTGCTGATATTGTAATGCATAGCAGCACAAAATATTTAGGTGGCCACAGCGATGTGTTAGGTGGTATTTTAGTAACCGCTAAAAAGGATAAACTTTGGGAAAGAATCAAAAACATACAACAAACAGGTGGCGCAGTTCCATCGCCATTTGATTGCTATTTGCTTTGCAGAAGCATCAAAACTTTGGCCTACCGTATGAAAGGCCATTGCGAAAACGGGAAATTAGTTGCTCAATATTTGGTTAATCATCCAAAAGTGGAGGCGGTTTTCTTTCCAGGATTGGAAAGCCACCCTCAACATGAAATTGCCAAAAAACAAATGAAAGATTTTGGCGGAATGATGTCGTTTTTAGTTAAGGGCGATGTAGAGGAAACCAGCAGAGTAGTTAATAAAGTTAAATTATTTGCCCAGGCAACAAGTTTGGGTGGTGTTGAAAGTTTAATTGAGCACCGTTATTCGGTTGAAGGACCTGATAGTAAAACTCCTAAAAACCTGCTGAGGATTTCTGTTGGCTTGGAACATATAGATGATATTATTGCTGATTTAGAACAAGCGTTGGGATAGTTCAACACGTCATTGCGAGGCACGAAGCAATCTTATTTATTCGATACAATCCATAGTTTTAAGATTGCTTCGTGCCTCGCAATGACGACCGCCGAGTAATAACCTCGCAATTACGAGTGGCTAATCGTTATGTGGACTACCATATGTTTTTAAACCCGATTGCAGCGGCAGCCCCCGATTTTTTTTTATCGGGGCTACAGCAAAAAGCGGGACTGCAAACCCCTAAGAATTACAAACCCGTTCATTTTCAAAATCTACTTCGTATTACAAACCGTGACCAACTTCGCAGAATAATTTGCATTGAGCGGCTCGTTGGTTTGTGCTAAACGCTGCGAACCTGTATTTGCAGGACAAGCAATATCACCTGCGGCATCGTAAATTAACTTATTTCCGTTGGCTAATAATTCTTTAGGAACATAAACCTGCACTTTGGTAATCGAATATCCTGAGGGGAAATAACGAACATAATATCCATCAGGATGTTTCGTCCAGATACCACTTGGCACATCGGCTCTTGGTGGCGCCATACCCGCAATAATAGCATATTTTTCCATATCTGCGTAAGTGTAATTGCCAGAAGAAACCAGTTGACGAATATTATTTTCGGCCTCAAAAACTGCTTTAATCCCAGAAGGAAGCTGGTCTTTTGCTTTTTCCATCACATCAAAAGGTAAAACGCCCAATGCACCACCCTCTAATTGAGTTAATTGCTTTGGCGTTAAAAGTTTTAGGGCAGTTAACTTCACCGTCCCTGCGTAATCGGCAAATTTTGTTCGGGCGATAATCGTCCACAGCAAAACCTGAATATTATGTTGCTCTACATCCGGATGTTTCTCTGCGCTTTTTAAAACAGAGACCACAATTTCTTCTTTCGGACCTAAAACAGGTGCAAACATATAACCATCGCCTTTTGATGGTGCAAAAGTCCCAGCTTTTAAGCAGTAGCTTTTATTAGTCATTTCGTAAAAACCTTCACATAAAACGTAACCGCCATCAGGGTTTTTGGGCAATAAATACAGAGGCTGATATTTTGCGCTCGCATTGAAATCAGGCATTTTTTCTCCCTCGCGATTAACGTCTTCAAATGAAGTTGTTATTGCTGCAGGTTGCTTTAGGAATTTATCAACACCCAAGGCCTTAGCGCCCTGAGCTGTTCCAACTTTTAATAACTTGTCTTTTAATCCGCCGAATTGGGCTTGAGCTGTTAGTCCAGAAATTGCAATAAGCAAAGCCAGGGTTATAGATTTAATTTTTTTCATCATGATTGGATCGTTATCACAAACATATAAGTTTTGAACCTAAAGTTAAGTTTTTAGTTTTTCTATTTAAAAAATGGATTTGTTTTCCAGGCATTTAGCAAAAATTCAAAATTAAATTTTGTTGTTTAAAATATAATTCAGACATTTGAAATATTATTTGGTAAACAACTAAATAAAAGTCAATCTTAATCGGATTGATTTATAAAGAAGTGGCGAGAGACTGGCTCCGTGACCCACTGGCAACCCTCAGAAAGAGAAGGTGCCAATTCCTGACCAAGTAACAGGGTGTTATTTGGAGATATAAATTAGAACTGATGAAAATATTAAATCTTCAATCGCAAAGCGAGCCTAATCTAAACCTTAAACAGGTAGAAAACTCTTCTATTTCATTTATTTGTTGTGATATGCAGGCGATTACTTGTATGTGCTGCTGCATACAGTAATTTAAAATCTTCCTCTTTTGTTTTTTTCAAATTGGAAGGTCCCGATAAACCGGGATACGCCCTAATAAGATTATCTTGATTTTAGGATTATAAGATTTTATAATCAGAATCTGAGAATTAAAGCATTCAACATTCACTCAATCAATCATTTAGAATTATGTCAACTTCATATAAATTTGAAACACTACAACTACATGCTGGTCAGGAAATAGATCCAACAACAGGCTCAAGAGCAGTTCCAATTTACCAAACAACCTCTTACGGTTTTAATAGTGCAGAACACGGTGCAAACTTATTTGCCTTAAAAGAGTTCGGAAATATTTATACACGGTTAATGAATCCAACGACCGATGTTTTTGAAAAAAGAATTGCTGCATTAGAAGGTGGAGTTGCGGCTTTAGCAACGGCATCAGGACAGGCAGCACAATTTATCGCCTTGCATAATATCCTGGAAGCTGGCGATAGTATTGTTTCATCATCGCATATTTATGGTGGAACTTACAATCAGTTCAAAGTAGCTTTTAAGCGTTTAGGCATTCACGTTGATTTTGCAAACCCTGATGTACCGGAAGAATTCGAACAAAAAATCACGGAGAAAACAAAAGCTATCTATTTAGAAACTATCGGAAACCCTGCTTTCAGTATTCCTGATTTTGAGAAAATTGCGGCAATCGCGAAAAAATACGATATTCCTTTTATAGTGGATAATACTTTTGGTGCCGGCGGATATTTATTTAAACCATTAGAACATGGCGCTAACATTATTGTAGAATCTGCAACCAAGTGGATTGGTGGGCATGGAACCAGCATTGGCGGTGTAATTGTTGATGGCGGAAATTATAATTGGGGCAATGGAAAATTCCCTCAATTTACAGAGCCATCCGAAGGTTATCATGGTTTGGTTTTTAATGATGTTTTCGGTATTGGTGGCCCATTTGGCAATATTCAGTTTATCATTAGAGCACGTGTAGAAGGTTTAAGAGATCTAGGCCCTGCCCTTTCACCATTCAATTCATTTCTTTTATTGCAAGGTTTGGAAACTTTATCACTTCGTGTACAACGTCATGTAGATAATGCTTTGGAATTGGCAACTTGGTTAGAAAACCATCCGTTGATTAAAGAAGTCCATTATCCAGGTTTGGCCAGCAGTAAGTATAATAATCTAGCGAAAAAGTACCTAAGTAATGGTTTTGGTGGTGTTTTATCTTTCGAATTAAATGGAACAAAAGAAAACGCTACACAAGTAATTGATCATTTAAAACTGGTTTCTCACCTGGCAAATGTGGGTGATGCCAAAACGTTAATTATTCAGCCGTCGGCAACTACTCACCAACAATTAAGTGAAGCAGAACAGTTGGCTGCAGGCGTAAAACCAAATGCGCTAAGGGTTTCAGTAGGAATTGAGCACATCGACGATATTAAAGCAGATTTCGAGCAAGCCTTTGCTGCCATCGGCGATCACGCAAATGCGGAAAGTTTACAAGCCTAAGCCAGATTTTAATTACAACACTACAATTTATAATGAGCACAGCATCAACATACAGTTATCCCAAACAATTTAAATTAGAAAACGGGAAGAAAATCCGTAACCTACAAATCGCTTATCAAACTTTTGGAAAGTTAAATGCCAATAAAGACAATGTAATTTGGGTTTGCCATGCACTAACTGCAAATGCCGATGTTTTTGAATGGTGGGAAGGTTTGTTCGGGCAAAATGCATTGTTTAATCCACAAGAACATTATATCGTTTGTGCAAATGTTTTGGGCTCTAATTACGGAACAACTAATCCTTTGAGTACAAATCCTGTAAACGGCTTACCATATTATTTATCATTTCCACAGTTTACTATTCGCGATTTTGTTTCGGCACATCAGCTATTGGCCAATTCATTAGGTATTGGAAATATCAAATTATTGATTGGCGGATCATTGGGCGGTCAACAAGCTGTTGAATGGGGAATTACTGAACCTAACAGAATAGAAAACCTGATATTAGTTGCTACTAATGCTGTTCATTCTCCATGGGGAATCGCTTTTAACGAAAGTCAGCGTTTAGCCATTACTACTGATCGAACGTTTTATGCAAATCAGCCCAATGGTGGTAGCAAAGGTTTAAAAACTGCTCGCAGCATTGCACTTCTTAGTTACAGGACCTACAATGCTTATGGCAATACTCAAGTAGAAAGCGTGAACGATAAAACGGATCATTTTAGGGCATCATCATACCAAAACTATCAGGGAGAGAAATTGATAAATCGCTTTAATGCTTATAGTTATTATTATTTAACTAAAGCAATGGATAGTCATAATGTTGGACGTAACCGAAAATCAATTGCAGAAGCTTTAAGATTAATTAAAGCAAACACTTTGGTTATTGGAATTGAAAATGATTTCTTGTTCCCAATTTCGGAGCAGAAATATTTGGCTGATCATATTAAAGATGCAGAGTTTGCAGCAATCCATTCTGAATACGGCCACGATGGTTTTTTAATTGAAACAAATGCATTGACAAACATCATCGGAAATTTTATAAAAGAAAGCAGAAACAAAAAGATTATCAAGCTGCAGCACACAGCCTGAAAGGTTGAGGGTTAAGAGGCCGAAGGTTTAAGGTAAAAACCCAAGGCAAAAAGAAATAAAAAATAATCAATCAGCCACAGAACACTTACTCACTTAAATAACGAACCTAATTCCGTTTCAATCTGTGTTTCCGTGGCGAAAAAAGAAAAATAAAAAAATAGTAACGAAATATTAGGCTTCAAGTCTTGATACTCGCTACTTGATACTATAAATACACCATGAGTAAAAATTTAAAAATAGGTTTATTTGGTTTCGGTGTTGTAGGACAAGGTTTATTGGATATTATCCAAAGCCAAAACCTCAATCTTGAAATCATCAAAATCGCAATAAAAGACCCAAGAAAGAAACGTACACTTAATAAAGATTTATTTACAACCGATAAAAATGAGATTCTGAATAATTCAGAAATCAATACGATTGTAGAGTTGATAAATGATGCTGATGCAGCTTACGAAATTGTAACTACTGCATTAAAGAATGGCAAAAACGTTGTTTCGGCGAACAAAAAAATGATTGCTACCCATTTGAAGGAGTTAGTAGATTTGCAGCAAAAACATGGAACATCCTTACTTTATGAAGGTGCAGTTTGTGGAAGTATTCCAATAATCAGAAACTTAGAAGAATATTACGATAACGAATTATTCCATGCTTTAAGCGGTATTTTTAATGGTTCATCAAATTACATTTTATCTAAAGTATTTAACGAAAATCAGAGCTACGATTCGGCATTGAAAGAGGCGCAAGATCTAGGTTTCGCTGAAACTGATCCAATTTTAGACGTTGGAGGTTATGATCCGAAATATAAGTTGGCCATTGCCACAGCACATGCTTATGGTTTATTTGTAAATCCTGATGCGATATTGAATATTGGAATTCAAAACCTATCTCAACATGATATTAAATATGCTCGTGAGAAAAATTTTAAGATTAAATTGGTTCCAACGGCTAGAAAAGTAAATACAAAAGATATCGTTACCTATGTATTGCCAAAACTTGTTGCTAAAGATGATTTCTTGTATAATGTAGAAAATGAGTACAACGCTGTAACCGTCCAAGCCGCCTTTGCAGATAAACAGTTCTTTTTTGGTAAAGGTGCAGGTGGCCATCCAACAGGCGCTGCCGTACTTTCTGATATTGCCGCTTTGCGTTACGATTATCGTTACGAGTATAAAAAATATCATTCAGAAAATGGTGTAAATCATACTGAAGACATTTTACTAGAAATTTATTTAAGATATGCTGATGAAGATTTAGTGCGTTTATTGGAGTTCGACAGCATCAGCGAACGTTATGCCGCAAGTGAATACAAATATGTTATTGGCACCGTAAAACTTGAAAATTTAATTAAAAACCGCGATTTGTTACTTGATAGAAATGTGTTTATTGCCTACACCGGCAGACAGATTTACAAGCAGGAACAAGTTGCAGAAAATGTATATGCAGCGGAGTTAGCTGCGCTTTAAGAATTTTTTAAGGTTAATTTTTTTATTTGTTTTGTTGTTAAGTATAAAGGTCAGAGCGAGTCTGACCTTTTGCGTTATGATATCTTACCCTCTCCCGGCCATCTCCGTTAACTTTCTTGCTAATTCTTTTCCCAGATAACCATCGATGATTGCATGCACCACATATAGAATTGGAGTCATTAAAATAGCTACGATAAACTTATAAGTATAATTTACCAAACCAATTGCTGCTACCATTTTCCAGCTATAATGATATTGAGGGTTTAGATAGAATGCGATAAAAATCACTACGAAACTATCAATCAGTTGAGAAACCACCGTTGAGCCAGTAGCCCTTAACCAAAGCGATTTCTCTCCTGTTATTTTTTTTATGCGATGAAAGATTAAAACATCAGCCAGTTGACCTACAATAAATGCAACAATTGACCCCATAATAATCCACATACCCTGACCAAAAATACCCGCAAAAGCATTGTTCATATTTAAATCTTCGCCATTTATATTTTGATGTACCCAAAAATCGGCAGCGCTTAAATGCATTGAACCCCAAACCACTAAAAAAGCAAAAGCAATTAAAATTGAAGTTAAAATAGATAGAAACCGAACTTGTTTTACACCAAAATATTCGTTGATAATATCTGTCATGATAAAAATAATTGGCCAGGTAAGCACGCCAGCTGACATTACAAATGAAAGGTTAGGAACTCCAAATAAGTTGATATCAAATTTCTTAAAGCCTAAAGTTTCTTCAACACTGAATAATTTAACACCAATAAATTCTGATAATATCGCGTTCGCCACAAAAAAACTCCCCAGAACGAGAAGTAAACGGCTTTCTTTAGTTTTAAAAGTCATAGCGTATAAATCTAAAGATAAAACGAATCAGAATTACTTTTTTAAACATTAAATTTTAAAATCAATACCTTTTTACAATCATTCGACCTTAAAAATAGTTTAAGAACTTAAATGTCACAATCTTTGCGCCTCGGAAATACCAACAACATGGCTAGTAAGCAGCATTTTTATCTTATACTAATTTTAGGTTCATTAGCGGCACTTGGACCCTTTTCAATTGATATGTATTTACCTGGTTTTGTAGATATTGCAAAAGACTTGAAAAGTACAGAATCTACAGTTGCCTTATCATTATCAAGTTTTTTTATAGGCATATCAGCTGGTCAATTATTATATGGTCCTTTGTTAGATAAATATGGGCGTAAAAAACCATTGTATTTTGGCTTAATACTTTACATAGTTGCTTCATTTTTATGTTTGGCTGTTACCGATGTAAATCAGCTGATAGTTTTGCGTTTTGTTCAAGCCATCGGAAGTTGTGCTACTGCAGTTGCATCAGTAGCCATGGTTCGCGATTTGTTTTCTGTAGAAGAAAGTCCGAAAGTATTTGCCTCCCTGATGTTGGTTATCGCAGTTTCGCCGATGCTTGCCCCAACTGCAGGAGGTTATTTAATTTCCGCTTTAGGCTGGCAGTATGTTTTTGTATTCTTAGGTATCATGGCAATTCTAATATTATTGGCATCAATATTTAAACTTCCTGAAAGCTATAAACCCGATCCTACCTATTCATTAAAACCAAAGCCGATTATAAAAAGCTTCTTAACCGTTTTAAGAGAACCACAGTTTTTAACTTATGCCTTAATCAGTTCAATTACTTTTTCAGGTTTATTTGCTTACGTATCTTCCTCTCCGCAAGTTTTTATGAAGATTTATGAAGTAAGCAAAACTGGCTATGGATGGATTTTTGCATTGTTATCTGTATTCTTTATTGGGTCAAGTCAGGTTAACAGTTTAATTTTAAGATGGTTTAACAGTAAGCAAATTGTAACCTGGGCACTATTGGCACAATGCTTATTCAGTTTAATATTTTTGGTTTTCGCGTTGAATGATTGGCTAAATTTATATTCAACAATTGGTTTTATCGCTTTATTTTTATGTTGTTTAGGATTTATTAATCCTAATGCAGCAGCTTTATCTTTAGCGCCATTCAGTAAAAATGCCGGTAGTGCATCAGCTTTAATGGGCGCTCTACAAATGGGATTAGGTGCTTTAGCTTCTGTAATGGTAAGTTTATTTAGCGAACACTCTGTTGTTCCAATGCCATTGGTTATGACAGCTGCAGCATTTATCGCTTTGATGTGCTTAACAATCGGAAGAAGATTTATTAAAACTGAGATTGAAGCTTCTACGGAAAACACAGTTGTAGGGCATTAGTTTTTTAAAAAAAATATTAATCCAAAGTATGGTTTTTATGAAAATCCAACATTGTATAGGTAAAATAAATGATTTGAAAATTAAAGTTGTTTCCTTTTGGCGGCCTGCAGCCCCGCCATCCGCTACAATCTTTTTGTAACTTACGCCATCCTGAAGCTCAAAGCATTTATTTTATCGGTTGCAGATGTGTGATATTTTAAGTTCACTGTAAACAAAAAGTATTTTCACTCCTGTCGGGTTTAACTATATCAGTTTGGTAATTCTTCGGATAATTTTCCATGCAGACTGCATAATGTAGTTCATTTGAAATCTTAATTGGAAAAACTAAAATCCTAAAATTTTTAATCTTGCCATCCTCGTTAATTTTTCAACTTCACAATTAATTTCAAATTAAACTGTCGTCCGGTTAAATAATTTGGAATCGCATATTGCACATTGTCAACATCTTTAAGCCACAGGTAAGAAACAGTATTGTCGATATTTAACATGTTGAAAACCTCGAAAAATAAAATTACAGAATTAAAATTTCTATCTAAAAACTTCGGTTTGTGTGATGCTGCATCATCCAAAAAATCTTTAGAAAAACCAATATCAACGCGTTTGTAAGAAGGAACATAAAATTTATCCAAATATCTCGGCGTTTGTGATGGACCAATTGGCAAACGCGAACCATAAAGTGCATTCAAATGGACCTTGTAAGTCGGACTATTTAACAATTTATCCTGAAAGAAAATTGAAAAATTCACCCTTTGATCGGTTGGTCGCTTTAAATAACCAGGATAAATTGTTTCACCATTTTGAACATAACTATCACCAATAATATCTTCGTTGGCATGCATAACAGACATCCGGAAGTATGAAACCAAATCCTTTACAAATTCTCCGCCAATACTAAAATCTGCTCCGTAAGCATAACCTCTGGAAACTTCATTTGCTAAATATTTAATCCGAAGGTTATCAATTTTATAAGGAATTAACCTGTCCGAATATTTAAAATAAGCCTCAGAAGTAAATTTTAAACGCGTTCCAAAGGCATCAAAAGCATAATCGTAACCTATAGAAGTATTATAAGAACTTTGCGCTTTTTGATCAATATTCAATATTCCGGTAAAATCACGTATAGTTCTGTAAGATGGTGGCTGTTTATAAACCCCTGCAGTAAACCTAAGTATTTTATTGTTTGAATTTGGCCGATAGGCAATTAACATACGCGGACTAATCAGCAATTGCTTACTTAAAGAATTATAAGTTGCACGAGCACCCAACTGAAGTTCTGCGTAATTTGAAAGCGAGTAACTATCCTGAATATAAGCACTATAATTTTTAATATTAATGTTATTTTCTACATTAATTACATTCTGTAAAACGATATTTTTAGAATTATTTGGCAAAATATATCCAGCCGAATCAGTATAGTTGTACTCATTCAAACGATCATCATAGTTAGATTGATCAAACTTGAGCCCCCAAGAGAAAACATGGTTATTAAAATTTTGGTCGACCTTAATTTCTGAAGCAAAAATCTGCGTATTCAAGCTATTACGACCGTAATTGTAATAACTACCAATGCCTTTATTTTTACTTACAGGTCCAAAGTTTTCAATGGGGAAGCTGTTATCAACTTCATCGAAAATATAACTCCCATCAATATCAAAACGTTCTCGTTCTATAGTATTGAAATAACTATTTATAAACTTAATAACCTGATTGGGCTTTGGAGAATAGGTTGCCGTTACCGCTGTTCCTAAAGTTTGGTAATCATCAATTTCCTGACCTGTATAATCAACATCTAAGCGTAATGTAGTGCTTAATGTGCCAAATTGGGTTTCACGGTTTGTAGGTTCTAACTTAAACCGACCTAAATTTAAGTTTCCTAAAACGCTTATACTAAATTTTGGAGAAAAATCATATTGGTACATCAACTGTGCATCAGCGAAATTTGGATTGTAGCTACCTTTTTCATCTTGCTTGATTAATACGCTTGAATTGTTTTTATAACGTAACCCCGCAAGGAGAAAACTTTTTTTAAAAATCCTTTTTGCAGTTAATGAAGTATTTAATAAACTGGTGCTTAAAATCGTTTGGTTACTATCCGGTTTATCATACCTAATATCCAGAACTGATGAAAGTTTATCGCCATATTTGGCTTCAAAACCACCAGCAGAAAACTTCGCTTTGCTTACCAATTCGGAGTTTATAAAACTTAACCCCTCCTGCTGTCCGTTTCGAATTAACACGGGCCTATTGATTTCTACATCATTAATGTAAATCAGGTTTTCATCGAAATTTCCTCCACGAACACTATATTGGGCACTTAACTCATTATTGGTAGATACACCAGGCAATGTTTTAAGCATAGTTTCAAAATTCCCGGAAACCAATGGCACCGAGGCAATATCTGCAATATTGATAGTGGTAGTGTTGCTTAATTGATTTTGTTTATTCGTAATATCTACCTGTTCCAGCTCATTTATGTTAGCCATTAAATTAACTTGTTGGGTAATTCTTGCGCCAGAACGTTCATTAAATTTAAGCGTTTGCGGTTGGTAACCAAGTAACGAATACTTAATGCTGAAAGTTTTTGATTTTGAGTAAATGGTATAAACGCCAAATTCATCTGTTACGGTAGATTGCGCCTGACCCAAAACAATAATGGTAACTTGTGATAATGGTAATTTCTCCTGATTGTAAACTATTCCTGAAACTCTAACCAATGGTTGTGCTTTAGCTAGGCTATAACCCGCAATTAAAAGGAAAAGGATTAGCCGAAATTTGAGCATTTTTTAGTATCAAGATAAAAGTATCAGGTATTAAGAATTTCTGGCCATTTTATGCCCTGACAATTAATCAGTTATACGGCTAAACACCTAAACCACTTACAGTTAGATTTTTCATTTGAGAAATCGTTTCCATTGGGTTATCAGTAGCAAAAATCGCATTTCCAGCCACAAATGCATTTGCACCAGCTGATACTAATGTAGCGATATTTTGTAAACCAACGCCACCATCAACTTCGATAATCAAATCTTCATTTACGCCTTGAATCAAACGTTTTAAATCCTGAATTTTCTTGTAAGTATTATGTATAAAAGCCTGCCCGCCAAATCCTGGATTTACTGACATAATCAGAACTAAATCTAAATCTTCGATCACATCTTGTAATAAAGTAACTGGCGTATGTGGATTTAGTGCTACTCCAGCTTTACATCCAGATGCTTTTATGAGCTGAATCGTTCGGTGCAAATGAGTACAAGCCTCATAATGAACCGTTATTCTATCGGCACCTGCTTTCGCAAATTCAGGAATAAATTTATCAGGTTCAACAATCATTAAATGAACATCCAAAGGTTTTGTTGCATGTTTTTTAACTGCTGCCATCACAGGGAAACCAAAAGAGATATTAGGCACAAAAACTCCATCCATAACATCAACATGAAACCAATCGGCCTCACTTTGATTAATCATTTCGATATCGCGTTGTAAATTGCCAAAATCGGCTGAAAGTATAGATGGGGCAATAATGTATTTCATTTTTATCGTGTTGACGTTATTGCGAGGTACGAAGCAATCTTAATGCATTAATACTTTATGAGATTACTTCGTGCCTCGCAATGACGAATTGATTATTTATTTAACTGATATGGCAAGTTACAAAACAAGTCTGAAAGTTTTAAATCAGAAGAACTAAGTTCGCTTTAAATAAAACAAAAAACCCTTCCAGTAAAACTGAAAGGGTTTTTATATAAGCTAATTAGCACATTAGTGAATTAGCTAATTGAATTAAGCTTGTGGCGCAGCTGGTTTTTCAGGTCTTGGTAATAAAACTTTACGAGAAAGTTTCATTTTACCTTGCTTATCGATGTCTAATAATTTAACCTCGATTTTATCACCTTCTTTCAACACACCATCCATAGTTTCTAAACGCTCCCATGAAATTTCGGAGATGTGTAGTAAACCATCTTTACCTGGCATAACCTCAACAAATGCACCAAACGGCATAATTGATTTTACTTTACCCTGGTAAACTTCACCAATTTCTGGCTTAGCTACGATGTTACGGATACGAGTTACAGCAGCATCAATTGCAGCTTTATTATCAGCGAAAATTTCTACGATACCTTTACCATCAACTTCTTCGATAGAGATTGAAGCGCCAGTTTCGCGTTGCATTTCCTGGATGATTTTACCTCCAGGGCCGATTATTGCACCAATGAATTCTTTCTCAATAGTAATAGAAACAATACGTGGAGCATGTGGCTTCATATCTTCATTAGGCTGAGCAATCGTTTTCTTCATCTCGTTTAAGATGTGTAAACGACCATCCTTAGCTTGTAATAAAGCTTTAGTTAATACTTCGTATGATAAACCATTGATTTTTAAGTCCATCTGACAAGCAACTATACCATTTTCAGTACCTGTTACTTTAAAATCCATATCTCCTAAATGATCTTCATCACCTAAAATATCAGAAAGGATTGCATATTTACCAGTTTTCTCATCAGTAATTAAACCCATTGCAATACCAGAAACTGGAGATTTAATTTTGATACCAGCATCCATCAAGGCTAATGTACCAGCACAAACTGTAGCCATTGATGATGAACCGTTAGATTCTAAAATATCAGAAACAACACGGATTGTATATGGATTAGCTTCGCCTTGCGGTAAAACTTTTTTCAACGAACGTTGCGCTAAAGCACCGTGACCAATTTCGCGGCGACCAGCACCTCTGTTTGGTCTAACCTCACCAGTTGAGAAACCAGGGAAATTATAGTGCAATAAGAATTTTTGGTAACCGTTAAAGAAAGCACCATCAATCATTTGCTCATCATCTTTGCTACCTAAAGTAACTGATGTTAATGATTGAGTTTCGCCACGTGTAAATACAGCCGAACCGTGAGCAGCAGGTAAATAACCAACTTCACTCCAAATCGGGCGAATTTCTGTAGTCTTACGACCATCTAAACGAATACCTTCATCTAATAACAAATTTCTAATCGCATCGTACTGAACATCATGGTAATAATGTTTAGCCATTGCTTTAGTTAAATCTGCAGTATCTTCTGGCATCGCCTCGAAAAACTCGTTAATAATTGCAGTAAAGCCAACTTTACGCTCGTCTTTATTCGAACCAGATTTTGCAACAGCATAAACTTTATCGTAAGTATCGGCATAAACCTTTGCTTTTAAATCAGCATCGTGGTCTTCGTGGCTATATTCGCGTTTTACAGTTTTGCCTGTAGCTTCAGTTAATTCAACCTGAATGGCACATTGAACTTTAATTGCATCATGTGCAAATTTTAAAGCCTCAACCATTTCATCTTCCTGAATTTCATCGCACTCACCTTCAACCATACCGATATCGTTAGCCGAACCAGCAACCATAAATTCTAAAGTTGCACGTTCTAAATCGCTAGCATATGGATTGATTACCAACTTGCCATCAATTTTAGCAACACGTACTTCAGAAATTGGACCATTGAAAGGAATATCAGAAACTGATAATGCAGCCGATGCAGCTAAACCAGCTAAACAATCAGGCATGATATTTTTATCAGCAGAAATTAGTGAAATCATCACTTGAGTATCCGAGTGATAATCAGATGGGAACATTGGGCGTAAAGCTCTATCTACCAAACGAGAAATTAAAACCTCGTAATCAGATAATCTTGCCTCGCGACGTAAAAATCCACCTGGAATACGGCCGGTAGCCGCATATTTCTCTTGATAATCAACCGATAATGGTAAGAAATCAGTTCCTGGTTTAGCACCTACAGTAGATACAACCGTTGCTAACAACATGGTATCACCCATTTTCACTACAACCGAACCATCAGCTTGTTTAGCTAATTTACCAGTTTCAATTTCTACAATTCTGCCATCGCCCAAATCGAACGATTTTTTTATTACATTCATTTAAATAGAATTATGGTGTGTTTTCCTCTTTCTACACACCGTTGTTTATATATGTTTTTGTTTTTGCAAACGAAGATAAGATTAAAAAAGCCTATCTATAATAAATCCCGTTAAATAATTTAACAGGAAATGTAAAAAGCCATCCCCTAAAGAATGGCTTTCGATTGATAAAATTCGCTTATTTTTGTTTAATGATATCACGAAGCGATAAAGCTTTAATGATAGCACGGTAGCGCTCAATATCTTTTTTGTATAGATAAGCCAAAATACCGCGGCGTTTACCTACCAATTTTTGAAGTGATAACTGTGTAGAGAAATCTTTACGATTTTTCTTTAAGTGTTCTGTTAAGTGCGCAATACGGTATGTAAATAACGCTACTTGACCTTCTGCAGAACCAGTGTTGGTTTCTACTTCGCCGTGTTCTTTAAAGATTACAGCTTTTTTCTCTGGACTTAAATACATTCTTGAATAATATTAAAGCAATAAAAAATTAATTAATTGTGCCGCAAAGGTAAAGCTATTTTCAATCATAAGCAAGTGCGATTTGCAAATAGAATTTTTAAGCTAATCGCTTGATTATTTGGAAAGCAAGGTTCCGTTTTTCATAGGTTACTCCTGCCCCGCCCTCGCTACAATCTTTTTGCCATCGTACTTCCTTTGTCGTCTTTGCGAGGAGGAACGACAGCCTGTCCCGACCAATCGGGAAAGCAACCTCATTCGGAAAGTGCTGCAAAAAGGATTTCCGCTAAGTCGGGTTTAGAGAGTTTAAGATTGTGCAATAAAGTTAGTTTTCCCTTGCAATCGTTCAGATAAAACAAATACCTTACTTTTGCACAAAACCTCTACCCTTGGAAAAGAATCAATTTAGCATTTTCGAAAGCGAATTACGTGTCCGTCCTGATGATATAGATATGTTTAACCACGTTCATAACAGCAAATACTTGGATTATGTATTGGCGGCACGTTACGAGCAAATGGAAAAATTCTACAACATGCCATGGGAACACTTCACTAAGCAAGGCTTAGGTTGGGTGGTAAGCCATGTTGATATCAATTTCAAACGCCCACTTTTAATGAACGATTTAATTTTAATTAGAACAGGCATTTTAACCATGCATGATAAAGGATGCTCTGTTCAATTCGAAATCATTAATAAGAAAACTGGCAAAGTAGCATCTGATGGGATTTTCGATTACGTATTAATTGATTTAAATACCAGCCGCGGAACAAAAGTGACTGAGGAAATGATTAAGGCGTATAGTATTTAGTTAGGGGTTAGAAGTCTGAGGTTGGAAGATATGGTTTTTCAGAAATATCCCTGTGCCGAGGTTTGTGTCCTAACAAGCCGAAACACAAAACTCTCATAAAATAGAACATTTAATTCCGTGACTTCCCTTTTTCCGTGGCAAAAAAAAATAATTAGCAATCAAAAATTTATTTATCTTTGAGCTATCAAAAAGATCCGAGCCATGATAGTATCTGCAATCCGTTTTAGGTTTTAAATAACCGAGGATTCCCTCTCATTTCAATTTCAGATATGTGCAGTTAACTGCCTATCTTTTGGTTTATTCATCACATTTCAATATATTTTTTATGTCACAGTCAGTAAAGACACAGGGCAAACTATCTTCTTTTTTTGATTTACTTGTACAATCATTAAAAGGCAACGAAGTTGATTTAACTTCAATCAGTATTAAACGGGCAATTATTTTATTAGCCATTCCGATGATGTTGGAAATGGCGATGGAGTCAGTTTTCGCATTGGTCGATTTATATTTCGTTGGGCATTTAGAAAACAGCAGCCACGCGATACAAACCGTAGGTTTAACAGAATCGGTTTTAACTATTATTTATTCATTAGCCATTGGATTAAGCATGGCTGCGACAGCAGTAGTTGCCCGGAGAATCGGTGAGAAAAGTCCGGAAGCGGCGGCAAAAGCTGGTATGCAAACTATCGTAATAGCTGTAGCGGTTAATATCCTAATCAGCATTGCGGGATTAATTTATGCCAGAGATATCCTTTTATTAATGGGTGCTTCAACCGAAACTGCCGACCACGGAACTACATTCGTCCGAATTATGATGGGCGGAAGCATTATTATCGTTTTATTATTTCTAATCAATGGAATTTTTAGAGGTGCTGGAAATGCCGCAATCGCCATGCGAAGTTTATGGATAGCCAACATCGCTAACATTATCCTCTGCCCTATTTTCATTAACGGTTTCGGACCAGTTCCTGCATTTGGTTTAACAGGCGCAGCAATTGCGACAACGATTGGCCGTGGCTTGGGAGTAGTTTATCAGATGTACAATTTGTTCAATGGCAAGAACGCTTTAAAAATCCGAATTAGTCAATTCATCCCTGATTTTGAGCAAATTAAAGCCATTGTAAAAATTGCTGCTCCAGCCATTTTTCAATTTGTAATTGCAAGTTGTAGCTGGGTATTTTTAGCAGAGTTAGTGGCAACCACAGGTGGCGATGAGGGTTCGGCAGGTTATCAAACCGCTTTAAGACTGATGATGTTTTTCTTATTACCAGCTTGGGGTTTAAGTAATGCAGCCGCAACTTTAGTGGGACAAAATTTAGGTGCAGGCCACATTGATAGAGCCGAACAATCCGTTTTTCAAACCTTAAAATACATCATCATTTTTATGGCGGTGGTGAGTGTTGTATTTTTAACCTGCGGCCATTTGTTTGCTTCTTTCTTCACCTCAGATGTAAAAGTGATAGAAATTGCGAGTCGTGCTTTGAAGATTTTAAGTATTGGCTTTGTTATTTATGGTTCGGCAATGGTTTTTAGCAGTGCTTTTAATGGCGCCGGCGATACCTGGACGCCAACAAAAATCAATATTTTTGCTTTTTGGTTGTTTCAAATTCCACTGGCTTATTTCTTGGCGAAATATTTAGAAATGGGTCCGACTGGCGTTTTCATTGCCATACCAACTGCCGAAGCTGGTATTGCCGTTGCAGCCTTTATCCTATTTAAAAAAGGTAAATGGAAAAAAACAATGGTTTAAGTTGATGAATTGAAAATCTATATAAGGACTAATTAATGAGATTTATCTGGCTCTAAATAGATTAGAGCCAGATAAAAATCTATTTATGCCTTAATCCAACTTTGTGACCTTTGATAGCAAAATAGATAATGTATAAATAAGCAGGAACCATTGCCAATAAAAACGCATGTTGGAAATCGATGTGCAATTTATCTTTCAAGAAGCCGTAAACCAATGGCCAAATTGCGCCACCTGCAATACCCATAATCATAATCGCAGATCCAGTTTTCGTAAATTTGCCTAAACCTTTTATTCCTAATGGAAAAATGGCCGGCCACATTAAAGAGTTTGCTAAACCAAGAAGCGCTACGGAATAATAAGAAACGTAACTAGTAGTGAACACAGAAATAATAGTTAACAAAACTCCTGTAAGTGCACAAATTCTAAGTGCCATTTGTTGAGATACAAAACGAGGAATAGTCGCTATTCCCAATACATAGCCAACGAGCATACATATTAATGTAAAGGAAGTAGAAAAGCGGAGCAGGTTGGCATCGATATTTAGTTCGCGGCCATAAGTATTTATAATATCGCCCGCCATCACTTCGACGGCTACACAGCTAAAAATAGCTAGCGCTCCTAAAAATAAATGTGGATATTGAAAAATACTTGTTTTAGCGATCACACGAATAGATGGATCATCATTAGCTAAGATTTCATCATCATCTTCGGCATTAACCTCAGGTAAATTCACGAATTTAATCAGGACAGCAAAGAGTACAAAAACAATCGCCAAAACAATATAAGGAGTATGAACACGCTGTAAAAGTTCATCTAAAATTGCATTTTTTGCATTTGGATCAATTGTGCTTTCTAATTTAGCGGTAACTTCTTTAGCATTATCTAAAAACAGTATTCCAAAAATTATAGGTACCATAACACCTGCGCCTTTGTTACATAGCCCAGCTATAGAAATTCGGGCTGCTGCACTATCAATTGGCCCTATAATACTTAAATAAGGATTTACTGCTGTTTGTAAAAGTGCCATTGCAGATCCTTGAATAAAAATCCCTGCTAAAAAAAGACCAAAACTTCTATTATCTGCCGCCGGAATAAAAACCAATGAACCGAGGCCTAAAATGATCATGCCTAATACCAGACCATTCTTGAAACCTATTTTTTTCAAAATCCATGAACTTGGCAACGCTAAAAAAAAGTAAGCGATATAAGATGCAAAAGTGACAAAGAAAGCCTGTAAATCAGTTTTGAGGTTTAGTGCGAGTTTTAAAAATGGAATTAATGTTCCGTTGGCCCAAGTTACAAAACCAAAAATAAAAAACAGTGCACAACATATTATCATCGGTAATAATGCAGTTCTCTTTTGCGTTTCAGGAAGATTGATCATTTTTATAAGGTTATTTGTTCGGTTTGTTTAGTTGATGAGACCAAACTAAGCAATTAAATTATAAATTTTTAACTCAAACGTTTGCGTGATTTTCAATGGACAAGAATTCATAATACATCAATTGATTTGACCAAAATTATTTGCCTGCATAATTTTTAGAAGAAATTGAGAGAAATTGCATTAATGAAAGCTTTGAATAAATAAAACTTATTATCATGTTTTGAATTGGCTTTTTATCTTAAAATATATACAAGAATAATTAATTCCCTTATAAATCAATACAGTAGCACTTTTTCATTATTTTTATTTGCATGGGATGTATTGTAACCCTATATTTGCATCACTTTAAACAAAACAGACAACGTTTTTAACAAAGTAGATTCCGTAGCTCAGCTGGTAGAGCATTACACTTTTAATGTAGTGGTCCTGGGTTCGAATCCCAGCGGGATCACGAAATGCCTCAATGCAAATTGGGGCATTTTGCATTAAAAAATATTTGCATTTAATTCCAGGACCTTCCATGAGAAGCAAATGGGAACATTTAATATGAGTGTGGGAAATTTTAAAATTTCCCACACTCATATTAAATGTTGTTCTAAATTATCTTTCCAAATTACAAAACCTTTGAATTCATCTGTATAGTCATGTAAAACACGGCTAAAGTTTATTGGTCCGGATTCTATATATGATGCCCTTCCCCCCTTGCGTATTTTATACAGATCATTATCAATTTCAAGGAGTGCACTTTTAAGCGCTATGATATCTTTTGGAATATGCCAGATATAAGTCGCTTCGTCCGTATCCAAGGTTTCCATAATTATATGATATTGTTCAATTCCCCCGATAAGAAAAACAAATGCGAATGGACTAATGACAAATCTCAGTTTTAAGATATTGCCACAATGCTGTTCAGCGAGATATTGGAGATGCAGCTTATGCCTATAACTACCTTTGGACAGGACATCCTGAAGCAATTCTTCGCCAGAATCATACAGCGTATTGGAATCACTGATATTTAATTGGGATATTTTATCGCCCTTGCCTAGCACGTTTGATTTCATTAAAATATTCCTTTCGGCAAAGCGGAAACGAACACCATCTACAACTTCTCTATTTAATTGTTGTAGGTCTTGCGAGGTTGCGGATTTGGCCACAATACCTCCATTTTCGATGATGATACAGATAGCTGCGGCTATCGATTTCGTTTTTAGAAACTTTTCAAAATATGGCTTTAATACTTCAAATTCAGGGCGGATGTGGATGTTTTCTATATCGAATGATACTTCATGTCCAACTTCACGGATAGGGGTACGAAACCCGATACTACCGTATAGAAAATCAAGCGATTCTATGGTTATTTTAAGCTTACGTTCTATCACCTGATCAGCTAAAATGCTTTTTAAGTTATTTGTTTGTTCTACCGGCTCATCCTCTTCAATCGGGTCGTCAAATAATGTTCGGTGTTTGATCAACTTTTTGTAATAGACATTTCGTTTCAAAAACATGGCATTCAGATAGTCTATCTTGATATCACGGTAATCATAAATGATGGGGGTTAACTCAGAACGCTGTACCCGACCGATATACTGGATCAGTTTGCCTTCAAAGGAAAATGGATAAACCAGAAACAGACATTGGGCATTATGAAGATCGGAACCCTCACCAAAATACTGCCCAGTGGTAATGAGCACCTGATAGTTTCCATCCTTTAACATTTTCCACTTGGTGTTACGGCTAGCTTCAGAATCATCACCACTCAAAGTAACCGTCTCATAGGATTGCTTTAAATATTGTTGCAATGTTTCGATATGTTCTTTTCTTTCTGTAAGGATTACGATTCTTTTTCCTGTATTTAGTTGAAATGCTAAATCTTTTAAAATGAGTTTATTCCTATCTGCATCATGAACCAATATATTTGATAACGTTTCAAAGCGATCTGTTTTCGCATTAAAAGGAACATCCAGTGCTGTGTTCCTAATGATTATTTCTGGCTGTTTTGAAATCCCTAAATCAGCAGATTTCAGTTCGGAAATTATTTCACCCAGATGGATAAAAATCAGTCTGTCATCACTGTTCTTTCTGAAAGGCGTTGCAGTTAGCCCGTATAGATAATAAGAATGGAAATGCGAGATGGCATCCTTAAAAGTTTCGGCAACAATATGGTGGCATTCGTCAACGATGATGGTTCCAAAAGCTCGAACCAACTTTACTACATCAGGTTTTTGCAGTTCTTTCGCAAGACTTTGTACCATGGCAATTGTAACCTGTTCTCCAATTGTTGCCTTCCCTTGCCCAATCTTACCGATATCCTGTTTGGGGATACCTAGAAATGCTTCTATCCTTTCAGCCCATTGATCGGCCAATTGTTTACGATGAACCACTATCAGCGCTGGCTGCCGTTTATCCGCAATAATTTTTAGCGCCACCACAGTTTTACCAGAACCAGGCGGTGCAACGATTACGCCAATACCCTTTTTAGCAGCAGCTTCTACAGCTGGAAGTTGATAGTCTTTCAGAGAGGCATTAAAAGAAAATCCTATTGCGGGCAGTAATTTACGACTGTCGTTTAGTTGATATGGGATATTATGCTGAATACAATGTGTAACCAACTTCCTGATAAAACCTTTAGGGATAATGGCACGTCCATTTACTTCCTCGATGAACCTGAAATATCTCTTGGTACCAAACGTACTTCGTCCACTGTTCTTTTTAATGATGAAATCCGCATTGAAGATGTTGAGCTCTTCTTTTAGAAAATGGGTTAATGCGGGACTTATCTCTTTGCTCTTTATTTCGATTGCATTTGAAAGGGAGATATTAAGCGTTCCAGATGCGGTGGCTTCTTCTACTTTTGAATTGGTTAATGAAAAAAATATTTTATCCAGTTGGATGGTAGAGATCCGCTCAATACTTTCGAGAAACTGCCACTGGTCTACATACGCCAAAGTAGTGTTCTTATCAATAAAACAACTGTTTCCAGCTTCCATTGCTGTTTTATGAAAAGGCATGGCTATCAGATTTCCAAATCCCTTTCCCGAAAGCCTATCCTGATTTGGGAATAATCTGTCGAAGCTTGAATTTTTATCAAAGGCCGAAACCACACCTGATTTTTCAAGGAGCGCAAGGACAATACTTCGACTCTTAAAAGCGGCATAAGCCTTATCAAAAAAAATCCAAACATGACCGCCATTTCCAGAACGTGAGCGCTCCAAATAAGCTGGAATTTTGTAGTCTTCACATACTTTGATGAAACTTCTGCAATCGTCCAACCAGCTATTCTTATCAAAATCTGCTGCAATTAGCCAAGAACTATTATCCTGTAATAGTGGATATAAACCAATCAACTCCTTTCCTTCAAGGTGTCTCTGGACTTGATCATTGGTTAGTGAAAGATAAGTTACAGGTTCTGAACTTGGAGAACCAGAAGGTTTTTTGTAAATTCTATTGAAATAAGGATCATATAACTTTGCAGGCATATAGCCACTTTTGGCTCCCTTTGTCCAATGAATGGCAAAAATATCTTCACGACCTCGAAATAGAGATTGGTATAATAATATTCTGGCTTCTTGTGACGAGCGACTCAATCTTTTAAAATTGTTTTTTATTCAGTTTCTCTATTCAACTGGTCTTCGATTACTTTTCTCAATTCTTCTTTGTTGGGTAAATACAACTGGTATTTTTGTACAAATAATTGTGAAGACACATTATGCATAGCATATTGTATTACCAATTCGTCTTTTTCTTTTGCTAAAACAATTCCTATAGGTGGGTTGTCACTTTCGGTATTTTCTTCATTTTCAAAATAGCCCAAATACATATTCATTTGCCCTACATCCTGGTAATTGGCTTCTTCTCTTTTTAAGTCTATTAGCACAAAGCATTTTAATATACGGTGATAAAAAACCAAGTCTACATAGTGGTTTCGGTTACCTAGTGTAATCCGATATTGTCTACCAATAAATGCAAAACCTTTGCCTAGTTCTAATAAAAAGCTTTGCAGATGAGTAATTAATCGTTGCTCTAAATCAGTTTCAGATAATTGGTAAGGCTCGGCTATTTTAAGAAATTCAAACACATAAATGTCTTTTAAGATATCAGTTGGCTGTGCTACTATTTGTCCTTGATGTGCTAGTTTTAAAATGCCTTCTTTATCTTTTGATGATGCCAAACGTAGGTATAATGAGCTATTTTTTTGACGAATCAATTCCGTTGTGCTCCAGTTCTCTAATATGGCTTGTTGCTGGTAAAAACTACGTTCTAACGGGTCGTTTATTTTTACTAGTTCGCAAAGGTGTGTCCAAGTCAATTTGTGAGGAAGCTCCTCACAAATTGGAAAGCATACGTAAACCAACCGCATATAATTAAGGTTGCTACGACTAAAACCCTTTCCATGAAGCTTATTTAGATCTTTTGATAAATTTTCTAATAAGGCCTTGCCATAGGTGGCCTTAGCTTTACCACCCTGCTCAAACTCTACTATGTGTTCTCCTATTTGCCAATATGTAGTTAACAACTGGTTATTTACAGCCCTTAATGCTATTACCTTGCCATTGGTATAGGTAGTAGAAATGTTGGCTATTAAGCTTCTATATGCCGTATGTATGGTTTCCATTGTAAATTATTAACTCCGTTATGCCGCAGCGTTTTAAATTTGTATAGCGTGTTCGCTCATGGTTTCAAGAAGCTCTACAGAAACGACAGGCATTAAAATCGAGAAAGTTTTGATGTGGTAGCGTTGAGCCAGCATTATATACACCCTATTACGATTTCATCAACGCAAAGGTAATAGATTTGAAATAAATACTATTCGATTTTCTTGGCTTAACACTCTTATTTTCTTTATATCCGTATCATAGCAATTGCAGCTAAAACGTATCTAAAAATTGGTGAGCGATTCGGTGAGTCGAATCCAAACCGCATAAAATACTATTTAACCGCTGATTTTAGCACTAGGTGCAAATCCCAGCGGGATCACACCAATAACTATCAAAATGTATAAAACCCTGCAATCGTATGATTAGCAGGGTTTTTGCTTTTATTGCAGACCAAAAGCTATCTTAGGACAACTTTTTATCTTTAGATTCAAAATCCTCATTTCGATGAAATACAGAATTTATGGATTTACATCAAGTTGTTTTCCGGCAATATCTTCCCATCGGTAAAAATGAAAAGTTTTATCATCGCTCATCGCAACCAATAAACCATGCTTAAAATCATTATTTAATGGCGCTGAAACCACATCGATACCGTCAGTTTGATTGGCAGAATACTTAACCGTTGCCACTAATGGATGTTGATTTGGGGCGCCTGACTTACCCGTTCTATTGTAAACCTTCAATTGTCTTGATCCCTGATCAGAAACTAAAACATAACCTTTATTTCCAGCGGTTTTATAAATTGCAATTCCTTCATTATCTACAGAAAAATCGCCTTGCCCAAATAAAGAAAGTTCTTGATTTCCTTTTGATGGATCAGCATAATATTTACGAACGCCAAATTGTTCATCACAATAATAAACATAGCCCAATTCGTTATCAACGGCAATGGCTTCAATTTCTTTTTTACCACTATATTTTCCAAACTTCCTAACTAGAGTTGCTTTAACGCTTCCTTTGCCATCATCTGCTAATAAATACTGCCATAAATATCCACCTTCTTTTGGTCCGGATTTGCGACCAACGATTGCATAAATTTCACCTTTCGAATTGGTGTACATGGCAATGCCCATCAAATCGCGGAATTCCGGTCCTGTCTCTCCTTCAAAAACTGGTAATCCACCATTATCAACTGGTTTCATATCTGGAAGGGAATATATTCTAAGCTTGTGGGTGTAACGTTCAGTGGTTACCGCAATATCCGTTTTCTTGCCAGCAAGATTAAGTCCGTAGGCGATATCAACATTATCAGGTCTTTTCAAACCCTTCACGGTTTTTGCAGGAACAATCTTTCCTTTCAAATCAAAAACATATAAACCACCGTTTTCATCCTTATCGGTTCCAATTACAAGAGACTGTGAGGGGTTTGCTACATTTACCCAAATAGCGGGATCATCGGTATCAAAATCAACCGGATCGGATACATAAAGTGGTTTAACTGCATCAGGATCTACTTTTTGAGCAATTCCATTACAAGAAAAAAGCAGGCTTAAAACAGCAATTGCGGCAATATTGATTGTATTTTTATTCTTCATTTTAATTTTTAATTCCATAAGCACCTACAAAAACAGCTGGCGCTGGCGAGGTATAAGTTATTCCATTTTTCATCACAATGCCTGCAGCGTGGTGCCGGGTAAAGTTTGTAATACCTTTATTTAGTGCAGGAGAATTTCCTTGCAAGTGAAAATCCCATAAAGTATTAAAATCGGCATTTGATACCGCAGTATTTACCGGATAGTTCACAAATTTAGGATCATTGGCCCCTGCTACGGTACTGATTACATCATTAACTCCGCCAATTACATCGTTTTTACCTGGCTGAAACTGGCTAACTGTAAGCTGATCAAATCCATAATACCAGTTGTTGCTGTAAGCAGAACGTGCATCTTCTGGTTTCTTTGGATCTCTTTTTATCCCAAATCGGGTATTCGCAAAAAGATTGTTGTACAAATCAGCACGTACCGTACTTTCCAACCAAACCGATCCACCTTTAGCTGTTGGTCGCCTCCACCCTGTGTTAACCATTGTATTGTTATAAATAATGATATAGGTTTGTGGTGTTTTATCTCCTGTGTTGGATAGCTTTAGCGCATTGGTATTGGTACTGTAAACCAGATTATAAGCAATATCAGCCAAACAGCCAGATTTAAAATTCATCGCCTCGCCACCTGTTACACCCGTAGTGTAGAAAACATTATTGGCAAAAATAATTTTTCCACCCTCAATATAAGTACAATCTTCCTGAAGATTTCTGAAAATACTATTCTGAACCACTAACTTTCCTTTTGCATTGGAAAACCACAATGCAGGAAGATTTTCTCCGGCAACGGCTTTGTATAAACCCATCTTTACTGATGTAGATGCATCGGAAGTGGTTGAACCGGCATATTCAATAATTGCATGATCCAATACCAATTCTTCGCAAGTTGGGCCTGCCAATATACCGCCCCATAACTTACCAAATTTCTTCTGAGCAGTTTTATAAAATTCGTTTACTGTAAATTTGATTGGATTTTCGGCTGTACCCAAAGCATACAAATTACCTTTTACAATAATCTCGGGTTTAGCAACCGTATCCATCAAAACCGTAACACCTTCTTCAATAGTGAGCGATTTACCTTCCGGGATAATGATATCACCTTTGATTACCTGGGTGCTTCCTTTTGCCCAAACGCCAGAAACTTCTCCGATTGCAGCGCCATCAATAACGGTTGTATCTACATCAATGTTTGCTTTTTCACAGCCTGTTAATGCCAGAAGTGCAAGAATTAGCAATTTAAAAATCTGATTCGATTTCATGTTTTTATCTTTAAAATTTCAATTAATTAAATTTATATCTAAAGCCAACTAAATAGTTTTGCCCGTAATAATCACTTCTAACCAAAGTATTTCCATCCTTTACCAAATCCTCATTGATTTTGTTATTCTCTGGATTGGTACCTTTGATGAACAGCTTGGTTGGTGTATTTAAAATGTTATTGGCTTTGATGAAAACACTTATGCCACTTTTAAATCTTTTTTCTGCTGATGCATCCATTTGAATAAACCCTTTCTGCCATAAATCATTATTTAGAAACTGAGAAACCGTATTAATTCTCGGCCCTGTATATGCTCCGGCCAACTGTGCATCCCAACCTTTTTTGGTATCCTTGAACAATAAAGAAACATTGGCGATATGTTCAGACTGACCATAAAGCGGGCGTTCCTGATTAACCGATAATGCCTCGATATCTTCTGTAGCCGAATTTATAGTTCTCGTAGTTTTTGGCGTAGTAATCCGCGAATGCGTATAAGTGTAGTTTGCCTTCAAGCCTATTTTACTGAAATATTTAATGTAATCTACTTCAGCACCATAGTTATTGGCCGTACCAAAATTTCCAGGAGTGTAATAAATATCCTGTCCGCGAACAGCATCAGCTTGGAAAGTATATTCAATCGGGTCTTTTATGCGTTTGTAAAATGCACCTACAAGCAACTGTTCTGATGCACCAGGGAAAATTTCATACCTTAAATCAAAGTTATCGGCCAGGGCACGTTTTAAGTTTGGATTTCCACGCTCCTGAAATTCTTCGTTAACCACCTTACCAGGTACAATTTCATAGAAACCCGGACGATTAAGTGCTTTGTAATAAGACGCATGTAATTGTGCCTTATCAGTAATGAAATACTTTGCAGTTAAGCTTGGCAATACATCTGTGTAAACTTGTTGTCCCTTCGGGAAGGTTTCTCCAGCCGGAAAAAGCAAATTATAGCCCTGGTTGGTATGCTCTACCCTTGCACCACCAACAATTTCCATTTTAGCAGACACATATTTAAACATTCCATAGCCTACTGAAATTTTTTCTGTTGCATCATAAGTTAGTGGATTGGCTACTGCACCTGTTGGGTTGCTTACCACAAGGTTTAAATCGGTATAATTTTGGAAATCAACTCCATATACCTTACTTGCATCGGCAGCACTTGGCGCCAACGTATAATTATTAAAGAAACTGCTTCTTTGCTTATCGCGATATAAACCACCTGCCATCACATCCAGTTTATGTTTACCAATATCGATTCGGTAAGAAAGATCCAGATAACCCGCTAAATCTTCATCAGTGTTGCGCTCCCACCTGCGGTTTACAGGCGAAGTATTAACCAAACTCAAACGTCTGCTTTGAAAATTCTGCTGTATTCCGTTTAAACTGATACTTGTATTTTCAGGCACATCGTTCTTAGCTGATGAATATACCGCAGACCATTGTAATTCAAATTTCCCATCAAAAAATTTATGATCGCCATGAAGTGTGCTGTTGTAAATCTGTTGCTCGGTTAAACGGCTACGGGTATTGTAAACCAGTTCAGCATTACCTAGTGTAGGGTTATAAACACCGTTATAAGTTGTTGTTACCGCATCTCTTAATTGTTCGTTCTTTAAATTTACGTACACATTGTAGAGGCTTAACTGGTGGTTTTGATTAAAAACATAATCAACTTTTCCATGTAAACCTGTACGTTGTTGCTGCTCTGAAAACTCCCTGTAACTTTTATTTGTGATCACAGCATAAGCATCTGTTCCATTTACAGCAGTGTTGTAAAAGGTACTGTTACTTCCACGATAAGTATTTTGATAACTTCCGGCTAAAACAACGCCTAATTTATTATCTAAAAATCGCTGACTAAGTGATAAACTACCAATTAAATTTGGTGCCGGATTTTTATATTTATAATCAAGCGTACCTTTTGTAAAATCGTTTTGTGTGGCGGTATAGCTTTTGCCATTCAATTCGTAAGGCGATTTGTAATTGATATCTGATGAATTGAAACTGGCAAATTTCCGATCGATGAAGAGTTGACTATAACCGGATGAAACATTTGCATTTACCTGAAATTTGCCTGGAGCATTTTTCATTACCATGTTAATTGCGCCGCCAATGGCATCACCTTCAAGGTTTGGTGTAAGTGTTTTATAAACTTCCAGTCGATCAAGCAAATCAGATGGAAAAAGATCTAGCGGTACGTAACGGTATTTATTATCAGGACTAGGGATTTTAACACCATTAACTAAAGTATAATTGTAGCGTTTATCCATCCCTCTTAAAATGGCGTATTGTCCGTCGCCATTGCTGTTACGCTCAATAGATACTCCAGAAACACGTTGCATCACGTTGGCTACCGTTAAATCTGGAGAAATCTCAATAGACCTGCCTGAAACGATATTCATAATCTGTGTTGCATTTTTTTCCAGTCTGCGGGCACCCTGATCGGTTGAGCTTACCGTATTTGATTTGATGGTTACATCATCCAGCGCTTTTGAATCACTTTCCATATAAAACTTTAAGTGCTCGTTATCTTCTTTCTCTACCATAATTGTTTTTGTTATGGTTTGATAGGTAATGTAACTTACACTAATTTTAGCCGGGCCGGTTGTCATGCCTTTGAATTCGAATGTTCCATCAAGACCAGTATTGGTTACTCGTCTGGGATTATCAAGCACAACCGTTGCGCCTACAATGGCCTCGCCGGTTTGCTTATCGTAAACGTGTCCTTTAATTTTTGTAGCGTTGGCTGCGCCAGCACAAAAAAGAAGAAAAAATAGTATTTGTAAAAGTTTATTCATTGTGTTTGGTCATGTCTTTTTATTATCGACATGGCAAAGGTGTGTACACGCATCCATACTGAAAAATTTAGCGGGTTACATAAAGGCAACAGCGTTACCATATCCATATATCAAAAAGCAACACGAAGAAACAAGCTATTGATTATCAACAAGATGTACGGCAACCAAAACGCCGTTATGCTTTTATTACCGTTACATTAACAAATTGTTAAGCATGTAAATAGAGATGAAAATCTATTTTTTAGATTGAAATGTAACGGCTAAAGTGCTTGAATAAATGCTGATAAATTATCACCCTGCGAAAGATTTAGCTTCTTCCTTAAGCGATATCTTGATACACGTAAGCTATCTGTTGAGATACCAAGTAATGTTGCTACATCTGTAGAATCAAGATTCATTTTTAGCAGAGCGATTAACCGCATATCTGCTGAGGTGAGCTCATTGCTAAATTTTTTAAGATTTTCCAGGAACTGATGGTGAACCTGTTCAAAGGCCTGCGTAAATTCTTTCCAGTTTCTTTCGTGATTAAAACTTTGATTAATCTCCGTCAGGATCTGATTCATCTGTTTTTTCTGGTCACGTTTATCATCTTTTACCATTGCCTGCAATGTATTACGCAGGTTTTCGAGGAACTGATTGTTTTTGATCAGGTTTAAAGTATGTGTAGAAAGTTCACGGCTTTTTACCTCCAGCTGTTGTTTAAGGTTTTGCTCTTCCAACTGAAGATTTTTTAGCTCCAGACTGGTTAAATCATGTTCAATTTGCTTTTGCTTACCCAACATTTTTTCATCCCTTAGCTTAAAACGTTGCCTGCTGAAGATGGCAAACCCAAGAATAATAAGCAGCAAAACCACGATTGTGGCAGAAGTTACAATAATCCGGTTGATTTTTTTATCTGCCTGAAGTTTATTGATTTCATCTGATTTTTTATTGATATCATAGAGCACCTGCAAAAAAGCCACCTGTTTGGCGCCATCTTCCGAATACAAATCTAAGGTGTACTTATAGCCCAGCTGAATATAATGATAAGCGCTATCCATTTGATTTAACAGCTCATAGGCTTTGCCCAAATCTCTGCAGCATGATGCCAGTTGATAAGCGTTTCCAAGCTTACTTGCCAGGTGCATGGCTAACCTGGTTTCCGTTATACTCTTGTTGTAATATCCGGTTTTACGTAAAATATCGCCGAGGTTGTTAATCACTTCAATGCTGCCCAGTTCATTGTGGTCTTGTTGATATAAAGAAAGTGATTTTTTAAAGTGCTGATCTGCCAGTTCATATTTCTCCAGGTCTTCATAGATGCTGCCCAGGTTTTCATAAATTTTAGCAGCACCGCTCCTATCGTTGGTTTTTTCGATGATTTTCAACGCCAACCTTTGATACACGAAAGCACTATCAAAGCTTTTACGCTTTTCATAAAGCTGGCCAATATGGCCATAAACCATGGCCTGACCTTTTAGATCCTTTTGTTTTTGATAAATCGATAATGCGAGCGAATAGTTTTTCATCGCCTTATCTGGTTGTTTAATGTAGTAATATAAAACCCCGACATCGCTTAAGTTTGCAGCAAGCGATAAAGGTTTGCTGTTACTGCTGAATATTTTTTCTGCCTTTAAAAAGAATTCTAATGCCTGCCTAAAATGTCCCTGGCGATAGCAAACCCTTCCCATTTGCTGTAAACATTCTCCTTCCAAAACAACATCATTGTGCTCAATTGACCATGCATATTGTTTTTTTAGTTCAACTAAAGATTCAATTGGCTTTTTTACTTCGGCAAAAACAGCTCCACCAAATTCGGCTTCCTGACTGAAGGCACTCCAGGTTAAAAAGAATAAGATTAGGCAAGTGCCGAAGTGTTTTTTCATGTCGAAGGATTTATTGCGACAAAGAAAGACTGACTATGTTAAATTAAAGTTAAACCCGTAAATTAAATCAATAAAAAAGGCTGTCTTTTCACCTTACGCTAAATGCCAAATTATTTAACGCAAAATTTTAAAGACAGCCTTTGAAGTAAATGAGTTCCTATTTTAAGGTTTACGCAAAGTTGTTTCGTAAATATTTTTACCCGTGTGATCAATGATTTTTGCATTCAATCGGTTTTGATCAATTGAAAAATACATAAAACCATAATCTGAAGCTTCAAATTTACTGTAGGGTATTCCGCTGCTTACGGGTGTAACCTCCGAACCTGCCCCAGAAATAAACTGATGCGTGATACCCGGCGTTACCAGATGTTGAAGCGAATGATCATGACCTGATAAATAAACATCAACCTTGTTGCGTTCGAAAATATCTTCGAGCACTTTTCTAACCGCTAACGTATCGTAGTTTTTAATTCTTGGGCCAACCGTATAAATTGGATGGTGCCCCATTACCATTTTCCACTTTACATCAGGGCCAGCATTTTTCAACGTTTCATCGAGCCATTTTAATTGTTTTTCTGGATGCTGATCTTGCACCCATGGTTTGTATTGCTCACTTTGATGAAATTCAGGAATCAGCGGACAAGTATCAATATAAATCATTAACACCTTTCCGCCACCTTTAATGGCCACTTCTTTTGAATAATAACGTGATGGCATTTTCCATCTCCGGCTGATTTTGCTGTACCTTACCTGCGCATCAGGATCAGAAATATAATCGTGGTTTCCTAAAATCGGATACCAGTCCCATTGCAAAGAAAAATCTGTGTAGATATTTTCGAAAGAATAATGCCACAGTGGATCATGTTCACTGGTAACCCCTTTCGGGTAAAAATTATCGCCCAATGAAATAATGAAATCGTTTGGGTTTTCGGTCGCCCACTTCCCCATCTGTTTGGCCACATGAAGCTGGTGATCAGCACCGTTTCTGCCCCAATCGCCAACGGCCATAAAATGAACTGGATAATCATCCTTTAATTCACTTCGTGGTGCAACATCTTCACTCTCTAAATGTGTTTCGCGAGTTTCGGCAAATGAGTGTAATGGTGCAAGCATTCCCGCACCTATAGCGCCTAACGCCGTTCCTTTTACAAAATCTCTTCTCTTCATTTTAGTAACCTGTATTTTGTTTAAGATTTTTATTAAGCACCAATTCTGTTGCAGGAATTGGAAAAATATCGCGGTAAGCACCTTCGTTACCTGCTTTAAATCCCCATTTGCCCTGATATTTACCAAAGCGGATCAAATCATTTCTGCGCCATCCTTCCCAGGCCAGTTCACGTCCACGTTCTTCCAAAATCCCATCTAAAGTAATGGTGGTAACCTCTGTCGCTTTCGCACGAACACGCACCCTATTTACTAATTTCACTGCTTCAGCTGTTGATCCATTTGTTCTCAATAAAGCTTCAGCTTTTAGCAAATAAACATCTGCCAATCTGAAAATCGGCATATCATTGTTTTGAAAACGCGTGCTGCTGTTTGTATTAGGATCAGGATAAAATTTAATTGAACGAACGCCTCTGGAAATACCACCTACTTCAGCACCTACATCCATGGTTTGATCATTGGTTAAAATGATTTCCGGTGTGAAATTTAATTGAGCAGAACCATTCATGATTGGTGTGATACCATCTGCCAGAAACTGTTTACCAGCAAGCCAGGTGGCGTTACGTACATCACCAGGCAGATTAAAAGTATCATAAAACTCTTTTAAGGTACATTGTGCATTACTCGGGCTAAACGGAAGATTGTATTTTGCCCTTAAAGTGCTGTGCAAGGTATAGCGGGTAATGGCATTTCCGGCAGAATAATTGGCATCGTAAATGGCAGCGAAAATCGTTTCCGTATTCGCACCATTGGTAGGCGAAAAGAGCGTATTGTAATCGCTAACTAAGACCATTGATGTGCCATTGATGATTTTATCGCCATAAGTAATCGATTCGGCATACATCGGCTTACCGATATATTGTTGGGCGTTAATATAAAGTTTCTGCAATAACGCATAAGCCATCCATTTTGTTGGGCGACCATAAAACTCAGCTGTTACGGTAACAGGAGCAGATAATCCTTCAGACACAGCTAAAAGTTCTTTTTCGATATACGCAAATACTTCTGCTTTGGTAGATTGTTTAGGACTTTCAGTGCTTCCAAAACTGGTAATCGGCACATTGCCAAACATATCCATAATGTAAAAGTAGTATAACGCCCTCATCGCTCTGATTTCATTTAAAAATTGAGTTTTAGTAGGGCTGTCAACCGATTTTTCGAGCAAATTCAATACCCGGTTACAATCGCTGATGCCAGCGTAACCCCATTGCCAGGCACTTTGTACAATCGGCTGATCGGGTAACCAGTTGTGTTTGTGCAAGGTTTGGTACCTGCCCTGATCATAATAACCACCATTTCGGGCAGTAATAATGGCTTCTTCGCTGGTCAATTCGTAAATCCGCCAAACATCGGTGCCAAAACCTGCATTAAATTTTTGATAAACCGTTCCTGTTGCAGCCACAAAAGCATCTGGCGTTACCGGAAAATTGTCACTGGTTAATTGTGATTCCACATTTACATCCAGTTTAGTACAGGCACTTAATGTCAATGCCATTAACGCTACCGCTGTTATATATTTTCTCATGTTATACGTTGTAAATATTATAGGTTGAAGTTTAGACCAAAAATTGCCGAACGGGTTTTAGGGTAGAAATTACGGTAATCAATACCAGGCGTTTGACCTGCCATATTGATTTCTGGATCTACACCTTTGTATTTGGTAATGATGAATAAATTGTTTCCGGAAGCATACAAGCGCAAGCTTCTGCTGCCTTTCATTTTGAAAGTATAGCCTAAAGTTGCATTATCCAGACGCAGGTAAGAACCACTTTCCAAATAACGGTCAGAAACAAATTGAGCCTTATCATCATTAATCGATTCGGTAAGTGCTTCCTTCGCAATATTGGTTTGAAAGGCGTAAATAGGCGCAGTCATATCAGCAAGTGTTGCATTTAAGATTTGATTACCATAAACACCACGGATGAAAAAGTTAAAATCAAATTGTTTGTACCTGAAAGTATTGTTCCAACCGTACAATAATTTGGGTTGCGCTGAACCGGTAACTTCGAAATTCTCAAAACCCGTATTGGCTGTTGATGCATTTCCAGCTTTATCGTAAAACATCGATTTACCCGCAGCATCTTTCCCTGCATATCTAAGTGTGTAAAAAGAACCTAAAGACAACCCTTCTCTAATAATTTGATAACCCAAAGCGCCCGATTGACCTCTGCCACCTACACTTGCCGTGTAAAACTCACTGGCCTGGAATAAATCGTTAGAGATGGATGTAATTTCGTTTTTGTTGTGCGATAAATTAATCGCCGTATTCCAGCTGAAGTTTTTGGTTTTAACAGGTGTGGTATTCAAAGTAAATTCGATACCCTTGTTCGTCATTGCGCCAACATTTGCAGTTAACACATTAAAAGGATATTGTGTTGTTGATACCGAATAAGGTGCAATCAGATCTGTTGTTTTTTTGTTGTACACATCGATTGATCCTGAAACTTTATTTTTGAAAAGGCCAAAATCCAAACCAATGTTTAGTGTAGCGGTACGCTCCCATTTTAAGTTGGGATTATCATTTTGTGTTGGGCCAATTGCCGTTAACCATTTGCCGTTTGAGTAAAAATATGATCCACTTTGTGCGCCATAAATGAGTCTGGCAGTATAGGCATCAAAACCGATTGAATTTCCGGAAACACCATAACCAGCACGAATCTTTAGATTATCAACAAAAGATACGTTTTCCATAAAAGCCTCACGGTCAATATTCCAGCCTGCAGAAACTGAAGGAAACATTCCCCATCTGTTGTTTATACCAAAGGCTGATGAACCATCCCTACGAATGGTGGCCTGCAGTAAATATTTGCCTTTATAATCGTAAATGGCTCTTCCATAAAAGGAAATCAATCGAAGGGTAGAAATGTAATTGCTGCCATAATTTACCACCGTTGAGCCGTTACCATTACTTAAGCCCAGGTTATTCCACAACAGATCATCTGACACGAAATTCTGTCCCGATGTTTGAAAACCATCGCCATTGCGGTTTTCCTGCCACGAGTAACCAGCCAATAGTTTTAGGTTATGATCGCCAAAGCTTTTATCGTAGTTAAAATAACCTTCAAATACCTTTTGCGTGTTTTTTACTGATGAACGTTCTGCATAACCATTAAATCCCTGTTTTAACATCGAAAACCGGTTATTGTAGAGGTTTTCATTTATCTGTTCGCTTTGCATGGAAACCATTGCGTTAAAATCCAATCCATTTACAATATTGGCTTTAACGTTTCCATTAATTAAATAAAGATTGCTTTTGCCTTGAAAAGTATTATTTTCAAGCAAGGCGACAGGGTTATAATAACCACCCGTTCCGGTTGTTCTGGTGGGGTCTTCATAAAAACTTCCATCTGCTTTTCTAACACCTACAGTTGGCAAATAAGTAAACATATTGTTATAAACCTGGCTTGCAATTCTATCATTTGTGGTATTGCTGTTGGTTAAATTCAAATTTATTTTCAGGCGGTTATTCAATAATCTTTGTTCCATATTGGCCCTGGCAATGAAGCGCTCCATTCCTGACCTTTTAATAATCCCCTGATTATCTAAATAATTTAAACTGGCACCATACGATGAATTTTCTCCACCGCCATTAAAATTTAAATTATGGTTTTGAGATATACCTGTTCTGGTTACTTCATTTAACCAGTTGGTATTGCTACCATCATCACTAATTTTATCCAATACTTTTCCGTTATCTCTTAAGTAAGTTCTTAATTCATCGCCTGTGGCCATTTCAATACTATTTGAAATGGTTTCAGTTGCCCCATAAGCACTGTATGAAAGTTTTCCAAGCCCTTTTCCCGAGTTTTTGGTATTCACCATAATTACCCCGTTAGCTGCTCTTGAACCATAAATTGCGGTTGATGATGCATCTTTTAAAACCTCCATGCTTAAAATATCATCCGGTGCTACCAGATCAATTGATGCTCCTGGAACACCATCAATTACATAAAAAGGTTCTTGTGCGCCTTCCCTAAAACTCGATGGACCACGCAAAATTACCGCAGGCTTATCAGTTGGATTACCACTTCTGGTAATATTCAAACCTGCAACCTTACCTTGCAGCAACTGTCCTGGAGAACTCACTACACCTCGGTTAAATTCATCGGGTTTAATGGAAGTTACGGCACCGGTAATTTCGTTTCTTTTACTTTTACCATAACCGATAACCACTTCCTGCAAATCATTTGACGCTTCTTTTAATTTTATACTCAAAGCAATTTGCTGACCCGAAGTAACGGTATAACCCGAAAGCGTATCGGATTTAAAACCGATGGAACTGAAAATAAAACGATATGGACCACCAGGAGCAATATTTGAAAAGCTGAATAATCCGGTACCTGACGAAGTTGTTACCGCCGATTTGCGTGTTTTTTCATGCTCCGCTTTAACGGTTACGCCAGGAATCCCCTGTCCAGAAATATCCAGAACAATTCCTTTAACGGGTTGCTCCTGTGCCAAAAGTGGACTTGCCCAACCGATGATGCCGAGGCATAACATACGTTTTAGCATTTTTAATCTTTTTGAATACATAATAATTTGTGTGGATGCTGTTTGGTTATATTAATTGGATTTTTGAATAAAAAATTCGTTTTCTGATACCTTGGTAAAAGTCATATTGTTGATGAGGCATATTACCTTTAGGATGTCTTCTGGTTGTTCCTTTACCGTATCAACTTTGCCTGTAAAAGTGATGTGATTGATTTCTTTTTGATCGGTACTGATTGCAATTCCATAAGCGTCATGCAACAGATTGAAAACTTTTGCCAATGGAATATTCTTCATATTAATCACAGCGCCTTCATGTGAAATGGCTTCAGTAGGGGCTTTAATTAATTTTGATGAATTGATGAAATTGGTAGATTCCAGGTTTGGATCATACACTAAAGTGGTTCCAACGGTGGAAATGTATGCCAGTGGTTTTTTGGTTTTAACGTTTGCCACGACAATCTTCCCTGTGTGCAGCTTAACAGAAATATTTTTTCCTTTGGTATTTATGGTAAAAGAAGTGCCGAGGGCAGTGGTTTTTAAAGCACCTGAGTACACGCTAAATGGTCTCGAAGTGTTTCTTTTAACTTTAAACTTTGCTTTACCGGTTAAATAAACATCACGCAGTTTTTGATCGAATGCACTTTTAAATTTGATACCCGAACCAGGATAAATGGTTACTTGTGAAGCATCTGGCAATTGATAATTTAGTATTTCCTGAGCGGTATTATTAATGGTTTTCCAGATATTTTCTGCTGCAACTGGTTTAATTGTAGTTTTGGCAACCGGATTGATTTTTGAAGGTTGGTTGCTTACATTGTTTAAACCTAGGTACAATGCAAAACCTAAAAGCATCGTTACACATGCCGCAGTTGCATATTTACTGAACTGAATTAATTTGATTTTTCTGGCTTGCTTTTGTGCTTGCCTGGCGAAAATTTCGTTGAGTACAAAACGATGCATCTCTTCTGATTTGGAAGAAGATAATTCCTCATCCGATTTAAAAGATTGCCATTGCTGATCACTAAAATTTTCCTGGATAAACACCTCATCACTGAGCTTGCGTTTTCTTCCTTTGTTTGGCTTCATACTATAATTACGTACGCCGCCGGGTTAGCCCTCACGAGTTAACAATAACTTAATATAGCTACATCAATATGGTGAACATATAATGCTTTAACCGCGATAAAACCTTTCCAATATGGTTTTCGACGGTTTTGGTAGAGATACCCAGCATTTCAGCGATTTCAAGATATGAAAGTCCATTATCCCGGCTCAGGTTAAAAACCATTTTCCGCATCGGCGGCATCGCCTCTATCTCTTGCTCAAAATGTTTTAACATATCCTTACTTTCGATCATTTTCATCAAATTATCTGTAAAAGGATATTGGCTGGATTGTGTGTTGTATTTTAATCGGGTTGATTCTTTTCTCAGTTCATCAATCATTACCTGGCGAGCCATACCAAAAAGCTGAACATTTAATTCGGTGGTTTCGCTCAACGAATTTCTTTTCTCCCACAAACGGATAAAGCAAAGCTGAACAACTTCTGTAGCAATATATTCTGATTGTGTTTTCTTAAAAATGAATTGATAAATTGGCTGATGATAACGGGAATATGCCTCATTAAAAGCCGGCAGTTCTCCTGCCCTAATTTCGCGTATCTTATCCTGGATCATTGAAGCCACAAAATTATAGGCTTACACGCGAAGGTATTTTAATTTAATGTTATCAATGTGTGAAGTCTCTCATGGCAAATATTGATGATGTTTATGATATTTTTAACCAATCTCCATTGAACACTTAGGGATGATATTTTAAAGGATTAGCATTTTGAAAACACACTTTGAACATCTTTATAATTTAATTCTTATTTCTAATATATTTCGAAGACCGATTAATTTATCGCGATTATTTTTTTTGATGCTGATGTAGCGTTAAACCCCATTATCCCGTTTAGGAGATAAACTTCATAAAACCAACCCTATGAAAAACTTAACGCTTAAACTCATTATTTTAATGCTTAGCCTGGCCATCGTAATCAGCTGCAAAAAACCACTTTCAACACCAGCGCCTACAACATCCCAATCCTTCCTGCCGATGCAGGTTGGTAATCTCTGGTACATGAACAGCCAGAACTATACCGAAATTAAGGACAGCGTAATGATTAGGGGAAAACTTTATTATAAATTCGTTTCACTCATAGGAGGCGATGCCTTTGCAATTAGTTACCTGCGCATTGATGAGAACGGAAAACTCATCTCCAGTGATCCAAAATATCCTGATTTACAAGTTATCCGCGGGGATTTCAGCGCAAAAGTTGGCGAACAGTTTTTCACCATAGGAACCGGGACCGATACCGACCAACAAGTGACAGTTACAGAGAAAACCGATACCAGAATAAGTTTCTCCTTTGATTACATCTACCATATTAACCTGAAGGGGCATCCATACGTAAATACTTACATTAAAGGCCAGGGATATCCGGGAGACTGGACCAGATTAAAGATTAATGGAGTAGTGCTGAAGTAATCAGTAATATCAAACTAATACTAAGGGGAAAGCTGATATAAACACAGAGGTTAGCTTTTTTATTTTGTAATTTAATTCTTATCCACCTAAAATAAAGCAAATGAAAAGAATCCTGGCTTTTATTTTCATGATTAATATCATCATCGGTTGCTCAAAAGAGAAGATTAGCGGACAATCCGGGCCAGAATACGCCTGTTAAACAGCAGTCACCATAACTTTAAAAATGTGGTTGTCAATACGGGAACAGGTGAAGTAACCTTTGGCAATTTAGATGCTGGAAAAAATACAGCATACCAAAAATTTAGCAAAGCCTACCGCTATGCCTTCGTCAAGTTGGAAATCGATGGCAAGACTTACACTATTCAGCCCATTGATTTTGTTGGGGAGGAGCCGCTAAAAGATGGTTGTTATGCTTATCAAATAAGTGTTAATAGTAGTCAAGGTCAATTCAGTAATTTGAGTTTAAAATTAATTGAAGAATGAAAGACAATCACATGTCCAGATTCATTTCACGCCTTTGATTTGGAATAAAATCCAAGCCAAAATGATAAGGCATTTGAATGGTTGATCTTTGAATATAAGTAAAGTGACTTATTGAAACAGTTAGCGGAACTTTACCTGTAAGCTCTCCTCTCTAAGTTTGAATGATCTTCTCGAGGCAACAATCCGTACATTTACCGGTTTATAATTATGAAACTTTGAGTGAACTCTCCTCCTTATTTTCAAATAGGTATTAAGGGTGTTTTTTTAGTTTATTTCAGATGCTAATCCTAATCACTCATCTTAGCCTATCAAACAGTAACATACCAAAAGACCTAATCAATTTCCATACTGCAGTGCTTATTTAGGCCTGAGTTAGCACAACTTATTGAACTCCTACCCACAATTTTGCAGAAATATAAATATTTGCAAATAAGCTTCAGACTAAAATTATCACACTGATTATCAGTAGTTTTTAATAAAAATTAAATTCCAGATGCAACACTTTTATTTTTTTAGCATCTAGTATATAACAACTACATAATACCGACCAGACAAAATTATTTTATGAGCAGATACTTATTAACGCTTTGCATTGCATTTCAATGCTTTCTCCTATCTAATCTGGCGCAGGCCCAGGAAAACAAATACCAGCTCTCAGGGATTCTGGTGGATAGCCTTTCAAAAAAACCTGGTGAATATTTTACCATCGCACTTCGAAAAGATTCAACAGTAATTAAAACCGCAGTTTCAAATGAACAAGGGAAATTTCTTTTCACTGGTGTGCCCGCAGGAGAATATAAACTCATTATAGGCGCCTTGGGATATAAGTCAAAAACGATTGCTGTTAAAATAAACAATGATACCTCCCTCAATAATATTGTAGTAGTTTCAGCCGGCAATGAACTTGGAGAGGTTGCCATAGCAGCCAGCAGGCCCCTTATTAAGCAAGAGCCAGACAGAATTGTATATGATATTCAGGCAGATGCAGAAAGTAAAGTACTCTCCGTAATGGACATGATGCGCAAGATTCCCCTTTTGTCGGTTGATGCAGATGACAATGTAAAGCTAAAAGGAACAGGTAATTATAGGATATTGATTAACGGTAAGCCGTCAGGTATCCTCACCCGTGATCCAAAAGAATATTTAAAGAGCATGCCGGCAGCAGGCGTACAAAAAATAGAAGTCATTACTACGCCTCCATCAAAATACGAAAGCGAAGGCTTATCAGGGATTATCAATATCATTACGTCCAGAAAGCTGGAAAATGGCTACAATGGAAATGTAAATGCCCGTTATCAAACTCCAGGTGGACCAAGTGGGAATGTGAATTTTACCCTCAAACAGGGCAATTTTGGTGCAAACTTATACGGAGGGACAGGTGTATGGCAGGTAGATGGGGTAAAAATTAGCGACATGCGAAACAGTAGAGGGGTTGCCGTTCCTTCGAGCTTGAATTCTTTAGGTTTTCAGAAAACCGATAACAAATGGGCTTGGGGCGGTGGAGAGTTAAGTTATGAGATTGATTCACTTAATCTGATCACAGTAGAGGTAAATCCCTATGGAGGTTATAACCAGCAAGACCTCAGTCAGCATTTTGATTTGCGGGATGGTTCGGTACTTTCCTCTTACGATTTAGATGGAAAAACCAGGTATGAGTGGGGAGGAACAGATTACACCTTCAACTATCAAAGAAGTTTTAGGGATAAAAAGGAACACCTTTTAACCTTATCGTATAAATTCTTTGACAGCTCAGAGCCGCAGACTAACGATGTGATGTTCACCAATCGTACAAACTTCAACGGGATAAATTACAGACAGGATAATGTAAGCAGCTCGAAAGAACAAACTGCCCAGATTGACTACGTTAACCCATGGAAAAAACTTACTTTAGAAGCAGGTGTAAAAGCAATTTTGAGGCGTGGAGACAGTGATTTCCAATATTTAGGGTTTAATTCCGCTCAAAATATTTACATCATCGATCCTTCGCAAAGCAATGTATATGGAAATGATCAGAATATTTTTGGAGTCTACAACACGTACACACTCAAACTTAAAGACTGGACATTTAAAGCGGGTGCACGCCTTGAGGGTACTTACGTTACTGGTAATTTCCAGACTACCGGAACAAGCGTAAAAACAGAATACTTCAACCTCATTCCTTCCGTATCTTTAAACAGAACTTTAAAGAATAGCCAGAGTTTGAGTTTGGGCTTCACCCAGCGAATTCAGCGTCCGGGAATCTGGAACTTAAATCCTTTTGTTGACAAATCCAGGCCTAATTTCGAGTATTTTGGTAATCCGGATTTAGAGGCCACGTTAAGCAATAACTTTGAATTAACTTATAGCAACTTTAAAAAAGGCTCACTAAATTTAAGCTTAAGTTATAATTTCGCCAACAATACCCAGCAAGAGGTTTCCACTTATTTTCCGGCAGAAAACCTGACCAGAGTAACTTCCTTCAATATTGGCAAAACAAGATTGCTGGGAACTAATGCCAATTTTAATTATCCACTTACCGCAAAATGGAACCTGAATGTGAGTGCCAATATGAACTACATCTGGCTTGAGGGAATGATCAATGGCGTACTTGCTGAAAACAGTGGCATCACTGGATATACCAGCTTCACCACCAGCTATAAATTCGAGAAGACCTGGAAAACAAGCGTGTCATTTAATTATGGTGCACCGGATGTGATGTTGCAAGGTAAATCCAATGACTATTATTATTTAGGTTTGAGCGGAAGTAAGGATCTTATCAAAGATAAACTGACCTTAACTGCTATGGTAGCGAATCCATTCCAAAAAAACCGGGAGTATAGAAGTTACACAGAGGGCGTAAACTTTACCCAGGAACGCATCAGAGAAAACCCTTTCCGACGAGTGAGTTTTGCGATGAACTGGAAATTTGGAAAACTTAAAGGATCCATTAAAAAAAGTGAACGCAGCATTAATAATGATGATACTAAAAAGGCAGCTAATTAATCTGTTTACTAAAGATGTTATTTGATTAGTTAAATTTTTCTATTATTCACGCTCAGCTATCATATTAACTATCGCTTAAACAGAAGTTGAATAAAGATTGAAAAGATAATTTAGATAAACGGGATTATGGCTATTGCTGTGATCCCGTTTTTTCTTTAGCATATTTGTTTGCAATGATTTTTCTTCACACAAATGAAGAATCCTTAATATCAAAGGCAATTTAAATAATCAAATAAGGATGATAAATCAAACAAGTTCCTGCAGTAAGATTTAAGAGTTTAGCATCATATCATTCCCACTTCTACAAAATGATACCTGCAAAATACTTCAGACCTTTGATGTAAAAATCATTTAAACATATGTACAGCTTGTTCGTTATTATAATAAATGTCCTTAACATTTATCAATATGAAGTATTTGAAGTTGATTATCATTTGTTTTTTCGGTTCCACAATCATCAGTTTTTTAGGCCTGTTTATCTTGTCGTCCCTTAAATATATAGGAGCCGGTGATTCAGATTTCAATAATCTTCCTTATGGCATTGCTATTGGAATTAACCTTTGCTTTGCACTGGGAACATTTCCAATTTTTCTTAATCTCAATAACCGGGTGAGATCCAGTCCTGGCTGGAGTGCCACAAGTTTTTTTCTGCTACCTGCTGTCTTTGTATTTATCTTATTATTAGCCATGTGGGATCAGCCTTGGCCAGGAATTCTATTTTGTATACCCTACTTGGCACTGTTAGTTGTTCTATTTTTAAATTTTCGGAAAAATATTGTACCGAATACTTATTTACATAAATAACAGATCTCCCATAAGATTACTCGATTAATGGTAAGCCATTATATTTAAATCATTTGTAAATCTCAATAAAATTAATCCATCCATTCCACTCCTCGAAGCGATATCAATCAGCGAATTTTCCCTTTGGCTTTCCATTGAAATAAGCGTAGAAGAGACCTGGTGGATTAGCCTTATATTATTTATTACAGGTAATCAAACTATTATTGAAACAAAATGTTGCTCATAAAAATTATCTGCATGAAACTTAAACTGTCCCTATTTACCCTGATTCTTTCTGTTTTTTTTATCAGCTGCAAGAAAAATTCAAACGACACGCCAACTATTGACGATCTGGCATTACTCAAACAAAAAGTTTTGGGAAACTGGATTACCACAGGCGCCATTATCGAATATTATGATGCGAGTGGAAAATTGGCAAACACAGTAGATCAGTCGGGTACCAGTGAGCAGACCTGGGAATATTTTGACAACAACTCGGTGAACAGTTATGACAACAGGGGAAAAAGGACTTACACCTACAGTTTCTCCAAGCTCAACAATGTTAACTATATCAGCATAACAAATAACCCTACCGAAACCTACAATATCAATATAGAAAACAATAAGATGACTTGGTCGGTTGAGGGGCCATACAAGAATGATCCCGCTTATGCCACCGCAAAGCAGATATTTTATTTCAGCCGGAAATAAATTGAAGCCTCTAAAACCCGAATTAAAAGCGATCAATATCATAGCTAATTCTTTAATATTATTGATCAGACAATAATGAAAATTGAGTTTTTGTACAGGGAATTAGGAAATAATGAAATCTTAACTTTTTCCCAAAAATTTGAAGTCATTTGAAATAAATTCGTCTATTAAAAAAAATACCTGCAACTTTGTTGCACAAAATGAGGTTCATCCACCACAAGGTTTTAGTTTACATTTCACGCATCTTACTGATATTTCTATTCAGTATGGGTACGGCTGAATGTTTGCACCATGACTTTTCAAGTGGACATCCAGGGTTTTCAACTGTAAAATCCCTCGATACAAAATCAACCTCCATTCAGCAATATCAACTGAATTGTGAACTCTGCAAGTCGGTTGCTAATCACTTTAACAGCCATTTCTATCCTTCTGAATGTACATATTTAACTGATTTTAATCCAAGTTCGGTTGTAATAAATTTTGATTTCTGCCAGGCACAGTATACTTCAATAATATTTCAGATAACTGGCAGAGGACCTCCTGCTGCAATATGCTAACTACGTTGTAGTTCCTAAACTTTTCATTTTCATCTGATTATCGTTTTACGATGGTCGAGATCATTCATTTTAATTTTTTATTATGCAATTTATTTTAGAAGCTGCAGGGCTATCTAAAACTTATGGGCAAAAAACGGCCTTGGTTTCTTTAGATCTGCAACTTAACAAGGGAGAAATATTTAGTCTCCTTGGTCCGAACGGTGCTGGAAAATCCACGACCATCAATCTATTTTTAGGCTTTATCAAACCTACTTCCGGACAGGCTTTCGTTAATGGTATTGATGTTTCCGCTCAGCCCGTAGCATCTAAACAATTCCTGGCTTACATCCCTGAGAACGTAATGCTTTACCAAAATCTCACCGGAAGGGAAAACCTATCTTTATTGAGCAGCCTGGCTGGTTTCAATTATGCTAAAGATCAACTGGATGAGCTGCTGATTACCTCTGGTCTTCAGCCTGATGCGATTGAAAGAAATGTAGGTGGCTACTCAAAAGGCATGCGCCAGAAGGTTGGTATCGCGGCTGCAGTTGCCAGAGATGCCAAAGTATTATTGCTTGATGAGCCAACTTCTGGTCTGGATCCCAAAGCAAGTAATGAATTTTCTGAACTTTTAAAAGGATTATCGGCAAAAGGCACAACCATTTTTATGGCAACCCATGATATTTTCCGGTCAACAGAAATCAGTAACCGCATTGGTATCATGAGAAACGGACAGCTTATCGACCTTTTAGATCATACGGTTTTTAATGCCTCTGAAATTGAGAGTTTGTACCTGGATTACATGAGGGCTTAAAGATGATCAGAACAATTGCACAAAAGGAATTTTATTCCGCATTGCGGGATAAACGCTTTATGGTTTTCGCCATAATAATTTTCATTTTGCTATTTACTTCCATTATCAGCGGATACAAAAGTTACAGCATACTGCAGGCAGAGCGAAATCTGGCACAACATCATGCCGAAGAAGATTTTCACAGTCAACCAGACAGGCATCCGCACCGCGTAGCACATTATGGTTCTTACGCATTCCGGCCAAAATCAGCATTAAGTTTTCTTGATGCCGGCTTAGATCCTTATACCGGAACAATGGTTTACCTGGAAGCACACCAGCAAAACAGCGCTAACTTTTCACAAGCGCAGCAATCCAACACGCTCATACGAATTGGCGAAATGACTATGGCGTTTGTAATGCAGTGGCTCATGCCTTTGCTAATCATTTTTTTATGTTTCAATGCTTTTACGCAGGAGCGTGAAAACGGTACATTAAAATTGCTGATGAGCCAGGGAATATCTATTCAGCAGATTGCAAAGGGCAAAATAATGGGCTTTAGTTTGCTGATTACGATTGTTATTTTTCCGGCTTTCCTGATTGCCATATTAACGAGTTTAGTAATAAACAATGAGCCCTGGAATTTCGATACAGCCCTGAGATTATTCACTATGCTACTAAGTTATGCAGCATATTTTTTCATTTTCATCACAGGTTCTGTACTCATCTCATCTTTATGCAAGCAATCAAAAACGGCATTAATTGCACTCTTAGGCTGTTGGATATTCTTTTGCGTGGTGATACCAAAATTAACCGTGAGTTTAGGGGATGCATTATTCCAAACTCCATCTAAAGCAGCAATGGATGCAGCTATTCACCGTCAGGCAAAAAACGGAATTAATGGACATGATGATCAGGATAAGAGAACAAAAGAATTCACGGAAAAACTGCTCAAAAAATATGGTGTAGATTCTGCCAGTCAGTTACCGGTAAATTTGGGCGGGCTTGTGATGGCCGAGGGTGAAGCTTTTAGCAGTAAACTTTATCAGAAACATTTTGATGAACTGGTGAATACCTACGAGAAGCAAAATAATATTTCTAAATGGTCTGGATTTTTAAACCCATATCAATCTATCAGAGCGATTTCTATGTCGATGGCTGGTTCTGATTTCAGGCACTATGTTACCTTCTTAAATGCTGCTGAAAGTTACAGGTTCAAACTTGCGCAACACCTCAATCATTTGCAAGCTTATAAATTGGCCAATAAAGCTAAAGACACCCGTTTAGATAAATCAGAATACAATCACTATCCTGAGTTTAGCTATAACCCGCCCACATTTTGGCAGGTTTTGTTCCCAAGCCTCATTTCAATATTTGCTTTATACATCTGGGCATTGGGTATCTATATTTTATGCATTACTATTCTCAAAAACATTTCCATCTTATGATCAAGCAATTTCGTACACTGACTTATTTTGAATGGTTAAACTTCCGTTCTGAGCGCAGCATGTTGCTTTTCGCAATGTTAATTCTTTTGTCTGGTTTATACGGTATTTATTCTGGGAGCAGCTTAATCAATAACCAAAAATCAAAACTTGAAGCGCTTGATAAACTCTATCAGGAAAACATTGCGGAAATGAAGCAAAAATTTCCAGCTGATGCTGACGCAGGCGATATTGGTTATTATCATTCGACTTTTGCTAAAAATTTACCAGACAACTGGGCAAAACTTTCCATTGGTCAGCGGGATGTTGCCCCCTCCTATTTAAAGCTTCGGTTATTAGCGGTTCAAAACCAATTATATGCATCTGAAAACACCAACCCATTTAAATTATCTGTTGGAAGTTTCGATTTAGCCTTTGTTTTTGTTTTTCTATTGCCCCTATTTATCATTTCGATAAGTTTTAATGTGCTCTCTTCCGAAAGGGAACAGGGAACGCTGGCACTGGTATTATCTTTTCCGGTAAAGCTTTCTACTTTCTTGCTTGCCAAACTCACTTTTAGGTTTATTGTTGTTGCTGTTATTGTTTTCACATTATCCATTACCGGATGGTTATGGGCTGATGTTGTTATTGATGCAAGGGCATTGACCTGGCTAATGGCTATATTGCTTTATGCACTTTTCTGGTTTTCAGTTTCCTTTGCCATTATTGCCATCAAACGCAATTCGGCTTTTAATGCCGTTTCACTTTTGGGCATCTGGCTGTTATTAGTGGTTATTTTTCCGGTATTGGCAAAAACTTATAGCGAGGTAAAAATTCCTGTTGATGAAGGTTTGGCGATAAGTCTGAAACAGAGGCAGGAAGTTCATTCGGGCTGGGACAAACCCAGGGCTGAAACCATGAAACGCTTTTTTCAGCGTTACCCTCAATTTAAAGATACTACATCTGTGGAGGGTGCCTTTAAGTGGAAATGGTATTTTGCTTTTCAGGAGCTTGGTGATGCATCAGTAGAATCTCTTTTCGAAAATTATATGCAGAAACTAACTACAAGAGCTGCATTAAGTGCAAATCTTGATATGCTATCACCAGCAGCAAAACTTCAGCAGACCATAAATGGTATTTCTGGAACGGGTTTTCAGGCGCAGCTTGATTTCTTATTAGCGAGCAAGAATTACCATGAGCGCTTAAAAAAATTTTATTATCCCTTTCTTTTTAAAAATTTACCATTCACACATGATGATTTTGCCAGTGAGCCGCAAATGAGTTTTAGGTCAAAGGCAGATGATCTACAGATCTTTAATGGTTTAATTGCTATGATGGGTGCAACCGTAATCGCCATTCTTGCAGGCTTAATTATTTACAAATCCTCGAATAATATTTTAGAATAACACGCTTAGCTACATCACTCAAAGCAAACAAACAATAATAACCAGATGAACTCAATTAATATCCGGCTATGGATTTTCATGGCCTTTTTATACCTATTTATATGTCCCGTTAGCGATACTTTCGGGCAAACCTCAAACCTGCTGATCACTGGAAAAGTTGTGAATCAGCAGGATGAGCAACTGTCAGGCGTTACGGTTAGCCTAAAAACGTTAGATCTTTCTGCATCAACAGATGAGCATGGGAATTTCAAACTTTTATTGTCACAGGCTGGAAAGTTTAAGTTATTTTTTTCTGCCGTGGGTTATAAATCCATCTCAAGAAATATTGATACACAAAAAAGTGACGCAGAACATTTACAGATTGTAATGGAATCGTCGTCTGATGAGCTTCAGCAGGTTGAAATTCTTGGGAGAAAGGAAAGCACCTACAAAAGTGATTATACATTTGGTGCAACCCGAACCGCCACTTATTTAAAAGATATTCCACAATCGGTGAGCGTGGTGACAAAAGAGTTATTAGCGGATCGACAAATTGAACGGGCCTGGGACGCAACCAAAGTAATGAGTGGCGTAAACCGATATTCCAATTATAACGATATTGTGATTCGCGGCTTTCGGAGTGGCGAAAACCAGCCCAGGTTAATCAACGGACTTAGGGCAGCATTTGGCTATTTTGACCAGCCGGTAACCGCAAATCTCGAACGGATTGAAGTGGTTAAAGGGCCCGCATCTGCACTCTTCGGAAATGCCGTACCCGGAGGAACCATAAATTTTGTGACCAAAAAACCAATAGCCGAGAAACGATATGGACTTAGCTTTTCCGGTGCAAGTTTCAACACTTTAAAAGGGTCGGCGGATTTTACAGGACCAGTTAATCAAGACAGTACAATCCTTTATCGTTTAAATGCCGCATATAGTAATTATGAGAGTTTCAGGAATTTGCAAGGTGCCGAAAATTACATGATTGCACCTTCCTTTAGTTTTTTACCATCAGAAAAGACAAGGATTAATGTTGATTTGGTTTACAATCAAAATAACAGTAAAATAGACCGTGGGCAGCCAATTTTTGGGGCAAGCGCTGTCAACGATATATACGCCACACCAATCAGTTTGGCAATAGGTGCACCCAATGATTTTTATAAGGTTAAAAACCTGCAGTTGAATCTTGGCCTGACTCATGATTTCAATGAAAATCTATCTATCAATGCCTCATATATGAAATTTGCCTGGGACGAAAAGCTTTTGGAACATCGTACGAGCAATATTTTTGCTGTCGACGGAAACGGAAAGGAAATCCCTTCCAAAGTTGCCATGCAGGTATTCGACAGGTTGCAGAAGATTAGTTCGGATAATATCAATGCTTTTTTCCGATACAAACTAAAACACGGAGCTTTTGCCCATACCTTGCTTTTGGGTTATGATTTCATACAGCAAATCAGACCGGTGGGCAGCACACAAAATGTTGCCCGTGGTTACAGAAATGCCACCAATACGGGCGCCATCAATAGCTATAACCCTGCCAGAAAAAGTGATTACTTATTGGATGCATCGGGCAATCCTGTGCCAAACGTTGCACATTTTGATTTGCAGAAAGTACAATATCCAATCCGCAGCACAACAGGTTATTTCTTCTCGCCAACTATTTATGCACAAAGTAAATATGCTGTAAATGCAGGTTACTTTCAGGATCAGATCACATTTGGTAAACTTCAGGTTTTATTAGGTATTCGTGGAGAATATTATACAGACTACACCAACTTCAAGGAATCAAACGAAACCCGTATTGTTCAAAAGGCAATCATCCCAAGAGCTGGAGTGGTTTATGCAATACATCCACTGGTTAATATTTATACAACCTATACCGAAGGTTATCAGCCGCAAAGTCCATCCACATTCAACAACCCCAATAATGGTGGACCATTTGCACCTTCTACCAGTAATATGATCGAGGCTGGTGCAAAAGGAAATTTCTTTGAAAATAGATTGGCTCTTAACTTATCAGTTTATAGAATTGAGCAGAAAAACACCCTGGTTAGTGCAAACGACCCTGTTAATACGGATTTGCTAAGGCAGCGTGGTGAAGAGCGTTCCAGTGGTATGGAAATCGAAATCATCGGAAATATTTTGCCAAATCTATCAGTTAATGCAAACTATGCTTTGAATAAAGCAATAATAGTCCAGGGCCTTTCAACTGAACAAGGTTTACAAAAAGCCAATGCCCCAAAGCACTTATCCAATCTCTGGCTTAAATATGGGATCCAAAACGGTCTTTTTGCAGGATTAGGTTTAGGTGCAGGATTAAATTACAGTTCTGTTAGAAATACAGAAATCCTCAGTCTTCAGCTTCCTTCCTACACAACTTTGGACATTGCCGCTTATTATACCATCAACAAAATAAGGTTGGCCATGAATCTGAATAATTTAACCGATCAAAAATATTGGATTGCAGGTTATAATTATACCCGGATTTTCCCAGGAGAACCTAGAAATGTGATGTTTACTTTGTCGAAGATTTTTTAATGATTTTGCTAACTATTTATCAAACATAATTAACAGAAACAAAAATGCCCAGCAAATTTAAATCTGCTGGGCATTTAAATTACGGCATACTTCTCTTACAAAGTAGCCATATCAATTACAAAACGATAACGAACATCCCCTTTTTCCATGCGCTCGTAAGCGTTATGAATATCTTTCATATCAATCATTTCGATATCTGAAACGATATTGTTTTCTGCACAGAAATCTAACATTTCTTGAGTTTCAGCAATACCGCCAATTCCTGAGCCTGCAAGGCTTTTTCTACCACCTAATAAACTAAAAGCAGCAATTTCAGCAGGTTTCGGCGGAACACCAACGCAAATATGTACTCCGTTTGTTCTCAACAATGATAGATACATATTAAAATCATGTTCTGCTGATACCGTATCCAGAATAAAATCGAAAGTTCCTTTGGCAGCTTTAACCTGTTCGCGGTCAGTAGTTACTACAAAATGGTGCGCACCAAGTTTTTTAGCATCTTCCTCTTTTTTTGGAGATGTACTTAAAACAGTAACTTCAGCGCCAAAAGCCACTCCAAATTTAACGGCCATATGCCCTAAACCACCAAGTCCAAGCACCGCAAGTTTATGTCCTTTACCTACTTTCCAATGTCTTAATGGAGAATAAGTGGTAATGCCCGCACATAATAATGGCGCAACCGCAGCTAAATTTAATTTGTCAGAAACATGCAAAACAAACTCTTCTCTAACTACTATCGAGTTAGAATAACCACCATAAGTTGGCGTTTTGCCATCTCTTTCTAAGCCGTTATAGGTTTGAGTATTTCCTTCTAAACAGTATTGTTCCAAATCCTGCTTGCAGTTTTCGCAAACCTGACAAGAATCTACCATACAGCCCGTACCAGCCAAGTCGCCTACTTTAAATTTCTTTACATGATCGCCCACTTTAATAACACGTCCCACAATTTCATGCCCTGGAACCATCGGAAAAATACCTGGAAACCAGTCATTTTTAATTTGGTGTAAATCTGAGTGGCAAACGCCACAGAATAATATTTCGAATTGAACATCATGTGGTCCAACTTCGCGGCGTTCAAAATCCCAAGGTGCTAAGTCTGTACCTGGGTTTTGTGCCGCATATCCTTTTGTTGCAATCATTTTATAAATTTTAGTTAATTATACTTGAACAAAAATAATGGCTAATTGTTAAACAAAAATTATATTATTAAAGTAATAAATTGATAAGATCAAATATTCCACAACTATTGTTGGTTTTGATCGTTCATTGTTTCATCATTCCCGATATGCAGCATTGCTGTAATGGCGGCTAAAGTTATTGCTAATGGCAATAAAACAGATAGTGCAAAATCAAAAAAATAAGTAATATAATCTTGAAAATTATCTTGTTGATAAGCCTCAATGTAAGGATCATCACCGCAATTTATCGCAATCCAAATGGCTAATGATATTACCGAAAAAGGTACCAAATACCTAAAAATGAAATGGGGTGCAAGAATATTTAGTTTATCCAATAGTTTTATAAGGTAGCAATATCCAATAATTCCTATTAATACTGCCGGGCTAATGCTTAAGAAAAATAAACCTGCATAGCCGCTGTTTAATTCCGGATTTGCAAATACATAAATCAACAACCCGATAGTAGTTACCAGTGAAATTAAAAAAGCCTTTAAAAATGATAATTTAATTCTCAATCTATTTTCTACTTTTAATTATATAATAAACATTATCCTGAACTATAAATGCGTATGGTAAACCATTTGGTTTGTAATATTCTACATTGTACCAAGCATACTTACTTTCACCCTGTTTAAGTGTTTCATTTTGGGTTAGCTTTAATTTTATTTTTATAGTATCAGTTTTGTAAAATAAGTTAAGGTAAGCGAAACCATCCCACCTATTCTTTTTAATCCTGTTGGTTTTCTGAAAGTCTGCTACATAAACAATATTGTTTGGTTTATCAAACCGACTGTTATTTGGCACCAGGTTGTTTAATTGATCAGTTGGAAGATCGTCTAAATTAACATAAAGGTTCGTTCCATAAAGCGCATACCATTTACCACCGATTAAAAATACTGCTTTATCTATTTGATTTTTTCTTTTAGGATCATCATATCCCCACAAGCGATCGGCTTGAAAATAAAAAACACTTTCTGCCTTTTGATTCAAACGAGAGAATTCTCGATCAACTTTCTCCTGGTTCCAATCAGCTTTGGGATTCACTTCGATGTAATCTTTCTTTAAGGTATCGCCATTAATAATCCAACTAGAAAATTTTGTGTCTTGCAGGATATAGGATCCAAAAATATGAGTGCTATAATTATTGGAAAATGAAATACTATCCGTTAAATCCCCTAAACTATCTATTTTATAAAATGTTTTTTCACGTTTATCTTCATGATTATTACCAAAAATAGTTTTCTTCATTTCAGGAAAACAATAAGGCCCTGAAAGATTACTTGCAGAGCCGTTTTTGAATAGTAGAGAAATGGTGTACTTATCTGATTCAATTCCTTCACTTAACATTTTATATTCCTGATCTTTTATTTGAAAGCTAGGCTGATTGATGAAGTTTCGAAAGAAATAGCCGTAGGCAATACTTAATATAAAGCCACTAACCGAAAATAGAATTATTAAAATATTCTTTCTGTAGATATTCATCAACTAAAATTATCTGTACTATCGCCGCTCCATAGGTCTACTTTACTTCCTGCCATTTCATATTTAGTTTACCTACATATAGGGCCATTTGCTGTTTTTCTGCAATTGTAGGTAGTTTTAGCATTAATGCCGATGCCCGTTCATTCCATTTAGCAAAAGCTGCCTGGCTTGCTTCAACTGCGGTATCATCTTTTCGCAAAACAGCCTCCTTATAATGCTTCAGGCTAATTTCAAAGATTACAAAATGATTGTCTATTGCTTTATTTCCGAAATCAGGTTTATCCATCGCTTGCATACCAGCAATGGCTTTTTCACGATCTTGATTTGATGCATTTAATATTTCTTGAGTGCTTTGCTGTTTCTTTCCTGTTAAAAGCAATATGGAGAAAAATAGAGCAAGCGACACGCCACCGATTAAACTAAAAACACTAAGACTACCATTAAACTTTTTCCATTTGCTAAAGCCAAAATAAAGCAAAAGCAAACCCAATATAATCATTGCAACAGCTAAACCTTTATTCCCCAAAAGTTCAAACACTGGATACAATATTCGTGGAACATTATAACTCGATTGTGGACGAAAATATAAGGTTCCCTGACTAAAAATACCAGCACCAATAAAACCCATTGCTGCAGCCTTAATTTTTTCTGCTGTTTGTACTGTTTTATTATCTTCCATAATTACTTCAATGTGAAAGAAATATACAGCTCTTTAAAATGTCTTATTTGGCAATTAATTATTCGCAACAGTTTATATTATATCTGCTGGTTTTAGCTTATTATTTGTAGGATGGCTCATTGGAATATCATTCGAATTATTTAAATTCGAATAGTTTGTCTTGAGCTAAATCATATTCATAAAATTTTCTGGTTTCATTATCCAAATAAAGCCACGCATTAATATTTGATTGGCCTTCAGCAATGCTCGAAAGTCCAATAATAGTGTAGGATCGACCTTCTTTCTGACCATCTTCTATGGAGTAACTGAAATTGGCATCAGCTTTTTGGTTTGCTAACACCAATTTATTTTTGGTATTGGCTAAATAATATTCTATCAAGGTATAGAGATAATCCTTAAAAGTATCGGTGTAACTATCATCTGTTGCATGCCAATACTTAATAGGTTTTCGGTTTTGTTTTCTGTATCGGGAAACGCTGCCATCCTTTATTTTCGATGCTTTTACAATCCATTCCCTTAACTCTAATTTTTCACCTTCACCCGAAATCCAGGTACTATCTGCTTTCCATTGGATGCGTAATTCATCATCGCGTAAAAAATTAATTTTACCCTCTTTTTGATAAATAAAGGTTTTTCTTTGGTTTCCTTTCTTCGCAAATAAAAGTGGATAATCGCCATTGTCGTCATATTCGATAAAAGTTATGGTATCAGTAAAAATCTTTTTTGATACTGAGACTGAGGGCTTGGTTTTTTCAGTATTGGATGACAAGGTATCTAATCCTACTATTTTAAAAGAAGAACCAGTCGTTATTGATTGAATTCCTTTTTTATCTGATTTACATGCAGCAAAACAAATCACAAAAATGAAATAAAGATATAATTTTCGCATAACGGTTTTTTATGAATATGAAGGCTCAAAAAATTACATACTGTATTGTTTAGCAATGCGTTCTTCGGGCTCTATGCAGCATAAATAAAGCACAATTAAGAAAAAATATTCTAATGGTTTCATTAAAATATAAATCAAATTTGAGCCTTTGGCTGAAGTAATATTTTTTGATAAAGAATAACCATATTGATCGTAGAAACTTCTGATCACTTTATGTAAAGCAGGTGTGTATTGTTGAATGAGATCTTCAAAAGCATTGGCCACCATTAACTGTCTATTTACGATTATTTCGTAACCATGCCTTTTACCCAAGCGAATGGGTTTAACTATTTGTGGATCGCCGCAGGCAGCAACTGTACACAAGTAATGCCCTTTATGATCTAAAAACGGAGGATGTGTTTTTTGCGAAAAAGCCCACGTGGTGGTTTCGGTAAAAACTTTGGTTATGGAATTTGCATGCTGACCGAAAAGCATTAAAATAGCAGTAATCAAAATAAAAACAGGTATCAGCAATAATAAAACCCACAAAGGTTGTGTACTTACAGTTGCCATTTTCTGATTCAGATAGTTTAAAATTTTATTATGATAAACTCTGTTTGATGCCAATTTAGCTTCATTTAGAGTGGTATGTAATAGAACAAAAATTGAAGATATCATATAACTGAACGGCAGAAATGCAAATAGGATACCCATACCACTATTGTCTGCTTTAATTTTTGAAACCTGCAATATAATGGCGAGGGATATTGGGAAGCCGATCACTACAAAAACTACACATAACACAAATATTAATGGCGGCATGGCCCGGCCTTGAAACCTTAATTTAACCAAGCTAAACATAGCCAAAACAAAATAAACTGCAAGTGTTGGCACATGCTTTAAAGAAAATGGCGAATATCCTCCATCAATTATATCAATTGCCTTATAATAATCATCGCTATTAAAAATCCATGCAAAGCAAAACAGGCCTACCGAAATTACAAGGGCCGCTATAAATAGAAACTCAATAACTTTAACGCCAGTGCTTACATTTTTTCTGGTTATATTATAAATCTGCCAGCTAATAAATGGAAATATCAATAACGCAATAATAAAAATGATTGTCATATTTTAATTGTCTCTCGGTGCTTCATTTTTTTTTTCATTTGGGTTCATACCATCAATGAAATAACCGATTTTATAAATATTTCGTGGCGAGCAAGTTCATCCGCATTTGTATATAAACCATCAGTTTTACTTTGAGCAATGATGATGTTTATGAAGCACATAATAACAAAACGGTTTTTTCATTTCGTCTTCGTTAACTTCATTTGGAATAAATCAAGATCAGTGACTTTGTATTTACCAGTTAGCTCATTCAGCGTTCCTGCATCAATTATTATTTCTGCATTACTTAAAACTTTGTAACTTCCATTAGTATTAACCGTATCTGGCAGACGGTTTGGCCCCTCGAAAGTGCTTTTATATTCGCAAATCATATTTATTTTGATCGGTAATTTTTCTGTATCAAACTTTATCGCCAAAGATCTTTTAATCATTCCTTCCGGGAGATTTTTACCGCCATAAAAGTAATTATCAGTTAGCGCCTTGTATTCTGAATAAAATGGATTGCATCTATCCGTTTTGCACCATTCCTCAAAACCATTTTTAACCAAGTATAATGTATCTGCTTTTTTTGTAAAGCCCATTTGCCAGTTGCTGTTTTTTAGCAATGCTGATACATTAAATGGTTGATTTATCTTTTTTAAATAGATTGTATCGAGATTGATTTTTGCACCTTTTTTTCTTCCTCCACCCCATTTATGAAACATAGAAATAGCATCCTTCTCAAAGCCATCTTTCTCTATTTGCTCCATAACCATTAACGGAGGTGCTTCCATAGCAAAAATTTCAGTTAGTAGAAAAGCGTTGTAGCGTTCTTCCATCAATTTAAATCTTCCGTTTTTATCTGTTAGAACCTCACCAACCTTGCAATTCGAGATCGGATTTTTATCGTAATCTACAATCACTCCTGTAATTTCCGGTCGCCGAAGCCTGGAAATGCAAGATTGCATAGAAACTAAGATTAATAAAAATGCCAAGAAATGCAATCGCCCTTTTACCATCTTACTTTCTTTTGTATTTCCTGGCAACTATACTTTTTCCATTTAATATTCTGTATTCTGTGAAATGAGTAAAAGCATCGTTTTCATATATTCTTACTTCTAAACGGAGGAATAATTTACCATTGTGCCATATATAATGCTTGGTTCCTTCATTACCGCTACCATCAGCATCATATTTTAAAATTTCTTTTTTTGATGCGTCAAGCCCAACAAATTCCATCTCATTCAATTGCTTATTTTGTTTGAAACTGTTACTGGCTTTATCATAAATTAAATATATAAACCCAAAATCCCCTTTGGTTCTTCCTGGATAATTGATCGGAACTTTTACATCCAATAAGCCATCAAAGTTGAGATCCTCCAATATGATGTTGGTATCATCCATTAAAGCGGTGTCATCAAAACTTTTGATGGTCCACTTACTAATGCCCTTTTGTTGAATTTGAAGATTGAGGAGTTGTGAATAATCTTTAACATAATCTTCCGTGTATTTGTATTGATAAGCCTTTCTGTTTAAAATAAAATCGTAATCAGCCAAATTGAAGATCGAAATATTTTCTCGTTGAATAAGACTTACCAACAATATGTTTTGCTTTGGTGCATCGGTTGTTTTTTGCCAACTTCCATTAAGAGCACTGTTTTGATAGGAAAGATTGAAATATCCAGAATCTTCGTACGATTTCTTTTTAAAGTTATACGAGTTTTCTGTTAACTTGAGATAATTATTTTTTAGAACTCCCTTTAAATAAATCTTTCTGTCATATCCATTTTTAGTATAATAATAAGCGCCCATTACACTATCATTATCTTTTGAAATTTCTAAAGTCATCTCTACTGCATAACTTTTAATTGTGCCAGTAAAATTTAGTATAGATGTTATTTTTGCTTTTTGAGCATATGAAAAGTTGATGGCTAAAATCAACGATAGAACCAAAAAGATTTTATAAAATTTCATAATTAGTGTTTTAATTTAAACTACTTTTTATTTTGGCTTTGCTGATATTTCTCATAAATATCTTTCTTTACCATTTCGCCATTGATGTAGTATTGTGTAAAAAGTATCGATCCGTCTGCTTTGTACATGTGTCCGATGCCTTCTCTCTTGCCATTTACATATTCAAAATCCATCGTTTTTTTGCCTAAGGCGTATGATGTTGATAATCCATCTTCTATCCCGTTTAGATAATTCACCTCCATCATCAGTTCGCCATTGGCATAGGTGCGGTAAATACCATTCCGTTTATCATCTTTATAATTTATCTCCAAAGAAATTTCTCCATTCGGACTGTAGGTTTTGGAGAGGCCATTCTTTAAACCATCAATATAATTGGTTTCGCTTATTAAAGTGCCACTCATGTAATTATATTGCAAACCGTGTTTCAACCCATTTTTGTAGTTACTTTTGTAAACCAGTTTATCGCTGCTAAACATTTCATCCAAACCATTTAGCTTGCCATTTTTGTATTCCTGGCGAAGCCAAACTTTACCTTGATTATCAAAATTTTCTTTTAATCCGTTTCGAACGCCATTCTTGTATTGAAGTTTGCATTCCATTCTTCCACCTTGAGAATACCAAAAGGCATCGCCACTGATCATTCCTTTTTTGATGTTATACAAGGCGAAACCACCTTCATCAAAGGGGATTTTATATTGCCCTTGCAGAAGCTTATTATTTAATGAAAGAACCAGCTGACTGCTATCGGCGTTATAGGTTTTCTCCAAATGTTTCCATTTTATTTCTTCGGGCAATTGTGCGTAGATTGGTTTAACTACACACATTAAAAATAAGAGTAAGACTGTTTTTCCCATTTTTAATCCAATTTATCTTTCTCTCCATCCCACTTTTTTGCTAACTCTTCTACAAATGCATAATAATTGGTTCGCTCCTCGGCTTTAAGTCTATCCTCCATTTTAAGCGCTTTTATTGTCCAATCAGAAAATTGAATGCTTAGTTCAGGAGAATAAGATTTATCATCATTTTTAACCGCAGTAGATAATACGTTCCAAAGGTTTTTGAAATCATTTAGATGATTATTTACTTCGACATTACTGTATTTTGGAATCTCAATACCTGATTTAGAGAAATAATCTACCCCATCACTTTTAGGCGAATTTGAGCATGCTGTAGCAATAGATACGATGATTAATAGCGAAAGGAATTTTAGTATTTTCATATTTATTTACCATTATAAATACCAAACTATAAATTTTCATTTTACCAAAATCACACAATTATTATTTGCAAGGCTTTGTTTATTATTCGTCAATACTTAAAGCTTTTTCTTAAAATTTAGAGTATTTGCATAATGTGTTATGATGAAGTTAACCAGCGACGGTAAACTTTTTAAAAATGATTTTCTTTCCATCTATCACTTGGAAAATATAGATATTATTGTGCTCTCCCTCGCTTACCTTCTCTCCATTTTCATCAACTGCGGTATTACCGAAACTCATATTTAAATACAGGGCGTTTTGTTCCTCTAGATAAAAATCAACAAGCATTTGATAGGTGTAATCATTCGATGTAAATTGTGGCGATTCAGCATGCTGATCACTTAAAAGCTTATCCATTTTAACTTTCATGATGGTTTTAGTAAAATCAGCATCAAAAATAGCATCAAAGTATTTATCAAAATCTTCTTCAAAAAATGAATCTGCCTTGCTGCCATATTTCGCCTTCCTTTTTTGCCATTCACTATCATTTAACTGAACCAAATACCACAGACTGGAATCCTCTGTTGCCACAACCGGGAAGTTAAAATAAGTTTTCAGCTTGGCTTTATCCTTAATATATATTGCTTGCCGAAAGTTTTTGAAATCATCGACCCAGGTTATAACTGGAATATATTTTGATGGTGTTAAATCATCCTTTGCCGTTTCAACAACTTTATTTATTGAGGTATCGTTTTCACTATTTTGTGCTTTTGGCTTATCAGATTTACAAGCAATTAGCACAGCGAATGCGAAGAGTATTGATAAATTTTTCATTGTTTATTTTTACTTAAAATTTCGGTGATTTTGGAATCCAATATAGTCTCATTAGCATCAAAATCATCATCAAAACTTGCACCAATTTGGTAAACTTTCTTGTCTTCAGATATTTTGTAAACAGAATAATGATTTGTCGCTGAAAAACCATACCCTAAAATTACATCGTGTTTTTTATTGTATTCGGGATTAACGATATCCTCAAAATGCTTCACCCGGATAACTTGTTTTTTTTTAGCATCAACTAAGTATAAAAAATAGAAAGAATTTGCTCCTCTGGCTCCTGTTTCGGAAAATATCTGTATATCGTTAATATCATCTCCATTAAAATCTTTGTATTCCATAAAATCATTTTGAATTTTGATGAATACATCCTCTTCCCAGATTATCTTGTCAGTTTTGCCCCTATCTATCCCAAAATAAATTCGAGCAGTTTTACCCTTATCAAAAAAATCTTCACCACAATTTTGAACCGCAAACACATAACTGGTATCTGTAAAAGGATGGTAATATTGCCAAATGCAATTTGGATCGCACTGATTAAAAATTTTGCTATCACTCGTGTTTCGCTGAATTTCTTCCTTAGGTTTTGCGGATGCCTTCAGAGGTATTTTAGCATGACTTTTATTGGATTGTAATTCATTTTTAATCGAAGTGTGACAACCATAGACAAAAATCAAGCTGAAAAAGATTATTAAATTTCTCATACGATAAGCAACTTAAAATGTGTTTCGTAAGATAACTTCATAGTAATAATTTGCCATTTGAGTAAGCCAATAATTTTGCTTCTAATATGTTTGATAACCACCGGGAATAATAATCGTTTTCTCTGAATCGATAAAATAATAGCTTTTGTTAGGGATCAAATCGATCAAATATCTGTTCCCCTTATTTCTGCTATACTATTTTAAGCTGGATGATTTCATATCGATGTTGTACAAATGTTTACCTGGTTCATTTAAAATCTTATTCTTCCAATATCCACTAAACTGTTATAAACTATTTTCTAATCTTATTTCAAGCTCTCCAGTGATCGTTATTTTGCTATCTTTTAATAATCTTGGATGTACTGTTCCCGTTTGGTTTGCTATAAAATTCAAGATGCTTACTTGTTCATCTTTACCAGATTTTGGTATAATGAAGCTACCGCTGCCATTTATTTTAGCAGTATCTAAATCGCTGTTATAAGTTGTTATGTTTGGCTCTTTGGGGTCTTTTGTTCTAATCGATTTTTCAACAATTAATTGATTTACATCGCCCATATTTTTCCAGCTGAAAAGAAAATCATTATCCAGATTACCCTTTTTCGGATGTAATACATCTTGCCCTTTTACAGGTTTTAATGCATTTATTTCAGCTAAAAAAAACCTTTTACCATTAGGCAATTCTATTTCCAATCTGTATTTATTATTTATTGGATTAGCATTTTGGCCTAAGTAGAAATAATCTTTTGTATAATAAAGTTCATTCTTTATAGTATAATCAAGTTTTGATCCATTGATAAAAATCTTAACCGTATCATTCCTGATTTCATGGTTATTGCTATCATATAACTCTACCCTCGCATAATTTTTATTTTGCGTTTCCAGACTTTGGTGAATTTCTATTTTAGCTTTAATTATACTGATGTCTTTTAAATCTTTATTGGTTAGGTTAGATTGATTGCAGGAAAAAGTAAACAACACAACCGAAAAAGCAATAAATATTCGCAGCGCTGATAATACCAGTTTTATATTCATATTGAGTGATGATGTTAAATGTAATGATCTAATCAGGTAAAAAACAACAACATTTACTTTTAACGATATTCAAATTTGAATTTGCATAGCAATCAAAATAAATCAACATTGTTCCGAAAATTCATTCACATTATCTTAAAAATATTGATGTTGAACGTACATGATTGCAAAAAATAATAAACCAAGTAATGCTATAGTATAAATCCTGCCCCATCCATAGCTATTGCGCTGATTTAAAAAATGATAAAAGGCTTCTATAACCAGAAATGCCTCCCAAATAAAAAAAAGTATAAAGGGCAAAATCTTTTGCCAATTGGGAGACATGCCGTTATTTCCACTTTCACCTTTTTGTAGTATTGAAATGCTAAAAAATGCTAAAATTAATATGCCAACTAATAATCTAGCAATTAATTGTTTCTTCAAATCTGCTGTTAAACTCATTTTTAAACAATCTATCTAATAACTAAAATATATTAAATTCATTCATTGGTTTTTCTTGATTAATATTCGCGACTGCATTCCAATTATTCGTCCTTCTTGATTTACTATTTGTTTGTAACGTTTAACTAAGCGGAACAATTCTAAACTGCAAACTAATAGGGTAAAACAATTCTGTTTGCATTAATTTTGCAGCATACTAACAAAACATTTATGTCAAAAACAAAACTAACAATCAATAATAACGGATCGGTAAAAATTGAAGGTGATTTCGAAATCGTAGATAGAAATGGCAACATTTATGGCTTGCAAGGAAGAGAAGTACTTTCTATTTGCCGTTGCGGTTTATCAAAAAACAAACCCTTTTGCGATGGTGCCCACAATGGCCATTTTGAGCATGAAGCTATCGCTTTTGATTTGCCACCAAAAAAGGTCTAAATTAAAGCAAACAATATTGAAAGCCTTGCAAAATTTGCAGGGCTTTTGTTTTTAAAAAGCAGATTAAATTTAGGTTATCAAATTCCTTTATTAAACCACAATTTAAGCTTTATATGACTTTAGAACAGCATTTTGCAAAAGTTGTGGATTAAAAAAATATTTAAAATTTTTTAGTTTAAATAAATAAACGTTAATTTGACGATTATTTATTGTTATGAGCACAGCAAACTATGTAATTGGCGTGGATTACGGGACGGATTCTGTTCGTTCTGTTTTGGTAGATACCGCTAACGGAAAAGAGATTTCGGCTTCCGTTTTTCTATACCCGAGATGGCAAAAAGGTTTATATTGTAAGCCTTCCATTAATCAGTTCAGACAACATCCTTTAGATTATATTGAGGGCTTAATCCACACCATTAAAGATTGTTTGGCGAAAGCCGGAGGATCGGAAATTGCGCAGCTGGTTAAAGGAATTTCGATAGATACTACAGGATCGAGTCCTGTTGCGGTTGATGCTTCAGGAACTCCCCTAGCATTAACGCCAGGTTTTGAAGAGAATCCAAACGCCATGTTTGTACTTTGGAAAGATCACACAGCAGTTAAGGAAGCTGCTGAAATTAATGAGCATGCTACAAAATTTCCTGTCAACTACTTAAAATATGTTGGTGGAATTTATTCTTCAGAATGGTTCTGGTCTAAATTATTGCGCATTTTGAGAGTCGATTCTTCGATTAAAAAAAGTGCAGAATCATGGGTAGAACATTGTGATTGGATTCCATTTTTACTTACCGGCGGAAACGATGTAGCAACAATGAAACGCAGTCGTTGCGCAGCCGGACATAAAGCTTTATGGGCTGAGGAGTTTGATGGATTACCACCAGAAAGTTTCTTTAGCAGCCTGGATCCGCTATTGGCAAATTTTAGAGAAAAACTTTTTGTTGAAACTTACACTTCGGATGTTTCTGCTGGGACATTAAGCGATGAATGGGCAAATAAATTAGGTCTTAATACCGATGTGGTAATTGGTGTTGGTGCCTTCGATGCGCACATGGGTGCAGTTGGCGGACAAATTGAACCATATTATTTAAGCAAAGTAATGGGCACCAGTACCTGCGATATTTTGGTGGCACCAAACCAGGATTTGCACGGCAAACTCATTAGTGGAATATGCGGCCAGGTAAATGGATCGGTAATTCCGGGTATGGCTGGCTTAGAAGCCGGACAATCTGCCTTTGGTGATGTTTACGCTTGGTTCAAAAACTTAATTAGCTGGCCATTAAATCATTTACTTACAGAATCTAATTTAATTGATGAAGCTACAGCTATTGCCTTAAAAGATGAATTGGAAAGCAAAATAATTGCTAACTTAAGCAAACAAGCAGAAGCTTTGGATGATGATGACTACGCCGAATTGGCCATTGATTGGTTAAACGGCCGAAGAACTCCAGATGCCAATCAGGAACTAAAAGGCGCCATTACAGGCTTAGGTTTAGGAACTGATGCACCAAGGTTTTTCCGTGCTTTAGCCGCCGCAACTTGTTTTGGAGCCAAAGCAATTGTAGATCGTTTTAAAGAACAAGGCGTTCCGGTAAAAGGAATTATTGGTATTGGTGGCGTAGCTAAAAAGTCATCTTACATTATGCAAATGATGGCCGATGTTCTAGAAATGCCAATCAGAATCCACCGTTTCGAACATACTTGCGCTTTAGGCGCAGCAATGTTTGCAGCCGTTGCTGCAGGAATTTACCCTAATATCGAGGCTGCTATGGAAGCAATGGGAACTGGCTTTGAGAAAGAATATACACCAAATATTAAAAAGAAAAAGATGTATCGCATGCATTATGAGCAATACTTAGGCTTAGGCAGATATTTGGAGCGTTACAACAAAAAGGATGTAAAACCTTATTTATCATGAGCATTTATCAAGATATAAAAGAACAGGCTTACTTGGCCAATATGCAGTTGCCTAAACTGGGTTTGGTATTGTTTACCTTCGGGAATGTGAGTGCCTCTGACCGTACCAGAGGTGTTTTTGCCATTAAACCAAGTGGAGTTCCCTACGAAGATTTATCTCCTGAAAAAATGGTTATATTGGATTTCGATGGAAATACTGTTGAAGGAACATTACGCCCATCATCTGATACTAAAACCCATGCGGTTTTATATAAGCATTGGGAAGATGTTGGGGGAATTGTTCATACGCACTCTACCTATGGAACCGCATGGGCACAGGCGCAAAAGGCTATTCCAATTTATGGTACAACGCATGCAGATCATTTAACGGTTGATATTCCTTGCGCTCCGCCTATGGATGATCGCATGATTAAAGGAAATTATGAGTATGAAACTGGTTTTCAAATCATGAATCATTTTGATAGTTTAGGATTGAGCTATAAAGAAGTAGAAATGATTTTAGTGGGCAACCACGCTCCTTTCACCTGGGGTAAAACAGCTGAAAAAGCAGTTTACAATAGCGCAGTTTTAGAAGCAGTAGCACAAATGGCTTTATTAACTCAACAAATTAATCCTCAGGCACCAAAATTGAAAGATTCGTTAATTGAAAAACATTACGAGCGTAAACACGGTGCTGGAGCATATTACGGACAGAAATAGTAAAAACTTTTGTCATGCTGAGCTTGTCGATGCACTTTCATGATAGGTCTTCGACACGCTCAGAATGACGGTTCGTTAAAATATTGAAGAGAAAAGAATAATGATTTGGAAAGCAAATCTAGTGGTACTTCGGCTACGATAGTCCCGCCATTTGCTCCAATCTTTTTGTCATTGTGTATTGCGATATTTAAACCTCGCAGGTTTTAAAAACCTGCGAGGTTTAGTAAAAATAACAAAAAGTATTTCCGCTCCTGTCGGGTTTATGATAGTAAGGTTAACCAAAATAGAATAAACCTAATTGAAGTGAGCATGATCCCGATATTACATCGGGAGAATAAAACGGAAAGCAGGACTATTGTAACCGATGGAAAACAGGAACCTGCTTTTCAAAAAAATAAAATTTTTAGTTAGCTGGTATTTCAGTTAACCAATTAAAACGCTTAAGCGATTAAACAACAATAAAATGATTGATTTAAAAAAATTACAAGTTTGGTTTATTACCGGTACACAGCATTTGTACGGTGAAGAAACCTTAAAACAAGTAGCGGATCATGCTCAAGAAGTGGCAGAATCGTTAAACCAAAATGGAAATATCTCGGTTTCTGTTGTGTACAAACCTATTGTAAAAACTACTGAAGAGATTTTCGAAACCTTGCAGCAAGCCAATATCGATGAAAATTGTATTGGTGTAATTACTTGGATGCATACTTTTTCTCCAGCCAAAATGTGGATTAGAGGTTTAAATGTTTTACAAAAGCCTTTGTTGCATTTACACACACAATTTAATCGAGATATTCCGTGGAATACCATTGATATGGATTTTATGAACCTAAACCAAAGTGCGCACGGCGACCGGGAATTCGGTTTTATGGTTACCCGCATGCGTAAAGACCGTAAGGTTGTGGTTGGCCATTGGCAAGACGAAGAAGTGGCGAAACAAATTGATACCTGGTGTAGAGCCGCAGCCGGATGGAACGATTGGCAAGGTGCTAAATTTGCCCGATTTGGCGATAACATGCGTTTTGTAGCCGTTACAGATGGTGATAAAGTGGAAGCAGAAATGAAGTTTGGTTTTGCAGTAAACACTTATGGCATAGGTGATTTGGTAGCTGTAATTAATGTAATACCTGAAGAAGCCATTCAAGGTTTATTGAGTGAATACGAAGAAACTTATGAAATGGCTGAAGATTTAAAAGCGGGAGGTGCCAGACATCAATCAGTTTATGATGCAGCTAAAATCGAACTTGGTTTAAGAAAGTTTTTAGTAGATGGTGGCTTTAAAGGGTTTTCTGATACTTTCGAAGATTTACACGGCATGATTCAGTTACCAGGAATTGCGGCTCAGCGTTTAATGGCGGATGGTTATGGCTTCGCTGGCGAAGGAGATTGGAAAACTGCAGCATTGGTTCGTGCCTGTAAAGTGATGGGCGCTGGTTTGGCTGGTGGAAATGCTTTCATGGAAGATTACACTTATCATTTCGACCCTGCTAACTCAATGGTTTTAGGTTCGCACATGCTTGAAGTTGATGCCAGTTTAGCATCAGGAAAAGCAAGTTTAGAAGTTCATCCTTTGGGTATAGGCGGCAAAGCAGATCCCGCTCGTTTGGTATTTAATGTTGCTGGCGGCGATGCTTTAAATGCATCTTTGATTGATATGGGTAACCGTTTTCGCCTGTTAGTTAATGAAGTAAAAGCTGTTGAAGCTGAAAATGATTTACCAAACCTACCTGTTGCTCGTGTTCTTTGGAAACCACTTCCAGATATGAAAACAGGTTGTGCCGCATGGATTTACGCTGGTGGCGCTCACCACACTGCTTATAGTCAGAATTTAACGACCGAACATTTATTGGATTTTGCCAATATTGCAGGTTTAGAATATGTGAACATTGGTGCAGATACTAAAATCAACCAATTCAGAAATGAATTGCATTGGAATGAGGTTGCCTACAAATAATATTATTTAAGCTCTCAAATCTTAAAGCCGATAGTTTTTACAAATTATCGGCTTTTTTGTTGGGTTTTATATTCGCAATTCTAATTACTAATGTTACCATCTAGTGGGATAATAGATAACTGCATTTCAGTGGCTCCAAACATGACCGATCGTCATACTGAACTTATTTCAGGATCTTAATGCAATGGTTGTAATACAGATAATCTAAAAATTTTCTACAGGTTGGTGAAAACATCAACCTTTAGAGATATAAAAAATTAGTCTAACGCCTTTATAACATTAGAATGAATTTATCCTACTTGATTCCGCAAAATAAAACTAATCAATACTAACCATAGCCTTTATTACACCATTTTTCGGGTCTAACCAGCTTTCAAATTCATCTTTCACTGCTTCGAATTTTACCTGATGCGTGATGTAGTTTGTAGGATTTACCAAGCCTGCCTTCATTGATTTGATGACGTGTTCGAAATCTTCAATGGTTGCATTTCTGCTGCTCATTAAAGTAGATTCTCGCTTATGAAATTCAGGATGATTGAAAATTAAATCTCCTTTTTGCAAGCCGATTAATACAAACCTTGCACCATGAGCCATATAATTTATAGCGTTATTTATGGCTTTTTGATTTCCTGTTGCATCGATAACAACCGTTGGCATATCGCCATTCGTAATCTTGCTCAATTGTTCAGTAACATCCTCAGAAAGCGCATTAACTACGTGGGCGACTTTCAATTTTTTCTTACAGAAAGCCAGCCGGTCTTCATTGATATCTAATGCAATTACATTTGCTCCTGCAATTCTTGCAAATTCCATGGTACCCAATCCAATCGGTCCGGCACCAATAACCAACACGAATTCGCCAGGTTGAATATCAGCTCTGCGGACACCATGCGCTCCAATTGCCAAAGGTTCAACTAAAGCCAACTCATCGTAACTCAAGCCTTCTCCATGCAAAAGCGTTCTTGATGGAACTTGCAGATATTCCCGCATACCACCATCAACATGTACACCACAAACCTGCATTTTAACACAGCAGTTTGGTTTATTCATGCGGCAAGCAATACATTCTCCACAATTAAAATATGGAATGAATGTTACTGCCTCTCCTATTGAAAAGCCTTCGGCACCATCAGCTTCAACCAATTCTCCCGAAAGCTCGTGACCTAAAACTCGTGGATAATTAAAAAATGGCTGTGTGCCTTCAAAAGCATGTAAATCTGTTCCGCAAATACCAATTCGTTTAATTTTTATAATGGAATGGTCTTTTTTTAATTCTGGTTTTTCAGTTTCAGAATATTCAAAAGTACCAGGAGTTGTACAGGTAAGGGTTTTCATTTTATAATGAGTGAATTTTGTATGATAGAATGAGTGAGTAATTTTCGTCGTTGCGAGGCACGAAGCAATCTCCCTTTAATTAACTAATGAGATTGCTTCGTGCCTCGCAATGACGACAACACGTATTATGCGTTCGCCAAAGCTCTATCCAAATGGACATAACCGCCATCAACATGGATAATTTGTCCGGTAGTGTGGCTCGATTTACTCGACATTAAAAAGGCGGTCATGTTAGCGATTTCTTCAGCTGTTGTCATTCTGTTTTCCAATGGAATTTTGGCTGTAATTTCATCTAATTTCGCCTGAGCATCTGGCAAAGTTTCAATCCATGTTTCATAAGCGGGTGTCCAGCATTCTGCCACTACAACTGCATTTACACGAATTCCATACTTCAATAGTTCAACTGCCCATTCGCGGGTTAAGGCATTTCGACCACCGTTTGCTGCAGCATAAGCTGAAGTATTTCCTTGTCCGGTTTCGGCTGTTTTAGAAGTGATGTTTACTATTGCGCCTTTGCTTTTGATCAACTCTGGCAAAGCATGATGCGCCATTAAGTAATAATGTACCACGTTTTTATGCAGTGAAGCCATGAAATCTTCATAATTTCCGCTTTCTAAACCAACACCATCATTAACACCTGCATTATTTACCAGGCCGTCAATTCTACCAAATTTAGCTACGACTTCTGCAATGACTTTTTTGCAATCTTCAGGATTCGATAATTCGGCTACAAACTGTGCCGCTTGTCCGCCATGTTCGGCAATCGCATCAACAACTTTTTGGTTATCTTCTGCTTTTCTACCCACAATAACTGCAACCGCATTTTCTTTTGCAAATACTTCTGCGATACTGCGTCCGATACCTTTAGCAGCACCAGTAACGATAATAACTTTTTCTTTTAAATTTAGATCCATATCTTTTTAATTAGTGAATAATTGAATTTTGAATGAGCGAATTTTCCCTTGCATATCGCTGGGACATTCAATCATTCTTTCAATCTCTCATTCTATCATTATTTTAACATCTGCCTTTCTCGATTCGGGCAATACTTTTAAATTTATTAATTTTCCGTCTTTGAAAGTTCCTTCAACAGTAGTTTTATAGGGTGCATAAAGCTTGAAATGCACATCCCAATCTTTTGGCCATGCAGGGAACAGATAAATCTTTTTCCCATCTACCTGAAGCAGCATTTCCTGTAAACCAATCATCCCCGAACCGCCCCAATTGTGATCGGGTGTCCAGTCAAAACCCGGTCCCCAGAATGCAGGAAATCGTCGACCGGAATCTTTCAATTTCGCCTTAGTAAAATTCGCTGCATCTTCGGTTAAACCCAATCTGGCAGCAAATATGTTATCCTGTTTCCAGCCTACATGACTGCGAAATTTTAAAACGTCGGTATCATATTTGAAAGTATTTATTGCTGTATCTAATCCAGGTTTTCCAATTCCATAAATCCCCCATGGATAAACCGGGTACAATTGCGGACTTTCGGTATTGTTAATTCGTTCCCACAGTTTTGCAGGCGCAATGGTGGTATGCCCATCGAAATTTCTGAAATTTATCGGTGGAATCGTTTTCAACATCTCCTGCCATTCTGTTTTTTGTATATTAGATAATCCCGGATAGGAAATCAATCTTTCTAAAACAGTTTTTAAAGCAGCGATTGTTGAGGTAGAGTTATACGCCATTTTATAGGTTTCAGCACCCGAACCCGGATAGAAAACCAAATGACCATCAGCATCCAATGCTTTTGCGCCTCTTTGTTTAGCCAGATAGGTATAATGTTCTTTGAAAAAAGTAAGTGAACTTTCAATCAGTGGAAGATATTTTTCAATGTTTGCCCCATTATATCTTTCCGTCTCCAAAATCATCATACAAAATTCCAAAACCGTATCCCATTCATATTCCAGCCATGCATTATATTCCATGCCTTTATTAAAATCAGCGGGGCGTTTCCACCCATATTCGGCAGGGTTTGGTAAACCGAAGTTTTCTAATTGCTCCGTAAAACTTGCGCCTTTATGCCCCCAGGCCAATTCAGTTCTGATTTCTGCATTTTTCAATAAATCGAAATAGAAATCAAATTGAAGTTTCATTAGCTCAAAATCACCACTCTTTAACATTGGCCAATAAACCAAACGCTGGTTCTGGGCGGTGTGTGTTCCTCCTCCCCAATTCCTGAAATCAGGGGTGTACTTTAAAGTTGTATCTGTTAATTGGGGGTCAAATGTAAATAATCCACCGTTGAATTTTGTCGGGTATTTTCCAAAAGCATTACATCCCAACATGTAGCGAAAAAGCTGATAATTTTTAGCTGATTGATTTGCTTCCTCATCTTTTGAATTAATGTAAATAAAGCTTCTTTTCCAATAGTCATTCCACCATTTTATGCTATTGTTTTGATTGGTTTTTGCGTTTATTTCATCTAAACTTTTTTCCCAAACCTGAATAGATTCGGCCTTTAAAATATTTAATTTGATGATAATATTCGCAGATTTTGATGGCTTATTACTTTTCAGAACCCATGCTTTAAAAGCTGTGTTTAAATAATTTCCATCATAATTTCCTGCATAAACCATGTTTTCGCCTTCCATAGAACCACCGAAAATCAGGTTTTTAAGCGGATTAAATAATTCAGATTTTTTATCTTCTAAACCTTGTTGTTTTACCGCAACATCGAATACGGTTTCCCCTTTATTTTGATGATAGAATTGCACAGAATTGTTTTTAAAAGCAATTTCATCTTTCGTAGTTTTCACAATTCCCTGTGGTGCCCATTTGTAAGAATTTTGGTTATTTTCTTTGCCTTTCGTAATCCGGTCTTCAAATCGCCAGCTTTCATAACTCGCTTCTGTGGTAATGCTTTGATTTGATTTTACATCTACATGAATAACAGGATTAAAAACATCGACCCAAACTTTGATTTGAGTATTCAAATTACCATTCGATCCCGAAATCTGAGCATATCCGTCTTTTAAAACCAGTTCTTGTTTAAAAGTTTTTCCATCGAAAGGATTAGGACTGAATTTGAGTTTTACCCGACCAAGTTTGAGCAGGGTATTATTTTCATCGAAAGTGCCGCTACGAGATAAATAAAGATAAACTTCGCCTTTCTCTACCCAGAGATTTAAGCCAATATCTACTCCTCCAACAGGCATCGATTCTGATGAATTATGGCTTTGGGAAGTCCAGATTACGTTAGAAAGTTCTTTTTCTTGCGAAAAAGCATTTGAAGTGAACCACAGAGATACCAAGAGCAACAAGAAAGGACTCAAAAATTTTGACCATATAAGAGATGTTAGAACATTTAAAGTCTTAGCCGAAATATTTGATTTGCTTAGTGTCTCTGTGTTTAAAATCATTTTCATTTTCAATTATAAGTCGGCTTTCGACTGAAGTAGAGAAATCTACTTTTATAAGAGATGCCTCGTACCTCGCAATGAAGTAAAGCTAATTCTCCCAATCATCTGTACGAAATGAGGACACTGGCAAACCATCATTTCCAAATAAATCGCCTGTTACAAAATCCTTAAATGCGTAACGAACGGCAACAGGTATTTTCACTTGTTCTGCCGATACAGTTATGCTACTTCCAGTAATCGCTGCTTTCGCAGGATAAAATTTCTTATCTGCACCGGCTACTTCAAACAAACTCAATTCTTTGCCGAATGAAGTTAATCCATTTGCCACGTTTTGAAATTTTATTACTGCTTTATTTTTATCAATAGATATGGATTCATAGGTTGGACTTAACGCACCAAAACCTTTTATGCCATAGGTTTGGGCTAAAGCGAGATAAGCCAACCGCGTTCCCCCTTGTTTTTTATTAGCTGGGTGGATTGATTTTTCCTCGCCTACATCCATTAAAACGGCCATGCCCGTATTCGAAATTTTAGTCAACGATTTTCGTTGTGCATCCCTCAAAAATGCTGAATTATACTTTCCACCTACATGATATGGTGGAAGTTGTGCATAATTGTAAGGGGCAATTTGAGCATAATAAAATGGAAATTCGCCATTATCCCAATTCTTTCGCCATGAAGATACCATTGCTGGGAATAAGTCCTCATATCTGTCAGGGCGTTCGTAATTCGATTCTCCCTGATACCAAATGGCACCCTTTATGCAATATCCAATAACCGGGTAAAGCATGCCATTGTAAAGTGTTGTTGGCGTTCTGCTAACTTCTTTAATGGTATCTCCTTTTGATGGAATTTTAATTTCAGGAAATGATTTTAAATCCTCTGGAGACATCCATGCTTCGATCGAAGAACCACCATAGCTATCATTTATAATCCCTATCGGAACATTTAACATTTCGCTCAATAAGGAACCAAAGTAATAAGCTGTTGCACTGAAATTTGAGACGGTTTCGGGTGCCGCCAATTTCCATAGAGAGGGTTTGCTGTTATCCTGGCGCTCTGTAATTGAGGAACGTGGAACGGTGTAAAGTCTGATATTTTTATTAGTAGATTTTAAAATCACTTCATTAGATCCTATGATTGGCTGGCTTTTAAAGCCTTTCATTGGCATCTCCATATTCGACTGCCCACCGCAAAACCATACTTCACCGATTAATATATCCGTTAAAAACAATCTTTCGCCATCATTTAATTCGATATCATACGGACCGCCTGCAGCTGGCGTAGTAACTTTTATTTTCCATTTCCCATCTTTGTCAGATGTAACCGAATATTGCTCTCTGTTCCACGAAGTATTAATTTTCACCCTTGTTAGCGGTTTCGCCCAACCCCAAATGGCTACATTACTTTGCTGTTGCAAAACCATGTGATCGGTAAAAATAGATGCAGGTTTAACCATTGCTGATGCAAGGAAACAACATGCGAGGTTAAGAAGTATCGTGAGTTTTAGTTTCATTTTTCTCGTTCGATTTAATTTTACCTGCTTACCGGCAACCACACAGACATTTCCGAATGTCCGCGGTTACCCCATGCAAAGTATGGCACCAATTTTATTTCTGTTTCCGTATTTTTATTATCGATTGGGCGATAAAGCACATTTTTCCAATTATTAGGTTCTACAATTTTCGCATTACCAACCAGACTCATCATTTCGGCGCCATCAATATTTATGGATTTGGCAGTAAACTTTGTTGACGTAGGAACGAAAGCATTAAATATACTTTTGCCAGGCAAATCAATAGATTCCAGGCAATATACAATCGGACCGCGTTTTACAGCAATTTGATTTCTATTTTCTTCAACCAAAGGGTTGGATTCTATGAACTGCACTTTCATTGGCAAAATCAATTCTATAATATCACCCTTTTTCCAAACTCTATTTAGTTCTGCAAAAGTACCAGAAGGCAATTGAAGAAGTTGCAGTTTTCCGTTGATGCTGATTTCAGGTTCAGCAACCCATCCAGGTATTCTAAAAAACATAGAATATGCTTTACTATTTGTTTCTGTAACTGTTATCTTAATCTTACCATCCCAAGGATAATTGGTTTCTTGCGATAATGAAATTTTACTACCATCAGCTAACTTGGTGCTTAAGTTATTACCTCCATATAAATTGAACCACAATCCTTTATCAGATATACTGTAAGCATAATCACTCACTTCGGCGATGGTTCTAACCACATTCGGCGGACAACAATTTGATAAGCCTATATATGGAACTCTATCTTTCGACCAGCGCTGTTTAAAAGGTAAATCATCAGATTGAGCCAGTGGATTAGTATACAAAAAGTTCTTTCCATCTAAACTGATTCCCGATAAAACGCTGTTGTGCAAAGCCAGTTCCATTACATCCGCATATTTTGCATCACCTGAAATCTGGAGCATTCGCCAGTTCCATAACACATTGCCGATATTGGCACAGGTTTCATTATGAGCAGTAAAATTCGGCAATTGATAATCGCGACCAAAAGCCTGATGGATTTTTTGAACGTCAGCAGGATTATATGAAGTACCATCGGGTGAAGTGCCATCATAAAGTGATCCACAACCACCTGTGATATACATTTTATGTTGGTTTACATCATCCCACATCAAATTCAGCGTGTTTAGTAATGAATCCTTTCCTGTTTCTGCATATAAATCGGCAACGCCTGCATATAAGTAATTTGCCCTTACAGCATGCCCCATTGCTTTGGTTTGTTGCAGAAACGGAATTCTATCCTGATTATCATCCGTTCCGTCATCGATTTTGCCTTTAATGGCGATTAAGTGATTTGCCAATTCCAAATATCGAGGGTCTTTCGTGGTGCGGTACATTTCTACTACACCCATATAATGTGATGGACAAATTGCATTTCTTGCCAATGTTGGAGACGCAGACTTGTAGAAATTGTACAGATATTCAGTTGCTTTTTTAGCGATATTTAACAAGGTGGTTTTTCCAGTAGCCCGATAATGAATGCAGCCGGCCGTCATTAAGTGACCGATATTATAAGATTCAAAGCTCAACCTATCTTGAAACTGATTTTTTGAACCTGTTTTTCGCTGTTCGATCATGGCTTTGGTGTAGATATATCCATCTTCGCGTTGCGATTTTCCAATTACAATGATGGCTTTATCCATCATTTCATTTAATTTTGGATTTTTAGTCGAGGCATATAAACTTGCCATAGCCTCTAGCGTTTTGTAATAATCGCCATCATGGAAAGATGGTCCAGCGTGAGCACCCGTATCTAAGCCTGCCGCAATTTCAAAATTCTTAAAAGCGTGGCTTATTTTCGGGTCGTTGTAAATTGCCCACATATTCGGCACCATGGTTTCAGTAGCAACCTTAAACCTATCGGCCCAAAAGCCTTTTGTCCAGGTAACATCAGACATATTGATGCTGCGCAACTTCGCATATGGCGAATTTGAGTTGTAAACCAATGCCTTATCTTGTGCATTTGTATTTAATAGACAGAAGAGTAGAATTAATGCTCCAAATATCCGGAAACAGAATCGTCCTTTCGACTGAAACGGAGTGAAATGAAGAAATCTCTGAACTATACTTATCAAAAAGTTCAAAGATTTCTCGACTTCGCTCGAAAGGACGATAATAGATTTTATGTTCAACGACTTAAGTTTTTGAACTCTATCCTTTTTAATCATTAATAAATTTCTCATCTTTTTTCTTCGATTGTATCACTACCGGCCCCAGTAATCCAGCGGGATTTATAGGCTTTCCTTCTAATCTAAAAGGCGCCGTTGTTTTTGTAAGTCTTTTATTTTCTGGCAATTTACTATCACCAATTAAACGGTTAGCCCAGGTGTTTGTCACTTCAATTTCTATTTTATTGATGCCTTTTTTAATGGCTTTGCTGATTTCTAAACGATGCGGAGCAGTCCACAAAGTACCGCAATTGATCCCGTTGATTTTTACTTCAGCAATGCTGGAGAAATCTCCTAAATCAATCCAGATTTTATCATTTGTATTGCCGTCGAAATTAAAATTCCTGGTGTAAATCGCTGTGCCTGAATAGTATTTAACCAGGCTATCGGCATTTTTTGTCCAATCGGTTAACTCATTAAAAACAACCGGTTTCAACGGGCCTGCGTAAGCCGTATCGAATTTGGCCTGCCATGTTTTGGAAATGTCCTGAATGGTTTTGAAATTGGACCAGTTGTTTCCTTTATTAGATTCAGTTTTAGTAGCTGGTTTTTCGAAAATTACGAAAAGAGATTGATGCGGTTTCAATGCTAACTTTAAGGTAGTTCGGCCATTCGCAATCTTCCATTGCTTTGCATCTATTTTCTGGTTACTTACTGCATCGTAAAATTCAGGCACTTTACCAGAAACTCTAAATGAAGTCGAAATAATTCTTTTCTCATTTTGCTGATTGGATATGAAGTAAATATCTTTTTTATCAGACTTCCTGTGTGTAAATGCTAATTTATCAGCTTGTTTAGGCTCTCCTTCAACAGCATAAAAATCGGGATGCAAATTCAATTTCTCAAAGCTTTCTCCGTAATATGGTGCTTTATAAATTTGTCCTTTTCCTAAACCCTTAGTGTAAATGGGGCTAATATCGTTATAAACCTCACTAAAACCCTCTGTCCAAATCTCCTCAACAGCTCTATCAAATTCAGCTTTAGTAACTTGTTTCAAACCATTTTGATATAAAGGTTTGTCTGCAACTATCACCTTAGCACCAGCCTTTATCAATTCAGAAAGTTTCTTAACCGTTTCAAAACTCATGTATTGATAATTCGGATTCATTTTCATCATCCCTGGAATAACCAAAACTTTATAAGTTGCGCCACTTTCAAAAACTACCTCATCGTTTTTAACTGTAGCTGTACTTAATACATCGGGGTTAAAACTATCATAGGCATAACCGCGTAAAGGATTTACCCAGTTTTCGGGGTCGGCCATGTTCGCCGAATGCGTTACTCCTGCAGGAATTTGTCGTAATGGCTCGCCAACATTTGCCAAACGCCTCTTTTCTGATTCCACTACATCAGCACCAAAAATGCCTGGCAAAGTTTCTACTAATCTATCTGGTAAAACCGAACGACGAGGTAATTCTTCGCCGGTAAAAACAGCTATATCAACTACAGGCTTTCCATGTTGCAACAAATTTTGAGTGCGTTCAGCATATTCTATCCAGGCTTTTCCGGCTTTCCACCAGGTTTGGTCGCGTTGAAAATACAAACCCACGCCATCTAAAGTCATTCCCGGTTTTCTATCTGTCCACGGATTATGCGTAAAAACATGATAAACCAATTTGTTAATGCCACGTGCGTAATTTCTATCCTGCAATGTTTTCATATTCGCCGGACTTTCATTCCAATCCATACGAACGGTTGTAAAAGCCTCTGCCTGAATGATGTTTTTACCGTAAATATGTGCGCCAGAAATGGCATCCAACATATCGTTTGGTTTATCATGCGTAGGGCTGTTCAACCAGAATTCGCCCATTGGCACATCAACGGTTTTATAATGCATTAAACCATCACTCATCATGGTAGGCGCAATACTTTCTGCTGTAAAAGCTACGCCCTGTTCTTTGGCTAATTTTGCTAAAGTTTTATAAAATTGATCTACAACTAATTCGGAAATCGTTTTCCTGATATCATATAAAAAGTTTTCGGAAACTGAGGTGCTTTCTACAGGTAAGCCAGTCATAATTGGCAGATATGGCGTTAGATCGTAACCTCTGCGTTTTAAAAACTCGGCCTTAAATAATGGCGACCAGTTCTGGCTACCGCATTCCCAACTATCAACATGGAAAACGCTCAAAACTTTTTTCGCTATTTCCGGTCCGCCATGTTTTAATGCCTGTCCGTACCAATTATCGAATTGTAGTTTGACGGCTTGAGGGTTAAATTTATCGCACTCTAAACCCATTCCGCCACCTCCGGTTGCATTGGTGTGCCCTGTAGAAGTATGTCCAACCCTTAAAATTGTCCACACACCCCTTGGTGCTTTCCAACTTAAAGAACCGTCAGGATTTAATTTATCCGTTAGGTTGATAATTTTATTAAGAGGAACACATAAATTCTTAGCGATTTCTTCATCCGTACTTCTCTTGCTCACACGCCAAACTGAACCGTTTTTGCCTTCGAACTGATTGATTTGTGCCTCAGCAGATAATTCGAGATTAACCAGTTTTAAAGATGGCTTCCATTTAGCAGCATCTAAATCTTCGGCCCCTGGTTCAGAACTTCTTTTATCGTAAATAAACCTGAAATACTTTGCAGTAGTAGGCTTAATAGAATGGGTAACATCTTCATCTGTATCTTGCCAACCGTGGCGAGGTGCTTCCAGTCTTCCAATAGAGCGGAAAACTTTCCCATCATCACTAACTTCTATCGCCAAACGTTGCGCCTGATAATTATTTCCACTGATTTTAATGGTAACTGTTCTGCAGGTAAAAGGCTTTTCAAATTCGTATTGAACGTAGCATGGTTCATTGGAGCCAAAGTTTTTCTTATTTCCTGGCTGAATCAAGCCCGTGGCATCAGCGCCATTACTTGCCGCAATTTTTGGGATGATTGTACGCGTTGAAATGTTTTCGCCAGTTGGCGAAGGATAGGCATAAACTGCAATATCTTTATAATAGTTTTCTTTAGATTCGGGCTTCGGTAGTATGATTTTGGCATTCGAATTATTAACCAAAAACTTAGACCAAACAACTTTTTGCATGGAAAGTTCTGGTGTAATCCAAGGTCCGCCAGCCAGTGCAAAACCATCGCTTACATGCATTCCGATTTTTAAATCGAGGCGCTTAGCTTCATTCATTGCAAATTCCACCATTTGCCACCATTCTGGTGTAAGTTGCACTGCAGGCGGTGAATAGACAGGTGTTTTGTCAGGACCTTGAATGCTCATTAAATAAGCCCCAGCAATGCCATTGGATTTCATTGCTTCCAAATCTGCTGTGATGCCTGGCTTTGAAACCGCACCTTTTACCCAATACCAAAATACCCAAGGTTTTGCATTTTCGTTTTGTTGCGCATTAAGCCTGAAGCTAAAAGCACAAAGAACAAAGAACAAGAAGATTTTGCTATACTTTGATATCATAATGCATTATTTAGTCATCGGATGGATATAAAACTCTTCTCAATATTCATCTGATGACTATAATTTAAATTGTTTTATGAACGATTTTGTAACCCTTTAATCCAAAAAATAAAATAATTAAATAACAAACTAAAGGTATGCTATAGCCAATTTGAATATTATCTCCGTATGCATCAATTAGTGTTCCCATGGCATAAGGAAGAATAGCACCACCAACAATCGACATGATTAACCACGATGAGCCTGGTTTTGTATCATCGCCTATTCCATCGATACCCAGTGCAAAGATTGTAGGAAACATGATTGACATGAAGAAGCCTAATCCACCCAATGCATAAACCACAACTACACCACTTCCAGTGATGGCTACAATGCTCAATAAAACAGAAATCACAGCATAAATTGATAAAAGTTTATTTGAAGCGATATAGCGAAGTAAAGCAGTGCCCACAAAACGGCCAACCAAAAACAGAGTTCCATATAAACCAAGGTAATATAATGCGGTATACTCATCAAAACCGCCAGCTTGCTGTGCTGCTCTAATAAAAAAACTGGTTACACAAACCTGTGCGCCAACATAAAAAAATTGTGCAATTACTGCCCAGCGTAAATGCTTGTGCTTTAATGCGCCAATGAAACTTCCTTGCGAAATACCATCTTTACTTGTTGTTTTAACCTCGGGCAATTTCATGAAATAAAATAACAATGCTACCAAAACTAAAATGGTACCTAAAATAATGTAGGGTGTTTTTACTGTAGATGCTTCAGTTAGAAAATAATTATTTCTTACGGCATCACTCATGGCGGCAAGTTCTTCTTGTGTATGAGATTTTCCGGATAATATAAACCGGCCTACAATTGTTGCCAATGGAGCTGCCAGGCCGTTAAATGTAGCAGCAAGGTTAAGTCGCCAAGCCGCTTTATCCGGACTACCTAAAATAGCCGCATAAGGATTTGCAGAGGTTTCGAGCAAAGTTAAACCACAGCCAATAATAAAAAGGGCAACCAAAAAAGTAATGTATGATAAATTATTTGCTGCCGGAACAAATAGAAAAGCACCAAAGGCAAACGCCAATAATCCAGTAATCATTGTTGATTTATACCCAAAGCGCTTTAGTAATACACCTGCAGGTATTGCCATTAAAAAATAGGCTAGAAAAACTGAAGTATCAATCAGTGTGGATTGACTGTTACTTAAATTACAGGCCTTTTTTAGGTGTGGAATTAAAATCGAATCGAGATTATGTGCCATGCCCCAAAGAAAAAACAAGCTTACCACTAATATAAATGGCAGTAAATATCTTTTTCCTGATGATGGATCGCCTTCAGTTATAATTTCTGGTTGTGTGTTGTGGTTCATTATATTTGGTTTATTTTGTTCATTAGTTCAATGGTCATTGGTTCATTAGTCAATAGTTCATTGGTTCACTCGTTCATTAGTTTAATTAGCAATTTTAACTAATGAACGAGTGAACAAATGAACGAGTGAACTTATTTCTTCTTCACTACAAGTAAATGGTCGCAGACTAAAACGACTTCTCCATGTTGGTTTATAATTTCAACGTGCTCAGTAACGGCTCCATATTCTGGTCTTTTGCTCTCCCCTTTTTCCGAAATCGTGATTTCTGAATGAATGGTATCGCCGATAAAAACCGGTTTAACAAAACGCAATTTATCATAACCTTTCGACATGGCCTCTGGATTAATTTCCGAAGCAGTTAATCCGATTCCGATGCTGAAAATCATAGTTCCGTGAGCGATACGTTGTTTAAACGGTTGCGTTGCGCACCATTCTGCATCCATATGGTGCGGGAAGAAATCTCCGGTATGGCCAGCATGCACCACAAAATCGGTTTCTGTTATGGTACGACCTAATGTTACACGTTTATCTTGTAATTGATAATCTTCAAAAAATGTTGATTTGAAATACATTTTAATATTTTTTAATTTTTTAATTCCCATGATTGAAATCATGAGCTATGCTTTAATTTGAAATCTCACCCAGCTAAGCCCACCTACTACATCTTCGTTCTACTTAAATCTGGCCTAACAAACTTTTCGGAATGCAGTTCCAAGCCAAAGCAAAAACTTCAAAAGAAAAAATTTTAAGCCAGGAGTTTTGTGTTTTCACTAGCTTATATTTTTCACCTGTGTTCAAGCTTGCTTCGCAGGTCTTTTGCGGTTAAAAGAAAAAAGCCCGTCTGGCCAAGGCAAAACAAAAGAGATTGCTTCGTGCCTCGCAATAACGATGTGGACCTAAACTTTCAACCTTTAACTTTCAACTTTTAACTCAAAACCCGAAACCTTAACCCCTCCAATATCGCTCGATTGATAAGCACTTTCTACAACAGCCATGGTTTGAATTACATCTTCAACACTGGTATGCAAAACTTTATCAGTTCCTTCGTTAAATCTCATTAAATTTGCCATCGTTCCAATAAATGCTTCAGGAAACCAAGAGCCTTCTAATTTAACGGTTTGCCATTCCGGAGATTTTCCTTCTTCAACAATGCAATACTCAAAAACATCTGGAACACCGTGAGGATAATCCATTAACAAACCAATTTTCGCTACAATTGCCCCTTTTGTTCCTTCCCATTTAATATAGCTCTCCTGGTGATTAGGACCGAAATCATGATCATGATTGGTATTGATAACCGCATGCATGGTATCGCCATAATCAAATAAAATCGTAGAACGGGATGATGATAAATTCTTCCCAGGATGTTTTAAGGTTTTCGCTAAAACACTTTGAGGATTACCTAAAAACGAACGAATTAAATCGACATAATGAATGCTATGGTACTGAATTTCCAACCTTGGATGGATAATTACATGTGGGAAAATCTCCCAAGGTGTCTTAATCGTTACACGAACTTCCATATCGTATAATTCACCAATTAAACCCTTATCAATTAAGAATTTTGCAGCACTAACAAAGGGTGCAAAACGCAGTTGAAAATTTATTGCAGCCTTTAAATTTTTTGTTCTGCAAAGTTCCAGAATTTCATTTGCCTGCTCAAAATCATCGCCCATTGGCTTCTGAATTAAAATAGCACTTCCATCAGGTAGTTGTTTCAATGTTTCAATATATTGCTCTGGCATAATGGTTAAATCATACACAGCATTCTCAGGAGCAAGTTTTACGGCTTCAGCAACTGAATTGTAAACGTTTGGAATACCAAAAGCATCCGCTAATTTCTGCGCCCTTTCTTTGGTTCTGTTCACAATCCCATGAACTTCAAAACCGGCAATTTTATAGGCAGGAAGATGCGCATCAGCCACAATTCCACCTGCACCGATGATGACGATGGGTTGTTTCGTTTGCGGAAGTTCGGGCTTATATTTTATATCAATACTCATTTATCAATTTCTTTAATTTGATTTTGCGCAAACTGAATCAGCTCTTCAGTAGGCGAATCTGTATTTATCGCCTGCAAAACCATTTCATCAATTATTGCCGCAATTGCAGCCCAGTTTTCTTTTTGAGGAAGCATATTTGCAACCTCATGCAGTTGTTCTAATTTATGGTAATAAGGAATAATTTTATTGATTTCTTCATCTTTCCATGTCGAGATCCTACAACCAATTCCGCCCTCTAAAGTAAGTTCTTTATCTTGTTCTTCTGCTAAAGCAAAGCGAAGAAAATCGTAAGCAATAGCTTTATTTTTGCTGCCTTTGGCGATGGTGTAAAGCCAATAAACATTTAAGGATGCAGAACTTTTATCCTGAGCTGAAGGTAATAGTTCAACATCAATTTTGCCTTTAACTTTTGAACTTCCATCTACTTCACACATGGCTGCGAAACCAAACCAATTTATCATCATAGCTGCTTCACCTTGCGAAAAGGCAATTCCAGCTGCAACAGATTCAAATTCAGCCGATTTTGGATGAACAGCAGTTTTATCGTTTACAATTTTTCGGTAGAAATTTAGGCCATCGATTGCAGCCTGTGTATTAATTTGGATGAAACCATTTTTATCAACCAATGTTCCGCCTCTGGTCCATAGTTGCAAACAAAAATCAAATACTGTGTTGTGGCCATCAGGATAACAGGCGAAAATACTTCCGTATAAATTATCTGCAGGACGATTGAAAAATTGCGCCACCTGATGGAAATCTTCCCAGGTTTTTGGCACCTCTAAAGCTTTGCCAAATTTTTCGAGATAGCTTGCTTGTTCTGTTTCACTCTCAAATAAATCTTTTCGGTAGATGAAACATTCAGGTCCATCGTGAAAGGGCAAACCTACTATTTCCCAACCGAAACGCTGTAAACTTAAAAGTGATTTGCTCCATCCTCTCGGGAAATCTTCAGGTTTATTTTTATTGATGTAAGGATTTAAAACCTCGAAATCGTGATTTGAATAACCTTCCAAAACCCAATCGGTACTGATGTGGGCAATATCAAAATCGCCATTTGCCAAACCTTTTTGAGTGATTGTACGGTTGTAAAGTTCATGCAAATCCATCACAACCAATTCCAACTTTAAAGTACAGCCGGAAAATCCGCAATATTGATCCCAAAATTTCTGCATAGCAGATTCAAAAGGAGCAAATTTGCGAACGGCAATTTTGAAAGTTTCCATTTGGTTAGGCATTGGCAATTGTGTTGTGTGTTATAAATTCTTTGATAATTTTTTCATTATCCTGTCCTAATTTCGGCGAACCAACAGTTGAAATAAGCAATTCGCCGTCAATGCGAATCGGGCATCTGGTAGTTTCATACTTATAACCATCAACCATTTCCACTTCCTGTATCATATTCAACACCTTAAAACCGTCGTGAGCCATCAATGCATTCCAGTTTAAAACATCAGCGCACCAAATATCAGCAGGCTCTAAAACCGAAAGCCATTTTTCAGTTGTATTCGATAAAAGATGTTCAGCTAAAATTGCCTTTATTTCGTCGCGTTTATTGAAAGCCTCACTAATTTCAATGTAATCTTCTAATTTTTCGCAACCTAACAAATTTCCAAGTTGTGGAATTGAACCCATTGCCAATGCTAAATATCCGTTTTCTGTTTGATAAATACCATAAGGTGCGCCCAAATATGCGTTGGCATTATTCTTTTTAGAACGCTCCGGCAATGTGCCTCCATCATTCATAAAGGTTGTGATGGTTTCAAATTGAAAATCGTAAGCCGATTCCATCATACTTACCTGTACAAAGCCACCTTCGTTTTTAATCGCTTTGCGATACAAACAAGCCAACAGTCCTTGCGCTAGATGTGCTCCGGCTAACATATCGATAATTGATAAACCCATCGCAACGGGGCCGCTGTCGGCATTTCCAGTCAACGAAGTTAATCCGGTAACCGATTGTAACAACAAATCCTGACCAGGTTTATTTTTCCACTCTGTTTCTGTTCCGTAACCCGAAATTTCGCCATAAATAATGGTTGGATTTAATGCGGTAACAGATTGAAAATCGAAACCCAGTCGCTCCATTACCCCCGGACGAAAATTGTGTATCATTACATCGGCCTTTTTAAGCAACTCACGAACAATTTCACAATCCTCTTCATTCTTTAAATCAACTTCAAGGCTTTCTTTATTCCTATTTATCGCATGAAAAACCGACGATTCTCCATTCATAATCAAGTTGGAGGTGTAAAGTGTACGACAAATATCGCCAACACCCAAACGTTCAATTTTGATTATACGAGCACCCATATCGGCCAAGCGCAAACTTGCCGATGGACCCGAAAGAAACTGGCTGAAATCGATAACTAAATAATCTTCAAGCGGTCTCATAATTTTATTTTATTTGTCAATGTCGTATTAAGCTTAAAGCGGTCGTCATCTCGAACGCAGCGGAGAGATCTTTAGCTATGTTAAAGATTTCTCCACTCCAGTGGAAATGACGACAAATTTTATTCATTTTAATGAACATGTCATTCTGAGCTTATCGAAGAACTTTTCAATGCATTTCGACAGGCTGAAAGTGACAACTAGTTTAACTCAAACTCTTTATTAATCTCTTGCGTATCAAAACCCAGCTTTGGTGCAGCTTTTGCCGCAAACAACTTTTCATTATCCAAACGGATTGGACTAACAGTAGTTTTAATTTTCAAATCCTGGCCCAAATCTAACTGCTGTTCAATTTGTAGGCTTTTAAACGTATTTAATGCAGTAGCTGTTTGATAGTTCAACACTTCAGCACACCAAATTCCATGTTCTTCTAATAAGCTAACCCAATTTTTAGTGTTATTTTTTTTAAACGTTTCAGCCAAACGAACAATCAATTTATCACGATTATCGAATGCCGAACCAGCCTCCACATACAGATCGGTAATATCACATTTTATAATGGCGCAAATGTTCGGAAGATTTCCCATTGCCATAGCGATATAACCATCACTGGTTTCGTACATGCCATAAGGTGCGCTCAAATACGCATGGGCACTGCCTTTTGCTCCGCTTCTATCGGGCAATTTCCCGCCATCATTTAGATAGGTTGTAATTACTTCAAACTGAACATCCAAAATCGATTCCAATAAACTCACTTCAACCAGAACACTTTTGTTCGTTTTGGTTCTTTTGATTAACGCCGCCATAATGCCTTGCGCCAAGTGATTTCCGCACATAATATCCGAAACTGAAAGACCAAATGGAACTGGGCCGTCAATATCAACGCCTGATAAAAATGTTAAACCTGAAACGGCCTGAACGAGTAAATCCTGACCAGGTTTATTACGCCAAGGTCCTTCATTTCCATAACCCGTAACTACGCCGTAAACGATTTTCGGATTGATAGTTTGAACACTATCGTAATCCAAACCAATTTTTTCCATTACACCCGGACGGAAATTATGTGTCATCACATCGGCTTTGTTGATTAACTTCTTTAATCGCTCTAAATCTTCCGGATTTTTTAAATCGGCAGCATAGCTTTCTTTATTGCGGTTAATGGTGTGAAAAAGCAAACTGTCTTCATCAACAAAAAGATTTTTGATAGATAACTGGCGACAAGCATCACCTGTTTTTGGTCGCTCGATTTTGATTACACGAGCACCTAAATCTGCCAGTTTTAAACCAGCCGACGGACCTGCCAGAAACTGGCAAAACTCTAAAACCAAAAGCCCCTCTAGTGGTCTGTTCATGATAAAACTAAACTTTTAGATTTTATGTATAATTCATTCATATTTGATAAAACTTTAAGTTCATCGCCACCATTCATTAAGTAATCTCTAACAACATCGCCTGCATGATCTTGAAAATACATTGAGCCATGGTAACGCGGACGAAGAAATGCCCTCTGTAGTGCAGGTAAAGTATTTAGGAAATAATTTTGACTTTGGCGATTAACTTCTTCATTTTTCCATGCTGTTAAATGCCCCGGCTGTCCACCACTTTCAAAAAACAAAGTAGATTGACAGGCGGGAGAACCTACAAACTCAACATATTTTGCGGCAACATCCAGTTCTTCGCATTTTGATGAAATAGCCAATCCTGTTCCTCCCAATGTACTTCTCAAATTGGTTTTTCCGTCTAAGGAAATCATATCATGGAAATGCAATGCCTTACGGGCGTAACCATTTCGCGAATAATTTGAGTACCCATAGGCAAAAGGACAGTATGCAATCGCATCCGTTAAAGTCATCGCCTCGTATACCTGAATTGGATTTCTGTCGAAATTAGCTTTATCTATCTTCGATGCCAATTCACGATACATTTTTAAAACTTTAATACCTATTTCTGTGGAAACCACTTCAATATCGTTTTGGCAAGGATCTTCACCGAGTGAGCAACAAAGCGTATAAAAATTCATTAAAACATCAATTGGAATACCTGCAAAAGCCACTAATCCTTTATCGGCTAGCGCCAATAAATCTTCAAATGATTTAGGCAATTCTAATTCTTGTTCAACAAGTAAATCAGGTCTGGAAGCGGCCACAGGTGTTGCTGCATCAATCGGAAGTGCCCATAAATGTTCATCGTAAAAATAACTTTCATACGATTGCCCTAGAGAATTACGTTCCTGGTCGGCCAGATAATCGTCAGAAAGGTAAAAATCCAAAGGAACAATCGATTTCGTTTTGGCGGCAAAACCAGCCCAAGGATGATCAATAACCAGTAAATCAAATCGTTCTGCCAATTCCTGGATCGAAAAATCTGCAAATTGCTGCAAACTTCTTTTTTCCCAGGTGATGTGAACATTAGGGTACAATTCTGAAAAACGCTGTGCCGTTGCCACCATAGGCAAAAGCCCGCGACTGTGGTTCCAGGTTATTCCTTTTAAGTTAATTATCTTCTCCACTTAATCTTATTTATATCTTTTAATTTTCGCTCGATTAAACACCAAACGATAGTTTATTTAGTCGTAATTGTTATTGATGAACTTGCCAAACCTGCCGCAGTTGCGGTTAATTTAATTGTTCCATTTTTTTCTGTTGATTGAAGAATAGCTAGGCACAAACCATGAAATGCCTTACGATAATCGGCTTTGAAAGGCTCTAAACTGGCCTGAAAACCATTATCAACTCCAGCGATAAAACCATTTCCTTCTACTTTAAAATCAATTAGATTATCAGCATTCGGAACCACATTTCCAGTGGCATCTAAAATCCGAACAGTTACAAAAGATAAGTCTTTACCATCGGCTTTGATATTTTTTCTGTCGGCATTCAGTTCAATTTTAACCGGAGCACCAGCAGTTTTTACCTCACGAACTAAAATTTCTTTTCCATTTTTACGCGATACAGCTTTTAAAGTTCCGGGTTCAAAATTTACATTCCAAAGCACGTGTAAATCGTCGTTTTGCTTGGATTTTTTCCCTAAAGATTTACCGTTAAGATAAAGTTCAACTTCATCAGCATTGTTGTAGTATGCCCAAACTTCTACTGATTTACTTTGCTCCCAATTCCAGTGCGGCAAAATATGGAGAACAGGTTTAGTTGTCCATTCGCTTTGATACATGTAATAAGAATCTTTTGGGAAACCAGCTAAATCTACAATACCGAAGTACGAACTTCTGGCGGGCCAAGGATATGGCAATGGTTCGCCAAGGTAATCGAAGCCTGTCCAAACGAACAGACCAGAAACATGGTCGTATTTTTTAGCGGCTTTCCAGGTTTCTTCGTGAGTAGAACCCCAGTATGCCGACACATTATCATAAGAAGATGCCGACCATTCTTTATTGCCTTCCGTAAATTTGGTTTTTCCATCCCTGGGCCAGCGACGAATGGTGTCTGCAGTATCATAAAAACCTCTCGTTTCCAATGCTGATGTTGTTTCTGTTGCCAAAAACTTAACACCTGGATAGTTTTTAGGAAAATCTTTATAAAGTTTATGATTGTAGTTTAATCCGTAAATATCCAGCGCATTGGCCTGGTAAATAAAGTTTTTCTTGGCATCAGTTTCAGTAAGTGCCGAAATTACAGGACGGGTTTTATCTAAATTTTTAACTATACCAACCAATTCCTTCGTAATCGCAATGCCTGTACTGTCAAATTGTTCACGAATTTCATTACCAATGCTCCACAAAATAATGGATGGATGATTGCGGTCGCGTTTGATCATATCTTCCAAATCACGTTTGTGCCATTCAGCGAAATTTAAATGGTAATCGTTCTTGGTTTTCTTTTTTGCCCACATATCAAAAGCTTCGTCCATCACAAGGAAACCCATTTTATCGCATAAATCTAAAAACTCTGGTGCAGGTGGATTATGAGCAGTACGAATGGCATTTACACCCATCTCTTTCATAATTTCAAGCTGACGCTCCATCGCCCTAACATTAACAGCCGCTCCTAACGCACCTAAATCGTGATGTAGGCAAACACCCAAAATTTTCATCGGTTTGCCATTCAGCGAAAAGCCTTTTTCAGCATCAAAATTGAAAGAACGAATGCCGAATTTGGTTTCGTAAGTATCAATTACTTTTCCATTTTGAAGAATTTGAGTAACTAATTTATATTGATTGGGGTTTTCTACAGACCAAAGAATTGGATTTTTAATCTCTAGATTTGAATGAGATATTGTTCCAGAAGTATCTATTTTCAGCGTTTGCGGTTTACTTTTATTCAGTAGTTTTCCATCTGCAGTGTAAACCGAGTTAACTATAATAACGGTTTGTGATTTTAAGGTTTTGTTCTGAATTTGCGATTGAATTTGAACCTTTCCATCATTACCAGCTGTTACAAAAGTTCCCCAATTGGAAACTGCCACTTTTGCGGTAGATGTTAGCCAAACATTTCTGTAAATCCCCGAACCAGAATACCACCGGGAATCTGGCTGTGCTGAATTATCAACTTTAACCGCAATAATGTTTTTACCTGATTTTAAAAATTTGCTTATCTCATAAGAAAAAGATGAATAGCCATACGGACGTTTGCCTAAATATTTACCATTAATCCAAACTTCGCTATTTTTATAAACGCCATCAAATTCGATGGTTACTAATCTGTTTTGGAAATCTGCCGGTGCTGTAAATTCTTTTCTGTACCAACCAATTCCGGTTGGCAAACCTCCACCTTCTGGTTTTGCGGGATTTTTCTCATCGAATTTTCCTTCAATGCTCCAATCGTGTGGCAAGGTTAAGTTCCTCCACTTTGTATCGATAAATGCTGGAGATTTTGCGCCAGGTTCATCGCCAAGGAAGAATTTCCAGTTTTTGTTGAAGCTTGTTCTTGTGCGGGGTTCAGAATTAGATTGCTTCGTCGTTCCTCCTCGCAATGACGACAAAGGAAGCGTCATTGCGAGGCTAGGATTGAGCGAGCCGAAGCAATCTGATTTTACAAATGAGATTGCTTCGTGCCTCGCAATGACGATATTGGAGAATTTCGCCTCGCAATGAAGTGAAGCCAATAATCCAGCAATCACAAAAACTAAAACCTTAAAACAACTTTGTATCTTCATTTCTAATTATTGAACAAAATTCACTTTACTTTTACCTAAATCTTTTGATGTTGAAACAGCAATTCCGCGTTGGTCTTGCTTGTTAACGGCACAATAGAAGTGATAAACCACACCTTTATATTTCAGCACAAAAGATTTATGTGCGTACAATTCATCGTACTTTTCAGAAGATTCAATCAGGTTATCCCCCGTCCAATCTGTCCAGTTAACTAAATCTTTTGATACTGCAAAGCGGTTAAAAGACCCTTTTCTATCCTGCCAGAAAGCACCAAAATAAAACATCACATAATTATCGCCAATTTGCTGAATTACAGCATCTCCTGTAATTCCAACAGGATGGTGCATGACTGGATTTTTATTGAAACGTTGCCAATGAACCATGTCATCAGAAACGGCCATTCCAATCCTTTCATACCAACGCGTTTTTTTATTATTGGCTAACGAATCGCCGACAGCGTTGTAATACATCACAAAGCGATGGCCGGTTAATTGTTTTTTATCTTCGATTACTGTGCTTTTAAAAAGTTTGTTACGGTTTTCCCACCAGCGTACGTCAGCATCAGCTGAAGTTAAAATGGGTTTATCCAAACGATTCCATTCCTGTACAAGCGATGGATGTTTAGTGCTATAAGCCATCCCGATAGAAAGTGGCTCCACCTCGTAACTTTTTTCCTTTCCTCCGAAATACGACATCCAATATTTCCCATCAAATGTTTTTGCCTGGTAGCTTCCACCCCATTTCATATCCAATAAAGCATTGTAACCAGCCTTTTGATTATCGTCCCATAAACCTGCATCGCCGAACGACATCAGTTTCCCTTGAGTTTCCCAATGCAATAAATCTTTACTTTTTGATAACCAGGTTTCGTAACCACGTCCACTGAAAACCAGATAAGTCATGTACCAGAATTTGCCTTTTCTAAAAATTGTAGGGCAATCCATTTTATGGTCTTTATCTTCAGGAACCATAACCAAGCCATATTTGTAAGGCGTTTTTACTTCCTGATAAACTTTTTCCATTTCGGCTTGAGAAACTGGCTTGGCATTTTGAGCGTGTACACTGAATGCGCCAAAAACCAGAAAAAATATGATTTTGAACTTATTCATAGGTACTTATAAATTTATAATGGCCAGAACCGATAGTAATTTTTGCCTTGCCGTTTTCAAAACTTAAAGCGCTCATTTTTGGATTTAACTCATCGGTAATTTTCTGTTTCTTGGTGCCTGGAAAGTAAACATCTGCTTTTGTATTTACAGGAACATTAACCTCTAGTGTAAATTCCTGATCTGTTTTTTTCCATGAAGATGAAATCTCACCGTATGGAGAATTATAACTTACTTTTGCCGAAACTAAATCGCCAACCACTTCAGGCTCGATTTTAATTTTATTGAAAGCGATAGAATTTTCAGCCTGCCGGATACCGCCCACGCCACTGTACAGCCATTCCATTAAATGCCCGAGCATAAAATGATTGTTTGAAACGGTTGGCAAAGCTGCCCAACTTTCGGTTAAAGCTGTAGCGCCTTTGGCAATTTGCATTCCATAACCCGGAACATCCGAACGACTGTTCATATCGAAAATCACATCAGATTTTCCGGCTTCTTCCAAAACACGCAGCACATAACGATAACCGATATCTCCTGCTGTTAAGCTGTTTTTTCTATCTCTGATATCTTTAACTAAATTATCAATTACCGCGTTTTTGTCATTATCCTCAACTAAACCCATGTAAACAGCCATAGCATTGGCCGCTTGAGAACCGGTTGCATATTGCTTGGTTTTACGATCAAAAAACTTATTATTGAATGATTTTCTTACTTCAACAGCAAGTTTTGAATAAGCAATCGCATCTGCTTTTTTACCTAAAAGCGTAGCCATTTTTTCCAAAATTTTTAAATCGTAGTAATAAATAGCTGTGCCAGTTACACCCATTGGCGTTAATTGGGAAACACCCGGTGGTTTCGGACCTAAATCGTACCAATCGCCTAAACCTTGAGATAGAATGTTATTGTTTGCTTTTGTAGCTAAATAATTAATATAGCGCTGCATCATTGGATAATAATCTACCATGGCCTGCTTATCGCCGTACCACTGATACAAATACCAAGGCAACAAAATGCTACTGCTGCCCCACTCTGGCGAATCGCGGAACATATCGCCACCCCATTCAAATTTCACGTATTCAGGTGCAATTTCAGGAATTAGGCCGTTTGGTAATTGCGAATTTTTCATATCCTGCAAAGCTTTTTTAAATAGCGGTGCAGCATCATAATTATAGCCAACCGAATTGCCCATTAAATGCAGTTGCTCCAACCAGCCTAATTTTTCACGGTGCGGACAATCGGTAAAAACGCTAACCATATTGCTTTTTATCGACCAATCAATCAATTTAAATGTTTGGTTGAAAAGTTCATTCGATGAGCTGAATTGACCAACTTGTTCTGCAGCATTTCGTACATGGTAAGCTCTTATATTCAGAATTACGGTTTTACTTTGATCGTCCTCCTTGTAAAAAGGATTAGCTCCTTTCACCTGCAAATATCTAAATCCTGTATAAAAGAACTTTGGTCTCCATATTTCAATTCCATCACCTTTTAAAATATAGGTAAAGAAAGAAGGACCACCAATATTTTTTTGCGTTACCGAACCATCATCTTTTATTAACTCTGCTGGTGTAATGCGAATGGTATCGCCTTTTTTACCACGAACCTTCAATTCTATTATGGATGATGAATTTTGCCTCATATCGTAAACCCACTCCCCATTAGGAACACGGGTAGTTTTTATAGAGGAAGTATATTCAAAAACTTTTACAGGCTCTTCCTTTTGGGCATTCAATTTTGGTCCATCAACCAGCAAAGCCGATTTCCAATTTTCATCATTAAATCCTGCTATATCCCAGCCTTTTTGCTCTAAATTTGCGTTGTAATCTTCTCCACCATAAATGCTTGAGAAAGTAATTGGTGATGGTGAAGTTTTCCAGCTTTGGTTGCTGATGATATTTGCAGATGAACCATCGCTGTATTCAACCAAAACACGACAAATCATTTTTGGATAACCATAAGCCACCTTTAATTTTCTATACCTTTCTTTAACTGGTGGAACATAGTAAAACCCGTTCCCAAGCGTCACGCCAATTGCGTTTGCACCCTTTTTTAATTGCTTGGTTACATCATAAGTAACATACAAAGCTTCTTTATCGTATTTTGTCCAGCCAGGCGCTAAAAAATCATCCCCTACTTTTTCGCCGTTTAAAGTCATTTCGAAATGCCCTAAACCCGAGATAAAAGCTGTTGCCTTTTTGATGCTTTTGGTAACAGAGAAATCTTTACGAAACATCGGCAAGATGTTATTTGAATTGTATTTATCCTTTTTTCCATCCGTTGGAAGTACGTTCACATTAGAATCGGCAAGTTTCTCATAAGCAATCCATTTGGCACCCGTCCAATCATCGGCACTAAGTAAACCCATTTGCCAAAGGGCAGTATCGCTCCAGTTAGATTCATGTCCTAAATTATCCCAAACGCGGACTTTGTAATAGTATGTTTTGGTTGATAAAAGTTTAGCTCCATCATATTGTATCTGAATTGATTGACTGGAATTCACTTTTTTGGTATCCCAAACATCACCAATATTTTTGTTCAGATTAGCCAAATTGCCTGAAACCAATATTTGGTAGGCAGTTTGCATCACATTGTGATTTGATGATTGTAATTTCCAACTCAAATTTGGTGTAGCTAAATCGATACCAATAGGGTTATTTTTATAAACACAACGTAATTGAGCAACCTTTATATCTTGCGCAAAAAGCGAAATGCTTAATAAATACAACCAAGAAAAAAGTACGATTTTGCTCATCAATTCACTTACATCTTCAATTCGATGCTTATAGGGTTTATAATTTGGTTATCATCATAAAATATTGATTAAAATTACCTTATAAACCAAACAAATAAGCTTGAAATATTTGTTAACTTTAATTTTTATGCGTAATTCAAATATAAATATTTTTTTTAAATATGAAAACATATTATCTTGTTTAAAATTATAGAATGTGTTCTAATCGCTAATTAGGAAAGCATTTTGTATGTTTGAAATGTAAAAAATACGCTACGACCAAATTTAAACATGTATGAACGAAAAGGAATCAAAATATCAGGCGCCAGCTTTAGATAAAGGACTTGATATATTGGAATATTTATCGGCACAATCCATTCCCCTATCTCAAACGGAAATTGCCATTGGCATTGAAAAAACGCCTAACGAAATTTACCGGATGTTGATGAGTTTAGAGAGCCGTGGATATATATTACGCGATGAGGTTTCGGGAAAATACAGGTTATCGTTAAAGCTTTTTTACTTATCACACAGGCACTCTCCGATGGATGAACTTCGTAAGGCGGCTCAATTTCCATTAGAAGAATTAGCCAATACCATCCGCCAATCTTGCCACTTAAGTATTTTGTATATGAACCAAGTGATGGTTATTATCCATGCTAAAAGCCCTGGTCCAATTGCACTTTCGATTGAAGAAGGAAATTTATTCCCTTTGCCATTAACAGCATCTGGAAAGGTTCTATTGGCTTATATGCCTGATATTGAGAAAAGAACAACTTTAAGAAACAACTCTATTTTTAAAAAATATGGCAAATCTCAACAGGATGATTTCATGCTTTCTTTAGATGACATCAAGAAAACAGGTTCATATTTTAAAAACAGTGATTCAGTTTCTGGTGTAACAGATATTTCGATTCCCATTGGCGTAGATAGCAATAATGGTATTATCGCCTGTTTAACAATTTCAATGTTAAATGCCTTAAACAATGATAAAGCCATTGAAAATGATGTAATTCTCGCTGAAGCCAATAAATGTGTTAAAAAAATTGAACAGAGGATTGGGGTTTAAAATTCAGCTAAAAGTCGTCATTGCTAGTCATGAAGCAATCTTACTATTCTTCATTAGATGAAATAGCGATTGCTTTGAGATTGCTTCGTGACCCGCAATGACGGAAATATTCAGTTATCCCGAGTATCTCACTAAATAGTCCTTCCCTTTCTCTATCGTAACCTCATAAACACCTTTCGATATTTCTTTAACTTCCGAACCTTTAACAACAGGTTTGGTTTTGCTGGTTAACCTTAATCTTCCTTTTCCGGTAGCAGAAGAAACCTTAATTTCCTTTTTACTGCAATAAACGGAAATATCACCGTTGGCAGTTGGCACTTTACCTTCCATCCACTCTAAACCACCTAAATTTGGCGTAATGGTATACGATTCATAACCTGGTGCGGTTGGCTCTACCCCTAAATAATATTTTCCCAATAAATAAATCGGACTAGCACCCCAGGCATGGCAAAGGCTTTTTCCATATGGGCGACCATACATCGCTAAATGCTCTGTTCCTTTTTTATCAGGATTATATTCTTCCCAAAAAGATGTGGCGCCGAGATTTAACATTCCACCCCAATAGCTTTTCATCTCCTTTAGTACGTAAGATTGCTCGCCCATTGCACACAATGCCTCTAACTCATAAAAACGCATATAAGGTGTTGTAATTTTTGCTACATTATTGTTTAAAAGCACATTCTTTTTTACGGCCAGCTTTTGTTCAGGCGTAAAATAATCAAAGAAAATTCCAAACATATTGGCATATCGGGTTACATTATCGGTTTGCTTATTATCAATTCGGCTATGCACTAAGGCGTTTTTATTTTGGTTCCAGTACAACTCAAAAATTTTGGCTTTTAGTTCTTTCGCTTGTTTATCGTATTGTAATGATCCATTTGAATCGTTGGCAAGTTTGGCGCATAAAGCTATTGTTTCTAAACTTCTTGCATACAACAATTGTTCGAAACTTACTTCGCCATCTTTGCTTAATTTATCTGCCCAATCAATAAATATCCAGTCACCCGGCATCCATTCCAATAACCCATTTTTATTTTTTCTACCATCAATGTAAGTCATAAGCGATTGCATTCTCGGATAAATATCCTGCACAAATTTTTTGTCGCCGGTAAATTTATAGTAATCGTAAATTCCCAAAAACCAATAGAAAGAATAATCCATAATGGTATTGATGTGGGCAGTAACAGGGTCTTTACCACGTTGCGCCAATAAAGTTCTTTTAACTGTTGGTGCATCAAAAAACGAATAATAATTCATTAAATAACTTTGGTAAGCATCGCCGCTCCAAACCCAACGATCGCGTTTTATACCATCAATAAAAAACTCTCGGGTGTTTAAATGAAAGGTGTATTTGGCTACATCGTAAATTTTATTCAGTTCAGTATCTGATGATTTAAAACTTCCACGTTCGGTAACTGGTGCGTACTCGTAAAGCATGGAAATAGAATCAATTGTTACATTTCCGTTTGTTTGCCTATTAACATACCTAAATGCTTTTGATAGTGGCATCACCGAATCTTTTTTCTGCGCTAAATCGATATCAACATAATCTAAAGTTTCACATTTATCTGCTGATAACGCCTCTTCTGGCGATTCACCATAGTATAAACTTAAGCGTCCTTTACCTTTTAAACCATGAACTTTAATGAAACCAAATGTTTCCCTTCCAAAATCCAGTAATTCACCGCCATCATTTTTCTTTCTCATTATAGCAGACATTGGTTTAACTGGCAGTTTAAATTGCGAAGGAAGTTTTGTTGGGTCATTCAAATTCCAGGAGCCAGCCGAAACAAATGTAGTTCCCGATTTATCAGAAGTTTTTCCACTTTCGTCAATCCATTCTTTATCTTCAAAAGTTGTTAGCCAAGTCTCATCAGAAACAATTGTTTTTCCCTGCACAAAAACCGCCGGTACATGCGCCTGGTTGTAAACCTTTAAACTTAACTTATGCTTACCAGCTGGAATTTGTATAGTTTTTGGGAAACCGGAAATTGCCTGACCATCGACTTTAACATTATATGTACCTTCTACAAATAGCTTTACTTCTTCAGGTTGAGATAAATTGAATTCTTTGTGAAAATCGACTAGAACATAATGGCTATCCATTTTCCAGAACACAGGAAAAAACGAGCCTCTCTCTGTTCTGCGGTTTTGCATCACGTTGCTCATGTAAATGTCGAAATCACCAGGGTACCAAATCCATGATGCTTTTTGGGCGAAAGTTGGAAATGCTGAACAAGTGATAATTGCTAGTAAAAGTATTTTTTTTAAGTTTTTCATAATGTCTAATTAAAAGTACTGCGAATAGAGATTGCTTCATACCTCGCAATGACGTAAATTTTAATGTCCGTTGAAGAAAATATAAAGTGCAACCATTATTATGGCCAAAGCGCCGAATGAAATCCATACACGGCGACTTGGTTTCTCGATATTTGCCTGATGCGACTCATTCACAACATAAACTGATGGTGACCGGTCTGCAAGAGAAATTACTATTGATAACATCATCAGTAATGCAAAAATGAGAAATGATAATACAAGATAGTGCGGCCAAAATGTATATTCAGACGATGGAAAAACCCATAAATAACACACACCAATACCTAGGCTAATTATTGACCCAATAGAAAGCGTGAAATTAACAGCTTTCTTAGTCGTTCTTTTCCAAAATACGGTTGATAAAAAAACTACAGACAATGGTGGGGCAATAAATCCTAAAACTGCCTGAAAAACATCAAACAATTTGAGACCTTGAATATTATCAATTGCAAGGGCTACCAAAATAGCGAAAATACATCCGGCTACTACAGTTAACCTTCCGGTTTTGATAATTTCTTTAGTGGTTGCATTAGGATTAATTTTTTTTACATAAACATCCATAGTAAAAACTGTACTCAATGAATTTAGGCAAGATCCAATTGTACCGACTAAAACCGCAATAAGTACTACTATCACCAATCCGTTCATACCTGGAGGAAATAGGTTGGTTACCATAGTCATGTATGCCATATCGGCGTTGGCTAAATTTGGATATAAAACATAGCATAAAATACCTGTTACAATGAATAAAGGCAATGATAATATTTTGAGCCAACCAATAAAACTCACGCCTAACTGACCCTGTTCTAGATTTTTTGCTCCAAGAACAGACTGAACCATCGATTGATCGGTACAGAAAAATGCTACAGCAGAAACGGGATATCCAAGCAGAATTGCATACCAAGGATATTGAGGATCGCTTCCGGGCTGAACCAAATTCCAAAAACTTTTTGGTGATTTTTGATATAATGCACTGATTCCTCCTACTTTATCTAAACCTAAATAAGTAAGTGCAAGCGAAACGCAGATTAATAAGATCATTTGAAAAACGTTTACTTTTGCGATTGCTTTAAGTCCACCGAAAAAAGCAAATAAACCTGCAAAAGCGACCAATACTGTAACCGATTGCCACATTGGAACACCCAGAATTTGCCTTACTAAAACGCCTCCTGCAAATAAACCCAACGATAACCAGGAAATTAATATTTTAATTAAAGCATACCACGCTAATATATTTTGTGTAGAATCTCCATATCGGTTGCCCATAAACTCGGGCATGGTACTTACTTTGGCAGCGAGATATTTGGGAGCAAAAACAATGGCCAATAAAAATAAAAAGATAAAGGCATACCACTCGAAATTAACAGCTACAATACCAGTTGAATAACCAATACTTGCAAACGCAACCAACATTGATGGGCCTACATTGGTGCCCCACATATTAAAACCTATGCTAGACCAGTTTAATGATTTGTTTGCTAAAAACAAATTTTCGTCTTCGCTTTTCTTCTTTGAAAAACTGGCTCGATACCCGATAATAATTAAAATTACAAGATAGGCGATGACGATAAAGTAATCTAAATTGGTTAATCGTTCTACAATATTATTCATCTGGTTAGTTTGGTTAGTTTTTTTTCCACTGATAAACACGGATTAAATTTATCATCTGTGTTCATCCTTTTTATCTGTGGTTAATATGTTAAATAGAGTTTTGCCACGGAATCACAGAATTCACGAAGTTGTTTTGTTAGGCACCGCGTCATTGCGAGGTATGAAGTAATCTCTTTTCTAAATTAGATTGCTTCGTGCCTCGCAATGACGACCGTTTTATTACTAACATATTTTACTTCTATTCCGTGTTCCTTCGCGTTTCTGTGGCAAAAAATTATAGTCCTATCGATTCCCTTGTAATATTATTCGCTTTTAAAATCTCATCAATTTTTACAGGCAATCCTATTTCCATCGATTTATCCATTGCTTGAAGTAGCGCAACTGTTCCAATGCCTTCTTTTAAATCTGGGTAAGCAGTAAATTTATTGTTAATGCTATCTGCGAAATAATCCAAATAATTTTGGTACTCACCCGCATGATGGCTTTGCCCTTCGAAACGGAAATAATGCTTTAAAGTAGAATCGCCCCAGGTAATAATTTTTTCTTCGCCAGTTTTTGTTGTAACTGAATAACGTAATTCATGATAATCGGCCTGACTTGCGCCTTCCGTTCCGCGGAGAATACAGCTCATTCCGCTATCGCGACTTGCTGGTTGCGTTGGGCCGGTGTAAGCACCGCTTACTCTTGCAATTCTGCCATCTTTTGCTTTAAAAATAAAGTGCATGGTATCTACATTTTTGATTCCGGCTTTTAAACCATTGCTGCTTAACATGCCATAACCCATTACTTCTTCAATATCGGGCATATACCAGCGAATAAAATCGACAGGATGACTTAGGCCTCCATACAACCATTTAAATGATTGTTTTAATGACCATCCTTTTTCTAAAAACCAACGATGGTCTGCATGGTAATGACTTTCGATAGTAATTAATTCACCAATTAAGCCTTTATCAAAATCCTTTTTTTGGCGCATTGCAGGCTCAAAAAAACGAGAGCTTTGTCCGACGAAAATTTTTCTTCTCGACTTTTTTGCCAATTCTAAGAGTTCATTGGCTTGAGATAAATCATCGATGAAGGGTTTTGTACAAACAACATGTTTTCCATGTTCCAGAGCTAATTTAATGTGTTCGAAATGCAAATGATCTGGTGTGTAAATCGCAATCATATCGATTTTATCACTGGTTAGCATATCTTCGTAATTGGTCGTCCAATTTTGAAAATCAAATTCCAAAGCACGTTCTTCGCAAAGCTTTTTATTGGCATCACAAATTTGAATGAGCTTAAACTTTTTGCTCGCCAATGATGCAGAAATTGTACTTCTGCCCTCTCCTAAACCTAAAATTCCTAATCTTAACATGATATATTTTTTATTTCTTAAGTCGTCATTGCGAGGAACGAAGCAATCTTAATGCGCCAATTAATAGCGATTGTTTTAAGATTTCTTCGTGCCTCACAATGACGAGTGCGTTATTCTATCGGTTTAAAAAACACCCAGGTTTCATCAGGTTTTGTGCCTTCAATTCCCTCTTGATATTTTTTCATTATTGCATTCCATTCATCCACCTTTGGATTATTTAAAGTTGTTTTTGGATTCAAATCGTCTAATTTTTTTCCTTTTGGGATGCTGATAATCAACATCAATTGTCTATCCTTTTTAAAAATTGCCAATCTTTGAAAATCCGCATTACAAAATCCTTTAGATATTTCCGGCCATTTTTCGAATTGGGTTTTATGGTAATCCAAATATTCTCTTTGCATTTTTTCATCATTGACCAAATTTGCTGATAGAATGATATTATCCCATTCCTCAACAGGTTTGTCGCCGCAGTTTTTTTCACGATTAAAATCGTAAAGCAGGTTATCGTAAAGCTTAATTTCCAATGCATTTAAACGTTTCAAAGTTTGTTGTAGACTTTCAACTTTTAAATTTGAAGTGTAAATTACCAATCGATTATTCCACTTGTAGATAGAACTAGAAAGCAAGTTATTTTCTTTTGCAAAAACCTCCAAAACCTTATCTGATGGCAGGTTATTATTTTTAAAAACCAACTCAAACACCACCGATTTATCTTCAGCTTGATTAATTCCCCTTTTAGAATAAACTGCTTTATCTCTAAACAGATATTGAAATGGCTTTTCTAAACCTGCGTTTTGTTTAATATTTTCGGTAACCTTTGGTCCATTATTTTCCCATAAATTATCTGGTCCGTTAGCATTTTGAAGAAACTTTTCAGTAGGTGTCCAATTGTTTTTTACCGTAAAATTAGAGGAGCCTTCATCAGTATAAAGATAAAACCAATGATCAGGAAGGTGAGCAAAAGGAGCCATATAAATACTGTCTACAACATTTTCAGTAATGAAGGATTCTGGCTGTGCCGACAAAGTATAAATCCCCGCCACATCATACATGTGTTTTCCATAATGATGAATTTTATTTGCGCTGATGGTATTGTTCTTCATCGCATTTTGCGTTTTTGTCCAACCCCAACCCATGCTAATGCCCGAATAAGAAACATTGCTGATTTCGTTATGAAGAATTTTAATGCCACGCACATAACCTGCGCCAATGCCCACTGCACCCCAATCTTCGTTTGTTACATCGGTAATCAGGTTATTTTCGATTTTATCGTTGGTCGAGATTTCTCTTTTATCTGATGGATTATAAGGCAGATGAACTTCAGTGGCTTCATCAGAAAACGTTCCGATTAAAATTGCCGAACCACCGATATCTTTAAATAAATTTCCTTTGATTTCATTCTCTGAAGTTCCTTTTTTATAATCCAAACCAGTTGATGCCAGATGCTCGAAACGACAATTTTCAAATGAGGTATTGTTAGCGTAGTTTACCTCAACTGCCGATGCAGGTCGGCCAACCCAAGCCTGATTTTCCAAAGTTGGTTTATCTGGCGTGCCAGGAGTTTTGAGTTTGTAGGCATCAAGCATATACATACCTGCCTGGTGAGGAACGTGACCGTTTTTTGAAGGCCTCAACCATGTAGAATGCTCAAAAGAAATTCCCTTAAAATTTACAAAAGAAACCTGATTATCGATTGTTCCTTCGATTTTTAAGAGATTCTCTAAAACCGGAATCATTACATCAGCCCTGAGCATATTTTCTGAAGCTTTTGGCCAGTAATACAATTTGTGATTTTTGAAATCTTCAAACCACTCCCCCGGTTCGTTTAAAAATTGAATGGCGTTTGTGAGGTAAAAGGCCGAATTACCTGTCTTTTCCGAAATCCATGGTGCAGGCCATGGGTGTTCTGACTGAATTCTGCTTTCAGGCTGCATAAATGAAAGTTCGGCAGCATTGCCGATAATTTTAACAGATTTAACCCGAAGATTTGCTATTGCCCACCATTGATGGATGAGCATTTCCATACCATTAATATTGCCTAAATTGATATCTTTTTGGATCGGAATTTTGCAGGTTTGTGTTTTGGAATCCCAGGATAAAATCCTGCCCATTGCATCACCATTATAATTTTTAGCTCGAACAGCCTTACTTCCGTTTATCCAAAGCTGACGAAATAGTAAACCATTTCCATCGAAATTTGGCACATCTGCAACCCAAATTTTCCCATTAGCTATTTTAGGTAAACCAGGAACTGTTCCGGCAACTTTTTTCCAGCTGTTAATTTTTATACCACCGCTTAAAACTACTTTTTCAGTCCCAATAATTTCCGTCGGACTATCTTTTGTTCCTGAATCTTCAGGGCGAAGAATTACAGGTTCGTTCAGTTGATAAATGCCTTTGTCGATAATAATTCTGATTCCATTTTTTATTGAGGAATCCTTTAGGCGTCTTAGTTCACGGGCTTTTCTGATTGCAGAATGCACTGTTGCCAAAGGTTTTTCTTTGGTTCCTAAATTAGAGTCTGCTCCATTTTTCGATACGTAAATATCTACTGCGTTTGCTTTGAAGTACAATAAATTCAAAATCAACAGCAAACCAAAAAACAACCAAAATTGTCTTATACCTGAAGACACATCACTTGGAAAATGGTGGTTTTTCTGATTTGCATCCTGAACTTCTATAGTCATTTTTCTCTCCATAGCTCCTTTTTAATAAGATGGCTTTCCCGATGGATCGGGATAAACTATACCTCGCAATGACGGATTTGTAAGTTGAAAAATGGACTTTAGATATTTTGTATTAGCTGTGAAATTATATTTCACATTCGTGGCTTGCGAGGCGTCCCTACTTCTTTCTACCACTAACCAACCTTTCCAACCCATATCATCAAGCGTTTCTTTTACTTTTTTCAAATCGATTTTAGAGTCGTTCTGTAGCCAAACACCATCTTCGTTGGTTGCATGAATCTGAATAATATTTTTTCTGCCCAAAATTCTCAACTCAGTGTGTAAATCTCTCCCATTTTTAATGGCATTAGAAAAATTGAAGTAGCTTTTCACATGCTTGCATCCAACATCTTTTAGCAATTGAAGTTCTCCTGTTGCGTCTAATGCTGTTTCAATACCAATCACAATGCCTGCATGCGAAGCCATTTTGCCAGCAATTTTTAATCTTTCTACAATTGGCTCACGCAGTTCGGGATTTTTAACCAAATCGCCCTGAACACCTAATGGAAGAAACACTACCTTAACATTCATCGCTTTCGCAGTATCCAAACAATCCTGAATCATTTTCTGATAAGTAGGTCGCTTGGCGAAGGATTGCGCATAAAAGCCGGTCATCGCCAAGGAGCAGATTTCTAGGTTCAATTCTTTTGCTTGATCCAAATACTGCTGACGAATTTTTGGGTCGGCAAGCTTATTATCAAAAGTTTCTCTATCGCCCAAGCCGCCCATATCAATTTCCAATCCATCGGCACCAATTTCTTTGGTTAGTGGTAGCGCACTAATTTTCTGACGTTTTAAAATCATCAAATCAATTACGGCAATTTTATATCGATTCTTTTTTTCGGATGCAAAAAGCAATTGATTGGGAATGAATAAAGCACCCGCAAGTAAAGCAGTTTGGGTAATAAAAGTTCTCCTGTTTAGCTCCATAATCTATTTTATTGCGTTTGAGGGAAACATTTTTTCAAGATTTTCAAATCCCATAACTGCATTTTTAGGTAATTTTTCGCCTTTATCTCCAAAAACATATAGTGCATTTTCTTTCTCGATGGTTACTTTACTTTCATCGTATTTTCCTGAATTATTTTTTACAGCATTACCATTTAACTTAAAGTTTTTGATCAAGAAATCATACACTGCAATACGTTTATTGATACCAAAATCGTGTTTCTCTTCGGGGAGATGAACATTTTCAACCTTATCTTTCACACCATAATAACCATACATTTTTTGCAAATAAGGAAAATCGTGTTCTGGAGTATGAGCCGTCCAATCGCTTCCATCAGATACCAATAACTGCGGACGAGGTGCAGCCATTGCAGCTAATTCTACGTTATCTGTACCACCGCCACATTGATGAATAGGCATTCCGCTTTCGCATGGGCAACCACCGTAAAAGTATGATGACATGGCAACTACTGGTGCACTCAGCTTAATTCTGTCGTCCATGGCGGTCATCAAAATTGAGTGACTTCCGGCACCTGAACCACCACTGATACCGATTCTATTTGTGTCTGTTTCTTTTAATGAAGAGAAATAATCCAGAATCCTGATTCCACCCAAGGTTTGAACGGTTTGCGCTAAACTTCGGCGATGGTCTTCGTATTTAAATTGAAGCATCGATTCGCCCCATGCAAATAAATCATAGCTGAAAGCCATAGCGCCCATTCTTGCAATTGTAGCACAGCGGAGCTGGCAATCAGCACGGTAACGTTGCTTTTCCCAATGCCCATCAGGACTTAAAACCACAGGAATTTTTCCTTTTGCGTTTAATGGTTTATACAATGATCCATTTATCCAAACTCCAGGTAAAATCTCAATTGCGATATTTTCAACAGAGTATCCATCGAAAAATCTTTTTGCTGTGATAATTGGTTTTGAATTTGGTTTTGCAGGCAATGGCGACAACATCAAAGCCTGAAATAACTCTGGTTTGATTTCGGTCTTGCGTTTCTCCCAACTGGCTTTATCATGATATTTTTTAGCCAGTTCGTCTAAATAAGCCCAACCATCCTGAACTTCCCAACGGTAATACTCGTACTCTTTTAACTTATAAACGCCTGCCTTTTCTTTGTTTACTTTCATATCCAAAGGTGTAAGTACGTTTGCAAGTGTTTCATCAACATCGGCACGAAAACGCCAATCGGCATAGTTTACCCATTTGTCTTTAACCTGCGGCTCAGAATATTTAATCTGAACTTTAAAAAGGGTTTGAATTTCTTTTAAAACATCAGCAAGTGGTTTTTTATAGAGATTGTCGGTGTTTTGAGTTTGAGCGGAGAGGTTGTTAGAAAAAAATAACATCAATATTATAAAAGCAAATCTTCCAAAAATTCCTCCCCCTGCCCCCTTCAAAGGAGGATAGCATGATTCAGAACCTGAAGCCATACATAAACGGTCGTCACCCTGAACTTGTTTCAGGGTCTTAATTGCATGGACATCTAGCATGAAAGATGCTGAAATAAATTCAGCATGACGAATGCAAAAACTATTGATAAAAGATTTCTCCACTACGGTCGAAATGACGTTTTTTTTTAGTGACGATAGTTCTAATCTCACGGCTCTTCACTTTTAGTTTCTGTGATTACTGGAGCTGTGTAACCATTCAGCTTTGGCCAGATACCATTTTTAATTTTTTTCAATTTCAACTTTGATGGGTCGACAACTACGTGTTTAATTTTTTCTCTTCTCCAGGTATAAATAAAGTGCAACATTCCATCAGATGTTTGAATAACAGCCGGATAAGAATACTGACTAATCGGCGAATCTTCTAAAATTAAAACGGCTGACCAGTTTTTCCCATCTTTCGAGACCGAAACATTCAATGGTGTTCTTGGTCCTTTAGCTAAATCGCCAGGAGGCAGAACATGGTTATAAACCAAAACCTGACGGCCATCTTTCATCGTTACAGCATCCGTACCTGAGTTGTTATTTGGTAAAGAAGTTTTGGTTAAAGCCGACCAGGTTTCGCCATTATCTTCTGACCATGATTCTACAATTGCTCTATTTGCTGTTCTGGCCAAAATTTGAAGTTTCCCGTTTCCGTATTGTAAAATGCTGGGCTGAATGGCTCTGATTCCATTTTCTGGTAAAGGACCAACCGTTCGCCAGGTTTTGCCATTGTCTTTTGTTACCTCGAAATGGATTTTCCAGCCATTACCTTCTTTACTCGATGGCGCAAATAGGTTTCCATTGCTTAATAATACAGGTTTGTTTTTAACAGGACCGATGTAACCATTTGGCAATTTAGTAGCCTCAGACCATGTAATTCCACCGTCTTTTGATGATTTCATTAAACCCCACCATTCAGATGGTTTTGGTCCGATTTTGTAAAAAAGCAATAATTCACCATTGGGAACCTGATATAATATAGGGTTCCAAGTTGGTAATCTTTTGCCATCTGGCTGAATACCATTGGCTACCGAAACAGGCGCCAACCATTTACCATCCACAAAGCGGCTAATGTAAATTTCCACATCAGGATTTCTTTCTTTCGTACCACCAAAAAATGAGGCAACCAAACCTGTGGGTGTTTCGGCAATGGTTGCAGAATGACAAGATGGAAACGGAGCTTTATCGTAAAGATATTCTTGCTTTACCACTCCCACTTGCCATTTTTCAACTTGGGCATTAGCACTTATTGAAAGTGCAAATGCAAGTCCTAATGTGATGTATATTTTTCTTTTTAACATAATTTTTTATTTAAAGGAAATAGAAAATGGAATTGATTATAATCCTTCATCTTTCCTGTTTCTTATTTCCTATTCCCTTCTTTAGTCTTATTTGCTTTCTCTTCCTTAATTTTTTTAGTGTAGGCACTGTAAAGTGCTCTCCAACTACGGCCATTATTGTTCAGCATTTGCTCAGATTTCGTTTTGTAGATTTCAAAAATGGCAGAAATCTGCTTCATGTTTTTATAATTTACTGCCTGCTCTCTCGCTTGCTTCATAAAAGCTAAAATCTTTGATTCCTCATCAACAGTTAAATCCGGAACAATGGCTTTGTAGCCCTTCATCGTAAATTCTACTTTACCAATGGTATATTTGTCTAAAATGGTTTCTACTTGTTCAGGAGATAAATTCTTCCTCAAACCATCCATTAACGTTTGATGAACAACAGATGGCATAGCCGAATCAGCTATAATTTGTTTATCCAAATCAGTTAATTTATTTCCCGTAATTGGGTTGATCCCATCAGGAACAGTTGATGATGGATGATTGTTATGCCAATCTCGAACTGTTGTTAAGTGGACAGCGATAACATTTTCTACTTCGGATTTTTTCTTCGCATCGGTTATAATTAATGCGGAAACAAATTCTTTAGCTTTGGTTAACATTTCTTCAGGTACAACAATATCCTTAGTTTGACTGAACACATTTACCGTGGTTAGCAGTAAAATCAGTAATATAAATGGCTTTAAAAACTTTCTCATATCTTTATTATTTGGTCGTCACCCTGAATTCATTTCAGGGTCTTATTACTGAGACGCTGAAATGAATTCAGCATGACGAGTGTTAAAATTATTTCCCTTCTACTACAAAAGAATATTCACCCGAGCCTATCTCATAAATTGCTCTTCCGCTTTCCATTTTTATAAACTTTAAATCTTTTATTGATTTCAATTTTTCGGTAACCTCATTTTTATTATTAGCTGGAACATAAACCAAAGCAATTGTATTTGGTGGTATAGTAACATTCCAGTTGAACTGCTTTGCTGTTTTTGTATAACTGCTTTTTATTGTTCCATAAGTCGAATTATAACTGGCATTAACTGATTTCAAACTATTAATTATTTCAGGTTTCATGATGATTTTTTTAAATGCTTGGCTTTCGGATTTAATTCCAGCAAGATTTTCATAATACCAGATTAATAAATCGCCAAGCATCATTACATGGTTTTGCGAATTCATTTTCGGGTCGGAAGTGTTGCCATTCCATAGCTCCCAAATCGTTGTGGCGCCATTATCAACCATATATCCCCAGCTTGGGTAAGTTTTTTTCGTGGCGATGGTGTAAGCCAAATCTGGTCTACCATAATCGTTTAAACAACGCATTAACCATTGAATGCCGACTAAACCATTGCTCAAATGCCCTTTATTAGTTACCTCAATGGTGTAGGTAATATTTTTAAAAACATCATCAACTTTGTTTTGCGGAACCATTCCAAAATAAAGAGGAATAATGTTATCCGTTAAAGCATTCGAGGCATAATAACCCTTTTCATTATAGTATTTCTGATTAAAAGCTGCTTTTATTTTATTTCCTAAAGCCTGATAATTTTTCACATCTTCTTCATTACCTATCGCTTGCGCAAACTGAACCATTAAATTCGTAAAATGATAATAATAAGCAGTTGAAATTAAGGCTGAGGGATATTTTTTATCGGCACTTTTTCCGCGACCAAATTCAATCGTGATTGGAGGCATACACCAATCGCCATAACTATCTTTTGTTAAAATATAATCTTGCATGTAGCGGTCTTGCATATACGAAAGCCATTTTTTCATCGCTGGATAATTATCTCTAACGGCAGAAACATCGCCAGTTTGTTTGTAAACCATTTCTGTAACCAAAAGCATTGCGCCCGGCCAGGTCATGTTGTCGCTGTAATATCGCCAGAATGCTGGCGCAACATCAGGAATTGCTCCGTCTTCCTTTTGCGAGTTTCTGATATCCTGTAACCATTTCGTGTAAAATCTGCCGTTATCAAAAACAAAACTTTCGCCATAAGCCACTGCGCCCCTATCGCCCAACCAAGGCATGCGTTCATTTCTCTGCGGACAATCAATCGGGATTCCTTTATAATTTCCGGCGATTCCCCACCAGGCATTTTTAAAAATTTGATTGGTTAAAGCGTCCGAAGTTTCAAAAGTTCCAACTGTTTTAATGTTATCGTAAATCATTTTTCCTACAAAATCATTTACCGATGGCTGATAAGTATAACCTGAAAGTTCTACATACCTAAAGCCGCGATAAGAAAAAGTAGGTTCCCAAGTTTCAGTTTCTCCACCCTTTAAAGTATATAAATCGGTGCATTTTGCGTTACGAAGATTAGCGGTAAAAAGTTCGCCATTTTCTTGCAAAGATTCTGCAAAACGTAATTTCAGTTGTTTTCCTTTTAAACCTTTTATCTTGATTTGAAGCCAACCAACCATGTTTTGCCCCATATCGAGGATGTACCTATCGCCAGAAATTTTCTTGATGGAAACCGGTTTAAGAGTATTCATCACACGCATATTTTCGTTCATCTGCGCTTCAATTACACCAGATGGTTCTTGAACAAACTCGGCCTTTAGCCATTTACCATCATCAAAACCAACATTATTCCAACCTAAAAAATCTTTGGTCGCATCATATTCTTCACCGTCGTATTCATTATTGGTTCTAATGGGTCCATCAGTAGTGCCTTTCCAACTGTCGTCCGTATCAATGTTTGCAGTTGTTCCATCATTATAAACAATATTGATGTTCATCAGCATCTTAGGGAAACCAAAGGTTTTAATTTTATAAGGTTTTTCATTCTGGCGCATGGCGAAGAAACGACCATTTCCTAAAACTGTTCCAACCGCGTTTTTACCGTTTTTAATGTATGCCGTAACATCATAAGTATTGTATTTTACATTTTTGGTGTAATCTGTTGGTGATGGAGACAATACATCTTCCCCTACTTTTTTGCCATTGATGTAAAGCTCGTACAAACCCAAGCCAATGATCGATGCCGTAGCTGATTTGATGGTTTTCGTAGCTTGAAATTCCTTTCTGAAATACCTTGCAGATAAACGTGAATCAGTTTTAATATTATCCCAAGCAAAAGCCCTGTCGAAACCAATCCAACCTTTGGGCCAGTCTTTATAGTAGAGCAAACCCATCGAAAAATAATTATTAGCCGACCATTCACTTTGACCAGCAGTTGTCCAGACTTTTACCTTCCAATAGGCTTTCAATCTGCTTTTGAGTTCTTTTCCATTATAATTTACATGAATAGATGCTGATGAATTTACCTTTTCAGAATCCCACAAATCGCCTTCATTTGCATTTAATTTCTCCAACGATGAAGCTACCAAAACCTGATAAGCGCTTTGCATCACATTTCTTTCTTTCGAAATAATATGCCAGGCAAATCGAGGTTTTTGAACATCAATCCCCAAAGGATTTGTAAGCATTTCGCAGGTGGTATTTTGTAACGAAACCTGCGCCACCACTTTTGAAAATGGTAGTAACCAGATGCTGATGATCGCTGTGTATATTCTTATGTTCATTTACGCTTTGATTGAGGGAATAGAAAGCTGAAAATAGGAAATTGACATACAACTTCAAGCCTATTAACCATTTCCATTTTGCCCATTTCCTATTCTCTATTTACAATTTTCTATCCTCTATTTCCCCGAAAAATCAAAATACAAAATCATTTCTAATGCCCTGCTCGGTTCTTTGTCAAAATCATAAAAGATATTCTTCATGCCCATCGGACCAGTTGTTTCTGGCTTTTGTGTCTTCGTACCTATTGCCGATATTCCATTCATAAATGAAATGTCGCCGTTAGGGAAAGTCGGACTCATGTTATCCCATTCAGTATCTTTCGATTTTTTGGGTGTAAATAACCTTAAAAACACATCCTCCCTATCGGTAACTACTTTAAATGATTGTTTTTTGCCGATAAACTCGCACCAATACATATTTGAGTAATAACCCTTAAATTCTGGATATTGCCAAGCTGGTTCTCCCGTCGCAGAATTATTGTAATCCTTTTTCCAAATGCCGAACTGCTGTCCTTTCATTCTGTTTTTCCAAACGCGATATGGACCATTGCCTTTATATTCAACAGCTTTTATTTCCGTTTCAGGATAAGAAAAGTTTAATCCCACAAATGTGGTAAAGTATTCAGATGGGAAATATTTAACTTCCATTTTTAACCATCCCGAAGGATAAATTGTCCATTGCAAAGTATTCCAGCTTTCTTTCTTATCAAATTTGGACGAAATAATTAAATTTTCCCCTTCCATTTTAGTGGTGAAGTTTTTGAAATTATTAACGCCTTCCTGCAAAATAGGTCCATTTGAAAATGGAATCACACCTTTGGTATTTTTTGCTTGCTGTAGTAATCCTGTTATTTTATCAAAGGTTAAATCAATTCCATTTGCCGAAACCTGGTAAACCTTTGCATCTTCTTTTAAAATCACTTTTGAAGCAGCTGTTTTTACTACAATTTTCGCTGCATCGGCTGCAGGTAAAGCAATAGGGAAACTCCATGTAAATAATTCCTTGCCGTAAAAATCCTTAATCGTTAAATATAAAGCATCAAAACTTCTCCAATCTGCTGGAAGACTTATTTGTAATCTCCCTTTTTCAAAAGGTTTGATGTTTGGTGCATCGGCTTTTCCCGCTTTGAAATCGGCATCCTCGCCAGCTTTAAGTTTTTTTAATTTCCACTCGAAAGTGCATTGATTGAGGTTTGTAAAAGCATAGCGATTTTCCAGTAAAAACGAACCATCAAAACCAGATGTCATTTCTCTTTTCTCTACAAAAACAGGACTCCAAACTTCTTTAATGGTAAAGAAACTGCCTTCTTTTTCGTGGTATGGACCAACAATTCCATCAGGACCGTGATTTCCATCCGTGTCCAATTCGCCATTTTTATCAGTGCGCACAACGGCCTGGTCGGCAAAATCCCAAAGGAAACCACCCGCAGAAAGTGGATTGTTCCACATGGCGTTCCAGTAATCTTCAATTCCTGCGCCATGACCGCCATCCCACATGCCATGAAGAAATTCTGTTGGCATTAAAATGTTATGGCCGTGATCGTAATTGCCTATTCCGTAATTAAACTCACGGTAATGTGTCGTTTCAAATCCATTAAAAACTTCCCAAGGATGAATTAAAGGACGTTTTTGAATATCTTCTTCTGATAAAAGATGATCGAGTTCACGGTTATGTCCACCCTCATTTCCGTTTGCCCAAAATATAATCGACGGATGATTTTCGTCATTCAACATCATTTCTTTCATCAACTTTGTTCCGGTCGGCGTGTCGTAAGTTCCATGCCAGCCAGCAAGTTCATCCATAACAAATAGTCCCAGAGAATCGCAAACATCCAAAAAATGCCCATCAGGCGGATAATGCGACATACGAACGGCGTTCATGTTCATTTCCTTCATCAATTCAACATCAGCTATGCTGATTTTTTTACTGGTTGTTCTGCCCGATGAAGGATAAAAAGAGTGACGATTTACGCCTTTGAATTTCATTTTTACGCCATTTACGTAAACGCCATCGCGTTCTTTAACTTCAATAGTTCTGAAACCTATTTTCTTAGAAACCTGATGAATTTCCTTTCCCTTTTTGATTAAAGTGAAAGTTGCGGCGTAAAGGGTGGGAAATTCTGAAGACCATAGTTCGGGATTTGAAAATTTCTGGTTCAAAACCAATTTTTGATTTCCTTTTTTAATAGCTGTGGTAAATTTATTGCCAAATCGTTTTCCATCTTTCCCAAAAACCTCAACTTCTAATTTATCAGCATCGCCAACGTAAGTTAACTGAGCATTTAAATTTCCATCTGCTTTGGCATCAATTTGAATTCTATCGATATGGGTTTGCGGTAAAGCTTCCAAATACACAGGTCTGAAAATACCACCAAAAATCCAGAAATCTGCTTTCCGCTCAGCTTCGTTAACAGATTGATTGGCAGAATGCTTGGAAACTTTTACTTCAAGCAAATTCTCACCTGGATTTAAAAGTTTAGAAATATCGTATCTGAAAACATAAAATGAGCCTTGATGAATTTCTCCAGCCAACTTTCCATTGATTTTAACTTCCGTATCCGTCATCGAACCTTCAAATACGATATTGATTTTTCGGCTCTTCCAATCGGTTGGAACAGAGAATTTATATTTGTAAAGTCCTTGCTCTTTGCCTTTATTTGCTTCTTTATTAAAACCGTAATTGTATTTTCCGAAGCCTTGCAATTCCCAGTTTGAAGGCACGGGAATGGTTGCCCACTTACCAGAATTCATTCCTTCTGTACAGAAAAAATCCCAGTTTACGGTATTGTCATTTCCAGTTCCTGAAAGATATAATTTCTCTGTTTGTTGTGCTTTTACCAAGCCAAACATCATTGTTAAACAAAAGAAAAGTATAAATCTGCGTTTCATTAATTGGTTTTAAATTGATTGGTTAATGGATTATCGGTACGGAATGGCAGCGCTGGTAAGCCATTGCCATAAAAATTTCCTGTCGGATTTTCTGTCCAATTATATCGAACAGCTGTTGGTTTTGCAATTTCTTTTGAAGAAATGACAACCTTACCGTCTTTGATTACAGCATCAGCATTTACGAATTTCCCATTAGCATCAGCAATTGTGAATCCGGTGATGTTTGTAGCGTTCGTTGATTTTAAATAATCGAAATCAAGTACAGCTTGATTATTTTTAAATGAAGCTGCTTTAAAAACCGGTCCCGAAAAATCTATTTTTTGATTGTAGGTTTTACCCAAAGCCAAAAGGCCCAATCTCCTGCCTACTTCCCATTTATAAGTCGGGTGCAAATCTCCGCCGTTATCATTTAAATCCGAAGTAGAAATCATTCCAGTATTTGGCAAGCGTAGAATTTGCTGTTGAGCCTCCCAAAATTTTGGTTGCGTTTCGGCGGTAAGTGTAACCTTATCACTTTTTTGCTTACTATAATCGTAAGGAGCAATTTGTACGTAATAAAACGGTAAATCTTTTTCGCCCCAGGCTTTTCGCCAAAGGTTAATCAAGGTTTTCATTTTATAGGCATAGCTGATGTCTTCGTTCAAAAAGCAGTTTGTCTCGCCCTGATACCATAAAAAACCACGGATTTCAAATTTGGTTAATGGTTCAATCATGGGTGTATAAAACTTGCCTGGGTCGTTACTTACCTTTACATTTTTAAAATAAGGCTCTTGTGCAAATGCTTCTGGAGCAATCCAGGGTTCGATAGCACTGCCCGAAACGGAAGAAGAAATCATCCCGACAGGAATACCTAATTTCTCCTGAATTTCTTTAGCAAAAAAGTAACCCACCGCAGAAAAAGCTTTTAGAGCTGAATCTTGTGCAATCGACCAACTTCTATGGACAGAATCAGGCTTTGTTAATTGTTTGCGGTTTACCAGGAAAATCCTGATTTGAGTATTTTTCGCTTTCTCTACTTCATCAGCGGGGAAACCAAGTTTTTCATTTTTTGGCTTTGGAATTTTAGCAAGCTTACGCATTTGATATTCCATATTCGACTGACCAGAACATACCCAAACTTCGCCCACAAGAATGTTGGTTAATTCGATTTTGTTTGAACCAGAAATGGTCATCATTTGTGGTTTCGATGAAGTTTTTAGCGGGCTTAAAACAACTGACCAATTTCCATTTTTGTCAGCTGTAGTTTGCTTTATTTGTCCCGCAAAAGTAACTTCCACTTTTTCATCTGGCGAAGCAAAACCCCAAATATTGATGGGTTTTTCACGCTGTAACACCATGTTGCTTGATAGAATTTGAGGCAAAAGGATTTTGGCGTTTGCGGAGAAGGAAAGTAATGCAAAAACTGCAACGAGTATTAAAGATTGCCACATCGTACCTCCTTGCAATGACGATAATAGTTTCGTCATTGCGAAGCTGGACTTGTGCGAGTTGAAGCAATCTAATTTCTCGAATGAGATTGCTTTCCCGAAACGACGGGACAGGCCGTTCCTCATAATGACGATATGTCTAGGAAAATCCCCCATCCTAAAACCCCTCCGTTTTTAAATACTTAATCAAATAAACCGCTTCTTTCTTATCTGATTCTCCTGCATTTTTCAAGTCGTAAGTTTGATCTGCAGGTGTATCTACATTAGGGAAACGGCGTGTATCTCCGGTTCGGAAAACAATCCTGGAAACATCCGCCACAGGCTGGAAAGCTAAACTTAGCGAGAGTTCTTTTCCGTTAACCGTTAGTGAATAAAACCTGGTGTGCGCATCTAATTTCAGCTTAATATCATAACTTTTCCCAGCCTCATACTTCATGAAGTTTTTATAACGGGCGCCAGCTTTTCCACTTAAATTTCCAGCGGTATCAAAAGTCAAACGAACACTTGCCGTCCCTTTTGCATCCTGTAATTCAATTTCCAATAAACCGAAATCGTTTTGCTTTGGAGTTACCGAAAAAGAAGTAATTATTTTTTTTGATGAAGGAAATATTCTTTCCGCTTTCGCGTAATCAAATGGATCTTTATCTCGTAAAACCAAAGCTCCATTTTCTACTTTTACGGGTGCCCAAAGTGGACTGTAAATATTCCATAGCTCCAGCTCCTTGCCTTTTGGTAATTTCTCAAAATCATCATTTACATGCGCTGTTGCTTGATCATTAACAGGTAGCGGAACGGAAGAAACCCAAATATCTTCCTTGTTCATGCTGTAGGTAACCCATAGTTTGCCATCAGCTGGTTTTCCGTTTCCTTCAATTATGCCACGAACATACTGTGGACCGTAAGATTTATAATTTCCACCGTAACGCATTGGCGTGATCTCGCCGTTAATTAATAGTAAATTCGTATAATCTAATCCATTTTTGCTGGTTGATATGGCTAAAGGCCAGCGATACTCTGATGGGTTATAAACGGTAGCATAATTTCCATCAGCAGTTTTTTGTCCCCATATTTTAGCATTGCTATTTACAAAACCAGGTGCACGAAAAGCACTTTCTGGCCAGCTTTTTCCATTATCGTTGCTAATTGCAGTTAATGCATTCTTCCACAAACCCACCACTTTTCCATCGGGCAAATGATAGTAACTAAAAGCTTTGTATTGCTTTTGCAAAGTGATCAACGGATCTTTTCTATCCGCTTCCTCATTCCATTGCTGTGTCATTAACTTATTCGCTAACAATTCATTACAAGCTGCAATGAAAGCTTTATTTTTGCTTTTGGTGAAATAAGGATATTTTGTGTTTTTTTCTGTGTAACCTGGATTGTAGTGGATGAAATAAATTGGTCCATATTTACCATCGGCTTGAATTTCGCGAACAGCTCTACCAATTCCATGACCGTCATTTGGGTCATCCTTTGCATCGAAACTGATGGCGTAAAAGCCTAAAACCAAAAACACATTTTTAGTAGAAACATAAAAACCCATGCGTTGGTGCATTACGGCATCTAAATCTTTAGCAACATCGGTTCTACCTTCTTTTGTGGTTCCATCAGCAATTCTGTAAATAGGAAAAATCACATCTGGTTTCGTCCAGGTATAGCCATCTGATGAGGACTGCAATAAAGTTTGTCCTGGTGGGATGCTTTCACCTACTTTATCACTCAAATATTCTACATAAAATTTGTTGTTCCAATAGGCTAACATTGGAGCGTGGTTATACGTCCAGCCAAAGTTTTCAGCCAATTCAGGGTGTTCTCTATTTGCTCTAAACGTTTGGATATTATGTACACCAATTACTGGCGAAAGTTGCCCGTGATGGTAATCGGCATTTACCAAAGTTTTGCCTGTGTAACGCACTGTGTCTTGCGCCTGCGACGTTGATAGCGCAAGTGCAAATGGCAACATTAAGCAAAGTATTTTAAATAATTTCATTTTTTTCCTTAGTTATATCGTCATTTCAACCGCAGTGGAGAAGTCTTTTAAACTAGGTTCAAAGATTCCTCCATTTCACTTCGCTCCAGTCGAAATGAAGACCTTGTGCACAATGACGAGTTATCTATTACTTCTTCAATCCCTCAATCACTTTCCTTTTCACTTTTATAATTGTTCCGTGTTTGTGTCCTTCCGGGATGGAAACTTCGCCCGTTACATCCTTAAAATTTTTGAAATCGGATGTTTTATAAGCTGAATAAATCTTCTGACCATAAGCATCAAAATAAATCAACCAATCTTTACCCACCTTTACAACGGTTGGGCCTTCTGTTAACTTCGGACTAAATGTTTCTGAAACATTCTCGTATGGTCCTAAAGCATTTTTTCCAAAAGCCACTTTTAAATTTCTGTTCGGGCGAGTGTTATCTTTCAAAACCAAAACGTAATCTTTCACTGCCCGCTTAACAATCACTGCATCAATTACGCTAAAACCAGGGTCCAAAAATAACGCAGGTTTAGAAAAACTCACAAAATCTTTTGTAGTGATGCTGTACATGCGATGGTTGTTATCTTCATCTTCAATTCCTTTTGCAAATCGGAAAGGTATAGTGGATGCCCAAATAATTACAAACTCCTTTTTTTCGTCATCATAAAAAATTTCTGGCGCCCATACATTTACCGTTTTAGGTTCGCTTTCCATTACTGGTAGAAATTTTTGCTCGCTCCAGGTAATTAAATCTTTTGATGATGCGTAACCAAAACCCTTATCACCTTTCCAGCTGCAAGTCCAAACTAAATGAAAAGTTCCGTCAGGTCCTTGAACGATAGATGGGTCACGCATTACTTTTTGCGTTCCAATTTCCGGCTTAAGAAAAGTTTTATTTAAATCTGTCCAATGGTATGCATCATAGCTGTACAAGAATCTTAATCCATCTGTTGCAGGCTCATGAAATGAAGTAAAAATATAACCTTGTTTTGAGCAAGATGATAATCCGCACAAAGCCAGGCCAATAATGGCTAAACGAAATGATGATATGAACTTTGATTTACACACTTTTATTTACATTTTCTATTAAACGGATTGCTTCGTGGTACTTCTTCGCAATTACTTTAATGCGGGTCGGCATTGCAAAGCCAGGTTTGTACGAGCTAAAGCAATCTGACTTCTCAAATGAGATTTCTTCGTGCCTCGCAATGACGACTATGGAGCCAATGACTACCAACTATTGCTTCTCCAATACTAAAACCCAATCGTTACCATTTGCTGGTTCTCCTGGCGGATTAAATTCTTTAATCCCTTTATTTTCAAACTTTCCGATTTCAATAGATTTCCCTGTTTTCGGATCAAACCACGATGCCTTAACATCATCGCCATCGGTTTTACCTAATTGAACACTGAAATTTTTGCCTGTGTAAGTGTAAAGTAGTGCAAATTCTTCGCCCCGTGTAGCAATAACACGATCGTATTTTTCACCATTTTTCCCGGCAACCAATGTTTGATCAGGTACACGGTCGAAATAAGAATGAGCCAACATTAAATCTTTCAGGTATTGCATCTGCTTAGCACCCGGTGCGTTTATTGCAGTAATCCATTGGTCTTTCGGACCATAAGCAGGTTTTAAATCTGTTTTTTTATACATCTGCATCACCGAATTATGTCCGTAAGTATATCCGAACGCACCAGCAAAAACCGACCAATATCCGTATCTTCTCACATCCGAATCAGTCCAGCGAGGCTCTCTTACATCATGTAAACCTTGTGGAATGTCTTCGTATGATGGTTCGCCATCGATAGTTGGTTTCGTAGGTTTTAATTTATAATCACTTTCAATGTATTTCCAGTTATCTTCTCCGTAATGCAATTTCTCTTTTGCAGACGTATCTTGAGAATAACGTCTGTGCCCAGATTGAATCATATCAAAATCATTCCATTTCGCATTGTGAAACCATGCCGAAGAAGCTGTTCTTCCACGTGGGTGGAAGGTCATTAAGTGGTTCGGATCATTTGCCCTAATGGTTTCACCAATGGTTGTCCAAACTTTTAAACCATCACTACCTTTTATATCACCACCATTTAACCAGATGATATTCCATTTATCCTGATATCGTTTAGCTAAAAATTCGGCGTATTTTTTTGCCTGAACTTCATTTACCTTTTTCTCTTTAACATTAGTACCCCAAACCGGAACCAAAGCCATATAAAGTCCTTTTCCGGCAGCTTTATCAACCACGTAATCTACATGATCCCAATAGTCATAAGCCACAGAATCTTTATAATCATTTTTATCTGTTAAAAGTGGTTTGGATACATCTTTGCCGATTAAAGCAGAATCACCATAAATATTTTTTGCGGCCACATCATGTAAAACCATAACCTGAATCACATTGAAACCTTTTTGTTTTCTGTCTTCGAGATATGTATTTGTTTCTTCGCGATTTAAACGGCTGAACAAAAGCCACCCAGTATCGCCCAACCAGAAAAATGGTTTGCCATCACCAGTGGTAAAATATCTTCCATTTTCTGAAATTAAAAGACTTTTATCGCCAAAATGAGGTTTATTCTTACAGCCAAAAGCGAAAATAGAAACCAAAGCAAATAGAAATATTTTAGATTTAAAGTTCATGTATTAGATTTTATTAATGGTGATCACTTCGTCGCCCGTACCTACTTTGTTTAACTTAACTATTGCGCCAGCGTTAATTTTTTCTTCCTTAAGCACCTTTCCGTTTCTGGTATTTATAATTTTCACAGCAAATTTGCCAGCTACTTTACTTAAATCCAAATTGATGGCATCGGCAGATGCATTGTATAAAAGGTAAGCCTTGCCTGTATTTTCCAAGCCATATTGTTTTGCAGATTTACCAGAAGGAAGAAACGGCTTCATTGTTGAAGCAGCAGATAGGGCAGCTTGATCAATGCCACTAACGTTTGATAATGAACCACCTGCCATTAAAATTGCCCAACCAAATGAATCAAAATTATCGCCTGAATAAACTACTGCCTTTTCGGGAAATTTAGTTTTATATTCTGATACAGCGTGATAAACTTCTTCAAATGATGTTTTCTTTGGCTTTAGCAAACGGGCATGTTGTCGGGGTGCCAGGTTTTGTCCGCCTAGTGGTGCATAGGCTGTTCCATCGGCCTGGTAATGCCAATATCTGATGTCGATTAAATCAACAACATTTGCACGATTTGGGTCGGCTAAAATGGCATCCTGTACATCCTTAGTTACACTCAAACCGATAATTGGATGTTTACCCGTTTCCTTTTCCCATTCTTTAATCGTGTCAATCCAGAATTGAACAAAATGCAACGGACCAGTAAATTCAGCACCAATTAATTGGATTACACCTGAATTGCCATCAAAATTATCTAAACATTTTCTGATGTAAGCCTTGTGTATTGCTTTGCGATGCTCATTGGTAATATCATAAAATTGCTCGGCCATGAAAATCCGTTTATCGCCTGCATACGGAACAGGTTCAGGAAAACCAGTGCTGTTAATATTGTTTGCGGTGCGCCATGGAAAATCGGCATAATGGGCACCAGCCTCAATAATATTATGTTGAAAATAATTTTCGTGGATTAATACCAAACCTTTCTGGTCGGCTAGGTTGGCAAAGGTTTTTAACCGATCCCAATACCAAAGGTTATACTTTGTGATGTCGTATTTGCTCAAACCATCCCAAGCCTTATCCTGGCCGCTACGGGCAAAAGGCAATTCATAAAATGGTGCCCAAACTTCGCCGTCCATACGGCGGATGCGTTCGTGGTCATCTCTTCTTCTGTCGTACCAAAGTCCGTAATTATGATCAAGAACTTTTACCGACCCATTTTTCATTGAATCGGTAATTTCATCTAAATCATCGGTTAAACCATTGCCTTCGCGACCAGGAACAAATCTGGTTACATGAAATTTAGTTTTCTTTAAGCCATGAGGTCGGGCACTACCGTTCCACCAAGGCACATCTTGACGGTTACCGACAATAACTTCACTGCCACGAACCAACCAACCATTTTTAACCGACATTGCGTCGGCAAGCGTTGGCTGAACAACTTTATCCAAACCGATTTTATCAATACTTTTAACATCTTTTGAATCAGTAGATATTTTGTTTCTTTCAACAGCTGCGTCAATATATTCAGAAACTGTTAAAGCAGGTTTAACGGCAAGTTTGGTTAGTTTTTGGGCAACATCAACTGGCGGACTGCTTGATGCTTCAGTTTCCATAGGTAAAACAAAAGCTCTTGAATCAATGTCATTGCCTAATCTATCTTTTAGCTGCGCATAATATAAACTTCGTGGTTGAATTTGTTCATTCGACATATCCCAATAGCCATTCCCTGAAAATTGCGCCCAGGTTCCAAAAGCCCAATTTTGAGCAGCTGGCGGTTGAAAATTATCAACTCTAGCAGCACTACATTGCCAGAATACACTATTTGCAGCACTCCATCCAGCTCCCTGACCATCCTGACCGCGATTTAAATAACTTAATGCTTGTCCATCGATATTTACAATATCGAACAAAACGCCCGATGCCCAGCTATCAATAGCACCGCTAAAACTGAATGGTAAATAAGACTGGCATTGAACAAACACATTTGGACCGGGAGCACAAAAACCCACGACAAAATCATGGTAGCCATACTCCGAATATAACCTTTGGAAAAGCGTTTGCTGACCGGTAGTTAAAAATGTGTAACGACGTTCGCCTCCTATTTCAGAAATTGGTGAAAGTGATTTACAATCTTCAACAGTAATTCTTTTTGCTGTTTCTAAAACATTGACTGCAGAACCTGCAAAGTGCTCAAAAACCACCTGACGAACCCATGCATCTTCAACATTTTCTAAACTTATTGCTGTCCAGCGATGGTATTCATCTTTAATATTTTCTTTATGATAATCCGATTCGATTTTTAGATTTTCAACAGCTGATTGCGAAATTCTTCCATCCCACTGATATTTCGAAACCGTAGCGCCACCGAATTTTGAATCCAGTGCCGTGGTAATAGATGCATCTAAAGTGATCTTCGAACCATTAATTGCTGTGATTTTTCTGTCCCAATGAATATCTCTTGTGCCAGGTTTCCAACCTAAAGCACTTTCACCGCCACCAAACTCAACTGTTTTTAGGGTTTCAATCCATTCTTTAGTTGATGGTCTGTTGATGATGATTTTATCACCAACTTTAAAGCCGTTAACATTTGATAAAGTTAATTGATTGGAATTAACAGGAACATAACTATCGCTGATGGCTATCGGCGTTTCCTCAACTTTATTATTTTTACCTAAAATTCTGATTACCCCGATTCTATCCAAACCTGTTGCGAAAATTTTAGTTCTGTTTTCGCCGAAACCGCTGCCGCGAAGAATTACACCCGAAGCTGATAATTTTAAAGTTCCTGCAACTTCATAAGTTCCTTTTTCCAACAATACCGCACCACGTAAACCATCTTTTCCGATAGGCAATTTTGAAACGTAATTGATTGCAGATTGAATTCTTAAAGTAGCATCGCCTTTCGATACCGGAACAATCACTTTAATTGTAGCCGATGGAATGGCTTTTTCGCCAGCCATATATCCTGCATAAGAAAAATCAGGAATGCGATTTCCTTGCTCATCAGGTGTATAAGCCAATTTTCCGTCTTTGCCTTTAAAGATAGGTTTTGGAGGTTCAACAGGCTTTGTTTTTTGAGCAAAAGAAAAGTTCACAACCAGAAGGACAATTATCAGAATTGATAAGGTTTTTAGCTGATTAACTTTTAATATATGGTTAGTATTTGGCATTTTTCTTTTATTGTACTTTCCGTCATTGCGAGGCACGAAGCAATCCTCATTGCTAAAGCTAATGTTTAAGATTGCTTCGTGCCTCGCAATGACGAGATAGGAAAGTAAGGTGCTTTCAGCTTTTCCCTTTAAACTTTCAACCTTTAACTTTCAACTTTTTAAGGCCTCACCTTATTCACATCCACTAAGCTATTTAAATATACTTCGATATTAGAATAACCCGATTTCGAAATTTTGACGGCATCTTTCGCGTCGTTTGGATTTAAGCCATTTTTTATTTCCCAGGCATCTGGAATACCATCATTATCTGAATCTAAATAAGGTTTTCCTTTATATTCTGGGTAACCTCCCACTTGGGCAATATCAGAAATAATACCCTTTTTATAAGAGTCGGCAGGCAAACGGCGCTTTACATAATTTTGTGGTGCCGGAAGTTTACCTTCTTCAACATGCTCGATTTTACCAGTAGAAACTTGTTTAACAATACGTTGATCTACCGCATCGCGAACAGGCAAGGATGCACCGGCATTTGCCAATACATAATCATAAGCTTTTTTGGTATCGATGATGGAAATCTTAGCCATTGGCAAAGGCTTATCTGCACGAATAGAATCTAACAACTTTTGTTTATCGCGTTTACTTTCTGGCTGAACACCTCCGTCCCAATTGTTTTTGGTTACTTTTTCATTGCCTTCAACAATATTTCCGGTAACGTAAGCACGACCAAATTCATTAGTATATGTTTTATCTCTACCCGATTCTGGTTTTAAGATTCGGTATGCGATTGGTTGATCTACAGGTGTAATTGGCCCAGGTTTGTAATAATTATTTATAAAACTATAAAATGATGCATTATCACCACCATCGGCACTTCTATTCCACCAGTTAAATACTACGTTATTGGCGAATCCAAAATCGCCATACATTCCAACAGAAGGATTTCTAGCAATATTGGAAGCCCACAGGTTACGCATAAAAGTGGAATTTAATCCTCCAATGGTACTTCCAAAAGCATGGTTATAAGTATCTAAAGCTTCAGAAAAAATAGAATTCTGGATAGTTACATTAACTGTTGGCAATTTTTCTGGCTTAGAGCCATCTTTTGGATCATAAACATGGCGATAAATGGACATATTTTCGTCTAATCCCCAACTTGCAGAAACGTGATCAATCATGATATTACCCACAGGATTGCCCCCAATGGCATCATCGCGACGGGTAACATCCGTAGCTCCACGGCGGAAACGCATATAACGGATCACCACATCGTGAGTATTAATCCACACTGATTCCCCAGCCACACAAATTCCATCACCAGGTGCACTTTGACCTGCAATGGTGATGTAAGGTGCTCTTATAATCAATGGTGTTTTTAGCTTGATAATTCCTGAAACATTGAAAACAATAATCCTTGCTCCACCTTGTTCACAAGCTTCCCGTAAAGTACCTTTACCCGAATCATCTAAGCTGGTTACTACAAAAACTTTACCACCACGACCTCCAAAAGTATAAGCACCGCCACCCTCTGCACCCGGAAAAGCCACCAATTTTGCTTGGGGTAAATCACTTGGTTTAGCCGCCCAAGGTATATAAGGTTTGCCTTGTTTTGCTTCAGCATCAACAATAGGTTTCACTTTTAAAAATTGTAGTTCCGATTTCTCTTCAATACTTTTTAAAAGTGAGTCAGCCTTCTTTTCCATTGCCTCTGGAATAACCGGATACTGTGCAAAAGCTGCGTTTCCAATCCCACACAGCACCGCGAGGCTAAAAATTGAATTCCACCTGCGCATATTAATTAGGCTTAACTGTAGAAACATTTACAACACTATTCAAATAAACCTCAATATTGGAATAACCACTTTTTGAAATTTTGGTAGCATCAGATGCATCTTTTGGATTTAATCCATTTTTTAATTCGTAAGCATCTGGCATTCCATCATTATCCGAATCTTTGTAAGGCGTTCCTTTATATTCAGGATATCCACCCACCTGGCTAACATCAGTTATGATACCCATTTTATAAGAATCCTTTGGTAAACGGCGGTGCTCGAAATCTTTCTCTGGCAATTTTACACCCTCAATAAATTCGATTTTACCTGTTTTTACCTGTTTAATTACACGGGTATCAACTGGATCACGTTTTGGCAAATTTGCACCAACATTTGTTAATACATATTCTTTAGCTTGTAAAGTAGGAAGTATAGTAATTTTTGGCATTGGGAAAGGTTTTTTAACACGCATCGCTGCGAAATATGGCGCTGCTTGTTCAAAAGTCATTAACTCGCCTTTCTTATTTTCCAATTGAACGCCACCGTCCCAATTGTCTTTTGTTACTTTTTCATTTCCTTCAATAATATTTCCCTCTACATAAGCACGACCGAAAACCACATAAGGTAATTTGCTACGGCCTGATTCTGGTTTTAAAATTCTATAACTAATAGGCTCTTTTGTATTTGTTACTGGGCCTGGTTTATAATAATTATTTACAATGTTAAATAAAGCAGTGTAATCGCCTCCATCAGTAGAGCGGTTGTTCCAGTTGAAAATTACATTGTTTGCGAAATTGAAAATACCGTTCCATCCTATCGATGGATTTCTGGCACCGTTATCGGCCCAAAGGTTACGCATAAAAGTACAATTTTCCCCTCCTAAAGTACTACCAAAAGCATGGTTCCATGTATCTAATGCTTCAGAAAAAATTGAGTTTTGGATGGTGATATTAACCGTAGCCAATTTATCTTCAATTTTACCTGTGCTGTCATTATACATATGGCGATACATCGACATGTTTTCATCTAAGCCCCAACTAGCAGATACGTGATCAATCATGATATTACCTACCGGATTTCCACCAATAGCATCGTCGCGGCGACCAACAAAAGTTTCTCCCCTTCTGAAGCGCATGAAACGTACAATTACATCGTGGGTATTTAACCAAACTGATTCTCCGGCAACGCAAACACCATCACCTGGAGCGGTTTGCCCAGCAATGGTAATGTATGGTGCACGAATAATTAAGGGGGTTTTTAATCTAATGATTCCAGATACATTAAACACTACAATACGAGCGCCACCTTGTTCGCAGGCATCACGCAAAGATCCCGGACCATTATCATTTAAATTTTTAACTACGATTACTCTGCCACCACGGCCGCCAAAACTGTAAGCGCCGCCACCTTCAGCACCTGGAAAAGCAATGATTTCTGCTTGTGGCAAATCAGTTGGACGCCCAGCCCATGGAATATAAGGTTTACCTTGTTTAGCTTCCTGTTCGATAATAGGCTTAGCCTTTTCCCATGCAATGTCTGATTGACGATAGGCTTCCTTCATCATCGAATCTGATTCCTTTTTAACATTATCAGGGATTTTTGGGTATTGTGCAAAAGCTGAACCAGCCGAGAGAATTAATGCTGATGAAAATAGTAGTTTAAAAAAGTTCTTTTTCATATTGTTTTGCTCGTAGGGAAAGCAAAGAACATAAGCGAATATTTATGAATAACTAATGCTAAAAATAAATATTACAAAATGAGGCTCATTTCTTTGTTAATCCAAGTAAATAATTTTGGTTAGAAAGTATATTAAAATTTAAAGTTAACCGTAAATTTTGGCAATTTTATCTAGAATTTTTGCTTTGAATTATACAATATTAGCAATTGCTACATTGAATTATACTTGCAAAACCTTTCCAAATTAGCCACGATCCAAGATAGAAATAAATTTCATATATAAATGTAACATTCTTAAATGAAAAAAGGAAGCAATCGCTGCCCCCTTTTTCCTAACCAAATATATATAAAATTGTGGCGGTGTTGAGCCGCCTGAAAAGGCATTTTACCGTTGCACTTTTATGCTGACGTTGATGAATGGTCTTTTCTGTAAATCGGAAGTGTTAGCATTAATATATAACATTCCATACTTACCTTCGGGCGTAAGAAAATATACGGCATTACCTGCCGCCAGTCCATTTGCCGGAAGAGTTTGTGTTGTTTCGTTAAAAGTAATTGCTCTCGCTTTAGCTAAAGTTTCTATAGAGGAACCAGAAATTGCAGTAGTTAAAAAGGCATTGGCCTGGCCAGTAACTGGCTGACTAAATTTCGTGGTTCTTTTAGGGCTAAAGCTACTAATATCATAAACAGTTAATGGATTAGTTGCAACACTTGGTGAATACAGATTAACAACCCAAGTTGGCGTTTGCGTTGTAGAGTTTGAACCAGGTTTTCTATATATTCCAAGATCTATTTTTCCAGCATTAGTTGCTGCATTATTATAGCTGAAACCAGTAGCATCATTAAGTGAGAAAAAACTTGGTAAAGATTTTCCAACTGTATCTGGTAAATAAATATCCCTATTGGCATAAATCATAAAACTCGGATTTACTTCAACTGTTACTTTTTTATATCCATCACCAATAAACACTCCTTTTTCATTCAAGGCGCAAATGCGATAGCTTTGTTTCCCATCGCGAAGTGCAGCAGCAGGAAAGGCGCTATTTGGCAATTTTATAATTGATGAAAAATTTCTACGCTGTGCAGGATCTGTTATAGCAACAGTATAACGTGTGGCTTGAGCTGTACCTGCAGAGACTTCGAAGATATATGAAAACATATCTTCTTTCGCAGAATTAAGGGTAAAATCAATCCAAACTTCATCTTTATCATTGATTACTTTATAATCCGTAACGCAACGCGGATCGCTATTATTAAAAGTTATGGTTACATCTTCGAACATATTAAATATGTTTGCCGACTCCTTTTTACAGGAACCAAAAACAACCACACATAACACGATGAATAACTTATGAATATATTTAGTTTTCATTATTTTAAATTTTAATCAGATTTACTGAAACATTTATGCTTTAAATATTAATCAAGTGGATCAAATGTACCACCTGCCCAACCAATTGTTGGAAGAATTTTATTACCAAAACTCACAAAATCATTATGGAAAGTGTAGAAGTAATGAAATTCAGGAACATTGTATGGTAAATAGGTGGTGTTAGTAATCACCACGTTTTTAAAATATTTAGTATAAGTGGCTTTATCATTAACGTTGATAGTTTCTCTTAATGGTGTTGTAGTTCCTGGAACAGGATCTTCTAATACTTTCTTATCTCTTTGATCAGATCCAGATGGCGGATTTACCAACTGAATTTCTAATTTAGACATATTACCTGTCAACAAATGCATGGTACGGGATCTTCTCAAATCTGAGTTACGTTTATTCTCGAAAGCAAATTCAATTTGCCTTTCGTTAAGAATTAAGTTACGCAACTGAGCAGTACTTCCAGCTAATCCCAATCCATAATCTGAATCACCAACTACAATACCAGCTCTCATACGAATTTGTCTTACTAAATCTTTTGCACCTGTAATATTTCCTGTCTCATTTAAACAATCAGCATAATTCAGCATAATTTCTGCGAACCTTAACTCAATCCAATCCATACCACTACCACCACCTACAGAACTGTTATAAACAGAAGCACTTGCTGTTAAATTAGGCGTAGAAAAACGCTTTACGTAAACTGCATTTCCATTGCTTTCACCAACAGCTAAATTATAATTCCACTGTTTCCGAGATGCATTTCCACTTAATGGATATACCGATCCGTTTGTAGCAAATGTAGCCTCAAACCTAGGGTCTCTATTTTGCCAAAACATTGTCGGATCATAAGGAAAAGCAGTAGATGTGTTTAATGGTTTTCCATCTCTCATTGGGTAGGCATCTAACATTTTTGTAGTAGGCATAAAATAAGTATTAGGACTTCCGCCTTCAGAAGTCGGCCTTACACGCTGCTCAGTTCCATTCCCTCTATTTGGCACTGTGTTAGAATAGGTTCTTACCAAAATTGCTTCAGAGTTTACATTGGTACCCCCCTCTACTCGGAAAATATCTAAATAATTTGGCATTAACTTTTTCCCTGCTGAAACACACATATCATAAGCTTCCTTATTTGCGGCTAAAGCATCAGCCCATCTCGAAGCCTGATAAGGATGTTTTGGATCGTTAGTTGGATTAAACTGAGGACTGGCCCAATACAATAGCACTTTAGCTTTTAAACAAGTAGCAATTAATTTTGTCATTTTACCTCTTCCATCTGTATCACCTGGATTAAAGCCTTCTAATAAAATGATGGCGTTATTTAAATCACTAAGTATTGCCGCAAAACATTCTTTAGCTGGTCTTCTACCTTCATCGTAAATGGTATCAGCTCCTTGGGGCGTTAATGGTAGCGGAACACCACCATATACTTTAACCAACTCAAAATAAGTTATAGCTCTTAAAGCATAATATTGACCTAGTAATTCATTCTTTTTAGGGGTAAGCATTTTACTTCCGGGAAGATTAGCAATTGCATCATTACATCTGGCAATATCCCAATATTTGTTATTTCCTGGATTGCCTCCGTATGTGTTACCCGTATATCTCACATCATTATTCCCTAAAACTCCTTGTAAACCAAGTGCAGCTTTTGCATTTGCATCACCATCTGGAAAATAATTTTCATCACTTGCATAATGCACACCATAGCGATCTGGAACGAGCTGTAATGGAAACTGATACATGGCTACATCGTACACTCTATTAAGATGTAGTTGTACAGAACCATCATTATCCCAAATTGCCTGATCGATACCGCCTGTATCTGGTAATAAGAAAAACTCATCTTTATTTACACAAGCAGGCATAAGTGCAGCTAATGTTAAAATGGCAACTGCTTTTTTTATATTGTTTTTTATTTGAATAATCATTGCTCAAAAAATTATAGGTTAACACTTAATCCCAAAGATATTGTTCTCAACATTGGATAATCCCATGCTCCTGAAGTGTACGGATCTTTGTATGGCAAAGGATTTACAATTGTCCATAAATTATTTCCTGTTAGTAAGATTCGGGCTCCACCAATCCCCAATTTATTTGCAAAAGCAGTAGGTGCTTTATAACTCAAAGTCATGGTATTAATACGAATCATTGTTCCATCAACAGCCCAAAAATCAGAGTTTATATTTAAAGATGGATCATCAAATCTAGGATATTTACCATCCATCGGATTATCTATTGTCCAACGATCAGTCCACATTTCTAAGGTGTTTCTGGTCTTTGATGGAGCTGTTCTTGCTCTGCTATCGTAGAAAACTTTACCGCCAAATCTTGCATTTATGTTAGTATTCAAACTGAAGTTTTTATAGGTTAAATTAAGCGAAATACCTGAAGATAAAAATGCATTGGTACTATTGAATAAAGGTGCCAAATCGCTATCTGAGATTACTCCGTCACTATTCGTATCTTCATAATATAACCAACCTGGTTGCGGAACTCTATCATATATTCTATAATTAGGATATTTTGCCATCCACGCATCTACCTCACCCTGCGTTCTAAACATGCCCAAATTGGTTAAACCATAATTACTGGTACTGTATTTACGTGGATCTGTACCAAATAGCTGTAAGTTCGGAAATGTATTGTTAATTAAGTTTCCTGCTGTATACAATACTCTATCTGTAACTGAATTACCATAAGAGAAGTTCATGCTTGCGCTTAGATTCCAATCTTTTGCCAATTTTGCCTTGTAGCCAATACTAAACTCTGAACCCCAATTATAAAGTTGTCTATAGTTTAATACAGGTGCCTGTGTACCAAAATACTGTGGATATTGATTATTCGCTCCCAATTCGAAGCCATCATAAGTATAGTTCTGGAACGCCTCAATACTAATATCTAACTTATTGTTAAACATTGAAGTTTCTAAACCAACGTTGATGGTTCTTTTACGTTCCCAGGTAATATCAGGATTAGCCAAGCGATTACGATTTAAGCTATTACCATTTGAATTTCCGTAGATGTAACCATTGGTTACATCAATTAAAAATCTATCTTGCCACAAACGAACGCCAACCCTGTCATCACCGGTTACACCAACGTTTGCTTTAATTTTTAAGAAGTTGATAAAGCTGAGTGCATTCGTATTTTTAAAGAAATTTTCCTGACTAACTACCCACCCAACACCAATATTTGGCGATACACCCCAACGGTTACCTAGTGCGAAGTTTGATGATGCATCAATACGGGCGATACCCTCAATTAGATATTTTTTATCGAAATCATAGCTAAAACGAGCAAATCCCGAACGTTTAGAAACTGCAGTTTGATCTAAATTTGAGGCTACTAAAGTATTAATATCGTATGCAAAATATTGATCTACACCCGGAATAAGTTGATTGGAATAACGAACTTGTGATTGTTGAGTATTACCTTCACTTTGCTCAGCGCCAGCTAGAACACTAAAAGTGTGTTTGCCAATTGTCTTATTATACTGAAGTGTTAGAAAAAATTGATAGCTATTGTTGTCTATTAAGCCAGGTGTAAAAGTAGAGTTTGTTGCACTGATGGGCTGAAAAGTAGCTGCAGTAGTAGTTGGTAGTTGATTGGTGAACAGTTCTAAATTGTTCCCTCTTTTAACAAAATTATACAGTGTAAAAGGTGGTATATACTGTGTATTTTTTGAAGACCCACTTGATTGTGAAACCTGACCACGAATAACAAGTCCTTTCAAAAAGGTTGGCTCATAAGTTAATGATGCGTTGATCCTATATGATTTATTTGAACCATTATTGTAATAACCAGATTCGGAGATGGCTAATGGATTTATATTAGCAGAATTAACCCCATTCACATTATAGTTAACAAATTTTCCATCAATACTAATAGGTACCCATCTTGGGACAGTAATTAATCTTTCAAAAAAGGCAGCATCGTTTTCTTGGGCATTATGATGAAGTTCTTTTGTGCCATAATCAACGTTAAAATTAACGTCAGCTTTTAATCCGTTAGCTACTGTTGCAACTACACCACTTCTGAATGAATATTTATTATATTTCATTCCGGCATAGTTTCCATTTTCACCCTGATAACTTCCGCCAGCGAAAAAAGTAATTTTATCACTTCCGCCAGAAATACCAATATTATGTCTTTGTGTAGTAGCTGGTTGCCATACTTCATCGTACCAACTTTTATAATCTAATGTTTTAATATAGTCTAAATCTTCTGGAGCAAAGTATTCTGAAGCAGCAGCACCTTGAGAACGATAAGTATCATTTAATAATAGCGCATGATCGTATCCAGATAACATTTTAGGAACTTTAATAGCGTCAGACATACCTAAATAGCCATTATAAGTGATACTCGGCTTACCAATCTTCCCCTTTTTTGTAGTCACCAAAATAACACCTTTAGCTCCGGCAGCACCGTAGATGGCAGCAGAAGCATCCTTCAAAAACGTAAGATTTTCGACCATCGAAGCATCAATATTATCAAAAGCTTCTCTAGTAACTACGATATTATCTACAACATAAAGCGGCTCATCAGTAGTACCAGCGGCTGCAGTGGTTGTTGTAGCACCCCTGATGTTGAAGGTAATTGGTGAACCTGGTTTACCTGAAACTTGACCTACACCAACACCAGCAATTCTATTTCGCATTGCACCGGCCAAGTTTGGAGCAGGAATATCCTGAATTTCAGCACCGGTAATGGTAGCTACAGCACCAAGAATTTCTGATTTTTTCTTAACACCATAACCCACAACAACAACAGCATCGTTATCCAAGCTTTGAGCATCTTCCACAAAGCTAATGGTGATGTTGGTTTTACCTGCCAATGGCACAACCTGCCTTACGTAGCCGATATAGGAAAAAACCAAAGCATCAGTAGCCGGATCGGCAATTAATGCGAAATCACCTTTATCATTGGTGCTTACATTGTTAGTTTTACCCCGTATTCCTACCGTCACTCCAGGAAGTGGTTGCCCATCCTTTTTATCAACAACTCTACCAGTAATTTGTCGCTGCTGAGCAAACAACGAAGTACTGATAATTGTCATGAGTGCTAATACCCAAGATAATTTGCGTAAAAATTTTAAGTTCATATTTATTATTTGGTTAGTTTTTAATACTAATTAAATTCAATTTGAGGATTGAACAAGCTGGCTTGTATCAAATCTATTTTGTTAAATATATTTTTGTGAAGCAAATGTTATTCGACTTTACAGCTTAATTAATGTTAGTTTACTAGTAGAGAAACGAGTGGCTTGTTTATATTTTGATATTCCTTTTATGCTTGTTAGTTAGACAATGGAATTGGGCTGCAGCATTTAGCAATGTAACCTCATCAAATTTTAGCTAAGATGGCTCATATCTCTTTGATTCTTTATTATTTTGTTTGGTTAGAAAGTATAATTAAACCAGTTAAGAGGGCTTAATTACAAAGTCTTATTAAAAAATTTCAGCTTGATCATATTTGATAATTTTATATATCCAGATCAAGAAATGGTAATCGTTTTAACAATTCTTAATTAGGCTACAATATAGAAATAAAATTCATATATAAATGAAATATTCTTAAATAAAAAATTTTAAAAAATTTTTGGCTGCTCTATAGCGATTAAAAAGCAGCCAAAAATTTTAATTTCCTTGTGCTTTTGCTTTACGTCTTTTCTCCCACTCAATACCTTCTTTTTTCAAATCGTAACCAGCTGCTGAAAGATAATTATTAATTCGGCCTTTGTACTTTCCGAACCAGGCATGCTTTTTATCTGATGATTCTGCATCCATCGCATATTCACGAGCTTCAGTTAACCAAACTAAAATTTGTTTCTTTTGATCTTCGGTTAGTGTCAAAATTTCTTCCTGGTAGGCTTTGTAAGTAATTGGCAGTACATTATAAGTCATCCCATTCTTCACCAAATCAATTTGTTCCCGTGTTAAATGTGTAGAAAGTTTACCAATATATTTGTTGTGCAGTTTTGCTAAGGATTCCATCACGCCTTTATTTTGTTTAGACAATGCAGAATCTCTTTCTACTTTATTGCCTTCAAGCTTACTTTTAATATCCTTTGCCTTTAAATCTCTAATGGTATATATATCATTTAAGTTACTGTATTGATCCCTGATTATGTTTCTAACTTTTTCCGATTCCTTAGCATCGGATATTCCCAGATTGGCTACAATTTTATCGGCACGTTCAGTAATGGACTTTACATATTTCACTTTCTCTTCGGCAGTCATTTTTTGAGCGAAAGTTGTAACCACACTGGAGAACGTTAACAAAAAGGCTAAAATTGATATTTTCATATTATAGTATATTTATAGTAAACTCATATTCTTGATTAGATTCACATCGCCACAAAAATGCACTTTTAAACCCAATTCATCCAATGCGGCAGCTTTAATTCTGCAAGCTTCATGCGCACTGGCTTCATAATTTGTGTAAACCACCTGAATGTGATTGGCCTTATGCCTGGCCATTAACTGATCACGGCTTACACCTTTTAAAATTGCATGCATAATTGGCCATTCTGGAGTTGTACTGTTCCAGCGTCTTTCGGTTTCATCTTTTGGTAGCGCAACTACTTCTCCAACGCCTAAATCACAGTGCAATTCGTTGTCCATTACATATACCCTACTCCACACTATAAAACCTGGTTTACTTATACCTTTTAGCGATCCTCCACCCAAACGGAAATACATGGCGGGTTGCCTATCACTGCTTGCGCCAGCATAACCATCGATAAAGTGTGCTGGTGGTGCTGCTCCAGAAATTAAAAATAACCATACAAAACCATCAACTTCGCCACCTTTATAATACTCGCCCCAACGAATATCGTGTAGAGTTGTTTCGCCAGACATGCCCAATTCATTCCATAAGTTGTATGTTACCAAAGCATCTAAGCCTGCGCATTCATCAACTTCGTTAAAATGTGGTAAAGCTTTTTTAGGATAAAGTTCTTTTCCAGATATAGAGAATACTGGTGGACGATCTTGATTATTCAACAAACCTTCTACCAAATCGCTGGCAACAGTTAAATCTTTTAAACCTTGTTGATACTGGATTCCGATGGTGTCGCAACTAAAATCATCAGCAATTCGAAGTGCTGCAATGTACATTTTGCATTGCTCCAGTGTTTGCTGGCGGGTTAATTGGGTAACTTCATCAGTTCCCCAATTAAAAGTCATTCCTTTTTTTACTAACCATTGAAGTACTGCTTTTGCCTCCTCATCAGCTACATCCAGCATGGCAGCATAAAGTGCCGATTGACTTAATCGCTCCTTAAAAAAACCAGTTTTATGCAGTAACTCATCAGGAATAATTGCATTGTACATGCCCATACATCCTTCATCGAAAACGCCCATAATAACTTTGCGTTCTTTTAACGAACGGGCAAAAGCTCTACCTATTTTTTCATCTTCGGCAGGGATTTTATTTAGCGCTAAACTTTTAACGTGACTCTGGTCGTAAGTAATTTTACCAGTCGACAACCATTCCTGTAAACCTGCTACAAAGAAATCATCAGTAAAATTTTCGCTCCACAAAGTACTATATGCTACCTGTGCTTTGGTTAAACATCCATTTAAATTTAGCATGCCTACTAAACCGGGCCATTGGCCGCTCCAATTGGCTACCGTTAAAATCGGACCTTTGTGTGTTGTTAAACCTGCAAGAACATGGTGCGAATATTGCCAAACGCTTTCGGCAACTATTAACGGTTGGTTTGGATCGATATTTCTAAAAATATCCATACCCAATCTTTGTGAGTCTATAAAACCATGTTTTTTTTCTGAATTATAAAGATGAGCCCGTTTAACCTTTCTACCTAATTTTTCAATTGCAGCAGTTAAATCTTCCTCCATGGCAACTTGTGCCGGCCAGCAATTCTGATTTGCTGAAAGTCGTAAATCTCCGCTAGAAACAAGCAGAATTTCTCCTTGATAACCTTCTCTCATAATTTATTAATGAACAAAAAATTTATATAAAAATAATTTGTCAGTTTATATTTTGGTTAAACCCTAGTGGGCTGTATACAAAACTCAACAATAGAAAACAGTATTTAGTAGTGCTTTTTATCAAATTAATATAGGATGTTACCATAATACTCATTAACTTTAAGCAAATTAACTGCATGATTGAGTAATGAAAGTTATTTTATCTTAACCAAATATTTTACATTTACCATGAAGCCTCACTTTCATAAAGTTCCGGTTACCTTACAAAGTTCGTTTAGCATTCGTCATGATATAAAACCTGATTTTGGAAATATTTGGCACTATCATCCAGAGCTGGAATTGCACTATGTAATCAAAGGCGAGGGTGTTCGATTTATTGGCGACAACATCAGCAATTTTGAGCCTGATGAAATGATCCTTTTAGGTGAAAACCTGCCTCATACCTGGCGCTGTAAAGACGAATATTTCCAAAACAACCGTGAGTTAACAACAGAAGCAATGGTTATCCATTTCTTGCCAGACTGCCTAGGAAAGTATATGCTCAATTTACCAGAAGCCTATTTGTTGCCAAAATTATTTGAAAAGGCTAAAAGCGGAATGGTTATTAATGGAAATGCAAAAGAGAAATTAGTTAAATTAATGCGCTCTGCAATTGATGCCACGAACCTGGATCGGATAATTATTTTATTATCAATACTGAAAACATTGGCCGAAACAGATGAATATTCAACGATAGTAACCAGTAAAAATACTTTTTATCAATCTAATGAATCGGAAACTTTACGCATTAACAAAATCTGCAATTATACCTTAAGCAATTATAAAAAGGATATTACCCTCGATGAAGTGGCTTCGTTAAGTAATTTGAGTGTGACTTCGTTTTGTCGGTATTTCAAACTGATGACGAAAAAGACTTTTTATGATTTTTTGATCGAAATTAGGGTAAGTCACGCTTGCCGGTTTTTAATAGAAAACAAGCTTCCTACAGAAATGATTTGCTTCGATTGTGGCTTTAACAACGTTTCGAACTTTTATCGCCATTTTAAAAAAGTGACTGGAATGACTCCATTGGATTATAAACGGAAGTATTTGAATTAGTACCATTAATTCACGAAGTTTTATTGGGCTGAAAAATGAGGATAAAACCGTAGGTTTTCCCTAGAAGATTATAAATTAAACTTACGAAGTACTTCAACGCTATTGGGCACTGAGACTTCGTAAGTTATCATACTTTATATAAAAACCTGAATATTTAAATCGCTTCGTAAAGCAGTATAATCATCATATAATTTTTCCACTTCTTTTGCTATCGTTGGAGTAAACTGGCCAACATTTCTTCTGGTGAAAGTTGATATATTTAAACCTCTTTTTTGCAGAAAATATTTTGAAACTATCGGATAAACATTGTGCATGACATCCATGTTATCGATGAGAAATTGTTGAACAGCATTTACTTCGTCAGCCAAACTTTCATCATTATAGTGATCGCAAAGCCAAACAATTAATTCTGGAAAATAATTTCCCTGGATACACGATAGCCCTGAAGAACCAGCTTTTAACGATTCTACCGCATGAACAATATAGGCATCGTACAAACCAAATGCGTAACCCTCTGTTAATTTCAATTTTTGGTTAATCTGTTCCAAATCCAGGCAGGTATCCTTATGGTAAATTACTCGACCAGTTGATACAAAATCGGCCAATTGTTCTGGCTTCAAAACTCTTTTGTAGGGAACAGGACATTCATAAAAACCAATTGGAATTTTGTCGGTTTGATTGAGCAAATCGTAAACACGATCATTAAAAACAGCATCGCTATCCTCTTCATTAGCCAATAAACCAGTAATGGCAATAACTGCTTCCACACCCAAATCACTCACTTCTTTTACAAAATCTGCTTGTTTAGATATTGCTCCTCCAAAAGTTCCGGTGGCTACTACTGGTACTGAACCATCTACAACCTTAAGTACATGTTTTATGGCTTGAATGCGCTCTTTATCAGATAATTCAAACATTTCGCTCGAAAGACAATTGGCAAATAAACCCGAAGAACCCGCTTGTAAATATATTTCGGTTAATTGTGTAAGCGCAGGATAATCTATTTCTCCGTTACTTAAAAAAGGCGTAAGCATTACTGGGATGAAACCTTTTTGTGCGTTTTCCATTTGATGTTGATGTGGGATTTTTAATTAAGTATTTTATGTATGCAAATTGAGATAATACTTAATTTGCGGTATTGAGTTTCTTTTTTTTGATTTTCGTGACGAAGATTCCTACTAAAAATATGGTTAGTGTACCAACAACAATAATCATATTTTTATGTAATGGATTTCTAAAAACCTCATATTCTGGCGGAAGTAGTGATGAAAATGTCATCCAAATGATTACCACAATGCCAATAATAGTAGCAATGATTGCTTCGTGATTTTTGGTTTTTTTACTTATAATGCCAAGCAAAAACAAGCCTAACATTCCAGCGGCAAAAATTCCTGATAATTCCCACCAAACATCCAATATACTTTTCACTCCAATCATCGCAATTCCTGCAATCATGCCCAGCAAACCAAAACCAACTGTTGCAATGTGTAGCAGAGATAGATTTTGCTTTTCTGTTACATCTGGTTTGATGTAACGCTTGTAGATATCTTCCGAAAAAACAGTGGCAGATGCATTCATTCCTGAACTTATGGTACTCATTGCTGCTGATAAAATTGCCGAAACAATTAATCCGACCAAGCCAACAGGGATCTTTGTAACCATGAAATGAGGCATAATTTTATCGCCATAATCTGATGGAAGTAATGCGTTTTGCACCTTTAAAATATCTGCCGCACTTGCGCCTATTGGGAGTCTCTCTACCGCAACCTGGTGTTTAATGGACTGAACCAATTCAGGATTAACTTCGTAATAGGCAAATAAGCAAGATCCTATAATAAAAAATAATAGTGATGCTGGAATGTACAACCAAACACATAGCCATATTGATTTAGAGGCGGCTTTACTTGATGATGCAGTATGGTACCGTTGGATGTAATTTTGATCCATCCCAAAATTATTCAGATTGATGAAAAAACCATAAAGTAAAACCACCCAAAATGAGGAGCCTACAAAATCCATTTTAAAGCTTCCTAAACTAAATTTATCTGCAGCTTTACCAATTTCGACAATTTTAGAAACGCCGCCAGGCATATTGGTGATGATAAGATATAAAATAAGTAACGCCCCAAATGTTTTCACCACCGCCTGTACAACTTCTGTCCATATTACTGCTTCGATACCACCTAAAACCGTGTAAAATATAATACAGATACCCATTACAATCATGATCATTTGCATGGAATAACCTGTTAAGGCTTGCAGACTTAAAGCGATTCCAAAAAAAATGGATCCCATTCTGGCCAGTTGTGTTAACAGAAAGCAAACTACTGCATAAACTCGTGCCCAGGCACCAAAACGTTTCTCCAGATGGGTATAAGCAGATATTTCTCCTGTATTGCGGTAGAACGGAACAAAATATTTTGAAGCCACCCAGGCTGCCAAAGGCATAGAAATACTAAAAACAAAAGCGTTCCAGTTGCTGCCAAAAGCCTTGCCGGGAACGCCTAAAAATGTATTACTGCTTAAAAATGTTGCATAGATTGATAAACCTATCGCCCATCCAGGAATCAGGCCTGAAGCTTTAGTAAATTGCTCTGAGTTTTTATTTTTTCGCGAAAAATAAACCCCAACTAATATCATCCCAACAAGGTATATGAAGATTATCGCAAGATCGAAAATAGGAAGACCTTTCATTACTTATTGGCTCGTTTATTAATTTGGTTAAAACAAATATGCATTTCTAAACATCAGTATTCATATAAGATTTTGGCTATATTTTGTACCATCTTATCTACATAGTTATAAGTTATCAATTTCATGTTACGGGTTATGGGTTACAAGTTATAAGTCTGGTAGCATAGCCTAGATATAAAACAAATAAATTGTCAACCCAGACTTGCAACTCGTAACCTGCAACCAAATTATTGAACATCTAAAGCATCAATAGCCAAATTTTTCGCATCAACAGCAATTAAGCGAACCTTATAGCTACCTGCATTAATCATACTGCCGGTATTGGTATTTAAGTAATTCCATTTTCCAGTTTTGGTAGGTGCAAATTCAGCTTGCTCGGTTCTCATCAAAGTACCATCTGCAGAAAGAAATTCAATTTTAGCTTTTAATTTTTTTGAAAATGGGTTGTGGTATTTAATGGTTAAAGAATAGGTATCGGCTACTCCAACACCAATAGTCCACTCCAAAATGCCACCATTATTTTCTGTGAAAATAACACGTTGCTTATCCATTAAATTCTGTTTAACAATACTTTGTCCTGCTAACTTAGCATCAGTGGCTTTATAACTGGTTACAGTTTTTAAATCATAAGCAGGTTCTAATTCACTTGGCGGTATAATTGCTACAGCTTTAAGTTTTCCAGCTAACATAACCTTTTGATTTGCTGTAAATCTCTTGCGGTAAACATTTAACTGATCTCCAATACTATTAACAATTTGAGTTTTGGTGTCTTCATAATCATTTGGCTTTGCATCATTTTGATTTAATGCAATAAAAACATCTGCCTCTGCAGTTACAGTAAAGTTTAAATCTTTTAAGTTATTGTTGGTTTGAATCCATTCTGCACCATATAAGTTGGGTGGCAATGAAGTAAATTCCTCTGATGAATTTGTAAATTGTTTATCACCTATATCCATCCAACTGCTTAATTTATATTCTTTGCCTGGCAGAATATTTACGATGGAATTGCTTTGATTTGCTTGAGCAGTAACATTTTCCAAATTAGCAATTGCTATGGCCGAAATTACAGCCTGCCCCACTTTAATTTGAGGAAATGAAATAACCAATTGCCCCGCTTTACTAAAAACCTTAACTGTTTTCTTCAGAACCGTATTTGAACCTACTTCTTTCCAAATATCAATATCTTTCAAAACTGTTTTATCATTTATCGCCACATCGAAAAGACGCATTTTTTCTGCGTTCATTCCACCGCCAATTCCTAGCCATGGCTCGATGAAATATAACTCTACCAAATATTCACCATCCTTTGGAACAGGAAAACTAAACTTTAACTGATCTCTTCCGTACCGAAATGTTTGAAATAGCTTCCAATCTTCACCCCCACTTATTGGTGAAAATGTTCTCCGCTGACTGGCAAAAAATGATGGAACGCCAGTAAATTCAGAAGTCCATGAATTTGAACCATAATGATTTTTATTTGATGATAATTGTTGATCGGCAAGCCATTGATTACCTAAATGATCCTGATATGTAGGTCCGCCGCAATTTAAACGATATAAATAATTATAATTCTTTTGCGGATTTAAAATTTCAGTTTTTTCGACCAAGCGATCGAATTTTGGAGATTTTGGAAGGCTATTCAATACAATCTGATCCTTTGCCACTACTTTTCCATCAACATAACCTACAGCGTAAAGTACATTGTATTTAATATTTGGTTTGTTCCACTGGAAGTGTGAACCAATAGTTCCGCGTTTTTGCTTGCCAAAAGATTGACCATCAATATCATTAAACAGTTCTACCTCATCACAATTGGAATAAACTACAATGCTATCTTTTACTCCCGGCGTTGACCAGCGATTTGGCCAAGTATGGGAAACAATATAAACCATCGGCTCCGTTGCTTTTGGAGCATAATTGGCCCTAAACATGTAAAAAACGTCAGTTGGTTCTTCCCAAGGGGTAAACATTCCTTTATAATTTACAGGGCCAATCCGATCTAAATCCCGCAATCCTTCGCCGCCTTGTACTCTGCCTGGATTATCATGAGAGCTATACAACCAAAAAAAATGCCCTGCTGTTTGCTCTTTAACTGTTTCCGCTAATCGGACTTTCGTTTCCATCAAATCAGTCATTTTATTTTCGGTATAACCTTTTCCATTTGCATCAACATCATGCAAATCGATGGTTCGCCAGGCACCATATTCACCCACTAAAACCTGTCTTTTTAAATCTTCGCCATAGGTTAATGGATTGCCTCCATAAGTGCCGGTCCAGTTTTGCGGTACATCCCAATCGGTACCCTTTCCGCCATTGCAGGTAGTAACTTTTCTTTGTGAGGATGCTGTAGGATCGAGCTTGCGAATCAATTCAGTACATTCCTTCGCAAAATCTTCAGGCAGTGTGCTTTCATTTTCTAATCCCCATAAAACAACCGCCGGACTATTTCTACGTTCTTTAACCCAATCTATTAATAAGGTTTTAAAGTTTTTTCTAAACTCGGGCGTGTCATACCAAATGTGTGCAGCCATTTGTGTCCAGCATAAAATTCCTTCCTTATCCCAATAATCTGAATACAACAAGTTATGCGGTTGATGTGCATCTCTAAAGGCGTTAAACCCAGCCGCTTTAATTTGCATCACTCTCGAATGGATTTGCTCATTAGTAAAAGCATGACTTTGACCAATCAAATGTTCATATTCTGCAATTCCATTGATAAAAATTGGTTTTCCATTTAATAAAAACACTTTTTGACTGGCTTGCTCACCAATTGGCCAGCTTATCCAACGAATACCATAAGGCGTTTTCAGTTCATCTACAACTTTCCCATTCTCGATGATAGATGTTTTTAAGGTATATAAATATGGGTTTTCCAGTGTCCATAACCTAGGGTTAATGATCTCATCTGTTTTTTGATTAATGTCTAAAATTTTTCCAGCGGGAAGATTAATCTTCTTTGATAATGCCTTTTCAATATTTCCATCAGCATCATAAAGTTGGCTGTAAATCGTTAGGGATTTTGCTTTTTTAGAATAGTTTTTAACGCTGGTAACAAAATTTAAAATGGCCGATTTTTCAGATATTTTATTGTCGTTCCAAATGTGGATACCAAAGGGTTCAATTCTGGCTTCATTGGTAACAATTAAATGAACCGGACGAAAAATCCCCATGGGTTGAGAGCCTTCCGAAAAACCACGCTCCGTTGAACATCCACCATCCACCCAAGGCAAATCCTGAATATTTGCCGGATGATCTGCCCGTACGGCCAACAAATTATCCTGATTATTTAATTTGATTGTGGAGGTAACATCCAATGTAAAAGTTGTTCTGCCGCCAGCATGATAACCCACCTGTATTCCATTTAGCCAAATTGTAGCGTACGAACCTACCCCTTCAAAATATAGAAAGAAACGTTTTCCAGTATTTATTTCGCTGCTTTTAAATATTTTGCGATACCATGCATAACCGTGTTTATTGCCATGAAGCTTTCGTTGATAACCTTCATATTGATCCCAATTGTGCGGTACATTTACTTTTTTCCAATTGGAAACTTTGTAACCGTTCGATTGGAAACCATCATGTGCCTTAATATCCTTTTCATTGGCTACAGTTTCCCAATTTGCATTAAGGGAAATATCTTTTCGAAGATTTTGGGAATAGGCATTCGAAAGTAGAAACAGAAATAAAATGATAAATGACGTTTTTTTATTCTTCATATTGATTAGCCCTGACCGCCATTGCGAGGCACAAAGCAATCTCACATATTAATCAGATTACTTCTTTCCATTGCAATAACGGTTTTAGAATTTAAAATCTTTGTTCAACTTATAGCTTTCTCCAGCTCTGGTATCGAATTCGATTATTTTATTTAGATAGCTCACTTTGCACTTACCACCAACTTTAGAAAGGATATTTAGATCGGTTAGTTTGCCCTCTTTCCATGATAAGTTTACTTCAAAACCGCCTCTAGCCATTAAACCGCTAACATTTCCATAAGGAATAGCAGTTGGTATTGCAGGTAAAATATCGATATACCCTTGATGGCTCTGTACAATCATTTCGGCAATTCCAGCAGCACCACCAAAATTTCCATCTATTTGAAAAGGTGGGTGAGCATCAAAAAGATTAACATATGAGCCTGCTCCATTATCTGCTGGTTTCAGTAACATCTTAATTAATTTCATAGCATGATCACCATCTTTAAATCTTGCCCAAAAATTAATTTTCCAGGCCAAACTCCATCCGGTTGCTTCATCACCACGATAAATAAGCGATTGCTTGGCCGCATTCATCGTTTTCTCATTGCTACCCCACGTAATATCGTCTCCTGGATAAACGCCCCATAAATGTGAAACATGTCGATGCTTATTTGTGGTATCATCTTTATCTTCCAACCACTCTTGTAACTGGCCATACTTTCCAATTTGATTTGGTGCGATCTGACTCACTTTTGCCTCTAAATTTTTCCTGAAATCTGCATCAACATTGAGAATTTTAGCTGCTTCAATGGAATGTTTAAATAGCGATCTGATCAATTGATGATCCATTGTTGGTCCGGCAACCAGACCACCATTTTCAGGCGAATTTGATGGTGTGCTGATTAACCAACCCATTTTCGGATCTTTCACCAGAAAATCATCAAAAAACAAAGCAGCCTGTTTCATTAAAGGATAGGCTTCCTGTTCCAAAAATTTTCGATCTCGGGTAAATTGATAGTGTTCCCATAAATGGTGGCTTAACCAAGCTGCACCTGTAACCCAAATGCCATGGTTCGAGGCATTGATGGGTGCAGTTCCATTCCATATATCGGTGTTATGATGCAAAACCCAACCTCTTGCATTATAGTATTCTTTGGCGGTTTCAGTTCCTGTTATCGAAAGTCCTTTTATTTTATTAAACAAGGGTTCATTTAAGCCTGGTAGATTTAAAATTTCCGTCGGCCAATAATTCATTTCAAGATTAATGTTGGTGGTATATTTACTTCCCCAGGGCGGGGTTAGCAAATCATTCCAAATGCCTTGCAGATTGGCTGGTTGTGTGCCTGGTCTCGAACTAGAAATTAGCAAATACCTTCCATATTGCATATACAAAGCCGCAAACGCAGCATCATTTGAAGTAGCAAACTTTTTTAAACGTTCATCGGTAGGCAATTTCTCATTATTAGAATTGCCAAAGTCGACATTGAAGGTATTGTAATAAGTTTTATATTCCTTAATGTGATTGCTTTTAACGTTATCGTAGGTTTTACCTTTTAAAGAATTTATCGCATTAATATTTGCAAGAGCAGGATTTCCTGAAATATTCTGGGCATTAATGAAGTTGGTTCCAGCTGTTAAATACAAGGTTACTTCATCAGCTTTGCTTACAATAATTTTATTGTTTGCTACTTTTACAGAACCTTTCTTAATGATGGCAGTTAACCTACTCTCACCTTTTAGTGCGCCATCTTTTACCTGAACTGCAAGTGAAATGGTATTATTATCAAGAGATTTTACCGTAGAATTTTGATGCAAACTGGAAAGCGCTGCGTTAAAACTGATTGATCCTTTTTTGTTTGCTGTTAAGTGAATTACAACTGCTTGATTGGGTTGACTCGCAAAATATTCGCGGGTGTAATTAACATTGTTTGAGGTGTAAGTCGTTTTTGCAGTGGCATTAGTAAGATCCAGTGAGCGTTTGTATTGGCTTACATTGCCCTGATGAAGAAAGGTTAAATTTAAATCGCCAAACGGCTGATAGCTGGCCTGATATTGAGGAACAGCTGGAGGATTTTGATCTTGAATTTTGTACTTCCATGATTTTACCAGAGAGATGCCTTGCTCAACAGTAGAGCCTTCGGGATAAATACCGATTTTTTTGCTGGTGTCTTTGTATCCACCAATTCCGCCACGATCGTAGTAATTAAGTACCTGGATGGCAATTGTATTTTTACCTGGCCTTATTAGTTTTGCCGGAACCTTATATTTTCTGGCATCTGCGCCATCCGTATTTCCAACCAATTCTCCATTCACATAAGTAAAATCCTCATCAAAAATTTTGTTCAAGTCGAGCACTAAATCTTTTCCTGTCCAGTTCTCTGGTGCTTCAAAAGTAGTTCTGAACCAAACTGCACCATCAACATTGGCTAAGCCAACTGTCTCCCAACCTTCGTAAGCTGGCACAGTGATGGTTTTCCAAAGTTTATCATCATAATTTACTGATGCAGGATTACCAGTTATTCCTTTTCCAGCTTTAATGTCATCGATCCAGGCTTCACGATCGCCAGCTTCGCTTTGCAAACCCATAAACTCTTTTTGGGCAAGCACTTCTGCTTCCTTTTGCTTTCCTTCAAAAAGCAATTTTCGAATTTCGGCTAAATACTTATATGCACCTTTTCTATTGTAATTTCGTGGTTTTCCTGTCCAAAGTGTTTCTTCATTGAATTGAATATGATCGTTTTCAACACCAGCAAAAACCATAGCGCCAATTCGTCCATTACCAATTGGTAAAGCGTCAGTCCATTTTTGCGCTGGTTTATTGTACCATAAAGTTTGATCGCTTTCTTGAGCAATACACAGCTGATAACTAAAAGCTAGGCTACAGATGGTGGCAAAAAGTATAAGTTTCTTCAAAATTTATGGTCATTTATCTCCTGAAACATAATCAATTGATTCAAAAACATCTTTCTCCTTTTTTACACCAACTCTGGCATTTTTGAAATTGTTATTTCCCAAAGAGATGTTCTTGGTACCAGCGCCACTCAATTTTAAATAATTAGCTGTTCCAGCAACTGGGAAAGAGTTGTAAAGAAATAAATCACTCACATTTTTTAAATCCACAACTGCTGAATTGTTGTGTGGTGTGTAAGTTTTTAAACCATTGATGGTTAAATTATTCACCCTCGAAGCTTTTAATGACGGGCCTAATTCAGTATTTACCTGAACATTGTGAAATTCGATTTTATTGGAAAAACTGATATCGAAACCCGTTTTAGCATCCATATTGATATCGTTGAAAGTAACGTTTTCGATGGGCATTTCTTCTAAACCGTTTAAGTATGCTGCTTGATTTACCTGCCCCGTGATATTACTAAAATGAATATTTCTGAATTTAGGTGTACGATCTGAAACAGGCTCTACATTGGTTTTAGCATACTGCATATCCAAAACAATGGCTTGCTGTTTAATATTTTTCATGATGATGTTGCTTACCCGAATTTCTTCAACAACGCCACCTCTGCCTCTAGCTGTTTTAATTCTGATACCCCTATCTGTTCCATCGAAAACACAATTGGAAATGGTAATTTTCCTCACATCGCCCGACATTTCGCTGCCAATTACCACGCCACCGTGACCAGATAACATGGTACAATTGGTGATTACATAATTTTCTGCTGGTGTGGCCATTCTTCTTCCAGGTTCATCTTTTCCAGATTTAATCGTGATGCAATCATCGCCAACGCTGATGTGGCAATCAGAAATATGAACATTTTTACACGATTCTGGATTAATTCCGTCTGTATTTGGCGAATGTGGATTGTTGATTGTTACAGCATGAATTTTCACGTTCTCACAAAATTCGGGATTAACTGTCCAAAATGGAGAATTTCTAATGGTAATGCCGTCGATTAAAACATTTTTGCAAAACATGGTTTGAATAAATGGCGGACGAAGGAAACCGCGTTTCATTTGTTTCGGATCATCGGGCAAAACAATATCCTTGTTTAGTTTATCAAACTCATATTGCCATTTTGAGCGAGCCTGGCCTTCTTTATATCCTTCAACAAAATCCCACCATTTTTTGCCATGACCATCAATTAACCCACGGCCGATAATCGAAATATTTTCTGCTTTGTAGGCATAAAACAAGGGCGAAAAGCTTTTTACATCTACACCTTCATACCGGCTTTCTACCATAGGTAAATAATCGTCAAAGTTATCGCTAAAGTGAAGCTCTGCCCCTGCATCAATAAAAATCGTAATGTTACTTTTTAAATGAATAGCACCTGTTAAATACTTTCCTGCAGGAAAATAAACAGTTCCACCACCTGCCTTGGAAGCGGCATCAATTGCCTTTTTAATAGCTGATGTTGCCAATTTACTGCTATCGTTCCTAGCGCCGTATTTGGTAACATTATAAAAAGACTGTGCGTTTGCAGATAGGCAAAGTAAAGTTGCCAATAAGAAAACAATCGATTTTAAAAAATTTTTCATTTTACAATTTTATTATTAAGCTTTTGGAGACTCACTGTCAGTTTGAGCGTTGTCGAATACCACTTAATATTCAGAACCAAAAAATGATCCTTCAACTACGCTCTTGATGACCATTGGTTTTGATATAGGCTAAATGCAGTAGCTGTTTCTTATGCAAAAAGCGATAATAAGTAACATTAACTCATTGGAATTTTTACAGGCTTTAAAGTATTGTTACGGTAAATTTGCTTACCATCAACAAACACCATAAAACCCTTTCCTTTGTTATATTTTTTACCGTTTTTATCCCAAATTAAGGTAATTATTTTATCATGATAAGTCAAATTATCTAAAGCGAACCAATCCCATTGATTTTTCGGAATTAAGGGATAGATCTCCAATACATTATCTGCCCGAGGTTTTAGACCGATTAGATCATTAATAATTAAATCATTAAAAGTAGAGTGGTTATAAAAACTACTTCTTGGGTTATCGCCTTTTAGCCACTCGCCAGTTTTTTCATCCTGATATTCGCCAATATAAGGCTTACCATTTTTAATATGAGATGCAGCATACTGGTGCAATTCTGAATAAAATACCCTGGCATTCATTTTTCCATGGTTTTTATAATTTGTTAGTAAATTAGAAAGACCTTTTAATGTTTGCGAGCTGGCAAATGGCCAAAGTGCTCCATCCCACTCGCAACTATGCCCTGTACCTCGTGTTCTGAAAGTTGGCTCTCTTCGCTCTGCGGTAGTCAATCCCCATGGCGCTTTGAAACCAGCGGTATCCAATAATTGATTCCATGCCTTTGCATATTCGGCTTTATCATCAGGCAAATTAAAATCCCAGGGTGTAAAACCAATTGCTTCGCGTATATCTGATGAACCACCTTTTGCTTTTCTGGTTTCGAAAAACGCTTCTGTTGAATTCCAAAGACTATCTTGAACCAATTTTTTAATTGCAACAGCTTTTGATTGATATTTTGAAACCAAAGCCTGATTATTAAACATTCCAGCAATTTTGCTTAGAGCGATGGCGTTTCCATACATATAACTGTTAATTGTAGGGCGTTGATTTTGATCTTTTCTCGAACCGCTAACAGATTCTTCCATTCCATCTTTCACATCGTGCTGCCAAAACAAGCCATTTTTAAGTTGTCTTTGCGTTTCCCATTTAGCGTAATCTTCATCCAAAGCAGGCAAAATTTCCTTAAGAAATGCCTGATCAGGTTTTACCAAATAATTCTGATAAACAGCATCATCTACCCAACTGCTAAATTGATGAAAACGTTGTTTAGATTGGCCAACATCAGCCTTATAAAGCCAAAATTTAATATAATCTTTTAGATAGCTGTTATCTTTTAGCCATCGCCCTTCGTAAATATGGTGTCCTAAAGCACAGCTGATGGAGTTGTATTTACCTGCATGCTTAACGGGCTCAATAAATTCGGTAAATATAAATCCCTCAGGCGATTTAACCAGATGTTTTCTAAAAGTCCACCACCGGTAATAATAATTTTGTTCCAATACTGAATCGGGGCATTCAAACACAGGCGCCTGATCAGCCAGCCAATTAAAAGCTTCAGCATTTGGAATATAATTTTTTACCGCTTCATCGTCAATCGAATTAAAATAAGAAACATACTTATTCAATTTTTCGTTACCAATGATTGATTTCTGTTGCGCAAAGCCTGTTAATGCCGCTATCGACAATGAAACTGTTGCTATAAAATTTCTTGTATTTCTCATTATTCGAATAGCCAATCTATATCTTTTCCTCTACCATCTAAACCTGCATTGAAGATACGCAGTTCTTGTTTATCATCAATAAATCCCAATATTAAACATTCGCCTTTTCCTAAATTTAGCGTATGTGTTCCGGCAGGGAATAAATAAGCATGAACATTTGCCGGCGGAAATCCATTCAAAACCAATGCATTTGAGATTTTGATTTCCGATTGACCGTAGTTATTTGCACTTGCATCAGTTTCCAATTGTGGCGGAGCCAAATATTTTGGGTTTTTTTGATTGAAAAATCCGACCAATAACTTCACTGGATTTTTTGTGGTGAATTTTATTTCTGTTCCTGTTTTAACCTGTTTTTCTTTCGACATTTTAATGCCTTTTAATCCTATCAATTGTTCGGCAACTTCTTTTATTAGAACAGATGTATCAGTAAAAACATCTACGTTTTTATTAATGATATAACTCGCAGATTCGTTTAAAACATTTACTTCAGCCGCTTTATAAGGAATAACTTTAGCAGCTTCTGTTCCGTTTAATGATTTCAATGAATCGATACTTTTTTTGAAATGATTTAACTCTTTGGTAAACACAGGAAGCATTTCCTTCCAATGGATAAAAGTTTTGTCAACTCCTCTCATCGGAATTTTGCGCTGTTTGGTTTGCATACTGTTGGCATATAAATAACTGTCTTCAGTTAACTTAACCAATTTAGCATAATGATCTACACTTTTCTGTAGAAATGGTAGCGCTTGCTCTAAATCTGCAACGTTGTTGGAATATTTAAATCTTAAAATCCACAAGGCTGATTTTACCTTTTCAGCATAAAAATTGGCCATTTCATCATAACAATACATGTCGTTTTTCAGGCGATTGAACTCTTCTACATCTTTTGTTGCTTCAACAGTTTCAATAGAGGCCAATGCCTTTTTACCATGTTCAACCACTTCTTTTGCTACCCGAACCGGGGTTTCGCCAATATGTCCTTGCTTTTTCCATTCCTTTTCGGCGTATTCAATAATCATCTCCCCTTCAGGTGCTTCAGATTCGTACATTAACGTGAATAAACCGTATCGGAAGGGATTGATTAATTGTGTCATTAACATGCCCAAAGTGAGTGTTTGGCGGTTACCATCTGTAATTCCATACCTGCGCAAAAGCTTAGGCGAAATTTCTCCTGATTCCTCATAGGCATTTAGAATCGACTTTCCATCGGCCAAGCTCGACCCGTATTTATCTGCCAATTGTTTGCCCCAATAAGTAATTTCCTGCGAGCGATTTCTTTCGGATTTCCAAGCATATCTAGCCCATTCCTTGTACCAGATCCAATCGCGATCGACTTCTAAAATTCTTCCCTTCACATCATCGGCGGCATAAGGCCAATCCCAATAACTGTGTTGCGGGTACAAATGCAAACCTTTGGCATTGTATATTTTATTCATTGCGATAACTGATTTTTGGATAAAATCAGCAGAGCCATATCTGAAAGGTTCCAGATTTGCCAGAATATGAACATTGGAAATATTTACCGTACCGATAGCGGCCAATTTTCTATTTAAATCAGCCCAGGCACCACGTGGACCGTAAGTGGTAAGTGCCTCGCCATTAAATTTATTTTCGGTGTAAAGATTTTTATAAAATGGTAAAGCGGCTTTCATTACGGCTGGTGCATCAGTATCGTGGGCACGTAAAACAATTGGAGGCTCCTCTTTAATTCCTGCAGCTTTCAAACCATCTTTCACTCCGGGAATAATTGTTTTGGTAAACCAGTCAATATCATCCTGTCCAACACCTTCCATGGCCTCACCCAAAGCCACCATTAAACCTACATTTGGGTATTTAGCCACAAAAGCAGCGATTGATTTCTGCGTATAATCGGCAATTAAAGGGATAATCGGACGGTTTCGATCCTGGGTTTTTAGGCCGTGTTTATCTGCAAATGGTTTTGGAATGATAATATTATAAAACATCTGAATCACCCAAATTCCACGTTTATCAGCTTCTTTTGTTAGAAAACGAAAAATTTCCTCATTCTTTTTAAGCGTAGCATCATCAACCTCCACTGCATAAGGATATTCTTTAAGTCTTAATAATGATGAAAAAGGATGACCATTCCATAGATAAAGAGAATTATAGCGGTTTTCCACCATCATATCCAAATACTTGATCCACAATTTTTTATGGTAAAACCAAGGGAAAGATTCTTCCGTATATGGATACTCGTAAACATCATGGCCAGGCAAATAATCAGGTTTCTGCAAGCCAATACAAGTACCACGCAATACCATTTCAGGATGATCGGTTACTGCTAGCTTGGCTGGCAAACGTTTACTTACATCAATTCTGTCGATTAAATCAAGGCAGCCATATAAAGTACCAGAATGATCCGCACCAATAATATATAGTGTACCATCTTGGTCGTAAGAAATTGAAAAACCTTCCTTGCCTTCTGTTGAAGCCTGTTTCACCAGAGAAACTGGAAATTGTGGTTTTAAAATTTTATCATCTGCAGTACCAACTACGATGGAATTTTTTCCTTTAACAAATTTATGTTTATAATCAACAACTGTTAATTTAACCTCATAACCAGTTTTAATTAAGCCGTCAACTAAACGCTTTATGCCAAACCCAACACGCTGCCCACTTTGAGAGGAAACATAAATCGTTTTGGTTTTTGGTGCCCTTTCGGCGGCACTTGTTAATGTTTTTGTGGAAAATAATAGGAAAATAAAAATCAGAAAATTTCTCATTCAATTTGGCTCTAATAACAAAACCTCGTTAACAAGGCTTTAAGACACATTTGGTTAAAATATTTTATTTAAATATAAATAAATTATTCAAATATAAGTAATATAGCGCTTCGATTCTGTAATATTTCTGCAAGGTAAATAGCAATTGAAGCCCGCTAAAAGGGTTTTGACAATATCGGAGAATAATTGGGTAATAAGCTAAAATATTTAATCAACAATATCTGCTTTATTTGTATGTTGATAAATATAAACAGATTAAAGCATTCCATATATTTACGTTTTACGAGTTTCAACCAGAATTTTAACCAAATTACCTATACTTTAAACCCATATAAAAATATATGTTTTCATTACAAAATAAACGAGCTGTAGTTACAGGTGGCGGAAGTGGAATTGGTAAAGCCATTGCAACTATTTTAGCCAAACAAGGCGCCGAAGTGCATATCATTGAGCTTGGTATTGAACAAGCCGCTACAGCATTATCTGAAATTGAAACTGCCGGAGGTAAGGCATATAGCTACGCCTGCGATGTATCTGATCATCAATCTGTAAATGATATCTTTAATCAAATTGGTGCAATTAATATTTTGGTTAACAACGCTGGAATAGCACACATTGGCAAAGCAGATACAACAGAAGAATCTGATTTCGACAGGGTAATGCGTATAAATGTTAAAGGTGTTTACAATTGTTTATACGCAGCAATTCCGCATTTACGGACAGCTGGAGGCGGTGTAATTATTAATATGGCATCAATTGCTGCGCTAATTGGTTTACCAGATCGCTTTGTTTACAGTACAGCAAAAGGTGCGGTAAAAGCCATGACCATGAGCGTTGCAAAAGATTACATCGGCGAAAATATTAGGTGTAATTCCATTTCTCCAGCTCGGGTGCATACACCTTTTGTAGATGGGTTTTTGCAAAAAAACTACCCAGATAATATTGATGAAATGTTTGATAAACTCTCTAAAACACAACCCATTGGCAGAATGGCAAAACCTGAAGAAATTGGAGCCTTGGCTTTATATTTATGCAGTGATGAAGCTTCCTTCATTACCGGTTGCGACTATCCAATTGATGGTGGCTTTACAACATTAAACAACTAGAAATAAAAATAATCAAAATAAATACAATGAAATTAATACGATTTGGCGAGCCGGGATTTGAAAAACCAGGTGTTATTATAAATGAAAAATACTTCGACGCATCATCATTGGTTGAAGATTACAATGAGGCATTTTTTGGTGGTGATGGTTTAGAGAAACTGAAAAAGGATATTGAAACTGCAGAATTACCAAAAGTTGAACAAAATGTTCGTTTAGGTGCAGCACTGGCTCGTCCTTCGAAAATTATTTGCGTAGGTTTAAACTATAAAGACCATGCAGCTGAAACAAATGCAGCCATTCCAACCGAACCTATTTTATTCTTTAAAGCAACTTCGGCAATCGTGGGTCCGAATGATGATTTAGTGATTCCTAAAAACAGTAAAAAAACAGATTGGGAGGTAGAGTTGGCCATCGTAATTGGCAAAAAAGCCAGTTATGTATCAGAAGAAAATGCTTTAGATCATATTGCAGGTTATGTTTTGCATAATGATTATAGTGAGCGTGAGTTTCAGTTGGAAAGAAATGGACAATGGGTTAAGGGTAAAAGCTGCGACACTTTCGCTCCTATCGGGCCATTTATTGCTACAAAAGATGAAATTGAAGATGTGCATAACCTTCGCCTATGGCTAACTGTAAATGGCAAAACTTTGCAAGATGGAAATACATCGAACCTAATTTTTAATGTTCCATTTATGATTTCGTATATCAGTCAGTTTATGACGCTTTTACCTGGTGATGTAATTACCACTGGAACACCTGCTGGTGTGGGCTTGGGTCAAAAACCTGAACCTTGGTATTTAAAAACTGGTGATGTAGTTGAACTTGGAATAGATGGTTTAGGAAGTAGTAAACAAACTGTTAAAGCTTATAGCGAAATCTAAGATGAAAAGATACTGCTTTACGCTCGATTTGATCGATAACGAAGAACTTATTGCTGCATATAGGCAGTATCATCAATCTGTTTGGCCCGAAGTTTTGGAAAGTATCACAGCATCTGGAATAACCGATATGGAAATTTACCTTTCTGGCACCCGCCTTTTTATGGTGATGGATGTAAATGATACCTTTTCTTTTGAACAAAAAGCATCAGCTGATTTGGAAAATGCAAAGGTGCAGGAATGGGAAACATTGATGTGGAACTATCAGAAAGCCTTGCCAGGTGCCAAAGCTGGCGAAAAATGGAAATTAATGGATCAAATTTTCAAACTTTAAACTTTATTTATGATCGACGCTCACGTACATTTTTGGAATTTTGATCCGATAAGAGATAATTGGATTTCGGAAGAAATGAATGCCATACGAAAGGATTTCTCTCCAAAAAATTTAATTCGTTGCTACAACGAACTTCAAATTGCTGGCTGTGTTGCTGTTCAAGCCAATCAATCGGAAGAAGATAACGAATTTCTGCTCACCCTGGCAGAGCAAAATGAAATGATTAAAGGAATTGTAGGATGGATAGATCTTAAAAATCCAAATTTATTAGGACGATTAAACTACTGGAACAATTTCAAAAAAATTAAAGGCTGGCGACATGTTCTTCAGGCTGAAACAGCAGATTTTATACTGGATAAAGATTTTATTTCGGGAGTAAAACAACTTAATAATTTCGGTTACACGTACGATTTACTTTGCTATCATAACCAATTGGAAAGTATCATCAAAATGGTCGATCAAATTCCTGATCAACATTTGGTTTTAGATCATTGCGGCAAACCAGATGTCAAATCTCAAGACCTAAAAATCTGGGCTGACAATATTAAAACTCTTGCTCAAAATCCAAATGTACTCTGTAAAGTTTCGGGTTTGTTTGCCGAAGCAGATTGGAAAAACTGGAAAGAGATTGAACTTTTCAATTGCTTCGACATTGTTTTTGAAAATTTTGGACCTGAAAGAATGATGTATGGTAGCGATTGGCCAGTAATGCTTATCAGCCGACCATACCAAGCTTGGTTTAATTTAGTAAATAAATACACCGAAAAATTTAATGATGCTGAAAGAAAGATGATTTTTGGCGATAACGCGAAAGCATTTTATAAGTTGTAAATAGAACTGTATAGTCAATTATAGCTTAAAAAAATCGACAATGTAGCAGATAGAACAGGATGGCAAATAGAATTTAAAATATTAGTTTCCGCTTTTTAAAAAATTAGCATCTGACCAATACAAATATATATGAGTAAAAAGATCACATTCCCTTATAATTCACAATACCCTTCTGTTGCCGACTTAAGAGTTAAAGCAAAATCCAGAATTCCTAAGTTTGCTTTTGACTATTTAGAAGGTGGTTGTAATGAGGGACTTAATTTATCACGCAATGAAAGCGACTTCGATAATATCTACCTAAAACCAAATTATTTACGTGTTGGTGGCGATATTGATATGTCGGTTGAATTATTTGGACGGCGATACAGTGCCCCATTTGGTATATCGCCAATTGGTTTGCAGGGTTTGATGTGGCCAAATGCTCCAGAAATTTTAGCGAGGGCCGCAGCTAAAGCCGATATTCCTTATACTTTAAGCACTGTTTCAACCAGCAGCATAGAGCGCATTGCCGAAGTATCTGACGGAAAAGCGTGGTTTCAATTGTACCATCCTACAGAAAATAGTTTAAGAGATGATATTTTAAATCGCCTTAAAGCAGTAGAATGCCCGGTTTTAGTAGTTTTGGTAGATGTGCCTGCATTTGGTTTACGTTATAAAGAAATTAAAAGTGGATTATCTATTCCACCTAAAATGTCGATCAATAATATTTTACAGGCCTTTGCTCGTCCGCTGTGGGGAATCAAAACTTTACAGCATGGTATTCCATCATTCGCAACCCTGAAACCTTATATGGAAAAAGGGATGGACATGTCGCAATTGGGACAATTCATGAATAAAACCTTTACAGGAAAAGTTGATATTGAGAAAGTTTCTGCCATTCGTGATATTTGGAAAGGTCCGCTGGTACTAAAAGGGATTGCCACTGATGAAGATATGGAGGCAGCTATCCAAATTGGTGCCGATGGTGTAATCGTTTCCAATCATGGCGGTAGACAAATCGACGCCGGCGAATCGTCAATTAATTCACTCATCAAATTAGCCAATAATCCATTATATAAAGGAAAGTTAAAAATTATGTTGGATGGCGGTATTCGTTCTGGAGTTGATTTAGCAAGAGCGCATGCAGTTGGTTCTGAATTTAATTTTATGGGAAGACCATTTATGTACGGCGTTGGAGCTTTGGGTAATGAAGGTGGAGACCATACCATTAATATGTTCAAAACGCATTTATACCAAATTATGCAGCAATTAACCATTGAAAAAACGACTCAATTTAGTGATCGGTTAATTAAGTCTTGAAACTAATAAATCGTGTAAAGGAGAGTTTGGCAATCAGTAGATAACAAGCTTAAAATCCACGGGAGGGTCATTTGCATGGAGCAGATATCATGTTCCAATAAACATGATAAGCATTTTGAGGCGCTCGTCATTGTGAGGTCCGATCGCTCATCTGGACGCGGCAATCTCGTTCCATTAAATATTTACAAAAATGAGATTGCTTCAATCGATGAAAAATCGATTTCGCAAAGATGATAAATAAGAATATCAATGGTAATTTAGTCACCTAAACAAAAAGCAAGACTTATTCAGCCTTGCTTTTTATATTTCTAAACAAGTTTCAATCTATTTTCGAACAGCCGTCTTGCCTTTCAACTCCCCCTTTAGGGGGCTGGGGGGTTATTTCGAAAACTTGTAAGTTGTACTGGTTTTGTAAGTTTCTCCTGGCTTTAAAACCGTTGAAGCAAAGTTTGCATGATTCGGTGCATCAGGAAAATGCTGTGTTTCCAAACAGAACGCAGAACGATGCGGATACGATTTTCCGCCTTTACCATCTTTATCTGTGCCTGTTAAAAAATTACCGCTATAAAATTGCAAACCTGGTTCGGTGGTAAAAACTTCCATTATAATTCCTGTAGAAGAACTTTTAACTGTGGCTACAGCTGTTTTGCCATCATGTATTTTCAGAGCGAAATTATGATCATAACCTTTACCAAACTTCAATTGCTCCTCTTGCGCATCAATTTCTTTACCAATGGCTTTAGTTTTGTTAAAATCGAATGATGTTCCGGCTACAGCCTGTAATTTCCCTGTTGGTATTAATGTAGAATCAACCGGAGTGATTGAATCTGCAGCAATTGTCAATTCATGATCAAGGATGGTTTTATTCCCTTCGCCATTTAAATTAAAGTAGGCATGATTGGTTAAATTAACTATTGTAGTTTTATCAGTAGTTGCCGAATAATCAATTTGTAAGGCATTATCATCTGTTAATGTATAAGTCACTTTTACATCAAGTTTACCCGGATAACCAGCTTCTCCATCATTAGAAACATAACTCAATTCCAGTTTTTGTCCGTCAATTTGTTTTGCCTCACAAACTTTTGAAAAGAAACCATCTGTTCCGCCATGCAAGGTATTTACACCATCATTCAATTGCAATTGATAAGCTTTTCCATCTAGCGTGAATTTTCCTTTACCTATCCTATTGCCATACCGACCAATTAAAGCGCCGAAAAACGGCTCTCCTTTTTTGCGATACGATCCAATGCTGTCATAACCTAAAACAACATCTGTAAGTTTATCATCTTTATCAGGAACAAGAAGCGAAACTACCCTCCCACCATAATTGGTAATTGTAACTGTAGCACCTTTCTCGTTTTTTAGTGTATAAAGCTTAACACTTTTGCCATCAATTGTAGTGGTGTATTTTGAAGAGTCAGCTTCAACTGAAGTTTCAGCAGATTTTTCACTTTTAGGGTTACAAGCATATAATGTTGCAACTACGCAGATTGCAGCAATTGGAAAGCCTTTTAGAAATATTCGTTTCATATTGATTTATTTTTGGTTAAAGCTAAAGTATGAAAAAATAAATTAACGTCGCTATAACGATTATCAATTTAATTTCTTTTAATATTGAGTTGATTTACTTACATCAAAAAAAATCACATAATTTAGCAACCTATGCAAAAAGTGACTTTCAAACCTAAAGCTTTTTTATTCGATTTAAATGGAACCATGATCAACGATATGGAATATCATACAATGGCTTGGCATTCTATTATGAATGAGGATTTAGGTGCTGATTTAGCTTACGAAACCGTTAAAAAAGAAATGTATGGCAAAAACCATGAAGTTTTGGAGCGGGTATTTGGAAAGGATAAATTCAGTCCGGATGAGGTAGAAAAATTATCAATTGATAAAGAAAAACGATACCAGGAAGGTTATTTCCCACATTTGGCTTTAATTGATGGATTAGACAAATTTCTTGATCGGGCAAAAGCAAGTAACATTGCCATGGCCATTGGTTCGGCAGCCATTCCTTTTAATATCGACTTTGTAGTAGATGGATTAAACATTCGAGATTACTTGGCTGCCATTGTTAGCGCCGACGATGTGAAAATTAGTAAGCCAAACCCGGAAACATTTTTAAAAGCAGCAAAAGCAATAAACATAGCGCCTGCAGATTGCCTTGTTTTTGAGGATGCGCCTAAAGGTGTTGAATCTGCCTTTAACGCCGGAATGAAGTGTGTGGTACTGACCACCACTCACATCATCGAAGAATTTGATGGCTATCCTAATATTTTAGGTTACATTAACGATTATAACGACGAAAAATTAAATTCTCTTTTTTAAAATGGCAAAATATTTAAATCAGAAACCTGTACTTGTAGCAGTAGATTGCATTATTTTCGGTTATGATGGCGATCAACTTAAACTGTTGGTGATTAAAAGAGCTATTGAACCTGTTAAAGACCAATGGAGTTTAATGGGGGGATTTATCGGAGAAACTGAAGATTTGGATGGTGCAGCAAAACGAATTCTTTTAGAACTAACCGGACTTCATGATGTTTACCTGGAGCAACTCCACTCCTACGGTCGCCCAGACCGCGACCCGATTGAACGAACCATTTCCGTAGTTTATTTTGCGCTAATTGATATTAATAAATACAGCAAGCAAATTAACGATCAGTACCATGCAGAGTGGTTTAAACTAAAAGAAGTACCCGAATTGATTTTTGACCATGATGATATGGTTAAAGCAGCAATGGATAAAATCCGTTATCAAGCCGCATTACACCCTATTCTATTTGAACTGCTGCCTAAAAAATTCACCATTCCGCAATTGCAGGCACTTTACGAGCAAGTTTACGATTCGCCTATTGATAACCGCAACTTCATTCGTAAAATTACAGCCAGCGGACTTCTAATTAAACAAACCGAGAAAGATAAATCGAATTCTAGACGAGGCGCTTTCTATTTTAAGCTCGATAAAAACAAGCACAAGGCGCAATTTCAATCATTTTTAAATTTCATCCCAAAGGCTATTAAATAATTTTAAAAAAAATTAGATGGCTCAGGAGAGCTTACAAAATTAAAAATCAAGCACTTGAGCTCACATTTTTTTAGCCTTCCAATAAATTGTTTAATAATTATTTAAATTTATTTGTTCGATTAATTTTTATCTCTATATTTGCACCTCCTTAAACAAAAGGAAATGATTCCGTAGCTCAGCTGGTAGAGCATTACACTTTTAATGTAGTGGTCCTGGGTTCGAATCCCAGCGGGATCACAGAAGATAGTACCAAAACTACGTAAAAGCTTGCAAATCAAATGATTGCAAGCTTTTTTGTTTTATCGGAAAAACCAAAGCACTCACCCACTTTCACATTAAAAGTGTGTAATTCGGTGAGTGAATCAGGAACCAAATGAACTCACCGATTACGTGTAACCATTTGTTTAACAAGAGGTTCAAAAATTGAACATCTTGTCGTTTTCAGACTGCAGGGCTAATTTTGTTAACCTTAATTCAGTTTATATGAAAACTAATTTCAGCATGCTTTTCTATCTTAAAAAGCAAAAAAACTATCGTGGCGGTGATATCCCGGTTTATTTGAGAATAACAGTCAGCGGAAACCGGTCGGAAATGACGAGCGGGCTTGAGTGTGATCCTTTAAGGTGGAATGCCAAATCCGGAAGGCAGGATGGAAAAAAGGAAGATGTCAGAAGCTTTAATGCTTATCTGGACAATCTTCAGTCCATGATCTATCAGGTTCATAAGGATCTCTTCGATTCCGGCGAAGTTATTACCTCCGAAAGCATTAAGAGTCGATTTATCGGGCGGGAAGTTCGAAAGCATACCTTGATTGAAGGCATCAAAATTCATAACGAAAAAATGAAAGCATTAGTTGGACGTGAATATGCCATTGGAACCTTGAAGCGCTTCCAGGTTTTGGAAAGACATCTAATCGCCTTTATGAATGATAAATACCAGATAACAGATATAAACATCAGAAATGTTAATTATGCATTTATAAAGGATTTCGATTTTTTCTTAAGGTCGACAAACGGCTGCGCGAACAACACGACAGTAAGATATCTGAAAAGCCTTGGCAAAATCCTGCGCATCTCATTGAGCTTAAAATGGATCGACAGCGATCCAATGTTTGGCTACAAACTAAAGAGTAAGAATGTGGAAAGATCGTTTTTAACGGAGGATGAGTTAACAAAAATTTCAGAGAAAAAATTTCTAACCGATAGGCTTGCTCAGGTACGGGACGTTTTCATCTTCTGCTGTTTTACCGGACTTGCCTATTCTGACATTGAAAAGCTGAGCCTTGCCAATATTAAAACAGGTGTAGATGGAAAAAAATGGGTGTATACAAACAGAACCAAAACAGGCACACGATCTGCTGTTCCCCTTTTGCCGCCTGCAATCGCAGTGTTGGAAAAATATATTGATCATCCACATTGCATCATAAAAGATCGGGTATTGCCGGTATCAAGTAATCAGAAAATGAATGAATATCGTGCGCCCGTAAAGGTTTTGTAATGAATGTCTCTTTGGCAAGAGACTAGACTAGGTTCCAGGTCTACTCCCGACCGACTTATCTGGAGGGGAAACCCAATAGGGAGTGTAGCATGTCGGTATACAGCATGGCCGCTTTAATTGCCAAAGGCGAGTGCATCGCTGGGGAGAAAGGCAGACACAAGGATGAAGCCTATACTGGTTAAACGATAGTTCAGTGGGGCATGTTGAATCTGTGACGAAAGGCAGTTGTATTGTCACACCGTAGCTCTCTCATTTGTCAGGTACTCAATGAGAGCTTAGAACGCTGCTACGGCACAACCGCAATAAGCGGAGAAAAGAACGAAAGTCGCATCCGACAGTCTGTCGCGCTAACAGTCATTACGAAACTAAACGGGGATTTCCTAAGTTGGGATGCTCATTTTTTTAATGGGCTATGTATGAAGATACTGAATACCCGATATGGAAACGGAGCTTCCGTAGTAGTCCGAACTGGGTAACACCCTGTACATGGCGAAGGGAAGCAGTTGTCAACTTAATACAAACAAAGGAAAACGTGAGAGACGTATGAGAGATCCAGTGCAAGTATTAAACGCTTTATGCGAACATAGCAAAGTTTCGGCTTACCGATACGAAAGGCTCTACCGAATTCTGTTTAACGAGGAAATGTTCTTTATTGCCTATCAGCGTAAATATGCCAATCAAGGCAATATGACGCCGGGCGCCGACGGCAGAACCGTCGACAGAATGAGCATTGATCCATAAAAACTATGATAAGTAAGGTTATGTTGACAATGGAGAGCCGTATACATGGAGACATGTACGTACGGTTCGGGGGCGGGTTAGCAGAGACTTACCACTGCAAGGTGGCAAAGCGCTGGTGGCCTAGCCCACTTAAAGAAATCGCTGCAGTTTGCGAGATTAATAAGCCTTTAAGCTCACATATTGCAAGGTACACATTCGCTACGACTATCACCCTTCTTAACGGAGTGCCAATGGAAAGCGTATCGAAGATGCTTGGGCACACGAACATCAGGACTACTCAAATATATGCAAAAGTCTTGGACATCAAGGTTAGTAGAGACATGGCACACCTGAGCGATAAATATAATTAGAAAAATATCCATCCACTGACAAACATTTAAAAATATTAGGCATTAACTCCTGTTTTAGTTAGATTTGTATGATGTTAAAGGAATTGAACAAAAGAGTAATCGTTGTGCATTGGAAAAGATTTGCCGGTACAGATATCGATGTGTTTTCAAGTCTGAAAGGATTTTGCGACAGCTACCCAGCCTATAACTATCATACATTGAACAACTATCTTTCAAAAAAGAAGATTCCGTTCGAAAACGATGAAATCAAAATTGAAAGACAGCCACTGATACAAAAGGTCAGAAGACCAGACCTTCCAAAGGTACTGTTTTGGGACTTTGATTTCGAAAAACTGGACTGGAACAGGAGTTACAAAACCATTATAGAGCGGGTGCTTGATAGAGGCAACATTAGTGACCGGGAAGAGATGATCAGATTTTACGGGAGGGAAAATGTAGTAAATGCCCTTAAAAATGACATCACCTACCTTACCGATATGACGATGGAAGCCGTTTGCGAATATTTTCAGTTGAGCAAAGAAGAACTCAGATGTTATACAAAGAAACAGTTAAACCAGGGACACTGGATCTAATCCTAGAGCTGATGAAAGACAATCAGCTCAACTCCTTTTATCTTGTTGGAGGTACCGCACTATCTTTAAGGATTGGCCACAGGGAATCCATAGATATCGACCTTTTCAGCTCTTCGGACTTTGATGGTAATGTACTCGCCGTACACTTAAAGAATTGCTATGGTGCAGATGTAAAACGCCACAAAGGCAATTATGTAAGTGGTAGCATTGGCGAAGTTGATTTTGATTTGATCTCGCATAAGTATCCATCTATCAGGCCAATAGAAACCATTGAAGGAATAAGGATAATGTCCAACCAGGATATATCTGCCATGAAAATCAATGCAATTGTAAATAGCGGACAGCGGATCAAGGATTTTATCGATATACATCACCTTTTAAAGGGAATGACATTGGATGAAATTATCAATTATTATAGTCAAAAATACCCCAATGTCAATCCCGGCTCCGCTATTTCTTCCTTAATGTACTATAACGATATCGACTTTACCGTTCCTGTAAAATTGATTGACACAAAACTTAAATGGCAAAACGTAATGCAAGCCATTACAAATGCTGTACGTGAATATCGAGATTTGCACGAAATTAACAAACTGAATATTAAATTACACGATACGAAAAATAGTCTCAAAAACAATCTTAAAAGATGAACCGGCGATAATCGGGTTCAAACTTTAAGCATTGGCAGACAATTAGCTAAGAGTCGTTAACAAATTAACATGCAGAAAACAACCGAAAGAATGAAGTTAATTAGGTGTAAAATGCTAATTTCTATTTGTTTTGTTAGCAACAAGAAAATCTCCGAAATCTATCCTTCTGAGCCAAAGCAATCCTAGAAAAAAAGCAGGCAATATCGCTGTCAGAACCGGGAGTGTATACATCATGCTGACGATCATAGCTGCGATCATTAATAAGCTGTAATGAATTCGTCGTCCGCAATACATCATTACGATAAAGCTAAGCAGGGTATATGTCCCGATGACAGCCCAGTGCGTATCATAAATGTTGATAGACATTAAGCTAAAACCATAGAAGAAGCAGCTCATTGCAATCATACCTAGCAGAATATTTTCAGTTCTCAAACTGTTGTATCTCATTTTTACCTCAATCGGAAAGGAATACTTTGAATTCTCTTTCCTGTAGGAGAGATTATTTATGATAATTCGCTCACCTCGTTCTCGGAAGATTTGAAAATTAGCATCGAGTTCAGGAACTAAACATTGCCGGGACAATTCTTTCGTTTCTATGATTGAGTTACCTTTTAATACGCTGTACCCAATTTCAATATCTTGAAGGTCTACTGTAGATCGGTTAATAATGGTAAGATAAAGATTATGGTTAAATCTTAATTTGAAATGATAGATTGTTCTCCATTTAAATTTATGAGAAAAGCCGGGATCTGCTTCCCATCGACTCCCTACAGCAAAATACTCCAGCCATTTTCGAACGTATGTCTTTAGCTTTAAGAATTCCACATCAGTTTGATTTGTCGCAGCGTTTACTAATGCTACATCCTTTTTTATTCTTTGAGTTCTGATTCTGTTAAACAGAAATAAAATGAGAATGACTGGTACTATCGAAAAGCTGTTAAGGATTTCATAAAAACGAATCTTTTTGTACTGAGCACTGTAAACAATCTCATTTTCAGGAATCATTGCAACATTTTCGGGAAGAAAGGGCGTGAAAACAAGTGGAGATTTCTCATCAAGAATATGTTCCAGACCAATCCAGAGTCCATTATGCCCGCCAAGATTTCCTCTAAATATAACATGACATTGTAAAGTATCTCCCTTTCTGATTTGAACTCTTTCCTCATGAACATTATACGCCTCCAAATTAGCTTTCAGTATGAGTATATCGGCATTTCTGTATTTTTTCAAGGAATCTTCATCTACTTTAAATCTATCATTTTCCTCCCAATACTCTATTTTGTTTTTTTGTCCAAACACAGTATTGTTGCAAAGGAAAATTAGGATAAGAAAAAAAATTAAAATAGCTGTTTGCTTAAATTTTAATTTATCGTTCTGGGAAAAGTTTACTGAGTTCATTAGGGCGTAAAATTGAAGAATCAAAAGATATTTAACGCTCCTCAATTCCAATAACTATTTTTAAAAATAGAGAAGCTTTAACTGCAAGGTATGAAAAAGTTAAATTATTGATCTTAAAATAATTACAAAGGCATACTATTTTCGAAAATACGATGGAAATCAGATTTAAAGGAAGAAGTTTAGCGTAAATAAACACATTGTTGTCACGACAACCAAACCAATTAGATGTCGTTGAAAAGTAGATATAATTAAACGGTCTATCGGGAGTATTTCGATTTCTGACAAATTATAAATCAGAGAAATCAAAAAATATCATGGGACTCACTTTTAAAGATTTTGCGTAGACGGAAACATGGCTGATACTGGTATTTATTAGTCCGAGCTCGGTTCTTGCAATTTGACTTTGAGAAACCCCTGACAACAAGGCCAATTGTTCTTGCGAAATGCGTTGGTTTTCACGAAGCTTTTTTAGCTTTTTACCAAACTGTATGATAAACTTTTCATCTTTTAAATACTTCACAAACAAATAGACACCAATTTAACATAAATATTAATAGCAAATTTGCTATTATTAATTAAATTTGCTAAATTAGATTATGAATTATGAATAGCGCAATTCTAAAATAAAATTTTAAAGAATTGCTTGAATGCCTCGCAACTAAATCTGACAGTTTATTCCCGCGAGAGTAAGTTGAGCAACCAAAACCCTATATTTGCTATAGGGCTGGTGCTCGCTTATATCATTTGTGGGAATCTTTCAGCAATGAAAGTTGGCTTTGTCAGAGCCTGGTTACATTTGATTGAGTGAGTTACCAACCCTATATCCCGGGTTCTCAATCATAGAGGCTTATTTAACTTTTGCTAAATAAGATCAATATGAAACTACAAACTCCCGTTATCGAGGCTGAACATGAAGCTTATTTCGGCCAATTTATCAGCAAACTCTCGGAAAAATTTCAGCCTCTCCAGATCTTTTGCTTTTCCAGAAAGTTATACTTCACTGAAATAAAAGGGTGCTTCGCAGGAGAATCACATTCATTTCATGGTGATTATTGCTTACTCCTGATTACTGAAACAGCAACTCGAATTGACTATGAGGTTCAGGATTATGTTAATATAAATTTCAAACAAGGCTTAATCACGGTAATCTGTCACGGTAACCGGTCAGTCTGGGAAGCGATAGATGCTAACAGCAGGTTTTTTAAATCGATATTTAACGAGGGGGATCTGTTGTATAGCTTTGACGGATTATTTTATTCATCTGTTAGTCCGTTTGTACAGGCAAATAGTGCTGAAAAGGCGCTTAGACATTTCGGTCATCGGATTCCTCTCGCCGAGGGATTTCTTATAGGCGCCAAAGAGTGCTTTCAAAAACAAAATTACGGGATATGCACCTTCATGTTGCATCAGGTGATTGAGCAGTCTTTAATTGTGTTGATAAGGGTTTGCATAGCTTATCGATCGGAATTCCATAATCTTAAAAGATTAATAATGCTTTGTTCCTGCTTTTCCGATCAACCTTACAATTTATTTTTAGGTACAACAGATAATGATCGTCTATTTGATGTATTGTCAAAAAGCTATTCCTGCGCAAGATATAAAGACGATTTCTGTGTTTCGAAGATTGATGCCGAAGACCTGCTTCATAAAGCAGAATTATTTCTTGAAATGGTTTCTTTAATGTGCAATGAAAAAATCTCGGCATTAAAGCAGGAAGATCAGCCATTACTTGAAAAGTAATTTGCCTGATAGAAAATTAAAATCTCTTGATCTAAGCGTCACTATTTAATAGTTTACATATGAAAACTTACAAGACTAACTCATTTGAAAACCGGATAATCTTTTTGGACAAAGAAGAACAGGAAAATCCATTAATAATTTTTGAAGCTTTTTATCAATCTGATTGGCTACCGGGACAATTGAAAACCTTAAAAAAATGGAGGAATGCAGTGACTTATGAAAATGAAAAGTACAGGCAATTCATACCTTCGAATTTATTGTATGATTGTGACCTTATATTAAGATTGCTGGAGGCCGCATGGTTACTAAAAGGAAAAAAAATTGGCAAGCTAAGAATTCCGGAAGAAAGCTCTGATGATTTAGTGAGGTGGATTATGAAAAGGGAATCCAAAAGACTGGAGCATTACCCAAAATCCCTTTCAAGTAACCATATAATTAAGCCTCATAAAGTTATATCAAAAACTTTTTTCAAGCGGGACCTTGACAGTTATAAACGGATTCTAAAAACATGGCTGTCGGATGCGCTTCATCCCTCATTTATGGAGGAAAATCTATCAAAGGCAGACGTAATCGGAGTGTATGAATCCTTGGTTGGATTGATCGAGGCGGCCTGGCTCATAAACCAACGTTGTCAAAATAAAAGTAACTCAGATTAATCAGGAACAATGAAGTCAAAGGCAACAGCCAATTCCCGTTCCCCAAATTCTCTTTGACCTCGACTGACTTTTTTCCGTAACGGCAAGCGTAAACCTCGACGTTTTTCACGGAGAGGTTACAGGCCGCCAATGCGGGTTGGCCAATTTTTCTTCTTTAGTTTGACAAAATGTACGTTGCGATTCAAGAGAATATTATTAAATCTGGTGTCTGAGTTTTTTCAGCATATCAAGTTTGATCAGTTCAATTTGATTTGGCAGATGGATCTAATCTTTAGTATGATTCCAATAGATAACTTAATCGTTTTTAAACCTGATATCCTCAGTTAATCTAAAGGTTATTTGCAGAATGTCCCGTTTAGCTGATTAAACATAAAAAATATAGAATACTATCAAAATGATTTTTTGCTCTAATATTTAAGATTTTCAGCTAAATTGTGGGGTTGTAATTTAAATCCTCCCATGAGTAAATTCTATAAAAGAGAAAGAGAATTAGAAATCTTAAACGATATTTATCGCCGCCTTAACGGACCTCAGATTATTTCTCTGACAGGTTTAAGCGGCACCGGAAAAACAAGGTTGGTTCAGGAATTTTATAATAATCTGGCAAAAGACTCACAATATTGGCTTCCCTCAAATATTACAACAGGTACTAAGGAAATCGAGCTTCTCACACCGCATGCTGAAAGTCAAAACTTGCTTGAATGGCTAATATTATCCAGTCGTTCCAATGAAGCAAAGGGTAGTAAATATGACTTCTCTTTTGACAGAATCAGGCATCAATTCTCTTACCATCTTCCCGAGATTCTCAAGATGATCAGGAACAAAGAGTTCAACAAAAAGATAACAAAATCGGCTATCGGTGTAATTCTCAATTTTTCCTTGCCCGGAAGTGGCGGGATTATCGAACTGATAAACATAATAAAGGATTCTGCAACAAATTCTGCTGATGTCCTGGAATTAATCAATGAAATTACCGACAGGCTTACTTCAGATTCAACGAAATCTCAAAATGAGTTTTATGCAATAGAAAGCAACAGTTTAATTGAATCCACGGTAAATGTATTTACTGAAATATTCAATAAAAATAAATCTTTCAAAATCATCATTTATCTGGAGGATTTCCACTGGGTGGATGCCTATACGTTAGAGATTCTAAAAGCTTTATTTCAGCAAGCTGAGAAGCGCAGTTGGAATATTATTTTTCTGCTATCCCACTGGCCCGAGCATGTATTTAACCGGGAAGCGCAGGAATTTAAAATTCTTCAGGATTTTAAGAGTTGGCAAACGGATATTCTAACGAATAGACTAACAACCGTTCCTCTGGTTAATCTGGCAGCAGACAATCTGTTCGACATCGTCAGAGAGAGACTGCCAAACGTTCAACATGAAGCTATCAAGGTACTGGTAAACAGATCAAAGGGTGACATTGATCTACTAAATGATTTTGTAGACGAGATTACCCAGTCTATTGGTTGGCTGTCCTTGTCGGGGGAACTTTTAGTTTCATTATCTGAATTGAAAAAGATGCCGGCAAAAACTGTTGAAATGGCGAAGTCACGGTTACTATCTTACCCCAATGATGTGCGCAATCACTTGGCATGGAGCGCTGTCCAAGGGATCAACTTTGACTTTCAACTCATCAGTGATTTACTGGAAGAGCATGGTTTATCTGAGAACTATTTTAAAAACCTTTACGACGCAGAAGAGCGGTTTGGAATAATTGATTCCCGTGAAAATACGGCGTTTAAGTTTTCAGGTGAATTCAAACGAGCTGTGTTTTTTGAGGCATGTTCTACAATGATCAATAAACATCCCTCAATAAATGATTTTAAAAAGGTAATCGTTAGAAAATTAAATAATTTTATCAATACGGCGGATTGGGATTTGTTAAGTGACAACGAAAAATCCAGAATCATGGAATCATTTACCACCCTTTGCGATTCCTGCGGTATTCAGGATGAAGAGGTATTATTCACCAGGATAGAAAACCTTATCCGGATAAGCAAGAAAAGATTATTGATTGGCGATGCCAATAAAGCAATTGAAATTGCTGAGGATTTGCTAGGAAATAAATTAAATGATAAACAGTTAAGCAGTCTATACTCAATAATTTCTGAGGCATATTATCACATGGGAAATAATGATGCAGAAAGGCAAACTTTAGATAAATGGAAAAATAGTTCTGCGGCTAATTCCTATAAATTTGATTTAAAATACTCAAATTTTCTGCTCAGGCGTTCCCAAGCGGAAAAAAGCATCGAATATATGCGTTCTGCACTAAGGAAAGCCTACGATGATAACACTAAAATTCATGCTCTCAACGGATTAGTGAAATCGCTTTGGGCTAACGGAAACATTTATCCTGCGTTGATTGAGCTTGAAAATCTTCAGCAGACATATCGTAAAACAATACAGGAAAATCTTAGACTTAATGTCGAATTTAACCATTCCGCCTGCCTGGTACTTCATGATCTGGATAAAAACAAACAATTGCTGCAACATGCGGAATCCTGTATTTCGACCTATGAAAAAACCGGTGATATCCAATCACTACTGCTCTCAAAGGTTAACCATGCTGATGCTCTTTGGGCGATTGGATATTACGGACGTGCAATAGAAGAGTTCAAATCAATAATTGAAATCAATAAAGATTATGATCTGCCCCATGTAGAAGATATTACATTAATTTGTTATGCCAATGTATTAAGTACTTTAGGAAAATATGAGGAGGCTGCCGAATTATACGACCGGGGATTGGCGCTCGCTAAGAAAATCAATCATGACTGGGATTATCTTTACGGCAAAATATATTCTTGTCTAAACAACCTCAAAGCCGGAATGAGATTCAGTGCTTCTGAATTCAAGGAGCTGATTCAAGAATGTAAAAATGCTCAATACCATTATCTGTCAGAACTTGCATTTGCTGTCTGGTGTGTTAATTGCATCGCTAATCAAGAGCCATTCAACAAGTTACAGTTAAATTACGAGCCACAGCTACCGGTGGGGAAACTCTTCTATTATGCAGGATGCATAAATTCCGATTTGGTGTCAGATTATCACGTCCAGGATTTCATGATTATTTTGGGAAAGTGTGAAGGAATTAAGGTAGACAGAAATATAATTGCAGGCACAATAACCGTCATTTTAAATGGCCTGTTCAAAATCAGTGAAATCCAAAAGGAGTTTTTGATTCGCTGGTTGAACAGCTATTCTTCAGAGTTAAAAGATGATGGTGCGACACGGTTAGTTGAGTGTGATTACCTTACCTGTGAAGCCAGATGCTGTTATGACGGGGTATATCTCCATGAACAAGAGGCTGATGACATTACCCGTCTTGTAATGGATAACCCAATGTATTTTCAGCATTTACCAACTGACTTTATCGTTCAGGGTACTTGGAGTCCTGATAGCGGAAAGAAAACTGCTGTACGTAGTCATCAATACTCAAGTCCGGATTTTCCGGAGCACTTTGAAAAAACCAGATGCGTTTTTGCATATCAAGACGGAGCATGTTCATTACAGAGACTATCTATGGAGACTACCGAAAACGCATGGACCTATAAGCCAAAAGCCTGCAGGCTCCACCCGCTACAATCTAATAAAGGTGAGTTTATAGCTCCCCCTACAGCCTTGGAGGATGATAAATATAATATCAGCCTTCGTTATCCCGGTTATGTAAGTTATACGCCGTGCGGGATAAACCGTAATGATGGAGAAATATGGTTTGAAATGCTAAGTAAGGAGATTGAAAGTTTGGGCTAAAGCAAAGCAAAATTTTACTTAGACATTTCTATATCAGGCAAGATGATCAGGTTTAGTCTACATTTTCTTTTTAGGCTCGGGCTTGTTGGCGATTTGATTAATTTGCAAGCCGAATCGCGTTAATGCATTGAGGAATTATAGTTAGCCAACAAAATAAATTAGACCATAAAGAACAAATAATAAACTCCTGTTTTACTTATCGCCATACTTAAGTTATCATTTAATATCTATCTTAATGGTTTTCTTGAGGTATCTCGTTAGATGTTAAGTTAAATCAGGGAGAATTCTATTTGGATTTCGCTTAAATCCTAAAAAAGAAAACGAGTTGCGAGTTTTCTCAGCCCCTTACGGCTTCATCGGAGGCACGAACGATAAGAAGCGGTAAGGCAAGATTCTTTTTGTTGGACATCATTCCGCAGGAATTAATGTCGGACAAAAAGACATCTTGCCAATGAAAAAACAAACTATCGACAAAGCATCTTTCATTGGCAGATCAGAAGCTATAGAGCTATTAACCTATAGCGATACCTCGATCACCGGATAACTATCAGCTGACCTAAAAATTTTAAAGCTAGCTAAATTAATATCAAGCTATATAATTATTTTTGATAAATGGATAATCTGATAACTTGGTAGCAGGCAATCCAAGTGTTTCTTAAACAATTGAGTGTCTATAACGCAAGTCACTGGGCCACTCATTTCGCTGCATAGCGGGCCACCTATTTCATTCGTCACTGGGCCAAAAAAAGGTTTTATTTCGCTGGTCATTGGGCCAGCCTTCCGTTATTAGCTTTA
>NZ_CAKLBU010000011.1 GCF_920984735.1 Pedobacter sp. Leaf250 | reverse complement strand
AAATTAATTAAGCAGAGCTTTGCAATTGCGAAAACAGGAAGGCAATATCAGTTACAACCTTCCTGAAGCGAAATATTATTTGGAAAAAATTTAATTATTATTTGGATTTAAACACAGTTCATCCTGAGCTTGTCGAAGGACTCTACTATAAGCGTTTCGACAAGCTCAACGTGACAACATAAATAAACCTTTTTGAATTTATTAACCTTTATTTCATAGTAAATGATGCTGATGTTACATCTCTCGAATTTGTGCCCACAAATACCTGGAAATCTCCAGGTTCGGCAACAAATTTTAAATCAGAGTTGTAGAATTTAAGATCATTCTCTGATATATTAAATGTAATTGTTTTGCTCTCGCCAGCTTTTAAACTCACTTTTTGAAAACCTTTTAACTCTTTAACCGGGCGGGTAATACTTCCAACCAGATCGCGGATGTATAGTTGAACTACTTCCTTTCCATCGTATTTGCCAGTGTTACTTAGGGTAACCGATGCGGTGATTGATTTGCCTTTAGTTAACGTATTTGAGCTTAACTTCACATCGCTGTAATTAAATGTGGTATAACTCAATCCATAACCGAATGGATATAATGGATCATTGCTTACATCTAAATAATTAGAACGGAATTTTTCGAACCATTTACCTTCTGCCAATGGGCGACCAGTATTTTTGTGAGCATAGTAAAGCGGCACCTGACCAACATTTTGAGGGAAAGTTGCACTTAATTTACCTGATGGATTCACTTTTCCAAAAAGTACATCGGCTATTGAATTTCCTGCCTCGCTGCCTGGAAACCAAACATTCAAAATAGCGGGGATATTCTCTTCTTCCCATTTTAAAGCCAAAGGGCGACCAGTAAATAACACCAACACCACTGGTTTGCCAGTTTTAGCCAAAGCTTTCAAGAGGTTTTTTTGTGTTTCTGGAATTTGAATATCTGTTACGCTACTGGCTTCTCCGGTAAATTCAGACCCTTCGCCCATAGTTGCTACAATCACATCCGATTTTTCGGCTACCTTTAAAGCCTCTTTAATCATTTCTTCTTCCGTTCTTGGATCGCGTTTATAGGTAGGATTGTGAACATTTACATAGCGGTGTTCTGCGATAGAATCGGCCAAAAAGTTTGAACCACGGGCGGTTAAAATTTTTGCATTATTTCCTAAAGCATTTTTTAAACCTTGTAAAACAGTAACCGATTGATCGAACAAAGCAGCAACGCTCCAAGTGCCATACATGTTAGCGGTATTATCTGCCAACGGGCCAATTAATCCAATGGTGCCAGATTTTTTTAAGGGAAGAACATTGTTTTTGTTTTTAAGCAATACAAAACTCTCTGCCGAAATTTCACGTGCAACCTGACGGTTTTCTGCATTGAAAACTTCTTTCTCTGCTCTTACCGGGTCGCAAAATTTATATGGATCGGTAAACAAACCCAATTTATATTTAGCTTGGAGAATTAAACGACAAGCCCTATTGATCTCATTAATACTCACTTTTTTCTCTGCCAACGATTTTTTCAATGTACCCAAGAAACCTTCTCCAACCATATCCATATCAATACCAGCATTCATTGCTAAAGCAGAAACGGTTTGCAAATCGCCCATGCCGTGTGCAATCATTTCAGGAATGCCCGTATAATCAGTTACTACGAAGCCTTTAAAACCCCATTGGTTGCGCAAAACTTCGGTCATTAACCATTTACTTCCTGTTGCCGGTATTCCATCAACTTCGTTAAATGATGCCATGATACTTGCCGCACCTGCATCTACCGCCGCTTTGTAGGGTGGCAAATACTCATTGTACATCCGCACCTTGCTCATGTCGGTTGTATTGTAATCTCTACCGGCTTCTGCAGCACCATATAAAGCGTAGTGTTTTACGCAGGCTAAAATTTCGTTATTGGCTTGCAATTTACCTTGATATCCTCTTACCATGGCAGCCGCGATTTGAGATCCCAAGTAAGGATCTTCACCACTTCCTTCAGAAATCCTTCCCCAGCGTGGATCACGGGAAATATCAACCATTGGAGAAAATGTCCAGTTGATGCCACTAGCGCTTGCTTCAATTGCGGCAACCCGTGCAGATTTTTGAACAGCAGCCATGTCCCAGGTGGCACTCATGCCCAAGGGAATAGGGAAAACCGTATTGTAGCCATGAATTACATCCATGCCAAAAAGCAATGGAATTTTAAGTCTGCTCTCTTCAACGGCTACCTTTTGTACCGATTTAATTTTATCAACTCCTTTAATGTTGAATAAACCGCCAACCTGACCCTCCTTGATTTTTTTACCAATATCGCTGCTATTGGCTTGTCCGGTGGTAATATCGCCAGAGCTAGGCAAATTGAGCTGACCGATTTTTTCATCGACAGTCATTTTAGCCATTAGATTAGTGATGAAGGTATTCATCTTCGCCTCTTCTGCTGAAACTGGTTTTTTGGTTTGCGCTGAAATATTCAACGCTAAGGATGTTAAAAAAATAACTAGGATTTTCGCTCTTCTCATTATATGTGTGTTTTATTCGTTTAAATTAATCTACCTTTTTTACTTCAGTTTTTGTTGAAACACCATTTTCATTAATCGCTTCGATGGAAAAATAATAAGCTTTTTGGCTATCCATAGCTTTGAACCAATACTCATTAAAATCATGGATCATAATACAATTGTATAATTTATCGGGTGCTGTACCATAATACAAATTGTAGGCAAAAGCATTGTCAACAGGTTGCCATTTGATGTAAGCACTGCGTTTATCTTTTTCGGTTCTCAGCACAATTAAATTTTTAACTGCTGAAGGTTTTTCTCCATTACCATTACCGAAAACCCGTAAACCACTAATGGCGAACTTTCCAGTTGGCATGTGGATATTTACCATTTTGATGAACCTTGTTTTAACCGGTTTTTCGAGTTCAATATAATCGTGTGGAACATCGGTTTTGTTCTTACTTTTATCAACAAGCATTGTCCATTTTTTACCATCAGTAGAAGATAGAATTTTATATTGATGATAAATGCCAAGCTGTTTGCCGATAAATTCAGCATCCTGATCTGCATAATTAATCTGAATGGCATTTACAGTAGCTAAAATTCCTAAATCGGTTTGGATCCATTCGCCATTATTTGCCGATTTTGCGCTCCAATAGGTTTTGATACTTTCATCAACTGCATTGTTAGCATGGAAACTGCCTAAAGTAGAGGAAACCGTTACAGGTTTTTTGTAATTGATTAACATCCAGCCCGGTCCTGCAGGTCCATTTTCTTTTCTTTCTGATGGAAGGTAAAGCGGGTAATCGCCAAAGGCTGTGTTGGTCCACATCACATCATCCTTATCGAAACCTGTTGGCCAGATGCCCATTCGGCGCTCCCATGTATTTTTAACGCAGATGATGCTGGTAGAAATGTGCCAATAGTTCTGGCTATTATCCTGAAAAGTTGCTCCATGCCCTGCTCCACGAGAAAATCCACCACCTTTATAACTTAATGGATCGGACTGTGGAGTAAATTGCGAATCGTAAAATAGCGGTTTTGTGCCTACAACAACACCATCAGAATAGCCACTAAATTCAGTTCCAGGTGCGCCGTATTGAAAATAATATTTTCCATTATGCTTGGTCATCCAGGCACCTTCTGCAAAGGGATCAAGAAAAGTATTGTCCATATATTCTCCGAAACGTTGCCATCCGTAACGCCAGCTCTCTAATAAATACATAGGCATACGAGTGCCTTTTGGCTTAAAAGTTTTGCGGTCGAGTTCTACACCATACATTGGATAATTGTTGCTACTGCCATTGTACATGTAAAATTTGCCATCATCATCGGTAAAGAATGCGGGATCCCAGCCGCCAATCTCCAAAGAATCGACTAGTGGAAACCATTTATTTCCCAATGGATCGGTACTGCCCCAAAGGGTGAAGTTTTTAGTATAAGTACTGCCAAAAACCACAACGGTATCGCCAATAATGCCTACACCGGGCGCACAAAGTTCATCTTTGGTTTTGTTCCATGGGCGAAGAAATTTGCGTTCAATAAATTTCCAGTTTAGCATATCAGAACTGTGCCAGTAACCCCATTGATTGGTGCTAAAAAGCAAAAATTCACCTTTATAGTTTACAATAACCGGATCAGCTGTTGCACGATGTTTACCCCACTCGGTAAAAGATTCGAACGGAGTGTAACCATAATCAACATTAATAGGGTTACAATAGGTTTTTTGTTTTTGAGCAAATACCGCTAAAAATGATGTGAGGAAGAGAAGTATAAGTATGGTTTTTCTCATGTTAAATTCTTTTACTCATTATTGCGAGACACGCAGCAATTTTATAGCATATTGAGATTGCTTCGTGCCTCGAAATGACTATTATTTTATCTCAGGGCTTTCAAATCCTAATTTTGTTAATCCTTTTTGTACATCGGCATTACTCATAAATAATTTCCATAGTAAACCAGATCTATAATTTTCGATCATTACCACCATTGGTCCTTGATCGATTCCTAAATATCTTTTTGGATACCAATTATCCGTTTCCGAGAAAGCATCATAAAAACCATATTTACCCCAAACCTTATCACCTAAATCTTCGTATAAATGTCGGATAACTTTCATCGATTCTTTTGGTGTATACGGAATGGAAGAAATGGCTGCGGTAGGAGAGATTACGCCAAAATCTTCTTGCGGATTATGTGCTGCATAACCTTTTACAGAATAACTTGCTGTTAAGCCCCAGCTGTTTTCTCCGTAACCTTTAAATTTTTTCGGGTTGGCCACACAATAATCGTGAATGGCCAAAGTATGGTTTACATTGTTTTCCCAATAATTTGCGTACTGATCTTTCAATCCAGTGGGATTTAATCCTAAATAAGAATAATGTGCCCAAAATAATGGTCCAACTGAATTCTTCTGCCCTTGATAATCCATAGTAAAAGGATGACCATATACTTTAAAATTTGCCTTGATACCACCGTTGCGACCCCAACCCTCATGATAAACTTCGGCTGGAATGGTATGAGTAGGAGAGGAAGCTGCCAGAACATACATGATTAAGCATTCGTTATAGCCTTTAACCGGAAAATTCATTTCCCATTTATATTCTGGCGACCAGTGCCAATACAATACATTTTGTCCGCCGTTGCGGTACCAGCTAAAATCAATACCTTTCCAAAGTTCATCGGCTTTTTTTGCCAATGCTTTTTCTTCTGCTGACCCGTTTTTGTAATAAGCATCAATACAGATTAATGCTTGTGCAACAAATGAAGTTTCAACCAAATCGCCACCATTATCTTTTTTGCCAAATGGTTTTACTTTGCCCGTTTCGCCATAAATCCAATGCGACCAGGCACCATGAAAGCGATCTGCTTTAGCCAGGAAATCCATAATTTTATTTAAGCGCTCCAAGCCTTCTTTTTTTGTGACATAACCTCTATCTATTCCACTTAGGATGGCCATTAAACCAAACCCTGTAGATCCGGTAGCCACGGTGCTTTTATCATTATCAGGATAAATTTCATCGGCATGATAACGCTCCCTGCCTGCTCCCGAAGTGGGTTCAGCTCCATCCCAGAAATATTGAAAAGTTTGCTTCTGTACAAGATCCAATAATTGCTCATCGGATAAACCTTTTTTTATGGTTAAATCAGGATTATAAACTGTACTCGTTTTTTGTGCACAAGACGAAAAGGAAATTGCGATAACAGAGCAAAAAAATAGGTTGCGGAATGTAATTTTCATTAGGTATACTTCAGGTTAAAGACTGGGACTGCTGAAACCTAAATTTTTCATGCCCGCTTTTACTTCAGGAGCACTCATGAATAGGTTCCAGATTAATTTTGTTCTATAATTTTCAATCATTACAATGATTGGGCCTTGATCAATAGCTAAGGTAGAAGTGGCAAACCATTGATCTCTCAATGAGAAAGCATCGTAAAAACCATATTCACCCCAGGTTTTGTTACCTAGTTTATAATAAAAGAATTTCAAAGCCTGCATCGATTCTGTTGGTGTATATGCCATTGATGATAATGCTGCCGTAGGTGCAATAGTTCCTACATCGTTGGTTGGAGAACTGGCAGTATATCCACCCTGGATATCGCTAGCCGTTAAGCCCCAACAATTTTCGCCATAACCATAATTTTGCAGTGGATTGGCCTTGCAATAATTATAATTAATTAAAGTATGCGCTTTTGTTTGGGTTTCGTAATTGGCAAAAGCATCGGTTAATCCAATTGGATTGATGCCCATAAATGAATAGTGTGCAAAAAACAAAGGTCCTCCATTTGCTGGGCCAAGTGGAAGTTGAACGCCATAAAAAGTATTGCCGTTTTTCATACTACCATTTTGTGCCCAACCAATATCGTAAACTGATTTTGGAATAGAATAAGTAGGAGAGGCTGCAGCCATTACATAGGTAATCAAGCATTCGTTCCAGCCTTTAATGGGTAGGTTCATATCCCAATTGTAATTCGGACTCCAGTGCCAATATAGTGTTGAGCTATTATCTTTACGGTACCAGCTCCATTCTACGCCATTGTAAATTGTATTGATATCATTTCTTAAAGCCGTTTCATTGGCATCAGTACCATTAAAATATTGACGAGCGGTAATTAAACCAGCCATCAAGAATGAAGTTTCTACTAAATCGCCACCATTATCTTTGGTGCTAAAAGGAATTACTTTGCCAGTGTTTCCATCCAGCCAATGAGGGTATGCCCCGTGAAATCGCTCGGCAGTTTTTAAAAAAGCCACAATTTTCTGCATTCTGGCTAAGCCATCGGCCCTGCTAATAAAGTTGCGACTTATACCTGTAACCAAAGCCATGATTCCAAAACCAGAACCACCGGATGTAACGGTATTGCCAGAGGTATTTCTTTCTCTAGCCAAACCACTTGTAGGGTGGCCAAAATCCCAAAAATATTTGAATGTTTGTTTTTGAACCAAGGTTAGAAGTTCATCATCGGTAATGCGAGGGAATTTGTCGGTATCGTCTACTGCTGTTATTAAGTTAACAGCAATACCGGTTTGCAATTTGTTGCCAGTTTTGGAAAGTAATCCCGTATTTACGGTTAAAATATACTTTGTAATAGGTTGCAATGCCGATGGCGTAATAACAACTGTATTATCGTTATTCTCTAAAGTTGGTGTGTATGCGGTTGCATTTCCAGCAGCATCTGTTAGGGTGATGTTTCCACTAACAGAAGTGAGGTTGATTGGTGATGAAAAAGTGATTTTTAGAATGGGAATATTATTTAAACCATAATAAGTAAAACCACTAAAGGTGCCATTTACCCTTAAATCAGAAAAGGTATATGTTGATGGTGGGGTTACTGGATCGATAGTTGGATCTGTCGTTGTTCCACCTTTTTTACAGGCAAAAAAGAGAAATGAAAGCGTAAAGAGATATAGGTAGATTTTTTTCATTTTTAACTAGTTAAAAAAGGGTTGCCATTAGGCAACCCTTTATATTTTTGCCTCGAAAGTTGATAGAGATTATTTACCTCTTCCTTCAAGTTTTTGTAATGAACTAATTTCAGTATCTGTTAGCGCTTTATTGTAAATTCTAACTTCGTCTAATTGACCTACTAAATAACTAGCCCAATCTTGTTTTCCAGTTCCAGTAGTTAAACTGGGTGTTGTTTGAAAATGAACTGTTCCGAAAACCATTTTACTGGCATTTTGAAAAACTAAAGGTCCGTTATTAGCAATAACCTGAGTTGCAATTTTAGCGCCGTTAACATATACTTTGTAGGTTGAAGTAGCTTGATCATAACTTAAAGCAATTTGATTCCATTTATCCCACGGACTGGTCATCGCATAATTGCCTAACCAATTATCTGTGCCTGCATTATTTAAATGAAATTTTAAATTACCAGAAGCAGATGTTCCGCCATTTTCGAAAAACACAGTCATATTACCCCAAAATGAAGTAGAATTTGATACATCAACTAAACCAACAATTCCTTTATCATTTAGTGGCATTTTTTCCCATAGAGTAAGCGTGAAACTTTTTAGGTTTTGTACTGCTGTTGGTGTATTTGATACCACATAACCATTTAGGGCACCTTGTAAACCTTGTCCTTTAACAGCAGGAGCAAAGGAAGTTCCGGTATTTACACCAACCGTATTAGATATACTATCGATTAAACTTCCATCGAAAGCCCAATAGGCAACTAAACTACCTGGTGCAATTTGTTTAGCACTGGTATAGCCACCAATGTTAAGAGCAGGTGCATAGCTTGAAGGATCAAACTCTTTTTGGCAAGATGATAACCCCAAGGTTACAACAGCCATTAATAAAAAATATTTTGTTCTCATTTTTTGTTAAAATTTAGCGGTTAATAACCTGGGTTTTGTGTTAATGTTCCAGCACTTAAATCAATTTCGGTTGATGGGATTGGCCAAACTTCGTTTTTACCAGCTTTCCAACCTTTAGGACCAAATACGGCAGTACCACGACCTTGACGGATTACATCGAAATAACGATCTGATTCCATTGCAAATTCAACTTGTCTTTCTTTCCAAATTGCTTGGCGAACAACTTCTTTATCCGTTGAAATAATATCAGGTAATACGCCAGCAATACCTCCACGGGCACGAGCACGTACTTTATTTAATGATGTTTTAGCTAAAGTGATATTATTTAACTCATTCGCTGCTTCCGCATTCATCAATAAAACATCTGCAAAGCGAAGAACTCTTACGTTTTGTTGAGCACCTTCATTTACACCCGTAATAATTAAACTGAAAGGAACATAAGATTTTTGATTATACATTGGATTATCTCCGGTTGCTGCGATAATATCACCTTGTGGTGTAGTTTCACCTCTGAAAATGATAGTAGCATCTCTTCTCACATCGCCAGGCTCATATGCTGCGGCTAATGTTGCAGTTGGTACATTGAAACCCCATCCACCAACAGAACCTCTTACACCCTGAACTTGGCTATATTGAGATGTAGCCGATCCTGGAATACTTTGATTAATTTCACATTGTATTTCAAAAACAGATTCAATATTATTTTCATTGTTCAAACGGAAACCCTGCTCATAATTTGGAAAAAGATCATAACCTAATCCCATTACCGTATTGGTTAATGAAAGTACCTGATCCCATTTACCTAAATACATGGCAACTTTTGCATGTAATGCTAAAGCTGCACCTCTTGTTGCTCTACCTCTATCTACAGCTGGATAAGTTTGAGGCAATATAGCGGCTGCATCATCCAAATCCTTTTCAATTGCTGCCCAAACTTGTGCTTTTGCCGTACGAGGAATGTTAAATTCAGTAGCATCTTTCGGTACGTTTAAACGCAAGGGAACATCGCCAAAAGCACGTACTAATCTAAAATAAGAATAGGCTCGAACAAATTTCGCCTCACCTAGGTAACGGGCCTTTAAACTAGCATCCATATTAATGGCAGGAATGTTATCCAAAACTTGATTACATAAATTGATGTTTTGGTATTGTCCAGTCCAGAAACCACTGAATTGTCCCTCAGTAGAACCTGCTGTGTAATTATCAAAGTTGTTTAAATAACTCGCATCATTTACTGAACTGCCTTTTTCTGCGTCATCCCCTGGAATGCTTTCAACAGCTAAAGCTGGGAAAGCTGTATTTTCCCATGTTCTTAAGTTTCCATAAATGGAATTCACGGCTTTGGTAGCATCATCTTGCGATTTCCAGAATGTAACTGCTGGCTGCTGCGCTTGTGGATCTACATTTAAAAAATCTTTTTTACAAGAAGGGGTTATCAAAATGGTTGAGCATAAAGCAATTAGCCCAAGCTTTTGTATGTAGTTGTTTTTATTAATAATTTTCATGTCTTTATCGGTATTAGAAAGTAACTTGAAGACCTAATCTGTAAGTGGCAGACAATGGATAAACATTTGCATCAATACCAGCATTTGTAGGCGTTCCCCCGATTTCTGGAGTAAATCCTTTGTAGCCAAATAGGTTGATTGCATTTTGAGCATCAACGAAAACCCTAATTTTTCTTAAAGTTAACTTTGTCATTAAACTGGTAGGCAATGTATAACCCAATTGAACATTTCTTAAACGGATGTACGATCCATCTTCAACATAAAATGAGTTTGGAGCAGCATTGGCTGTAGAACCAACATTTGCTGAAGGATAAGTAGTTGATGTTCCCTCACCACGCCATCTGTTATCATAGAAATCTTTACTGAAGTTTTCATTACCAAAACGGTAAGCTACGTTTGCATTGTATACATCTACACCAGCAACACCTTGAACATCTAACGATAAATCAAATTCCTTGTAACCAAATGTTGCACTCAAACCATAGCTATATTTAGGGTTAGGGTTACCTAATACTATACGGTCTTTACCATCAATAACGCCATCACCATTAACATCAGCATATTTAAAATCGCCAGGTTTGGCAGAAGTTCTTTGTGCAGAGGCTGCAACTTCAGCTGCGTTTTGGAATATACCAGCAACCTGATACCCAAAGAAAGCACCAATCGGCTGGCCTTGAATTGTTCTGGTAGCTAAAGCGCCATTTGCAATACCTGCTCCACCTGCATAAATAGGATTTAAGCCTGTAATAACAGATAATACTTTATTGTTGTTGATACCAATATTTCCACTAACAGAATAACTAAAACCATTTTTAGCGACATCCGCATAGGTTGCCAAAAATTCGAAACCTCGGTTTTGGAAATCTGCCTGGTTACCAATTAATTTACCGCTTGACGTTCCAATTGATTGTAATACATTAATATCAAAAATAGCCTGCTCGGTTTTTTTATTGTAGAAACCTGTTTCAATGCTTAAACGATTGTTTAGGAATTTAGCTTCTAATCCAATATCAGTACCTACTGTGCGTTCCCAATTCAGGAAAGATGGAACTATAGAGTTCACATTTGCACCAGTGTAACCAACACCATTAAAGAAAGCTACTAATTTTCCGCTTTGATCGATAGTTAGTGTTGTTGGGTTTACAGGAACACCTGCATTACCAACTTTACCCCATGATCCTTTTAGTTTTAAATAGTTTACTACTTTTTGATCTTTCATGAAATTTTCGCCAGTTACGATCCAGCCAGCACCAACTGCAGGAAAGTTACCCCATAAATCGCCACCTCCATAAAATTGTGATGCGCCATCTCTACGGATAGTAGCATTTAATAAATAGCGGTCTTTAAACGAGTAGTTTACTCTTCCAAAATATGATGCTGAAGTAAGTAAGCTTCCGCCATCTTCAACGCGGCGTGTTGATGCTGTTCCTAAAGCAAGGTACAAATCACCATCGCTGCTGTAAGGAACATCAAAAGCTGTAGCCCTAACAAAATAATTTTTTCTTCTTTGAGCAGTTTGTCCGAGTAATACAGTCAAATTATGATCTCCAAAAGTGTTCTTATATGTTAAGGTATTTTCAAGAATCCAATTTCTATTTTCATCTCTATTAATGTTTAAAGTACTTTGTGTTGTTCTTTGACCTTGAGTAGCCTGGTACACTGGTGAATATGCTCTCACTTCATTCTGTCCAAAATCTCCACCAGCACTTGTTCTAAAAGTGAAGTGTTTTGCAACAGTTAATTCAGCATATACATTACCTGTTATACGATAGTTTTTCGATTTTTGATTAAAATAATCTAAAGTTACCTGCGGGTTGAAATTATTACCACCACCTAAGCCGAAATCATTCGCATCACCATAACTACCGTCAGCATAATATACAGGAACTACTGGTCCGGCAGCGTACAACTGACGGAAAATTCCATCGTTGATATCGTTGGTATTAATTGCAGTACCAGATACGGTATAGCCAATTTTTAAAGGTTTAAGTACCTGAAAATCATTAGAGAATTTAGCGGTATAACGTTTAAAATTCTGTGTTTTAACAATTCCATCCTCATTGGTGTATCCTAATGAGAAATTGTAAGTGGTTTTTTCTGTACCGCCATTTACTGAAACCTGATGATTAGTTTGTAGAGCATTTCTAAATCCTTGGTTGTACCAATTGGTGCCTTCACCATAACTTGAAGGGTTTGCGAACAAAGGAGTTGCTGTTGCATCATTAGATTTTATCAATTCGTTGATGATGGTTGCATATTCAGTTGCATTCGCCATCTCGATTTGATTGGTAACTTTTTTGTAACCAACAGAACCGTTATAACTAATAACCGGATCACCTGTTTTACCTTTTTTCGTTGTAATTAATACTACACCATTTGCAGCTCTTATACCATAAATGGATTGAGATGATGCATCTTTTAAAATACTTAAGTTCTCAATATCTCCTGGATTTAAGAAACTTACATCGTCGAACCAAACACCATCAACTACGTATAAAACTCCTGTGTTACCATAAACAGTTCCAGTACCACGGATTGTGATTCTCGGTGATGAGCCTGGAGCGCCGCTATTGGTAATAGACACACCGGCAACCTTACCTTGTAAGGCGCTGATTGGGTTAACCGACGCTTGCTTAGAAATTTCTTCTCCTTTTACCGATGCTACAGAACCTGTAACATCAATTTTTCTTTGTGTACCATATCCAACCACAACCACTTGATCTAATTGTTGACTAGAAGATTGTAATACCACATTAATATTCGTACGATTACCAACAGCAATTTCTTGTGTAACATAACCAATATAGGTAAATACTAAAGTTGCGTTTGCTGGCGCATTGATACTGTATGCTCCCGTTGCATCTGTTTGTGCTCCAATTTGTGTTCCCTTAACCATAACGCTTACACTTGGAATGGTCGACTTATCGCCACCATCTGTCACCCTACCTATTACAGTAATGTTTTGCGCAAATGCTACGTTAATTGCGAGTAAACAAAATACGGCCAGAACAGAAATTCTTGTAAAAATTCTTTTCATGCTTATTTATAATTTAGTTTAATTGTTACGATAAAAGTGGGGTTGTTTTTTTTCTTGTGCAAGTATGTTTACCTCAACATTAATACATCAATTGCGAAAGTGGGGTATCTCAAATTAAGTTACTGTGTTGGATTTTGTTCTATAAACACACAATTTACCATTGTAACTGAATAATTACCACAGCACTAGTGTATAATGTACACAAAGGCATTTGTAGGGGTTAAATTTTCCTCATGTGTGGTAATGATGTAGTGATTTATCGGCAAACGCTGATAAATTTTTACTGTTACAGCCATTATGCAAACGTTCCCGTCGCACTGTGAAATTTCGATATTACAATTCCATTAAAAATTCAGTAAGGTTTTTATCGTGTGGTACTTCGAGTTTTTTGCGTAAGCGATAACGGCGAATTTCTACACCCCTTAAGCTAATATTTAAAAGCGACGACATCTCTTTACTGCTCATATTCATTCTTAAATAAGCACAAAGTTTTAAGTCGTTGGGTACCAAATCCGGATGCTGAGCTTTAAGTTTTTTGAAGAAACTTTCATGGGCTTCATTAAAGCTGTTTTCAAATAAATGCCAGTCCCGCTCATCATTCATTCCATCATTAATTACCTTTTGGATTTTACGGGTTTGATCTTCAGAAAGTTTTTTGCCGTTTTCATCTTTAAGCTTAGTAATTTCATCACTTAACTTTTGAAGCAACTCATTTTTATAAACCAGTGTCATAGCAGAATTAGCAAGTTCTCTGTTTTTTGATGCCAGTTCTGCCTGAAGTTTTTCTGTCTGTAATTTTATAATTTGTTTTTCGTTTACATCGGCTTCCTGTTTCAGGATTTCATCTTGCTCTGCCTGGAGCCTATCACTAATTTTCTGGCTATCGCGTTTCAGCTTAGTTTCGTAAACCTTCTTGCCGATGATTAATACAGCCACCAATAGGATAGAATAAAAAATGATGGCAACGTTGCTCAGATACCAGGGCCTAAGTATGGTGAATTCAAAAGTAGTAATCTCGCTTACCGAAGCATCATCTGTTTTTGCTCGCACCTTAAATGTATAGGTACCGCTGCTCAAATTTGTAAAATCTTTTTGCGTGGCTGCACTCCAATCCGACCAATCTTTAGAGTATCCTTCTAAATAATATTGAAATTTTAGTTTTGCCTGTCGGTAGTAGGGTAATGCAAAAGAGATCCGAATATTATTTCTGCTGTTAGGGATTTCAGTTTCTTCATTGTGGTTAATCGTTTCGCTAATGGTAAAATATTTATCAGTAATATCCTCTATTCTCCGAATTAAAACCGCTGGTAATTTACGTTTGGCCGAGGGTGTACTAAGTAAATTGTTATAAATCACGAAGCCATCATCAACACTGATTAAATAAATGGAATTACTAATCTGGCTGATGTTTTCATAATATTGAACCATTCTGCCATCTAAAAGACTAAATTGGTTGGAGTCGATTTCAATTTTTCCAGGCTCGGAAAAGTTTACCAAAGATGTTTTGCCATGATCGATAAACCAATATTTTTTGTTGCCTGCACTAATAATTTTATTAGATGTAGCAAAAGAGCCAAGGCTTTTATTCAAAACTTCGTAAAGTGTAAATTTATTGCTTAATTCATCATATGTGTAAAACCCTTTATCTGATGAAAACACAATTTTATTCTCCAGGTTGAATATATTGATGTTGTAATTTCCTGGTAAACCATTTCGCTCATCAAAATATTTTGTGCTGGTAACCTTACTATAGTTGTCATTTAAAGTAAGTTTATACAAACCTTTATAGGCATGTGCCACCCAAATATCACCTTTGTTATCTTGTTCTATAAATCGTGAAGGTTCGTTAAAGCCTAAAATTTTACCATCGAATTTTAAGCCCGCTGTTGTATTTTGAAAAAGCGAAAGGCCAGTGTACGTACCCTGAACGAAGTAATTGGGATTTGTATTTAGTTTTTTAATGGTCCAGCCGCCGCTAACAGATGAAATCCAACTGATTTGATCACCCGAAACCTTGAAAGTGCCATTGTTGTGCCCACAGATTAATTCATTATTTACAATGGCTAGTTCCCAAACTTGTCCTTGAGAATTTGGAATCAATCGGAAATTAAATGGGGTTAATTCATTATTTTTCGACCAGTTGCTATAAAACAAACCTTGGTTAGTTCCTAAATAAATTTTATCCTTAAAAATAATGCTCGAGTAAACCGTACCAAATTGACCAGTTTTATCAAAATAGAAATAAAGTGGAGAATTTAATTCGATGCGGTCAATTCCATTATCTAAACCCGTCCATAAATTTTGCTCATTATCAGCATAAATACTTAATACCGTATTGTTTTGTAAACCGCTTGATTTATTGATACGCTGCACCACCTGACCATTTTCATCAATAATAATCAGTCCATTTAAAATGGTGCCGTAAGCATAATATTCATTTAAAAGCTTTACACCATTATTCAGTTGGTAGGTTTTTAGGAAATCGTTTGCTGTGGTAACTAGTGGAGTGAAATCTTTTCCATTGAAAGTGAATAAGCCGTTTTTGCTGGTGCCAATAATTAAACCTCCATTTTTATAAGGCAAAATGGATAAAATACCTTGTTTACCTAACTTTTCGCTGTTAGGCAAAAACTTCAATTGATTTCCGACTAACTCAAATAAACCTTTGTCGAGCACTTCGATAAAGTATTTGTTGTTTACCTGATGAAGAAATAGAAAGGAGGATGGCGCTTTAATGATCGCTATTTTTCCGCCTTTATAAATGAATATCCGGGAGAAGGATTGAAAGATTACCCGGTCTTTGTCTACATAAATTTTCCATATTTCATCACTTAATTTATTGCCTTTTGGAAGAAGGGATGTAAGCGATTTATAGGTTAATTTATTGCTTACATAAGACCAATAGCCAAATTCACCGAAACCACCCGTATATATTTTTCCGTTATTATCCGTAGTAACTGAACGTACGATTTGCCGATTCGGCATTTGATATTTTTGCCAGTATTTTCCATCGAAAGTTAACAGGCCTTCGGCATTACCGAAATACATTACACCATTCTTATCTTTAGTAATGCTCCAATTCTGATTGCCTGAAGCATAAACAGATTTTGGATAATTTTCTATATAAGGTACGCCAATACTTTTGATATCGGCAGCATAGGTAATTTGACTACACAGGTAAATGAATAAGAATAGGTGAAAAAATCTATGCATAAATAGGGGATAAGGAAAGAATAGGAAGCAATGAACGAAGATCAAATTTCAAAGCTTTAACTCAATGAAATAAGGCTTCATACATCTGATTCCCGACTTAAAACAATCGTCCTCAACTATCTCGTTACTGTAAATATAAGTACAGCCAAGTTAACAACTACCAAAAGGGGCTGTAAAATATTATTTAAGCTTTGCAGTTTATCGCTCGTGGCTGAACTTTTAGTGGGTTGAAGCACAATAATATCATGGTTTTGCAATACCAATTTTTTGCTGGCCAAACTGTTTATATCGTTCAGGTTAACATAAATAAGCTCTGGATGCGCCCTATCGCCGCGAATAATTTTTAATGTCTTTGGATCTGCGGTTTTGGTAATGCCGCCCGCCTCGCCAATAATATCGATCAGCGTGGTGTTATCTCTTTCCAATAAAAAATTTCCCTGTTTACTAAATTCGCCCAACAAAGTAACCTTTAAGTTGACTACGGAAAGTTCAATGATGGGATCCTTCAATAGTTTATTTTTATATAAATCCTGAATTTTAATTGCGGCTTCTCTTCTGGTTAAACCTAACACTTCTACTTTGCCAATAGCAGGGAGATTAACCATCCCATCTAAATCTACGGGGTAGGAGAGTACGCTATTTATGCTGCCTGAAGCGCTGCTTTGCTGTGTACTGCTGGTTGTTGCTGTTCCTGTATTATTTCCAGTGGCACCAAATTCAAAATTTTGAACATTTCGAATGGCCAATTGATCGTTCACTTTAATTTTATAATAAGCATCGCTAATACCTTGATCGTTTACCACATAGACTTGTTTAATGGTATCGGTAACGATATCGCTTGGCGCATTAAACAGAGTACGCTCTTTACGAACCCCACACGAACTTAAAAAAGCAAGGATTGAAATTAAGGCAACAAAATGGAAGTATTTCTTTTTATTAATCACTAGCATACACAGCGGGAACAAAGTTGGTTTTTATTAAAAATCAAAAATACTTTTAATATATGAAATAGAAAATTAATAAAAAAAGGAGAGGCAGATTTGAATTAAACGTTTAAATTTTGAGTAGGCTAGATTGTAAATTTGATATATGTCAATTGTTAATGTAACATAAGCAAATAACTTATTCTTGTAAGGCGCATCTTTGTGCATTCCCCTATTGTTGAAGCACATCCCCTAAAAGTAATGAAAGTTATTATTATGGGAAGGTTTGTGTTTCTTTTTTTTGTTAGTATACCTTTATTATTTTATTCGAAAGTTTATGCAGCAGATGGATGCATAGCTAATGTGCCATTGCAATCTAATGGTAGATTATACGTTACACTTAATTCTGTTAATGATTGGGATGCATATGGAACAGGATATAATAATCCAAATAGTATTTATTGCATAAAATCTAGAAGTGGATCATGTACGGTAAGTGGGTTATTTACTTATACGGGAACTCCTGTTACATATACACTTCCTGTTGGTTGCCCCATTGATGATTACAATTGGTTTCTAATTTTACCTCTTGGTGGTTTAGGCTTTTACTATATGCGCAAGCGAACTCAACTTCAATTTCAAGAAGATTTGGTGGCATAATTTTCCTAGCTTATTTTATTCTCAAAGTTTATAGTTATAACTACTCATATTTAGTGTCAAAAAAATCTTTTTATGTATGACTATTTAGATTTCTTCGTGTTTTAAAGAATGCGTGATTACTTTTGTTTTGGAATTCGTCCCGTTCCGCGTATTCAAATGAAATTTGTCTTTTTTTGGTTAATTTTATCTATATTATTAAGTTTTTCGTCAGTTGTTTTATCTCAGCCAAAATTGGGAAGTGGTTGTTTAGTTACTAATGGAAGTTATTATACAAGTTCTGCCCCGAACAGTTACTATAGAATTTATAATTATATGGGAGGTCAAAGTCCAACTAATTATGGAGATTGGGCATCAAGTTCTCCGGGTACAACAAATTGGACAACAAGTGGTAATGCTAACTTAAGAGCGAATGGAGATAGTAGAGCCTATAAATGTACATTTCTTACTCCTACTGGGGGAAGTTGTACTGTCACTACTAATCTTAGTCCTAATGTGACAAATACAGGTACTGCTGTAACAATTACTGGAAGTTCAGCTCCTTCTTCGGTTGCCTGTCCGATAGATGATTATACTTGGTTAATTTTGTCAAGTTTAGGAGTAATTTGTTTTTTTCGAATTAGATGTGTTCAATAGTGAAGTATTCTTTCCCCTTAAACCAATTGTAACAATGTGATTTTCTATAATTTACCATTAAAATTACGCTCTTCAAATTCAATATGTTCTTTTTGCCAATTTGGATGAAATATTGTAAGTATTTATACGTTTTATACAAGGTTCCTTTGCTAGCATAGGCATGTTGAATACTAACTCAAAGACAAGAGAATTTCATACTAAATAAGATACTCATATTTCAATTTCATGATTGTTATCATTGTTAGTCAACAGATTAAACTGGCAATTGCTATATTCATTAGATGACTTAAGCCTATGAAATATGTTGTAAAAAACTGATACGTCATAACCGTCTAATGCAATAAGGTAAAGGCTCTGTATAAATAATTGTTTTATTCTGCTATTTCTGTACGAAAGCCTTGATTAACAAGCCTATTGTTGGTAACTTCTGCCATTATTTATTATTCTTACCTTATTTTGCACTTTACTTATGAGCTAGTTTTGCATTAACGCCTAAGGAGATGGAAAATTTAATACGATGTACCAATAGTAAACGTTTATTGGTTTTCTTCTTTTAATTAAAGGCAAAATCAGAATACGGTTTAACATTATAAATTCAGCAGTATATCTTGCCAATCAATATCAATTAGATACTTATCAAAACAATTATACCGTTACTGATCTCCACTAATCTATATAATCTGTTATTTTGAAAATACAACTTGCGTCAAAGAATATCCCAGCATTACAACCTTTATGGATTATCATTGTAGAGCTAATGATGTGAAGTTACTTGTATAAATACCTGCTCCATTACATTTTCGGCATTGTTCACTTGATTATTACAATTCCAATTCATTTACGGATAAACGTTTCAGTATAATACCATCTTTAAAAGATTATAATATTGCTGGTAATTTGATCAAATTTATTAATCGTTTACTTCCAAATTTTTATTGTTCATTTTGTTCATGACAATTGTCAAACGTTTGAGATAGTTTTTCCTACAAATTATTTAATGTGTTAAGCTGTTGTAAGGTAGCATTTTATAAAAAAAGTGCCTTCTTCAATCAAATAGGATAGGCTAATGTATAATCTACACTAAGATTAAGTCGTGTTTTATTATTATGTATTCCTAAAAAGACTAAGTTATGAATAAATTCATGTTTTTACTATAGAATTAAATTTTCATATTTGCGGCGATTTGTAGGATTTAAACTACTTTAATTTTAACATTATTTAATGTATCGCATTTCTTTATTTATACTAATTTTACTAGTGAGTTTTAATGACGCGAATAGCCAAGAACGTGGAAATGGTTGTCGAATAGGCAATACTGTATTTACACAATATTTAGGAATGGGAACTCCCTATGTTGCTCGACCAGATCAACCATACTATAATAGTAATGGAAGGAAATTAGAAATAAATAATAATAATAGTAATAGATATATTTGCGGAGCAATTAATGATTATCCTCAAGGAAGCTATTACGATAATACAATTCCACCTTATGGGGCAAATGTTACTATACCTGCCCAACACGAATTAGTTTCAGAAAGTTCCACAGAATGTGTAACTTCTACCATGGTAAATGGTTCCTTAGTTGGTTCGGGGGGTAGAATTGTTACTTATGAATTGAATCCGCCATCATCTTGTTCAGGGCAAGCACCTAATAATGCTCCATTAGATGATTATATGCTCTGCCTTATTTTGATTGCAAGTGGATTCGGGGTTTTGACTATTCGTAAGCAAAAATTTGCATTTAAATCAAGTTTAATTTCTAATATGAAAGTATTATACTAATACTGAATAAAACGAACGTAGGATCATGGATAGTCTTGATGTAATTTTGCATTACATTGTCTTGTTCAATGAGAAAAACTCTTGCACTTTTTATTTTTGTCTTATTCATTCATCAACAACATGCCACTGCAGCGCAGGGCTGTCTGGTTGGAGAGTTAGTTTATGTTACAAAATCAAGTACAGTAATAGATGACTTGTTGCAACTGCTTGGCTTACCTCCAGGCTATTCAGGGCCTACAGAACCAAGAATAGGTAGCTGTGTTAATTTAAATATGAAAGTTTGGACGACTACAAGTTCTGGTTGTAGAGCATGTCCAAGTGGATTCAAAGTTGAATTGATTAATTTGAAATTAGTTGCTGTTTGCGACACTACTCCAACAAATGGTAGTGTAGCTAATTCTAGCATTATCCAGTGCTCTCTCGATGATTACTCCTGGGCTTTAGGCGCCTTCTGCTGCAGCTTTAGGTATGTTCGTGATTAGAAAAAGAAATAAATTTCTTTAAAGAAACTCGAATTTCCTAAATATTTTCTATCTTCCTGAAATGATTAATACCGCTGCTTATGAAGAAGTTAGGTTTAATCATCCCTATTTTAATGCTCTCATTTTACACATTTGCAGATACCCATCGTTACGGTTGCTGGATACCTGAAACTAACTATATTTTTTACGAGCCTGATTTAGCCCATGGTGGATCACCAAATTTTCTTACAGATTGGAAAGTTCCAAATGGCGATGATGATGGTTATTATGAAAAAGATGCCAGATGTGGCAATAGTATTGCACTTTCCTGTACAGTATATTGGGCAATTAGTAGCGTTCACCCATCGGGTAATGATATTAGGGGCTATGGTTTTCTGGCAGACTATAGCATTGAGTACTGCCCCATCGATGATTATATCCCGCTATTAATTATCTTTACCGCAGGTGTCGCTTTTATTCAGATCAGAAAGAAGCAGGCTTTAGTTTAAAGATGAAGATTTCTATCATTACCGTAGTTTATAATGCAGAATTGTATATTAAAGATTGTATTGAATCCATTATTGTGCAATCGTATAACCCTATTGAGTACATTATTGTAGATGGCGGTTCTACAGATCAAACTTTGAATATCATTGAGCAATACAAAAAATACATTAAGCATTTAGTTTCCGAAAAAGACAATGGACTTTATGATGCCATTAATAAGGGCATAAATCTGGCTTCGGGTGAAGTGATTGGAATACTAAATGCAGATGATATGTTGGTGGGAAATAATGTTATTGCAGAAGTTGCTAAAGCCTTCATTATTCAATCAGAAACGCAAGCAGTTTACGGAGATTTAAATTACATCAAACCCGATAAAAGTAAAATTGTAAGGCATTGGCCTTCTAAACAGGCTGGTTATAGGGAAATCGAAAAGGGGTGGATGCCTGCTCATCCGACATTATACATTAAAAGAGAGTTGTTTAATGCTCATGGAAATTATGCACTCGATATGGGAACGGCTGCAGATTATGATTTGATCTTAAGGTTTTTTCATACCTATAAATTAAAAGCAACCTATCTTCAGCTGCTTATGGTAAATATGCGTACAGGTGGTGCAAGCAATAAAAACATTGCAAGTTTATTGAACGCCCTAAGAAACGATTATAAAGCCTTAAAACGGAATAAAATTCCAAATCCTATATGGGTTTTATTAAAGAAAAAACTAAGTAAATTAAGTCAGTTTTAAAAAGTTGCCATTCTTAGTTTAATTCGGAATTCTACTGCACTTGTAATTGTATTAAGATTCCCGCCTTCTCCAGAATGACGATAATGCGATTCACAGGAAATAAGATTATCAGCTAACAATGGCTTGATCTGATAAAGTGATGGCCGTGGGGCAGTTGACGAGAACAATGATCTAACACCTTCCCATCAGGCCTGATAGAATTTCGGAGAGGTGAACATTCACTCCTCAATGACACTAAATGGGTAGTAAATACACGCTAGCTAAAAGGTATATACCCATTTTTGACTTTTGTCAAGTTAATTGTGTAAACGGGAATACAAAATCGACATCATTCCTTATATTTGTTCAAACCGTACCCGTTTTGTTTATAGATTTAATTGCTGCTTATCCTATCGTTTTTTACGGCGCTATTGCCTTAATGGCATTTATTATGGTGTTAGTAAGTATTCCATCAATTATATTTACCTCCCTCAAATACAATTTATTTGATAAAAACGATTTGCATCGTAAAAACCACAATCTAAGCATATCCCGATTAGGTGGATTGGCTATTGTTGCCAGCTTTACCATCAGCATCCTGCTATTTTCGGCCACAATAAATTTTAAGGAAGCAAATTATCTCATAGTTTCCTGCATCATCTTATCAGCACTCGGATTAAAGGATGATGTTTATGGTACCAATACCAGTACAAAATTTATACTTCAACTTTTAGTGGCGGGCATTTTAGTGTTTTTTGGTGGCTTCCGTTTAAGTAGTTTATATGGTGTATTAAATATTGGCGATATGAACTTGCTTTGGGGCGGCCTTTTTTCCATTGTATTAATTATATTTTTGAATAATGCTTTTAATCTTATCGATGGTATTGATGGTTTGGCAGCAACTATTGGGATATTGGCCAGCATATCTTTTGGAATAGTTTTCGCCATCGCCAATCAAATGCCGTATGCATTTATTGCCTTTGCGTTGGCGGGAGCAATTGCTGGTTTTTTAAAATATAATTGGTTTCCGGCCAAAATTTTTATGGGCGATACAGGTGCGCTGATTATTGGTTTAACAACAGCAGCCCTGGCAATAAAATTCATCGAAATCAATAAATTTAATGGTGTAAATGAACCAAAATTTTATTCAGCGCCAGCCATTGCTGTTTCCATTTTAATCGTACCTATTTTCGATTCATTAAGGGTTTTTACCATCCGTATCCTGAAACGAAAATCTCCATTTACGGGCGATCGGGATCATATTCATCACCGTTTGGAAAGATTGGGATTAAAACCAAATAAAATAGTTTGGATTACCTTTGTATTAAATGTTTTCATCATTATTGCTACCATATTGTTGCAGCACCTGGGCAATTTCTTATTAATAGTGCTTTTAATCACCATTTGCGTGGTTTATAACTCAATTATCACATGGCGTTTATCAAAGAAAATACCGTAAAAGGCGTAATTTTCTGGCAGTGCTTTCACATTGATTTTTAATATCAAAATAAAGAGTATTTTTGCGCCTAAAATATTAATACAATGAGGCTGGCGATTAATGGTTTCGGTAGGATAGGGAGAACATTTTTGCGTTTGGCTTTGGCTGAAGGTTTTGATGTGGTGGCGATTAATGATTTGGCTGATGCTAAAACGATGGCACATCTGTTTAAATATGATAGCGTTCATGGTGTTCATTCGAACCATGTTTCTTCACAACCTGACGCAATTGTTATCGATAAAAAAATGATTCCTGTTTTTGCAATAAAAAATGCGGAAGAATTACCCTGGTCGGCTTTAAGAGTAGATTTGGTAGTCGATTGTACAGGTAAAAATCTGTCTGTCGACGCTGCTGAAAAACACATTGAGGCAGGCGCAAGTCAGGTACTTATTTCAGCACCTGCCGCCGATGAAATTCCGATGTTGGTATTGGGTGTTAACGATGATAAAATTGATTTAACAAGCACGATCCTATCAAACGCCAGTTGTACCACAAACAACATTGCGCCAATGATTAAGATCCTGAATGATAATTGGGGTGTAGAAGAGGGATATATCACAACCATCCATTCTATGACAGGAGATCAAAACCTGCATGATGCAAACCATAAGGATTTGCGAAGAGCCCGAGCAGCTTCATCATCTATTATTCCAACTACAACAGGTGCTGCAAAGGCAATTACCCATATTTTTCCCGAATTAGAAGGTCGTTTGGGCGGTGCTGGCATCAGAGTACCAGTTTTAAATGGTTCACTTACAGATTTTACTTGTTTGTTAAAAAAGAAAACAACTATCGAGGAAATTAATGCGGCCTTTAAATTGGCATCTGAAAATGAATTCAAAGGGATTTTGGAATACACAGAAGATCCAATTGTTTCAGTAGATATTATCGATAATCCACATTCATGTACCTTTGATTCTTTATTAACTTCGATAGTTGGTGATATGGTTAAAGTGGTTGGCTGGTACGATAATGAGTATGGTTACAGCAGCAGGTTAATAGATGTGGTGAGGAAAATCCAATTATCAAATCCTAATTGTACTAAAAACTAAGAAGTTTATTGGTGCTACAATTAACATATTATAGGTGTTACTCCAAAATTTTTTAAGGCAGCAGGCAAGGCAAAACATTCTTTTTTAGTGGTAATCCATTAAAGATTGAAAAATTGTCATCGTAATCCCAAATAATTCCTGGGATAAAAAGCGACTTTAATTCATGTTTCACAGCGGTTAAATAATTGCATACACTTACATCAGATGCATGTTTGCGATATACACCGAATTCTCCACAAATAATAGGTACTTGGTTTTTTACAGACCAATTTTTAACAATCATCAGTTTATCGTGCAAAGCTCCTTTTTTCCCTTCATTCATGTAGTTTTTATAATTTTTTTCTCCATCTGTTCCTTTCATTTGATTATTTATTTGTGGCATTTTAGCAGATTGGTATGGGAATGGAATACCTAAAGTAGATACTTGTTTGCCTATCCACTCTGCACCTTGATGAGTAAAAATAAAGGGTTCGTAAAAGTGGAAGGTGTAAATAATGTTTTTATCGGCAATCGGAGAAAGCCTGCTTAATTCATATATGCTGTTGTAATTGGAAGCCCCGATAATCAATGTGCGTTTGGGCGACGATTGATGGATCAGCTTAGCCAGATTTGCAGCAATTGGAAACCATTTCGAATCTTCAAGTGCTGGTTCATTAAAAAGTTCGAAGTATAACATCGTTGATTGAACATCTTTATATCTTTCTTCTAAACTATTCCATAAGTTATTTAATCTTTTTACATCTGAGGGTAAGCTTTCATTCTTTAGCGTTCCATAATGATTTACAAGAATCAATTTGAAATTATACCGCTTACATTGTTTGATAATATCATCAATATTAGATAGCAGTGCTTTTTTCTCCTCTACACTTCCAGAGAGATAAAACCTCTCAAATGCAACTGGCAGCCTGATGGTATTTACACCTATGGATGAAAGGAGTTCGAAATCTGGTTGCTTTAGCTTTCTTTTATAGAGGCCGCTGGCATTCCATGTTTGCTCGAGCCATGAAACATTAATGCCTAATTTAATATTATTTGCTCTGGCATAGGCGAGATTTTGTTGGGAAAACAACAATCCATTGCAAAAAATAATTAGCAGAACTGAAAATATTACTTGTTTCAATATGTGATTTATGTTAGTTTTATAAAATCGTCCCTATTTTATGAATTATCGTCCTAATTATGGTGTTCCACAACCTATTGTTGTGGGAGATGCCGATTACAATAAACAAATTAAGAAAAACTCTCTGTATTACGCGAATATTATTGTCTGGACAGTAATGTTTTTGTATCCATTAGTAGGGATTTTGGATTTCGTATATGCCAATCAGATCTTTCAGGAGCTTTTTCTCGTTAAAATAATTACAGTTGTTCTTATTTATGTTGTATATGATCTCTGCAGAAGAGCTGGAGCATCTATTGACATAACACTACACGCCACATTTTTTTTGATAGCGGCCAATGCGGCCATAGTGTGCAATATCGTATCTTTTGAAGTTGCTCCGGTTTTCTTTCTGATATATTCCAGTTTGTTCATGCTTTTTAACCTTGCTGTTTTTTGGGCACCCATAAACTCTTTTGCACAATTACTCTCTACTTTGATTTTGCTTTCCATTGGATACCAAATTTTTAATGAAGTAAGTTTGGAGACTTATCTGGCACAGGGAGCGGGACTTTTTATCATGACTGGTTTCTTTTCATGCTTTATTCCTTTGGCCAGATTTAGCATCATTAGAAAGAATACACTAAACGGGCTCAAAATCCAGAATACAACCACACAACTCTATGCACTTCACTTGGAACTTGTAGATAAGAATAATCAAATTGAACATTCAAATGCCAAACTTGGTGAACTTGTTGTTCAGCAAGATACCTTTTTAGCCTTGGTAAGATCCGATATTCAGCGCTTTGTAATTGCACTTAAAGATTTAGCAGGTAGAGTGAAGAGTGCAGGATCTATTAATGATGGTCAAAATGAGTATGTGGAAGAGCTGAGCCAAAACATTAACAGTCTTCAGCAACTCACAGAAATATTTCCTGATCATCAGAATGCCCCAGTAAGTGATATACAGATAAATCTGGCATCTGTTGATGTTTATCAGCGCATCCAGGCTATGGTTGTATTGTTAAAGCCAGAACTCGATCAAAGAAAGATGGTTTTTCAATGGATAAAATCTAGCGATAGGGCACTTGTTCCACTAGATCGACTTTATTTCGATCAAATCATCTATAATCTATTTGCTAATATGTTCAAACATGCTGGTAATAAAAATGAGATTTTCGCCGAAATATTGAAAAATAAACACACCATCGAACTGGTAATAAGTTGCGCCCCGAATGCCATGAATTTTGCAGTTCAGAAGGAAAGTGTAAAATCTAAAAACCCTACAGTTCAAAGTTTAAAGCAAGGCTTAGGGCCAGGTTTTTATGTTGCCCGTCTCCTCACTGAAAAAATGGGTGGAGAACTATTTTATGATCAAGGTCTGCAACATGTTTCCTACATATTAAAATTTAAATCTGAAATTGCTTAACTACATATTTTTCCATGAAAAAGATCATCCTGCTCTTAGCATTAACTGTTTTTGTTAATTTCTCTTTTGCTCAAAATCCATCGAAGCCCTACAATTTTAGCGAGCAGGTTTTAAAGGGATTAGAGGGTCAATACAATTATTATATCCGGGTTTTGCCCTTTCAACAATTAAAGGGAAGTGTAATATTATTGGATATGGAATGTTCCAAAATTATCAATAAACAGAAATCATTTGTTCATATTATCATTGATGACCAACCCGCAAGTAGTATTAGGATCAGCAGCGACAGCTTAACCAAAGTTCCCATCACGCTTACTAAAGCAGTTAGCGCATCTGGATTTTTAAAAGTTACTGTTAAAACCCAACTTTTTATCGGCAATGATGCCTGTCAGGATTATAATAACCCAGGTTTATGGCTAAAAATATTACCATCGTCCATATTGCGTTGGGCACCGATCAATGAACCGAATTTATCAAAAATAAATCTCTCCAACACGCTATACAGTAAACAGGCAATTGTTTATCCCGACGAAATTACACCTGGAGAGCTTAGGGCAGTGGCGTTATGCTACAGCAAATTGCGTAAAAGTGGTATTGACAAAATTGCACTTTATTCAGTTTCGAAAATGCCAGATAGCCTGCTGGATTTCATGTATGTTGGCTTTAAATCGAAGCTCGGGGCAAAGCTTGCCGAAAAAATCAAAGGTGATCCGGTAAAAAATAAAGGCTTGCTCTATCTCAATAAACAAGCAGGTTTCTTTCCCGGGCAAGCACCTCAACAGATACTTTTTGTTACGGGTAGTAATATCCAGGGTTTAAATAATGCAGTTGATGCCTTGTTGAACCAGGCAATCCTTGCGAGCACCTTTCAAAATCAATTAATTGTTGATCAAAGCACTGCAAATAGCTTTGAGAAACAAAAAAGGCTGGTTTTGGCAAACTTAAAAAGTGGCAATAACCTAATGGTTGGAGCGGGTTCACTAAGTCAGGTTTATGAATTTAAAACATCTGCATTTGCATCAATTCCATCTGAACTTAGTTTAAAAATGCAGATAAAGTTTACTGCAATATCTAAAAACGATAGAGGTTATTTTAATATTTACTTAAACGATATTTTGCTAAGCAGCAGGCAACTGAACGAATCTGGAGCATTGCAAGTAAATACTGTTGCAAACCGATACCAAATTAAAAAATTTAATACCCTAAAAACCGAATTTGTTTTTTATCCGGTAAATGGAGTTTGTTCTGGTAAGTTTCAAAATTTTATTGCTCAGGTTGATGAAGAGCGTTCTTATGTGGAAGTAAATAGTAAACTTTCAGAAACCCAGGTAAGTTTTTACGCCTATCCTGATATTTTTCAAACGCAATCCACAGTATTAATTTCTAATAAATTTTTTCCAACATCAGTTAGGGCAGTTTCCGAGTTGTTTGCTCAGCTAAATGATCATTACAGTAATGATGTTACTTATCAACCTATGGTTGATTTTACCAGTAAAGCAGCATCATATAAGGGCGATAATCTCATCATTATTAGTGATCGATCTGAAAAATTACTGAAGAGTTTTCCTAATATGCCCTTGACCTATCAAAATGATTTTACCATTTATGGCGATAGCAAAAATGAGGTGCTTTACAAACTTTCTAGTCCGGTAAGTTCTGCTATTACTCAAATATTTGAAAGTAAGGATTACCCTTTTGTACTTTCCATTGCTAGTCCTGATGAGCAAAAATCTGAATCCTTATTTGAAAATGCTATTAGCGATCTTAATGAGCAAGTAAATCTGCTAAGCGGAAACACCCTTATTAGCAATCAGAATGGCCATTTGGTCTTCAATCTGGAAGAAAGCAGCAACAATATTATATATGAAGGCCAAGGCCTTGGGCGATGGACAATCTTGTGGGGTGAATACAAACTGTTAGCCCTTTCATTGATTTTGGTGTTGGTTTTTCTAGGCTACCTCTATGTCCGTTCAAAAGTTAAAAGTGCTCAAAAAATCATCTCATCATAACGCTGATCCCCATGAATGTAAAAAAATTAAATCTGCTTGTTTTTTGTGCGCTTTCTTTGTTCAGCATTGAGGCTATTGCAAGTGGTTTTCCGGTGGGAAAACACAAAACCCTGCTCTCTCCGTATTTCAGTTATTTTGCTGCAAAAAATTATAGAGATCTTAGCGGAAATAAAATGAGTTATGGAAATAATGGTCGCTTCAGCTCATTTACTGCTCAAATTTACCTCGAACATGGCCTCACCAATAGATTGGATTTGGTTGCAAAAATTCCATTTTCTTTTTCACGGTATCAAGACGATTTCGTAAATAATACTAATAGTGCTCCAGCTGATGTTGAAATTGGTTTGAAATATAATTTATTGAAATTTAACAAAGAGCAGTATTTCTTTTCCACGCAGGTATTGGCCAGTATTCCCGCATATGCAAAAAATCGAAATCCCGCTACAGGTTATGGCCAATTCGGTTCTGAACTAAAATTTATGCTAAGCGGTAGTGAAAAAATTGGTTATTTTAATATTGAGGGAGGTTACAGGCAATATTTTGGAAACCGAGTTGGTAAAGTTGGTCAGTTAACCTACATCGCAACTTCTGGGCTTCATTTAGGAAAGAACCATCAATTAATGGGTGAATTAAGCGGGGTGAGCTCTTTCAAATCAAGTTTGTTCACTCCAGAAAATCCCGCCTCAAATACCGAATTCACTTTTGTAAAAGCGAATCTTGCTATTGGACAAAGAGTATGGAAGGAAAATTGGATTTTTTTAGGTGTTTTTCATGATATTCTTAATAAAAATTCAGGCATAGGTCAAGGCGGTACGCTTACCGGTATATTCCGTTTTTAATATGCCGCAACAACGATATATCGTACAGATGCTTAGTGATCATGGTCTTCTTGATCAGCAAGACCGCGAACGCATGGCTCGTTTTTCTCAAAACAGTGGCATTTCTCTTGTTAAGGTGCTTCTTAATTTTGGCTATGTTAGTCGGAAATCTTACCAGCTATGTTTAGAGAAGGAGGGATTTACTTTTAGTGATCTGCGTAAGCTTGATACTGACATGAGCATAATTAGCCAAATGGATCTGAAAGTGGTTGACCGGGATTTGGTACTGCCTTTAAGAATGGAAGGTGAAGAGCTTTTGGTGGCCGTCGCCGATCCTACCGCAACAGTAGATTTGTTGCTCATTTCCAACAAATTCGGCTGCAAGGTAAAACCGATTTTAGTTTCAGATTTAGATATCGTTTGGCTTGGGCATAAACTCCTTGGCGGACGTTATGTAAAAGCAGCGGTTTTTGATCTGTTGGATCGCGACCCTCAGAGTTCGGCATTTATCACATTTAGTAGCAAACAGCTCGTTTTCATATTTTCAATCATTGCCCTTACGATAACTTCATTATTTTTAAGCTTCATCAACACTACAATCTTAATCAATATTTTGATGAGTACTTTTTTCCTCATCGCCATTGTATTTAAGGTGTTTTTAGCACTCACCGGTTCTAAACTTGAACTTTTCCAGGCGGTGAGTAAAAAGGAATTAGCTACGGTAAAGGATGCCGATCTTCCTGTATTTACAATACAATTGCCAGTTTATAAGGAAGATAAGTTGATACGAAAATTGATTTGGAATCTCCAGTCGCTTGATTATCCAAGAGAAAAACTCGATATCAAACTTCTGGTAGAGGAGGATGACGATAAAACCTTGAATGCGGTAAGAGACCTGGATTTTCCTGCTATTTTCGAGGTAATTGTGGTTCCTTTTCACATGCCTAAAACCAAACCTAAAGCTTGTAATTATGGTTTGCATTTTTCCCGAGGTGAAATCTTAACGATTTATGATGCAGAAGATGTACCAGATCGGGATCAGTTAAAAAAAGTGGTGACTTTATTTAATAAACTTCCGGCAAATTTCATTTGCATTCAATGCGCATTAAACTATTTTAACAGAAATGAAAACCTGCTTACCAGAATGTTTACACTGGAATATTCTTATTGGTTCGATTACATGTTGCCTGGTTTGGGCACTTTGGATATTCCTATTCCGCTAGGTGGAACCAGTAATCACTTCAAATTAAGCAACCTACTTGAGTTGGGTGGTTGGGATCCGTTTAATGTAACAGAAGATGCAGATCTTGGAATTCGGGCTTTTGCCAAGGGTTACAAGGTGGCATTGGTAAACTCCACAACTTATGAGGAAGCCAACAATGAACCCTTCAATTGGATTAGGCAACGTTCAAGGTGGATTAAAGGATACATGCAAACCTATCTGGTTCACATGCGAAATCCCGCACGCCTGATCAAAAAGATAGGTTGGAAAGGTTTCCTTGGGTTTAACTTTTTTATCGGTGCTACGCCAATAACTTTTCTGCTTTATCCACTTTTGCTTACACTTTTTATCGTTTATCTAATATTTGATTTAAAAGATATCAGGACGATTTTTCCAGGATGGGTATTGTACATATCCATTTTTAATCTGGCGATAGGTAATATTTTAATGATCTACCTAAATATGATAGCAGTTTTCAAAAGACGTTACTATGAATTGATTTTATTTTCTATCGCAAATCCAATTTATTGGCTCATGCATTCCATTGCCGCATATAAAGGGCTGTGGCAGTTAATTACCAAACCATTTTACTGGGAAAAAACAGATCATGGTTTGAGCAAAGTGTCTGATTCTAATCATCCAAAAAACAATTAATGAAAAGAAGAACGTCTACCGATCAACTCTATATCATTTCCATTTTGCTTTTTGGGTATTACCTTTTTATTGCGCATAAACTTTTTTTCGCTGGAGTGTACAGCAATGAAGGACTTTTTTTTGCGGAAAAGGGCGCATTATTAGTAGAAGGAAATTCTGATAGTGTTAAGCTCATGGGCTTAACATTTCCGCAGGTGCCTTTTATGCTAACATTTCTCTTTTCAATTTTCAATTCAACTTTTGCACCATTCGTTACCTCGGCTGTTGGAACAGCTGCTTTGTTTTTCATCATCATCAGGTCGATACGGGAGTATCCGAATAGCTCCTGGCTTTTTTTAGGCGTTTTGTTAACTTTTGTTTTTCATCCAGCCTTTATTTTTATTGCGGTATCGGGCAAGAGCGCTTATTTGTGTCTCATATTTTTTTATCTATTTATTTCCAGCCTTTTCAGATATTTCCATAGTAACACATCATACCATATATCTGTTGCCAGCATTTATTTTGCGCTATTAATTTTTTGCTGGTTTAAATTTGTTTGGCTTACCCTGTTTTTGCTTCCAGTAATTTTTTTCGCCGCCCTTCAATCCATGCAGATTTTACAAAACGAACCGCTGGATAAAATTGCTTTTGCATTTAACAAAATATCTGTTAGGCGTAAGCTTGTAAATAAAACACTAGCAGTATATCTCATAATATTTCTATTGCCGCTTGTGGCGATTTTTATTTTTAGGTTGCTAAACTTATCTTACACAGGTGATGCTAACTATTATATTGATAGCCCATATGCTAATTATACCTCAATAATTAACCAGACTGAAAATTTTAATGGCTTCCCGGATATTAAGTTCAATAGCGTATTTCCTGAAGTAAACTTTTTAATTACCATTCGGATCCTGCTTTTTGCTCCATTGCTTTTGATCTGCTTAGGCATGCACAAAAGCATGAGTAGGAATGTAATGGTGGTTTTTGCGCTATTTTTTTTAATGGAATTTTTGAAAATGAAATATCCGGGAGTTTATATACCCATCCAGTTTTATGCATTATTCATCTGCGTTTGTTGGGCCATTATTCTCAATTCCAGAAATACCCGAATTTTTCGGTATACCAAGCAGTTTTATTTGGTGTTAATTTTATTGCAAATTATTACCGGATATCTGCTAACCTCATCTAGCTTAATACCAGAAGAGCGAAAATACATAAATGCGATTACGTCCATGCTGATGTGTAAGCCTATTGATGTTGATGATGATAAGGTATTATCAGATGCTATAAAAAAGATTGATGTTAAGAAGGGCATTCTTTCAGATGATGCGACATCTTATAGAGTTATAGCGCTAACCGGTTCTGCCAATTGTTTTTTAACTCCTGGTGAAGGGAAGTTTCTCGCGGCTTTTGGTCAACCTCAAGATAATGTATCATATGTACTCATTAGTAAAGAGCAAAACCCTTTCAACGGATTTGGACTGCTAGATCAGCATACGCTTATCTCATGGAAAAATAAAGGTATACGCTTAAAGCGGGTAGTCGAAAGTAGAAATTGGGAACTCTATGCGATAACAAAGTAATTTGTTTACTGAAATTGACAAAGTAGCTTATCTGAACATCTGAAATGCCTTTTTTACAATGGATGTTGCAGTAACAAATCTGTAATTGTTCATAAATCATTATTCTTTTTTTAAGCAGTTTCAATTGCTTTATTAACTTTGCAAACGTTTGCGGACCTCATAATCGCATCTCTATACTTTTTATTAATCACTAAATAATTAGCCGAATGGTTAAATTTATTCTTCCCGAGGAAGTTCTGCCTTTAAGAAGTTTGGTTTTAAGAAACGATAAGCCTTTAGCCGAATGTATATTTGATGGAGATACCAATTATGATACTTTTCATCTTGGTTATGTAGAAAATGATGAAATAAGATCAATTGCAAGCCTGATGCGAAATGATTTTTTTCCTGATGACGGAGAAGGCTACCAACTTAGGGGAATGGCCACTCATCCTGATTTTGCAGGTAGAGGATATGGCGCTGCATTGATCAACTTTGCCGTTGAATACCTAAAAGAATATAAAACCGATTATTTATGGTGCAATGCCCGAAGCAATGCTGCAACATTTTATAAGAAATTGGGTTTTATAAATGAGTCGCCAGAATTTGATATCCCGGGCATTGGCTTCCATTATGAAATGAGACTAAAACTAAAATAAAATATAAATATGAAAACGATTGACCAATTAGATTTTAAGGATAAAAAAGCACTTATTAGAGTAGATTTTAATGTGCCTCTTGATGATGATTTTAAAATTACCGATGATAAAAGAATGCGTGCTGCATTGCCAACCATAACCAAAATTTTAAATGATGGTGGATCGGTGGTCTTGATGTCGCACTTGGGTAGACCAAAAGATGGACCAACAGATAAATATTCATTAAAACACATCTTGGGCGATCTTTCTCGCATGTTGGATTTAGAAGTAAAATTCGCCGACGATTGCATTGGAGAAAGTGCAGTAAGCCAGGCTAAAAATCTTTTCCCTGGAGAAGTGTTGTTGCTTGAAAATCTACGTTTTTATAAAGAAGAAGAAAAAGGTGATGTAGCTTTTGCAGAGAAACTTTCTAAACTCGGAAATGTGTATGTCAATGATGCTTTCGGAACAGCTCACAGAGCACATGCTTCTACTTCAATTATTGCACAGTTTTTTCCAGATGCAAAATATTTTGGTTACTTAATGGCCTCTGAAGTAGAAAATGCAGAGAAAATCCTGAACCATGCCGAACGTCCTTTTACTGCAATTATGGGTGGCGCAAAGGTTTCTGATAAAATTTTATTGATTGAAAAATTATTGGATAAAGTAGATAACATCATTATTGGTGGCGGCATGGCTTATACTTTTGCCAAAGCTCAGGGTGGTGAAATTGGTACTTCATTGTTAGAGGCTGATAAACTAGAGCTCTCTTTAGAATTGGTAGAGAAAGCGAAAGCTAAGGGAGTGAATTTAATCCTTCCTGTTGATACCGTAATTGCCGATAAATTTGCAAACGATGCGGAAAAGAAAGATGTAGATTCAGGTCAAATTCCAGCCGATTGGATGGGACTGGATATTGGTCCAAAATCAGTTGCCTTATTTCAAGATGTAATCAAAAATTCTAAAACTTTATTGTGGAATGGCCCGATGGGTGTTTTCGAAATGGAAAATTTCCAGGTAGGAACAAAAGCAGTAGCTGATGCTGTAGTTGCTGCCACGAAAGATAACGGTGCTTTTTCATTAATTGGTGGTGGCGATTCTGCTGCGGCAATTGCTAAATTCGGTTTGGAAGATGAAGTAAGTTATGTTTCAACTGGCGGTGGTGCTTTACTAGAATATATGGAAGGTAAAGAATTGCCAGGTGTTAAGGCGATAAATGATTAACTTTTTCCTAATCATCGGCTGAATATTGGCATAGCGCTGGTATTCATCCGATGACATTATTCTATCTATTTAATCATTGGATTAAATTTAGAGTAATCCTATTTAATCATCTTTTTGTAGTCATCGGATGAATATGGCAATAGCGATAGTATTCATCCGATGACTATTTATATTTTTAGTCGTCGATAAATATTTGCTCAACGTTAATATTCATCCGATTATTTGCTCATCTCTTCTTTGTCATTTATTAAGTAAGGCAACAACGCTGATATTTATTCGATGACTATTTCCTCTATTCAATCATCATGATTATATGCATTAAATTCAATATGTTGATTCGATATTAATTGATCTTAAGTTTTATATGATATAATCTCTGATCTTGATATGTTAAGAACAAATTGCAATTATCCATCATTACTTCATTAGCTTTGCTAAGCATGATGGGAGAGCAAGACACTTACCGTCGAAACGCCTATAAACCAATACGTAAAGTGTTTGAAATGTGATTTTTATAGTCTGAAAGAAGGCTATTCTAGCTTCAAAATGTAACAAAAAAGATGTGGAAAACTTTTTTGTGGTAAAAAGTGGTAAAAAGTGGTAGAACTCTTTACTTTTACACTAGATAAAAAGTGTAAAGACCACTATGACCCAACTTTTAGGAGAATTTGATTGTAAACTTGACGCAAAGGGACGCCTTATGGTACCTGCTGCGCTTAAGAAACAATTGCCTAATGCAGAGAATGAGGGGCTTATCATTAACCGTGGTTTCGAAAAAAATCTGGTTATCTATCCAAAAAATGTTTGGGATGCTGTAGTGGCTGATCTTGCCAAACTAAATATCTACGACGAAGAAAACAGAAGATTTGTAAGAGCCTTTACCCGTGGTGCAACCGAGCTTTCGCTTGATGCAGCTGGTCGCGTGTTGTTGCCTAAATCTTTGGTAGAATACGCAGGTATTGGAAGCGATTTGGTTTTGGCTTGCCAATTGGATCGCATTGAGGTTTGGGATAAAAAATCGTACGAAGATATTTTTGACGATGTTCCTGCAAACTTCGCCAGCTTGGCTCAAAAAGTTATGGGCGACAAGAAAGGAGGTGCTGATGGCGAATAATTACCATGTTCCAGTAATGCTTCAGCCGTGTATCGAAGGATTAAACATCAAACCTGATGGTGTTTATGTTGATGTTACTTTTGGTGGCGGTGGCCATTCTAAAGAAATTTTAAAACACCTTGGTTCGAATGGTAAATTGATTGCTTTCGATCAAGATCCTGATGCGCAGGCAAATATTCCATCTGATGATCGTTTCATATTCATCGATCAAAATTTTGGCTTTCTTAAAAATAACCTTCGATTAAAAGGTTTTAGGCAGGTTGATGGTATTTTGGCTGATCTTGGTGTTTCCTCTCATCAGTTTGATGTTCCAGAGCGTGGATTTTCAATCCGTTCAAACGCCGACTTGGATATGCGTATGGATCAACACCGCGATCTTACTGCAGCGCAGGTGTTAAACACTTATTCTGAAGATAAATTGCATAAGCTTTTCGGTATTTATGGTGAGGTGAAAAATGCGAAATCTTTGGCTCGGGCCATTGTTACATCACGTTTGGATAAACCATTTACAGACATCGATAGTCTGAAAGTTGCCATTTCGGAATATATCCCGAAAGGAAAAGAGAATAAATATTTGGCTCAGGTTTTTCAGGCTTTGCGTATTGAAGTGAATGCAGAGATACAGGTTTTAGAAGATTTTCTTCAGCAAGCATCCGAGGTTTTAAAACCTGGAGGTCATTTAGTGGTGATGTCTTATCATTCGTTAGAAGATCGGCCGGTAAAGAATTTTATGGCTAAAGGCAAATTTCAGGGTGAAGTAGATAAAGATTTCTTCGGAAATCAACAAAAGCCATTCAACGTGATTACGCGTAAAGCCATCATTGCTACCGATGAAGAAATAGCGCAAAATAATAGGGCTCGTAGTGCGAAACTTAGAATAGCAGAAAAGATATGAACAAGTTCAGGGAAGAGATAGAAGAAGAGGAGATTGGGCCTGAACCGGAGTTGAAAGCTGCGCCTAAAAAGCCGAAAACGGCAGAAGAGAAAATGGATAGCAATTCATTCATCAGCAAGTTATTTAACGATGGATTGGTATCAAAAGAAGCGGCAACAGATGCTTTGCCTTATTTGTGTTTTTTGGCCTTTTTAGGAATGATTTACATTGCTAACAGCCATTTCGCAGTAAATAATGTACGCAGTATAGATAAGTTAAATAAAGAAGTAAAAGAATTAAGATGGGAGTATAAATCTTTAAAAGCAGAGCTGATGTTTAAAAGTAAATTAACAGAAGTAGCTAAAAAAGTAGATACCCTTGGGATAAAAGAATTAATTGAACCACCAAAAAAAATAATTGTTAAAAGCGATGAATATTAGGGCAAACATCTTGCTTCGTGTATATCTGGCATTTGGCTTAATTGTGCTTTTTGCTTTTGCGGTATTTCTGCGTCTGGGTCAGGTGCAGTTTGTGCAAGGTAAAAAATGGCGGGCCATGGCAGATAGTCTTTCAACGCGTTATGTAAATGTTGAAGCTACTCGTGGCAACATATACTCAAATGATGGCAGTTTATTGGCTACCTCTGTGCCGGAGTACGAATTGCGTATGGATATGTATGCAGGTGGGATTGCCGATGATAAAGTTTTTAACGAAAAAGTTGATTCCCTGGGCCTCAAATTAGCGCAAATTTTTCAAGATAAAACGGCTAAAGATTATGCCCGTTACTTAAGAAAAGGTCGCCAGGATAGTGCCCGGTATTTGTTAATTCACCGTAAAGTGGGTTACTCTGATTTAAAAACCATTCGAACTTTCCCTTTATATAATATTGGAAAATTTAGTGGTGGATTAATCGCTGTTCAGCAAAATAAAAGGATTTTGCCTTTTCAGGCGCTGGCTGCCCGTACCATTGGTTATAAAAATGAGAACGTAGCAAATGGTGTTGGTTTGGAAGGTGCTTACAAAGAGTATATCAACGGAGAAACCGGAAAAAGATTAATGCAGCGTATAGCTGGCGGCGTTTATATTCCTGTTAATGAAGAAGCTGAAGTAGCGCCAAAAGATGGTGCAGACATCATTTCTACCATCGACATCAATATGCAGGATTTGACACAGAATGCATTGGAGAAACAATTGATCGCAATGAAAGCCGATCATGGCACTGCAATTTTGATGGAGGTTGCAACTGGTGAGGTTAGGGCAGTGGCAAATTTCTCTAAAATCGAAGAAGGCGTTTACAAGGAGAAATTTAATTATGCCATCGCTGGTAATCAGGATCCAGGATCTACCTTTAAATTGGCCTCTTACATGGCTTTAATTGAAGATAAACTGGTGGATACCAATACTATGATCGGAACAGGTTATTACCAAATTCCAGGCAAATTAATTACAGATTCTCACCCAAAAATTGAGACCGTTACAGTGAAGAGAGCTTTTGAGGAATCATCAAATGCAGCAATCGCTAAACTGATTAATATGCATTATGGAGCAGATCCAATAAAGTTTACCAATCATTTATATGACTGGCATTTGAATGAGAAAATGGGTCTGCAGATTCCGGGTGAGGCAAGGCCTGTGGTTAAGAATCCAAAAACCAATAAAAGCTGGAATAAAAATATGACGTTGCCGCAAATGGCTTATGGTTATGAGATGCAATTAACGCCATTAAAAATGCTTTCTTTTTATAATGCTGTAGCAAATAATGGAAAGTATGTTGCACCAATTTTCGTGAAAGAAATTAGAAGACTTGGTAATCCGATTGAACAGTTTAAAGCAAGGGTAATTAACGATCAAATTTGTTCGGAAGTTACATTGAGCAAAATCAAGAAGATGCTTGAAGGTGTGGTTACGGAAGGAAGTGGAAAAAACGTTGTTTATAATCCACTTTATAAAATTGCCGGTAAAACAGGCACTGCACAGGTGGCTGATGCAAACAAAGGTTACAAAGCAAACAAACAATATCAGGCCTCTTTTGTAGGTTATTTTCCTGCTGATAAACCTAAATATTCGCTCATCGTGGTAATTAATGATCCTAAAGGTGCATATTATGGTGCTACGGTATCAGGACCAGTTTTCCGCGAAATTGCCGATCGTATTTATGCAAGTGATATGCAGATGTATAACGATGTGCCAACCCGTTTGGTAGGCAGTACAGGCAATCCACCAACAAAAGCTGGACAAAGCAAAGCCACTCAAAAAGTATATAAAGCTTTTGGTTTCAAGCCACTTTTCGCTTCAAAATCAGAATATTACAATATTGTTGATACGAGTGCTGGAGAGGTTTTCCAAGAAAATACAGAACGTAAAGGTGTAATGCCAAATGTATCAGGGATGGGTTTGAAAGATGCGCTTTATCTTTTGGGAAATGCTGGTTTGAAAACGAAAGTGATAGGGTCTGGAAAAGTTACAGCACAATCCATCGCGGCAGGAACAAAAGTTGGAAAAGGATTAGGTGTACAGATAGAGTTAAATTAGAAGAAATGAAAGAATGACTGACTGATAGAATGTTGCGATTGACGAACACATTCACTCATTCAAAATTCACTCATTCAAAAATTAAATAGCATGCAATTACAGGATTTACTTTATGGCATCACGATTAAAGAATTGGTTGGAAAAACCGATAGGGAAATCAACAGCCTAAACTTTGATTCTCGTAAGGTAAGTAGAAACGATGTTTTCTTCGCTGTAGTTGGTACCCTTGCAGATGGACATCAATTTATCGAACAAACCATTGCACAAGGTGCTGCCGTAATCATTTGTGAAAATTTACCTGAAGTACACGATTTTACAGTCACCTACATCAAAGTAGAAAATACTTCAGTTGCATTGGGTATCATGGCAGGTAATTATTTTGGTAATCCATCAAACGATTTAAAGTTGATCGGCATTACCGGAACTAATGGTAAAACCACAATTGCTACCATTTTATTTAAGTTATTTAAAGATTTAGGTTATAAAACGGGTCTCTTATCAACAGTTGAAAATTATATCAATGATAAAGCTGTTGTAGCCACGCATACTACGCCAAATCCAATTGCTTTAAATCAATTATTGCGTGATATGGTTGATGCTGGTTGCGATTATTGCTTTATGGAAGTGAGTTCTCATGCGGTTTCTCAACACCGTATTGAAGGACTGAATTTTTCTGGAGCCGTATTTTCAAACATCACACACGATCATTTAGATTTTCATAAAACCTTTGATACTTATTTGAAAGCTAAAAAGGCTTTTTTTGATGTTTTGCCGAAATCTGCCTTTGCACTCACCAACATCGACGATAAAAATGGTATGGTGATGCTGCAAAATACTAAAGCCCATAAAAAAACTTATGCGCTTAAACAATTGGCAGATTTTAAAGCCAAAATTATCGAAAACCAATTCAGTGGCTTGCATTTAGATATCGATAATGAAGAGGTATTCTTCAAATTGGTAGGCACATTTAACGCTTATAATTTGTTGGCGGTTTATGGTACAGCAATCCTTTTAGAACAAGATAAATTGAAGGTTTTAACCTTATTGAGCCGCTTAACCGGTGCTGAAGGGCGTTTCGATTATATTACATCTCCAAATAAAATTATTGGAATTGTAGATTATGCGCACACACCCGATGCTGTGCAAAATGTATTGAGTACCATCGCCAATATTCGCAAAGGTACCGAACAGGTAATTACGGTAATTGGTTGTGGTGGAGATCGCGATAAAACCAAACGTCCGATTATGGCACAGGTGGCATGCGATTGGAGCGATAAAGTGATTTTAACTTCTGATAATCCAAGAACAGAAGATGCGCAGTCGATTATAACAGATATGGAAGCTGGCGTTTCGCCAACCAATAAACGTAAAACATTATCCATTTTAGATAGGAAAGAGGCGATAAGAACAGCTTGCCATTTAGCGCAAAGCGGAGATATCATTTTGGTGGCTGGCAAAGGCCATGAAAAATATCAGGAAATTAATGGTGTTAGGAACCATTTTGATGATAAAGAAATTTTAATTGAACAACTTAACCCAAACAGCTAATGTTATATTTATTATTTGAATACCTGCATAAGCATTACGATATTCCTGGTTTAAGGTTGTTCCAATACATTACCTTCCGTGCCTCAATTTCTATTATCCTTTCTTTGGTAATTACCACAGTATACGGACGAAGATTGATCGATTTTCTTCATAAAAAACAAGTTGGTGAAACGGTTAGGAATTTAGGTTTAGAAGGACAGATGCAAAAACAAGGCACGCCTACAATGGGTGGTATCATTATTTTGCTGGGTATCTTAATTCCAACCTTGCTATTTGCAAATATCTCAAACGTATATGTAATCTTAATGATTATAACTACAGTTTGGATGGGTGCTGTTGGTTTTCTTGATGACTACATCAAGGTATTTAAAAAAAACAAAGAAGGTTTAGCTGGTCGTTTTAAGGTTGTTGGTCAGGTGGGTTTAGGTTTAATAGTAGGCTGTACCATGTACTTTCATCCTAATATTGTTGTCCGTGAAACTGTTCAAGATGATGTTAAACCAACTTCAACTGTACCAATGGTATTGCGCCAAAAAGGAGAAACATTCTATTATACACAAGATGTAAAATCGACTAAAACCAATATACCTTTTTATAAAAATAATGAGTTCGATTATGCAAAGGTATTTAAGTTTTTAGGTGGCGATTATCAGAAATATGCATTTTTGGTGTTCATCCTTTTTACGGTTTTTATTATCACTGCGGTATCCAATGGAGCCAACATTACCGATGGTATTGATGGTTTAGCTACAGGAACTTCTGCAATTATAGGTATCACGCTAGGTATTTTGGCTTATGTATCGGGTAATACCGTAATGGCTGATTATTTAAATATTATGTATATCCCAAATTCTGGGGAGCTGCTGATTTTTGCGGGTGCTTTCGTGGGTTCTTGCGTAGGTTTTCTTTGGTACAACTCTTACCCAGCTCAAATTTTTATGGGCGATACCGGAAGTTTAGCCATTGGCGGTATTATCGCATCATTTGCTTTAATGATTCGTAAAGAGCTTTTGATCCCAGTTTTATGTGGTGTATTCCTGGTAGAACTGGTTTCGGTGATTATGCAGGTATCGTATTTTAAGTACACGAAAAAACGATTTGGGGAAGGGCGAAGAATATTTTTAATGTCTCCGCTACATCACCATTATCAAAAGAAAGGTTATCACGAAGCAAAAATTGTAACACGGTTCTGGATTATTGGAATAATGTTGGCCATTATTACGATAGTAACCTTGAAATTGAGATAGAAGAAAGTTAAAAGTATAAGGTTAAAAGTTAAACAAGCCAAATCCCCAGTCTTAGACGAACTAAGATACTTGGGGTAATAAATAGAAAATTAACTGATAAATAAGATTAAATAAAATTGTAGTAGTAGTCAGGTTCAGTCTTGATAATTGATACTTGATACTCACTACTTGATACTAATAATAATGAGCACAAACCAAAATAATACATTAAGCAACATCCAGCCAGAAATGGAAGGGCAGGGCCGTGTGGTTATTTTGGGTGCTGGTGAAAGCGGTGTAGGTGCTGCAAAACTAGCTCAATTGAAAGGATTTGAGGTTTTTGTGTCTGATTTTGGAATTATTTCAGATAAATACAAATCAGCTTTAGAAGCACTTAATATTTCTTTCGAATCGCAACAACATACCGAAGATTTAATCCTAAACGCAACAGAGGTAATTAAAAGTCCGGGGATTCCAGCAACAGCTCCAATTGTTCAAAAATTGGTTGACAAAGGTATTCCCGTGGTTTCAGAAATTGAATTTGCTGGTCGTTATACCAATGCGAAAATGATTTGCATTACCGGATCGAATGGTAAATCGACAACCAGTTTGCTTACCTATCACATCTTAAAAAATGCAGGTTTAAATGTGGGTTTGGCAGGAAATATCGGACATAGCTTCGCAGCTCAAGTGGCTACAGAAAACTTTGATTATTATGTGTTGGAAATCTCAAGTTTTATGCTTGATGATATGTTCCGGTTCAAAGCTGATATCGCTGTCCTTTTAAATATTACCCCCGATCATTTAGATCGGTACGATTATAAATTAGAAAATTATGCTGCATCGAAAATGCGGATTATCCAAAATCAAAAAGCAAATGATGTTTTTATTTATTGCGCCGACGATGAAGAAAGCATTAAAGCATTAAAAAATACCCAGCCTTTGGCTAAAACATATCCTTTTTCGATTGTGAAAACAGTTGAAAACGGTGCATACTTAACCGAGCAAACTATCCACATCCTTACAGAACCAAATAACGAACTAACCATGTCTATTTCAGATTTAGCCCTACAAGGCAAGCACAACATTTATAACTCTATGGCTTCGGGCATTGTAGCTAAAGTTTTAGAGTTAAGAAATGACACCATCCGCGAAAGCATGGGCAATTTCAAGAATATTGAGCACAGGTTAGAGCATGTGGCCAAAATTTCAGGAATTGATTTTATCAACGATAGTAAAGCTACAAATGTTAACTCAACTTGGTATGCGTTGGAAAGCATGACAACCGACGTGGTGTTGATTATGGGTGGCGTTGATAAGGGCAATGATTATGGTATGCTTAAAGATTTGGTTCAAAGCAAAGTAAAGGCTATTGTATGTTTAGGCAAAGATAATAAACGCATTCACGATGCTTTTGAAGATGATGTGGAGGTAATTGTAAATACTTTCTCTGCAGATGAAGCAGCACAGATTGCTTTTCACCTAGCAAAGCGTGGAGATACAGTTTTACTCTCTCCGGCATGTGCTAGTTTCGATTTGTTTAAAAATTATGAAGACCGCGGTAATCAATTTAAAGCGGCAGTTAGAGAATTATAATAGGAGGCTTAAAAGATGTTCCAAGCACTACTTAATAAAACAAAAGGCGATAGATGGATCTGGTTAATCATCATCCTGCTTTCGCTTATATCTGTAATGGCTGTTTACAGTGCAACAGGAACTTTAGCTTATAAAAAAGGCGAAGCGGTAGAAAAATTGCTTTTAACCAAGCACCTGATTTTCGTTTTAATGGGTATTGGAATGATCTACATAGCCCATTTGCTTGATTATCGGTACTATGCTGGTATCTCGAAAATTTTGATGATTGTAACCATTCCGCTTTTGGTATACACGCTGATTTTTGGTACTAACTTAAACGATGCATCACGTTGGGTGAAAATACCAGTGATTGGATTAACATTTCAAACCTCCGATTTAGCAAAATTGGCATTGATCACTTTTTTGGCAAGGATGTTAACTAAAAAGCAAGAAAATATTAAAAACGTAAAAGAATCATTCGTTCCCATTATGGGCTCTGTTTGTGTTGTTTTCGTTTTAATTGCTTTGGCTAATTTATCAACAGCGCTGATGCTTTTTGGTGTAAGTATTTTGCTTTTAATTATAGGTCGTATCAGTATTAAGCAGATTGCAATTGTTTGCGCCGGCGGATTTGTATTGTTATTATTCGTGTTCTTTCTCGGTCCGAGGAGAAAAACTTATATGTCGCGGATCAATACGTTCATCCATCCGGAAATGCAACATTCAGATAAAACTTTTCAGGCAGATCAGGCAAAAATTGCGTTGGCCACTGGAGGGGTTTTTGGTAAAGGGCCAGGTAATAGTACACAACGGAATTTCCTACCACACCCGTATTCCGATTTTATTTTCGCCATTATTATTGAAGAATGGGGAACAATGGGAGGAATTATAATCATGGTACTTTACCTGGTGCTTTTATATCGATGTATTAAAATAGTAACCCGAGCCCCCAAGGCGTTTGGGGCGTTGCTGGCAGCTGGATTAAGTTTTAGTTTAACCATTCAGGCTTTTGCCAACATGGCTGTAGCAGTTGGTTTAGGACCCGTAACCGGTGTGCCACTTCCTTTAGTGAGTATGGGCGGTACCTCAATGATTTTCACCAGCGTAGCTTTTGGGATTATATTGAGTGTAAGCAGAGATGTGGAAGAAAATGCAGGCGCAATAGCAAAAGAAGATAAAGAGAAAGTTAAAAATAAAGTGATTGTTGGAGAGATTCCAGCGTTTGGGTAGTATTAGTCGTCATTGCGAGGAAGCATGACGAAGCAATCTATTAAATAAATATATCAAATGAGATTGCTTCGTACCTCGCAATGACGGACATGGCATCTAAATAATTAAATATAAAATGAATAATTCCCCAAAAATTATCATATCAGGTGGTGGCACCGGCGGGCATATTTTCCCCGCCGTAGCCATAGCCAATGCGCTTAAGCGCTTGGTGCCCGCGTGTGAAATTTTGTTCGTGGGCGCAAACGGTCGCATGGAAATGGAAAAAGTTCCTGCTGCCGGATATAAAATAATTGGTTTGAACATCAGCGGCATGCAAAGAGGTTCAATTGTGAAAAATCTTGCTTTGCCATTTAAGGTAATTGGTAGCGTTCGAAGAGCGATGCAGATTATTAATGATTTTAAGCCAGATGCTGTTGTAGGTGTTGGAGGTTATGCTTCTGGTCCTTTGTTATATGCAGCGTCTTTAAAAGGAATTCCATATCTCATCCAAGAACAGAATTCTTACGCAGGAGTAACTAATAAATGGTTGGGCAGAAAGGCATCCAAAATTTGTGTGGCTTTTGATGAGATGGATCAGTTTTTTCCTGCTGATCGGATTTTGAAAACTGGAAATCCAGTGCGCAAAGAGGTGGTAGATATAAAAGGAAAGCATCATGCAGGGGCAGAGCTTTTAAAACTCGACCCACTAAAAAAAACAATTATGGTTACTGGCGGAAGTTTAGGCGCTGGAACATTAAATAAAGCGATTGAAAAACATTTACCAGAAATCATCGCACAAGATGTGCAAGTGGTTTGGCAAACCGGTAAATATTATTATAAAGGAATTATCGAGCGTTTAGGATTGGAATATCATCCCAATGTTCGCATTTTGGAATTCCTGAATAAAATGGACTTGGCTTATGCAGCGGCTGATGTAATTATCAGCAGAGCAGGTGCGGGAACGATCGCGGAACTTTGCCTCGTCAAAAAACCAGTGATCTTGGTGCCTTCGCCAAATGTGGCAGAAGATCATCAAACTAAAAATGCCATGGCCCTGGTTAAAAATGGTGCGGCATTACTTATAAACGATCGTTCGGCTGAAGATACTTTGGTAGCAGCCGCACTTGATCTACTTAAAAATAAAGAACAGGGTGAAAAATTATCTGCTAATCTTGGTAAAATGGCATTACCAGAAGCAGATGAAATTATAGCGGGAGAAGTGTTGAAACTGATAAAAGCTTAAAAAAAAAGCTGAAAGACCAAAGCGAAAATTGACAATCCGTCATTACGAGGTACGAAGCAATCTTAAAGCAAACATAATATTTAAAACGATAGGAAGAAAAAGCCTTAAGCTTTGGTCTTTCTGCTTTTAGCTTAAATAAAAATGGAACTAAGTAAAATAAATAGAGTGTTTTTTGTAGGTATCGGTGGTATCGGCATGAGTGCGCTTGCTCGTTATTTTGCTAAACGCGGTCAGGTGGTTTGTGGTTACGATAAAACCAGGACCAAATTAACCGAAACATTGGAACGAGAAGGAATTTTAATCACTTATTTAGATGAAGCATCGTCTTTACCATGCGCATTTTTAGATAATCATGATGATACCTTAATTGTTTACACGCCAGCAATTCCAAAAGACTCCAAAATTTTAAATCACTTTAAGGATAAGGATTTCACCTTCAAAAAACGCTCTGAAGTACTTGGCATTATCAGTAAGGGGATGTTTTGTATCGGCATTGCAGGTACGCATGGTAAAACAACAACTTCCTCTATTGTTGCGCATATTTTAAAGGATACAGGTTACGATTGCACTGCTTTCCTTGGAGGGATAACCAGTAATTACAACAGCAATGTTTTGTTTGGAAAAAACAATGTTGTAGTGGTAGAGGCCGATGAGTACGATCGTTCTTTTTTAACACTGCATCCAGATATTGCAGTAATCACCTCAATGGATGCTGATCATTTGGATATTTACGGCGATAAAAGCCATTTGGAAGAATCTTTCCGGTTGTATGCTGGTCAGTTGAAACCTAATGGTACACTTTACGCACACGAAGGTTTGCCATTAACCAATAGCATTAGCTACGCAGCAAGTGCTACAGCAGTTGCAAGAGCTGAAAATCTTCGTGTTGAGGGATCGAAATTCGTATTTGATTATCAGGATGAATTGACGAAGATTGAAGATATCAGTTTAATGTTGCCTGGCAAACATAATGTAGAAAACACAACTGTTGCTATTGCAATCGCTTTGAAACTGGGTATCGATCCTGATAAGATCAAACAGGCAGTAGCTAATTTTAAAGGTGTAAAACGCAGGTTCGAGTATATTGTAAATAATGATAATCAAATTTATATCGACGATTATGCGCATCATCCAGAAGAATTAAGAGCCTGTTTTGATGCCGTTCGTCAGTTATATCCGAACAAAAAACTAACGGTAATTTTCCAACCGCATTTGTTTACGCGTACGCGTGATTTCGCTGATGAATTTGCAAAAGTTTTAAGCACAGCTGATGAATTGTTGTTGCTCGAAATCTATCCCGCAAGAGAATTGCCTTTAGAAGGTATTAATTCGAAGTTTTTGCTGGATAAAATTTCATTGGAAAACAAAAAAATATGTGGAAAAGATTTTGTGGTTCAATATGTTAAGGATACAAAACCTGAATTAATTTTAACGGTTGGTGCAGGCGATATCGACACGATTATCGAGCCACTAAAAAATACATTGAACAATGCTTAAAAAAATAAACTGGAGCACAATATTTACTGGCTTTGCCTGGCTAATTAGCCTGGCAGGTGTGGTGGTGCTTTTAAGTTTCATCAATGTTAAAAAGCAAACTGTTAAATGCACTGATGTTAAAATTTTAATTCCAGGGGCAGATAATTTTATCGAAAGGGAAGAAATTGATCAAATTTTAAGAGAAGATCAAGGTGTGCTTTTAGGACGTAACATCGAAAATATCAACATCCATAAAATTGAAAAGAAACTGCAGTCTAACCCATACATTGCTTTTGCAAAGGTTTATGTAGAAATGGATGGTGTTTTACATATCGAGGTTAAGCAGCGACAACCAATTGTTAGAATTTTAAATAGCAATGGTCAAGATTTTTACATTGATAACGATGGCTTAAAAATGCCAATCTCATCGAATTTTACAGCTAACGTTTTAGTTGCAACCGGTAATATCACCGAGGTTTTTGGAAGTAGGGTAGATACACTTCACACCAAATTGGCTCATGATATTTATAAAACTGCTTTGTATATTAAGAAAGATACGCTTTGGGATTCGCAGATTGAGCAGCTTGTTGTCGATCAGAAAAATGACATCGAACTTATTCCTCGTGTAGGTAATCAACGCATTATTTTAGGTAATGCCGATTCTTTGGAAAAGAAGATGAATAATTTGTTACTGTTCTATAAAAAAGCAATGCCCCAGGTAGGATGGGATGCATATAGAACAATCAACATTAAATATACCAACCAAATCGTTTGCGAAAAAAGAGATTCTACAGAAATTGCTAGAAGACCAAAAACAATTTCGGGCACTGATAGTTTGAGAATACAACGCCAGGTATCCGATTCATTAATTAGAAATGCAATTGGTAATGCAATGGGAGAACAAACTGCAGCCGTAACTCCAAAAAAGGAAACGCCTAAAACGGTAGAGCCAAAGAAAGTGGAACCCAAAAAGGTTGAACAAAAAAAGGCAGAGCCTGTAAAAACAGAAGTAAAAAAGGTTATAGCTAATTCTACCTCAACTAAACCTAAGGAAACAAAGCCAGCAGATAAAAAACCAGCCATAACAGATAAAAAGAAGACAACAAAATCTGCAGCAGAGCTGAAGTTGGAAAGAGAAAAAGAAATCAGAGCCCTAGAAAAACAATATAAAACTCAACAAAATTAACGAATATGGACAAGGCAAAATTTACCAGTCAGTCTCCCATCGTAGTAGGATTAGATATCGGTACTACAAAAATATGTGTTATCGTTGGTCGCAGAACCCAACATGGTAAGATAGAAATTTTAGGAATAGGAAAGGCAGAGTCGGCGGGTGTGACACGTGGAGTGGTTTCTAACATTCAAAAAACAGTGCAGGGTATTGCTCAAGCAGTTGAAGTAGCAAGCGGACAATCAAATGTAGAAATACAGGTGGTAAATGTGGGTATTGCTGGTCAGCACATTAAAAGCTTACAGCACAGAGGTATTTTAACAAGAAGAGAATTAAATAACGAAATCGGTAAAAAAGATATCGATAAGTTGATTGATGATATGTTTAAATTGGTAATGCCTCCCGGTGAGGAAATTATCCATGTATTACCCCAAGAGTTTACAATTGATAATGAGCCAGGAATTAAAGATCCGATTGGTATGGCTGGAGTACGTTTAGAGGCGAACTTTCACATCATTTCCGGACAGGTTACGGCTGTAAAAAACATTATTAAATGCGTTAACAATGCAGGCTTGCAAACTCAAGATCTGATACTTGAGCCACTAGCATCTTCCGAATCGGTGTTGAGCGATGAAGAAAAAGAAGCTGGTATTGCATTGGTAGACATAGGTGGTGGTACAACTGATATTGCTATTTTTCACGAAGGTATCATTCGCCACACAGCTGTTATTCCATTTGGTGGAAACAGCGTAACTGAAGACATTAGAGAGGGTTGCTCGGTAATGCGCAACCAGGCTGAATTGTTAAAAACCCGTTTTGGATCTGCCTTGGCCGAAGAAAATAAGGAAAATGAAATCATTTGTGTTCCAGGTCTTCGTGGCCGTGAGCCGAAAGAAATTTCTGTAAAAAACCTGGCCTATGTAATTCAGGCCCGTATGGAAGAAATCATCGAGCATGTTTATTACGAGATTAAATCTTCAGGTTACGAAAAGAAATTAATTGGTGGTATAGTAATTACAGGTGGTGGTGCTTTGTTAAAACATTTATCGCAAGCGGTAGAATATGTTACTGGTTTAGATTGCCGTATTGGTTATCCAAATGAACATTTATCAAAATATGAAGATATGCCAAAGGCGATCTATGATGATTTAAAAAGCCCGATGTATGCCACCAGTGTAGGTTTGCTGATTAAAGGTATTCAGAAAGCTGAGGAGTTGATAGAAGAAATGAAACAGCCAGGTGTTTTTGTTGAGAAGCCTAAAGCTATAAAAGAAAAAGAAAAACGCGGGCCAGGATTATTTGATAAGTTATTGGCAAAAACAAAAACATTCATTCAGGATGATATGAATGTTAGCGATGAAGATTATCTGAAAAGCTAAGTTATTTTTCAACAAAACATGAGTTTTCCACATTCTTAACACTTGTGGAAAACGTCTGTTGAAAAAGTGTTAATATTACGTTGAGTAATGAACAGAATTTAAAACTTTTTAAACAACTGATTCATAAAGATATGCAGTTCGAAATGTTAAAAGATAAGTCATCAATCATCAAAGTAATTGGTGTTGGAGGCGGTGGCGGCAACGCAGTAAACCATATGTACCTGTCGGGTATTACTGGTGTAGACTTTATTATTTGTAATACAGATGCCCAAGCTTTGGAATCTAGCCCTATACCAAATAAGGTACAATTGGGTGCTAGTTTAACCGAAGGAATGGGTGCTGGTTCTATTCCCGAAGTTGGTAAAAACTCGGCTATAGAGAATATTGATGATATTAAAGCGATGCTTGGTAGTACAACCAAAATGTTGTTTATCACAGCAGGAATGGGTGGTGGTACAGGAACTGGTGCATCGCCAATTATTGCCAAAGCTGCTAAAGAGCTTGATATTTTAACAGTTGCCATCATCACTACACCTTTTTCTTTCGAAGGAAAAAGACGTAGACTTCAAGCTGATGAAGGCATGGAAGAACTAAAAAAATATGTAGATTCTTATCTGGTAATTTCGAATGATAGGTTACGTGAGATTTTTGGAAATTTAACCTTAGGCTCTGCATTTGGTCAGGCTGATGATATTTTAACAACGGCTGCAAAAGGCATTGCAGAAATCATCACTGTTCCAGGTTACATCAACGTGGATTTTAAGGATGTGCGTACCGTAATGAAAGAAAGTGGTGTTGCCATTATGGGTAGCCATGCAGCCGAAGGCGAAGACCGTGCTTTACAAGCTGTAGAAGGTGCATTAGCTTCTCCATTATTAAAAGATAATGAAATTGAAGGCGCCCGTTACATTTTATTAAACATCAGTTCTGGTGCCCGTGAGGTAACAATGGATGAGGTTTCAATTATAACAGATTACATTCAGGAGAAAGCAGGCTTATCTGCCGATTTAATTTGGGGTAACTGTACCGATGAAACCTTAGAAGATAAATTATCAGTAACCATTATCGCTACGGGTTTCCAAACTTCTGAGGAACGCGTTCACGAAGAGAAAAATAAAAAGAAAATCTCTTTATTAACACCTGAAGAAGCACCATTGGTTCGTCCGGTTGAGCCAGTTAATTCTTTCATTCAGCCTAAAACTGCTCCAAGTTACGAGCCGGTTTTAAAAGCTAAAGAAGAAGTTTCGCAGGCAGACCTTTTTGGTGGAATGTTTGCAAAAGCTGAACCTCAAAAAGTTCAGGAACCTGAAAATAACATTGTCCGTCATACTTTAGTTGAAGAAGAACCTCAGGTAGAAGAGCAGCAAGAAACGGGTTTTGAGTTTGAAGTAAAATTAGCTGAAACTAATTACGTTTTCGAAACGCCAGTTGCCGAAGTTGTGCCTATGCCAGAACCTGAACCAGAAATGCCAGTTGTTGGTTTGGATGATGATAAAAATGACGAATCGATGGAAGAGCAATTGAAAAAATCTAAAGAGCGTATATTACGATTGAAAGATTTGAGCATGAAATTGCGCACCACCAATGGTTTACAGGAATTGGAAAATGAGCCTGCTTACAAACGCAAGCAAATGCAATTGCAGCAAGTTCAACATTCTTCTGAGTCGCAAGTAAGTCGTTTTACTTTAAGCAATGATCAGGATGGCGGTACAGAGATTAGACCAAACAATTCTTTCTTACACGATAATGTTGACTAGATCAAACCAAATATAACTTTAAAGCCTCGATTTACTATCGGGGCTTTTTTGGCATAAATTTAGAGTATTAAAAAATCTTAATTGACAGGCAGCAGATTAATCTGGTTGATTTTAAGACGAATAAACCGTAAATTCGCAAAATTTTATTATAAAAAACACGTATTACATTGGATATATTTGATAAGATAGCAAAGCACATGGGGCCGCTTGGTCAACACCAAAAATGGTCTCATGGGTATTTTTCTTTTCCAAAATTAGAGGGCGAAATTGCACCACACATGCAATTCAAAGGAAAAGAGCATTTGGTTTGGAGCTTGAATAACTATTTAGGTTTAGCCAATCACCCAGAAGTTAGAAAAGCAGATGCTGATGCAGCTGCAGAATTCGGTATGGCTTACCCAATGGGTGCCCGTATGATGAGTGGTAACTCGAAATATCACGAACAATTGGAACAAGAACTTGCTGCATTTGTAGGTAAGCCTGATGCATTTTTATTAAACTACGGTTATCAGGGTATGGTTTCGATTATCGATACATTGGTTGATCGTAACGATGTAATTGTATATGATGGCGAATCTCATGCCTGTATCATCGATGGTCTTCGCCTGCACATGGGTAAAAGATTTGTTTACCAGCACAACGATATCGCAAGCGCAAAAAAACAATTAGAACGTGCTACTAAATTAACCAAAGAATCTGGAGGTGGAATTTTATTAATTACCGAAGGTGTGTTTGGTATGAGTGGAGCACAGGGTAAGCTAAAAGAAATTGTTGATCTAAAAAAAGAATTCGACTTTCGTATTTTAGTTGATGATGCACACGGTTTTGGTACTATGGGCAAAACTGGCGCAGGTACACATGAAGCTCAGGATTGTATCGAAGGAATCGATGTATACTTCGGAACATTTGCAAAATCAATGGCCGGTATTGGTGCATTCGTAGCCTCTACAGAAGAGATTACCAATTTCTTGAGATATAACATGCGCTCGCAAACTTTTGCAAAGGCTTTACCTATGCCAATGGTTAAAGGATTGCTTAAGCGTTTAGAATTACTAAAAAGCAAGCCTGAACTTAAAGATAAGCTGTGGGAAATTGCAATGACCTTACAAAAAGGCTTACGTGAGCGTGGATTTGATCTTGGTGTTACGGATTCAGTAGTAACTCCGGTTTTCTTAAAAGGAGAATTAACAGATGCTACTGCTATTACTTTTGATCTTCGTGAGAATTATAGTATATTTTGTTCTATCGTAGTGTATCCGGTAATTCCAAAAGGAATGATCGAGTTGCGTTTAATTCCAACTGCAGTTCATACATTAGAAGATGTTCAACGTACATTAGATGCATTTAGTGAAGTAGCCCAAAAGCTTGAAAACGGTTATTACAAAGAAAACCAGTTCGCTACTGCATAGTCGATATTATATTTTTTAAGGCCCTTTAAACTCGTTTAAGCGGCTTTTTTATTTCGTTTACTTTGTAACTATTTCTAATTCAGTGATTTGAGTATATTTTTTGAATGCTCAATGTTCATAAAACGTTTAATTGTGGAAAAAAACGGCATTAAAGACGCTTTTTATTCGCTAAAAAATTTTCGTTTGTACAACAAACCTATTAAATTAGAGTTAGATAATTAAAAATCAAACCTTTAAAATTATAGGAGTACTAAGAAAATGAAAAAATTTGAAGAAGTAAAAAGTTTAGTTGCAGTTTTGGAAGCTGATGCTGATAAGTTTTATAACAAAGGCAACAGTGCTGCCGGAACCCGTGTACGTAAAGGCATGCAAGATTTGAAAAACTTAGCACAAGCTATTCGCTTAGAAGTACAGGATACAAAAAACAAAGATTAATTTATCTAAAATATTTATAACAATAAAAGTCCCGATAAGCATCGGGACTTTTATTGTTATTGGATGAATTTATAATCATCACTCCGTTCTGATTGTTCATAGCGGACAAGCTTGCCTTTGTAGAAGTAATAGAACGAGTAAAAAGGCGAGTTGATTGAATCAAAAGTTCTTCTTGAAACGCGATAAATGTTAGTTCCATCGGCTACAGAAGAAACAAGTTCGGCAGTTTGCTTAGCTTGCTTAAAAGTTGACTCACTTGTTCCAATTGGAACAATAGCAGGGACTTTGCAGCTTAGCACGATACATGCCAAGGCTACAATAAATACTTTTTTCATTTGTGTTTAATTTGTGTGTAGTAATCGCATTCCAATAATTATGCCTGCATAAAATTTATTGTACGGAACAAGATGAAATTTGGGATAGGAAAATTCGATGGAAGATAATTACCTGGTATAAAGCTAATTAAAGGATGTAATTTTTTAATTACCCATAATAAAAAAAGGTTAATTCAACTGCTGTATTCAGCAATCGAATTAACCTTCTTATTTATCAAATGATATTGAATATATTTTAGCTCAAGTTATACTAATTGACTTAGTTTTTCTATTTCTTTGATAATTGATTGCTCTAAACCTGATGATGCTTTAACTAATGGTAACCTAACTGTATCGCCACAAATACTTAAATGCTTAAGCGCAGCTTTTATTCCAGCCGGGTTGCCTTCTGCAAAAGCTAAACGAGTAAATTCTACCAAGCTCAAATGCGCCGGTGTAGCGGCTTTAAAATCGCCTTCCAAACATTGTCTAACCATATCTGAAAATTGGCGAGGCAAAGCATTCCCTACCACAGAAATTATTCCTGATGCACCTAAAGCAATCATTGGTAAAGTAATCGGGTCATCACCAGATATTAAAAGAAAATCGGCTGGTTTGTCTCTCATGATCTGATTAAATTGATCAAAACTTCCTGATGCTTCTTTTGTTGCAATAATATTTTTAAAATCATGCGCCAATCTACAGGTCGTATCTGGCGTCATGTTACTCATTGTACGCCCAGGAACGTTGTACAGGATTATATCCAGGGGCGAAACTTCTGCTAAATATTTATAGTGTTGGTAAATACCTTCTTGTGATGGCTTATTGTAATATGGACTAACCGATAAAATGGCGCTATAACCATTATTCTCAAAATTTTTAATATCATCGGCAACAGCTAAAGTATTATTTCCGCCAATACCTGCAACCAATGGTAGTCTATTATTATTAATTTCAGCAGTATAGGCCCACACTTTCTTCTTCTCTTCCTTAGTCATTGTAGCGGTTTCGCCGGTTGTACCTAAAGAAACGAGGTAGTCAATGCCTCCTTCCACCAAATGATTAATCAGGTTTTTTAAACCATTATAATCAACTGATCCATCTGTGTTAAAGGGTGTAACTAATGCTACCCCAGTACCCTGAAATTTGTTCATTATATATTGTAATTATTGAATTTTGAATGAATGATTGTTTGAATGTACCTATTCTGTCATTCAATTATTTATTCACTTATTTCTATTTTATCATTGCTAAAAGTTCCAAATCACTAATCATCGGAATATTTAGTTTTGTTGCCTTTTCCAGTTTTGATGGACCCATGTTATCTCCTGCAACGAGGTAATTTAACTTACCAGAAATACCACTTAAAATCTTACCGCCGTTAGCTTCAATAATATCTTTTAAGTCATCGCGGCTATAGCTTTCAAAAACGCCCGAAATTACGAATGTTTTTCCAATAAGTTTATCACTTGCCAGTTCAATTAGCTTTTCTTCAATTTCAAAGCGCAAACCTGCCGATTTTAATAATTCTATTTGCTCTAAATGCTCTTTTTTTGCAAAATATTCAACAATACTTTCTGCTATGCGTTGACCAATTTCATCTATTGCAATCAATTCATCAATTGTAGCTTTCGATAAAACATCTATATTTTTGACGCCGGCAGCTAATTTTTTAGCTACTGTTTCGCCCACGTAGCGTATGCCCAATCCAAAAAGAACTTTTTCGAAAGGCATTTCTTTCGATTTTTCAATTCCTGTAAGCATGTTCTCAATCGAGCGTTCGCCAAAACGATCAAGGGTTTTTAGCTGATCGGATTTTTGATATAAAGTATAAAGATCGCTGATTTGATTAACCAATCTGTGTTTAAAAAAAGTTTCTATGGTTTCATCTCCCAATCCATCAATATTCATCGCTTTGCGGGATATAAAATGCTGAATTTTACCTACAATTTGAGGGGGGCAACCTTCATCATTTGGACAATAGTGAACCGCTTCTCCTTCTTTTCTGATTAATTCGGTTCCACATTCCGGACAATTATGTAAATAATGTACCCGGCTTGATCCATTAATTCTCTTATTAAGATTTACCTTAATGATTTTTGGAATAATTTCTCCGCCTTTTTCTACGAAAACCGTATCGCCTTCGTGTAAATCCAGTCTTTCGATTTCATTGGCATTATGCAAGGTTGCTCTTTTAACAGTTGTTCCGGCCAATAACACGGGCTTTAAGTTCGCAACAGGCGTAACTGCGCCCGTACGTCCAACCTGGTAAGTTACTTTTTCTAGAATGGTTTCTACTTCAGCTGCTTTGTATTTGTAAGAAATTGCCCAACGTGGTGATTTAGCTGTAAAGCCAAGCTCTTGCTGTTGTGCATAACTGTTCACTTTAATTACTATCCCATCAATATCATAACTTAGTTTAAAGCGTTCGGTTTCCCAATGGTGAATAAATGCCAAAACATCATCAATATTTTTAACCAGGCGATTGTGTTCGCAAACATGGAATCCCCAATCTTTAACAGCTTGCAAACTATCCCAGTGATTTTTAAATTCGTTTTTATCGGTATATAGAAAATAAATAAATCCGTCTAATGGCCGTTTGGCTACTTCCTTGCTATCCTGCATTTTTATGGTTCCGGAAGCAAAATTTCTAGGGTTTGCATAGGCAATTTCTCCCAATTCTTCCCGGGCAGCATTCAATCGCAAAAACGCAGCCTTATGCATAAAAATTTCCCCACGAATTTCAAAATGTTCCGGAGCTTTTTTGCTTTTAATTTGGTGTGGAATAGTGTGAATTGTTTTGACATTATTGGTTACATCATCGCCCTTAGTGCCATCACCCCGGGTTACCGCTCTAACTAATTTTCCATTCTCGTAGGTGAGGCTAATGGATAATCCGTCGAACTTTAATTCACAAACATATTCAAAGTTATCGCCGATTGCTTTACGAATGCGTTCATCAAAATCACGAAGATCTTGCTCGTTATAGGTATTACCCAAAGAAAGCATGGGATATTTATGCTGAACGGTAATGAAGTTTTTAGTAATGTCGCCGCCTACTCGCTGGGTAGGAGAGTTGGGATCAGCAAAATCAGGATTTGCCTTTTCCAGTTCCGCTAAATGCTTTAACTTTTTATCAAACTCATAATCGCCAATGGTGGGCATAGCCAACACATAATAATTGTAATTGTGCTGGTTTAGCTCGGCAACCAACGCATCCATTTCTTCTTTTACTGCAAATAGCGACATGTGAGCAAATATAAAAAAAGGATGAGTTGTATTTAGCTATTTCTAAAATTATGCGGTATTGCTTTAAAAAAGTTTCTGGCTGGCAAATATCGAAAATGTAGCAGAACTCCTTATATCAGCTTTTTTTCAATATCGTTGAATATATCCATAAAATCTTTTTCCAAAATAATCTTGAAAATTTCCAGTTGTAAGGTTAAGGCTGCTAATTGATTTTCACTTAAAGTTTTAGGCCACAAACGCATACAAATTTTGTTTAAGGCATAGCTGATGTTTTCTAATTTTTGATAGCTTAACAGGTATTTGCTGCTGATGAAACCATCTAAAAATTTGAAGAATACAGATTCATTTTTTAGCCCACAATGTTCTAAAAAATCACTCAATGATTCTCTTTTAACCGCAATTAACTTATCGTAGAAGTGATTTACCTGGATTAGATTATGCTCAATGAGTAAATGATCGAGTAATAACTCCAGGCCAATATGAGCAAGAAAAGAGGGGCGGACAGGGGTTCCTTCCAGAATGGGTTTAATAAGCTGTTTTAATTCAGTGGTTTTCTCGAAAAAGAATGTTGAAGAATGAAAAAGTAAATCTACTGAAAGATGTCTTTTCCAACCTTTTAGCAAAGCTTCCTCATCTGGATTTCCAAAAAAAAGGAATTCGTTTTTTTGAGGATAAAGATTTGCTTCTTTTGAAGCATTTTTTACCAAATCTGGTAATACTGTTCCCATAACCACATTGGCATCATCATTTGATCTATCAAAATAGTAATGGGACAGAAAGTTCATGCCCACAAGTTAATGTTTTCTTTGATGGTGAAAAACCAAAACCAGCAAATACTAGGTGTTAGATTCGTATTGCTTTGTAAATTAATTATTTATAAATTTAATAACCCTAACAAACTCATCATGCCTAATTCGAAAACCTACAGGATACTTTCTTTAGATGGAGGTGGATCCTGGGCGCTCATCCAAGTGAAATGCTTGCGTAAACTTTTTGCAGAAACCTTTGATAATCCTGATCCAACGGGACATGAAGTTTTATCAAAGTTTGATCTGGTGGCAGCCAATAGTGGTGGAAGTTTGGTTGCTGCAGCCATGGCAGAAAATCTTCGTCTATCTGAAATTGAGAAAATTTTCGGCGATGAAAAATTAAGAAGTAGGGTTTTCTCCAGATTGAGTTTTTGGGAGAAAAGTTTGCTGTCAAGCGCTGCCAGGATTTTTAAAATTGGTGCAAAATATGCTACTAAGCGAAAACATAAAGCGCTAAAAGAAATTCTTCCGAAAATAGCGCAAATTGATTTAATGCACATTCCGCAACATGTTGCGGTTAACAATGAAGTAAAAACCCAGTTTTTAATTATTGGCTATGATTATTACCGCAACAGGGCGGAAATGTTCCGTACCGATTGCGATAGCCTGGCTTCGACTTCTGTGATTGAACGGAAACTTAAGAATCTTCCTGTAGTGGCGCAAACACCATCTGATTGCCTGGTTAGTTTGGTAGATGCCATACATGCCTCCAGTACGGCGCCAGTAAACTATTTCAATGAGCCAGCAACCTTTAAGGTAAACAATAAACTAAAATTTTATTGGGATGGGGGTGTAACCGGAAATAACAATCCGGTTTTGGCGGCCGTAACGGAGGCCATTTGTAACCGACAACAATATGGAATTGAACATATTCAGGTACTTTCACTTGGTACCGGTTCAGTTTCACAATTGCAGTATGACGAGGAAATTCCGGTTCGATTTAATGAATTAAAAGCAAAATATGAAGAGCCAGGTTTGATTCAGGATATCCAAAAAATGGGAACAAGTATTCTGAATGATCCACCCGATACAGCTGCTTTCGTTGCCTACATGATTCTAAATTCATCAATGCCTGCAAAACCAATTGATTTTATTAGAATGAATCCGGTGTTGCGGCCAATGATGGTAAATGACGCAAGCGGTAAACATTGGGATTTACCAGCAGGCATTAATAAAGATGAATATGTTGCTTTAAACGCCATGGATATGGATGCAGTTGAAGATAAAGAAGTATCCTTAATAATTAAACTTTGTGAAAATTGGTTAAACAATGCCGGTGTTCCAAACCAGGCGATACGAAGTGATGGAGTTTTAAACTGTTTAATTGGTCATGCAGATTTTAATACCGCCAAGGCAGATTTTAAAAGCTGGTTTACACTTACCAACTAATTTGCTTTAAACTAAGCTAAAATTTTATCTTTGCACGCACAATTATAAAAGTGTTTGTACAATGACGAATTTTGTTGAAGAATTAAGGTGGCGTGGCATGCTGCATGATATTATGCCGAATACTGAAGAAAAATTAAACGAAGGTATGACTTCCGGTTATATCGGGTTTGATCCCACAGCAGATTCGTTACATGTAGGCCATTTAACACAAATCATGACCTTGATTCATTTCCAGAAAGCTGGTCACAAGCCTTTTGCTTTAGTAGGTGGAGCAACAGGTATGGTTGGCGATCCTTCTGGAAAATCTGATGAGCGAAATCTCCAAACGCCAGAAATGATTGAACATAACCTTAAAGGAATGAAAGCGCAGCTGGCTAAGTTTCTAAAGTTTGAGGATGGCGGAAACGGTGCAGTGATGGTAAACAATGCCGATTGGTTTAAGGATATGAATCTTTTTACCTTCATTAGAGATGTTGGAAAACACATTACCGTTAATTACATGATGGCAAAAGATAGCGTTAAAAGACGCTTGGAAGGCGATTCTGGATTGTCGTTTACCGAGTTTTGCTACCAATTGATTCAGGGTTACGATTTCTATCATTTATGGAAAAACGAGAACTGTTTAGTTCAAATGGGTGGATCAGATCAGTGGGGAAATATTGTTACCGGAACAGAATTGATTAGAAGAAAAGATGCCGGAACAGCTTATGCCATTACGACTCAATTAATTAAAAAAGCGGATGGAACTAAATTTGGTAAAACTGAAAGCGGTGCGGTTTGGCTCGATCCTGAAAAAACTTCTCCTTATAAATATTATCAATTCTGGTTGAATGCCTCTGATGACGATGTAAAAAAGTGGATCAGAATTTTTACTTTAAAAACCAAAGATGAAATTGAAGCTTTAGAAGCGGATCATGATGCTGCACCTCATTTGCGTATTTTACAAAAAGCATTAGCTGAAGATATTACAGTAAAAACCCACTCTGTTGAGGCCTTAGAAACAGCCATTAAAACATCTGAATTTTTATTTGGAAACGGATCATTGGATTTCTTAAAAAGCTTATCAGGAAAGCAGGTTTTAGAGATGTTTGAAGGAATTCCTCAATACAAAATATTAAAAGCAGAACTTGTTGAGGGTATTGATGCAGCTAGTTTGTTCGCCGAGAAGGCTACAATTTTTCCATCAAAGGGAGAAACCAAAAAGTTGATTCAAGGCGGTGGAGTTTCCGTGAATAAAGAGAAAGTTGCAGATGCTGCTCAAATTTTTAATACAACACATTTAATAAACGATCAATTTATCGTTGTTCAAAAAGGGAAGAAAAATTATTTCTTGCTGATAGCAGAATAAGGATTTTCAATGTAAATATTAATTAATCCTGATCAATTTATGATCGGGATTTTTTGCGATGGAACTTATTTATTGATGAAGGTTCCATCCATAACACTGGAGGAAGAATTTAACTTCCTCGTAAGTCCAAATCATCCCGATAGTAAAAAAATTAAGCTTGTTAATAGAAGAGAATTTATTTTTGATAAAAGATTTAAGAGTTAGTTATTGCACCAATAAATTGCAGCCCCTGATATCTGCATTATCAAATCTGCCCAATACTTCAAAACTCCCATCGTTATTTATTCTCCCTAAATCTTGTGTGGCAATAAAAGAACATGAATTGATATTTGCCAGATCAATTACATTGATGCCACCTGTTTTTCCATTTTGAATTAACGATAAAGGATCATTGGTATCACGAATGAGCACTTTCATCCAATTGGGGCAATTGAAAATACCATCGCCTAAAGAATAAGCCTGCGAAAGCAATTCTGTCATTCCATATTCACTATGGATGGCAGGCACATTAAAGCCCTTTGTAAGCTGCTCATGTAATTCTTCTCGAACCATTTCCTTGCGTTTACCTTTCATTCCGCCAGTTTCCATTACGATCAATTCAGGAAAATCAATATCATACTGCTCAATGAAATCAAGAAGGGCATAGGTTACACCAATCAAAATAGTAGGTTGGTTTTTTGCTTTTAATTCAACTAAGGCTTCAAATAAATCATCATGATTATAAAGAAAATAACCACTTTGAGAATGCTTACTTTTTTCTATTAAATCATTAACCATGTAAATCAGCGAAGAGCCCGATCGTTGTTGGTAGGAGGGAAGTAAGGCTAAAAAACAATAACCAGTAATGCTGCCATAAAATTCATCAAATGCTTTTTGATAGCTTTGTTCATAGCGGTATACTTCGGTAACGTAATGATTACTTTGCACCATACCGGTTGTGCCCGAACTACTAAATGTAACCTCAATTGGATTTTTACTGCTTAAAATGCGATGTGTTTTGAAAAAACTAATCGGCAGGAAAGGAATTTCTTCAATTCTTTTTACCTGCTCAACATCCAATTTTAAGTGATGGATATATTCTTTGTAAACTTCGCCATTAATGGCTTGGTGTTTAAAAATTGCCAATGCATGCGCATTAAATTCATCTTTACTGTTAATTGAGAAAATATCTTCATTAGGCTTCACGTTACAAAAGTACGAAGCATTATGCTAATTTTTGTTCAGTTTTTTTGGCTAGCATGGCCATTCTAAAATGATAACCACAGAAACCACTGATGCCGGCAACCAAACCGCTTAATATTCCTGTAACCAATAACAAAGCCCACCATAATTTTATACCAGTCATTACGGCAACTCGGCCTGCCAAAACATTGTCGTTTGGTAAACTTTTAAATAAAGCATAACCAATCCACAATAAAAAAACAGCAAAGAAAGATTGCCAGAAAGCAATTTTAGCTGTTTTACCAATAATGCCACAAGTAGCAAAAGAAACAACAATAATTACCCACCAAGGTGCAACCATTTGAAGTAAAAAACAGATAATGACTATAACGATGAAAACCATTTTAAACTATTTAGAAATTTTTAAACGAGAAATTATTTTACCTGATTTATCATCAGGTGATTGCATATAAAACAGATCGTATAATTGACCATTGGCCCAGGTATCAACCATGTTATCATAAAATTTACTTCCAGGATTACCTGATTGTCCGCCAGGATAAACGCCATGCCCTTTGGGCGTTTTACCTAATTCGATAACCATTCGCCACGATGGACCGTTGGTTTCGCTAATGGCATTGATAGTACTTTTTGCGCCACCAATTTGCAGTACTTTTGATCCAAAACCAGGGATTTTTGCCAAATGTGGAACGTTGGTTTTTTTTACATTGCTCCATCTCCAATCTTTGTTAATTGGCCCGAATCTACGTTCCAAACTATCACAACTATATTTAAAGGCTTCGTTTACCAGATCAGAAAGCGTTTCTTTTTGAGTGGTGTTTACATTATCATACCATTTTGCATTTGGCTGTTTCACAATCATTTCTACGGTTCGGTCTCTCGATGGATAACGCATCGGTATGCCTTTTACCACAAACTCATCATTCCAAATATTATACGATAAACGTTTGGTCCATATTTCGAAAACGCTGGCGGCAATTTCATCGGCATCATAGCGTTTGCTCCACTTATTTACATAGCTTAAGGCTTCCTTTTGAGTCGCATTCAAGCTCTCGGTATTTAATAAAGGCACAATGGCTGGCAATACATTTTGAGCCAATATGCTGTAGTTATCAGTTTGCATTAACCTAATACTATCCATAGTTGCTTTGCTCATGGCGCCCAAACGATCATTGATTCTTTTCCCTCTTTCATAGGGAGCGAACTCCCAATTGATATAATACGGATAAGTGGTATCTGTAGATGATTGATTGGCCGAACTAACAAAGCCACGTGGCGGATTTTTAACAGTCGGGTTTTGAGCCGCTGGAATCCATCCCTGCCAATCATAAGCTGGATCAGTTCCATCTAAAATAAATTTTCCCTGTTGTTTCCATTTCAGCGGGAATTTACCGTTTGGTGTAATGGCGATATCATTATCAATACTAGCAAATACAAAATTCTGTGCGGGTGCAGTATAATACGTTAATGCTTTGCGGTAATCGTTGTAATTACTGCCCCGATTGAGGTAATAAAAAGTCATCAACTCATTTGATTGATCGTGTGCAATCCACCTCAATGCATCGCCAACAGGTACATTATCGGCCCTGCCGTATTTAGATTTCTGAAAATAAACAACCGGACCATGGTGAGTATAATAAACAGTGTCAATCTCATCTTTACTGCCACGGATTTTGATATTTTCCAGTCGTTTGGTGGTTTTATTCCATTTGTTATTGTACCAATATTCGTTATGAGATGAATCTTTAAATTTTATCTGATAGAAATCGAGCACATCTGCAGCCACATTGGTTACACCCCAGGCAATTTTTTGGTTAAAACCAATAATTACTCCTGGCGCACCAGGTAAAGAAACGCCATAGGTATTTACACCAGGCGCATGCAATTGGATTTGGTACCAGATAGAAGGAAGCGTTAAATCCAGATGTGGATCGTTAGCTAAAATTGGATAGCCAGATGCTGTTTTAGCGCCAGATAATGCCCAGTTGTTACTGCCAATGCCTTCAATTTTTTCTTTGGTTTTAACATTACCGGTGGTGGCATCGGTAAAACTTTGAGGTGTTTTAGGAACTGGAAGCGGAGAAAAATCCCACTTTGTTCCTACAGGAATAATTGGATCTTCTTTAAAAGGATAATCAGGGAAAAGATCTTTAGTAACATCAGGACCGAATTTTTTCAAGATGTTGGTCATGTAAAATTCATCAGAACCCATAGCCAAAACCGCTGACATTTGCTTTAACAGCAGCGCACATTTTACTGGTGTCCAATTTTCGGGCTTAAAATCCAATAGTTTATATTCCAATGGATAATTGGAGTGTGAAAGTGTTTTAATGTATGCATTGATTCCTTCTGTATAAGCTAAAATCATTTCTTTGGCCTTTGGGTCGGCCATCATTCCTTTTAAAGAATTTTCAGCGCCATACACCATGCCCATTCTGCGTTGGTAACGGTCTACTTCAATCGCTTTTTCTCCCACCACTTCACTTATTCTTCCTGCAGCGAAACGGGTTTGAAAGTCCATTTGCCAGAGGCGATGCATGGCAGTTACGTAACCTTGCGCCAAATAAAGATCGTAATCGTTTTGAGCAAAAATATGCGGGATCATTCTATCATCAAAAACGATTTCGATTTTATCTTTTGCACCTTTAATTTTTGCTTTATGGTTAAACATAAAATGATTGTTCTCAGCATTTTGCCAAAAACCCATAAACGGATTCAAAAACTTTAACAGCGGTGGATTTTGTCCAATTTTTGTATTAAATAAAAAGGCGAGTGCTATGGGAATAATTACACAGAATAGAGCTTTAATTTTATTCATAAATAATGGTTAGCTGAAAACATCAGGTTACTAAGTTAATGTAAAATGCTGATTTTAATTAAATGAAAATACAACAAACTGACTATCAATCCAAATTATAAAATGAATTGAAATTATTATGCAAACATAATTTGTTTAATTCGAAAAAAGCATTTAAGTTTATCCTAACTAATAATACAACTAACCAAAAATTAATCATTTATGAGTAGAAAATTTACACAGATCTTGTATGTGTTATTTTTAGTGTTTGCAATAAATCTTGTGGCACAGGCACAGAACATCACGGTTAGTGGAACCGTTAAAGATAAGCAATCAAAAGAGGGACTTGCTGGCGTAAGTGTAACCGTTAAAGGGCAAACTGGTGGTACGGCATCTTCAAGCGATGGTAGTTTTTCGTTCAGTACCGCTGCAAAAGTACCTTTTACATTAGTGGCTTCGTATGTTGGCTATGGTACAGTAGAGCGCCAAGTTACCGGAAACACCGCTGGAATTAATATCGAACTGGAAGCTGCGGTAACCCTTGGTGGCGATGTAGTAGTTTCTGCTTCGAGAACACCAGAACGTATTCTTGAATCGCCAGTTTCTATTGAACGTATGAGTGCCGCATCGATTAGAGAAATTGCTGCACCATCTTTTTATGATGCCTTGAACAACATGAAAGGTGTAGAAAGTAGCATGCAAAGTTTAACATTTAAATCCATCAACACTCGTGGCTTTAACTCAAATGGAAATACCCGTTTTAATCAATATATTGATGGAATGGATAACCAGGCACCAGGCTTAAACTTTTCTGTTGGTAATATCGTAGGTATCACCGAGCTTGATGTAGATAATGTAGAACTTTTACCTGGAGCTTCATCTGCTTTATATGGCGCTGGCGGTATTAATGGTACGTTATTGATGACTTCTAAAGATCCGTTCAAATATCAAGGTGCTAGTTTTCAATACAAAACAGGCATAAACCATGTAAACGATGATAACAGCAGCGTACAACCATTTAACCAACTGGATGTTCGTTTGGGGAAATCATGGAATAATAAATTTGGAGTTAAAGCGGCTTTTTCATTTTTACAGGCTAAGGATTGGATGGGTACCAACTATTCTAACTTTGATCGTAATGCAAGGATGTTCAAGGCTGGCGACAGAAACAGCGATACCAATTATGATGGTATCAATATTTACGGCGATGAAGTGAGTCAAAATATGCGTAACGTGGCCTTGAGTGTTCAAAATGCAACCATATCGGGTATTAATGCAGGTTCAGGTGGCGCCATACCTAACATTAAAGCTTTAATGGATGGTGCTTTTGGAGCAGCTATTCCTAACGCAGCACAACAAGCAGGTTTTTTAGCTGGTTTGCCAGCTGCTTTACGTCCAGCAGTACAAAATTATCTTCCTTTTTATGTGGGATTAAAAGCAAATTTGATTCCTGATCAAAACGTATCAAGAACAGGTTATAATGAGCGTGATCTGGTAGATTATGATACTAAATCATTAAAAGCTTCTGGAGCAATGTATTACAATATTACGAATACCATCCAAGCGGTTGCACAAGCCAATTGGGGAACAGGAACATCGGTTTACACGGGTTCCGATCGTTATTCGTTGCGTAATTTCAACATTGGTCAGTACAAATTAGAGGTTAAAGGACAGGATTTCTCAATTAAAGGATACACTACACAAGAACGTTCGGGTGATTCATACATTTCTTCTATTTTAGGAAGTTACATTAATGAGGTTTCAAAAGCATCAACTACCTGGTTTCCACAGTATATTGGGAATTATGTAGGTGCAAGAGCAGCAGGACAAAGTGATGCTGCAGCACACGTAACTGCAAGAGGTGTGGCTAATCAAGGTAGATTTGAACCAGGAAGCCCTCAGTTTGAAACTGCGAAGCAAAACATCATGAACACTACGATCAGTGCAACAGCGATTAACTCTGCCAATCCATCTCAAAGTGTTTACGGTGCCAAATTCGATGATAAATCTAACCTTTATCACTATGAAGGAATGTATAATTTTACAAATGCCTTTAATAATGTAGTAGAATTTCAGGTTGGTGCTTCATATCGTTTGTACGATTTAAATTCAGCTGGAACAATTTTTAACGATTTAACCAATTCAATTGATATTAATGAATATGGCGCTTTCGCTCAAATCGGTAAGAAATTATTTAACGATAAAGTGAAATTTACTTTTGCTGGTCGTTACGATAAAAGTATGAATTTTGAAGGCCGTTTTACACCACGTATTACTGGAGTTTTCACAGTAGCTAAAAATAACAACATCAGGGCTTCATATCAAACAGGTTATCGTAATCCAACCACACAAAATCAATATATCGATTTATCAGTTGGTGGAGGATCGCAACGTTTAATTGGTGGTTTGCCAGAAATTATGTTTGGTAAATACAATTTGAATACCAATAAACCCTTTACGGATATTAGTTATCGTGCTTTCTTGGCTTCTGCTGCAACAGGCACACCTAACCCTGCTTTATTGCAACAATATACTTTCGATGCAAGAGGCGTTCGTCCGGAAAGTGTACAATCTTATGAGTTAGGTTACAAAGGATTGATCCTTCCAAACTTATTAATTGATGCTTACGGTTACTATAATATTTACAAAGATTTTATTACGGCTGTTGATGTTTACCAAAATGTAGGCACATTGGCCAGTCCAACGTTTGTGAAATTTGGTGTGCCGGTAAATGCAGAAGGTGAAGTAAGCTCTTACGGTGCGGCCTTAGGATTAGATTATCTCGTAGGTAACTATAATTTTAGCGGAAACGTATCTTACAACCAAATTGGCGATCTTCCAGTGAATTATATCAACGATTTCAATACACCTAAGGTTCGTTATAACCTTGGTTTCGGAAACAAAGAGATCGTTAAAAACATAGGCTTTAATTTGTCTTACCGTTGGCAAGATAAATTCTATTGGAATTCGTCATTTGCATCGGGAGAAGTACCAGCTTACAGTTCTTTAGATGCGCAAGTGAGTTATAAAATCCCTTCAGTTAAATCATCTATTAAATTGGGTGGCTCTAACGTGATGAACAAATATTACATCACTTCTTACGGTAATCCGGCGGCAGGTGCTATCTATTATTTAGGATTCTCTTACAACCCATAATAGTTAACTATATTCGCTTTCATGAAGCCCTTGTTACCTACTAAGTAATGAGGGCTTTTTTATAGGTAATGATATATGGGAGCAGCTTTGTAGGAATTAATCGGGAATGATAAGTTAAGCAGTAGATTTATTTTGCTCAAAATAAATTTTAGCAATTGCAGACCGTTACTTATATCCAAACCTTTTCGCCTTTCTTACTGATCCTTCAAAGGCTTTTATTTATTATTTAATCCCCCTCTTTTATAAAATATTTGTATTATAGTACTTTCTTAAGCACATTCCAGTTTAAGACCTAATAATTTAATTTTTTTTTGAACAAACAAGGATGGAAGAGAATACCGACAAGACGAACGAGGTGAGTGATTTGATTGAGAAGGAACAAGAAATACAGCATTTAAATAATCCAGTTGATATATCTGTTAAGCCAATTGTTAAACAATACCTTGGCACAGTTAAAAAAGTAAAAAAGGAAGGTAACCGCTTTTATTTCTCCGATGGCGATGCTAAAGTAGAAATTCGTGTGGTAAGCGACGAGATTATTCGTGTTCGCTTGGCGCCACATGGTGTTTTCTTGGATGATTTTTCTTACGCAGTGCCGGAGGTAGATCAAAAGGTTGCTGTTTTTAAAATGCAGGAGCACGAAGATCACTACACAGTATCAACCCATTCGGTTACCTGTAAAATAGAAAAAGCCAATTTTCACGTTTCATTCTCTGATAATATTACCAATCTGGTGATGGTTGATGAGGCAAATTCTATGCATTGGGAAGAGAATACCGATTTTGGCGGTTATTACATTTATGCAACTAAAAAATGCCATCCCGAAGAGAATTTTTTCGGCTTAGGTGATAAATCTGGTAATTTCAATTTGCGTGGCCGCCGTTTCGAGAACTGGAATACTGATGCATATTCTTTTGGTTGGAACCAAGATCCGCTTTACAGAACGATACCATTTTACATCGGCCTTCACAATCAGGCTGCGTACGGAATCTTTTTCGATAACACTTTTAAATCGTATTTCGATTTTGGTGGAGAAGATGTTTCCAAAACCAGTTTCTGGGCAGATGGAGGCGAATTGCAATACTATTATATTCATGGTCCGCATATTATGGATGTGGTTAAACGTTATGCTAGCTTAACAGGCACACACCCAATGCCACCAAAATGGACTTTAGGTTATCAGCAATGCCGTTGGAGTTATTATCCAGAAAGCAAGGTAAAAGAAGTTGCAAAGCAATTCAGAGACCGTAAAATTCCATGCGATGCCATTTATCTGGATATTGATTACATGGATGGTTATCGTTGTTTCACCTGGAACAAAAAATATTTTCCCGATCCACGCAGAATGATCAAAGAACTTTCTGATGATGGTTTTAAAACGGTTGTAATGATCGATCCGGGAATCAAGGTAGATGATGATTATTGGGTTTTCAAAGAAGGTAAAGACAATAAATATTTCTGTCGCCGTAGTGATGATTATTTTATGGAAGGGCATGTATGGCCAGGACGCTGCCAATTTCCTGATTTTACCAATCCAAAAGTAAGAAAATGGTGGGGTAAATTATACGAGGAGTTGGTTGATATGGGCGTTGCCGGTTTCTGGAACGACATGAACGAGCCTGCCGTTTTTGGTTCGGGTACTTTCCCTAACGATGTTCGCCATAATTATGATGGATATCGTGGATCACACCGCAAGGCACACAACGTTTATGGCATGCAAATGGTGCGTTCAACTTACGAAGGTTTGAAAAAACTGATGCGCAATAAACGTCCGTTCACCATCACCCGTGCAGGTTATTCGGGTATGCAGCGTTATGCAAGTGTGTGGACTGGTGATAACATCGCCACTTGGGAACATTTAAAAATTGGAAACATTCAGTGCCAGCGTTTATCAGTTTCTGGCGTTCCTTTCTGTGGAACTGATATTGGTGGTTTTAGCGGAGAACCTGATGGCGAATTGTTCACCCGTTGGATTCAGTTGGGTACGTTTTCTCCATTTATGAGGGCACACTCTGCCGGTGATACTGCAGAACGCGAACCTTGGAGTTTTGGCGAATTCTTTGAAGATATCAACCGTAAATTCATCGAGTTGCGCTACCGCATGATGCCTTACCTATACTCGGTTTTCTGGGAACATCACCGTTACGGTTTCCCTATTTTGAGACCTTTGGTAATGCTTGAGCAAGAAAACATTAGCAACAGTTTCCGTCAGGATGAGTTTTGCTATGGCGATAAATTGTTGATTTGCCCAGTACTGGAGCAAGGCGCAATCTCCAGAAAAGTGTATCTTCCTAAAGGAACATGGTACAATTTCTGGACTAACGAGGTTTTAGAAGGTGGCAACGAATATACCGTAGAGGCAAAAATCGACAGCATGCCAATGTTTGTTAGAGCCGGTTCGGTAATTCCTGAATATCCGGTGATGCAATACGTGGATGAGAAATCGATAACAGAGGTGACTTTAAACATTTACCAAAGTGATTACGAAGTAAATTCATATATGTACGAAGATCATGGCGATACCTTTGCATTTGAGCAGGATATTTATTTGGAGAAAAAATTTACAGTAAAAGCCGATCAGCAATTATTGAAAGTGAATCAAAGGATAGAAGGGTTATACACCCCGAACTACGAATTTTACGCTTGTAATGTAATGGGTGTTAAGTTTCAGGTGAAAAAAATTATAGTGGATAATAAAGAAGTAACTGATTTCCATACTGATGATCAGAACGTTCTACACTTCAAATGTCTTAAAACTTTTACCGAGATACAGATTTTAAGTATCTAAAAATTAAAAGCCCTAAATGCTACGTTAGTGTTTGGGGCTAATTGTTATTTTAATCTTTTGAGATATCAATATCACATTTCTAATTTCTCGTATCTCTAAAACATCTAGCCAGAATCATCATGCCAAAAACTAAAAAAGTTTCAGAAAAAAAAACAGCTTTGCTTAAAACCGATACCAGTAAATCGGTTTGGGTGCACAGTTTGTTTACCGAATATGATATTGATCTTTTCTTGGTTGGAAAGCATTTTAGGCTATACGAAAAGATGGGGTCACACCTCATTAATGTAGAGAAAACTGAAGGGACCTATTTTGCCGTTTGGGCACCCAATGCTTCCAAAGTAAGTGTCGTTGGCGATTTCAATGATTGGAATAATACTGCACATCCATTAAATAAACGCTGGGATAAATCGGGTATTTGGGAAGGCTTTCTTCCTGGTATGGCCAAAGGCGAAGTGTATAAATATTTTGTTAAGGGATTTGATGAATCGGAACATTTAAAGGGTGATCCTTATGCCCGACGATGGGAACATCCTCCTCAAACCGCATCAATTGTTTGGAATACCGAATACATTTGGAAAGATAAATCGTGGTTGGCGAAACGACCTAAGCTGAATGCACTCGATCAACCGATATCAGTTTATGAACTGCATTTAGGTTCTTGGGAACGCGATCCTGGTAATCCTGAAAGGGTTTTAACTGCAAGAGAAGTTGCTCCAAGGTTAGTTTCTTATGTTAAAGAAATGGGTTTTACCCATGTAGAGCTAATGCCTGTAATGGAATTTCCATTCTTTCCGAGTTGGGGATACCAGATTACGGGATATTTTGGTGCCAGTTCTCGCTATGGTTCACCACAAGGTTTAATGTACCTCATTGATGAATTGCATAAAGCAAATATTGCTGTTATTTTAGATTGGGTACCATCTCATTTCCCTGGAGATAGACATGGACTTTACGAATTTGATGGAACACATTTGTACGAGCATGCAGATATGCGCAAGGGCTTTCATCCAGATTGGAAATCGTATATTTTTAATTACGACCGTCCTGAAGTACGCTCATTCTTAATTAGTAATGCAATATTTTGGCTGGATCAATACCATGCCGATGGCTTGCGGGTTGATGCCGTGGCTTCGATGTTGTATTTTAATTTTTCGAGAGAAGATGGAGATGCAGCAACAAACGATCAGGGCGGGCCAGAAAATTTTGGTGCTATCCAGTTTCTGCAAGATTTAAATGTTGCAGTTTATGGTAATTTTGAAGGTGTTCAAACCATTGCAGAAGAAAGTAGCACTTATCCTGGAGTAACACATCCTGTTCATGCAGGTGGTTTAGGATTCGGCATGAAATGGATGATGGGTTGGATGAATGACACTTTAAAGTATTTTAAAGTGGATACTTTGGGCAGAAAACACCACCATCATCAGTTAAGTTTTAGTATGACTTATGCCTTTACCGAGAATTTTATGCTGCCTTTTTCTCATGATGAAGTAGTACATGGAAAATCGCCCATGCTTTATAAAATGCCAGGTGATGATTGGCAGAAATTTGCAAACCTTCGGGCGCTTTATGGCTATATGTTTACGCACCCAGGCGCAAAGCTTTTGTTTATGGGCAATGAATTTGGCGATACCAACGAATGGAATTTCACACAATCACTCGATTGGCATTTGCTTCAATATGCTCCACATAAAGGCATGCAGGAAACTGTTAAAGCATTAAATTTCTTATATAGAAAAGAACCAGCATTGTATCACTTCAACTTTACATATGAAGGTTTTGAATGGTTAGATGCAGATAATGCGGACGAATCTGTTTTCATTTTTATGCGCAAAGGACCAAAGGCGAAAGATACATTGGTTATTGCCATTAATCTAACACCAGTAGTTAGAGAACATTATCGTATTGGAGTTCCTTTTAAAACCAAATGGAAAGAAATATTCAATACCGACGATATTGTTTATTATGGTAGTGGTATCAATAACAGGGGAGACATTGTTCCAAATAAAGAGGGTTATAATAGACAGGAATATTCTATCAACATTACCTTACCACCACTTGCTGTTATCGTTCTTAAAAGCAAATAATAGTTTCGTATTGAAACAAACGAAGGGTGTTTGAGTATAAATAAGAAAAGCCTCTCATTGCTGAAAGGCTTTCTTAATCCTTGGAGTGGAAGCTTCCAAGGAGGGTGCAAAGATACAATAACACCTTGCACTTGCAAGATTTATTTTTATAAATAAATTTTTAAAGTTTTAATTTTATTCCGCCATTGAAGGTTCTCCCTTCTGTATGTGTCCAAATATCATCGAAAGTAGGATTTAGGTGTGAGCCATTAACAACACTTTTATATCGGCTTTGCCTCGTATCGGTGAAGTTTTCTGCATTAATAAAAATAGATATTTTACCAAAAACTTTCTCCGCCATAAAGCCAAATTCCCAAAATGCATTGGTTTGTTGATTATTGTATAAAAACTGTCTGTCGGTAAAATAACCTTCCAATCCCATTTTAAAATTGCCTTCCTTTTCATAAAGCAGAGCCAGATTTAATTTATTTTTAGGCAAAAGTCTGATGGTTTGAATCACTGAAAGGTAATCTGCTTTTGCATCAGTAAAGGTATATCCGGCAAAAAGTTTAAAATTTTCATGGAAAATCAGTTTAGCGTTGGTTTCAAAACCAACACTTCTTACCGGAGCCTTTGTATTTGAGAAAAAGAAATCGCCATTTAGGGCTTGTAGCAGAATTGTTGAATTGTTGATTCGGGTGTAAAAAAACATCTGATTGAAACTAATTGCCCAATCTTCGCCAATATTGGTTCTAAAATTAACATCTGCAGTTCCGCCATAACTTCTTTCTGCTTTTACATTAGCCAATGGTAACAGGTTTTGGTATTGAAAGGTTTCCGTTTGTTCGGTAAAAAGGGTTGGGGTTTTGTAACCTAAACCACCGCCAATTCTCGAACTCCAATGGTCATCAAATTTATACAAAGCTGAGATTCTTGGGAGAACAAAAACTTCATTCTGGCTATAGTTGTTGTTAAAATAATTTACAAAATCTGTTCGCAATCCACTCTCTAATTTAAATGCTTCGCTAATATCCCAAGTATGTTGAGCATAAACTCCTACCGTTTTTGTCGTGAAATCTTTCCTTAATGTGGGCTGTTGATCATTTTCTGAAAATTTATCGTAAACTACATTCGCACCAAAAATTAAGCTTTGATTTTTAAGGGTTTTTAAATAACTCAAGTCGGTGTACGAATTATAATTAATTCCATTGAAGCTGTAGTCGGGAATTTCTATTCCTCTTTTAAAGTAATTAAAACTGGTTTTTACTTTCAATAAATCTCGATCAGCCGTTTTATAGCTGAAATCCAATGTTGATGTATTTCGAATGGTATTATTAGCTTCAAAATAACGATGACTGGCATTTGCTCCGCTGTTGATTACAAAAATATCTCCGCCAGTTCTTTCACTTTTTGTGAAGGCATTCCCAATTATAATGGTTGCTTTATCATTTGGATAAATGAAAAGTTTTGGATGAATGGTGAAGTCTTTGGTTTTCGGCAGTTCCGTAAAATCATCTTTGTCCACATCGTAAGCTTTCTGAAAATTGGTAAGGGCAAGCAAGCTGTAACCAAATTTCTTTCCTCTTTGCATGCTAAAGGCGCCAATATTTGTTTGGCCTACGTTAGATTGGTTGAGGATGAAATTTAGATCTGCTTTTTCTCTTGGCGATCGAGAAATAAAATTAACTACACCGGCAATGGCTCCAGCTCCGAACAATGTTGATGAAGGACCTTTAATAATTTCTACCTGTGCCAAATCTAATGGTGGGATTTCGAGAATGCTCAATCCACTGGCAAAATTTCCAAAACTGGCATAACCATCTTTTAACAGTTGGGTATATCTTCCATCCAAACCCTGTATTCTGATACTGGCATTTGCACTAGTTGCCGAAGTTTGCTGTACGGCAATTCCCGTGCTTTCATGCAAAATCATAGAAACATTTGCTGGTCGCATGTTGCTCTTTTCGTCAATTTCTTCCAATTCAATGGTTTCTACCCGTGTTGGTGTATTTTGGATGGTTCTGCTTGTTCGTGTAGATGACACAATCACTTCCTCCAATTCCTGGTCGGCTTCTTCCATTAAAATTTCGAGTGGCTTTTCTTGATTGACAGGAAATAGAAGTGTGAGTTGTTGTTCTTCGAAACCAATATTTCTAATTATAAGCGTTTGGTTTCCATTCGGAATATTATTGAGCGATGTTGTGCCATCGGTCAAAGTTTTGACTACAATATTTGTGTTTTTAACTAAAATAGTTGCATCACTCAAAACAGATTTAGTCTCTTTGTTTTTAACAATTATTTTAAGTGAATTCTGTGCGTACGCACCTGTAATGCACAAAATTGTGCAGAACAATAAAATTATTTTTTGCATTAATGTATTTATAAAATTGAATAAATGGATATAATCCTGAAATAATCGGTTACCCGATGAAATGAATATTCAATTTTGGCGGTTGCCAGATATTTTGAGTGTATTTAGATAAAAAATGGTTACTATAATATTTTAATTCCTTTTCAGGAATTAACCTTTTTAGTGTTTTTGGTATTGAAATCGGCACATTTGCCAATAAAAGCTGACCGCAACAATTACAGGTACATAAAGGGGAACAATTGTCCTGATCTGTAAGACCTTTGGACTTCTCTATGTTAGAAATTGATAATTCAGTTGGATTATTAACCATTGCCATAACATCCTCGCAGTTGATGCAGGATAGACTGACGATTAAGAAACTCATTAAATAAATCAAAAACTTCATTCAGTAGCAAAGGTACGAATCATCTTTAATTTGTTTTTGCATTTAATACGAATTAATTATTTCTGATCAAAAAAGATTAAGGTGTTTATGAAGAATTACTCATTTGGGCTGTATTCCAATTAGTTGTTTGATTCAGTGGTTATTACCAGAACATTATAGGCCGCATGATGTTATGAAAATATCATACCCTATAAAATGCAGCTGTCTACTCCACTTATTCTCGATCAAGAAACAGATTTAAAACTTAAAGTTTGGATCTCTGATCAAAAGATATTTTTAGATCGGTTGCGGGCTAAAGATGAGGCTGCATTTAAAATACTTTATCAAAAGTATGCATCTGCTGTTTATGGTATTATAGTGAGAAGTTCTTGCGAACAAAATAAAGCATCAATGGTGTTAGAAAGTGTTTTTCTTGAAGTATGGAATACCATTTCTCTTTATGATGAAAATAAGATCAAACTATTTACCTGGATAAATCAAATTGCAACTAAAAATATTAATATTTCGAAAGTTGCTTCATAGTAAAATCTCCGATTAATTATTCTATTTAATTTTAATATATCCTGTCTTAATTGAAGCTTTGGTATATTTTATTTTTTTAAAAATTTCTTTGTAAAAGAAAAAGGAGACCTCATCCAAGCGTCTCCTTTTTTTCTAACCAAATATAAACCTGTTATGAGCCAGGCTTTGTCTTAAATCCTATCCGAAACCTTAGTTTCTTAAAGGATGTTTTTATCTTTTTTATTATAAACAAACATCGTTCCGTTTATTACTCTACAAATATAGTAAAAAATTTCATAGTGTAAAAAATACACTAAGAAATTTTTAAGTATTTTTTTTGTCATTTTTTATTTACAATTACTTTTTTGAGCGATTGCGGTATGTAAAATGATTGTAGTGCAAATATATGGCTAAAATATGTTAAGAAATTGTTAAATCTGAATTTTTTAATAGTTATATTCTTGCATTTATGCTAAATTATTGATTGTTAAGTGTATTTATTCGTGATTATTTCCTAAAATTTATCTTTTTTAGATGTTTTTGTTATTTATTGTATAGTTTTAGGTAATTAAATACCAAATATGCATGTAAAATATTTTTTAATTTATTAGTAAAAAACGTTTTTATATAGAAAAAGCGGCCAATGTTATGAAACATTGCCGCTTATTAATTTTAATATTTATTTAATTTTATTTCAAGCTACCATAGTATTCTACGAATTTAGCCAGTGCAGATGAGTAACCCCATTCGTTATCGTACCAAGAAACAACTTTTACAAAGTTATCATTTAATGAAATACCGGCACCTGCATCAAAAATAGAGGCATGGTCGTTTCCAATAAAATCAGATGAAACAACTTCATCTTCTGTGTAACCTAAAACACCTTTTAAATAACCTTCAGAAGCTTCTTTCATAGCTGCTTTGATTTGCTCGTAAGTTGCTGGTTTTTCTAAACGGGCTGTTAAATCAACAACAGAAACATCGGCAACAGGAACACGGAATGACATACCTGTAAGTTTTCCTTTTAATTCAGGAAGAACCATACCTACAGCTTTAGCAGCACCAGTTGATGATGGAATGATGTTAGAAAAACCACCACGGCCACCTCTCCAATCTTTTGCGGATGGGCCATCAACAGTTTTTTGTGTTGCAGTTACAGCGTGAATAGTACTCATTAAACCTTCTACAATTCCGAAATTATCATTTAACACTTTAGCAATTGGTGCTAAACAGTTTGTAGTACATGATGCATTTGAAACGATAGTTTGATCTGCTGTTAATTTATCGTGGTTAACGCCCATAACGTAAGTTGGGATATCAGCATCTTTAGCTGGAGCCGAGAAAACTACTTTTTTTGCACCTGCAGCGATGTGTTTTTCTGCATCAGCACGAGTTAAAAATAATCCAGTAGATTCGATTACAACTTCAACACCTACAGCGTCCCATTTTAAATCAGCTGGATTTCTTTCTGCTGTTACACGGATTGTTTTTCCATTAACAACTAAATTTCCATCAACAACTTCAATTGTTCCATCAAACTTGCCGTGAGTTGAATCATATTTTAACATATAAGCCATGTAATCTGGCTCAATTAAATCGTTAATTGCTACAATATCTAATCCTCTTTTAAGTGCAGCTCTGAAAACCAGTCTGCCGATACGGCCAAAGCCGTTTATTCCAATTTTGCTCATTGTTTTGTTAATTAGTGTAATGTTTTAATAAATTTAGTATTGGTTCTTTAATAATCGTTTTAATTTTGAGTTGGTGTTTTTCTGCAGTTAATTGCAAGCGTTCTTCCAGCTCTGAGGCCACTTTGCCTACAAAATGAATGTCTTCCTTTCCATATCTTTCTACTGTTGGTAGAATATAGGTTTGGAAATATTTTTCAAATCCACTATCAATTAATTTGATGATGTATTCGTGATCAATGTTTTGCGTAAAAAATTCAAAAAAAGAAGTTAAAAAAATATTAGCCTGTGGCTTGTTATAAATTCTTTCCAGGATCTGAGGGCGATCTAGATTATAATTTCCAATAAATTTTGCTTCCAAATCAGCGGGTAATTTCTCACTTAAAAAGTCTTTTAAAAGCATTTTTCCGAAATAATTTGAAGAGCCTTCATCTCCAAGGATATATCCTAATCCGAAGTTATTTTTTAAAGGCTTTTTACCATCAAAGTAGGCACAATGTGAGCCACTGCCCAGCATACCAACAATTCCAGGCTTATCATAACATGCGGCTTTCGCTGCTCCAAATAAGTCATCCTCAACAAAAACCTTACTGTATCTAAAAAATGATGAAAGGGTTTTTGATAATTCTTCTTTACGATCGGGCGATGAAGCACCGGCGGCAAAGAAATATATTTTCTTTATGTTTTCAGCATTGTTAACCAAAACCACCTTTTTGTTCAAAATTTGCAACAGCATTTTTGAATCTACAAAAGTTGGATTGATACCACTAGTATTGCAATGTGCTACAACCTGTCCATTTTGTGTTAATTTCCAAAATGCCGTTCTCGATCCACTGTAAACTACTGCTATCATATTTATATGGATAAAACTTCTGTCATTTCCATTAAATCGGGTTCCAGTTTAAAGCTATGTGCTGTTAAAGCTTCTGTAATACTGGTCATTTTAATTTCGTTGCCTTTTAAGCCAACCATTTGCTCGGTTTCTCCAGCTATTAACGCATTTACTGCAGCAAAACCCAGGCGGCTACCTAAAATTCTGTCAAAACTGCTCGGACTTCCACCACGTTGTAAGTGTCCGAGTATAGTAACCTTGGTATCGTAATGATCAAAAGTTTCTTTTACTTTTTTAGCAATATCGTAAGCACCACCTTGTTTGTGCCCTTCGGCAACAATTACAATACTCGATGATTTTTTTGTTGCAGCTCCTAAAGCAAGTTTATCAATTAATTCATTTACACTGGTTTCTCTTTCTGGCAATAAAACCGCTTCGGCACCGCTGGCAATCGAGCTTCTTAAGGCAATACAACCAGAATCTCTACCCATTACTTCAATAAAAAATAATCGGTCATGCGCATCTGCAGTATCGCGAATTTTATCTATTGCTTCAATAACGGTATTAATGGCAGTATCATATCCTAGAGTAAAATCCGATCCCACTAAATCATTGTCAATAGTGCCTGGTATACCAATTACTTTAACACCAAAAGTTTCAGAGAATCTTTTGGCTCCTGTAAAAGTTCCATCGCCACCAATCACCACCAAGCCATCAATATTGTTTTTCTTTAAATTATTATAGGCAATTTGTTGTCCTTCATCTGTTTTAAATTCCAGGCAACGTGCGGTTTTTAAAATTGTTCCGCCCAAGTGTAAAATATTACTTACAGATCGGGCATCCATTGGTTTTATGTTGTCGGTAATTAATCCCTGATACCCTTGCATTACACCAAACATGTTAATGCCATGATATATTCCGGTACGAACAACAGCTCTGATTGCGGCATTCATTCCTGGGGCATCGCCACCAGAAGTAAGTACAGCTATATTTTTAATATTTGGCTCCATCTATGATACGAATATAGTGTGTAATTTTTACACTAAGTAATTTTTTTTATTTTTTTTACTTAATATTGAAAGTCATACCTTTATCTGCTTAAAATAACTAAATTTTACCTTGGAACAAATTTTACCTCATTTAGATTCAGTATTCTCGATAGATTGCGTTTTGTTTGGATTTGATGGAAAGGAATTGAAAATTCTTCTCATTGAAAGGAATGAAGAACCGTTTAAAGATTGGTGGGCATTGCCCGGTAACATTGTTGGTGCCGATGAAAGTTTGGATCAATCAGCCTCTCGAATTTTATATGAACTTACTGGTCTTCGTGGCATTTACATGGAGCAATATTATGCCTTTGGCGACCCCAACAGGCACCCGCAAGGAAGGGTAATCACTTTGGCGTATTATGCACTTATTCGTTTGGGTGGCGATAAAGAACTTCGCCCGATAAGTAATTACGCCAAACGGGCAAACTGGTTGCCAATTACTGATTTGCCTAAATTGGCTTTTGATCACCAAAAGATCTATGACAAGGGATTAGAAAAAATCAAACGTAGAATTAAACATCAGCCAATTGCTTTCGAGCTTTTACCAGAAAAGTTTACCTTAACTCAACTACAGCATGTTTATGAGTTGGTATTGGGCAAAAAACTCGATAAAAGAAATTTTAGAAAGAAAATTGTAAGCTTTGGTGTGTTAAAGGAGCTGGATGAAAAGCAAAAAGGCGTTTCTTACAGAGCCGCAACTTTATATCGTTTTGATAAGCGAAAGTATGCGAAGCTTTTTGGAAAAGAAATATCGTTTTAAGCTAAAAGTAAAAAGTAAAAAGTGAAAAGTTTAAGTAGAAAGTGAATAGTGCGGCATTGAACCGATAATTTTATACAAAGAAGCCCGATTTGAGATTTCAAATCGGGCTTCTTATTTTATGTTTTTGTAATTCAGACTAAAGATTCCGAATTTAAAATTTATTTTTTCGGAGCGAGTTCTAAGTGATAATGTACCAAATCATCTATAGGAGAACGGATAATTTTACCTACACCCATTTCGTAACGATCGGCCACGATACTTAAAATATCACGGAAACTGTAACCTACAGAACCTACACAGTTTAATTTATGATCTTTATAGTTCGGGTAGTGGATAACTAAAGCTTCAAAGAAAGAAGTAAAAGCATAATCAATTGTGCTGAATGCGTAATCTTCGTAATTATCTTTAAAATCATAAAGAAACTTACTGAAACTAGCACAAAAACGGTTTGGCAGAGGTTTGTTGTAAATATTATCAAAAATATCTTCGTTGGTTAAAGCATAATTATCATAAAATGCTTCACGTAAACCTTTTGGCATATAACCTTTCATGTAATCGCTCAAAATGCGCTTACCAATAAATGATCCGCTTCCTTCATCACCTAAAAAATAACCCAATGAATCAATGTTTAAGGTAATGTCTGTCCCATCATAAAGGCATGAATTGGTACCGGTACCTAAAATAGCAGCAAATCCTGGCTCGTTTCCAAGAAGCGCTCTGCAAGAGGCAAGTAAATCATGACCAACAAAGATTTCGGCATTGGTAAAAACCTGTTTCATGGCATCAGCCACAATTTTTACATTCCCAGGGGTTGAACAACCAGCTCCATAATAATAAACTCCTTGCAATTTCTCTCTTTCCAAGTGGTCTGGAAGAGTTTCATTTAAAGACTTTACAATATATTCTCCTTTCGAAAAATACGGATTGTAACCCTCGGTGTTAAAGTAAATTTTTCTGCCGGCCTCGTTAATCAAACACCAATTTGTTTTGGTAGATCCACCGTCTGCAATTACTATCATTTTATTTATTTTTGGTTTTAGCACGATAAAAGTATAAAAACTCTTATATTTTGTATCTTTTTTTTTAATAATTTTTTAACAATTTGTTGTTGTGAAAAATTAAGTGTGTAAAAAATACACTATATAACGGTCTTAATGGGCTAAAAACCTTAAAATTATACCAGAAAAGGCATTGGTCTTTTTTTTTAATCGTCAAAAACATTTTACAATTCTTTAAAAAATGAATAGCAGATTTTTAGATTTCAGGAGTGATACAGTTACTAAACCAACTGCAGGTATGTTAGATGCCATGATGAGTGCCAGGGTGGGTGATGATGTTTTTGGAGAAGACGAAACAGTAACTGCGCTAGAACATAAATTGGCTTTAATGTTTAATATGGAAGCCGGATTGTTTTGTCCTTCGGGAACAATGACCAATCAAATTGCCATAAAATGTTTTACCCAACCCATGGATGAGGTAATTTGCGATCAAACTGCTCATGTTTACCGATATGAAATTGGCGGTATTGCTTTTCATTCTGCAGCTTCTGTGAGGCTGCTTTATGGTGAACGCGGAATATTAACGCCAGAATTAATTGAACCCGAAATCAACGAAGATAATATTCACTACCCGAATTCGAGTTTGGTAGTTTTAGAAAATACGGTGAATAAAGGAGGCGGGAAATGTTATACTTTAGATCAAATTGCCCCAATACATCATTTATGTAATATCAAAGGATTGAAACTACATTTGGATGGCGCCCGTATTTTTAATGCTCTGGTGGCTACCGGAGATAAGGCTAGTGCGTATGGAAAATACTTTGATGGAATTTCAATCTGCTTATCAAAAGGATTAGGTGCACCAGTAGGATCGGTTTTATTGGGATCAAAAGATATGATTACCAAGGCCAGAAAAATAAGAAAGGCTTTTGGTGGAGGGATGCGCCAAGCCGGGTTTTTAGCTGCAGCAGGTATATATGCCCTTGATCATCATGTAGAAAGATTAAAAGTTGACCATGATCATGCGAAGGCATTGGCTGTTGCATTGGCTAGAACCAGTTATGTAAAGTCGATTATGCCTGTAGAAACAAATATTTTAATTTTTGAAGTAGCAACAGGTTTGGCACAGAAAATTGTCGATCAACTAAGAGACAAAGGTTTGCATTGTAATACTACCTCTGCAAGTACTGTCAGGTTGGTTACTCATCTCGATCTTAGTGAATCGATGATTGATGAGGCCATCGAAATAATTTTACATTTGTAATAATGGATTTCTTTTAGGAATCCGAAAGTGTACATCATAAAATTCTAACCAAATGTCATCATCTGAAAATAGTCAACTTAAAATCTCCAAACTTTTAATTGCAAATAGGGGAGAAATTGCCCTAAGAATTATGCGTTCGGCTAAGGAAATGGGTATCAAAACCGTAGCGGTTTTTTCGGAAGCTGACCGGAATGCTTTGCATGTTCGCTACGCCGACGAAGCTATTTTTATTGGTCCTGCGGCTTCAAATCAAAGTTATTTGGTTGGAGAAAAGATAATTCAGGCTTGTAAAGATACCGGTGCTGATGCCATTCATCCTGGTTATGGCTTTTTATCTGAAAATGCAGGTTTCGCTCAGCAGGTTGCTGACGCAGGATTGATTTTGGTTGGTCCATCGCCAAAAGCCATGCAGATTATGGGTAATAAACTCTCCGCCAAAGCTGCCGCACTAAAATATAACATTCCAATGGTTCCAGGAACTGAGGAGGCCATTACAGATGTTGCCGAGGCAAAGCGTAGGGCTATTGAAGTGGGTTTCCCTATTTTGATAAAGGCAGCCGCTGGTGGTGGTGGCAAAGGCATGCGCATTGTAGATGGTGTAAACGATTTTGAAGAACAGATGCAACTGGCAGTTAGCGAAGCCACGTCAGCATTTGGTGATGGAGCGGTTTTCATCGAAAGATATGTAACTTCTCCCCGGCACATCGAAATTCAGGTTTTGGGTGATGAGCATGGCAATATTGTTCATCTTTTCGAGCGTGAATGTTCTGTTCAAAGGCGTCATCAAAAAGTGGTAGAAGAAGCACCTTCATCCGTTTTAACACCAGAAATTAGAGAAAAAATGGGGGAATGTGCGGTAGATGTGGCCCGTTCGGTCAGTTATACTGGTGCCGGTACTGTAGAATTTATTTTAGATGAAAATCTGGATTTTTTCTTCTTGGAAATGAACACGCGACTTCAGGTAGAGCATCCCGTTACAGAATTAATTACTGGGATTGATTTGGTTAAGGAGCAGATTAAAATTGCGTCAGGAGAGCCCTTAAGTTTTAATCAGGAGGATCTAAAAATCAATGGTCATGCGGTAGAATTGAGGGTGTATGCTGAAGATCCAAATAATAATTTCTTACCAGATATTGGCACTTTGCAAACCTATAAAACGCCAAAAGGAAATGGTGTAAGGGTAGATGATGGTTTTGAACAGGGAATGGAAATTCCAATATATTATGATCCGATGATCGCAAAGCTGATCACTTTTGGAAAAGATAGGGAAGAGGCTATACAAAGAATGATCAGAGCCATCGACGAATATGATATTACCGGGATAGAAACTACTTTGGGTTTTGGTAAATTTGTAATGCAGCACCAGGCTTTTAGGTCTGGAGATTTTGATACTCATTTTGTTGGCAAATATTTTAATGCCGAGAGCCTTAAAAATTACGATGAAACGGAAGCATTGATCGCGGCTTTAGTTGCAGCGAAGCTTTTCAAAAACAAAAACAGCATTGAAAAATTTGATAGTGCTGTGGCAAAAACTTCCGATTGGAGAAAAAATAGAATTAAATATTAAACCATGTTTACCGGAATTATAGAAAACCTAGGCGAAGTTACAGCCATCAAAAACGATCAAACCAATATTCATTTTACCATTTCGTCGTCAATAAGCCATGAACTTAAAATCGATCAAAGCGTAGCTCATAACGGCGTTTGCCTTACTGTGGTGGCATTAGATGATAGTTCACATACAGTGACGGCCATTGATGAAACGCTGAATAAAACCAATTTGGGCAATTTAAAAGTAGGCAGCAAAATTAATCTAGAGCGATGTATGCAAATGAATGCACGCCTGGATGGGCATATTGTTCAAGGGCATGTAGACCAAACAGCGGTTTGCGTTAAGAGAGCAGAATTGGATGGAAGTTGGGAGTACCGTTTCAAATACGATGCTTCAGCCGGTAACGTTACTGTAGAAAAAGGCTCGGCCTGTGTAAATGGAATTAGCTTAACGGTAGTTAATTCTGAGGCTAATGAATTTTCTGTATTCATTATTCCTTACACTTTTGAGCACACCAATTTGCATCAGGTCCAAGTTGGCGATACCGTAAATTTAGAGTTTGATATTATTGGAAAATATGTTGCTCGTTTAATGGCGAACAAGTAGATTTTTAAGGAGTTAAAAGTAAAATTTTAGTTAATAAGCTTTGCCTTGGTTATTTTAACCAAGGCTTTTCTTTTATACATAACTGTACAGGACAGTTAGCCCTGATTTAATGCGCATTATAGTGTAACCAAAGCCAAATTTAATATCACCAACATGAGCCCATCATCATTGCTTACCCGATTTTTTGTTGTTTTTACTATTGTAGTTTTTTCTTCTGTTAAGGGGTTTTCTCAAAAAATCGCAGTACAAGATTTAACTGTTGAACATTTGGTAAATCCTTTTAGTGTAGATAATTCTCAACCTCGGTTTAGCTGGAAAACGCAATCGGATATCAAAAATACATTGCAAACCAATTATGAAATACGTGTAGGAAAAAACGAGACGATCAGCAAAAGTACAGTTTGGTCATCAGATAAAAAAAGTGATCAGTCGGTTTTGGTTACGTATGCCGGACCAGATTTGGAATCGAAAACCAAATATTACTGGCAGGTAAGGGTAAAAGATAATCATGGCAATACATCGAAATGGTCGCAAGTGCAGTGGTTTCAAACCGGCTTAAAAGAGAAGGATTGGATTGCCAATTGGATAACTATTGAAGGAAAAGATACTTCAGCAGCAAGTCCGATATTTAGGAAGGAATTTAATATTCGCAAGAAAATAAAAACAGCCACTGCTTATATCACCGCAAAAGGTTTGTATGAAGCCCGCTTGAATGGTCAACGGATAAGCAACCACTATTTTGCACCAGGGTGGACAAGTTATCAGGATCATTTGCAATATCAGGTTTATGATTTAACAAATTCCTTAAAAACAGGTTTAAACGCGTTTGGTGTTTCTTTAGGCGATGGTTGGTACAAAGGCCGAATAGGTTTTGCAGGACAAAGTAAATTTTATGGCGATACGAGAGCCTTACTTTTTCAGTTAGAAGTGGTATATGGAGATGGAACCAGAGAAATTTTTATCACTGATGATACCTGGAAAACTTCCGATGGCCCGATTTTATCATCGGATATTTATAATGGTGAAACCTATGATGCCCGAAAAGAACAAAAAGGATGGGATAATATCGGTTTTAAGGAAAACTTATCATGGAAGGCCACAAGAATTATCCCAAAAGATAAGGTAAAGTTGGTTGGCATGAGCGGTCCGCCGGTTACAAAACATGAAATCTTTAAACCTATTAAAATTTTCAAAACACCTTTAGGAGAAACCGTTGTCGATTTTGGGCAAAATATGGTGGGTTGGGTGATACTTAAAGCCAAAGGGCCAGCGGGCACAAAAATTACTTTAAGCCATGCAGAGGTATTGGATAAAGCTGGAAATTTTTATACCACCAATCTACGGTCTGCAAAACAATCAAATCAGTATATTCTTAAAGATAACGTTGCACAAACTTTTGAGCCCCATTTCACTTTTCAGGGATTCAGGTATGTAAAAATTGACGGTTATCCCGGAGAATTAACTGCTGATGCTTTAACAGCTGTGGCGGTATATTCAGATATGAAACAAACCGGAAGGTTTACAAGTTCAAATGCGATGCTAAATCAGTTGCAGCATAATATTCAGTGGGGGCAAAAAGGAAATTTTGTGGATGTTCCTACTGATTGCCCGCAAAGAGACGAGCGTTTAGGTTGGACTGGTGATGCGCAAGCATTTGCAAATACAGCTGCTTACAACATGGATGTAGCTGGTTTTTTTACCAAATGGATGAAGGATGTTTCTGCAGATCAACTGGAAAATGGAAGTGTACCTTATGTGATACCAAATGTATTGAATAAACGCGATGCTGGATCGGCAGGTTGGGCCGATGTAGCCACTATTATTCCTTGGGATATGTATGTAGCTTATGGCGATAAAGGCATCTTGACAGCACAATATCCTAGTATGAAAAAATGGGTAGATTATATTTCATCGGTTGCCAAAAATGATTTGTGGAACACTGGTTCGCACTTTGGCGATTGGCTATTTTATCGACCTAATGATGATAATGATGGGCGTGCAGCAGTAACAGACAAGTATATGATTGCGCAAACATTTTATGCACATTCTACACAATTATTGATTAATGCTGCAAAGGTTTTGGGTAAAACAGAAGATATAGCGAAATATGAAAGCCTTCTAAAAAGAATTAAGCAAGCCTATGTGAATGAGAACATGACGGCAAATGGTAAGTTGGCTTCGAACACGCAAACAGCCTATGTTTTGGCTTTGCAATTTGATATGCTGCCTGAAGAAAACCGTAAACAAGCAGCAGAAAGATTGGTGCAAAATGTTAAAGATTATGGAAACCATTTAACCACAGGTTTTTTAGGAACACCTTATTTGTGCCACGTATTAAGCCGTTTTGATTACGATAATGTTGCTTACGATTTATTGATGCAAGAAAGCTATCCTTCATGGTTATATCCAGTTAAAATGGGGGCAACTACTATCTGGGAAAGATGGGACGGTATTAAACAAGATGGATCTTTTCAAACTCCGGATATGAACTCGTTCAATCATTATGCCTATGGCGCTATCGGCGATTGGATGTACAAAAACATTACAGGAATAAATCCAGTAGCTCAAAATCCTGGTTACAAAGAAATATTAATCGCTCCAAAACCAGGTGGAAAATTATCTAGCGCAGCTGGCGAATTGGAAACTGTTTATGGTTTGGTAAAATCATCATGGACATTGGAAAATGGTCTTTTCAAATTGGATGTATCTGTTCCACCTAACTCTACAGCTACAGTGGTGTTACCAAAAAGTGAGAAAAAGGAAAAAATCGGATCAGGAAATTATCATTTTGAATACAAATATTAATGCTTTAATATTGCAGGCTATTGCTCAAAAAATATCATTTAATTTATAGCAATCGCATTAAATAATATGTATAGCAAAGAAGAGGCCGCGAGGTTAAGACAGCAATTTTGGATTAGCTTTGGGCAGTATATGAAACCTGTTCCATCTGCAAGTGGATCAACCGTACATTGGGTTAATTACAAAACTGGTGTCAAAAATATCTTCTTTAAAATGGATGTTACCAATAAGCAGGCTATCATAGCTATTCAGCTTACACACCCAGATGCAGATATCAGGCATTTAATATTTGATCAATTTGAGGAATTTAAATTGATGTTTTCGAACACCATGAATGAGGAATGGGATTGGGTAAAAGATTTTACCGATGAATATGGAAAAACGGTGAGCCAAATTTCGATTACATTAAATGGCGTGAGCGTATTTAACCAACAACATTGGCCAGATTTGATCTCATTTTTTAAACCCAGAATTATTGCTTTAGATGAATTTTGGGATAATGTGAAGCCTGTTTTCGAAGATCTTATTTAGTTAATAAATCCATCTGCTCAATTCTCGCTTGAGCAAACTTAATTTCCTGCTCGTCAATTTTAGGATTGGGTTTGCTTTTTAGATAAAGTTGGTAGTAATTTCTTGCGGATTTACTTTGTTTCAACTTAGTATCATAAAGTATGGCCAGCCGATAATATAAAGTAGGGTTAGTATCAAAAAAAAGTCCTTTCTTGTAAGCAGCATTTGCCAGAGAAAATTGTTGATTTTCCTCATAAGCTAAACCCAATAGTGCATAATAGTTTGGGATATTTGGCGAAATCCCTTCCTCAATTGTTTTTTTAGCATATACTGCAGCCATTTTATGGTTTTTTAAATAGCGATAACATAGTGTAGTATAATATAATGTGTTTTCATTTTGCATCTGCATTTTCTCCAGCTGTGTAAAAAGAGCAACTGCTCTATCATATTTTTTAGTGAAGTAGTAAGCCTTTGCAACATCCTTTATAACTGCCGCATCTGGCCCAATCTTTAGCAAAGCCTCACCTGAAACAATTACTTCATCATACTTTTTTAAATAATTCGCTATTGGAAGTTTTGCTCTTTGCAATACAAGATTTTCACTATCAGCTTTAATAGCCACATTCAAAACATCGTAAGCTTTACCATTATCTTGATATAAAGCATGCACTTCGGCCAAATCAACAGCAACATCGCCATCAGTAGGCACCAGTTTATTTGCTTTTAAAAGGTAAACTCGCTTTAACGAATCTTTATTGGAGAAATACATGTTTGCTAAAAGTTTATAAACAATAAAATTGTTGCTATCAAGCTTTACAATTTCCCCATAGTACTGCTTGGCTTTATCGGTATTGCCCCTCCTAGTATTGATGCTGGCCAAATTAAAAAGAATAGGTAGGTTATCGGCTTGCAAAGAATTAGCTTTCAAATAATATTTCTCTGCTTCTACATTATTGCCCGCCATTAAAAAACAGTAACCCATTTGGGTCAATGCTTTCAAATCTTCTGTGTTTTCTCCATAATTTTCTTTTAGATATTCACCAGCTTCTGCATAGCGTTGGGTTTGGTATAAATCAAACAACTTATCTTTATCAATTGCTAAAGTTTGGGCAAAAACGATGATATTGAACACGGAAAATACAGCTGTGAGAAATAAACTTTTCATAATAATTGGATTTTAAACTAATTTATTAGTTGTTTTTTGAAATTCCAAATAAATGGAAATAAAAACAAATTGATGAGGTATGGGTTTATTATAAAACAGTTTAAAAAATTAAAAAGAAGACCTATGAATACTTTAAAGAAGTTTGAATTAATGGAGAAGATTGTGCGTGAACTTGAGGATTTACAAAATTCACAACAGGCACTTATTCAGAAGATTGGCAAAATCGAAGTCGACAATATTGAACTTGGGGATAGTAGATTAGAAAAGGATGCAGGTGATATGCACCAAAGATTGGCGGATAATTTAGATACGATTGTGTCTATTTTAGACTATTTTGCAAACAAAACAGAGAATTTTGGCAACAAAAACAATGTTGAGGCTTTAAAAGAACAAGAAGCCATTAACAATGCAACTAGCTAGAAACATATAAAATATCCCATATTATGAAATCTTTATCTTTAACGGTAGCATGCTTATTTGTATGCTTTTTCGCAAGTGCGCAAGTTTTACCTTCATTCCAATTTGGTTTGAAAGCTGGAGCAAACTTCTCTAAATTCGATTCGGAGAATACTTTTAGTAGTGATAATCGGGCTGGATTTTATGGAGGAGTATGGGCAAGGATTGGTGCTGCGGGAATTCATTTTCAACCAGAACTATACATATCTGGCAAAAAAGCTGATTTAATTAGCGATGCAACTGGCGAAGTAAATAAGGTTCGTTTTACAAGTTTGGACGTTCCTTTGTTAGTGGGTACGAAGTTTGGTGCTGCAGGAATCGGCGTTAGATTAAACACAGGACCAATGTTTTCCTTAATAATTGATGAAAATCAAAGTTTTAGTCAAGCTGCGGGAAGTGTTTTCAGGGCTGATTTTAAAAATCAAGCTTTGGCCTGGCAATTTGGGGCTGGAGTTGATTTGAAAAAATTAAGTTTAGAAGCCAGATATGAATTGGGTTTATCAAAAATCAATAAATCTGGTTACCCAGGAACAAAGTTGAATTTGTTCACAGTTGGATTGGGATATAGATTATTCTAAGAAAAGAATAAAGCATAACAGAAGAAGGCAAATCAATAACGATTTGCCTTTTTCTGTTAATCAGGTTTTTCTACTAAATCAACTTCTGTTAACTCGTATGCGTAAGATCCGTTTTTAGGAATAATTGGTGTTTCACGACCAATACTTAATGCTTTAATGTATGATGCACCAAAGTAGAAAATAAGCGATGAGTAGAACACAAATAGCATAATAACAATAAGTGAGCCTGCCGAACCATAAATATTGCTGATATTACTAAGGGGTAACAATATTCTTAAAATATACTTTCCAGCGGTAAATAAGCACCCTGTTAATAATCCACCTGAAAGTGCTGCTTTCCACGTTGGTCGGCCATTGGTTAAATACCTAAACAACATGGTAAACCAGGTGGTAACGATGATGACGAAAATAAATTGATTTAAAATGGAGGTTAAAACAAGTCCGAAAGATGGAGAATTGGTATTTAAATAAGCACCAATAATGGCTTGAACACTATCGGCCAGTAAACCTATAAAAAATAAAATACCCGCCAATAAAATAATAATTACAGAAATTGCCCTTGATTTTAATGTGCTGAGCACACCTTTTTTATCTTTCTGGCCAATATTCCAAATTTGTTCCAATGAGTTTTTGATTACATTAAAAAGGGTAGTGGCTACAAATAAGAAAAAAACAAAGCTAAAAAGGGTAATGTACCAAGCCTGATCAATTCCACGAATATTTCTTAATGTCGATCTAATTTGTTGTATACTATCATCATCAAGAATATTTGCCAAGCGCTCAAATAAATGTGTGGCAAGCATTCTTCTATCGGTAAACATGCCGAATAACCGAATTAATATAATGAGGATAGGTGGTAACGCAAAGTTGGTAAAGAAAGCAGTTGCTCCTGCCAATCGTAATGGATCGTTTTTTTGAAACAGTACAAAAGCATTTCTCGCTGTAGAGAAAAAGAACTTAAAATCCAATTTGATTTTTAATGACATCGTTTCGTTATAAAAACTAAAAGCCCGAAAATACTAAAAAAGTTTATTTCGGGCTTTTGAATATATAAATTATTCTTAATCTAGTTTCTTAAAAACCAACAACTTTTGCGTTCCGTTTAATAGGGTTAATCTATCGCCTTCAATTTTAGCAGTATTAACCTGATTAATCGCTTGCAAATAAGCTCGCTCGGCTGCATCAGTTTCCTGACAAAACATTTTGGTGCTGAACAGATTCTTAAGCATAATTTTATTTTCTACCACTTCTGCCTGGCCGCCATAGTTATTGCAAAAAGCTTTTCCATTTACTTTTAAGCTATCGCCAAAATTTAAAGTTGCTTTTGCACTTGTAGGTAGTGTTAAGCCTGGTAATTCAGTTAGTTCCCATTTAGTTTGCGTTAATTTTTTCTGATCGAACTTTTCCAGGCAAGCACTAAATAAACATATTACAAGCCCGCAAATAAATAAATTTTTCATGATTTTCTGATTTTTTCAACTCATATCAAAAACTAAACCAAGAAAATAATTTACTATTAGAAATTATAAAAGTTTACCATCTTCATTATTGTGGATGATAAATGTTTTTTGATATTTTAGTAGATCTATATTAATGTATGCAGTATTAAACCATCCTCATTTATATTATGAAATCTCTAATTTTCAGGTTAATAATAATTTTTAATCTATTTTTCGTTCATGTTTATGGACAAAAAATAAGTTCAAATACATGTGATAGTTTATTATTAACCAAAGTTGAATATGAAAAATGTAAAAGAGATACTTTTTGGAAAGATGATTTTTTAGTTAAAGCGAATTATATAATAAATTATAAAACACAGCTTCTTCCCAAATACCGGGTATTAAGGAGAGAAATGAAATTATCGCCGATGCTTCAAAAGTCAATAAATCAGCTGAAGCTTGTTTACGATAGCGTTTTAAATAATAAAATTTGGGTTTTGGAAAAGGAAATGGATCGAAATCAGAAATATGTACAGCCAAAAGCTTACTTGTCATCGATACTTTCTCTACAGTTTTTTAAATTCTACCCAGATGTTCATGCAATTCTATTTAATGAGATACATCTTAGTTTAAATCCTAAAACCACCATGCAAAAACAAGTTATATTTAAAAAGTATTTTAATGAAGTTTTACTAGCTATACCAGCCGAAACTAAGGATAAGCTTGAAGACATAACCAGTACGCTTACTAAAGATAAACTGAAACTAAATACAAATGGCATGCTCTTTATGTTTCAGGATGAAATTCCGGAAGCATCCAGAAAACAATGTGATATTATTAATTTCTTATTGTGGGCAGAATAATATTTAGGCGAGATACGTATTAAAACATACAGAAGTGATTGATATCAAATATATTTTAAAGGAAAAAGATTTTTTACAGGCTAACTTATATCATTTCAAGAATGATGGAAAGCTGAAACAAATTATCCTTAAAACCTGGTTTGCCTATTTATTTATCATCTCCATGTTAATAGCATTTTTGCTTTGGAAAGATGAAATGCTGATGGCATTAATACTTTTCTGCATCTTATTGATCATCTCGTTTTTTCATTCTGGAAGGATGAAGAGACATTATATTCATCATTATAAGAAGCTTTTAAAAGCTTACGAAAGTAGATTTGATAAGGAGGTTAGATTAAAAATAAATGATTCTCATTTGCATTATGAGAGTGTTGCTGGTCAATCTGATGTATTTTTATCACAAATTAGTTCTATGTCTGAAACTGAAAATCATTTCTTTATAAAACTGAAAATTGAAACGGTAATTATTCCTAAAGCCGGTATCGAAAATGTAAACAGATTGCGAGATGACTTAATTTCGCTTGCGAGAAATTTAAATTTAAATTATCATGAAGATTTAAGTTGGAAATGGTAAGGAATAGGTATTAAAACTTAAATCATTTGATATTAAATCCAGATAATTTAATGATCAATCTAAATTATTTAAAAAATTTCAGTTGCATAAAAATTACCAAGCTTGATCCAATTACTACCATTATTGTAAGCATTACCAACTCCATTTTAAATCGTGAATAATCTTTCATCTTATAAGCGGCTCTGGCTGCATTGGCTTTCTTTGCAAGAAGAATGAAAATAAATGGAATGAAAATCAGTGGTATCATGAGTAAGATCGTTTATGCTAATTTATGAAAATCTAAATAACATATTGTTGAGAATTTCACTCTCTTAAGATATTTTTATTGATGGGCTTAAACCTCAAAATTTTTCAATTTTTAACCATTGATGTGCTTTTCCATGATATTCAAAAATATTGATTTTCTTCAATCCCAATTTTTCCAAAACGTTAATTGATGCCTGATTTTCTATATCTGCAATGCCAATAATTTCATTCAATTTTAAGGTATTAAAGCCATATTCCATTACTGCCCGAGCCGATTCGGTAGCATAACCTTTACCCCAAAATTTGCTGATAAAACGATATCCGATATCATAATAATTGCAATGATAATTAATGTTTTCCTTAATTAATTTTAAACCGCTCCACCCCACAAATTGGTTTGATTCTTTTTCAATTACAGCCCAACGGCCAATTCCATTTTCGATGTATTGCGCTCTTATAAATTTGATATCGGCTCTGCTTTCATCGATGGTAGATACAGGTTTATTGCCCAAAAACTGATGTACCTGAGCATCGCTATCCAATGTAAACATGCCTTCAACATCGGTTTCTTCTAATTCACGAAGAATTAACCTTTCAGTTTCAATAATAATCATTGTGCTATTAACTAATTTATAAAATAATTTATCATTCAAAAGTTGTATTTTTTTTGTTAGGCAAAAATTTAATTGTCCATTTTTTTAATCTAAAAGGATAAAGATGATAAATTAGCTAAAAAATTAAAGCTATTCCTTTTTATGAAAAACACACTACTTGCTCTTTTTCTTTCCATTACACTATTTAGCTGTACGGGTGGAAGTTTGGAAAAAACCTTAACCTCTAAAGCATTTACCGATAAAGATGATTTTAATGAGTTTCCGAAATATAAAGATAAAATATTAGTCGTTGAAGACGTATATGATAAAAATCCTGATAGCTCTGGCGGTTTTGCGGTTAAATTAAAAGATACTGCATTGTATATTCAAGATGGATCGAAACCATTGGCGAAAAAATATCAGGATGCTCGATTTATTAATTCACAGAAAACTGCAGTTTTAGTGCAAATAGAAGATGGAGCTAAAAAAATCTCGCCATTTTACATCATTACACTTCAAAATGGTCTGCCTAATGCTGTAGCTTTAACGCTACCTTCTAACGGTGCAAAGGATAAAGATTTTGCGAAAGGATTGGAAGAAATCACAAGGACTACAGTAGTTGTTAATAACGATTTCGTAGTTGCTACAGTGCGTGGAAAGGTTTATCCTATTAAGAGACAAAATCCTGCAGAAATGATTCAAGGCAAATTTATTTTATATTCTTCAGATAAATCGACACTTGTTTTTGCGGTTGATAAAGGTCTTTATCAAGTAAATTATTTAACAGGAGAAACCTTAACATTACCGGTTCCGCCAAAAGTTTTAAATTCGGAAACTATGGTGAGGGAGATCCAACAAAATTATAGTTGGGAGAAAAACAGCCGCGGTACCTCATTCTTAAAAGAAAATCCTGATGATGACCGCATTGTAGATATTAAAGAATTTAAACACTAATTCTTAATTTGTTGTTGGATGAATCTGCAATTCATCCAATGACATAACTTTAAACAACCATTGTTCTAAAGGTTAGGTTTACCCTTGCTTGATTTACCTTTTTGGTAGGCGGCAAGCGATGTAACCAGTGAGTTTGGGTTTCGTCTTTCATCACCAATAAACTGCCATTCTCTAAAAATGTGGAAATGGTTTCTTTGGTTTGTTTATGTTTAAAAAGAAATCGTCTTTCTGCACCAAAACTCATCGAAGCAATTGGTGAATTTTTTAAAAGTGATTTTTCATCATCGCTATGATAGGCCATACCTTCATCGCCATTATGATATAGATTTAACAGGCATGAGTTAAATTTTGTGCCTGTTTTTTGTTCTGCAATTTCTCTAAGTTCTAACAATGCTTTTGTCCATGGTAGGGCATATTTTGTGGCATTGGAATAGGTATAAGCATAACCATTATCGCCATACCAAGCCACTTTACGCTTGGTAATAATATGTTTGCCCATGATAAAAGCTTCATCATTTTTCCAGTCGATATTTTCCATTAACTCCTTAAAATAAAATTGAGTTTCTGAATGGTTGAACAATTGGCCAAAATAGTTTACAGTACCACCATGAGGCAATAAATTTCGATCCGTATTTATTGCAGATGAAAATAAATCCATTAGGTATTAATCTTTTTTTTCGATTTAAGTTTTGCCTTTTCCAAATTTTGGATAACACGGAATTTGGTTATTCTGCTAATTAAATCCAATGGTAATGGTTTATTTAAAGGGAATTGAACCGAACCTTTTGCACTTTTATATTCGGAGATTTCAGCCTTAAAAGTTTCAATACCTCCGTTCCCTGGATAAAAACCAATGTGGTTCTGATAACCTGCGAAATGAACCAAATTTCCATATAAATCGAAAGTTGGTATCGCATAGCTGATTTTTTCAGTTGCCTCTGGAGCTGCTTCTTTTATCGTTTTTCTAACAAGCTGAAGTTTTTCTTGCGTTTCCAGCGGAAAATCAGCAATATATTTTTCTATTTCTGTATTATCCATAGCCTGACTAATTTAATATTGAAATTAGATTAAACCATCCAAATATTGAAGGTGCAAAAGCGGCAAATTTTAGCAGTAATTATGACAACAAATTAAACACGAAGCGAGCCGCGAAAACCTCTTGCAGCATAATAAGATTCTGCTCCATTATGGTAGGTAAATACTTTGTTGTATCGTCGGTCGCAAAATATAGCGCCGCCTAATTTTCTAATTTCTTCCGGGGTTTTAACCCAGCTGGATGTTTTTAAATCAAAATTTCCCTTTTCCTGCAAGTCTTGATATTGCGCTTCCGTTAGCAACTCAACACCCATTTTCGAAGCGGCGTCTACAACATTATTTTGTGGCTTATATTCTTTTCTCGATTCCCATGCCTTAAGATCGTAACAAAAACTTCTTCTTCCTTTCGGACTTTCAGCGGCACAATCATAAAAAATATATTCGTCCGTTTCTTCATCATAGCCAACAACATCTGGTTCGCCGCCGGTAACTTCCATTTCATCAAGCGACCATAATTTATCTGATTTTGCAATAAGTTTAGCGCTTACATCTCCCCAAATTATACCTTCATGCCGATGCATGTTTTTCTCGAAGCGTTTTTGCAAGGTGTTTAATAGTTCCTCAACTTGTTCTGCCGAAAGTATTTTACTTGTACTCATATTATTAGGTTGTGCGATGGAGTTGTTCTAAATAAAATTAATCAAATTATTTTTAGTGCCAAAAGGTTTAGAATTTGTAGCTGATTAGCGTCCTATTAATCTGAATTTGAAAGACATCAGTGGTGGATCAAATAATTTCAGTAATAATAATGCCTGATTATTGAATTTTCCATGCTTAATCTATAGCTTCTATTCCTTTTTCCTTCAAGATGGCCAGTGTGTTTTTCATTGCTGCTACTTGTTCTTTTGGATGGCTGTGCCAAACAGTAATTTCGCCAACAACTTTAAAGGGATCTTTAGATCGATAGGATTTTGTTGGATTGCCAGGAAATTTTTTATCTGTTAAATTTGGATCGTCTTCAATAGAACCTGTGGGTTCGACCAAATAAATTCTTTCTTTACCTTCGCCTAATGCAAGTTCGGCACCCCAAATGGCCGCATCTAAGGTGGAAGATAAATAAATGTAATTGGCTGCTTTTTGCTTACCAAAATTAGAATTTAGGCCAATCTGAATTAAATCGCCGAGATTTAAATCTGCCTTAGTTCCATGGAAATATGTTTGTACAAACGGGCTATGAACTGTTCCGGCTGTTGGGTTTAGAGGTTTATCGGTTTCCATTTTATATTAACGACTTTAGCTAAATAAATATTTTAGTATATCAAATTTTGGTTTAACTCAACCCATATTTATCAATTAATGCCTGTTGTTTTTCGGGATAATAAGTTAGGCCAAATTTTTTATCCAATTGGGCAATGCGTTTAGCAATTTTTGGATCTTCGAATGTAAGTTTCTTTTCTATCACTTCAGGTATGATTTTGTGATACAGTTGTTCTAAATAATCTTCAAAATTTTGATTAAAATACATGTCTATTAAACGCAGGTTTTCATTCGCCGAATTCCAAACCACATGAACAATGCCTCTTGGTCTTAAATGCCAGCTGCCTGCGGTAACTTTCACCACTTCATCACCCATTAGTATAGATGCTGTTCCTTCTAAAACGTGCGATGGTGGGGCAATCGAAGCACCACCTGTCCCGATTTTCATCGGGAAATCTTCAATTTTGTGCAAAAGTTGAACCGAAGAAATACCGTTGAACTTTGCAGTTTCGACCCACTATTGAAAATCGTTGTTACCTGCTGTTTTTTCTTGTTATAATTATCAAGTCTAATTTTTACAACTCTTTTAACTTCTCCATCTTCTGAATTGTCCAATACTTTTGAAGTTCATTTATATCAATATTTTCAACCAAATGAATTAAACTCCATTCAACTTCGTGACAAGTTTCGTCAACTGGCGGTGAAAGATTTACAAGTTCTACAGCTGTTTCAAAATCTATAGGCAAAGTAAATTCTTGCAATAGATTGTCAAATTCTTTAAGTGGAAAATCTGTTTCATCGGAAACATCCGAAGTTGGTAGTTTCCCAATTTTTTTTAGCTTTTCAATTAATTCTTTATTTGTTATTCTCATATTTCCCAATCTCCATTTTGAGAGTTATATTTTGCATATTCTCCTGTGTCTGTAAATTCAGAAGCTGTCATTCCTACTTCAAAAATTGAATTTCCATTGAAACTAGCTGTAAAATAAAGTGCTTCTTTTGTTAGTAATGCAGTTCCAAAATCTTCATCTTGATGCCTAAAATGTAATCCAAAATTATCTTCATTAGATAATTCATAATCATATTGCAACAATCTTTCTTTTAGTTCTTGAAATTGTTGTGCTGTAAATGCAATTAAATTCTTTTCATTTTCAAAAAAGTTTTCATCTTTTGATTTTTCTTCCTTTTCTTTCGTTTCAATTCTGTATAGTGTAATGTCGTAACTCATCTTCGTTTTCAGTATGTTTTTAAAATAGCACGTAACGTTTTGGGGCTTTGCGATGGTGGGGCAATCGAAGCACCACCTGTCCCGATTTTCATCGGGAAATCTTCAATTTTGCACAAAAGTTCAATCGAAGAACTACCGTTGAACTTTGCAGTTGCGCCCCACTATTGCAAACGGCGAAGCCCTCACCGAAGGTAAACCCTTATTTTGTGCAGCTTTGTTAGTCGTCCAATGAAAAATATTCCCAATTGAAATTAAGCTTTTTGTCAATTTCTTTCAACCTATTTTCTGTTTCTGTCGCAACAAAAAGGTCTACTTGATTGTCACTTTTAATAAGACCTAAAACTTCATTTAAGTCATTCTGAAAAAATTCTGCATCCCATATTTTTAAGCCAATTCCCGTGTTCGTCCAATTTGTCCTCACAAAAGTTTCTTCTTGATTATTTATAGCAACTGCGTTTGCACCAAACGGAAATGCAAACAATGATTGCAAATAGCCTGCGGGAGTCAAAAAGTCTGAAAGAGTGTTTTCTAATATCCATTCATCCTTGTCGAACGCTATGTAAACTAATGGATTTTCTAAAGTCAGGTCTTGTTGTCTAATTCCCCAAATTGAAACCGCTTGGTTTTCTTCGTAAAAAACTAAATAACCGTTGTCGTGCAGATAAAGCTGATTTGGCAAAAGCAATCTGTCTTGAGTTTGATTAAGTCCATTATGATTTCCTAATTGCACATAATATTTTCTTAAGACCTTTGGCAATTTAATGTCAAGTCGATTTTCACAATCAAGAATTTCGAATTCTTCAAGTCCGAACGAATTATCTTCGATGTCGTAGAGTGTTTTTATTTTATTAAAGTCAATGTCCATAGTTTTTCGGTCGGTCTAAAAGTTGCACATAATGTTTTTGGGATTTGCGATGTTGGGGCAATCGAAGCACCACCTGTCCCGATTTTCATCGGGAAATCTTCAATTTTGAATAAAAGTTGAACCGAAGAAATACCGTTGAACTTTGCAGTTTCGCCCCACTATTTCAAACGGCGAAGCCCTCACCGAAGGTAAACCCTTTTTGGCGGTAGTTTTTTTTATCAGGTAAAGTCAAGGGTTGCATCATTATTGTCAAAATCAAAGTCATATTCCTTATTGAACATTACTGAATTCTGATTTATTGGCTCAAAGCATTGGTTAATTTTCTCTTCTCCATATTTTTCAATTAATTGACCCCATTCTTGATTGGATAATGGAAGAAAGGCTAATGTATCAGAACCGTCACTAACTTTACAAAATCTAATTTCATATTTTGGTTGGATTATTTCGTTAAGTGTTATAATTGTTCTATCTCTGTCAACGACTTTTTCTATGTGAGTTTTATTTTCATAATTTATAGTCAATTCCAAGTCTCCTGAAACTTCTTTCATTTCAGCTTTTAGTGAATTTGTTTTCAGACATTTTTCACAATATTGTATAATTGCGTCGTCAAATTCTCTCCAATCAATCCAAAATATAGTTTCCCTATCAAGATTGTAAAAATCTTCGTATTCTTCAGTTTTTAAATATTTGTCAAGTTTCTCAATTTTTTCGTACATTTTTATGTGTTTTTGTCAGTGAATGTTTTTGATAATTTGTTTAATGGTATATTTAAACATCAAATAAGGCATGTTTTTCAGCCATCCACATTTTCGTTTTTTAAATACACTTTTCTTAAAAAGCCTACTCGAAAAACGAAAGGTTATTGCCATTATATTTTATCCAAAGGACTAACAACACCTTTAATATCTTTTTTGCTCACTTGTGCATAATTCAAGATAGTTTTAATATCATTATGGCCTAATAATTTTTGTATATAGCTAATATCTGTACCCTATTCTAATAAAGGAGTTGCAACAATATGCCTCATTGCGTGGATGCTCCCAGGTTTTAGTATACCAGCCCAGTTTTTTGCAGCTTGTAAAACCAATTGTAAACATCTAGTGCTGTAAGCAACACTCTTTTTACCGTCTTCAAGTAAGTCCTTATCAAAATAAAAGGCAATTCTTAATGTATTCTTATATATAATACAACTTCCAATTTTACAGGCTACTTAGATATAGCTATGATAGCCATAGTTTTTCTTCGCGTTTTACCAATAAAAGCTCTTCCTCTCCGAGAAATAAAAATCCATACTCATAGCAAAATTTGTAGGTTTTTCCGATTTGGGTTTCGTAGATGTGGGTGTGATAGTCGAAATTAAAACCAGCTGATGCTAATTTCTTTTTCAACGTTTTTACTTTTCCGGTTGGATTGAGCGCCGCTAAAATATTTCGGTTCTTTTTTAAAATCAGATTGATTTTTCTAATTACAATCGCATCATCACATTTAGTGCGATTATTGTAATTATTTCTGCAGGCATCATCACAAAATTTTTTATCGGCTCTGCCTACGAAAGGTTTGCCGCAATCTAAACAGGAGCGTTCCATAATAATTTGTTAAGTTTATTACGGGATGATGTTCTAAATGTACAATTTTCTTGCTTCTAAATAAAAAAAAATTAGCCCTCATCTGCTAACGAAGGGATTTATCCGATTTTAAACGTTTTTAAACGGCTATAAATATTTAAATACCGAATAATTTTTACTTGCCTTTGCACCTTTGTTCTGTCGGTAGTCGTGGTGATTGCTGTTCGTTAAACATTCGGTAATTTAAATTTTAAAATCATGGAAAGCGCAATTAACAAAGTAGTATTAAGCGGATTTGCTGGTGCAGATGCAGACTTCAAAAATCTGTCAGGAAACCAAAAAGTGGCAAAAGTAAACCTAGCCGTTAACGAGTATTTCAAAAATTCGTTGTGAGAAGAAGTAGAGAAAACACAATGGTTTAATTTAACCTTTTGGAATGCCAAAGCCGAATTGGCCTTGGCTCAAATTAAAAAAGGGACGAAAATTACCATCGAAGGCAGATTGCAAACAGGCAGTTATGAAGCAAAAGATGGCTCAAAAAGATTTACAACAGATATTGTGGTAAGTGATTTGGTTGTAAAAGAGATAGCTGTAACCAATTAAAATATATGAACTGAAATGTCGATTGCTGTAAATCGGCATTTCATTTTGCTCATTATAACTTTATTGATGTGCCAAAATAAAAGTTTATGGCTGCGGCTGGATTATAGAATCGATTTCCTACTGCATTTAGATCATTGCCTAAGCTATATCTTTCGTTAAAAACATTATTAATACCAGTAAAAAAATCAGCATTAATTTTACCAATCTTTACTTTCGTGATTCCACTTTTCAGTTCTACCACATTGTATTTACCAGCAAACGCGGCATTACTATCATTAAGCGGTATGGCCGAAGTGTAGTTATGTTGCGCAAAAAAGTATAAACCTTTTTTAAATTCAACAAGCAAGCTGCTTAACAATACGTTTGCAGGAACGCCAGTTAATCTGTTTCCTGAAAAATTAGTATTTCCATTCTGAAAATCTTTAAATCGGAAACGATTATAAGTGTAATTGCTTCTAACCTGAATGCCACTTATTAAAAAGCTACTGTTTTTAAAAACCCAAATAGAGCTTTCCAATTCAACACCCTGTTGTTTGGTTCCTCCAGCATTTATAAAATACTCCGTATCATTCGCATTTAACCTTCTAACAATGGCATCTTGTAAATCGAACTGAAAAATATTGGCGTTCGCATAAAAGCGATTATTCTTACTGTTAAAGCGCAATCCTGCTTCATAATTCCAGCCAAGTTCGGCTTGCAAATTATTGTTAATGTTGTTGTCTGATGATCGAACTTCGGCAATGGTTGGCGGCGAATAGCCTTTACTTATTGATGCCCGCAGTGAGAGTGCTTGACTTAATAGATACGATGCCGCAATTTTTGGCATCAACTGGTTAGCAAACTTCCGCTTCTGCATCGAAATAGGAGCGGGGTAAAAACTTTCGTATTTGTAATTGAAAAAGTTAATGCTCGAAGCGAGCTCAATTAATAGCTTTCGATTGATATCAAAATTAATTCTTGCAAAAACAAAATCTTGGTTCGCTTTTAGCCAATCAGCGGCTTGCAGAGCAGCAGTTTCTCCAGCATTGTTATCGAAATTTTTAACTTGTGTCTTAGTGCTCGAATTTTCTATGCCAAGCTGTGCATTAAATCTAAAGTTTTGTTTTGAATGAGCATATTCCAAAAACGTTCTTAAGCCTAATGTGCTTTCATATCGTTTTTCATAGTTGGTAATAAAAGGATTTTTGAAATCGGTATACGATGTAAAAATTGAAATAACATGCTTGAAGTTTTCGTTTATTTGATAGGTATTGGTTAATCCGGCCAGTGCTGTTTTGTTGAAAATTCCAGCTTGTTGTGTTATTGCTCCAGGAAGTGTTGCTGTTGCCGGCCTCGCCAGCTGTGGATTTTGCTCCATTTGTTGCAAAGTTAATCCTCCTGGTGTGCTATAATTTAAGTCGCTATAAAACGCAAAAAATTTCAAACTCCCATTTTTGCTATAATCTAGCTGATGCGAAGTTTGTATAAACTTTCTGTTCATCTGACTATTTTGCCGATACCCATCACTACGCTGGTAACCTTGAAAAATGCTGAAATTATAATTTTTAAACCTGCGCTGAATTTTAGCTGTTTGATGAAATAAACCATAAGATCCAGCAGTTAACGAAGCTTCAACATTGTTTTGATCTACATTAGCTGAGGAAATTAAAATGGCCCCACCCGTATTTGCTCCAAAAATATTTGCTTCGGGTCCTTTATATATTTCAACCGACTGTATTGCCAAAGGATCAACTGCATTTAAATAGGTATTTCCACCAGCATCGGTAAGCGGAAGTTCATCAATATAAATTTTAATATTCCTGATGCCAAATGGCGAACGGAGTAAACTTCCACGTAATGATAAACGATAACTTCCTGGTGAGCGCTCTTCCATCCGTACACCTGTAACAGAATTGAACGCACTTACCAATGAAGAATTCTGTTGATATTTGAGTTGATTACTATCTAATGTGTTAACAGCAGATACCGATCTTAATAAGGGTTGAGTATTGTAATAACCTTTAACGGTAACTTCGTTAAGTTTTTTTACTGTATCAACTGGAGTGATTTGTGCAAAAACCTGAAAGGTAAAAAGTGCGAAAAATAAAAATAGAGCTGATTTCAATATTGTGTGTTTGGAATAAAAAAAACGCAGATAAAGCATAAAACTAAACTTTAATCTGCGATTCTAACTGTGAATTTAATTTATTTACTTGGCGGCTACTCTCCAAACCACTCCGCTCACATCATCAGCAACCAAAATAGCGCCATCTGGGGTTTGGGTAACGCCAACCGGTCTGCCGTAAACTTCTGCTTTATCTACATCAGCAATAAAACCAGTTAAAAAATCTTCGGGTTTTCCTGTAGGTTTGCCATCTTTAAATGGAACAAAAATAACTTTATAACCAGCCAGTGCAGAACGGTTCCATGAACCATGCTGACCAACGAACGCACCACCTTGGTATTTAGATGGAAATTTGTTGCCTTTGTAAAAAGCTAAACCTAATGATGCCGTATGTGAACCAACTGCAACATCGGGAACAAGCGTTTTCTTAACCAGCTCTGGATTTTTGCCTTTTAATCTAGGATCTTCATTTTGACCAAAATAAGCATAAGGCCAACCATAAAATCCTCCAGGTTTAACACTTGTAATGTAATCTGGAACCAAATCATCTCCTAAACCATCACGCTCATTAACAGCCGTCCAAAGCATATTTGTACCAGGTGCCCAATCTACACCAACTGGATTACGTAAACCACTTGCGTAAATTTTTTCACCTGTTCCATCTGGATTTATTTCTAAAATATTCGCTCTTCTTACCTCATTCTCCATACCATTTTCACCCACATTACTTCCCGAGCCAACGGTAATATAAATTTTGCTTTTATCAGCATTGGTAATTAAATTTCTGGTCCAATGGTTATTGTATCCTCCAGCTGGCAAACTCAAAATCTTTTTACCGGTGCTCAATATTTTAGTATCTCCGGTTTTGTATGGATACTGCCAAAGGCCGTCGGTATTGGCTACATAAAAAGAATTGCCAATTATGGTTACTCCATAAGGTTGGTTTAGACCAGATAAAAATGTGGTTTTAATTTCTGCAACGCCATCCTTATCTGCATCGCGATACAATAAAATAGTATTGGCACTTGCACCAGAAACTTCAGATTTTGATTTTCCGGTAACGGCGTTGGCCACTTTTTCTTTTGTACTGCGTTCAGAATTGCTTAACACAATCAGTACATCGCCATTTGGCGCTATGTAGGTATTCCGCGGACTTTTTATATTAGTTGCGAATTTGCTCACTACAAAGCCTTCGGGCGCTGTTGGCATTTTATTTTCAGGCCAGCCAATTACCTTGCTAAATTTATCTTTCGCGGCTGTAGTATCTGGAGCAGGCAAATTTACCTGCTCATTTTCTGTACTTATTGTGGTAGAGTCGCCCTGTTTTTCGGCCGTTTTGTTAGATTGACAGCCGAATAAAGCTGTGGCTGAAAATAAAGTAGCGTAAAGGATCTGATTTTTCATGATTTAATATTTTTGAGAAAAGGGATAGGTTTCACGAAAAATATAACATAAAATACATGGAGATGTTTTTGATAAAACAAACTTGATTGATGAGCATGTCTTTGAAAATGATTTTTACTTCCAAGGTAAATGATATTTAAAATAACAATCATTCCCAATTTATTTAGAAATCTTTATGCTGTTTATACAAGGCATTAAGATTCACACCTTCTCTGAAATGAAGGTTGAACGATATATTTCTTTCTTATTATAATTTTCTACTTTCGAAACAACCTCATAAATCCATCTCAAGCATTTTTCGTTTTTTCGTTAAATTCAAATAGTGTATTATATAATTCTATCCCCTTAAAACCTTTGCTTTTTCAACATCAAATTCTTCTTGCGATAAAATGCCTGCATCTAACAACTCTTTCAAATCGAGCAAAGCTTGCTTTTTACTGGCCATATCGTTATGGGTAGGTTCGGTTGTTTGTTGTGCAGGAGCTTTAACTGGATCGGTTGTAATATTTGATGGGCCAAATTTTAGCAGCAGTTCCGTAATTTCGTTAAAGCCTTTAATATTCGAATAGTCGATTGCTTTTTGCTCCTTCACATTTACGATTGTTGGATCTGCAGATTTTTCCAATAAAAATTTTACCACATCTTTTTTGCCATTTGCAGCAGCGTAATGTAAAGCTGTGTTACCACTTTCATCTTGAATATCTACATCAGCACCTTTTTCTAGTAGTAATTTCAACATATTTAAATGACCACTTTTAGCCGCTACGTGTAACATGCTTTCGCCACCATATTCATAAGAATTATTGAAAGAAAAACTTGCCGTGATTGAGATGTTATTTGCTGTTTCTACCCATTCCAGGTAAGAATACATCGAGTCGTCATTGTTAGATAATGGTTTCGCATAATTAACATTAACACCATGACTTAAAAACAATTCCACAATCTCCTTCTGATTGTTAGCACAAGCATACCAAATAGGAGAGAGGCCATTTTTTGAAGATACAAAGACATCTGCACCTTTATCGACCAAAATTTTGGTGAGCATTCGGTTCGAATCGTAGCAAGCAATTAACAATGCAGATTCACCTTGATGATTAACGTGATTAATATTTCCGCCATTTTCTAAGATCAAATCAACCATCGGTGTGTTTTTAGATTTTACTGCAAAGATTAATGGAGAATTCCCTTCTTTATCAGTGGTATTGATGTTGGCACCATGATTTAATAGCATTTGTACCACTTCTTTGTTTCTAAAACTGGCTGCAATTAATAATGGCGTTTGTGCTTCATTATTTTCCTTATCCACTTCCAGGCCTTTTTTCAATAGTTTTTCTAAAACCTCAATTTGACCATTTTCAGCAGTAATGTGAAGCAAGCTATTCCCTTTATAATCGTTAATATCAATTTTTGCACCTTGATCTAATAAATAAAGTGCTGTTTGTTTCTGTTTCTGTAAGCAAGCAAAGTAAAATGGTGTTTCACCAGCATGATCGGCATAATCTAAATCGGCACCTTCATTGATGAGCATTTGAACAAGGTCCAAATAGCCCCGGTGTGCCGCATAGTGCAAAGCTGTTCTTCCTTTCTCATCAGTATAACCAATTTCAACTTCTTTATTTGCCAGTAAAAGTTCGGCTATTTTCCTCTTGCCGCTCTCGCAGGCAATTATAAATGACATCGACATAATTCTTATCTGTTAAGCTTGTTTCATTAAAAGTTCTACTGTTTTTATTTTGTGATTATCATCTGAAGCGAGCATCATTGGTGTTTGATCATGGTCATTGGTGATGCTGGCATCGGCACCATTTTCGAGCAAAAGTTTCACCTTGCGGTAAGTTTCTTTGGCCTTATCGTGGTCTTCATTCACGTTATAAGCACAAATTTTATGTAATAAAGTGTTACCTTTTTCGTCTTGCACATTTATATCGATAAAACCAGTTTCTAAAATTGCCTGAATAACTTCTAGAGATTTTCCAGCGGCCATGTCTATAGTTGTTTTTTGTTCACCATAACGATTACAAGCCAGATGTAAATCTGCACCATCATTAATCAGTTGCTTTATAATAGCTTGGTTTGTTTCCATGCTATCAAAATTAATTTCCGTTACGTAATTAAACAAAGCTGTTTGTCCAATACCATTGATTTCATTTAAATTTGGTGAGGCATATTCGCTTAGTTTTAAATAAGCTTTCAGGTCGTGATTCCAGATAATGGCATAATAAAATGCATTATTCCCATCATGATCAATATGATTTGGGTCGGCGCCGTTGGCTAAAAGTACATCAATAAAAAAGGGCTTTCTAAATTTAAGTGCGGAAATCAGTGCGGTTTCATTCTTGATATTTGGTGCATCAACATTTAAACCCATTTGTGCCAGTGGCTTGATGTAATGATGCATACATTCAATATATTGATCACCACCCAATCCGTGTGGTGCATTGACCTTCACCAATTGATGAATGATGTTTTCATCTTCGTGATTAGTGAAACTGATATCGCAACCATAATTAACAAGCGTTTGGATGTTGCTTAAACTTGCTCCTCGAAGAAATGCATAGCTCAATAATGTTTCACCTTTTATTTCATCGTTTATGTTGCTGAAATGACCAATGAATGTATCAAAAAAGGCGTTTATATCATCATCAATTTTTCTATAATTAAAGATAACATCAAAGAAACTGTGGTCGAATGAATCATATTCATAAATATCAGTTTCGATTATTTTATTTTCCACAAAGAGATGCAGGATGTCGAATTGCTTTTCTTCAATTAAAATTTCCATAAGCATTGCTTTTACCTGAATGTGAATATTTGATGGAAGTTTCTCGCCGTTTGCAAGTACAGCAAGTGTATTTGTAAAATCTCGGTTTCTTATGGTTTCTTCTAATGTCATCGAGCGTTTTTCATTAATAGTTCAACAGTTTTTGTTTTTAAATTATCATCAGATGCAAGCATTAGAGCTGTTTTATCCTGATCATTTGTAGCAGAAACATCTGCATCGTTTTCAATTAAAAGCTTAGCTTTTTTATAAAGTTCTTTGGCTTTTTCGGCATCGTAGTTTACGTTTTGTGCACATACTTTGTGCAACAAGGTATTTCCTTTATCATCACATCTATTTATATCTACTTTACCAGACTTTAAAATAGCTTCTAAAATGGACGCTGGTTTTTCAGCGATTAAATCTAGTGGTGTAGTTTCAGTGCTGTAATAAATGCTAGGCTGGTAAAGGTCTGCACCATCATCGAGCAATTTAATTAGTAAGGTACATTCAGTATCCGAATGATACATCATCCTTACATATTCGAATAATAAAGTAACCTGATTTTTATTTAAAATTTCGAATTGCGGTAATGTAAAATTCCGCATAATGGTATACATTTCAAGGCTTTGCAAATGCGCTACTGCATAAAAGAAAGCCGAATCTCCTGTTTTATCCAAATGATTGGGATTGGCTCCATTTTCCAGCAGGAAAGAAATAAAGTGTGTTTTGTTGGACTCAACAGCATTAATTAAAGGCGTTTTTTCCACGATGTTCTGCGCATCAATATCCAAACCCTCTTTTAACAATATATCGATATAATTTAAATGAAGTTTGTGCAACTGGTTTTCATCTAAATCGAATCTTTTTTGGTTATTCTTTACCACTTGGTGGATGTAGCTTTCTTCTGCGTTGTTTTTGAAATTTACATCACAGCCAGCATCAATTAAAATTTGAATGAGCTCAATTGGTACCAATTTTTCAAAGAAATAACCTAGCAGGGTTTGGGTAGAAACTTCATCATTTAGGTTATCGAATTTGGAAATGAAGTCCTTAAAAAATATCAAACCTTTTTCATCCGCTTTTAAATACTTCACCACCGTTTGAAATATACTTCTATCAAAATTTTCAAATTCGTAAATGTCTGTTTCGATGGTTTTATCCTGAATTAAATGAAAAATAATTTCGTATTGTTCATTGCGGAAAAGATGATCAAAGATTTGAGACTTTTGATGTGATTGCAAGGTTTTTGAAAGTTTTTCGCCTGCTATAAGTCTGCTAGATGCTTCGGCAAAATTGCCTGTGTTGAAAAGTTGTTCTAAAGTTTGCTCACTCATATTTATTAATCGTTGGTTATCCTGTCAACTTCTTTTAATAACAAACGTAAATGGGCTGGAGATGTTCATGTATCAAGCCAAAAAATATTTAATTAGTGTTAATTATTTAAGTTAAACAGTAAAAATATTAGGGGCTGATTTTTTGGAGGGAAGTGCTGATGTAAATGTAGAAAAAAATATGAAATAGAATAATTTTCTTTAAAAAAGCCGAACTAATCATCTTTATAAAACCATTAATAACATTACAATGTTCCTTAATTCATTCGATTATTTTATCTTTAGGCGATTTAAAAAAACTCGGTTTGCAATCTTAATCGAGATAATATTTAACCTTTTAAAGCAAAATCAATTTAAACATGTCAAATACATCAAAAATTATCTATACCAAAACCGACGAGGCGCCAATGTTGGCTACTTATTCACTTTTACCTATTGTACAAGCTTTTACCGCTTCAGCGGGTATTGATGTAGAAACCAGAGATATTTCTTTAGCAGGAAGAATTTTGGCAAACTTTCCTGAGTATTTAATAGACGATCAAAAAGTTGGTGATGCATTAGCTGAACTTGGTGGATTAGCCACTACGCCAGAAGCAAACATCATCAAATTACCAAATATATCAGCATCTATTCCGCAATTGGTAGATGCCATTACTGAATTACAATCGCAAGGTTATGCGTTACCAAATTACCCTGATAATGCGCAAACTGAAGAAGAAAAAGCGATAAAAGCAAAATATTCGAAAGTATTAGGCTCGGCGGTTAACCCTGTTTTACGTGAAGGAAATTCAGATCGTAGGGCACCAAAAGCGGTTAAAAATTATGCTAAACAAAACCCACACTCAATGGGCACATGGTCGGCAGATTCTAAAACCAAAGTGGCCAGCATGACAGAAGGCGATTTCTATGGTTCAGAAAAATCGACAACAATTGCTGAAGCTTCACAATTTAAAATTGAGTTTGTGGCAGCAGATGGTGCAATCACAGAATTGAAAGGTTTATCTCCACTCAAAGCTGGAGAGGTGATCGATTCATCAGCTTTGAGTTTATCAGCATTGAAAACTTTCGTTGCTAAAGAAATTCAGGAAGCAAAAGCTGCTGGTGTTTTATTATCTGCGCACTTAAAGGCAACAATGATGAAAGTTTCAGATCCGATTATTTTCGGTGCCATTGTTGAAGTTTATTTTGCTGATGTTTTTACTAAATACGCTGATCTTTTTAAAGAACTAAATATTGATACACGCAATGGTTTAGGTGATGTTTATGCAAAAATTGCAGGCAATCCGAAACAAGCAGAAGTAGAAGCTGCATTGGCTGCCGCAATTGAAAACGGACCAGCTTTAGCCATGGTAAATTCTGATAAGGGAATTACCAACCTGCATGTGCCAAGTGATGTAATTGTTGATGCTTCGATGCCTGCAATGATTCGTACTTCGGGCCAAATGTGGAACAAAGATGGTAAACCAGAAGATACGATTGCTTTAATTCCTGATCGTTCTTACGCTGGCGTTTACACCGCAACAATTGATGATTGTAAAACGAATGGTGCTTTTGATGTGACTACGATAGGCTCGGTTCCAAACGTGGGCTTGATGGCGCAAAAAGCTGAAGAATATGGTTCACATGACAAGACCTTTCAAGCAGTTGCAAATGGAACAATTCGCGTTACTGATGCCGATGGGAAAGTTTTCTTCGATCAAAAAGTAGAAAAAGGCGATATTTTCCGCATGTGCCAAACTAAAGATGCACCCATTCAAGATTGGGTGAAATTAGCCGTAAATAGAGCTCGTTTATCTGAAACACCTGCAGTTTTCTGGTTAGATGAAAACAGAGCACACGATAGAGAAATTATTGCTAAAGTGAATCAATATTTAAAAGATCATGATACTGAAGGTTTGGATATTCGCATTCTTGCTCCAATCGAAGCCACTAAATTTACTTTAGAACGTATTCGTAAAGGTGAGGATACAATTTCTGTAACTGGTAACGTATTGCGTGATTACCTGACAGATTTATTCCCAATTTTGGAATTAGGTACTTCGGCGAAAATGCTTTCTATTGTTCCGTTAATGAATGGGGGTGGATTATTCGAAACTGGTGCTGGTGGTTCTGCTCCAAAACACATTGAGCAATTTATTCACGAAGGTTATTTACGTTGGGATTCTTTAGGTGAGTTTTTAGCACTACAGGCATCGTTAGAGCATTTATCTCAAACTCAAAATAATAGTAAGGCGCAAGTTTTAGCTGATGCATTGGACGAAGCGAATGCAAAATTCCTGGCAACAGATAAATCTCCTGGTCGGAAATTAGGTACTATTGATAACCGTGGTTCTCATTTCTATTTAGCATTATATTGGGCTGAAGCTTTAGCAGCGCAAACTAAAGATGCAGAATTGCAAGCAAGGTTTGCACCTTTGGCAAAAGCATTAACCGAAAATGAAACAAAAATTACGGAAGAGTTAATTAGCACACAAGGCAAAGCCCAAGAAATTGGTGGCTATTATCATCCTAATGATGAGTTAGCAGGAAAAGCAATGCGTCCAAGTGATACATTAAATGCTGCTTTAGCTGCGTTATAGTAAAAGATTTATTAGTGTTAAATCCCCGGTTGATTCATTTCAGCCGGGGATTTTGATTTTTATCTGTCATTAGAGCAATTAATTATCATATAAAATAAATTAGTTTGCAAATATTTAACAAAAAAAATGGGCAACCTACCAGATTGCCCATTTTTCTTAATCAATATTATTTCTAATAAGCACCTAGGTAAAAGCTTCCTGATTGGTTTTTTAACTTAGCACCTTTGGTAATCGTTTTAGTTTTGTAATTGATTACATATAAGTTTCCATCAATTCCATTTGGTGACAATGGAACATAAACGTTATCGCCAGCTAAACCAATATTTTGAAATTGACCGAATGTACCTGTTAAAACTTTTCCGCCGTTTTGCGCTGCGGTAAGGCCCGAATAGCCAGCATCAGTTTGTTTTTCAGTTGCTAATCTCGTAGCTGTTCTGGCATTCAAATCTATCAAAGCCAGGTAACCACCTTGAACTCCGGTTTCAGTGAAAAGAACAATACCCACACCATCTTTAATATATTTCCAGGCGCTAATTGCAACATTGTTAGCGGTACCTAAAGCGGTTTTTAAATTGAAATTATAGCTATTATCATATTCATTAGTAGATGCGTTGATACGTAAAATCTGTGAACCAGAAGTTGCAGTAGCTTGATAAATATTTCCATCTGTGCCCACATATTGGGTCATGGTACGATAAGAGTGATTGTTAACTCTACTTAAACTAGGATCTGCATAAATTAATTTTGGATTGCTTAAAGAAGGATAATCTACAACCAACGTTGCGGTACCCAATTCTCTGGTTCCGGCACTCCAGGTTTGAGCCGTTCCGGCTTCATTAATACCCGATTTTTTGGTAACATCCGTTCTGCTCAAATTACAGCCAATAAAAATTTTAGTTTTCGCTGCATTTAATACGGGAACGTCGATACGGCCAATTTGATATCCTGCCTTAGTTTGTGCTGCAGTAAAAGGAATCGTAAATTCTGTTTGACGCGTAATTTGTGGATCATTTAAGTTTAGTACTGCAATTTTAGCAGTGCTTTTAACATCAACAAAATCAGCACCTGCACCTGTAGTTGGTGCACTTGTAATTACCGACGATGCAAACACCCCAATTCCAATGCCATCTGCCGCCACAACCCAACGAGGGGCAGTACCAAGAATTGGCTCTGTATTCACTTCTTCACGGGTATCAACAAAATTTTTGTCGCCCTCTACTTTATATTTATTAAAAATACCGCCATCTGTTCCAGTATATTGGATATTGTATAGGAAATTTCCATTTGCCGATCCCTGAACACGAGCAGTACGTTGAGACCTTAAGCCATAACCGTTTGTAAAAACATTGACTTCGAAATTGGGATTTATAGCCTGCTCCGGTGTAATTGCATAAGCCATTGTACCTCCATTACCTGCTGTGCCTTCTGCATCAGGAAAAGCAGCCGTAAGGGTAATGTATTTTCTTGCCCATACATCTGGACCTGAAACTCCAGTTTCTGGATTCTCGCTACCACTTTTTTTGCAGCCCACTAGAGCGCTAAGGGCTAATGCAGATCCAAATAATGCGGTTTTTAATAAATTAGTTTTCATATTATTACTTATTTAAAATTATTTATAGTGTAGTTTAATTTGAAATAAAAGGCTCTTCCAGGTCTTTGAACACCGAAATTGTCGTATACTTCTGCATTTAGCATGTTTTTACAATCCAAACTCGCCACTAGTTTTCCGTTCGGAAAGCGGTAACTGGCGCCTAAATCATGAGTAAATTGATTGGGTGTTGTAAACCATTCCGATTCAATCCAGATGGTACTGAATGAGGCAACATATCCAGCATTATAATACACGTTCATTGCAGATTTCTTTTGAAAAACATTGTTGAAACGGTATTGAATATTTCCATTCACGGTGAAAAAAGGTTCATTGGGAACTTGTTTGTTGTATAAACTATTTGGATTTCCCCGCTCATCGAGCTCAACTTTGTAGAGCGAATTGAACTTTGAAAAATTAATCATAGCATTTAGCTTGTTATCGAAGATATAGTTTACTTCAGCTTCAAAACCTATAGATTGTGTTTTAGATAGATTTACAAATTGAGTTACCTGAATATCCTCCACCTGGTTTTCCCGTCCCTCTATTACTGGGTCGATTCGGGTTTGTTGAATAATTTTGTCGTAACCATTTCTCCAAAAAGCATTGCCATATAAAGAGAATTTATGCTGGTTTGATGTAGCAAAATTGTATCGTCCGCCTATGTTGTAATTAACCGCCAGCTCTGGCAAAATATTGGGGTTAGCCAGTAAATTATTTTCTGGCTCTCCATAAATATGTCTATCAGTAGGCATGATAAAAGATTTTTCTGCTGATAAAATCAAAAATCCGTTGCGGATAGCTTCATATGAAAGTGTTCCTCCAAATCCTTTATTGTCTCTTGTAGTGCTGGTGTTTTGATAAATCAATGAACCATTTACCTCGCTTATTGGCCTATTCTGGTCGGTTTTATAAATGGCATATTTGCCAAAAATGTTGGTTTTAAGTTTGCCGTTGAAGAGATCTGATTCATAATTCATCGCAAAAATATTTGTGGTTAAACCATTTAGTGTGATCCATCGGCTTCGTTCAGGAATAAGAAGATCTTGATCGTTACGATCGGATTTTTCGAACTTATGATTTAATGAGACACGGTGACCGGAAACAATTGTATAAGCCAAATTCGAACGGATGTTGGAAATTTTACGTTCAATGTTACTCATCACAGCAACACCTTGCTGGCCTTGCCCCGGACTATAACCATAGGTTTCAGGTGGACCTTCAGAATTTTTAACCAATAGCGTTCCGTCCCAATTGTAGCGTATACTTACCGTATCCTCTAAATATGTGCTTCTTCTGCTATGAACTGCATTAATGGTAAGTGCCAATCCATTCAGTAAAAAGTTGTTTTTATTGTAATTTAAACTAAAAACATGTGCCTGATATTCGTTAAACCTCCCGAAGTAGGGTTTTGTCATGGTTATCCCATGAGGAATTTGTTTATATGAATCTGAAATATTGTAGCCAACGAAAAACTGATCTGCCCATTTCACATTGGTGAAACCAGCCTCGAAACGTCCGCCAATTGTTTCAAATTCATCGTTTGGGCGTTTAGTACGGTAGTTTCTTACAATTCTTCCACCAGGTAAAGTGTATTTCGAAAATTTACCCCACATTTCATAGTTATTATCAGAATGACTGTAAAACCCTGATGCTCTTGCCGTAAAACCATTTTTTTGATTGCGGTACAAAGCACTTACATCAGCCCTGTAAGTATTGAACGAGCCATAAGAAACCGCGGCAGTAACATTATTGGCAGATGCATCCTTTTTCATAATAACATTGATGGCGCCACCAATATAATTTCCACTCAAATGTGAAGGTAGTACACCTTTGTATACCTCAATGCGCTCAATCATAGAAGGAGGGATGTTATTCAAATTGAAAGAAGAACCATAGGTTGATATTTCGATTCCATCCAAAAACAAACCAATTGTACTGCCCGACATGCCATTTAGGTTATATTCTATTGGCGATCCTTCGCCACCATTTTGACGAACCCTTACGCCAACAGCCCTGTCTAAAAGTTCGTTGGTAGTAAGATTTCTTAATGATGCTTCTTTGGTTTCTATAATAGACATTGCAAAGCCACTGGTTTCCATTTTTCGCTTTTCGGTTTTGCCAGATACGCTAACATCCTGTAAATTCCGATCAACTACTTCCTTAACCTTGGCATTATAGGTAACTGCCGGAGCATTAATTGTTAGGGTTTGAATTTTACTTTGCGATATTACAGAACTTACCGTTACGGTGTAAGTACCATATTTTAAATCCCTAATTTCATATTTCCCCTGTTCATCAGTCATTGTACTGCGACTAAGCTCTTTAATACTTATCGTTGCACCATCCATTGGCAGGCCACTAATATTTGTGATCTTGCCCGATAGAACACCTGTTTGTGCACAAACTGTAAGAGAAATGAAAAGGAAAAAAATGGATAGTAGCGTTATCTTCATCGATTGTGTAACTTTTTTAAGTTCTTCTTTAGAATAGGTCTTAATAAGAATAACTTTGCGCAAAGATATAATCTGAATATGACGCAATCAGAAGAAATAGTAACGCTAAAAGGAGAATCTCAACAAATTGTAGAAAGTGTATTCCTGTATAATAAAAACATGGAAACCAGCTACAGAACTTCAATTGAAGATCGTACCAAAATCGAAATCAGGTTGAATCATCCGGATGCGACAGCAGAAGTAACTTTTCAAATGATTTTTGTACTCAAAGGAAAAGTACAGGTTAGCCGATTTGGTTCGAAAGATGTTTTTTTCGAAATCAATAGTCACCAGCATAATTTTTGCCGCTTGCCTTTTAAAACAACCCGAATGTTGGTTAACACGACTGATGATATGTTATGTATTAACATCAGCAGTGCATTTTTGAAACGGTTTTTACCAAGTGAGCATGCCGCTTACCAACAGTTGTTTAGTAATGATTTAATCAACAATCCTGTAGCGCTATCGGAAATCAACATGCAGATAACGCCTGAAATTAGTGCCATTCTTCAAAAGCTAAGTCATTCTACTGAGAGTGCTTTTTCCGATCGGCTGCTACTCGAATCAAAAGCCATTGAACTTTTTGCGCTTCAGGTTGCAGAATTTGAGCAACTGAAAGATAATGAAGCACCTATAAAACTCAAAAAAATTGAGATGGAACGTATGCATGAAGTTCGCGAAATTTTAATTAATCAGGCAGGAGACCAGCTTTCTTTACGGGCACTCGCTCTGTTGGTGGGTACAAATGAATTCAACTTAAAAAGAGATTTCAAGGCACTGTTTGGGAATACCGTTTTTGCATATCTTATTCAACATAAAATGGAAAAAGCCAAATTGATGTTAATAGATGAAGATATTACTGTTTCCGAAATTGCAAAAAGAATGGGATATAAACATGCTACCCATTTTACCAGTGCTTTTAAAAAGTACTTTGGTTTCTTGCCCAACAAAATTAAAACTGGTAAACTATCAATATTAATTTTCTTCGATGATTTTATTGCTTTATTAGAAAACCTCAATTTTATGGTAATTTAAAATCCAATTATAAAGCTCAATCTGCAAACCATACGTTACTAGTTTTGTTATATGTTTATAAATCTAACAGGAGATAATACCATGGAAAATAGCGAAAATAAAGGATCACAAGATAAAATACATAGCACAACAGAAAATCCTGAAATTAATAAGGAAAACCTTGCTTTCGACAAAGTTAAAGGAAGCTATGAACTGGATGTGAAAGGAACTGATAAGGATTACGATCATCCGATGGGTTACGAAACGGTGGCCGCTGGCGCTAAAGATGATGATTCTACTTATGACGAGGCAAATCCTTACGTAGGTGATGAATATGCTCGTAATGAAGAAGTTGCCGAAGATAATTTAGAAGAACTTGGTATGCATGTAGATAACGGTGAAAGTGTTCGGTTAAATCCCGAAGATGAAATTTTGGCCCGTACACCAGAAGATAACCGTGATGATTTAGATGAAGAGGGTTATCCGATTAATGATGCGCCCGAAAAATAATAAATTGCCTGAATATTCAGGGTAGATTTGACGAGACAACCATTTATAAAGAAGCAGGACTATTTGTTTAATCCTGCTTTTTTTTGGTATTCTAGGATAGGGCCAACAACTTCTGGATGTTTTCTCTCCAAATTGTTCTATTGTTTACCACAAATTTCTCCTGAACACCATCTTTTAGAACTACTTTCAAACCATTCGGAATTAACCCTAAAGTATTGTAAGAAATAATTTCCTGAATATCCGCTGTGTTGATTTTAAAGGTTTGATTTTGGATGTTGAGTTGATGTGATTTAAATTCCAGACGATCTTTTAAAAGATAAAGCTTACCACCTACAGCCTCTGCGTTTTTAAAATAATTTGCACCACCTGAATAAATAATGTCGCTTTCTGCAATGCCTTCAAGTGTAGTTTGTTCATTTACTTTTTTAGAATTGATGAATAAATACATCATTAAGCCCCAAAGTATACCAGTAACCGGACCTGCAACCAATGCGTACCAAATCCCATTTGTAAAGGCTATGAATGCTCCAAACAATAAAGCGAAACCGATCGATGCTATAATTAAGGCTTTTACAGTCGTTTTTCTGTCTGTTGTTATCATTTAAGGGTTGATATCTAAATTAAATCTTTTGCGTAATTCATCGAGTTTTGGATTTTTATTAACCAAATAATCGTATTTCTCCCGATTGCCATATAACCTGTTTTCTATTTTTCGTTCCACCTGTTTAAAGGTGATGTCAACCCCAAAATTTTGAAGTTCATTTCTTAAATAGTTCATTAATTCTACCGATTCTTGAACGATTAATTGTTCTTGTGTTTTACTTTCTACAGAAATTTCAATTAATGTAGGATTGATTAATGTAGGTGCAAAATTATTTAAGATGGTAAATAGATTAATTTTATCGGCGTTTTTAAGTATTTGAATGTAACTGTTCCAAACTTCCAACAACCTGTCATAACTGAATGGCTGCCTGGCTTCTCCGGTAACTGTTTTTGGTTTTCCGTCGTCTTCTCCGCTTGCTAATCGTTCTAAATCATTCAGCGATGGAATTAATGTGCCAACATTTTTTTTAGGAATATTAATGCTGATGGATGTAACAGATGGAATGCTGGGCTTTGGAGATTCTTTAGGTATTTCTTCTGCGGAAATGTTAGTTGCTAACTCACCTTGAGGTTTATTTGAGGCAATCGGCGCAGGGTTTTCTTTTTCAACGTTTAACTTTGAATTTTCAACTTCATGAGCTTTTTCAGCTACGACATTAGTTTTTTTTTTATCCTGATCTCCGTCAGTTGCTGTGTTACTCGTGTTTAAAGGTTGCTGTGCTAAATGTACCACCGATCGGATATGGCACATTTTTATGAGTGCCAATTCTACCTGCAAACGCTGGTTTTTAGAATTTTTGTAATTTAAATCGCAGGTATTGGCCAGGTTCAATGCAGTTAACAAAAACGAAAGTTCTGTTTGTCGGCATTGATCTAAGTATTTTTGTTTGATGTTTTCACTAACCTCTAATAGCTTAATAGTTGCCGCATCTTTTCCAACCAATAAATTGCGGAAGTGGGTAGCTAAACCATTAATAAAGTTGTTTCCATCAAAACCATTATTCAAAATTTCATCAAACAACAACAAAGTCTGACTTACTTCTGCAGCAGTTAAATGTGAGGTAAGTTTAAAGAAATAATCGTAATCTAGAATATTTAAATTATCTATTACTGCTTTGTAAGTAATGTTTTTGTTTGCATAACTGGCAATCTGATCGAACATAGAAAGCGCATCACGCAAACCGCCATCTGCTTTTTGAGCGATGATATGTAAACCATCACTCTCAAAAGCAATATTTTCACGTTGAGCGATAGCAGCCAAGTGACTCGATATATCTTCAACCTGAATGCGGTTGAAATCAAAAATTTGACAACGAGATAAAATCGTTGGCAAAATTTTATGTTTTTCAGTAGTCGCTAAAATAAAAATAGCGTAAGATGGTGGTTCTTCCAGGGTTTTCAAAAAGGCATTAAATGCACTTTGAGATAACATGTGAACCTCATCGATAATATAAATTTTGTATTTTCCTGCTTGTGGCGGTATGCGTACCTGCTCAATTAAGCTACGAATATCATCAACAGAGTTGTTCGAGGCAGCATCCAATTCGTGGACATTAAAAGAGTGTCCATTTTGAAAAGAAAGGCAGTTGTCGCAAGTTCCGCAAGCTTCCATATCGGCTGTAGGATTAGTACAGTTAATGGTTTTAGCCAAAATACGGGCACAAGTGGTTTTACCAACACCCCGAGGACCGCAGAATAAAAATGCTTGGGCTAGCTGATTGTTTTTGATGGCATTTTTTAACGTGCCTGTAATATGCTGTTGTCCAACTACGGTTTCAAACGTGGCTGGACGATACTTACGGGCAGAAACGATAAAATTTTCCATCGGCACGAAAATAGGAAAAATTTAGATGTTGTGTTGTTGAAAAATGGGAATGTTGAAAAGTTGACTATTTGCTCAATTGCATCACTTTATCAAGCAAAGGAGGCAATCCATTATCTAGTATTTTATCATTATCCCAAAAACTCATAACGCAACTCACATAATTTTCTCTTACTTTATCTGCAAGATAATACGCAATTAGGCTTTTGCCTCCAGAGGTTTTCACCGCAAGATTGGTAAGTCCGGTAAAACCATAAACGACTTTTATGGCAGTTGTGGGTGTATTTTCAAAAAGCACCTTCACTTCCTCTTTAGAAATAATTATAAGTCCTTTTTTTAATCCGGTTACCGCCAATTGAGTTTGTATGGTTTTGTTTGCACTTGCTAAGTTTTTATGTAACGACCAATTCATTTCACCTAAATAGGGGCACTGAACTGTATTTACATTAGTCCAGTAACAAGTATTGCTTAACTGAATTTTTCGTCCTACAAAATCAATGCTGTCGATTCGGTTATCTTCAAAAACATTCATCGGAATTTTATCCTCTAAAATGAGGGAGATAAGTTCATGCTCAAAATCCCGGCTTGGATTATCAAAGTAGCTAAAGCAAATCACCGTGATCATTTTTTGTTTATCTTCAATAAAATAATAGGAGGATATAGCATCTAAACTATCCGTTATTTTTTTGCTTTTAGTAATATGTATGTTATTGTAAGCTAAGCCACTATCTTTCAGTTTTTGATCTTCGTTTGTGATCGAATATTTTCGATACACAAATTTTAAATCTTTATCCGTAAAAGAATTGGTAAAGGTTTGGCTGGTAAAATCAATCCCATCTACATTATAATAGGTTACTGATCTATTGTTTACAGCTTTGAGTCTTTTGATGTAATCATCTTTTTCTTGCGATAACGCAACAAACGGCATTAAAAATAGGAGTAATATAGATGATTTTAACATTTCAGGATATTTGCGGTAATATAAGCAAATAGAAATATTTTTTATTTGATTATTTAATTATTGATTTCAGCTCATTTCTATATTCGGATGCGCTTTTTCCGGTAAACTCGTGAAAAATTTTATTGAAGTGGCTAAAGTTATTAAAACCACTCTCGAGCGAAATGGCTGTAATACTGACATGTTTTTCTGCCAAAAGCTTGGAGGCATGTACTACGCGATATTCGTTAACAAACCTGGTAAAGGTTTTCTTGGTTATTTTTTTAAAATATCTACAAAATGAAGGTACGGTCATTGCCGACATTTCAGCTATCTCATCTAAGCTAATAGATTCCTGATAGTGATCTTTAACGTAGTTAAAAATCATATTAATCCGATCATTGTCCTGTATCTGCATTTCCATCGAGAAGCCAGAAGCATTCAAAATGGTAAAATCTTTCGATGAATCTAATGCCTTTAATACTGATAGTAGGGTAATCAATTTCTCAAATGGTTGCTGATCTGCCATGGCTTCGATATGGCTGCCAATAGCCTTTTTAGTTTTTTCACCGAAAGCAATTCCGCCTTTTGCTTTATTAAATAATTCTTTAACAAATTTATTTTCCTGTAGTTCGATAAAATCGCGGCCTAAAAAGTCAGCTTTGAATTGGATAACCGTTTCGTTTTTATTGCCTGTATTGGTATCAGTGAAACCGCAATGCGGCAAATTACTGCCTACTAAAATTAAATCACCATCGGTATAATACGATACGTGACTTCCAATTTGTCGCTTTCCTGAACCTCCATTTACAAAAACCATTTCAATTTCTGGATGATAATGCCAAACATGTGCCTTATTATTTTCGTTTTCAATGTATTTTGAATAATAAAATGAACTACCAAACGATGGTTCGACAACTTCAAAGCTTGGTTTTAAGGTTTTCATGACAATTTAATGTTAATTCAGGGTTAAATAATGTGCTTAATTGATGGTTCGGTTTAAAATTAATGATACTAGAGGTAATTTTACATATATATCTGAAAATATAGTGTAATTCTTATGTGTTTTCTTGTTGTAATTTAGCAGTATAAAATATTTACACACATATTAATTGATTTAGTTATGAAAAAGTTCTTTAAAATCGGTTTAATTGCTGCCTTATCATTCACAGTGTCTTTTGCACAAGCAAATGATAATGAATTTTCATTAAAAGTTAAAAATGAGAAGCAGAAATCAGTAAGTTTTTTAATGAGAAACAATAAAGAATTTAATTTTTCTGTTTTTGCTGATAATAATGATTTACTTTTTGAGCAAAAATTTATGGGTACTTCAGGATTAACTAAAACTTACGATTTAAGCGCACTTCCTGATGGCGTGTACGCTGTTAAAGTTGAATCGGGAAATACAATAGCTGAATATGCGGTTAAAATTGCAAACAATAAGGCTCAAATTTCGAACACTAAAGTAACCGAGATAATTAAGCCTAAAATTACAAAGGTTAAAGACTTGATTACACTTGATTATCAGGTAAAAGATAATATGCCAATTGAAGTTGCTGTATTTAATGAAAGAAATGATGAGCTTTATTCTCAAATATTTAAAGATAGATCGAAATTGATCAAAAAGTTTAATATTGGTAAAGCTGATGGAGATTCGTTAACATTTGTGGTGAAACACAATAATGAATCATTTACCAACACCATACAAACTCGCTAAGACTAAAACAATAAACCAAACTAAACTAATCATGGAGATGCTCAAAAAGTGTCTCCTTTTTTGTTTTTAAACACTTTTTTCATGGAGCTAGACCTAATTCTGTATTTTTGCTGAATGAAAAATTACCAATAGGCATATTCGTAGATATGGACAATGAATTTTCTGACTTCAAAAATGTGAAGATTGTATCTGCGTTTTCAAGGCTTACGGATGAGGACTTCCAGGGAGAAAAAAATGCAATTTGTTGGTACAGGCATTTAAATGGAGACTTTGCGGAAATTGTGTCTAAGCTTACTTTAGTAGAAAATTTATCAGAAATTTCGATGGAAAGCCTAATGGCACTTCAATTATCTGATGAAGGGAGTGCTGCAAGAGCAGTGATCATGAGTGATTTTCAGTTGTTGACAGATTTTGGAGCATTGCCATCTCTCAATTTAATTAAAAATTATGAGCGTGATGAGGAATTTGAAATCATTTCAACAGATGTATATTCTTTTCATGTAGATCGTTCGCCAATAGGTATCGATACATTTTTGTGTACCTATCATGGCACCTCGAGCGAAATTTTGGCTAATGATCAAGCTGAACAGAAAATCATGAATTCGGAAATCCGCAGAAAACTTAAAAAGCTGCATGATGGACCTGTTGAGGAATTTGAATCTTTTTTAATTGAAAATTATTTTGATTTGCATTATCAACCAAAATCTGATGCGCAGCCAATAAGCTTAGGAAAAGGGCATATGTGGCGGTTGGCTGTAGATCATCCTGATAAGCAGGTTTTACCATGCATTCATCGGGCACCTAAGGAGAATGATGGCGAATACAGATTGCTATTAATTTGCTAAAAGGGCTTTATTAGCCATTGAATTTTATTTTTTGATTAATAATTTAATTATTTGCGCTTCGATCATTGTTCTTTTTTCTACTCAATCATTTGATTTTAAGAAATATATTGTTACTTTTGCATCCCCGTAATATACCTCGGGATTAAAATTTAAAACATAATTTATAACAATGAATCAGTACGAAACTGTTATCGTTCTAACCCCATTGTTATCTGAAGAAGCTGCAAAAGAGGCATTAGCTAAATTTAAAGCAATTCTTGTTGATAACGGTGCCGAAATTATCCAAGAGGATAATTGGGGTTTGAGAAAATTAGCGTATCCAATTGAGAAAAAATCAAACGGATTCTTCAACTTAACTGAATATAAATCTTCAGGAGATTTGATCGCAAAATTAGAGCTTCAATTAAAACGCGATGAGCGTGTGTTACGTTTCTTAACAATCCGTTTAGACAAACACGCTGTTGCTTACAATGAGAAAAAACGTAGTGGTGCGTTTAACAAAAAAACTAAGGAGGTTGCAGCGTAATGGCAAGAGAACAAATACAATACGTAACAGCCCCTAAAGTAGAGGATAACCGTAAAAAATATTGCCGTTTTAAGAAAAACGGAATTAAATATATCGATTACAAGGATGCAAACTTCTTGTTGAAATTTATTAACGATCAAGGTAAATTATTACCAAGACGCCTTACTGGTACTTCGTTAAAATTCCAACGTAAAGTGGCTCAAGCAGTTAAACGTGCTCGTCACATCGGTTTGTTACCTTTCGTTGCAGATCAATTAAAATAGGAGGCTCAGAGATATGGAAATTATTTTAAAACAAGATATTAAAGGCCTTGGTGAGAAAGATGATGTAGTGAATGTAAAAAACGGTTATGGCCGTAACTACTTAATCCCTCAAGGTTTTGGCGCTTTAGCTACTTCTTCTGCTAAAAAAGTTTTAGCTGAAAACTTAAAGCAAGCTGCTTTTAAACAAGATAAAATTAAGAAAGATGCAGAAGGTATCGCTGAACGTTTAACTGCTATTAAACTTTCTATCGGTGCTAAAGCTGGCGAAAGCGGAAAAATCTTTGGAGCGGTTAACACGATCCAAATCGCTGAAGCATTAAAAGCACAAGGTTTTGATGTAGATCGTCGTCGTATTACTTTCGAAACTGAACCTAAATTTGTTGGCGAGTATGTTGCTAACTTAAACTTACACAAAGAAGTTAAAGTTCAAGTTCCTTTTGAAGTAATCGCTGAATAAGCTTTTCTTTAAATTCATAAAAAAGTCCTTTCAGTTTTCTGAAAGGACTTTTTTTTTGTAAAATGTAAAGATGTAAAATGGATGATGTGCAGAATTCCATCTTACATTTCACATTGTCCATCAAACCTATCCTTTCGGCGTTGTTGGTCTAATTTCGATTTTACTAGGTAATGTTCTGGCCGGCATAGCCAATAAATCTACAATCAATTTTCCCATATCTTCAGGCTGGATTTTCCAGGCATCATTTTCTGCATCCGGGTTATGCTCATTAAAATGACTGGCTACAGAGCCTGGCATAATGGTACTTACTTTTACACCGTATTTTCTTAAATCCAACATGACAGATTGGGTAAAACCCGTCAATCCAAATTTACTGGCATTGTAAGCAGATCCGCCTGCAAAAAAGTTAGTTCCGGCCAAACTGGATATGGTAAAAATAGTTCCTTTCGTCTTTTTGATTTCTTCTACACTGGCTTTAATGCTGTAAAATACACCTGTTAGGTTCGTGTCAATTATATTGTGCCAATCTTCAACGCTTAATTCATCAATAGGAGCGAAACTGCCAACACCAGCATTGGCTATTAATGCATCCAACTGGCCCCATTTTTCGATAACTAAATTAACAGCTCCCTGTTGCGATTCATAGTTTTTTACATCAGCTTCAATAGCCAATATATCGCCAAATTCTACCAATTTCGATGCTGCATCATTTGCCGCATCTATAGTTCTGCTAGTTATAGCTACTTTGTATCCGTTTTTTAGAAGCGCTTCGGCAATACCGAAACCAATACCTTTACTTCCTCCTGTTACTAGGGCAACTTTTATACTCATGATTTTATTTTTTTAATCTTGTAAATACACAACAAAGATGTTCCAATTCAGTTTGGACTTTATAAGATAATGGTTCAGGATTAGAAAAGCAGTTTCATCAGAGCAGAGAAATAAATGTTTTTCATATTTTATTACCTTTGCCTCATGGCTAAATCGCGTTCTACAAAATCAAAAACTAAACAACCTTTGCTAAAAAAAATCACCAACATTGCCACAAAAGTTTTTTTATACTTTTTAATGGTCTCGGTTTTATGGGTTTTGGCTTATAGATTCATTAATCCGCCGATAACGCTATTAATGGTATTAAGAAATATTGAGCGAAAGGCAGACGGAAAACCTTTTAAAATAGAAAAGGACTGGGTGGATTTTGAAGATATGTCTGACAATATGAAGAGAGCCGCTGTTTCTGCCGAAGATCAACTCTTTTTAAAACATATTGGTTTTGATGTTAAAGCCATTGAAAAAGCCTTTGCTGCTAATGCAAAAAGTAAAAAAGTTAAAGGTGGAAGTACCATTTCGCAACAAACAGCTAAAAATGTTTTCTTGTGGCCAGGCCGCTCGTGGATAAGAAAAGGCTTTGAAGCTTATTTTACGCTTTTGATTGAGATGCTTTGGAGCAAGGAACGCATTTTAGAAGTTTATCTCAACGTAATCGAAATGGGTGATGGAATTTATGGGGCTGAAGCAGCAGCACAAGCATACTACGGTAAATCTTGTCACAAACTTACTAAAGCGCAAGCGGCGCTAATTGCTGCATGTTTCCCAAATCCGCTAAGATGGACACCTAAAAACCCTACCCGATATATTCGTCACCGACAATACTTAATTTTAAGAAATATGAATAGGTTAGGACCTTTAGATTTTTAAGGTAAGAGGTAAAATAGAATATGTAAAATTACATTATCCATCTTACTTCTTCCATTATACATGTCTTAATCATGATCCTTATTCCACCTAATTTTTATTCCGCCCTTTTCATCATCAATGGCTTTTAGGTGTAATACTATACCTTTCATTCTAGCTTCACGTTTCTCTTGCCTGGTTAAATTTTCATCGCCTTTTGGATTACGTAGGGGAATATCCAACTCTACATTGGTACCAGAACCTAAAGCATAAACTCCCTTAACGTTAAAGTTCATCGCACTAGAGTTAATCTGCATCGGACTGATGTCTATCTTATCACCTCTTATTGTTAATGTTCCATCCAGGTTTTTTATCTCAACGTTTGATAAATTTCTATTGGCGAATGCAAATTTCCCAACCTTTACCATTGGCTCGAAATTAACCAGAGCTGCATTACTTAAATTGAAAACTACTTTTCCATTTATGGATCGGGGCAAAATTTTGCCGGTATGAGAAATTCTGCCAGCAATGTTAACTGTCGAAGATAAAAATCCTTTCAAATTTTTGTTGGTAATCGTTTTTTGGCCAAAATCATCAAATGAATAAAAGAAATCTTTTACGCTAACATGGTTAACCTTCGAATTTATTTTGAAACTGTTAGAATTGGGCTCCTGTACTACGCTTCCATTTAAAGAAAGTGTTCCGCCAGCATGGGCAACACTTATTTTGTTAAAGTAAATGCCTTCACCACGAAGCGAAATGTCAGCCACAAGGTTTTTTGCCAAAAACTTATCGTAAATTGCTTTCCCCACAGTGAGGCTGATATTCATTTTAGAAACTTCCAATACGTTGCTTAATTGTTTTGATGCGGTTTTAATCGAACTTCCTCCGCTTGTTTTTTTCTTTGTGGTTCTTGGTCCAAGAAATGGTAAAAATTCGCTTAAATACAACTGCGGACTGTGCATTTTGAGGTTGACCAAAATTTTATCGGGATCAGTATAATAAAGATTCGCAAAATTTGCAATGTTGCAACTTACATTAAGCTCACTTTTACCGATCTGAAAATGCCCGTTTTGAATGGATAAATCATTCTGATCAAAATTAATGTTCAATGCACTTTTTACTAATCGTAATTTTCTTGGTATATAGAGAATATCTGCATCGGCGATTTTGATTTTACCTGAAACAACTGGTTTTGTAAAGCGAAAATTATCAATATCTGCCTTACAGTATAATCTTAAATCCGCGGTACCTTGTTTAAACTCAAAATCTTGCGTACCCAAAGAATTATTCAGGTTTGATAAGGGGAATTGAGAAGTAACTAAACCAGTAGCTATTGGCCTTGCCAGATTAGTTACCGTAAATGTGTCGATTTTAAGGGGCGCATTAAAATACTTTGCGGTAAGACGGTGAAACTTTATAGCCGAATTTTCATCACCAATAATTCCTCCTGCCGTATCTTGGTTGGTAAAAGATCCATCAAAATTTGCAGCGGTTAATTTGCCTGCAGGAATTGAAAGTACATTATCACGAACGGTAATACCGACCTTAATCAATGGATCTCCATACTTCCCCGATCCATCATCAACAATATTTCCTCTAATATTAATTGGTTTCTCAATGCCGAATTTTAAAAGTTTTGATGAGATATTTGGCGAAAGCAACATCGCTACATCTTTAAATAAAATATCATCAACAGCAATACTAATAGCAAAAGCAGATTTGCTTAAATCTATTTTAGCCCCAATTTTAAAAGGGTGATCACCAATATTTAAAACCTCCGGATTAAGAATAACTGCATCTAAATCTTTGCTATAGTGTGCTGAGAGCGTTCCTTCTAAAGATTTGTCCTTTAAAAAACTTCCCTTACGTGTGTTGAATGCAAAACTATTAACCTGTGTTTTTAATTTGATTTTTCCTGTCCAACCACTATCTGGATATTGCATCCTTCCTTGTATTTGGTTGATATTAAAATTGAAGAGTTTATGTCGCTTTTTATTATCAATAACAAGTGTTACTTTATTAAAATCAATTCTTTTTACAGCCAAGTCTGGCGTACTCGAATCAGTTTTTTTATCCTCTATTTTTTTCTTACTCTTAAATATACTGGTATTGCTATATCCGTTTGAATCGGTATAAACATAAATCGCAGCGTTGTTAATCGCAATTTGATTGATGTTTACATTTCCAACTATTAATGAAAGCACATTTAACGATACATTTATATCTTTTGCTTTAATTAAATCGTGCTTATGTTGTGCCCACAGGCTATCTCTCAGTAAAACGCCATTTAAGGAAACAGAAACGCCTGGAAAACTTTTTAGCAAGGTGGGCTCCATACCTGTGGCGGTAATTTGGCCATTTAGATTTTTGTTTAGCTGGCTCAGTATTGAACTTAAAATTTCTTTTTTATTTCTACTGATATAAAAAGCACCGGCAAGCCAGGTAATTACGATCAGCAGAATTAAACCAGATAAGATACCTAAAGAAATTTTGAGCCAGCGTTTCATAAACATTATTGATTGAAGCAATATAATGTTTTTTAGCACATAATTGTTTTAACCCAATCAAAATTAATAAGCCTAAAAGTTGTAGGTTATTAAGGGGTTTAATCCAGCTTATTTATGTCTTAAAGTAAGTGAGCAAATACAGTAGAATGCCAACTATTTTTAAATGGTACTTCCCATTTAGTTTCCAATTCAGACAGGGTTTGTACCATATTGTTAAAAACGATAGTATCAGAATTGATTTGTTTGATATTAACCAAAGTTTCAAAATCTTCTTTGCTGTTTACGATAACTTCATCAGCAACTTTGTAGGCCATATTAAAGCGATTGAAAAGATCAACTTGATATTCTTCTTCAATTTCCTTCATTAATCTCACTGAGCTGTCTATAGAACAGCCTGTAACGTTGGCTTGGGTTTCATCAACCGTTAATATGATAAAAAAACCATATTTTATTTCGGCGCTAGCCAATAATTCATTTCCATGAGCCTTCCATTGAGAAGTGAAGGATGACAATTTATCTAATATTGCAATTTTTTCTGAAGGACTAAATTTGCGATTGCTTTGGTAGACCCAAACTCTTGATTGTGGAGAAAAACTCATATACAAATTTAGTATTTTAATTACATTGGAGTGTTTAAAACGCCATCCCCATGAAAAAGTTTACAATCAACTTGAAAATAGTGCTTCTTTCAGCATTGTGTATTGTGTTTTGTGCTTTTTCCGATCCCGAATCAATGGCGCAATACGTGGGATATCTGCAGAAATCGCTGTCCGATCATTATGATTTTAGTCAGGAAAGTAACCAGATTAAGCGGTACGAACTTAACATTACTAACAATGGTTTTTGCCGCTATAAACGATATTTTAATAACGGGAAGACAGAATATTTTGCTTTTAAGTTAGCCAAATTTAAGGATATGGATTACCTGGGCAATGCAACATCAGGTAAATTATATTTAAAAACTAAAGGTGATGATGTAATCGTACAAACGTATAAAGACAGAGGCGGAGACGTGGATTCGATGGCTAAACAAGTGGTGATTCCACTTAAAAATATTGAAGCGGAAGACTTAAATTTGATCAAGGACAATCTCGAAAGAATTATTAAGCTTCCTTAAATGAAAAAATGCCCAGTTTTATTATAAAGCTGGGCACTAATTATTTAATGTTTTAACTTAAAGTCCGTTTGCTCTTACCGTAATTTCAGCAATATCCAAAACCTTAACTTCTTGTTCTTTATCTTTCAGTTTAACCCCGTCGCTTAACATCGTCATGCAAAAAGGGCATCCAGCAGCGATAACTTGTGGATTGGTTTCCAATGCTTCATCAATGCGTTCCACATTAATGTCTTTTTTACCTTTTTCGGGCTCTTTAAACATTTGTGCACCACCAGCTCCACAACATAAACCATTGCTTTTGCAACGTTTCATTTCAACCAACTGTGCGTCTAAAACTTCTAATGCTTTCCTTGGGGCTTCATATACACCATTACCGCGACCCAAATAACAAGGATCATGATAAGTTATTTTTTTGCCCTTAAAGCTCTCTCCGCCTTCGGCTTTAAGTTTTCCTTCGTTTATTAAATCCTGAATGAGTTGGGTATGGTGGATAACTTCATAAGTGCCACCCAAACCTGGATATTCATTTTTTATGGTATTGAAACAATGTGGGCAGCCAGTAACTATCTTCTTGATATTGTAGGCGTTTAATACTTCTATATTCGTCATCGCCTGCATCTGGAAAAGAAATTCATTTCCAGCCCTTTTTGCAGGATCACCAGTACATCCTTCTTCAGTACCTAACACAGCATATTTTATGCCTACATGATGTAAAATCTTGCAAATATCTCTGGTAATCTTTTGTGCCCGTTCATCGTAACTTCCAGCACAGCCCACCCAAAATAATATTTCCGGTTCTTCGCCAGCAGCCATTAATTCGGCCATTGTAGGTACTTTAAATTCCATTTTCTTAGTAGCTAGTATTTAGTATCAAGATTTTATACTCGAGGATGAAACATGTTTAAAATAATTATTAACGCCAAATTAATTTTCGTTTGCCCAATTAAAACGATCGGCTGGAGAATATTTCCAGGGCGCCTGATTGTTCTCAATGTTACCCAGCATGGCATTTATGCTGGCAGGCGCTTGAGATTCTTCCATAACAGCGTAACGGCGCAATTCAGTTATGATTTGTAAAGGATCAATATTTACAGGACAAGCTTCTACACAGGCATTGCAGCTGGTGCAAGCCCAAATTTCCTCACGAGTAATATAATCATCTAACAAAGCTTTACCATCCTGATGCTCAGCGCCATTTTTATCGATATTTTTCCCGATTTCAGTAATTCGATCACGCGTATCCATCATTATCTTCCGAGGTGATAAAAGTTTCCCGGTGATATTTGCTGGGCAAACGGCGGTGCATCGTCCACATTCGGTGCAGGTGTAAGCATTCATCAAATTTACCCAAGTAAGATCTGTAGCATCTTTTGCACCAAATTTTCCAGCCTCTGTTTCAGTAGGAACAAATGACGGATCGAGCATGGCCTTTACTTCGTTGGTTACAGAGGCCATGTTGGTAAATTCACCTTTTGGTTCTAAATTTGAAAAGTACGTATTTGGAAAAGCGAATAAAATATGGAAATGCTTAGAATAGGGGAGATAGTTTAGAAAAGCCAAAATTCCAATAATGTGAAACCACCAACAACCCCGCTCAATCATTACCAATGCACTTTCTGATGAGGGCAAAATATTCATCAAATATTGGCTTACCGGAAAAGCGCCTGCAACCGTATAATGCGTTGAGCCTAACAATTGCAATTTTGCATCTGCCGCATTCATCAAAAGAAAAACGCTCATCAATAAAATTTCAACAATAAGAATATAGTTGGCATCAGATTTTGGCCAGTTCGTCATTTCGACGCCCTTAAATCTTTTAAGTTTTAAGATGTTTCTTCGAACAAGGAAAATAGCACACGAAATCCATACGGTTAATGCTAATATTTCAAATGATCCAATAAGGAAATTGTACAATCCACCTATGCCATGGAAAACCCTGTGTGTACCAAAAAGGCCATCGATCATAATTTCTAATACCTCGATATTGATAATTACAAAGCCGATATAAACAAAAAAATGTAGAAATGCCGGGATAGGACGAACCACCATTTTAGATTGACCGAAAGCCACACGAAGCATGGTCAATAATCGTTTTTGAGGTTGGTCTTTTCGATCAGCAGATTTACCTAAACGGATATTGCGGATAATTTTCCGGAAATTAAATGAAAACAGCGCAATTGCTGCAAGTGTTATTACTAGAAATAGGATCTGAGCCACCATGCAATATTATATTGTTTATGCTAAATTATGATATTAATCTAAATAAATTGCTATGCATGCATAAAAAATTCACTAAAATTTCTAGTTTGTATTGATTCTAATCAGTATAATTTAATCTTTGGGAGCCGATTAAAATTTAATTAATTGATAATCAGAGTTCAACTAAAATAATGGTAAAAAAATTTTGCTTTTGAAAAAAGAACACTACATTTGTGCCTCCAAAACGGGGTATTCCTTTTAAGGATTATTCTGTAAAAAGGAGGTGCCATAGCTCAGTCGGTAGAGCAAAGGACTGAAAATCCTTGTGTCCCTGGTTCGAATCCAGGTGGCACCACTTCCTAAAAGCCTTTCAGAAATGTTAGGCTTTTTTAATGAAAAGGTTTCTCTGAAAATGGAAATAAATTTAAAACGGATGTTGCATTTGATAAAAAGAATACTACATTTGCATTCCAAAACGAATGGTGCCATAGCTCAGTCGGTAGAGCAAAGGACTGAAAATCCTTGTGTCCCTGGTTCGAATCCAGGTGGCACCACATCAAAAGCCTTCAGATCAAAATCTGAAGGCTTTCGTTTTTTATCAGGTTTATATATGGTTTTTCTCTGTTCCTTCAGCAAGTGCCTTTACTTTCGTTAGCGCCTTAGGCCAGGCCTCTTCAAAATAACCTTTCCAATCTTCGGTTATATCCATGTTTATTTTAAGTTCAGTTATTCCATTGTTCTCGTTAAGCGAATAATTTTCTAAAGGTTCTCCCCAATCCTTAAGTTCTTCTTTTCCATCCTTAACTTCGCCTAAATGTTTAATCGACATAAATTTATTAGGAATGTTTTCTTCAATTATAGCAAACATTCCGTTGCCTGTGCCATCTCCGAATATTGCTTTACTGCCTTTTAGCCAAGTGGTTTCTACCGAAGAATTTTCTGCAAAGGCTGCAGTCCATTTTGGATAGGTTTCCTTGCCAAAAAGTGTATTCCATACTTTTTCTGCATTGGCATTAATTTCCGTTTTGAATTCAATCTTTTCCATAGTATATGAATTAAAAATTTTCCATTAATGTTACCCAGGCATTAACCGCTTTTTTTAAATTATCAGCATGTTTTCTTACATCTTCCATTGTGTAAAATTTAGCGTAAGCCTTGCCTTTGGTTTGTTCCTCCAAAAAACCAAAGTCATTATTTAATAATGATGCCTTATGAAAAATAACAATTACATAGTTTTTGATTTTAGGATTTATCGTGGCCATATCGCCCTTAAAACTAAAGCTCGGTCCGCCCCATTTTATATCACCTTCAATTTTTGAGTTGGCATTTGATATAATATTAACGACTTCTATCATCTCCTGTTTTAATGGATGATCGAGCATATTTAAAAAAGTTTGTATTTTATCGTTCATGTCTTTAAGTTCTATATATCAAATATGGTAACATGAAAATTTAAAGTTGCGGTGCAAAAGCGACATTTTTCGGGTGTGCTTTGATTTTAATAGCTGTTTAATTTTGAATAAGGCAAGAATATTTATTGTATATTGTAAGTTGATCTTTTAAATTTACTATTAATTATTTCAACATCAGTATCTCACCAAAAAGTAATTTAAACGATGAGTTTTCACCTTTTATCGAGACATTAAAATGATAGCACAATATTTTATAATAAATTTAGTTTGTTGATACAGAAAATTGATATGTTAAACAACTATATTCAATTAGATAACGTATATCGAAATACATCCCCACATCCTGCATATATGAAAAATAGAAATTTTTGCTGCCTATTAATGGCCACGCTCTTCAGTATTGGCCTGATAACTTCATGCAAAAAAAATTCGGCGGAGCCAGATGGAACACCATCAATAACACCAACAACTACCGCTACCAGAGATGAATTAACCAAAGACTCCATTTTTCTTTATACTAAGGAATTATATTACTGGAATGCTTCATTGCCAACTTATGAAGCTTTTAAACCACGAACTTACACTACTAACGAAAGCGAACTTTATGCATTAACGCAGTATTCAATTGATCCCTCAACTGGAAAAGCTTATGAGTATTTAAGTGGTTACAACGAACCCAAATATTCTTTTATAGATTATTTATCTACAAGCGGAAAAGTATCAGTAGTAAATTTAAAGGCTGATGTGAACGGCACTGCGAATGATTACGGTTTTTCGGTGATGTATAATACCACAAACGATTTGAGGGTTAAATACGTTTACCCCAATTCGCCGGCCAGTACACAGGGCTTAACCAGGGGTTGTAGAATTACCAGTATAAACGGGAGAACAGCGTTAACTTACAGTAGCAGTATGGTTAGCTTTTTAAATGATGCCATTTTTGGTACAAAAGCATCAGTAAGTTTAACTTTTATCGATTTAACAGGAGCTACCAAAAGTGTGGTGGTAACAAGTTCTACTTATAATGTAAACCCAATACTATTTACAAATGTGTACACTGTAGGAACTAAAAAAGTTGGCTATTTGGTTTTTAATAGTTTTACAAATAATGTTTCAGCAGCTTTAAGAAGTGTTTTTGCAAATTTCACAACTCAAGGAATTACAGAGTTAATTGTTGATCTTCGCTATAATGGAGGTGGTTATGTTTCAACAGCTACTGATATTATCAATTTGGCCGCACCTGTTGCCCAGAATGGAAATACTATGTACACCAGTTATTATAATAGCTATTTACAAAATATAACAAGTGCCCAAAGAAAAGCTTCGGTATTATCACACCAGCCGTTATTGGATGCTGGCGGAAATATTCAAAACTTTACTACGGGCACAAATGGGAAATATGCCACTTATGCCGACTTAAATTTTTCTGCTACTGCGGCAGATAACATCGAAAAATTTGCGAAGCTTGGTTCATTAAATTTAAGTAGAATCTATTTTATAGTAAGTGGATCAACGGCTTCTGCTAGCGAATTAACAATAAACAGTTTAAAGCCTGTAATTGATATTAAAATGATTGGAGAAACCACCTACGGGAAACCTGTTGGATTTTTTCCAATTAGAATTGATAAGCTAGATTTGTATGTTCCTGAATTTGAAACTAAAAATCAGTTAGGTGTTGGTGGATATTATGCTGGATTAACCGTTGATAAGCAAGCCAATGAAGATTTAACCAAGGCTTGGGGCGATGAAACAGAAACTTTATTAGGTTATGCGCTACTTTATTCTCGAACCGGAAGTTTTGTAACTACAGCGGCGAAAACCGCAAGTCTATCGGCAACATCTACTACCATGCCCGATCGTCTGTCATCAACAGAAATTAAAGCAGTAACAGAAAGCCTAGACCAGATAGGTATTAAAGGAATGATTATGCTTCCAGAAAAGAAATTTTAAATACAAAAAACTCCCAACAGAAATAGAGGGCACTGAAAAAGTCCTTGTCTAAAATGTCTTATTAAATATCGAGAAAAAACGGCAGATAAGGACTCTTAGAATCGTCTAATTGCAAAATAAAACTCAAGCGACTGCGAATATCACAAAGAAAAGGGCTTATGGAATAAAAAATTCATAAGCCCTTTTTCAACTGGTAGTTTTTCAGTGCCCTCCAGAAATGAAGGGAGTTTTTTGTTTTACAACAATATTTTACTGCTGATATCCTTATTGATTGTGATATATCCTGGATATTTTACCGGTGTATTGCCGAGCATAAACGTTGGTTTAATTTTAATTGTTAATAAACCCAGCTTTTCATCTTTCGATGAAGATCCTTTTTTAGCAGCTTTTACGATATCGTTAAAAACATTTCCATTGGATACCAATCCATAAATATTGCTGATTAACTGAACAGGAACAGTAACAGTTTGTCCTTGAGCTATACTCACATTCTGATTCACAATTCCTTCTGCTAAATCGGTATTATTTACCAAGATTTTGTATTCGAACTGGTTTATAGCGGCCAAATTTGCAGATGGATTGGTAATTTCGAGATTCAAATTCGCCCTTAACGGGATATCTTTTCTCAATAAACCTAAGGCAACACCTGGCAAACTTGTTAAACTAAAACTTTGTTCATCCATTAACTTTTTTACATCTGTCCCGGCAATGGTAATCTGCTGAACGGATGTAATTTTGTAAGTGCAATCTTCTAGCGCTTTTATTTGTTGTGCTTGCCTGTTTATACCACAACTGAAAAGGGTAATGGTAAAAAGGCAAAGCAATAGTGTATTTTTCATGTTAATCATAACGCCAATTTAGTGAAACTATTTCAAGAGCAACCTTTCTTAATTAAAATTATGGGGTCACTGTTTCAATATCATCACCCTTATCTTTAGGGGTGTTGTTATTATGATCATATTCAGAAGTGCTATCTGCTTGAGTTTCATTGTCATCGGCTTTCTCTTCCGTTTCGTTATTCACTTCACCATCTTCGCCTTCAGTTACTGGAGTTCCCTCACTAAGCGGCGTTTTGCTTTCTGCACCAGCTTCGGCTTTTGGCTCTTCCTCCTCCGAGGTTATTTTCTCCCCATCTCGAGACTCTTCCTCATTTCCTGATGTTTCTACAGGTTTAGAAGGATCTTCCTCCTCTTTATGTGCCGAAGGAACAACGGTTTCTATATCCAGTTGAACATCATCTGTAGGCTTCGGTTGTGCGTTTGTACTTTCTTCTGTAGTTTTATCTTTTTCGTTTTCCATGGTATAATCTTTTCTTTATTAAATGAATTGAAGCGCAATTTTGTTTCAACTTTCTTTAATGCATGTGCTTGCTATTTTTAACTTTGATAAAAAAAATCCATGGCTATAATATATCGGGAAATAGAAGAACGCGATAATAAAGCACTTGCAGCTTTAATTAGAACGGTTTTTGAGGAATTTAAGATAGATAAACCCGGAACGGTGTATACCGATCCAACAACTGATCATTTATCTGAAGTTTTTAAAACGGCACAGTCTGTTTATTGGGTTGCAGAAGAAGACGGAGAAATTATTGGTGGCTGTGGAATATATCCAACAGATGGTTTGCCCGATGGATGCGTAGAATTGGTAAAACTTTACACCTCAGCCGCTGCAAGAGGAAAAGGTATAGGTAAAATATTAATGCAAAAAAGTATTGAATCGGCACAGCATTTTGGTTACAATGAGGTTTATTTAGAATCATTCCCCGATTTAACAACAGCCATTTCAATGTATAAGAAAACTGGTTTTAAAAATCTATCTGCACCATTAGGAAATTCTGGTCACTTTGCCTGCAATGTTTGGATGTTATTGGTGCTTTAATGGTTCATCACCAAAATTAAGCAGTTGGGATAATTTTTCAACCGATTGGCATAACAAAATTTATAAACGATAAAGGTTAAATTACATTTATTTCATGAAAAGAACCAAAGTCGTAATTGTGCATATCGCTTGCTGGCTTACTGTGTTAGCTTACCTTTATGGCGAAGAATTAATAAAAGGTGTAACATTAAGGGAATCGGCATTTAGCATTTCGATGAATTTTATTCAGATAATCGAATTTTATATTTGCTATTTGTGGGTGTATCCAAACTATTTAAAACGAGGTAAAATCCCTCACCTTATTGCAGGATTAATTTTAACCATAGCTGTTTTTATTGCTTTAAGATATTTAATTGAGCAGGTTTTGTACGACCATTGGTTTGGTATGACAAATTATTCTGACGATACAACGTTGTCCAAATACATCACCGATAATATTTATTATAGTCTTGCTTTTTTGGTTGTGCCCGCTGCGGTTTACAGTATTCAACAAAATTTCAAAACCGAAATTGCCAATAGAAAGTTAAAAGCCGAAGTAGTTAAGTCGGAGCTGGCTTTCTTAAAATCGCAAATTAATCCTCATTTTCTTTACAATACCCTTAACTACGTGTATTCTTTGGCCATTCCAGTTTCGGATAAGATTGCAAATGCGATTCTTCGCCTTTCCGATCTGATGCGCTATACACTAAACGAAAGCCCTGATGGAAAAGTTACCTTAAGCAAAGAGGTAGAATACTTGGAAAGTTATATCGAACTTTTTAAAATGCGTTTTGAGCCCAAATTTTTTGTCGATTTCTCTGCTGAAGGTATTGAACACCAAAAAGTAGCAGCCTTAATGTTGATTCCATTTGTAGAAAACGCTTTTAAACATGGTGTGCTCAACGATGAAAAGCATCCGATCAGAATTAAACTTAAAATAAACGGAAAGCGACTAAGTTTTGAGGTAAGCAATAAAATTAACCGGGGACAAAAAGATCATTCAAGTGGCGTTGGATTGGTAAATATTCAAAGGCGATTGGATCTAATTTATCCTGATCAGCATGAGTTGTTGGTGTCGAACAATGGAAATACCTACAAAACTACATTGATCTTAAATATATGATGATACATTTATTGAAAAGGCAATCCAGCATTTTAATAGGTTTATTCACCTTGATGTTGTACTCATCTTGTGCTCCAATAAGAGCAGTAAGATGGTGGTCACCAGATTTAAATGATAGCAGCAAATTTAACAACACTAGGTTATTGCCATCTAAATCACCTTTCCGATTCGTAAACGGAAATAATCCTTCAAAATATATTGAGTTAAAAACTTATTTAGATACTTTTCTTAATCGAACAAATACCAATGCTTTTATTGTTATTAAAAATGACAGCATTGTATATGAGCGTTTTGCTGATGGTGTAAATCAAAATACCTTGCATCCAAGCTTTTCTGTTGCTAAATCTTTTGTGGCTACTATAATGAGCATTGCAATCGATAAGAAAATTGTTTCATCTACAAAAGATTTTGTTATTAAATACTTACCACAACTCGCAAAGAATGATGAACGTTTTAAGCGGTTAACCATTCAGCATGTATTAGATATGCGCTCTTCCATTGATTTTGATGAAAATAAAGAAACACCGTTTTCTTCCATTACCAGATTATATTATGGTGCCTCACTAAAAAATCAAGTTTCCAAATTAAGAATGAAAGGGGAGCCCGGGTTAAAATTTGAATATCAAAGTATAAACACTCAAATTTTAGCTGCAATTTTAGAGAAAGCAACAAACAGAAAAATACAAGATTTACTAGCAGAATATTTATGGCAACCGCTAGGTGCTGAATCAGATGCAATTTGGAGTTTAGATAATCAAAATACTGCCAAAGCATTTTGTTGCTTAAATGCAACCGCATTAGATTTTGCTAAATTGGGGAGGCTTTATCTCAACAAAGGAAATTGGGATGGTAAGCAAATTCTTTCTAGAAAGTGGGTTGAAGAGACAACAAATCCTGATACACTTGAAGAACTTGGATACAAAAATCAGTGGTGGGCCTGCTATGATTATCGTTATTTTAAGGATGAAGAAAGTGCAAAAGCTGCTCTTAATAAATTAAATTTAAGTGCCGATATAAAAAAAACTAAATACAATGGGTATTACTTCAAGCTTAAGGCAATTGATTATACAGCAACAGGTATTTTGGGACAGTATGTATATGTTAACCCAAAAAATAATGTAATCATAATAAGGATGGGTAACTATCCAAGTAAAAGAATGAATCTGGAGAGTTTTATCCCCAAATTAGGTCGACAATTTTAAAAATTATATATTATTATGATCCGCTGTTTAGCTGTTGATGATGAATCTTACGCATCAGATATTATTGCCACTTTCATTGGAAAAACACCATTTCTGGAATTGGTAGGTGCTACTACAAATCCCTTTGAAGCATTGGCTCTGGTACAGGAGGGTAAGGTTGATCTTGTTTTTCTTGATATTCAAATGCCTGAGTTAACTGGAATTCAGTTCCTGAAAATTTGTGGAGGTAAGTGTAAAGTCATTTTAACAACCGCCTATCCTGAATATGCCTTGGATGGCTTTGATTTAGATGTAGTGGATTATTTGCTGAAACCAATTTCTTACGATCGGTTTTATAAAGCGGCAATAAAAGCCCAGCAAATCATTTCTCCATTGCAACAGGAAATTGTAAATACGCCAGCTCCAACCAGTGGAAATGATTTCATTTTTATAAAAGGCGATACAAAAAATAAATTCATCAAAGTTAATTACGATGATATTTTATACATTGAAGGATTGAAAAATTACGTTTCGGTTTATACTTCTACGCAGAGAATTATTACCTATCAGGCACTTAGAGAATTGGAAGCTGATTTACCAAAGCCACCATTCTACCGGGTTCATAAATCTTATATCATTTCTTTGGAAAAAATTAAAATGATTGATGGCAACACGATTTATATCAATGATCAATCGATTCCAATTGGCGAAACTTACAAAGAAGAATTTTTTAAGGTGGTAAAAGATAGGAAGTAAGGCAAGTTTGGTGCTCAGTTGTTTGAAGGTAAAATTAAAATCTATCCAGTTTGAATATAACCTTGTGTGTACAAATCTACCACTGAAGCAATTTATCAATCGAACAATATTTATTAAGTTTGCCAATCATAAATCGAACAGATAATGCAAGAAACCAATTCACTTAACCAAGTTGCCGAATTTCACACAACTTTCAAACATCCCATTTTAGAAACACCGATAATTCCTGCTAAGCAAAGAGCAAACCTTCGTGTTGCGCTTTTGGCGGAAGAATTAAAAGAATTACAGGAAGCCATTGAAAATGATGATTTAGTAGAGGTTGCAGATGCCCTTTGCGATTTGCAATATGTTTTGGCCGGAGCCATTCATGAATTTGGTTTAGGTGGAAAATTCAAAACGCTGTTTGATGAAGTTCACCGCTCCAACATGAGTAAAGCTTGCAAAACTGTAGAAGAAGCTGAAAAAACTATTAAACATTATTTCGACAAAGACCAAACTGAATCTTATTATAAAGAGGTTGATGGCTTGTTTTTGGTTTTTAGAAAAGCAGACGACAAGACTTTGAAGTCGATTAACTATTCTCCCGCAGATTTAAAATCTCATTTAGTTTAGCTTTAAGGTTGAAAATACTCAAACAGATTGTAACCGATATCAAGGCTTCGGCAGATGAGCCTGGCGAAAGTAGAAATGCGCTCATCCGTAAGTTTGTACTCTATTCACCAAAAATGCCCTTGCGTTTACATCACGAGCAACTTATTGCCGAGGCGGAACAGTTTAGGCTGACTGTTTACGATCAATATTTTACGCAGAGCGATATTCTCATCAACTGTTTTAGCTGGGGTTCGGGTAAAAGAAAAATTTTGCTTAGCCACGGTTGGGCATCAAAAGCACTTGATTTTTATGAGCTCATTGTAGAGCTGCGGAAGTTAGATGATGTACAGATTATTTCATTTGACGCACCCGGCAATGGAAGTTCAATTTCCGAACTCTCAAACCTCATTTTATATCGCGATTCGGTTAAGGCAATTATTGAAAAATATAAAACCATTGATTTTGTAATTGGTCATTCTTTGGGTGCTATGGCCAATATTCTTGCACTGCAGGATGTGGCGCTTCAGACAAAACTGTTAATCAGTATTGCGCCATTAATTAAACTGAAGGAAAATTTTGAACAAAGTTTAGATGGCGTATTGGTAAGCAAGTCTGATCAGGAAATTTTCTTTCAGAATTTTGAAAGTGAAGTAAATGTATCTGCCGATTATTTCAATCTGCTAAATCTGTATCACCTGGATAAATCTGTCAAACATTTATTGGCTTTCGATCCAGAAGATCAAATTTCGCCAGTTGCTTTTCTTCGGGATTTTCTGGCAGCCAACCGTGAAATAGAGTCTGTTGCCTTTACCGAAATTGGCCATTATAAGATCATTAAATCTCCGGAAGTGATTGCATTTATCATTAAAAATATAGAAAAGGTTTAGGAAACTAAATTCTAGAGGTTGGTTCTTAAACTTCCCATTCCGCCATCAATATTAATTACCTGCCCGGTTATCCAATTGCTTTCTTCACTAAGTAAGAAGGTAATTGCTGTCGCGATATCTTCGGGTTGACCATATTTTCCGATAGGATGTCTTTTCGCCGACGCCATTTTCTTATCGTCAGTGTTTAATAAACTCGAAGCCAATCGCGTATCGGTAAGGGATGGAGCTACTGCATTTACCCTAACATTTATGGCTGCAAACTCTGCTGCAAGCGATTTGGTCAATCCTTCAACACCGGCTTTGGCAGCCGAAATACTACTGTGAAAGCCCATTCCTGTACTGGCTGCAACCGAACTAATTAAAACGATCGATGATGAACCAGCAGCTTTCAGGTTTTTGAGTGCTTGCTGAATTACCTTAGCCGCACCAATTACATTTAAACGGTAATCGTTCAAAAAATCTTCTTCCGAAACTCTGCCAAAAGGTTTTAGTGTTATGCTTCCAACAGAATATACCAGCCCATGCAAATCATCTGGGAGAAATTCGGTTAGAGCAGCTGTATCTTCCAAAACATTTAAATTAAGGTGCTTTACTCCAGCAGGCCATTCTTCATTGCTATTTCTCGATGCATTATAAATTGTTGCGCCCTTTTCTGACAGGTTTTTAACTAAAGCCAAGCCAATGCCAGCGCTGCCGCCCACTACTAAAATGTTTTTATTGTTGAAATCCATAATAGCTATACTGTAAAAAGATGATTTTAGTTTTCCTAAGTCGAAATATCATAGATAACGCAGAGAATAAATTTTCGAAAAAACAGGTCAAATCATTTGATTTCAGAAAGCTTTGCATAATTTAGTTTATCTCTAAAAAATCTAACCAATAAATTTCGTTGAAGAAAATCTATTCAACACGAAGATTTAATTCAGCATCCCTAAAAATAAAATCATGACTAAACATCCTTTTAAGATCGGTTTATTCGGTATCGGGCTCGATACTTATTGGCAACAATTTAATGGCTTAGAAAACCGATTGATTGGTTATCTAAATGAAGCTGCTAATCGATTACGTAGTTTTGGCACCGAGGTGTTAAACCTAGGTTTGGTCGATAACCCAACGAAAGCGTTTACGGCGGGGCACGATTTTAGAAAGGGTGATGTTGATCTTATTTTTTTATATGTAACTACTTATGCACTGTCGTCAACAGTTCTTCCGGTTGTGCGGCGGGCAAAAGTTCCCGTAATCATTTTGAATTTATCTCCAGAAGATAGCATTTATTATAAAACATTTAATCAATTAAACGATCGAACCAAAATGACCGGCGAATGGCTTGCTTACTGCGCTGCCTGTCCGGTTCCAGAAATTGCAAATGTTTTTAAAAGAGCTAATGTCCCGTTTGAACAGGTAACAGGTGTGCTAAATAATGAGAATACTTGGCAGGAAATTAAAGAATGGGTAGATGCGGCAAAAGTTGCACACCTGATGAGCCACAATACTTTGGGTTTAATAGGCAATTACTATAACGGTATGCTCGATATTTATTCAGATATCACCCTCCAGTGTGCAGTTTTTGGAAATCATGTAGAAATTATCGAGCCTGATGAACTCACTGCTTTAAGAGCAGAAGTTTTAGGAACAGAAATAAATACGAAGCTCAATCAGTTTACATCGGTATTTGATATTGATGCCTCCTGCGAACAAATTGAATTGGAAAAAGCAGCAAAAACTGCTGTTGCTCTTGATAAGCTGGTGGAGCGTTACCATTTAGGATCGTTAGCATATTACCACAAAGGTACTGGTAATGCCAACGCAGAAACGATGAGTTCGATCATTTTGGGTAATTCAATACTCACTGCAAATGGGGTTCCTGTTGCGGGTGAATATGAAATTAAAAATGCTCAGGCCATGAAAATTATGGATGGTTTCGGCGTTGGTGGCTCATTTACCGAATACTATGCCATGGATTTTGAAGCTGATGTGGTGTTAATGGGGCATGATGGACCCGGGCATTTAGCCATAGCTGAAGGTAAGATAAAAGTTAAACCGCTGCAGGTTTATCATGGTAAGGTTGGTAGTGGTTTATCTGTAGAAATGTCTGTGAAATATGGCCTTGTTACATTACTGTCAGTGGTTGAAAGTAATGGAAAGGTGTTTTTCTTAGTGGCAGAAGGAGAGTCTGTCGAAGGTCCCATTCTCGAAATTGGCAATACAAATAGCAGGTATCGCTTCCCAATTGGTGCCAGAAAATTTGTTGAGAATTGGAATGCTGCCGGACCAGCTCACCACTGTGCTGTTGGTGTTGGGCACATTGGCGCAAAGCTGAAAAAATTGGCGCATTTACTACAAATCGAAATGATTCAGGTTTGTTAATAAAATTATAAACTTTAATTTTATTTAACATCTAGTTTAATTTTGTTTTATAATGTTGTATAAAATTTCAGATACAATGGGTTTCCTATCGGATTTTTGTTTTCAGAATACTATCTTTAATATGCCAAATATGTCGAAGCGGTTTTCTTTTATGTTTTAATTTGGTAATAATTGTTGCTTCCATAATATCTGAACAAAGTTTTTTTGATTAATTAATTTTATGAGCCCGAAAAAAATCATCCTGATTTTCTTATTTCAATTTGTTGCAGTTTTTGCATTTGCCCAAAATCTAACCTTATCAGGCTTAACATTAAACTATAAATCGAACCCCATTGGAATTGATACCAATGCCATTCGTTTTGGTTGGAAAATTACTTCGGATGTGAAGCAAACGATTCAAAAAACCTACGAAATTCGTGTAGGTCAAAATGAAAACGACTTAATCCATAATAAAAACCTCACTTGGAATAGTGGTAAGATAGAAAGCGATCAGTCTGTACATGTGGTTTATCGCGGTCCTCAGTTAATGTCGAGACAACGTTATTATTGGCAGGTAAAAATTAGTGATCGAAACAAAAATAGTTCTGCTTGGAGTGCAGTTCAGTTTTTTGAAACGGGAATGTTAAATGGTTCTAACTGGTCAGCAAGTTGGATTGAAAGTGAAAAAGTTACTGATGGTAAAGTAGGCGCTGCACCCATATTTGGCAAACAATTTGAATTAACTAAATCTGTAAAGTCAGCAAGATTATACATTACTTCCCATGGATTATATGAAGCATCTATAAACGGAAAAAGAGTTGGTGACCAGTACTTTACACCTGGTTGGACAAGCTATCAGAAACGTTTACAGTATCAAACCTATGATGTAACAGCGCTTCTAAATACAGGAAAAAACGAAACCTTTGTAACCGTTGGCGATGGTTGGTACCGTGGTAATCTGGAGTTCAAAAGCAAAAGAAATATTTATGGAAAAGAGGTTGGCCTCCTTTATCAACTGGAAGTAACCTATACCGATGGCTCTGTCATAAAATTCAATTCTGACGGTACCTGGAAAGTTTCATTCGAGGGGCCAATCAGAAAATCAGACATCTATAATGGCGAAACTTTCGATGCGCAGTTGATCAGAACTGCTGTGAATCTGAAATCATCTGCATGGAAAGCAGTAAAGGTTTTGGATCTTAACAAAGATAATTTGGTAGCACCAATTGGTCCGGCAGTTACTAAACATGAAAACATTAAAGCAGTAAAAATATTTAAAACTCCAAAAGGTGAAACCGTAGTCGACTTTGGCCAGAACCTGGTGGGATGGGTAAAGTTAAATTTGAAAGGCACAAAAGGCGACACGATTACGGTTAATCATGCTGAAGTGCTGGATCAACAAGGTAATTTTTACACCGATAATCTCCGGGCAGCAAAACAAGAGAATAAGTACATTTTATCAGGAGCTAAAGAAGATATTCTGGAGCCTCATTTTACCTTTCAAGGTTTCAGGTATGTGAAAATTTCTGGCTATAAATTACCGTTGACTGAAAGTAACCTATCAGCAATTGCAATTTATTCTGATATGAAACCAACAGGGAATTTCAGTTCATCAAATGCATTGGTTAATCAGTTACAAAGCAATATTCAATGGGGACAAAAGGGGAATTTTTTAGATGTGCCCACTGATTGTCCGCAAAGAGATGAACGTTTGGGCTGGACAGGCGATGCGCAAGTATTTTTTAATACTGCAGCATTTAATATGGATGTATCGGCATTTTTTTCTAAATGGTTAGCCGACTTATCAGTAGATCAGCATGAGAATGGAAATGTTCCAGTGGTTATTCCAGATGTGAGGAGTAAGGCTAACGCAGGTTCTGCTGGTTGGGGCGATGTAGCTACGATTATTCCTTACAATTATTATCAGGCATATGGCGATAAGGATTTGTTATCAAGGCAATACAATAGCATGAAAGCTTGGGTAGGTTATGTTAAAAGCATCAGTAAAGATAATTTATGGAATAGTGGTCCGCATTATGGCGACTGGCTTTTTTACACCATGGCTGATGACCGTGACGGTAAAGCCGCCTTAACCGATAAATTTCTGATTGCACAGATTTTTTATGCCGCATCTACCCAAAATGTAATAGATGCTGCAAAAATTTTAGGAAAAAATGATGATGTTAAGCAATACGAATCGCTTTTGAAGGATATTAAAGCTGCATTTATGCGGGAATATGTTACTGTATCTGGTCGATTGGTTTCGAGTTCGCAAACCGCGTATGTTTTGGCACTTAATTTTGATATGCTTCCCGAAGATTTGCGATTGCAGGCTGCAGCAAGGCTAGCTGAAAATGTAGCCAGCTATAAAAATCACTTAACCACAGGTTTTTTAGGTACGCCATATCTCTGCCATGTATTAACGCGTTTTGGCTATAATGATGTAGCCTACAAACTGTTGCTGCAAGAAACTTATCCATCTTGGTTATATCCTGTAAAAAAAGGGGCAACAACCATTTGGGAACGTTGGGATGGAATTAAACCCGATGGAAGTTTTCAGGCTACTTCCATGAATTCGTTTAACCATTATGCTTATGGTGCAATTGGCGATTGGATGTATAAAACAGTTGCTGGCATAAACAGTGATGCGAATCAACCTGGTTACAAAAAAATCAATATTGCGCCCCAGCCTGGTGGAAATTTTACCAACGCCTCGGCCAAATTCGAAAGTTTATATGGGCTAATTGAATCCAGTTGGAAGATTGAAGGAGATCAGTTTATTCTCGATATTGAAATACCAACCAATACTACAGCAAATATCATTTTACCTTTCTCGGCAAACGCCAAAATTACTGAAAGCGGAAAAGAGGTAGAGAAATTGGTTTACCTTAAAAAGCGTAATCAAGACTCAAAGAATAAAGTTTTCGAAGTTGGATCTGGTAAATACCACTTCGAATATACCTTTACAAAATAATTTATAATTAGATCACATCCCAAAATGAGCGCCATTAACCGACGTAAATTTATTCAGATCAGTAGCTTAACTGCTGCAAATATTGCCGTTATAAGTGCTAGTGGTGCCGCTCATTTGCTTGATATTAATAACCCCACTGATAGTCTTAATTTGTTGGAGAAGGCATTTCTAAATCCGCCAGATGAAACTCGTGCCGGCGGTTATTGGTGGTGGTTTAATGGATTAATTGATAAAAAAGGCATCACCAAAGATCTTGAAGAATTTAAGGATAAAGGCATTGGCAATATGCTTTTGGTTAATTCGGCTGGAGGTTTGGGCGGAGTTCCTTACCCAAAAGGAGAAAAATTTTTGTCGCCAGAATGGAAAGCGCTTTATCGCCATGCCTTGCAGGAGGCCGATAGATTAGGAATAGAAGTTGGCGTAAATTTGAGTTCGGGCTGGTGTATGGGAGGCCCCTGGATTAAACCAGAAAATTCGGGACGATGGTTTTTGCAATCAACCTTAAACGTAAAAGGACCGCAAGCCTTCTCACAGAAATTGCCTTTGCCAGGTGGAAGAGATGGGTATAAAAATGTTTTTAATCCTCCGGGCTTTAAGGAATATATCGATTTGCCATTGGATCAGCTGGATTATCAGGATACATCAATTGTAGCTATTCTGAACCCAAATGGTGAAGCATCAAAAATTACCGGGGCAAGACAGGCTGTTTTTTCGGCGAAAACAAATCGAAAAGATGCCAGTAATTTTGCCAAAGCCAATGATGTAATGGGCCCAACATTATATCCATGGGAAAATGCGGTAACCGATAAACCCATCGCAATAAAAAATGTAGTCAATCTTACAGATAAAATTCAGACTGATGGCTCACTAAATTGGGATGTTCCGCCAGGAGAGTGGACCATTGTGAGAACAGGTCACCGGATGACAGGCTCGAAACTGATGATCGCACAGCCCGAAGCAGATGGATTATCTATCGATTGGTTAGATCACCGAGGGGTTGAAATTCAGTTTGAAAATTTGGGAAATGTATTACTCGAAGAAACCAGAAAGGCACAATCTAAAGCATTAAAATATTTTTGTGATGACAGTTTTGAAGATGGTTTTCCCAATTGGACACCCAAAATTTTAGAAAAATTCAAAGCTTTTTGTGGCTACAATCCAGAGCCATATCTTCCGGTATTGGCGGGCTATATAATCGAAAGCGCCGAAATTTCTGATCGCTTTTTGCATGACTACCGTAAAACGGTTGCCGATTGCATGGCAAATGGTCATTACAAACGCTTCGCAGAATTGTGCCATGAAAATGGTTTAAAAGTTCAAAATGAATCTGCAGGGCCAAGCCGATCGGGAACCATGTGTATGGACACATTGAAAAACCTTGGAAGAAGCGATAATCCAATGGGAGAATTTTGGCTTGGGGCTAAACATGATGAGCCAGGAGGTCTGGATGATGATCAGCCATACGGCGTTTCGAGATTAGAATACGGCCAAAATAAAGTAACTAAAATGGTGGCTTCTGCCGCTCATATTTATGGCAGAGCAACTGCGTCAGCAGAAGCTTTTACCTCATTTAGACATTGGAAGGATGCACCAGAACATTTAAAACAAGCACTCGATCGTGCTTTTTGCGAAGGTATTAACCGAATAGTGGTACATACAACCACCGCCTCGCGACCAGAAGACGGTTTACCGGGATATGAGTATGGTGCGGGTACACATTTTAACCGCAATGTTACCTGGTGGGAAAAATCGGGTGCGTTTTTAACCTATGTTTCTCGGTGCCAATTTTTACTTAGGGCTGGAAAGTTTGTTGCTGATGTGCTTTTCTACAATGGCGATGCCGCTCCAAATATCGTGTTGCCAAAACATATCCCACCGGGTTTGGGTAAAGGTTACGATTATGATGTTTGCAACGAAGAAGTTTTGCTTACAAGATTATCAGTTAAAAATAAATTTATTGTGTTACCCGATGGAATGCGGTACCGTATTTTAGTTCTGCCAGATGATACACGCATGCCCGAAAAGGTGCTTAACAAGCTTGAAGAATTGGTAAAAGCGGGAGCGACAATAATCGGATTAAAGCCAACAAAATCACCAAGCTTAAGTGATTACCCACAAAGCGATCATTTGGTTAAAGCAAAGGCAAATCAACTTTGGGGGAAAATTAATGGTAAATCGGTCAAACTGAATCATTTTGGCAATGGAAGGGTTTTTTATGGAGAAACACCTCGGAATGTACTTTCGAAAGATGGCATTTTGCCTGATTTTGAATATGATGGCGCTGATAATTTCATTGATTTTATCCATAGGAGAACCGATAATGAAGATATCTATTTTATTACCAACCGCTTAGATAAAGAAGCAGTTTCCACTTGTACATTCAGGGTTAATAAAATACCTCAGCTTTGGGATCCTGTGAACGGGGAGATGATCAAATCTTTTCCTTATATAAAGAATGGAAACCGCATATCAATAGATTTGAAGTTCGCGAAGTTTCAATCTTATTTTGTCATCTTTCCCAAGGTTCAATCCAATCAATTGGAGAAAAAGAAAAACCCATTTCCAAATTTATTAGTTAACCAGGAGCTTAAAAGCGATTGGGAAGTGAACTTCGATCCAAAATGGGCTGGACCAAAAAAAGTCAAATTTGATGCGCTTAGCGATTGGAGCAAAAGTGATGATGAGGGAATTAAATTCTATTCTGGAAAAGCCACCTACCATAAAACTTTTGTAAATAATTTATCAACAGAAGGGAAAACTATTTTTTTAGATTTGGGTGTGGTTAAAAACATTGCCTCTGTAAAATTGAATGGTAAAAATTTAGGTACAATATGGACAAGTCCCTGGAGGGTAAATATTTCTCAAGCCCTAAAACCTGGTGAAAACAATCTGGAAATCGAAGTGATTAATCAATGGCCAAACAGGCTTATTGGCGATGCAGCGCTGCCCAAAGAAAAGCGATTGACAAATACCAATATTGTGTTCAAAAAAACCGATGCGTTATTGCCTTCAGGTTTAATCGGACCGGTTCAAATTCTGAGCGATTAACATGACAGTGCATAACAGTAGACGTGGCTGTATTCTCTATTTTAGACCAACCAAATATTTAAAATTAGAGCATGCAGGCATTTTTAGGCGTTATTTTTCACTTCATCGGCGGATTCGCATCGGGGAGTTTTTACATACCATATAAAAAGGTAAAAGGTTGGGCTTGGGAAAGCTACTGGATAGTTGGGGGCATCTTTTCTTGGTTAATTGTTCCGCCTTTAGCAGCCTATTTAACCATTCCAAATTTTACCGATATCATTGCTACAACTGAAGGGAAAACTTTAGCATTAGCTTATTTTTTCGGTGTATTGTGGGGCATTGGTGGTTTAACCTATGGCTTAGGTGTTCGGTATCTTGGCGTTTCTTTAGGTAGCAGTATCATTCTGGGGCTATGTATGGTGCTAGGTTCCATTTTGCCATCCATTTATTTCGATGTTTTTCCGCAGGAAGGAAAAGATACTTTCACTATGTTTTTACAAACCGATTGGGGCCGAATGGTGATGCTCGGTTTGTTGGTCTGTGTGCTTGGAATCGTGATTTGCGGTAAAGCCGGTATGATGAAAGAAAAAGAAATCAATACCGGAGTAACTGATCCTCATGGATTGGAAGTAAAAACGGAATTCAAATTTGGATTGGGTTTATTTGTTGGTATTGTTTCGGGTGTATTAAGCGCATGTTTTAATTTCGGTATCGAAGCAGGTAAGCCAATGGCTGATGCTGCAAATGCCATTTGGAAAGCTGCAAATCCATCAGAAACCGGAAATTTTCTATTCTCAAATAACGTTACCTATATTATTGTGCTTTGGGGCGGTTTAACAACCAACTTTATTTGGTGCATGATTTTAAATGCCAGAAACAAAACATTTGGCGATTACACGAACGCTAAAACACCACTTTTAAAAAACTATATTTTTTCAGCACTTGCAGGTACCAGCTGGTTTCTTCAGTTCTTTTTCTATGGAATGGGAGAGAGCAAAATGGGTAACGGCGCAAGTTCATGGATCTTGCACATGGCTTTCATCATTTTAATTGCCAACGTTTGGGGGTTAATTTTAAAAGAATGGAAAGGTGTATCTCGAAAAACACTTATAACCGTATTGGTGGGTATTTTAACCATCATCGCCTCTGTACTTATTGTAGGTTACGGTAACTCACTTAAATGATAAATCACAAAAAATAAAAAATACGATAATGTCGATCGAAACAAAAAATTATAAACACGTAAGCTATTTGTGGAATGAAGAGGAAGCCGCAAAACTTGCTGGTGATGAAGTAGCTTTACTTATTTACCGTTCAAATTTATTGGGTGCCGATTTGCGCCTAACCAATTACGGTGGCGGAAATACATCATGTAAATTATTGGAAATAGATCCATTAACTGGATCAGAAACTGAAGTGATGTGGGTTAAAGGATCTGGCGGCGATTTAGGAACATTGAAAAAAAGCGGCTTGGCGGCACTTTATGTGGATAGATTAAGAAGTTTAAAAAATATTTACCGTGGTGTAGAACATGAAGATGAAATGGTTGAATTGTTCAATCACTGCATTTTCGATTTAAGTTCGAAAGCGCCATCAATCGATACGCCATTACATGGCTTTTTGCCTTTCGCACATATCGATCACTTGCACCCTGATGCAGCAATCGCAATCGCTGCGGCAAAAGATGGAAAGAAAATTACCGAAGAGCTTTTTGGTGGAACAATTGGATGGGTAGAGTGGAAAAAACCAGGCTTTGAACTGGGCTTGACATTAAAAAAATGTTTGGATGAAAATCCTGGCATCCGTGGAATTATGTTAGGTTCTCATGGTTTATTTACCTGGGGAGATACCGCTTACGAAAGTTATTTAAACACGCTTGATGTAATCGAAATCTGTTCCGAATACTTAGCCCAAAATTACGGTAAAAAAGGCCCTGTTTTTGGCGGACAAAAGATTGAAAGTGCTGATGCGGAAAGCCGTAAAAAACAGGCAGCTACTTTAGCACCAATTTTGCGTGGTTTGTGTTCTTCAAAACAACACATGATTGGTCATTTTACTGATGATGTACGTGTTCTGGAATTTACCAACTCAAACGATCTTGCTCGCTTGGCCCCAATGGGAACGAGTTGTCCTGATCACTTTTTGAGAACAAAGATTAGTCCATTGGTTTTGGATTTACAAACTGATGCTGATCTTTCTGATACCAAAGCGATTAAAGAAGCTTTATTGCCAGCTTTTGAAGCTTACAGAGCGATGTATACAGATTATTATGAATCCTGTAAACATGAAAATAGCCCGGCAATTCGCGATACCAATCCGGTTGTAATTTTATATCCAGGTATTGGAATGTTTACTTTCTCTAAAGATAAGCAAACAGCGAGAGTAGCAGCAGAATTTTATATCAATGCCATTAATGTAATGAAAGGTGCTGAAGCAATTTCCGAATATACTTCATTACCACATCAGGAAGCATTTAATATTGAATATTGGTTATTGGAAGAAGCTAAATTACAACGCATGCCAAAACCAAAACCATTAACAGGTAAAATTGCCTTGATTACAGGTAGTGCTGGCGGAATTGGAAAAGCTATTGCTAAAAAGTTTGTTGCAGAAGGCGGCGTGGTGATTCTAAATGATATGAATACCGATCGTTTGGCAGAAGCCGGAGCAGAATTCGAAAAACAATTCGGTAAAGATTCTTACAGCACTGCTGTTTTAAACGTAACCAGTCAGGAAGATATTGATGGCGCTTTTGCTGCGGCAGCCCTGGCTTTTGGGGGAATTGATATTGTGGTAAACAATGCTGGTTTATCCATCTCAAAAACCATTGGCGATCACACAGAAAAGGATTGGGATTTGTTGTACGACGTATTGGTGAAAGGACAGTTTTTTATCACTCAGGCTGCAACAAAAACGATGCAAAAGCAAGATATTGGTGGCGATATCATTAATATTGTAAGCAAGAATTCGTTGGTAAGCGGACCAAACAATGCAGGTTATGGAAGCGCAAAAGCCGCACAATTACATTTAAGCAGATTAAACGCTGCTGAATTGGGCGCAGATAATATCCGGGTAAACGTAGTTAACCCGGATGCTGTAATTAGCGATAGCAACATTTGGGCTGGCGGATGGGCTGAAGGCAGAGCGAAAGCTTATGGAGTTACCGTTGCCGAACTGCCTGCTTATTATGCAAAACGTACATTATTAAATCAGATTATTTTACCAGATGATATTGCTAACGCTTGTTTCGCCTTCGTTGGTGGCTTGCTAAACAAATCAACAGGAAATATGCTAAATGTTGATGGCGGTGTAGCCATGGCATTTGCAAGATAATATTTTTATATCCCTCATTGCGAAGTACGAAGCAATCTCTTTTAATTTGAGGTAGCTGGATTCAGCAATGACCATAAATTGTTTCCCCGGTTTGTGAGCGCATAAACCGAAGTTATCAATCACCTGTGAAAGCAGCTAATTGATAATATTTAAATTTAGTTTTAGTAAGTTGTTCTCTCGGTCTGTGGTTCGCCACAGACTGGAAATGACTTTAAATAGTAATCGTCGTTTATAGCGATGATGACATAACCAAGCGATTTTATCGCTCAATTATTAACCTAACAAAACCAAATATTCTCATGAATATCGAGCAGAACCAAATTGAAAAACACAACGATTCCCTTTTAACCTCACATCAGCGCAAGCTTAACTTTTTGAAAGAAGATTGGTCGCACGTTGATTTAGAAAGCGTAATCCAAAAATTGGTCGATTTTCAAATTGCAATTCCATCCTGGGCTTTAGGAACAGGCGGAACCCGTTTCGGTCGTTTTGCCATTACAGGTGGTGAACCTAGAACGATTGAAGAAAAAATCGAAGATGTTGGTTTGTTACATGCTTTAAATGGTGCAAGTGGCGCAATTTCCCTTCACATTCCATGGGATATACCACAAAATGCTGAAAGTTTGAAAAGTCTTGCTTCAAGTTACGGCTTAAAATTCGATGCCATGAATTCGAATACTTTTCAAGATCAGGCTGGTTCGGCACACAGTTACAAATTTGGCTCGTTACAAAATGTAAATAAAGCCATTCGCAAACAGGCTATTGAGCACAATATCGAAGTAATAAAACATGGTGTTGCATTAGGTTCTGATGCTTTAACAGTTTGGTTAGCCGATGGTTCTTGTTTCCCGGGTCAATTGAATTTTCGTAAAGCTTTTGAAAATACATTAGAAAGTTTGGAGGAAATTTATGCCGCTTTACCTTCAGATTGGAAAATGTTTGTGGAATACAAAGCTTTTGAGCCGAATTTCTATTCTACAACCGTTGGCGATTGGGGTCAGTCGTTATTATATGCAAGCAAATTAGGTAAACAAGCTTATACTTTGGTTGATTTGGGTCATCATTTACCGAATGCAAACATTGAACAAATTGTTGCCTTGCTTTTAATGGAAGGTAAATTGGGTGGTTTCCACTTCAACGATTCTAAATATGGCGATGATGATTTGACAGCAGGAAGTATCAAACCTTATCAATTGTTCTTAATCTTTAATGAATTGGTAGAAGGTATGGACGCAAAAGGAATGAATCATGCAAAAGATTTAGGCTGGATGATTGATGCTTCTCACAATGTGAAAGATCCATTGGAAGATTTATTGCAATCTGTTGAGGCAATTATGATCGCTTATGCACAGGCTTTATTGGTCGATCGTAAAGCATTAAACGCTGCACAGGATAATAATGATGTTGCAAAAGCACAAGAAATTTTACAAAACACTTTCCGTAGCGATTTAAGAGCTTTGGTGGCCGAGGCCAGATTAAGAGCAAAAGCGGCCTTATCTCCGATAGGATTATATCGCGATTTAGCAGTAAGAAATAATTTGGTTAACCATAGAGGAAATACCGTAGCAACAGGATTATAAATAGGAGCGAGAGAAATGCCAAAACCGGTTATTGCAATATTTGACGTTGGGAAAACGAACAAAAAACTTTTTTTGATTGATGAAAACTATCAGATCGTTTACGAACGCTCTGCTCGTTTTGTAGAAACTGTTGATGAAGATGGTGAACCATGTGAAAATCTGGAGAGCCTGAAATCCTCGGTTTACGATTCTCTGCAGCAGGTTCTGCAAATGAATGAGTTTGACATTAAAGCGGTAAATTTCTCTACCTATGGTGCCAGTTTTGTTTATCTTGATGAAAAAGGCGAGCCATTAACACCACTTTATAATTACCTCAAAGAATATCCGGAAACTTTAAAAGCAGATTTTTACGCAAAATACGGCGGGGAAGAAAAAATTTCTCTTGAAACTGCTTCCCCAATTTTAGGAAGTTTAAATTCTGGTATGCAACTCTATAGGTTAAAGCATGAAAAGCCAGCCATATTCGATCAGGTTAAATGGGCTTTACATTTACCGCAATATTTAAGTTATTTAATTACAGGCAAGGCGATCACCGATATTACCAGTATTGGCTGCCATACTCAACTATGGGATTTTAACAAAAATGAGTATCATCAATGGGTAAATCTTGAAAAAATTGATGAGAAGTTTGGCGAATTTACACCTGCAGATTCGAGTTTAAAAACCAATTATAACGGGGCAACTTTTCAGGTAGGTGTTGGTCTTCACGATAGTTCGGCGGCACTAATTCCCTACCTCGCCAACTTCACCACTCCATTTGTTTTAATATCCACCGGAACGTGGTGCATCAGCTTAAATCCATTTAATCAGGAACCCTTAACCAAAGAAGAATTAAAACAGGATTGCCTTTGCTATATGCATTACCAGGGCAAACCCATTAAAGCCTCCCGGATTTTCGCAGGTTACGAGCATGAAGTTCAGTTAAAGCGTATTGCAACGCATTTTGATCGTGCTGCTTATCTGTTTAAGCACTTGAAGTTTAACCCGGGTTTGATTTTAAAATTAGCAAATAAAATTCCAGAGAACCAGCAGGAACAAACACAGTTTTCTTCGGTTTCTGCTTTTGGAAACCGAGATTTAAACCTTTTTCAAACCGCTGAAGAAGCTTACCATCAATTAATTTTTGATTTGATCAAACAGCAGATTTATTCATTGAAATTGGTGTTGAACCAAGGCGTTCGAAGGGTGTTTGTAGATGGTGGTTTCGGTAAAAATGCCATTTACATGCATTTGCTGGCCACATCAATTCCCGATGTAGAAGTTTATGCTTCTTCGGTTTCGCAGGCTACAGCAATTGGAACGGCTTTGGCCATTAACGATGCATGGAATGAAAACCCTGCACCAACGGATATGATTCAGCTTAAATATTACTCTGCCATTCAAAGAACAATATAGGTTTTCTGATTAGCCGTCATTGCACAGCCGATTTTTTATCGGTTGTGGCAATCTCATTCAAGGTAAAAAAATCCGTGACTTTGTTTTTCCATCAGATTTTTACTTCCAGTAAAACATAGTTTTTCCTATCTTCGACTTTCGAAGTAAATCATTTTGAAATCAGACGACATCATTTCTCATATTACTATTGATGAATATTCATCAACACCAAAGTATAAACAGCTTACAAATGCTATTTTGAGCGGTATCGAATCCGGTAAACTAAAAAAGGGAAGTTTGTTGCCATCCATAAATGAGCTTAGCTTCAGTCTGGAAATGTCGAGAGATACCGCCGAAAAAGGTTATCGGAATTTGCGTAAACTGGGTGTTGTAGATTCTGTTCCGGGTAAAGGTTATTTCATCACCAACACCGATTTTTCCAGGAAATTAAAGGTTTGTTTATTGTTCAACAAGCTTAGTACGCATAAAAAAATCATTTATGATTCATTTACAAAAGCCATAGGGGAAAAAGCCGCAATAGATTTTTATATCTACAATAACGATTTCGCTTTTTTCAAAAAGATGATTACATCAAAAATAGAGGATTATACTCACTTCGTAATCATTCCACATTTTTTAGAAGGTGGCGAAAATGCTCACGAAATCATCAACACCATACCGAAGGAAAAATTAATTATTTTGGATAAACTTCTTCCTGGTATCACCGGAGATTTTGCTGCAGCTTATGAAAATTTTGCGCAGGATATTTATGCCGCGTTAGAGCAGGCTTTAGATCGGCTTTCCAGGTACAATACCATCAAAATGATCTTTCCAAAAAACAGCTACTTCCCACAAGAAATTTTAACGGGTTTTTATCGATTTTGTCAACAATATGCCTTTAACCACAAGGTAATTCATAACATTAAAGAAGAAGAAATAAATTCTGGTGAGGTTTACATCAACCTGATGGAGGATGATTTAGTAACTTTAATGGAACGATTAATTGTTTTGAAACTTAAAATTGGCCAGGATGTTGGCATAATTTCTTACAACGAAACACCACTCAAAAGGTTCATACTTGATGGTTTAACCACTATCTCTACTGATTTTCATCAACTCGGCACACAGGCAGCAGAATTTATTTTAAGCGGTAAAACCGAAAAAATAGAAGTCCCTTTCTATCTAAACCTGCGTAACTCACTTTAATATTTACAGATTTAATTAGAAGTAAAGCGGAAGCTATGGGCTGGCCTTTTTATAATATTTTTGTTTCATAACATTTCTGTTTAAGTTTTATTTTGTTTTATAAAGTTTAATTTACTTAATTTGATAAAAGATTTTTAAATCTTTTAAAGTGATCAAATACTCGTTGTGGCTAACCAAACATCGGGCTATGGAACAAATGAACCTTACTTAACCAAATTATGAGTACGCAAATTCATCCGCAAAATTCACTGCTCGATCGGGTAGGGATACCAAAAAACCTGGCCTGGGGTTATCTAGGCATTTTAATTTTTATGATGGGCGATGGCCTTGAGGGAAGTTGGCTAAGTCCTTATTTAATTGAAAGAGGAATGAGTATTCAACAATCCGCATCATTATTTACTGCTTACGGGGTTACCATTGCCATTTCATCGTGGTTTTCAGGAGTTTTGGTAGAAAGTTACGGACCAAAGAAAACCATGTTGATGGGTTTAATACTTTATATTTTAGGTACGGCCGGTTTTGTAGGTTACGGCGTTCCGAAGTTAGATTATGTAATCATGTTGCTTACCTACGCCATCAGAGGTTTTGGATATCCGTTTTTTGCCTATTCATTTTTGGTTTGGATTACATACCGAAGTCCACAGAAAAAATTAGGCACCGCAGTTGGCTGGTTTTGGTTTGTTTTTACTGGAGGATTAAATGTTTTTGGAGCCTATTATTCGAGCTGGGCGATTCAAAATTTAGGATATTTAAATACCCTTTGGAGTTCAATATTCTGGGTGTTGATCGGTGCATTTTTTGCATTGGTGCTCATAAAAGATAAATTCAAATCAGATACAACGGTAAAGGTGAATAAATCGGAAGAGTTGAAGAAAGGATTAACAGTTGTTGTTGAAGAGCCAAAGGTGCTCATAGGTGGCATCGTTCGAATCATCAATACTACAGCCCAATTTGCTTTTCCGGTATTTTTACCCACGTACATGGCCACTCACGGTTTTAGCACAACCGAATGGGTTCAAATTTGGGGCACCATTTTCATCGCCAATATAGCTTTTAACCTAATTTTTGGTTTCGTGGGCGATAAATTGGGTTGGCGCAATACCATCATGTGGTTTGGAGGTATCGGCTGTGCAATAACCACTTTGTTGTTCTTCTATTCACCGCAAATTTTTGGCAGTAATTTTTGGGCCATCCTGCTTTGTGGCGTACTGTGGGGCGCAATGTTAGCGGGTTATGTTCCACTTTCGGCATTGGTGCCATCATTGGTTAAAAAAGATAAAGGTGCTGCAATGGCCATATTAAATTTAGGGGCAGGTTTGGCCGTTTTTGTTGGTCCACTCATTGTTTGGCTATTTATTGGTTCCATTGGCAATGAGGGTGTTGTATGGATTTTGGCAGGATTATACTTTTTAAGTGCGGTTTTAACCAGGTTTATCACCTTGCCTGATAATGCTAAAATTGCACATCTAAGTGAGCCAGAAATGCAGGCTATACCTGCAAATTAATTGTAAAATAATACGTAATTATAGATGAGGATTTTAGTTACCGCTCCATATAATGATCAAGGACGAGCCTTATTGGAGAAAAATTTTGGAGAAGTTATTTATAGAACATGGAAAGATCAAGGTAGATCGTTTAATGAAGAGGAACTCATCAGTTTATTAACTGAAACCCATGCTAACGCGTTAATTACCGAACACGATCATGTAACTGAAAGGGTGATCAATAAATTTCCTCACCTGCGGTTTATTGGCGTTTGTAGAGGTACGCCATCAAATGTTGCGGTAGAGGCAGCAGAAAAATTTGGTATTCCGGTGTTTCATACCCCAGCAAGAAATGCGCAGGCAGTTGCCGAAATGTTTGTGGCCAATGTGATAAATATTTTACGGATGACCATTCCAAGCTGGCAATGGCTTACTGGAGAAAATTGGGAAGAGGGCGCTCATACTTCATACCTTCAGTTTAAGGGGAATGAACTGGCAAATAAAACCATTGGTATGGTAGGCTTTGGTGCAGTGGGACAACGTATTGCTGAAATCTTGAAATGCTTTCCCTGCAACATTCAATTTTACGATCCTTTTTTGGAAGAATTTAATTCAGATTATCGCAAAACATCTTTGGAGGATATTTTTGAAACCAGCGACATTGTATCAATACATTTACCTGTTAATAGCCATACCGTTGGAATGATTAACAGTAACTTAATATCCAGAATGAAACCAGACGCTATTTTTGTAAATACTGCCCGAGCGAGTGTGGTAGATAGAGATGCGTTGCTACATGCGATAAAAAATGATAAAATAAGAGGTGCTGTTCTTGATGTTTTCGATCATGAACCGCCTGATGAAAAAGATTATCAATTGATTCATTCTCCAAAAGTTTTGGCTACTCCTCATACTGCTGGGGCTACACATGAGGTTGAAGACCATCATGTAAATATCCTTAATGCGAAACTATTGAACTGGTTAAAGGAGCATAATTTGGCAGATAATAAGGTTAAAAGTTAAAACAAATGGCTAGAAAAGAAGAAGTTTACTTGGTTGTTGATATCGGCACGGGCAACGTTCGCGTTGCCTTAGCCAAAATTTCCGGAGAAATAATCGATATTGAAAGGGAAAATTTAATCTACCATAAGGATAATCAATATCCGGAAGCCTTATATTTTGAGCCACACATTTTATGGCAGCAGGTTCATCGTTTGGCCCAAAAAGTTTTGTTGCATGCCGTAACTTATCAAGTAATAGCGGTAACGGCAACCAGTCAACGCGAAGGAATTGTATTGGTTGATCAAGCAGGAAAAGCATTGATTGGTCTTCCAAATATCGATCACCGGGGACGCGAATGGGAAAATTTAATTGCAGATAAATCTGCAGTTTATAAGTTAACTGGTCGATATCCTACATCATTATTCTCGGCACTAAAAGTGGTGGGAATTAGGAATAAAAGACCCGAAATTTGGAATGCCTACAATACCTTTATGAGCATTAGCGATTGGGTAGAATTTATGTTCTCTGGTGTATTGCATTACGAACATTCTCAAGCTTCTGAAACGTTACTTTATGATGTAGCGGCAAAAAATTGGTCGCCAGAATTATGTCGAATTTTTGATTTGAAAACAGAAACCCTGCCACCGTTAACCGATTCTGGAACAGTGCTGGGAAAGGTTAAAACAGAGGTTGCAGATTTTTTTAATATCTCGAATACGGCAGTAGTGGTAGTTGGTGGTGCAGATACCCAATTGGCTGTACAAAGTACGCAACCTGCTGCTGATGACGTGGTAATTGTTTCAGGAACAACTACGCCAATTATCAAAGTTACGAACGAATACCAATTGGATGAACAGGAACGCACCTGGACTGGTAGGCATATCGATGAAAATAGCTTTATGCTGGAAGCCAATGCCGGTGTTACAGGGTTAAATTATCAGCGGTTAAAAGAAGTTTTTTATCCAAATGAAGATTATGATGTGATTGAAGAGGAGCTAAATGCTTTGGATTGTTATCAGTGCGTGGCATCATTAGGTTCGCTTTTAGCTGATGAAAAAACGCCGCTAACCCGTGGCGGATTTTTATTCGATGCGCCTGTATCCCACCAGTTAAGTAGAGGTAGCTTTGTATGGGCAACCCTTTGGGATATTGCCTGTAGCATTAAAGGAAATTACGATAGCCTTTGTGAAGTAAGTGAACATCAACAAGATTATATTTGGGCTTGTGGTGGCGGTGTGCAAAGCAAAACCCTGAGACAATTTATTGCCAATTTATTAGGGAAAAAAATCATCATTTGCGATAGTTATCGTCAATCATCAGTTGTTGGTGGGGTTTTTATATGTAATGATGCTTTGGGAAAACCACAACCGCAAAGAAAAATTATGGAGACTATCTATCCAGAAAAATCAGCTGCCGACGAAAAGAATTTCGCCGAATGGAAAAAAACACGCACTTCGTTTAGAGATTTATTGAGCCAATAATGGAAGCATACTTTTTAGGCGTTGATGTCGGTACACAAGGTGCAAGAGTTGTTTTGCTCTCTCATTTGGGAGAGCTATTAGGAGAAGTGGAAGAGGTGTTTCCAATCAGCGAATCTTCGAGGGCGGAACAATCACCTAAAGCCTGGTGGATTTCTTGCCGAACTTCTTTGCAAAAGCTTCTGGCGCAAGTAAAGGTAGATAAATTAAAGATTTTGGCCATTTCAGTAACCTCCACATCCGGTACGGTTATTCCTTTGGATGTTAACAATGAACCGTTGCATGATGCGATCATGTATAGCGATAAACGATCGGCCTTGCAGGGTGAAATTTGCACCGCGGCAGCGCTAAAATTTCACAATAAAGGTTTCACTTCCTTTAATTCATCGAGTGGTTTAGCTAAAATGCTTTGGTTTATTCAAAATTATCCAGAAAAAGCAAATCAAATTGCAAAATGGGTTCACGCAGCCGATTACATTACAGGAAAATTAAGTAACGAATTTGGTATAACAGATTATACAAATGCTTTCAAATCGGGATATGATGTTGGTGATTATTATTGGCCAAATTATGTTTCGGACGAATTGGGAATAAAAAAAGAGTGGTTACCACAAGTTGTTTCATCAGGTACCATCATTGGAAAATTAATTCCACAATTGGCTTCCGAATGGGGATTATCTCAAAATGTTGCAGTTACCGCAGGTATTACGGATGGTTGTGCATCGCAAATTGCCTCGGGTGCAATGGAGCCAGGAGATTGGAACACTACGATTGGTACAACGATGGTCATTAAAGGCGTAACCAAAAACGAGATTACCGATCAGCAGGGAAGAATTTACAGCCATCGCCATCCCGCAGGGTATTGGATGCCGGGTGGTGCCAGTAATACGGGGGCTGACTGGGTTTCGGCCAAATTTGGAAATGATTTAAAATCACTGAATGAAGCAGCTGCAAAACTTATCCCGACAGGTAAAATTTCTTATCCATTGATCCAAAAGGGAGAACGTTTTCCCATCATGGCGCCACAGGCTTATGGTTTTGAGGATGAAAATTTGTCAGAAGACGAGAAATTTACCGCCAATATGGAGGGAGTTGCTTACCTGGAAAGATATGCTTTCGAATTAATCAGCCATCTTTCAGGAGAGGAAATTAAAACCATTTACACCGCAGGTGGTGGAAGTAAAAGTGATGTTTGGCTAAAAATTAGAGCCAATGTAATGCGTTGCCCAATTGTTAAAATGAAATATGTTTCAGGAGCGGTTGGTGCAGCTATTTTAGCGGCTTCGGCAGTATATTTTGATGGAATTATGGATGCTGCAAAAAAGCTTACGGTTATTGATAAGGAGTTTTTTCCAGAATTGGCACTGGCAGATCAATACGATGTTTATTACCGAGAATTTACGGCGGAATTGGTGAAGAGAGATTTTATTAAACAAGAAGAAATTTATGCTTAAAGTATATTTATTAAGGCACGGAGAAACCGCCTACAATGCTGATGGAAACCGTTATTGCGGAAGAACTGATATAGAATTAACCACTAAGGGATTAAGGCAGGCGAAATTTGTGTTCGATCAATTGAGCGATATTAAAATTGATGCAGTTTATTCTTCTCCACTACTTAGGGCAAAGCGCACTGCCGAAATCGCCTCGGGCGAAAGAGATGTTTTTATAGATGAGCGATTAATTGAGGTTGATTTTGGTGATTGGGAAGGTAAAACGAAAGAAGAATTTATTGCAGAAAACGCCTCATTGTGGACCGATTGGATGGATGCTCCCGAATCGAACAAGGCGGGTGGCACTGGAGAGTCGGCTACAGAAATAGTAGAACGCGTAACTGCTTTTTTTGATGAAATGATTGCCAAACATCAAAATAAAACCATAATGGTGGTTGGGCACAATGGCATCAACCGGCTATTTATGGCAAGCAAACTTGGCATGCCTTTAAAAAATTATCGCCAGCTGGCACAGCAAAATTCATCAATAACCGAAATAGAGTTTGATGAAGATGGTGTAATGACGCTTAAACTTTTAAACAGTAAAATATAATCCAAAAATGAAAACTACCTTAAAAGCTATTGTGTTCACCAAGCTTCTTTTTGCTTGTTCTGTAGGCGTATTTGCTCAAAATAGCATCAATACTTTAAAGATCAAAAATGTGAATGAGCTGCGTGAATTTTTTAAGTACACAGGAAAAAACACACCCATTATTAGTGGTCACAGGGGTGGAACGGTTAAGGGTTTTCCCGAAAATTGCATCGCCACTTTTGAAAATACCCTAAAATTTACCCCTGCCTTTTTTGAGATCGACCCACGGCTAACCAAAGATAGCGTACTGGTTTTAATGCATGATGTAACACTTGATCGTACAACGAATGGCACTGGAAAAGTTGCTGACTATACATTTGCAGCGCTTCAAAAATTTAGGTTGAAAGATCCGGAAGGAAATGTAACTGACTATAAAATTCCAACCTTAAAGGAAGTGATTGATTGGAGCGCTGGTAAAACTGTTGTGAATTTGGATCGTAAAGATGTGCCTTTAGAAATGCAAGAACGCATTTTAAAGGAGAATCCAAATAAGGTAATCATGATTACTGTTCACGATGCCAAACATGCTAAGTTTTATTATGATCAAAATCCTAATCGCATGTTTTCAGCTTTTGTAAAAACCAAAAAGGCACTTCTTGAATATGAAGCTGCTGGTATTCCCTGGAGAAGCATGATCGCTTATATTGGTCCGACAAATAAGCCTGAAAATAAGGAACTTTTTGATATGCTGCATGCCCGTGGCGTAATGTGTATGATATCTGCTGCACCAACCTATGATAAACTGACAGCCATGGAAGAGAGAGCAAAAAACTATAGAGAAACTTTTGAGCAGGGTGCAGATATTCTTGAGTCGGATTTGCCTATCGAAGTGGCTGAAGCCATTCAAAAGCTTCTTCCAAAAAACAATCCAAAAGCAAAATTTATGGGCAAATTGAATCTAAAGAAATAGAGTAAGGATCACATGGTTCAAGCATTAGCCAAACCTGAACGCAGACGATGGTTTATCATTTCAGTGATATTTCTGGCCATTGTTTTTAACTATTTTGATAGGCAAATTGTATCCATATTAAAGCCGGTTATCAAAAAGGAATTTCGATTGGCTGATGATGGTTATGCTTTTATTCTTAATATTTTTACCATTTGTTACGCATTGATGTATCCGGTAACCGGATGGTTGGTTGATCGTTTTGGTGCTAAACTTACCATGTTTTTCGGTATTATTGGATGGTCTGTAGCTTGTTTAGGTGGTGGGATTTCCAGAACAGTTGGTCAATTTACATTTTTTAGAGGTATGCTCGGAATGGCAGAACCCACCAATTTTCCAGCCCAGTTACGCGTAGTTACCATTTGGTTTCCTGGTAAACTCAGGGCAACAGCCAATAGCTTATGTGTGGCAGGGAGTTCTATCGGAGCCATCATTGCACCACCTTTAGTTGCATGGCTAGCCATTACCTACAATTGGCATACTGTATTTATTGTAGCTGGTGTGGTGGGATTAATCATTGCCGCACTCTGGTTTTTTGTTTACCGCGAACCACCTGCTCATATTTTGGCAGAATCTACAGGAAGTATATCGGCAACAGAGGATGCGGGTTTTAAATGGACACAACTTTGGGGCACTAAAAGCCTTTGGGGCGTTCTCTTGATAAGATTTGTTACTGATCCAGTGTGGTATTTCTGTCTCTTCTGGTTGCCGGGATATCTTCAAGAACAATCTGGATTAAGCCTGAAAGAAATGGGCTTATACGGATGGATTCCTTTTTTAGTGGCTGATTTAGGTGCAATCGGAACATCTGCCTGGTCTGATTACATGGTTAGAAAAGGAAAGAAACCGTTAAAAGCACGAAAAATTATGTTAAGCTGTGTAGCAGCCCTTTCGCCATTCTGCATCCTAACGCCCTATTTGCCCAGCGCATTTTCAACATTATTGATATTCAGCACAGTGGCCATCGCTTGTTTAAGCTGGTTATTTACCATTAGTGTGGTTGTTGCGGAGGCTTTTCCCACTCGGAATGTAGCCAGTGTTTTGGGTATTGCAGGTGGTTTTGGTGCCTGTGGTGCTGTACTGTTCAATTATTTTGTTGGCCAGCTCATGGGTAAAATTGGTGCTGAACAAATATTTATAGTCATGGCGTTTCTACATCCCATTGGCGTAATCATCCTCTGGACAATGATAAAGCCAGAAAAACCGAAATTAATTTTAGAAAAGATTTAGTATTTATTGATATGGATAATAAAATTTTAACGGTTACAGAACCAGCAAAAGAACTTCCAGTTAGAGCTAGTGTTGATGTTTTGGTGGTAGGTGGAGGCCCATCGGGGCTTATTGCGGCACAAGCTGCCGCCGACGATGGCTTGAAAGTAATGCTCATTGAAAGCAGAAGTTTTGTTGGTGGCAACATGACTATCGGTTTGCCTATTTTAGGTTTTTTGGGTCAAAAGGGAAATCAAATTATTAAAGGTCTTCCACAGAAATTTATCGATAGGCTTAAAGAAAAAAATGCTTCGAGCGAGCATCGCCCGTGCCCATTACACATGAGTTTAACTTTGGTTGAGCCCGAAGCAGTCAAAAATGTGGGCTTGGAAATGCTCTTAGAAAGTGGGGTGGATGTTTTACTTTACGCTTTCTGTGTTGACGTAATCAAAGAGGAAAACCACCTCAAGGGAATTATTATCGAAAGCAAATCAGGTCGTGAAGTAATTTTGGCCAAAACCATTATAGATTGTACCGGAGATGCAGATGTAGCTTTTAGGGCTGGGGTAGCATGCGAACAGGGAAATGAGCAAGGCGGCGTTCAACCACCAACACTAATGTTTGCACTAGGAGGCGTAGATACTGAAAAATTGCGACTCAGTATATCAGAGGAACCAAGAACCTATTTAACCGATTTCATTCCCAACGAATATTTCGGACAAAACAATCAGTTTATTGTGGTAGGCCTGCGTTCTTTAATACAAAAGGCACAGGAAGATGGCTTAAAATTACCAACGGAACGAACCATCGTTATCACAGGATTGAGAGAAGGTGAAGTTTGGGTTAATATGACCCGGGTAAATGGTGTAGATGGAACTGATCCTGCCAGTCTCTCATTTGGAGAGGCAGAAGGTCGTAGGCAGATACACAACATTCAGAAATACCTGATTAACTATGTTCCAGGCTTTGAGAACGCGTATTTTACAAAAATGGCACCATTCATCGGCATCAGGGAAACCAGAAGAATTGTGGGAAAGTATGTGATGACAGCACAAGATGTTTTAAGTTGCGGAAGATTTGATGATGCCATTGCGGTAGCGAGTTATCCTTTGGATTTACATCATCCGCAAGGTGGCGGCTGTACTTTAGAATGGTGTGGCGATTGCTACGACATTCCATATCGCTCGTTAATTCCAACGGAAATAGAGAATCTAATTGTGGCTGGAAGGTGTATTTCTACCACTCACGAAGCCATGTCGGCCATCCGGGTAATGGCGCCTTGCATGGCCATGGGCGAGGCTGCGGGTAGGGCAGCGAAATTGGCCGTTCGTCACCAGGTATTGCCATCTCATTTGGATGTTGATTTATTGCGTAAAGAACTGGTTGAAAAGGGTGCTTATTTAAATTCGATGGAATTGGCTCAATCTTAAATATATGTCTGAATTTTCCCGAAGAAATTTTGTTAAAAGTCTAGGACTTGCATTTTCTGCATCAATAGTTGGAAGCAATGCGCAAGCAATTGCAGGATTTTCTTCAGCTCAAAACTTAAAAGATAGCCACCGCATTTTAGGTTGTAATATCCGGGTGGCTTTACCAGAAGACGATGTCTTAGGCAGAGGTTGGAAAGCCAGAAAAGATATTTGCATTAAAATAATTAAAGCACAAAAGCCCGATATTATTGGTTTGCAAGAAGTGTTGAGGGTGCAGGCAGAAGATATCCAAAAGGCAATGCCTGATTATTTTGCTTTTGGTTTCGATGGACCAGAAATGGATATCAATAAAGAAACCTACAACGGAATTGCCAAAAATTTGATTGTTTTTTCAAAGAAAAGATATGCCATGGTTTCTGCTGGTTGTTACTGGCTATCAGAAACCCCTGAAATTGGCGGAAGCTTGGCTTGGGGAACTGCTCGGGCAAGGCATGTAAATTGGGTGCGGTTGCAGGATAAATCATCAGGTAAAGAGTTTCGCGTCATATCAACCCACTTGGATCACAAATCGCAAGAGGCAAGAAACAAGCAAGGAGCAATGATTGTGAAAGAAAGTAATCAATATCAGCCAGATTTTCCGCAGCTGCTCATTGGCGATTTTAATGTAGATGCTAAAAATCCAGTTTTCAAAATCATTACTGGTGGAGGCTGGTCTGAAACTTATTTAACAATTCATGGCAATGCCGAACCTGGCTTAACAGCCCACAATTTTATCGGTCCTGAATATGCGAAAACAAAAAACACCGGCAAAATAGATTTTATATTCACCAAAGGAATGATCAAAACGTCATCAGCCAATATCATTAAAGATCAAATTAACGGTATTTATCCGAGTGATCATTATTTTGTAAGTGCCGACATCAGCCTCACCTAACTATTCTGCAATGATAACTTTTACGCCCTTTTCTTCGATTTGATTAACTACAAATTCGGATACGCCACTATCGGTTACGATATAATGAACCTGCTCAAAACCGCAAACTTTACCAAGGCCCCGCTTGTCGAATTTGCTGCTATCAGCCATAATTACAACGGTTTGAGCGGTGTCTATCATTTTTTGGTTAAGTGTGGCTTCTGCTAAATTGGTTATCGAAAAGCCGAAATCCAGGTCAATGCCGTCGACACCTAAAAATAGTACGCCACAAGATATTTCACTTAAAACACGTTCGGCATAAGAACCAGCAACCGATGAAGAGTTAGAACGAATTAAACCGCCAAGCTGTAAAACTTCCACATTGGGCCGTGTACTCAACTCCAGGCCCACTTTTAGCGCAGGTGTAATCACCGTTAAGTGTTGGTTTGGGTATAAAAACCTGGCCAATTCGAATACAGTAGTGCCCGAACCAATGCTGATGGAATCGCTTTTTTCAATTAAAGAAAGTGCTGCCTTTGCAATTTTTTGCTTCTCATCAGAATTGATGAATGCTTTTTCATTGATGGTGCGCTCGTTGGCGTATGGATTATTAATTGATCCACCGCCGCGGGTTCTGAATAGCAGATTTTTATCTTCTAAAAGTTTCAAATCTTTTCTAATGGTAACACCAGAAACTTCCATCAAATCTGTAAGCTCTATGATGCTTACTTTTCCGTCCTCCTTTAGTTTTTTGAGGATAAATTCGTGTCTATCTGTAATGTTTTTCATAGAAAAATATCTGGTTTGGAGCTTAATTTACAAAAATATGCGACAAACATAATTTAAAATCGGATGATTCAAAATTATATTTAGTTTAATTACCTTTCAATGTGTTTATATTAAATTAACATTTGATTTGGTTGTTGGTAAAAACTTAATTTTTAATCATACCTATATGCAGCGGTAAATGTATTTTTATCCATTATTGTTGCAATTACATGAGTGAAGAAAAACGAAACGATCTGGTGGCCGAAATAAATCCCTACGACTATATTTTAAAGGATTTTAATCTTAAAAACCTGAGTGCAATCGTAATTCTGAAGCATTTAAATCAGCAAATATATACCGATGTAAAAGGTTTTTACAGCATTGTTCCAGAGCAGATTGAAATTGATTTTGCCGCATTTAGCCATTACGATTCTTCAACTGTTTTTCCTATTGTTCAAATTCAGCAAGACGATAAAAATGTAAAACTTTTCTGCAGATGCGATACACCAAAGCATAAGATGTGTGCGCATCAGGCGCAGGTTTTGTATAACATTTTGCAGCGGCAAGATTTATTAATATTTTTTGATAAAAATCTCCGCAAACAGCGATTGGCTAAAGTGGCACTGGATTATGGCCTTGAAAAAGAAGAAGATTTAGATTCGATCTTCAACTTAATTTTAGATGATGGCGGGCTGGAAATTAAGCCAAAAATTGATGCATTACAGCCATTTAATGCAGAAGCAAAAGAAAATTTGCAGCAATTGTTATCGCCAAAAGAGCAAAGTAAAAAAGTTAAAGTAGAAAGGGACAATTTAATTTTGGTATTGGGGCAACACCGATACTACAACAATTTAACAATAGAACTTTTTGAAGCGCAAACCACTAAAAGTGGGAAAGTGAAAAATCCTTTAACAAATATAAACCCAAACGAGCTAATATTTAATGCGACAGAGAGCGAAGTATTGAAGTTTTATAGTGGCGTGGCTGCTTTTCAACAAAATTACAATAGCGAACAAAGTGAAGCTGAAATAAATGCATTAAAGGCTGTAGTTAAAAATCCCTTAAACCTGCCCTTTTACCTACAAGCGAATAAGCAATCTTCAGCAATACAGGCAGCTACCATATCTGCTGTTGAAGTGAAAGTTTTAGATGTCGATTTACACTTAACTGTTAACCAAAAGGATGATTTTTACGAAATTACCGGAAGGCTAAACATAGAAGGAAAATCTTATGAGCTTGATCAATTGATGCTCATTCACCAATATTTTATTCAACTCAAAAATCAACTTTATCTCATTACAAGAATGGATTTGCTTCGGGTAATTGGGTTTTTTAAAAAGCAGAGTAACCGTTTAATACTTCATAAGTCGAAATACTCCGAATTTCAAAAATCAATTTTGGTTCAGTTGGAAGGAAGCATCCACGTAGATTATTCATACCTAAAACCTGCAACAAAAAGCCAGATTGAAGAGAAGGGTTTTGATTTGGAAAACGAGCAACTGATATATTTATCCGAATCGGAAGATTTTATTCTCATTACACCGGTAATGCGTTATGGCAACCAGGAAATTCCAGTACTTTCCAAAAGGCAAATTCAGGCGCAAGACAAATTGGGTAATGTTTTTACCATTTACCGCGATGAAAAAGCAGAATTACAATTTATTGGAAATGTGCTTAAGCAGCATCCTTTTTTCTACGATCAGGAAAGCAATGATTCATTTTATCTTCATCGAAAAAGGTTTATGGAAGAAGCTTGGTTTTTAGATGCGTTTGAAACCTGGCGAAATAAAGGAATCCACATTTTGGGATTCAATGCACTCAAGAACAATAAACTTAATCAACACAAAGCAAACATTAATATTGAGGTTTTAAGCGGTACCGATTGGTTTGAAACTAAGGTAGAAGTTAAATTTGGAAAGCAAAAAGTAGCTTTAAAACATTTGCATAAATCGATAAGGAACAAGAGTAAATTTGTAACCCTTGATGATGGCACGCATGGTATTTTGCCTGAAAGTTGGTTACAAAAGTTTACTGATTATTTTAGTGCCGGCGAAATTACTGAAGACGCTATTTTAACACCAAAAATAAAATTTGCCACCATTAACGAGCTTTATGAAGATGCTTTACTTGATGGCGATGTTAAAAATGAATTGGCTTCGTATCGGCAAAAATTTGAAAATACCGATTCGGTGCGTGAGGTTGAAGTGCCAGAAACTTTAAAAGCAACATTACGGCATTATCAAAAAGATGGACTGAACTGGCTCAACTTTTTGGATGATTTTAATTTTGGATCTTGTTTGGCCGATGATATGGGTTTGGGTAAAACCATCCAGATTCTGGCTTTTATTCTTTCCCAACGAAACAAAGTGAAGCACAATACGAATCTGGTTGTGGTGCCAGCTTCATTAATTTTTAATTGGAAGGCTGAAGTAGTAAAATTTGCGCCATCCATAAAAGTGAAAACAATTTATGGTAATGAAAGAAGCAAAACTACTGACCGCTTTGATCAGTTCGAAATTATTTTAACTTCTTATGGAACGCTACTTTCTGATATTCGTTTTTTAAAGGATTATCGCTTTAATTATGTCTTTTTAGATGAATCGCAAAACATCAAAAATCCTGAATCACAGCGTTATAAAACAGTTCGAATGTTGCAATCGCGAAATAAGGTGGTGATGACGGGTACACCTATTGAAAACAATACATTCGATTTGTACGGACAATTGTCTTTCGCTTGTCCGGGTTTATTTGGTAGCAAACAGCAATTTGCCGATTTATATTCTACCCCGATTGATCAGTTTAAGGATAAGCGGAGGGCAGAAGAGCTTCAGCATAAAATAAGGCCTTTTATTCTTCGAAGAACTAAAGAGCAGGTGGCTACAGAACTGCCTGATAAAACGGAAATCATTTTATATTGCGAAATGGGAGAGGAGCAGCGTGAAGTTTACGAAGCAAATAAAAAGGAAATTCAGGATTATATTTTAAATAAATCTGAAGATGAACTGCCCAAAAGTTCGATGCACGTTTTAAAAAGCATTACGCAATTAAGACAAATTTGCAATTCTGCTGCGCTGCTGGCCGATGGAAAATCTTATTTACAGGCTTCATCAAAAATTGATGTGCTTTTGGAGCAAATCGAAAACAAAGCATTAAACCACAAGATTTTGGTTTTTTCTCAATTTGTAACCATGCTCGATTTAATTAAGAAGCAACTTGAAAAGCGAAAAATTAAGTTCGAATACCTTACCGGGCAAACCAGAAACAGAGAAGAAGTGGTTCAATCATTCCAGCAGAATGATGATATTCCAGTCTTTCTAATCAGTTTAAAGGCTGGCGGAACCGGATTAAATTTAACTCAGGCAGATTATGTTTATCTCGTTGATCCCTGGTGGAATCCAGCAGTTGAAAATCAGGCAATTGATCGGGCTTATCGCATTGGTCAGCACAAAAATGTGATGGCTGTCAGGTTAATTTGTCCGGATTCGATCGAAGAAAAAATAATGAAGTTGCAGGCAACCAAAAAGGATTTGGTTAAAAATCTGATTCAAACGGATGGGAGCTTTTTTAAGGGATTAAGTAAAAAGGAATTGTTGGGGCTGTTAAGTTAAGTTTGACTGATGAAGTTTTGGAGGGCTTTGTAGTGGGGAAACTTCGTCAGTCTTTCGATTAAACTGTCGAAGTCTTCCTGCTCTCCTGGCTTTGAGACTTCGCAAGTTGATCTGACTTACGAAGTTTTGGAGGGCTTTGTCGTGGATGAACTTCGTCAGTCTTTCGATTAAACTGTCGAAGTCTTCCTGTGCTCCTGACTTTTGAGACTTTGCAGTTGATCTGACTTACGAAGTTTTGGAGGGCTTTGTAGTGGGGAATCTTCGTCAGTCTTTTGATTAAACTGTCGAAGTCTTCCTGCGCTTCTGGCTTTTGAGACTTCGCAAGTTGATTTGATTAACTAAATTTTCACCTGAAATTCATAGTCCAGAAAAGTTGGCACATTCAGGCTCTCTACTATTTTCCAATCTTTCTTTTCTGCAATAAAATTTGGTTCAACTAAGTTAGCAGATTGTGCAGCTGCGGTGTAAAACTCCATCTTTGTAGGGTGCTCTGGAGAACAGGCATTGTAAGTCCGCCCAAAAGCTTGTTTTGATAAAATGTTTAAAGCAATGCCAACAGCATCGGTTTGATGAATTAAATTAACTGGCGCCAATCCGTTTGGTACATTTGTTTTTCCTGCGAAAAACCTGCCTGGGTTTCTATCCGGACCAATTAATCCCGCGAAGCGGATAATGGTAAAATGTTCTGGTCGAACTGATTTTAAAATATTTTCGGCGGCTAAAACAACTTTTCCTGAATCCGTATCAGGATGTGTTTCACTATTTTCGTTTACTGTAGTATCATCATCTCCGTAAACACTTGTTGAGCTAATCATTACCACCTGAGCAATTTTATCTTTTGCAGCCGCTAAAATTGCCTCAATCTTTGCTGGATAATGATGCAGTTCGGGAGAATTTCTTTTTGGAGGGATGCAGATAAAAAGCACATCAGCTTCAAAAAATTCATCGTCTGCAATAATTTGATCAGCAGTAAAATTGATTAAAAATGGATTTATTTTTTCTTCGGCCAATAAGCTTAATTTTTCAGGAGAGGTGGTCGATCCGTTGACTTCATAGCCTGTTTCAATCAACTTCTTTGCGAGGGCAAAACCAAACCAGCCACAACCTAAAATGGATATTGTTTTCATCTTGTATTTAACAATTGAGTAATTAAACAGTTTAAACAATTAACCGACTAAACAAAAAATTATCCTTTGCCAATGTTATAACATGCCCTGCAACGAGGCTCGTAACTCTCTTTTTCGCCAAGTAAAACTGTAGCCTCATCGGCAACGGTTCGGTAGCTGTACAATGCCGGGTTGCCACAGCAAACACAAACTGCATTCACTTTGGTAACATGTTCGGCAATGGCCATTAAAGCAGGCATGGGGCCAAATGGTTTGCCGGTAAAATCCATATCAAGTCCGGCAACAATAACGCGGATACCCTTCATCGCTAGTTTATTGCAAACATCGGGCAGTTCATCATCGAAAAACTGTGCTTCATCTATACCTACTACTTGGGTATTGGTTCCAAGAAGCAAAATGGCTGAGGCACTATCAACGGGGGTAGAATTAATGGAATTTAAATCGTGAGAAACTACAGCGCTTTCATGATAACGCGTATCGGTACGGGGTTTAAAAATCTCTACATTCAGCTTAGCAATTTGGGCTCTTTTTAGTCTGCGGATCAGTTCTTCCGTTTTACCCGAAAACATTGAACCACAAACTACTTCAATACTTCCCGAAAATTCGCCCCTTCTTCTAAAATTTTGTTCGCTAAATAACATGCCCTATTTTTTATCCGCTGATGTACTTTCTTTAATTTTTAAACCGAACAAATATCATAATTAAGTGTTATTTTTGAATACATAGTTACCAACATAAATCGACCAAAAAATCGTTATACCTTCATGATGAACCAACTAGATATCTTCAAAAAAGTAGGCCATATTTTAACAGAATTAAATGAGCAATATCAATTCCTGGCTCAAAATCCTGAACAGTTAAATGATTTAGAATTAGAACTGTTTTTAGCCAATGCCGATTTTTTAGCTGATCATGTTCGCATTGTACAAAAGTTAAGCGTTACTCCCCAGCAAAAAGAAGCACCCAAGCAAGAAATACCTTTCGTAGCGCAGCCTGAAACTTTAGCCGATGAAATGTGGACGAATAAACATGAAGAGGTGGAGGATGAGCGTTTTGAAACCGCTGAGCTGGATGAAATAGCTACTGCTGAAGAGGAGGAAGAAAGAATAGATTTAAAGCCAGAGCAAGAGGTACGGGATAACGAAAAAATTCAGGAAGATAAGGCAGCACAAATTTTAGAAAAGGATTTCTTTAAGCCTGATCAAGACGATCATTCTTTTGAATTTGTTTTAGGCAACCACAGTACTGATGATAAATTTGATTACGAAGAAAAATCGGTACAAGAGATTTTTGATCGCCCTTTGAGTAAAGATGAAGAGCAGGTGCTTGCTCAAAAGAAAATGATTCAGGAGAAAGAGGAGCAGCCCAGCCGAGTAGATGAAGGGATGGTAGCAACAGAAGAAGATGAAATTGGTCCGGAGCCGTTTTTAATTCCTCATGAAGATGAAGGGGAATTAAGGGATGAAGAGGATGAGGTTAAGATTGCGACTGAGGATAGAATTGAGGCTGAACATGCTAAACCTATCGAGGCTTTGAGGGATGTAGAAATGGATGAGCCTATTATTTCTCCTCCTGTAATAGAAGAAAAACCAATGTTCATTCCGGAAGCTGTTCCGGTTAGGCCACCAGTTCAGCCTGTAGCAGCAACGCAAACGCCAAGTTTAAATGATTTATTGGCGAAAACGCATGCAAATAGCGACGAAGAGATTAAAGCACCAATTGCTGATCTCAAACAGGGAATCAGTTTAAATGAAAAACTTTTATTCATCAAAGACTTATTCAAAGGCTATAATCTGGCCTATTCAGAAGCAATCGACATCGTTAATAGAATGAATAATTTCGAGGCTGCGGATAGCTTTTTACAAAGTAATTATGCCGTTAAAAATGATTGGGCAAGTAAACAAGCCACGGTTGACCAGTTTTATGAATTGTTGAATAGACGGTTTAGGAATTAGGGTTATAAGTTGGACGTTGTAGGTTATAAGTTGTACGTTTTAAGTTGTAGGTCTGGGTTTGTGAAACAGGTTATAAGTTGTACGTTATAAGTCTGGTTTTGTGAAATAGGTTATAAGTTGTACGTTTTAAGTTATAAGTCTGGGATCAGATATAAGATGGATTTACATTCTAAAGCCTTCATTGATGTAAAGCTTTAGTAATTCGTCATTCCCATGCAGGTGGGAATTTTAAAGCATTGGTCTATTTGTTTTTAAGATCCCCAGTCAAGCTGAGGGTTAATTTATTTCATAAAAATCAATATAAATGACGCTACCTTTATGTTGAGTATAAATGAGCATCATAACAGTCGTATCATTAGTGTTTCAACCTGAAGCTGAGTCTTGTTT
>NZ_CAKLBU010000010.1 GCF_920984735.1 Pedobacter sp. Leaf250 | reverse complement strand
CTAAAAGGCGTATAGTAATGGAATTAAGGGATATGATAACAGCCATCCTAATTGTATTCGCTGGAGGAGATCCGGACAAAATATTTAAAACATAAAAAATGGTCGGAATTTCTTCCGACCACGACTAGCTAATTAGTCTGCTTTTTTTGTTAAATGTTTTTTTAACAGATTTTATTAAACATTGCGGTATATGGTAAAATTGATGACTGATATATAATGAAAGTTATATAGAATTGCGTGTTATAATAAAAACTTAATATATTGTAACCTATTATCTAAATCACTATCTCATAAAGCATGCGAGCAAAGTTACATCAAGATACTTAGATGCCTCTATGATACAACTAGAGGTTATAACAGGAAATTATAAACGCGAAATGGCGTTGCCAGCTAATTTTCCAATGCGGATATTGGTTGTAAAAGAGGCCAACGGATCTCTTCACATGAATTCTGGTGATTACGATCTTTTAAATGGTCGGATATTTTTTATACCAGAAGAAGGTTTGGTTCGGTTAGAAGGAGAAATTAAAATAGCCTATTGGTTAACCTTTAGCAGCATTATATATTCTGAATTTCTACTTCAACACCTTGATCCCTTAGCTAAAAATCTCTTCATGAAACTATCATGCCAAGATTTGGATGATAATGGATCGAAAAAAACCTACAGTTTGCTGATGCAGCTTCAGAAGGAAATAGATGCAAAAAAAGATGTAGCATATCTTTCGCAATATTTATCTTTATTTTTAGGATATACCGCAAATTTAGATGGTTATTTAGCGGCATTAACATTAGATGAGCTTCAACAGGTTTTACGTTTTAGGGCAATACTAGAACAATTTTATAAACAAGAACGTTCCATCAATTTTTATGCTGATGGAATGGGAATCAGTCCGAGGAAATTAAATTTATTTTTAGATAAAGTATTGGGCAAAAGTTTATCAGCTTTGATTAAAGATAGAATTATGAGGGAAGCAGAAGAACTTTTAATACATGCTGATTATTCTATAGATGAAATCGCCGAAATATTGGGCTTCGAAAGAACATCAAATTTCACTACAGCTTTTAGAAGATATAAAGGAATGTCGGTAAATCAATTTACGCTTCAGGAGTAAAAATTAATGCTGCTGTTAAAGAAATATCTATCAATTTGATTTAAATTTCTTTCAGAAAACAGGTGTTTTGAACCTCACAACATATTTTGCCTCAGCGCCACACGCGTAAAGTATAATAACTGTTTCCAATCAGCCGCATTAATTTGTTGCTAAATTAAAAAATCTTGAACAAAATTTAAAAAATATTCTCTAATTGGTTAAACTTAGGTATTAAGTGCGTTAACAGTTGTTATGTTCTGCTAATTTTCGAATAAATAACCACTATAAGCCAATCCTTTCGCCACACTTTTAAAATTATCTCCAGAATTTAATGGAATATGTGGGAATTTACGTTTAAATAAATTTTGTATTGCAGCAACCATCGATGTTCCTCCTGTTAAAAATAAGCAATCAATATCCTGAGGATTTATTTTGTAAGTATCCATAAATTGATTTAGATATGCCTCAATCTTATTAACATCTTTCTCTATAATGCTATCATATTGATTGATAGAAATATCCTCGTCAATTTCAATATCCATATTTGAATATTTAAAGTTCGAAACCAATTGATCAGATAATTCAATTTTGGTTTTTTCTATTGATCTGAACAAAGAATAACCCAGGTTATTTTCGATCAGCGTAATCAGGTTTTTAAATTTTGGGTCATTACCAGAATAATAATAGTATTCTTCAATTTCCTTCTGAATTTTTAACCCGTTAAAAAAGTTCATCTTATCCCAGGTACAAATGTTTGCAAACAAAGATTTGGGTACATTTAAAACCTTTCCGGGAGTGGCTTCGTAAGTGGTATTTTTGCCAAAATAAGGCGTTCCTTTATCCCACATAAAGGCCGAATCCAAACTATCTCCACCGATGTAAATACCTCCCGATGCAATCATATCATTCTTTCTATCTTTGCTGCCAACCTTTTCTGGGTCAAGAATGAGATAAGTAAAATCGGTTGTCCCTCCACCTAAATCGGCAACTAATACACGTTCTTTTTTCGTTATTGTTTTTTCGTATGCAAAGGCTGCACCAATAGGTTCGAATTGAAAACGTACATCGGTAAAACCAGCATTTTCTGCCGCTTTTTTTAATCTAGTTTGCGCTAAAGTATCTTTTTGAGTATTGTCGTCGTCAAAAAATACCGGTCTGCCTATAATCGCTTTGCTGCAATTCTGTCCGATAATTTCATCAGCCTTTGATTTTAAATCTTTAAGAATTAAAGTGACCAGATCGGCAGCGGTGTATCTTTTATTGTGAATTCTTGTTTCGGTAAAGGTAGTCCGGGATAGAATTTGCTTTATTGATTTAATGAAACGACCTTTCATTCCATCGTTTAGGTAAGCATCAATCGCATTTTCTCCAACTACATAACTTTCGCCATCAACGAAGCTTTTTGCTTCAGTAAAATAAATTAAAGATGGTATGGAAATGGTATCTACAATTTCTCGTTTTTCTTCATTATAAATGGATAGAGCAGAATTGGTTGTCCCAAAATCGATGCCGTACAGAAACTTACTCATGGTAAAAGATTTTTTTAATGTGTTTTGGACTCCTTATTTTAAGCAGGATCTGTATTCAGAAATTCTGAATTAAGAGATATAATTTGTTTGATGCAATTAACGCCAATCAAATTAAGGCGCAAATGTTGTAAAAATTTTTCTCTTTCGAAATAACATTAGTAGAAAAATAAGATTTAGTTGTGAGATAATATCACTAAAACCAAAAGATGTCATATTACGTTCATATCTTTACACGTGGTCCAATTTAGGATCTACATCTTGATGAACTCGGAGTATCGCCCCTGTACAGCGGGTAGGTAAAATGAGAAACATGAAAACCATCACAAAATTTCCTTCAGCAAGCCAATCTAATTTTTATGCAGAAGTTAGGCAACGCGTCAATCAGGGTTTTATAAATCGTGATGAAAATATCAATGCCAATGGATTTATGTGGCTCAAAACCGGCATATTTTTAAGCATGTTCATTATCTTATATTTTACCATTTTATTATCTGGGTTAACTTCCATTTATTTAATTTTTCTTACGCTAAGTTTGGGTGTTACCTGTGCATTTATAGGTTTTAATATTTGTCATGATGCGATTCATGGCTCATTCTCTGCAAATAAAAAACTTAATAAAGCTTTAGGGATGATATTTCATTTGCTTGGCGCTAGTCCTTATGTGTGGAACATTACACATAATGTTGTTCACCATACGTATACCAATATTCCAGGGCATGACGAAGATATTGAAATTGCACCTGGTTTAATTCGAATTTGTAAAGAAGATGAATTGAAGCCGCATCAGCGATTTCAACAATGGTATGCTTTTCCGTTGTATGGTTTAGCTTCAATATCCTGGGTACTACGGAAGGATTACAAAAAGTTTTTTCAGAGAAAAATTGGAGCAAGAGAAAATGTACATCCGAAAATGGAATACTTTAATTTATTTTTTTACAAATTTCTATACTATTTTCTTTTTATTGTATTGCCTATTTTAGTTATGGATTTGGCTTGGTGGCAAGTATTAATTGGCTTTGTGCTATTGCATATTGCGCAAGGCGTTACTATGGGTTTGGTTTTTCAGTTGGCACATGTAGTAGAAGGAACATCTTTCCCCATACCAAATGAAGCTGGCAATATGGAAGAGGTTTGGGCTGAACATCAAATGCATACCACAGCTAATTTTGCGACAGATAGTCCAGTTGCTGCATTTTTTCTTGGCGGTTTAAACAGGCAAATTGAACATCACTTGTTTCCGAAAATATGCCATGTTCATTATGGATGGATATCAGGAATTGTAAAAACAACTGCAACTGAATTTGGTGTACCTTATCATGAAAATGCTACATTCTCCTCAGCATTAGTTTCTCACTATCGAATGCTTAAAAAAATGGGTAGTCCTTTGGTTTAGTTTACTTAACCGTTATTTTTTCTATTACGGCTTTGTCGGTTGCCAAATCAATTCCTTCTATTAATGCATACCTAACATTGGGTAGCCAAAATGAACCGCCAACAATCCGTACAAAAAGACGGTTAATTTTTATTGTTTTACCATTTACATTCACAGTAACTACATATTTTTGTTCCACTTTTGATAAATAGAGCGGAAGTGTTTTATGAGAAACAAACCTCAATTCAAATTTATCTTTTGTGATTTCTCTGGAATTTAAACCATAAGCAAACTTTCTTTGAATGTAGCCTAAATCTTTCTTTTCGCCTTTTTCTCCATAACGAATCCAATAAATAGAAACTGGTTGTGATTTGTTAATGTTTCCATTTTCCAGAAGATTCAAAGCATAGATTAATGTATTCGTATTAGGATCACGTTGTAGATAGAACAGCATATTATTTACATTTTTTGGCGTCGGGAAATTGATCGGAGAGGGGTCGCTAACTTGTGCATAAAGCTTGCCAACCATCGATGTGATGATAAACCCGGAGATTAATAGGCACAAAAAAATATTTTTAAAAGGCATTAGTTTGAATATCATTTAATAATTTTTCATTTTGATTTGCGAGAGACTTTTTGCTTTTTTTTAACTCTGTTTTAAATACCCATAATTTCATTAGCGGATAATTAAATCCATAGGAAACCATGCTGTCGATGAGCAATCTGCCAATGCGATAATCCAGGTCAAAACTCTGGTTTAGCAAATATGATCCGGTAGATTTTAAGGTTATGCTACCCAGCACCACTCCAAAAAACCTAATAAATTGCATTCGAGGCGAGATGAGGTAAGCCGATTGATCTTTGAATGCCCAATAACGATTGATGCAGAAATTTACAATGCCGCCTATTGTTCCAGAGATGAGAATTGATATTGTAAAATGAATGCCTAATTTTTCAGTTAACAGAATCATCATTCCGTAATCGGTAACACCACCTGAAAATGCAGAAAGCTGGGCTTTAAGAAAAACTTTAACCGGCTTTCGTTTAATCATTCTTTTTCCTTCCCATCACGTTCATTTCCAAAACGCAACAATTGAATAGTATCCAAGATATTAACCACAAAAAGTGTAATGGTTATCAAAATGGCAGAATAGATAATCGAACCAGGTAGCACGACTTCGATTAAAAGAATAAATGATATAATAATTCGAAGTTCGGTTGGACCAAATATTCCGGAATCAATCCGATAAACATCAATAATTTTGTAGCGAAGCAAAGAAATAAGCATCGACCAGCCATAAAAAACAACGAACAAAAAAGCCAGTATTTTCGCTGGTTCTGCTACATAAAAATAATAGCCCAAGCCAATTAACACAATACTTGCCCAATCCATAATAATGTCTAGTGCAAAACCATACCACTTCCTTGGAATTTGTCGATAATAAGCCAATCTTCCATCAAGAGAATCTCCGAACCAGTTGATGAAAAGACCTATAATGCCAAGGAGCAATAAATTTTTATTGAAATTAATGGCAAGTAAAAAAGCTGCAAATACAATTATAGATCCCAACAAACCTATAATAGTAAGGATGTTTGGCGTAATCGATTTAGGTAACTGTTTCAATAGAAAATGGATGAACCTTTGCTCACCATTTTTTAGCACATTTGTTCTTTTCCGATCGGCAAAAATCTTTTCCCGCTGTGTAAGTAAATCACTCATTATTAACCTGAAATGATACAACCAGTAATTAACACTACTGCTGGGCGAAAAATTCTAGAACCCATTCTTTTTTGGAAAGATTTGAAATTCAAAACATGTTTTTTTAGTTTGCCACTTTTTGCCAAATAGCTGAATATTAATATAAATATCATAGCGTTATTTTACTATTCCAGCAAAACGCTGATAAAAAACTGTTGGACTATTTTCATTTTTAGGGGCGTATTTTCCTGCAATAATCGGAATGTAAATCACTCTTCTGCGGCTTTCCTCTCCGCGAATAGATGATTGCGCAACTCTGTGCCAAAGTCTTCCATCGTGTATGGTTAAATCGCCAGCCTCTGGTAAAATCGATACTTCATCTTTATCGGCAGTGTTATCCAAAAAATACTTCTTGCGAAAAAGCATCTGGTAAACACTCTGCTTATGGGTGCCAGGAATGATTTTTAAACCACCATTTGCTTCATTTTGTGTGCTTAAGTGAATACCCACATTTAACATTGGATTGAGTTTTCCTCCGTAAAAAATATCACGTAAACCATCTGTATGCCAACCCATTTTTGTAAACGTGCTTTCTGGTCCATTGATATAATGATTGAAAACCATTCCATCTTTTTCCTCAGTGCCTAAACGTGATCCTTCACCAGCCAGTGGTAATAATGCAGAAATCCGGGGATCCAACAACAGGCCACTTAATGTCATGTGGTGTTGATTGATAAAGGCAAAGCGCTGCACAATTTTTTCGCCATTTAAATCTTTTCCATATTTAATGGGTACACCATTTACTTTCTTGATGTCGTTATCAACCCAGTTTCGCTCCACTTCTTTTGATGCATGAATGATGGAAGAAACAGTTGATTTAGTAATGAAATTCTTGAAATGAATAAAGCCATGAATGTTAAAAAAATCGATTTGTTCGTTGGTTAATTTGTCGGATAGGGTAAAGGTTGGATACGATGAAGCCATGGTTCAAAATGTTTTAAAATAAAAAGAAATGAGAATTGGTTGGAGAAAATTATGCGCAGCAACAACACATTCGCATTCGCGAGTGGTTCTGTATTGGTGAAGAATAAAACAGGGATGTTTTATTATACATAATCTATAGATTTAGTAGTATTTAATACAAACGTAACACTTTTTTAACATTCCAAAGAATAATCTTTAATTTTTTTGATGATTATTTTTTAGGTTTTATAAATTCCGGCTGCCATTTTTTCAATGAAACCTTTAGATAGAATTCGGGTTGCGAAAGTGCTGATCCAATTCGTAGCACCAGGAATAATCTCCGATTTTTTCGAAAATAAACCCTTTAAAGCAATTTTAGCTACATCTTCTGGTTTCATATTAAACTTTTCTGCCATTTTACTAAAAGCATCTAAGCCAGCTCTTTTTGCAAAGCCAGTGTCAATCGGACCAGGACTTAAACAACTCACAGAAATTGGGCTATCTTTCAATTCGAAACGGAGTGCCCTGCTAAAAGATAATACAAAAGATTTCGTGGCAGAATAAATAGCCAAAGTTGGTACAGCTTGATAAGCAGCCGTACTTGATACATTTAGTATATATGCTTGTTTATTTTTGGATAGGCGAGGAATCAACAGATGAGATAACTTGACTAAAACATCAATATTTAGATGGCACATTTCAATTTGAGTTGTGAGCGATAATTCATTAAATTTTCCCCACAACCCATAACCCGCATTATTGATAAGTATCGAAATGGTAAAATTATTTTCAATAACCCAGTCATTTACCTTCTCTGCAGCACCGTGTTGAGAAAGGTCAATTGCCAAATAAGCAGCGGTAATTCCAAAGTTGGCTTGTACTTCCTTACTTAAATTTGAAAGCTCATTTTCAGAACGGGAAATAAGTAATAAATAATATCCTTTTTTAGCCAAATCGTTTGCAATTGCTTTACCCAATCCTTTGCTTGCTCCGGTTACCAAGGCAAATGTTCCTTGCAATGTATTCATATATTATTCTTAGTCGACGTCATGGGCGGACTCGAACCGCCGTAAAAGGTTTTGCAGACCTGTACCTAAACCACTCGGCCACATGACTATAAATATCAGTTATAGCAGCTAAATAATCAACTTCTATTAAATGATAAGCCAAAGATATAATAAAAAATATAAAGTCTATAGATTTTGTAGTCTTTTTATTTTTTTTCATACTTTTGCTGCATAAATTAACTAGAAAGAGTATGGCAACAATTGGACAATTTCAAAACGAATTAAGAAATAAAGCAAAGAGAAACCTTATCGAACACGAAATTGGGAAGGATCTCATCCAACGGATTATGTCTACCGGAGGTGAATTAAAATTAACAAATGGGAATGATTCATTTGAATTTTTAAACATTTCGCCAGATCTTCAGCCGGAGTTAGAAAAAAGGATTCCAATTGTACAGCAGGGTTTACAAAAATGGCAACTCGATTAATTGACTTCGCATTGGGAATTAATGCTTCAAAGGCAAAAGCTTCCTTTTAAATTTCATAAATTAGCCAGAAGAAAAAATCAAAATATGGCAAAATTAGAAGTTTGGCAAAGAGGTCTGTTACCGAATCTTGATCCTTTATTGCAGCCTGTTGGTCATGCTTTATTGCAAGCGCAAGAGGAGTTGCACGAATATTTGGCTGATTTTCCCAATCAACTTTTGTGGGTTAAGCCTGCTGGAATGGCTTCTGTAGGTTTTCATCTGCAACATTTATCAGGAGTTTTGGATCGCGTTTTTACTTATGCCAGGGCAGAGGGCTTAATGCTGTTTCAATTTGAACAACTGGAAGAAGAAGGAAGAGATAGTGATGATGGATACACCGTTGATGCGTTGGTCGGTAGGTTTGATGCTCGAATAAACATTGTCATGAAACAACTTCGTGAAACAGATATTAATACTTTAACGGATTTTAGGGGGATTGGCAGAGCTGGATTGCCGTCAACTGTGATGGGCCTTCTTTTTCACGGTGCTGAACATACTATGAGACATTTAGGGCAATTGATGGTTACTGCAGCAGTGGTGAAAGAAAAGTTTAATGATTATTAATTCATATCTAAAGCAATCAAATCTTCGGTTTTAATGTTGTTTTTAGTTTCAATTTGTCTTTTGCTTTTTTCAAGATTATTTAAATCATCAGAAATTTGTTTTATGAACAATGCTATTTGCTTATCAGCCAAAAAACTTGATGTTTTTTGAATAATGGTATCAGCAAAAAATATTTGGATACCCACTAAAGAAATTAAAAATATGTAATGAGAAAAAATAATTGGCTTTGCTCCATTTATTCCCATTTTATAGGCCAAAAAATCTAAAATAATAGGAATAACCAAAAGAGGTATAAACGAAAAGAGTTTTGATTGAAGCAGCACTCTTTTTTCAGTTTCTTCAACGGTTAATATGTATCGTTCTAATTTAGCTTTTAAAGGTACATCACGATTAGACCTTGATTGATCAATTTCAGCCAGTTGCTTTCCAAAAGCAACATCAATTTGGCTCATGCTTTCCAGCAAAGAAAGCTCATCATCATTCAGTTTTTCCTGATCAGCAACAATAGCTTCCTGCTCCACAATTAACCTTTCCATTTCATCCAGATCTTCAGGAATGCCTAAATAAAGTTTTTGCTCAACAATTAGAATTCTATCGTCAATGGTTTGGCGGATATCTTTTAATTTTTGATGCTGCTTTTTAACCGAATCCTTTTGTAAATCATAATTTCCCTGAACCTGCAATAAACTGACAGCAAATTCCAACTTTTCCAATTCGGCTTCATTAACAGATATGCGTTGATATATTTCCCTAACGGTATCAAATTTCTCTTTGGTAGAAGATAATTGTAAAAGTTGTTTACTGTAATTCGGAAGATCTTTTAATGAAAGAGAAAGGATTGGCATTAATTATTGATGTTAGGCAGTAAAATTATAAAATTTATTTAATCACTGATGTTTAAATAACGCCATATTTCCATGTATAGTTTTAGCGGTTTTAATTTATTGTTATCAAGATTATGTGTATCGATAAAAAATCAACAAAGAATTGTTAAAAATATTGAATTTTTCAAAGTCACCTTTTTTGATGCATTGGAGTGATTTTTAAAATGTCAAATCAACATTTGTTATAGATTTAGAAACAATTTTTATACCTACATCAAGGCCAAAAGCGGTAACATTGCTATTGTTAAATCTTTTTTTTGATTTAACAACCTAACCGATATAAACTTATTTCTGAATGATGAAAAAAAGCCGAACATCTTTGCTCAAAATCTGCCGTGTAGCAAACAGATCTCTACTCTCAAAAAAACAAAACCAAATGTAAACATTATGAAAAAAGGAAATTTACTCAATTTATTTCATGTTGATCAGGTTGGTAACTTTAAGCGATTATTAGCTTTGCCATTGGTAATGGCTGCGATAATTTCGCCGAGTTATGCCACATCAACCTATAAAGATGCCGCCGAAATAAAGGCATTTAAAGTCGATGTTCAAATCACAGGAACAGTAAAAGCAACCAGTGGTGAAACATTGCCTGGTGTTTCTGTAAGTGTAAAAGGCGGCGGAAGGGCTGTAGTTACCGATGCAATGGGAAAATACAGTATATCTGTTCCTGAAAATTCGACATTGGTATTTAACTATATTGGTTTTACAGCAAAAGAAATTGTTGTGGGTTCAAATCCTGTTATCAATGTCACTTTAGAATCTTCTGATACAGCCTTGGACGATGTGGTTGTAATCGGTTACCAAACCATCAGAAGAAAGGATTTAACTGGTGCAACAGGATCTGTAAATACTGGAAATACGGAGAAATTAGTTTCACGTTCTCTCCCTGAAGCACTTCAAGGCCAAACGCCAGGCGTTTCAGTAAGAAATGGCGGTGCTCCCGGACAAGAGGCTGTTGTAAATATTCGTGGCTTGGCAACCTTTGGAAATGCTAGTCCATTGTATGTTATTGATGGAATGATTGCTGATCCAAATACTACAGTAAGTCCGAATGACGTAGAAGACATTCAAATTTTAAAAGATGCATCAGCGGCAGCAATTTACGGCTCCAGAGCTGGTAATGGTGTCATTTTAATCACCACTAAGAAAGGTAAGGAAGGACCTGCAAAAATCAATATCACATCAAGATACAGTATTTCGCAAGTGCCAAATACGTATGATATGATGGATGCTGCAGAATATGCAGCTACAAATACCCGTGCTTATCAGGCATCAGGAATGGCTATTCAACCTGGTGTTGCCAATTATAATGGCCGTATCAACACCGATTGGGTTGATGAAACGTTAAGAACAGGTTCTGTTCAAGATTACAATGCCAGTATTTCTGGTGGCGGCAACGGCTCAAAATATTTAATTTCTGGAGGATATTTTAAAGATAAAGGTGTTTTAATTGCCCGGGAATTTGAGCGTGCCTCTTTCCGTGTAAATACTGAAACTACAAAAGGCCGATTTAAATTTGGAGAAAACTTAGCTTTTTCTTCGTCTACCTCAAGATCGCCATTTCAAGGTGGAGCTTTTGCAGGCAACCCTTGGTACGATATGTTTTCGAGTGTTCCATTAATTCCAGTTCAGGATAATACATTAGTTAGTACCAGCAATCCGGGCGGTTGGGGTTATGGCTCTAATGGCAACATCAATACTTTTTCGCGTAACCAGGTGGCCATTGCAAATATCACTTCTGTAAAATCAAACTTTGCTAAGTTAATTGGTAATGCCTATATCGATTTTAAAATCATCGATGGATTAAATTATAAATTTAATGCCGGTATTGAAACCAGTTTTGATAAGAGTAAATCGATTAGAAAAGATGGTTCTTGGTACCAAAATCAATCTCCAGAACTTAGCCAATTGGGCGAACGCCGTTCACAATTTCTAAGTTATTTATTAGAACACACCTTAAATTATAATTACAACATTGGTAAGCATAGCATAAATGGTGTTGTGGGTTATACGCAACAAACCACGCAAACCGATTTTGTTTCGGGTAGTGCAAACAACCTGACGCAACTGAATGGCGAGTACTTTACCACGCTGGTTTCTAGTCCAACTGCAAGCAGAACATCATCTGGTGATTTGTATAAAAGCCTTTTGGATTCATATTTGGGCAGGTTGAATTATACTTACGATGAGAAATACTTAGCTACCTTTACTTTTAGAGCAGATAAGGATTCTCGCTTCTCTCCACAATTTAGAACTGGTTATTTCCCTTCGGGAGCTTTGGGTTGGAGAATCTCTAAAGAAGACTTTTTTAAGGTAAATTGGATTTCTGATTTGAAATTGCGTGGATCTTATGGTGTGCTTGGAGTGAATACATTGAGTCCGTTTCAATTTATCGGTTTCTTAAATCAGGCACCAGATGTAGTTTTAGGCCCTAATCAGGTTACCACTGCTGGCGCTATCCAGGCTAAACTTGCTTCGGGCGACTTAAGATGGGAAAAAAAGAAAACCACCAATTTAGGTTTTGATGCATCATTATTTAAAGATCAGCTAACCGTAAATTTTGATGTTTTCAGATCAGTTTCCGAAGATGTATTGTTGAGTCAGCCATTGCCACGTTATTTAGGAAATTTACAAGGAGATCCAATCGTAAATATTGGCTCCATCCAAAATAAAGGGGTAGAACTTAATTTAGGTTATCGCCCGAAATTAGAAGGTGATTTTAAATGGGATATTGCTGGTAACATCAGTATTGTAAGAAACAAGGTATTATCATTAGGTAATTTAGGTATTGATACTGAAACAGGTTTGCCAAAAGATTATATCCAATCGGGCAATACCAGAACGCAGGTTGGCCGCTCAATTGGTGAATATTTTGTTTTGAAATCAGATGGAATTTTCCAAAACCAAGCTGAAATCAACGCACACAGGGCACAAAGCGCTTACGCAAAACCTGGAGATATCCGCTACCAGAATACTTTAGATGGTGGCACAAATGATGATATCAATGATAAGGATCGCGTTTACGCAGGTTCGGCTTTTCCTAAATTCACATCTGGTTTGCAATTTAATTCGAGATATAAAGATTTCAGTCTTTCAATCCAGCTTTATGGCGCATTCGGACAAAAATTGTATAACGATGTGTTGAGGGATTTGGATAGTTATGGCAACTCAAATTACAGAAGAGATATTAATCCTTGGTCGCCAACTAATACTGATACTACCTTCCCTAGGTTGGGTTACCAGTTTGCTGCTAACGATAGGGGTATCAATGAAAATGCAAGAGGAAATAGTGATAGATGGGTAGAAGATGGTTCGTTCTTAAGATTACGTAATGTTGAGTTGGGTTATAGTTTTCCTCAAAAATTGATTTCAAAAGCAAATATCAGCAGCGCAAGGTTATATGTAAGTGGACAAAACTTATTTACCATTACAAAATACAGTGGTTTAGATCCTGATGTGGTGGGCGCAAATCCAAATCTTGAGCCAGGTGTAGATAACGGAAATTATCCTTCATCAAGAATTATATCATTTGGTTTAAGTGTAGGTTTTTAATTTTAATAGATAGAATCATGAAAAAATATATAGTCATATTAACTGTATCTATTATAGCTTTATCAAGTTGTAAAAGAGATTTCGATGCAGTTAATCCTAATGCACCAACAATTGCCAGTTTCTGGAAAAATGAAACGGACGCTACTAAAGGTATTAATGCTGTTTACGGCACATTTTACCGCACAGCAAGTTTATATTCTCGATGGATGTTCTACCATGGAATTTTAAAATCTGATGAAGGTTTTGGATCTGGAGGAGATGGCGGATTAAATAACTTAATGCGTTTCAACCAAACCAATTATAATGATGGCTTAACTGCCGATACATGGCAAACGCTATATGTTGGGGTATTTAGAGCCAATCAGGTAATTGCAAATGTGCCTAACATATCCATGAATGAAACAAACAAGAAGAGAATTATAGCAGAGGCTAAATTCTTAAGAGCATTGTTTTATTTTAATCTAACTCTTTATTATGGCCGTCCGCCGTTAATGTTGGCGCCATCGCAGCCAAAAGATGTTCCTAGAAATGCAACAACAGCAGAAGCTTATGCTCAGGTAGCAAAAGATTTAACCGAAGCCATTGCAGATTTACCTGTAAGTTATGCGGCAGTTGATTTAGGAAGAGCCACAAGAGGTGCAGCGTATGCGCTTTTAGGTAAAACTTACCTGCAGCAAAGAATGTATCAGCAGGCGGCAGATGCTTTCGCTTATTTGGTAACGGGTGCTGGTGCTTCAACTTATTCGTTAACAGTAGATTACCGTGATAATTTCATTATTACAAGAGAGAACAACAGTGAATCGATTTTTGAAATTCAGTTTAATGAAAATGTAAATGAAAACACTGATGATGATGTAAATGAAGGTGCAATAAACAATACAGGTACATCAATTTCGCAATTCTTTGCGCCTCCGGGAGTTGGGTTTTCTGATGGTGCTGCCCGCAGATGGGTGGTTGATGAATTTTTACAAGAAAGAACGGTTGCCAATGCTCAAGATCCACGCTTGGCCGCATCCTTTATCTTTAACAATGCTAACCCTGCCGGGCCAACAGCCACAATTGTTTACGGACAAACTTTCCAAAGTCGTTATGGTAATGGACCTGATGCAAATGGGGTTTGGTTCCGCAAATTGTTAAACGATCATTGGAAAAATCAAGAAGGTTTCCGCTCGCCAAATAATTACCGTTTAATTCGCTATGCAGATGTTTTGTTGATGTATGCAGAAGCATTAAATGGTTTAAATAGAACAGCTGAGGCTTACCCGTACGTAGATAGAGTGCGCCAAAGAGCTGGATTAGCGACCTTAACTGTTGCGAAACCGGGTTTAAATCAGGCACAATTTTTAACACAACTAAAACACGAACGTTTAACAGAGTTGGCAGGTGAAGGTTGGAGATGGGCAGATTTACAACGTTGGGGCGATTTAGGACCAGCTTTGGCAACCAGAGATGCTGATTTCACTGGGTTTATTATTGGTAAACATGAGGTTTATCCAATACCACAGGGTGATATTGATTTAAATTCGAACTTAACGCAAAATCCTAAATATTAATTTTACACAATCCGGTCGTCATTGCGAAGCCGGGCATGTGTGAGCTGAAGCAATCTGACTTTTAAAGTGAGATTGCTTCGTTCCTCGCAATGAAGGTATTAGCAGTCGAAATAAATGATTGTTATTAAATTAAATTTTGAGACTCCAGATTTTTAAACATCTCCAATTATGAACAAATTCACATCAAAGGGATTAAAAATTCACATGCTTTGGCTCGCACTTTTTGTAACGGTGGGTCTTTCTTGCGGAAAATCTAGTAATCCAACACCAGTAGATCCCGAACCACCGACAACGGTAAGTACCTTTTCCAATCCATTAATGCAAGGTGCTGATCCATCGGTATTCCAAAAAGATGGTGTTTATTACTATCTGCAAACCAATGGCGTTTCTATTAATCTATGGTCTACAACGGCAATGTCTAAATTAAGCTCTTCAATACCAAAAACAGTTTTTACACCTACAGCCGGAGCAGCCAATTCAAGAAATGTTTGGGCACCAGAATTATTCTTTTTTGATGGAAAATGGTATATCTACTACACCGCAGGAAACGGTGCAGATATTAGTCAAAGAACATGGGTTTTGGAGAATAGCAGTCCTGATCCAACTACAGGAACCTGGGTTGATAAGGGTAAGATTTTTAGTACGAGTGCCGATTTCTGGGCTATTGATGGTTCAGTTCTTGAAGTAAATGGAAGCAGGTATTTTATTTGGTGCGGACGCCCAGATGTAACAAATGTAAACTTGACACAAAATATTTACATCGCTAAAATGACAAATCCCTATACTTTAGAAGGAACAGCAACGAAATTAACTGAACCAGAATTTGCATGGGAAAAAAATGGATTTGGCGTAAACGAAGGTCCGCAGGCACTTATATCTCCAGATAACAAAACCTTTATAATTTATTCGGCAAGTTATTGCGGAACAGATGATTACACTTTAGGTCAATTGGCGTTAAAAGCAGGAGGAAATCCATTGGTTAAAGCTGATTGGACAAAAGCCACAACACCGGTATTTAGTAAAATGCCTCAAAGCAATGCTTTTGGCCCGGGTCATAATTCATTTTTCAAATCTCCAGATGGTAAAGAGAATTGGATTATTTATCATGCAAATTCTGCAACCAACCAAGGCTGTGCTGATCAAAGAAATGTGAGGATGCAAAAATTTACATACAAAGCTGATGGTAGTCCTGATTTTGGAGTACCTGTAGCTACCGGATTGCAAATTGCTAGACCATCAGGAGAAAAATAATATGAATAAACACATTAAAAACATAAAAATTGCGCTTGCCTTTTTGGTTCTGTTTATTACACAATTAAGTGTTGCGCAAACTTTTACAAATCCATTGCTGCCTTCGGGAGCCGATCCATGGAGTATTTATAAAGATGGGTATTATTATTATACTCATTCTATGCAAAACAAACTGGTGATCTGGAAAACCAAAAATCTGGCTGATTTAAAAACAGCGGAGAAGAAAACCATTTTTACCCCACCGCCCAATACTAATTATTCGAAAGAACTTTGGGCACCAGAAATTCATTTTATCGGCGGTAAATGGTATGTTTATTTTGCTGCTGATGATGGTAATAATAATAATCACCGGATGTATGTACTGGAAAATTCATCGAAAGATCCATTAAAAGGCAATTGGGTATTTAAAGGAAAAGTAGGCGATGCTTCTGATAAATGGGCAATTGATGGATCAGTATTTACCTATCAAAAACAACTTTACATGATTTGGGCCGGATGGGAGGGAGACATCAACCAAAAGCAGGAAATTTATATTGCAAAGATGAAAAATCCATGGACCATTGATGGCGAAAGACATAAAATTTCGACGCCACAATTTGAGTGGGAAAAGCATGGCGATTTAAATGATCCTGGAAATCCACCTCATGTAGATGTAAATGAAGGTCCGCAGATTCTTGTAAATAAGGATAAAGTTTTTCTGATTTATTCGGCAAGTGGTTGTTGGACAGATTTTTATGCGCTCGGAATGCTCACTTTAAAAGGTAAAGATCTGTTGGATGTTAACTCATGGGAAAAAAGTACCCAACCAGTTTTTAAGCAATCGCCAGAAAATGGCATTTATGCACCAGGCCATAATTCATTCTTTAAATCTCCTGATGGAAAAGAGGATTGGATTCTTTACCATGCGAATTCTGGTCCTGGTCAGGGCTGCGGTGGAAAACGTTCGCCAAGAGCACAAAAATTTACCTGGAATGCCGATGGTTCACCAAATTTTGGAATTCCGGTTAAAACGGATGAGGAGCTAAATATTCCATCACAAAAAAAATAATAAGTTCGGCAATAACCGATTTCACTATTAAATATAAACTATGAAAAAATATTTCAATTATCTCCTTCTGGCATTTTTAAGCATTACCACAGTGGCAAATGCACAAGAAGCCACACCTGTTGTTGGAAAAGTTTGGTCGATAGAAAAAGCAAACGCCTGGTACAAACAATACAAATGGATTAATGGTGCAGATTTTCTTCCTAGTACTGCCATAAACCAACTGGAGATGTGGCAGTCTGACACTTTTGATGCCGCAACTATTGATAAAGAATTAGGTTGGGCAGAAGGCATTGGCTTTAATACCATGCGGGTTTATTTGCACAGTTTAGCCTGGAAACAGGATAAAGAAGGATTCAAGAAAAGAGTTGATCAATACCTAACCATCGCCGATAAGCATAAGATTAAAACTATTTTCGTTTTTTTTGATGATTGTTGGAACAAGCAAGCAAAACCAGGCAAACAACCAGCACCAAAACCAGGCATTCACAATTCTGGATGGGTTCAGGATCCGGGAGATCCAGATTCGAAAAACGAAGCCAATTTCCCTGCTTTAGAAAAATACGTAAAAGATGTGATGACACGCTTCAAAACAGATAAGCGAATTTTGTTGTGGGATTTATACAATGAACCAGGCAATTCAGGTAAGTTAACCACTTCTTATCCATTGTTAAAAGCAGTATTTACTTGGGCTAGGGCAGTAAACCCGGAGCAACCAATCAGTGTTGGATTATGGGCTTGGGATTACAAAGAATTAAATGCATTTCAAGCTTTAAATTCCGATATAATAACCTATCATGATTACGAGGAGCCGCAATGGCATCAAAGAGTGATCGATATGTTAAGATCGCACGGAAGACCGATGATTTGCACTGAATATATGGCCCGCACACGTGGCAGCCGATTTGAAAATGTAATGCCAATTTTAAAGAAGGAAAATATCGGCGCCATAAATTGGGGTTTAGTTGATGGAAAATCAAATACAAAATATGCATGGGATACTCCGCTTCCAAATGGTGAAGAACCTAAGGAATGGTTTCACGAAGTTTTTAGAAAAGATGGCACACCATACAAACAGGAAGAGGTTGATGTAATCAAGAAACTTAATGATATAAAATAACCAATGAAAACAGTAAAGTTCGCTATCTTGTGAACCCTATCTGACCATTTATGAAAATCAAAAAATTAAGCAGGGCGATAGCCCTGCTACTTTTTTTTAGTTTTTTTTTAGTACAAACGTTGTCTGCCCAAAAGATTTTTTTTAGGCATTACACCGTTACCGATGGCTTGTGCGCCAATACCATTTGGGATATTGAGCAAGACGAACAAGGGTACATGTGGTTTGGTACAAAATACGGTTTAAGCCGGTTTGATGGTTACGATTTCAAATCTTTTCAATATCAAAAAGGAGTTTCTGGAAGTATAGGAAATAATTTCATCCGCAAAATATTTAAATACGATGCGAAAACTTTTTGGATAGGAACTGATGAAGGGATTTATATTTTTAATCTGGAAACAGAAAAGTTTACGCTTTTTAAACCACTTCAAAATTATTTTATAAACGATGTAATCCGATCTAAAGATGGAAACATCTGGATTGCAACCAAAGAAAAGGGTGTTTATTGCTTTTCGCCACAAACTAAAAAGTTAAAAAATTTTTCTACATCATCAGCTGTAAAAATATCATCGAATGAGGTGCCTAAGCTATTACAAGATGATGCCGGAGATATTTGGTTAGGCACTTACGGCAAAGGGATTGATGTTTTAAATCCCAAAACCAATCAAATCAGGCATTACACCACCACATCAAAAGCAAAACTTTCGAGCAATGTAATTCTTGATTTGTATAAGGATGCCAATGGCGATATCTGGATTGGCACCATGGCTGGTGGATTAAATCTGTGGAACAAACAATCAGATCGTTTTACCATTTATCAGAAATCATCGGGTAATTCCATCAGCGATAATATCATTAGAACCATTTATGAGCCTAAGCCAGGTTATATCTGTTTGGGAACAGAAAAAGGCTTGAACATTTTTGATCGTAAGAATAATCGGTTTACGGTTTATCAAAATAAAAATAATGATCCTTTTAGCATCAATGATGATGCAGTTTATAATGTTTTCAAAGATAAAGAGGGGGGGATTTGGGTTGGAACGTATTTCGGTGGTTTAAATTATTACCACGAGGGCAGTTCAGGTTTTGAGTTTTATTATCCTTCTGGTGTTAAAAATTCCCTCTCGGGCAATGCCGTAAGTGCTTTCTTAGAAACAAAACCAGGCCAGATGTGGATTGGAACCGAGGATGGTGGTTTGAACTATTTTAATACTGCAGATAAAACATTCAAGAAATTTCCTTTTTCGGCAGGGCAAGACAGTCTTTCTTACCACAATATTCATGCACTTTATAAAGATAAATCGGGCAACATCTGGATTGGTATGTACACCGGAGGTTTAAATGTGCTTAATCCATCAACAGGGAAAATTAAAAGATACAAAAGCGATCCCAATAATCCCGTTTCTTTAAGTGATAACAGTGTTTATTCCATCGATGAAGACAGGCAAGGACGAATTTGGGTTTCTACAATTTCAGGCTTAAATTTATATGATCAAAAAAATGATCGTTTTATTAGAATTAGAGGGAAAAATCTTGATAAGAGCTGTATCTATCAGGTTTATCAGGATAAAGAAAATATCATTTGGATAGCCACTTATGATAATGGTTTAATTCGGATGGACACCAATAATCAGCTTACGCAATATGCATACTCAAAGCAACCAGGATCCATTAGTGCTAACAAAGTAATCTGCATGCTCGATGATGACGAGGGTAACTTGTGGTTGGGTACCGATGGAAGTGGCTTAAATGTATTAATTAAAAAAACTGGGAAATTTAAATCGTATGAGGAAGAAAACTGGATTAAAAGTGCAGTGGTTTATGGCATTGTAAAAGATAATGCTGGTAAAATGTGGTTCTCCACCAACAATGGTATTTTCGAATTTGATCCTAAATCAAAAATTAAAAGAAGTTTTGGTAAATGGGATAACCTCCAAAGCCAGCAATACAATTACAAAGCTTATTACAAAGATTCATCAGGAAAATTATATTTCGGTGGGATAAATGGTTTCAATGCATTTTATCCAAGCGAGGTTCAGATTAGTGCCTCAACACCAAAGGTTTCATTTACCAACTTTCAGCTTTTTAATAAGGATCTGGATTTAAATAATGATAAAAGTCCACTCAAAAGCTCCATTAATTATACTGATGAAGTGGTGCTGGATTATAATCAATCTGTATTAAGTATCGAATATGCGTCTTTAAGTTTTATTGCACCAAACAAGCTGCAGTATGCTTTTAAAATGGAAGGATTTGATAAAGGATGGAACAATGTTGGCGGTCAAAGGAAAGCTACTTATACCAATTTACCTGCCGGAGAATACAATTTTCAGGTGAAGGTAATTGATGATCTGGGAACAGATGTAGGCAAAGTATCCAGTATCAAAATCAAGATTTTACCACCATTCTATAAAACTATCCCTGCATATATTTTTTACTTTTTGGTTTTCGTATTTGGTGCTGTATGGCTTAGGCGTTATGTATATGATAAGGAACGTAAACGCAATGAAATCAAGCTGGAACGACTTAAAAATAAAAACGAGCAGGATTTTTATAAACAAAAGATAGAATTTTTTACTGCAATGGCGCATGAAATTAGAACACCGCTTTCATTAATCATTGCGCCATTAGAAAGGCTCCTCTCCAAAAAGGAAAAAGATGTAGAAGCCATGGATCAGTTGCAGGTAATGGAAGAAAACTCTGATCGATTGCTTACTTTGGTAAACCAACTGCTTGATTTTAGACGCATTGAAAGTGATATTTTCGAAATCCATCCCGAACCTATAGAATTAATTTATCTCATCAATAGCATTCGCGATCGCTTCTCTCCAATTGCCATTAAGAGAGGTTTGGAGTTTTCTGTACATAGTCCAATTCAAAAACTCGATATCAATGCAGATCCAGAAGCGCTGATGAAGATTTTGAGTAATTTATTAATCAACGCCTTCAAATTTGCCAGAAATAAACTGCAGATAAACGTAAACGAGATTCATACAACTAATGATGGTTTGCAGATGATCTCAATCAGCGTAGAAGATGACGGAATTGGCATTCCAAAAGCGCAGCTGGATTCGATTTTTAAAAAGTTCTTTAAAGTTTCAACAGAAGAGCATCATTATACCAATTTGGGGGGCACAGGTATCGGATTAGCCCTTGCAAAATCTTTAAGTGAAAAACATGGTGGCAAGCTCGATGTAAAAAGTGAGGAGGGTGTAAAAACTACCTTCACTGTTCTAATTCCATTCGTTCAAAATGAAATTGCTTTAAATACTGATTTTGAAGAAATTAATGAGGAAAGGGATGGCAAACAAACGGTTTTGATCGTAGAGGATGATCCATCATTATTAGAATTTCTATCAAAAAGTTTTATTGCCGAGGGTTATCATACCATCAGATCTAAAAACGGCAAGGAAGCCTTGAAACAATTGGACAACCATCAGGTAGATCTGGTTATTTCTGATGTCATGATGCCCGTTATGGATGGAATTGAACTTTGTAAAATTATTAAAAATGATATCGATTATAGTCATTTACCAGTGGTTTTATTAACTGCCAAAACCAATACCGATGCCGAAATACAAGGTTTAGAGAGTGGGGCAGATGCATACATTTCCAAACCATTTAAATGGAAACAGCTTTCGCTGCTTATTAAAAATCTGCTCGAATTGCAGTCGAATTTAAAACAAAGGTTTGCGCAAAGTCCGCTGGAAGGAACAGAAATATTAATCAGTGGAAATCGCGATAAAAAATTCCTGGAAAAAATCACTCAAATTATTGAAGCCAGAATTTCTGATCCACAACTTTCGGTTGAAGATTTGGGAAGGGAAGTTGGCCTGAGCCGATCGAGCTTATACAAAAAAATAAAGGCTAAAACAGGCCATGTGCCTAACGAATTTGTAAGGCTGATTAGATTAAAAACGGCTGCTAAATTATTGGTTGAGCAAGAATATACCATTGCTGAAATAGGCTACATGGTAGGTTTTAATTCCCATTCATACTTTAGCAAGTGCTTTTTTACGCAATTCGAATTAACCCCTACCGAATTTGCAGAGAAATATAAGCGAGATATTCCGGTTGATTAAAATGGAGCATTAGCCTCTAAAGTTAAAGGTTAGCGCTCCAGTTAATTTATTTTGATGCCTGTGTGCCTTCCCACCACGGCAAAGGGAATTTAATTTCATCAACAGAACTTGCAATCATATCTGACTTAAATGCGTATTGACCTAAAGTATCTTTGCTTGAAATTCCTGAAAGCACTAAAATGGTTTTATATCCCATTTGTACACCACCCTGAATATCGGTTTCCATTGTATCGCCAATTACTGTGGTTTCACTGGTTTCAAGTCCTAAAAATTTCCTTGCAGAGCGCATCATTACCGGACTAGGTTTACCTGTTACAAAAGCCTTTCTTCCTGTAGCTTCCTCAATCATTGCCGTGGTGGCAGCTATTCCTAAATTGTTCCAACCCGGTTTTTTTGGCGATGGATCTCGGTTTGTGGTAATAAATTTTGCTCCAGCTAAAATCATATCCACGGCTCTTTGAACCATTTCCAAAGTGAAATTTCTACCTTCACCAAGTACCACAAATTCGGGGTCGGTATTTACAAGCGTAATGCCATGGTCGTGCAGGCTGCTCAACAAGCCACCCTCGCCAAGTACATAAGCAGTACCTTTTGGACTTTGATCACTCAAAAATTTAGCGGTTGCCATTGCACTGGTATACACATGCGATTCATCAACCTTTATGCCTAATGCTTTCAACTTACGCACAACTTCCAAAGCTGTCCGCTGACTGTTATTGGTCATAAAAGCAAAAGGAATTTCCTGATCAATCAGAAATTTGATGAATCGATCAGCGCCAAAAATAAGAGCCTCTCCGCTGTAGATCACCCCATCCATATCTATTAATAGTCCTTCTTTCATAATCCAAATATATCTATTAAGCAAACTTACAGTTTTTGGTATTTAGGAGAGATTAATTGGTAGTCATTATTAAGTTAAGTTGCAGATGGGTTAATAAATTTTACGCGATGTAGTACTTATGGTTGTACACCTAAAATAAATCAGCTAAACTCCTTATCTTTGAATTGATCTCCATTGTTTATCATTTTCATGCCTCAAAGTAAAATCCCATCATTTGAAACACTTAAAGCGCTGGAAGCTGCGCCTGCAATGTTTCTCGTATTATCTGTTGATTTTTATATTCTCACCGCGAGTGACCTTTTTTTGCAGGCCACAAATTCAAACAGAGAAAATATAATTGGTAAATATATCTTCGATGCTTTTTCAGATAATCCTAGTATTAAAGATGCAGACGGAGAAAACAATATTCTTGCTTCTCTTAAATATGTTGTTGCCCACGGCAAAACTCATTTAATGTCTGTGCAACGATATGATATTGTGGATAGTAACCATCCTGATAAGTTTATAGTGAGGTATTGGGAACCTACACATACGCCAATTTTTACTGAAGATGGCGAACTTTTCTATATCATTCAATCGGTAAATAACGTAACAGAGCAAATATTATCAAGATTAGATGCGGAGCAGAGTCGTGATGATAACCAAGCTAATTTGCAGCAGGTGGATGCACTAAATAAAAATTTAGCCTCTGCCCATGATGAATTGATCGCATTAAACATATCGCTGGAATCGGATGTGATAAACCGAACAGAAGAACTTTTGGCAAGTGAGCGAAAATATCGGAATGTTATTGAGCACAGTCCTGTAGCGATGCAGGTTTTCAGGGGTAAAGACATGACTTTTGAAATCGTTAATGATGCCATGCTTCAATTTCTGGGTAAAACATCCGACATCATTGGGAAATCATTATTTGAAGGTGTTCCCGAAATTGTTGGTCAACCAATTGTAGAAGCACTTTATGGCGTATATAACACAGGTAAGCCATTGGAAATATATGCCGAAAAGGTGGATTTGGTTCGGGATGGGGTAAAAACAGCAGGTTACTATGATGTGATTTACAGAGCATTGTATGATCATGATCAAGTAGCAGGAGTTTTAGGTATTGCTATTGATGTTACGCCGCAGGTTTTGGCCCGACAAACTATTGTTGAAAGCGAAGCCAGGTTTCGGAATATGGCCGAAAAAAGCGATATTTTAATCTCACTTATTGATGATAAAGGGCAATTGGAATACCTCAATAATGCCTGGTACATTTTAACAGGATGGTCTGACAGTAATCTGCAAACCTTTAACTGGGAAAATTACTTACATCCCGATGATCATGCTGATATCATGCAGCGTTTTTTTAAGGTATTTGAAAAGCAACAGGATTTTGTTAATGAGTTTAGATTACTGGATAGTGATGGAAATTACAGGTGGATTCGGTTAAGAGGGACTACGAGATTAAATACCGAGGGAGATTTTATCGGATATATCTGTTCTGGCATTGATATCACTGATGAGAAGCAACATTTCTTAGAAATTGAATATATAAATAAAGCATTGGTTCATGCCAATGATCAGTTGGTGAATGCAAATCTCCGACTTATTGATAGCGAAGAGCGTTTACTAACAGCTTTTGATGCAGGCGAGTTAGGAAGTTGTACGCTTGATCTGAAAACGGGTAAAGCAGATATGTCCGTTCGATACAGAAAGCAATACGGCCTTCCCCTTGAGGATGATATTTCTTGGGAAATGGTATTAGAAGCTGTTGAGCCTGAGTTTTTAGATGAAGTTAATACCGTATTGCACCACGCAATAGAATTTGGTACTCCGGTAGATAGCACTTATGCAATTAAACATTTAATTACTGGCGAACGGAGATGGATGCGAGTGGTTGGAAAAGTATATCAGGATGAAGAAGGTATAAATGAAAGGGTAAATGCCGTTGTAATGGATGTAACTGGCCAAAAAGAAGATGAACAGCGAAAAAATGATTTCATTGCCATGGTTAGCCATGAACTTAAAACCCCATTAACTTCTATTAAAGGCTATATTCAGCTTCTTCAGCATAAAACCAAAAATATAGCAGCGTTTGATGGCCATTCCTTTGTAGATAAGATTCAGATTCAAGTAAAGAAAATGAATACCATGATCAATGGTTTTTTAAATATTTCCAGGTTGGAATCTGGTAAAATACAGCTAAACAAAAGTAATTTCGATCTCTGTGCTTTAGCGAACGATCTTAAAAATGAATATGAAGCGTTAATAACCACGCATCAAATTGTTTATTCACCATGTAGTGAATTTTGGGTACATGCTGATGAGGATAAAATTTCGCTGGTAATCAATAACTTATTAAGTAACGCGGTTAAATATTCTCCCACAAATTCAAAAATTTATCTGCAATGCGAAAAAGTTAACCAGCAGGTTGTGCTAAGCGTACGCGATGCCGGAACAGGAATTTCCAGTGATGATATACCTAAACTTTTTGACCGATATTATCGAGTTCAAAATGAAAAAACAAACATTATTTCAGGATTTGGAATTGGACTATATCTATCGGCAGAAATAATTGAACGACATGGCGGTAAAATTTGGGTAGAAAGCGAGTTGGGAACTGGCTCAACTTTTTATTTCAGCATTTAGGAAAAAATAAAGATTGATTTCCTTTCTGTAATGCTTGCTATAAATAAAAGAAACCCTAAGTTATTTCTGTATTACTTAGGGTTGTATTTTAATGGCTTTAATTTGTAATCTGATTCGTTCCTGCTTTATAATATAGTTCTGCTATGGTTTTTTGATAACTGGAAATCATACTTTCCTGTTTAATTTTCATTTCAATCAACTTCGTTTCTCTACTATTAATCAAAAATAAATTACTTTCTCCAAGTGTAAATTTTTGGTTTTCTCCGTTAACGAGAATTTGCTGGTTTTCGATGCTTTTTTGCTGAACTGATAACTGAGCAGAATATGCCGATAAATCATTATAAGAGGCAACAATATTATTTCTAATTTCTCTTCCAGATTGTTGAATTTCGAAATTCAGTTCTTGTTGTTTAATTTTCACTTCCCTTAATTTTCCACGTTCTGATCTTAAAAACAGCGGAAATGCAAATTCAATACCCACTTTGTAATTACTCCAATTGAAATCATAATAACCAGGAATATTGCTGTTGAAACTGGTTCGATTGGATATTAAATTACCAATAACATTCAATTTAGGTTTCAACAATTCCTGCCTGTAACTCCGTTCAATTTCTAGTTGTGCACCTTTTGTTCGCAGCTTAACCAAATCGGGATGCAGGTTTGCAGATTGCCCCAATAAGGTATCTAAAACCAAAGGGTTAGGCCGATTTGGCGCCTGATTAACATATTGAGGAATGGCATCTGCAGGTAATTCAAGCGGATTTCCTTCATCATTCCATAAATGATTTGATAAAACCAAACGGGCATTTTGCAATTCAATCGCAGTTTTTTCTCTCTGAATAATTCGCTCTTGAACCGTAATATAAGCTTCTACCGAATCAATCGCAGGTTTATCACCTATAATGGTTTGTGTACTCAAGGCTTTAAAACGTCGGTCGGCCAGTTCCAAACCTTCTTCAATAAGTTGAAATTGCTTATAAGCATAATACCAATTCCAATAGTCTTTGGCCACACCATACCAAACACTATTTATTTGTTTCAGTCTATCGGCCTCTGCATACTCCACCATAATTTTCGATTGCCGCAAAGTATTTCTGCGGGCATCAATAATCAATCCCTGACCTAAGGGGATACTGATTCCAATTGCCGATAAACCTTGCGAATTGGTTTGGCTTTCAGGATTTACGTATGTACCCACATTGCGGTCATAACCAATTTTTAAATCGGCCCCGGCAAGCCAAAGTGGAATTTTAAGCTCACTGTCCCATTTATTGTAATATTCAGTATTTCCAAATAGTTTCCTGGCAAAACCAGCTTTTAGCGTCGGATCGAAATAACCCAACGATTGCAAAACGTTGGCACGGGCAGCCTCACTTAATAATGCTGCCTGTTTAATTATCGGGTGATATTTAAATACCAACATTTGTAAATCTTCCAAAGCGAAAACTCGAGCAGTATCAATGTTTTTTTTGATGACCGGATTCGGTTTTAACTGTGCCGCACTAAATTGGCTTGTTAATAAAAGCCAGATAAAGCAAACAGCAAAGCTTTTCAATTTTATGTTCATTTTAAATACTTCTTTATTTTGTATCCGTCAAACTCTTGGCAGGTTCCCTTTCTAAGCTTGGTGGAAAGCCATTAAGCTGACGCCAGATTTCATACCATAACGGAACCGATCTAAGAATGATTCGTCCATAAACTCCCGATCCCTGGCGTAATTGTGGCGGCCATGGCTCATCGTTATCGGGTACTGGATTAGTTTGACTAATTAATACGCGGTATTTCCCGTCAGAACTGCTTACTTTATCAATGGAAAATATTTGTCCTGCAAATGTACCAACAGCTACCGATGGCCAGCCCGAAAATTGAACGGATGGCCAACCTTCAAACTGTAAACGCACATTGCTTGTATCTAAAATCAAAGGAACATCCATGGCGCTTACATATAATTCTGCTGCTACCATTGGCGATTTTGGTTGCAATGTTGCTACCGATTCTCCTTCTTTGATATTTTCGCCAATACCAGCTTTCAGTGTTTTTACCACATAACCATCTTGAGGCGCACGTACAACGTATAAACTTCTTCTAACGTTAATATTTGAAATATCATTTCGCAGTTTTGAAATTTCTCCCTGCGCACTTGCCCGGCTGGAAATGGCCGAACTCATATCTGATTGGGCCTTTGCCAATGATTCCTGATATTTTGCCCGAATGTTGTCTAACTCGATAATTGAATTCAACAAGTTTTGTCTTGAATTGCCCAATTTATTTTGCTGACTAATCACTTTGGCATTATCTTCCTGCAATTTTAATCTTCTTGTTTCGATATCGGTTAGCGAAAATAATCCATTTTTATAGCCGGCTTCATAACGCTCTAAACGAACCTTTGCAGTTTCATAAAATTTTTGGACAGCTAAAAGGTCGGCACTATCAATGCTTAAATAGTTTCTCGCCTGGAGAACTTTATTTTCTGCAGCCTTCATCTGGTAACGTAAGCCATCACTCAAAGCATCTATTTGAGATCGAGTGGCGTCCATTTTTTGTACAGCTGCGGTTTCACTACCTCTTTTCGCATCTAGCTGTTCGCTAAGTCGAGTAGGCAATTCCGGATCGAAATAGGATTGACTGGTCTCAGAGATAATTAAAATGGTATCGCCTTTCTTTACTTCCTGACCTTCTCTTACCGCCCAATGTTCTATTCTGCCACCTATTTGATTCTGTACAGTTTGCGGCCTGTCTTCAGGTCGTAATGCGGTAACAGTTCCTCGTCCGGGTATAGTTTGGCGATAGGGAAGAAACAATAAAACGATAAAGAAAACAAGCACAAATAGCGCTACCTTACCTAACCTTTTTGGTCCTTTAGCATCAATAATCCTCCTGTTAGCATGTGTGGAAAGCTTCTCCCATTCTTTAATTTGAGCTAAATTATTACTGATTCTACCCATGATTTGGCTCTCCTTCCTCTAATTCCAAATCGGTTACTATGGCTAGTTTTTCGCTTCCGGTTACCATATCAAAAACCGTATTTAAATTAGTCATCAGTTTTTCAATGGCATAGCTAATTTGAACTATAATTACCTCTGCAGCAACAAACTGGCCGAAAGTCATTTGGCGTTCCACAACGAAATAAGATCCCATCAATAAAAGTGAACCCATTAAAATGGTACGTAAAGCAACCGCACTCATGAAAAAATTTCTTAATACTGTGAAGTGATCATTACGGGCCTGAATATAATTTGCTGTAATCTCATCAGTGCGGTCTATAATTTCTTTCCTTTTAGATTTACTTTCCCTATAGCTATCTAAATCTCCAGCAATTTCTTCTAAATAGGCAACCACTTCGTATTTATAGCTCGATTCTTCCATGCTGGTTTGTACCCCACGGCGATAGTATAAAATCAAAACCAATATGATTACCAAAAGTACAAATGTTCCGAAGGCCATAAAAACAGGGTGGTAGAACGATAATAAAATTACACTGAAGAAAATTTGTACTCCTGCGGCAATAATATCTACCAATAATTTGGTTAGTCCTTTTTGTATCGTTAAGATATCGAAAAACCGATTGATTAATTCTGATGGATTCTCACCTTCTAAAGCTTTTTTCTTAATTCGTGGCAAACGAAATGCAAATTCTAAAGCGGCCTTTGTAAAAATTTTCTGCTCCAAAAATTCAACCAGTGTAAGTTGGCCAATTAATAAAATACCGCCCACTACAATCCCGACTAATATAACAGCAATTAGAATATAGGTCGAGCTGTAAACAGCACCGTTAGAAAGCAAATTAAATACAGCACTGGTTCCTAATGGCAGTGATAAGCCAATCAAACCAATTAGTAAGGCGTATATGTAAATGTAATTGATGGTTCTGCGCTCCAAATGGAGCATACGTACCAAGCGTTGCCAGGGCGTTGGCGCTCCGACAATGTGATGATTTTTCATTTATATGTAGAAATTAGAGATAGAGTTAAAGTTGTTGCAGAAACTCTGCAATGGACTAACGGATATGCAAATATTACAATTTATCCATCACAATTTTCAAAATAATTAAAGAAATTATGATGTAAAATAGTCTGGAGGCGGCGTAGGTACATTCCGTGGGAGGAAAATAATTACGCTACCTTTATATGTTTCTGTTGGAAGTGGTAACCTATTAAAATAATGTAAACCTTCGTGAATGATAGAAGACGACTCGTATAGTTGAAGTTTCTTTTTAGCTTTATCAAATGATTCCTCTTCTTTGTCATGATTATCTTCCGCATTTTTTTCAATAGAATAAGCACTAAGCGAAGATGAAAAAGACGAAATAGAATAAGAGAAAAATTTCAGCATCAACATGCTCAACAGCAAAATGCCAAAAATGCTCTTGGTGAAATTATATCTTAAGTGCCTCATCATTTGTTATACAAAGATAGAATCGAAAATGTTTGTGGTGAATATTAAGGCTCATATAAAAGTCAAGTTCAACTATTTTATAGATACAATAACTTAATTGTTATACTATTATTAAAAAGGCATTAGAAATTGATCGCCGTTTAGGTTTTATCAAACTAATAAACAATATCCCGCGAATTAGGAATTAAAGCCGGTGAATATAAATCGACATGTTTTTATTAGTAATGACTGGATTATTTTTTTGGGAAAGAAATCATAAAATCCATTCACCAAAAAATATCAACATGGCAGCGGTTGAGACATCATCAAAAAAAATACAGCAGCAAGAATTTTGGTTCTGTTATTTGTTATTCTGGCTTTTGTTGGCTACGGCTTTTACGAGTTGGTTTGGAAAGCAAAGCTAAATGGTGCAACCCTAATTGATAATCCAACTAATAAAGTAATTTCAGTTAGTATCGATGGAAAAGGTTATGAAGTACCTGCAAATATCTATATAAAAGTTAATTTAGAAATTGGAAAACATAAAATTGATTGCAAAGCTTATGATATCAGTAATCAAGATTTAAACCTTGAGCCTACGGAATACGGTGTGGTCAATCCAACAAAATCTAAATATGTAATCTATAATATCATTTATACCAAAAAAGATTTAAAACGTGAGTTTAAACCGTACCAAGTAGAGGGCCGGGAAATTTTTTCTCTTTTGGGCGAACCTGTTCTAACTACAGACTTATTTATTCCAGATAGGACTTTTGGAAAGGGGAATATTGATAATGAAGAACCTGCTTTCGAAAATTACAACCGGATAAATCAGGATTATTCTTTTTTATCTAAAATTTTCAGATTAAACGACTTTTTTAAATTTTACGATAAAAACAATAAATAGTTTTTGTTTGTACGTTGTGATCTGAAAACCATTTGATATTGTTGCTGTTCAAAGAGATACTGATCCTGCTCAATCAGAATTTAGTTTCACTACATGCAAGTTTACATACTCACACTAAGAATAGATCAAGAAGCACAGGCATTTTTTGATCAACAACGAAAAACCTATTTTCCAATAGAAAGAAATCTGTTAAACGCACACCTCACTCTATTCCATCATCTAATTAATTATAAAGATTTAGAAAAGGTGTTAAGCTCGCTAAAGGTCGAACCATTTTGGCTTATAGTATCTGCATTGAAACAATTGGGAAGGGGTGTTGCTTATAAAATCGATAGTGAGGAATTAAATGATATCAGGTTAAAGCTGGCCAAATGTTTTTGGGATAATTTAACAGCGCAAGACAAACAAGGTTACCGTCCGCATATTACGATTCAAAACAAAGTTGAGCCAGAAGTTTCCAAAATCTTGTATGCAACACTTCAATCTGATTTCACACCTTTCGCCATTCAAGGTTTAGGTTTAGATCTTTGGGAATATTTAGGCGGCCCCTGGAAACACGTCAGCTATTTTCCATTCCAAGCTGCAAACAGGCTTTAAAAATAGCTTATTGAATTTAGTTGATATTTTTTTAAAAAACATTTTCCAATATTCGAAGCAATTTAGTAACATTGCACTCTCAAAAAAACGAAAGTTTTTTCCGGGCCTATAGCTCAGCTGGTTAGAGTAGAAGACTCATAATCTTTTGGTCCCTGGTTCGAGCCCAGGTGGGCCCACATACAAAAAGTCGCCCTTTAGTGAATGCTAAAGGGCTTTTTTGTTCTCGGTAGTTCTTCTAATGCACAAGCCTCAATCAAATTAGCTACAAATAAAAAGCGTTTTAAAAATTCGTATAACTTGCATTGATGCGTTTAATACTTAATTATCTATAGGTGTTTATACTGGTTTTTTTCCTAACTAAAACCAATTAATCTTTATCGTGTTGCGTATTCATTCTTAAGAGAATCGTAACCATTTGTCTAACTCAATTAAATGTATTTATGGATCAGCATGAATTTACTATAGCCATTAGTAGCCACGAAAAACAATTAATGAGCCATGCGCTTAAATTTACCAAAGATGAAGACGATGCAAAGGATCTGGTTCAGGAAACTTTGATTAAAGGTGTTCGTTTTTGCGATAAGTTTGATAGAGGCACAAATTTAAAAGGGTGGTTATTTGTTATTATGAAAAATACTTTCATTAATGACTTTAATAAAAACAGTAGGAAAAAGGAAGTAATTACTGTTGAGGAAGATTTAACAAGTGCTCATCTGGTAAAGAGTGCCACAAGAAATGGCGGAGAGCAAACCTTTGCCATGCAGGATATTGGCAAAGCCATGAACTCACTTAAAGATGAATATAGAATACCATTTCAACGTTACTTTGAAGGATATAAATACGAAGAAATTGCCGTAGAAATGAATATTCCAATCGGCACAGTGAAAACACATATTCATCAGGCAAGGCTGGGTTTAAAGAAATATCTTAAAATTTATAGATAGCTAATTTATTGAATGAATAATGCCAATATATGTAGAAGCTCTTAATTGCATCCGGCATTTTGTAGTGATTTCTTTGATGAAAATATAAATCAGCAGTATTAAAACTATCTGGAATAACTTGTGTTTACACGATACTTTTCCTCCCTAAAACTCATGTTAGCCAAGAGATGAAAATGCCCTAAAATTAATGAAACAAATTATATTGGCTGAAGATCACAAAGTGATTAGAAATGGTCTTAAAATGTTGCTGGAATCAACAAATCAGTATCAGGTAACATGGGAAGCGAATAATGGGCAGGAGGTTATTGATGCTTTAAATAAAGGTATAATTCCAGATTTAATTGTTTCAGATATTGGTATGCCGTTAATGGATGGTATTTCGATGCTTGAAAGTATTAAAATTTCTCATCCTGATATTCCTGTATTAATTATGTCGATGATGGAAAGTGATTCCAATTTATACCAAACCATAAAAGCTGGTGCCAAAGGTTTTTTAACTAAATCAGTTGATGCAGAAGAGTTATTTTTTGCAATAGGCAGATTATTAATGGGTGAGCGCTATATCTGCGCAAGTTTAGTTATTCCAATCATCGATCATGTAATAGAAAAGGAGTTGGTTCCTAGTTTCAAAATGAAAAGTACAGATTTCTCTTCCCGTGAAAAGGAAGTATTGCAATTAATTGGACAAGGATTAACTAATGTTGAAATGGCTGATAAATTATTCATCAGTAAACGAACGGTAGAAGGTCACCGACAAAGCTTAATTGATAAAACCGGAGCGAGAAATACAGCAGTTTTGATGCGCTTTGCTTATGCCAATGGCATTATCGATTAGATTATCGAAAACGACACTTACTTTTTTTATCCATCATAATTATTCAGCACATGCCTGATAATAAAAATCAGCTTTTTTGTCAAATGAGTTCGTCCGCAACGGATGGTTATTTGATTTTTGATACCAATTCATCTTCCATCATTTATCACAATGAAGCACTAATAAACATATTTGAATGTAGTTCTGATTCTTTTAAGGCAGATAATAACCTGTGGTTAAAAGCCATTCATCCTGAAGATATTCTCCATGTAGAAAGTTGTTATGATGAATTATTGGCCGACGGAGGCTCAAAAAAATATGTATTTAGAATTTTGCTATCAGATGAACGTGTGAAATTTTTAAAGTGTACCGCCTTTTTAGAAGCAGATAGCAAAATGGTTTATGGTATTTTGGAAGACATTACCATAAGTCGTGAAAATAAAATTCACATAGAACAGATTAACGCCAGAAAAAATGTGACTTTAGAAGTGCTCTCACACGATTTAAAAGAACCTTTGGGCATGATCAAAATGGCTGTATCTTCAATTGAAGATAAATTTGGGAAGGTTGCTGAAGAAGAATTTAAAGATACATTGCAGTTCATAGCTGATATATGTGAAAGAAATTTAAAATTGATCAGAAGCATGGTCAATCACGAATTTTTAAAATCATCGGTAGTAGCGATTAAAAAGGAAAGGGTAGATTTAATTTGGGAATTAAAAGATATCGTTCGATTTTATAAACGATCGCACCTACGCGAGATCCGAAATTTTCAATTTAATGCTCAACATGAAAATATTTACATGCAATTGGATAGCATGAAATTTATGCAGGTTATTAATAATCTAATTTCAAATGCAATTAAATTTACTGCCTTTGGCGGACAAATTGATGTGAATGCCGAAGATCGGGGAGAATCTGTTGTAGTAGCGGTAAGCGATAATGGCATTGGCATCCCGGAACATATAAAAGCCAAACTTTTTCAGAATGAAAAATCTGTGCTAAGAAAAGGTTTAAATGGGGAAGAATCAGGCGGTTTGGGAATGAATATTATAAAAGATATTGTTGATTTACACAATGGCAGAATTTGGTTTGTAAGTGAAAAAGAAGTAGGAACAACGTTTTACATCGAGCTTCCAAAAGATTAAGTTTAATCTTCGGTGTCTTCTACCATAACAGCACCATCTATGCAATATATCAGTGCTTTGGCATTATCTCTTTTATCGTGTACCATTACTTTCGTATTAATGATACAAAGCTTTGCGGCAAGATCATCAGAAATTTCAGACCATTCTTGACTAACGGTTTCCAAATGGGCCATTTTGCGTTCTCTGTCTGCATGATCACGTACATATTTTTCTGCCTCTTCAGCTGAAATGTATTTCTCATCGGAAAGATCCTTCAGTTGAGTTTCATCAATGTTTTTTTTGGCAAGCTCCACTTCCAAAATAATATCCTGGTATTGATCAAACAGTTGTTGTATCGTTAAATCCTTCATAATGGTATAACCAATTAAAATCGCTTAGGTTTTAGTTTTTTGCATTCAATTTTTACTTTAATTAAGTTGATTTAGACAACAATTTCTGGCTTATCAATGTTGATGATAAAAGTTTGCAATGGAAAACACAATTGGGAATTATTATACCGGAACAAGTGGATTGCTACTGCCTGTACCTAATAAAGCATTTTATCCGAAAGAGTATCAAGAACGTTCGAGATTGTGTTACTATGGTTCTTTAATGAATAGTATTGAGGTAAACAGCACTTTTTACAAAATCCCTCAGGCCTCTACCATAAAAAGATGGTATTCTGAAGTGCCAAACAATTTCAAATTTACCTTCAAGATTTTTAAAGAAATAACACATCGTAAAAACTTGGCTTTTAACCCAGCTGAAATACATCAGTTCTTTGAGGTCATTAATCACATTGAAGAAAAAAGAGGCTGTTTACTCGTTCAATTTCCGCAAAGTGTACGCATTGGCCAATTTAAGCAAATACAAAACCTGATGGCAGAATTGAGGAATGGTGATCAAAATCAGTTATGGAAAATTGCAATAGAATTTCGCCACCCTTCACTATATGTAGAAGAAGTGAGCGAACTGTTAGCAGAATATAATATGGCATCTGTAATTCATGATAAAGCCTATTCGGCAAGTCCGATGCAGATGAGTGATGCGCCATTTGTTTATTTACGATTTCATGGGCCTGGTGGTAATTATAAAGGAAGTTATTCAGAATCACTGCTTTCTGAATATGCCAGTTATGTTAAAGACTGGATGGAAGAAGGTAAAACGGTTTTCGCCTATTTTAATAATACAATGGGCGATGCACATGGAAACTTAAATTTATTGCAATCATTAGTTAAAGAATCAATGGATTTAGATAATAACTGAAATGATTTACTATTAATACGAACATGACAGATCATCCAAAAAATAAAAAACCTTCTTATGTAGATTTTGAGATTACCAATTATCAGTGGAAACCAGATATTGATTACAGAAAACACCCAACGCAATATAAAGTTGGGAAGGGCGAACAAGGGGTTTTAATCTGCGAACCATACAAATCGGAAATTGGACCCTTCTGGAGATTTAAGAACCCCGAGGTGGCCATTAAGAGTGCGGAAAAGATATATCAATTATTTTTAAGCTATTTATCAAATGATGATTTTGTTGGTGCTGATTTATCGAGAAAATACCTGCAGATGGGTTATACCCGAGCCCGAAGATATGCCAATTATAAAGGTGGGAAAAAGTATGATAAAGACAACGATTTTGCGCTATTGGAGCGTGGAACTGGCGAAGAAATGAAAGCCGAGGCTGCTGCCATTTTTTATGACTATTGGAAAAGAGCCGAAAATCAACCTGATTATCAACAGCAAAAGCTAGCATGGAAGGAAAAATATGGATAAATCTTAAGAAATGATTATTAATAAGTTATTAAAGGGCTATTACAGCGATTTATAAAACAATGGTCTAAAATTGATGATTGTACTTATAAATCATTACTTAAACTAAAGACTATGAAAACCATCCCAATCATTTTTTGCATTGCTATTATGTCTGCATCTATTGCAGGTTGCTCCAATTACAAACCAGAGAAAGGAAATCATTACAAAGATTTGGATGATACAGCAAAAAAGAAAGACTCTATCCAGCCGGCGAAAAGATTAACAGCAGAAGATACCGTTAAAAAATACTAATAGCATTAGATAGCTAGGATTACAACTAATTTGAAGATAGGTACTTAACCCACCTATAACTGCGTATTTGCTAAAATCATATCTATAAATTGCAGTACTTATACAGGGAACAAAATCTAAATTTTACATGTTTTTATGTTAGTTTAAATATTTATTCTAATGGAAAAAGAAATTATCAGCCAAGACCATATTCCTGTGCACCAAAGTGGTGCTGAAACGGATGCCATAGAAAAAGTTGAATTTGATAATAACTACGAAGCTTTAGAATTTTTTCAAAAAGTTAAGCAAAGACTTTCGGATGTAAACCGATGGGGCGAAATGTCTCATATTCCATTATCATCGTTTAAGCTTTTTGATCATGCAGGCCGAAAATGCGATAGGGAGGTAATAGAAGGTGACTATATTCGAATTGATATTCCTGGCCCGGGTACAAAGATTGGTAAAGGTTACGATTGGGTTCAGGTAGAAGCCATATTTGCAGAAGTTGATTTTGATGAAGATATTTTCACAATCAGGGTCCGTCCATCATCTCATCCTTTAGATCCTGATGGTAAAACAGCTCACTTTTTAAAAAATCGTGCTACATCAACCTTTCAAATTAAGCGGATTAAAAATGTTGTTCTGGCCGAAGAACATGCCAGAAATGAATCGCCCAATATGGAAACTGGTAACGGATTAGATAATTTCCGAAATGCTATTGTAGGTACCGCAGCAAGAATTGGATTGTCGTATCCCCAGTGGAAAAGTTTAATTAAAGGATTAATAAAAACTGATTAACATAGTTATTTATCATACTAACATCATCTTAAAAAGCTAATTAGCTTACAATCAGTCAACCTTTTCAATTAATCAAAACATTATCTTTCAGCATGTGTTTGGCAAATAGTCATCGCTATTGATGGCATTATTTACAAAACATTTATATGAAAAAGATTTTTATCTCGAGCTTATTTTCTTTCGCATTATTTGCTGGTGTGGCTAACGCACAAATTCAAAAAGGCAACGTAATGGTTGGTGGAAATTTAACAAACATTAACCTTGGTCTGGACGACCCAAAAATTTTTAGTGTGGATATTACGCCAAAAGCGGCTTGGTTTATACAGGATAATCTTGCTTTGGGTGGTTATGTAAACTTCGGTTTGGAAACTGCTAAAAACTCAAATACAACAACAAGTTACGGTGTTGGTGCATTAGGCCGTTATTATGCAGGATCGGATGTAGAAGTTTTACGTCATGGTCGTTTCTTTGCTGAAGCAACTGCTGGAATTGGTGGTGTAAACGTGAGCAAAGGTGGTGGTAATACCAATGGCTTAAACTTAAGTGTTGGTCCTGGTTTTGCTTATTTTATTACACCAAATATTGGTTTAGAAACTTTGTTAAAATATAATGGATTAGTAGGCTTTGGTAGTGCAACTACACAAAACAATTTGAATTTATCATTTGGTTTTCAAATCTATCTTCCTGGTCAGCGTACTGCAAACAAGGTTAAAGGCGACGTAAAATAATTTAAATTCAATTTTAAAAGGGCCAACATCTTATAGGTGTTGCCCTTTTTATTTGGAAGAGAATGCTGATCAATAAATATTGATCACTTTCATAGCCGCTTGAATGGCATCGGCATAAGGTTCATATAAAACCCGTGCAAATGGATTTTCAGCATCTGCATCCCACAATCCGGAATGATGCCAGTAGTGTAAATGATCCCAATCTGGGCGATCAATTATTGGATATAAACAAATGCCTTTAAGTGGAACACCATATTGCAAGGCTTTAATACATTCGCGGGTAATCAGTTCCAACCAATTTGGGCGATGTTCTCCTGGATGACTGGTTTCGGCCAATACAATTGGAATACCGTAACGATGGTAGGCCTCTACAAATAGTGATGAAAGTCCTCTCCATCTCGGGTCGGGATCGTTATTTGCCCAGGGCAGACCCGAAAAATCACTAGCCACCCACTGATTATTGTAGTAAAAATTAAAACCCATGTAATCTATCAAATCTTTCGATCCACCTAATTCGGGGCACATTTTTCCGGTAAGCATATCTGTTGCCTGGAATTGTACATCATGAGCTTCTTCTGCTTGTATAACCATTTCCATTGTCGCATCTAAAGCAGGAACAATATTTACAATTGGTTCTGTACTCATAATCAGCGTATTAGGATCAACTGCCTTAAAAGCTTTAATTGCCTGAATATAAGCCCTTACCAAAGCATATTTAACATTCCAACCCATACCACGGGCATAAGGTGTTGTACTGGCATGGTCGCCTCCCAGCCACGAAATGAATCCAACCTCATTAATAGGTGTTACAATAAGCTGATCACCTGGGCAATAATCGCGATAAAAGGTTGCGAAGGCATTGCATACACCAACAAAACGTTGGGTAAAATGTGGGTGAAGTGGTGTTAAGTCGTCAGGATAACCAAAATGACAGATATCCCAAATTTGTTGTATCCCACCATTTCGTCCTGCATCGATCATTTTTGCAACGGTCGAAAAATCGTAGGTATAAGGTTTTCGCTCAACATGGCTCCATCTAATTCCTTCTCTTACCGTAGTGATGCCAATACCCGAAATGAGTTTGTAATCATCATTTATTAAATTAATGTGCCCGGTTTCTGTAAGTAAATCTACACGGTTCCCATAATGATTCAGCTGATCAGAACATTCAAAACCTGCCATCCAAAAGCTTTTAAATGGATTGTTGTTTTCCATTAACTGGCTAATAATTTATCAGTTTCAAATAATGTCCATAGCATTTTCTTTTTCATTTCTTCATAAGTATTTTCCCATGATTTATCCGCCAGAAAATCATCCACATTATTTTTCCAGCTTTTCTCATCTTTTGAAGCAATAATTTGTTCAATGGCTTCGATAAATTCATCAGCGTTAGATCCAATACTCACTAATTTTTCAATTCCATAGGGCTTTACTACATCTCGAATGGGGGTAGAAACCACTCTTAATCCAGCCGCTAAATATTCCGGCGTTTTTGTAGGGCTAATAAATCGTGTTGAATTATTTATGGCAAATGGAATAAGTGCAACATTCCAACCAGATAAATAGGATGGGAGCTCTTGATAGTTTTTTTGACCTAAATAATGCAAGTTCGGTCCTTTTGGCAAACTATCCATCGATACTTTTACTACAGGTCCAAGTAATAAAATTTGCCATTCTGGTCGCTTTTCGGCAATTTCCCGAATGAGTGCTACATCAAAACGTTCATCTATAACGCCAATAAATCCGAGTTTAATTCCGGTAATAGCGGCCTGATCTTCTGGTTCAATTTCGATCGTTCTCGCTTTGCTAAAATGTTTTTTATCAATGCTACTCGGATAAACATGAATATTATTATGTTGTTCTTTTTTAGCTTCGTGAAGAGAATGACCTCCGGTGAAAACAACGTCTGCAGTTTTAAGTAATTTTTTTTCCAGTAAAACAAGTTCTTTGGGTGCAAAATCAAAAGCTGATAATTCATCCATGCAATCGAAAACGGTTAATGCTGCAGCATGATGATCGGAAAATTGAAGCGCCATTGGTGTATAATACCAAAATATCCAGTCGGCTAAAGAAGAATCGCCTATAAAATCGGTCAGCAATTTCTTCATTAAAAGATTTTCTTGCTCATGATCCAAACCGGGAGTAATGTGCGGAACAATAATGGTAAGTTGCTCTTCTCTTTTATCAATGGCTAAATAGCTGGATTCCTGTCCATCGAAAATGGGTTCTTCCATCACATATACGTTCATTTCTTTTGCAAAGCGGCTCATTAAATGCTGTGGGCGCTGAAAAACAAAATCCCATCGAAGGTGGGAAAAGCAGAGTAGATTTTTAGGCAACAGTGGTTTCTGTATATTCATATTATATTGGGTTAGGGATAGTTTTATTGAAATGATCGGTGGCTGTTTTTAGTGCCGACCCAATGATTTGGTGCATGTCGTAATATTGATAGGTTGCTAACCTTCCTCCAAAAATTACATTCTGCTCCAATTGACTTAAGCGCTTGTACTGATCGAATAATGCATTATTGTGCTTATCATTAATTGGATAGTAGGCTTCCTTTTCTGGTGTCCATTCTTCTGGGTACTCTTTTGTTACCACCGTTTTTGGCTGGGTACCAAACTCAAAATGTTTGTGCTCAATAATTCTGGTGTAAGGAATATTTCTTTCCGTATAATTAATAACGGCATTGCCTTGGTGGTTTTCTTCCTCTAAAATTTCATGTTCAAATCTTAAACTTCGGTAAGCTAATTTTCCGAATCTGTAATCATAAAATTGATCGATATTACCGGTAAAAACCACATGATCAGCCAAATCAGTCCATTGGCTTTTGTTATTGAAAAAATCAATTCCTGTTCTAACTTCGCAATCGACTAATAAACCATCAATTAATTTATTATAACCGCCAATAGGTATTCCCTGGTATTTGTCATTGAAATAATTGTTATCGTAAGTAAAACGAACTGGTAATCTTTTAATGATGAAAGCAGGCAATTCATGAGCAGGCCGTCCCCATTGTTTTTCGGTATAGCCTTTTATCAACTTCTCATAAATATCTTTACCAATTAACGATATGGCTTGTTCTTCTAAATTAGATGGAGCGGTAATTAAAGCCTGGTCAATTTGAGATTTAATTTTTTCCTTTGCTTCCTTCGGAGTTTTAACACCCCAAAGCTGATAGAATGTATTCATATTAAAGGGGAGGTTGTACAGTTTCCCTTCGTAATTTGCCACCGGACAATTGGTATAACGATTAAACTCTACAAAAGAATTTACATAATCCCAAATGTGTTTATCATTGGTATGGAAAATATGTGCACCGTATTTATGAACATTTATATCTTCAATTTTTTCGCAATAAACATTGCCACCAATATGATTTCGCTTATCAATCAATAAACATTTTTTACCTCTTTTAGTCGCTTCGTTTGCAAACACGCTGCCGAAAAGGCCACTCCCAACTATTAAATAATCATATTCTTTTTTTTGCATATAAATATTGCGTTTTCTATAGTTTTAAATGTTAGAAGTTATTCAATCGTCCTGCCGTTATCATAGATATAAATGGTAGAAAATTGTATTTCAGATTGTTGGGAAGCATTAAAAGCATTTACTTTCTTTATTATTTCCTTAATATCTGCATCTATGTTAACTACAATTGTTAATTCTGTTGGGCCAGTTACCTCTACATCGAAAATATCTTCAGAGAGCATTCGATACTTTGAAATGTTAATCATTATTTCTGTTTAGCAATGTCATTTATCTTGATTAGCATTTTATCATCTTAAAATTTAATGTTTGATTAAACCTTGTATAACCGTTTTGATCAGCATTTGATCGTTACTTAAAGTGCGGTTTAATAACTCTGCGATATCTGATCTATTCATTTTTGTGGCATAAGTTTTCAAGAATCGATATACAGGTTGTTTATAATGTACTAGCCTTAATATTGCAAAGCCAATTTCAAAAGTTTTTGTATCCTCACCACTTCGCTGCTGACTTAGGGTTTGAAAATAGTTACCCAATATTTTTACATTTTGGATTACAGGTTGTTCATCAATTAACATGAAGACCTGATCGAGCCTCAATATTTTTATCAGTGTTTCCTGCTGTAGAAATCGATATGGTGTGCTGCCAAATTCGCTAATAACACCATGTTTCAATGAAATGATAATCGATAATTCTTTTTCCAATCCATATATTTTGGCTAACTCACTAACAAAAAAGTGATGAAACGCTTTATCTTCAAACTTTTGATAGGCAGCTTGCCTTTTACTAGTTTGTAATGGTTTATTAGCCATCAACAGTTAGTTTTATGGTATAAAAAATATCAAAATTTTTGCTTCAATCATCCATAAAACTGCTTATTAGTGGCTTTGGTTTGGGCTTTGAAATAATCAGGTATTGCGCTTTTAAAAGCAGGTATTTACACCGTAATTGATGCTCGCAAATTGATACTTTTGAGAATGCATTTTTAACAATGGGGATGCAGGATTAAATTCCATTATTCTGCTACGCATTTCTTTGCGTATTAATTGCATGATAATACATTAAACAATTGATTAAAATATAGTGTTCCTTAAACGTAGTCTGTTTATCAAAAGACTATAAATATCATTCCCGCTATTTCAAAAGCAAAATTTACCTGTACAAGTTTCTGCATAATGCAGGATTTTGGATTTAACTAGGATATATGAACCAAAATTTGCCTACGAAAGCAAAATCTCTTTTTGATGGAAAAATTAACCCATCACTTAAACTTTCGGTAATTGTACCTGCAAAAAATGAATCGGCATTTATTATTCAAACGCTTGATGCTTTACGCTTTCAGTTGAACGATTTGGGAGTTGCCATTAACTCTGATTTATACGAAATATTGGTATTAGCCAATAATTGCAGTGATGATACTTTTAATATTTGTAAAGCGTATCAACAAAATCATCCCCGATTTAACTTACATATTGAGCGCATTTTACTTAACAAAGAATCTGCTCATATTGGAACAGCGAGAAGATTGTTGATGGATGCAGCTTACAGGCGACTTACGAATGTGGCAGGAGAAAAAGGAATAATAGTTTCTACTGATGCAGATAGCGAAGTGGCTCCAGATTGGATTTATCACATTTTAAAGGAAATTAGCCATGGGGCAGATGTTGTTGGTGGAAGAATTTTACCAAAAGATACCCCCTCGATTAGCCGAACGCACCACTTACGCGATGTAACCTACAGGTTTTTAAAAAGCCAGCTAGAATCAGCAATTGATCCATGTGAATCTAATCCCTGGCCTCGGCATTTTCAGTGTTACGGACCAAGTTTAGCCGTTACCTGCGAAATGTATGAAAAGGCAGGTAGGCTACCAATTATACCATATTTAGAAGATGAAGAATTCCGAAAAGCATTGAAAAGAGTTGATGCAAAAATCCGCCATTCCCCACATGTACGCATATATACTTCCGGAAGATTAGACGGAAGAGTGAAATTTGGTTTTTCTGTTCAGCTAAAACACTGGTCGGATATGAGTTTAAGGAGCGAAGAGGAACAGGTCGAATCTCTGGAAACTTTAATTTTTAAATTTGAATTCAAGAACAATTTGCGCAAAATATGGAACGATGGAAAATCCTTAATTAATGCGAACCAAAGTTTAGTGCAACTATCAAAATGGGCAGATATTAATCATACAAGTTTGATTAATTTAATAACTACCAGTATTTATTTCGAATCGCTTTGGGAGAAAGTTGAGCAGTATTTGCATGAAGGGCTGCACCATTCCATTCATTATCAATCGATCAATCTGGCGATTAACAGTTTACGAATGCACTTTCATCAAACGAGAAAAATAACCATTAAAGAATTAAATAATAATGTTTTAATGGATTCAGAAGCAATGGTAGGTTAAATCTATTAAAAGCATGAGAATTGATCTTTCAAATTGGTAATGAAATGAACAATTATATCTTTATGAAATCGACATGTCATTAAGTTTAGGCTAACTGAAAACACTTTTTAGCAGTTTTAATGATGTTTTTAGCAATAATATCCATCGCCGAAGAATTGATTACGCCATTCCAATCCACCATCTTCTCACTTAATTCGCTTATAATTAACGGCCAATTCGCGTGGAGCAGTTCTTCTGGAAGTACAATTGTTATTCCTGATCGATTTTCAATGGCTTTAGCTTTCTCAATTTGCTCATCAAATGGCCGTGATTCTGGAATTCCAATAAATCGTTTATTTAAACTTGCAGTTTCCATCACGGTATTGTGTCCGGTATTGCCAATAATGATGTGCGCCTGATCAAGCAATTGATGGGGATTATCTACATTTCCATGAAATTTTAAATTAACAGGATTGTCATTTTCTTCATTGCATAATCCCAATACATGAAACTCGTAATCGGAACAAGCTGAAGCGATTGTATTTAAAACCTCATCATTAATGGATGTACCGCCATTTCCAATTAAAATACAAATCCGTTTAGAATTAATTTCTCCACTGCGTTCCAATTCATCAAATTTTGAAAAGCCACCGGCAAAAACAGTTTTTGCAAAATATTCGTTTTTTTTATCCATATAAATCGAAAGGGGATAGGGCGCAATTAGTAGTTCGGCGCTATCATAGGCTAATTGATGAGGCAAATCTTGGCGTTTTCCATGTTGATGCATAACGATTGTTGGAACACCAGCTAACCTGGCGAGTAAAGTTACTTCAACAGACACATCAACAATTAAGATCATTGGAAAATGATCACTGAAAATTTTAGTCATTATAGCTACACGATCTCTGCCTCCTTTGATACCCAAAGGTGCGTAATGACAAGCCATAGAAGAGTTACTGTTGATCGATTCCTTTTCACCTGTCGAAGCAATATCAAGCGGTAAATGAACGAGCTGAACGTTTGATGGAACATCAATTAATTTTTTTAGCCCGCTGCCCATCAAGAGAATTGGATAATTACCTAGTGCTTTTATAATTTGCATAGTGCGCATCAAATGACCTGAACCATGATGGTGAACATAAAATGCTATGGTAAAATCCGCCATGGTGATTATTTCTTTTGAAAAACGTCTATTCTATAATCATCACTTCGAGAACCTTCCAAATGGGTAAGAGTAGATTGTTTAAGACATTCATGTACATCATCGCCCGATATGGGATAATCTACAACAAAATGCGTCCAATGCACCAATAATAAGATTCCATCGCTGTTTAATTGATTTTCGATCAGATTTCGGGTTACAAGCAAATCCTCCATCGAAAGATAATAACCAACCTCGCTCATTACAATTAAATCAAAGTTCTCGTTAGGAAAGTCGCCAGGAATGCCCCCCAGTTTAAATTTGATATGTGGCGAATTTAATGAACGTAATTTAGCTTTTTCCAAGGCTGTTTTACTAATGTCAATAGCTGTGAGACTTTTACAGTAAACACCAAGCAATGATGTAAAAATACCAATTGAACAGCCTATTTCCAGGGCATTGATGTACAATAACTTTGGAATGGCTGCTAATGAAGCTTCATATTTTTTACGTTCATATTCGCTCTTTTCAAAATTCCATGGATCATCACTATTTGTATAAAGGCTTTCAAAATAATCTTCGGATAGGGTAGCGTTTGGATTGATTTTTTTACGCTCCATAAAGTATTCCTTTCCCGTAGTAAAATTTGCAATCATTTCCGAACTTAAGATAAATCCATTCGGGTCATCGTCAATCATTTTAGTAGTTTGCGAAACATGCGCTTCAATACAGCTTTGCTTTAGTTTGCTATAACTAGATACATCAACAAAACGAAGTTCATCAGGTTTAAGATGAGGGAGATCGCTTTTCGCAGCGTTCTCATAAAGCCAAATGGGGTATTCCCAGATTATTGGACGAGTAATAGTTCCTTTCTCAAGTGCCGACATTAACAATTGCCATGTTGCACGATGATCGCGATGAGGATCAAGTTCGTATGGAACCAGAATTAAATCAGGCTTAAAAGACTTTAAATCGTTCGCAAGTATTGCCACCAGTTCATCAAAACCAGGTTCTCCACGGGCAGGCATTGCCGAATCAAGGCAATCATAACATTTTAAAACATCAGTTTCTAGTCCAAGTAAGGCAATAACCTGTTTTAACTCTTTTTTACGTAAATCAGTGAGTTTTTCAGCTGGAAATTTTTTTGAATTTGGATGCGAACGACTTCCATCAGTGGTTAGGATAATTTTAAAATGAACCCCTTTTTCTACAAGTTTAGCTATAAAGCCTGCGCAGGCTAATGATTCATCATCAGGATGAGGTATTAAAATTAAACAGTTATTTATAAAATTTAATTCTTCATCACTGGTTTGAACGGCCAATTCTCTAAAGGTTTCTTTATCAAATAAACTCATGGGTAGCTTTTTGTTTATTGATGAAAAAATCTGCTACATTTAAACGGGTTGCATCTGGCGCTGGTTGTCGGAGGTAAAAAGATAAATCTCTGAAAACACGTTCCATATCGTATGGAGCCATTAACCCGCGTGCACCAATGCACTTATTGCTTTCATCCATTATGCGAAGGCAAATATCTTCTATAGTTACACGGGTCATGTTTGCAAATGCTATCAATTCTTGTTCTTGGTTTTTATCATCTGCCCATTCATCATAATTTTTGCCTGCCTTTTCGAGCCAAAGTTTTCCAGCAACCAATTGCATCATTATATTTGAAATTCTTAATCGCTGGATAGGATCCTCTGTTCGATTAAAATCTTTTAAATACTCGATTGTATTCTCGGCAATTGCCGCTGCACCGCCTAAATGTACGGCAGCAAAACGAATGGCGCCGCCGCTGAAATAAGGCTGAGTTAAATAAATTCCCGGATGAGCAATCATATCCGATTCATCGGTAACATATCCCGAAAAATCAACAGTATAACTTTGTGAAGCCTTCATGCCCAAGGGTTTCCAGCTTTCCTTATCTATTTTATCATCAGCAATTTTACTCATATCAACAATTACCATTTGCCATCCTTTTCTGTTCTCGTGGTTTATATTTCCGGTAATTAGTGCCCGGTTAACAATACCTACACCAGAACAAAAGGTTTTACTGCCATTAATTATATATTGATCGGCTTGTGAAGAAAATTCAATGCCGTTTTGGGCCTGGGTATTCCAAACCCCAAAAAGATGACCATAATCTCGTACACCTTGAAACCAATGGTTGCGTTGCGTTTCATTGGCATAAAGATGGATCAGGTATAAAGTATTGATATGCCCTTCAAAAATTCTACCTACCGATAAATTGACTTTACCAATAGCCTGTAGCATATTTAAAAGTGCTGGCATATTGGGTTTATTAAAATCGAGTAATTCTCCAGGAAGTACAATTTTTAATGCACCGATTTCTTCTAGCCATTTAAATTCTGTTTTTAATCCTTCCGGATTATTTTCAGAAGTACTTGCTTCAAGTTTTATTTTTTGAAGTATATTTTGGAATGCAACCTGATCAAAAGTTTGTGTGGCATTATCATGCTTAATTTCTATCATTAGGATGCTTTTTTAATGGATTTGTTTGTTGCTAATTTCTCAAGCATTTGTTCATAAGATTCAATCATGCGATGAATATCAAATTTAGCGGCTGCTGTTATAACTTTTAATCGATCTAGTTTTATTGCAGAATGAATGGCTGCGGCTAAATCACTGGTATTTGGAAAATCTACTAATATGCCGCAATCTTCATTAATTAATTCTGGTAGGGCACCCATTTTAAAACCAGCAATTGGTGTTCCACATGCCATTGCTTCTGCTACCACCAAACCAAACGGCTCTTGCCAGCAAGGCGTTACCAAACAAACTTTCGCCCCACCAATAAGCTGATTTAATTCTTGCTGATTTTGTAGGCCAAGTATTTCCGTGCTTTCATCTAATAACGGGGCAATCATCTGGTCGTAATATCGTTTATCTGCTATTCCTCCGGCAATTTTAAGTTTAATGCCTGCTTTTTTACACGCCTCGATAGCCAAATGCAATCCCTTATCAGGATGTATGCGTCCAAACCATGCAGCGTACGATTCTTCTGATGAATTGGGATATGCTGTCCAACTGTCCATCTCAATTCCGTTTGATATAACCGGGCAATGTGCTATCAAATCTTGCCAGTTGATGGCACTTTGTTTTGATACGGTTACGTAATTTATAGTTGGGTTTTGCCTCTCAGCTTTAATGGCAAGTGCTAGTTCGTAAAAAGGTGGTGTGTGTAGAACAGTTAACATGGGTGTTTTTACGATATTAGCTATGGTAATTGGAATATAATGCAGTGAATTATTGAAGATAATATCTAAATCATACTGATCGATTGAATTCATCAAATTGAAATAAGCATGATGTTCAGCAATATATTCTGATGGAAGATCTTTCCGTTTTATTCTCATCCCGGTTGATGATTCGTAATGGTCATCTGAAAGAATGGCATGTACTGGTAAATTTGAGTCAGAATTTGAACTCGCGAATAAAATAACCTCATGGCCACGTTGGGTGAGTAATTTGGTAATTTGATGTGTAAATACTTCCAAGCCTCCGGCAAATGGCGCAACAATAGGATGTTTAAGATGTGCAATGATTCCGATCTTCATAAATAACGGATGTTAATGCATCCTATAATATATGACACAAGAAATCGCTTATAAGTTTTTTTTAAATGGAAAATCGATTATTTAAGAAAGATAAATGAATATTCTGATTCAGAATTTTGCCAGCTAATAGTTGGAAAAATATTGAATATTAAAAAAAGGTTGATGGAATAAACCAACAACCTTTGTATCAATTAAAAGGAAGGTAAATTATCCTTCGTTAATGTGGCGATGCAGATATTCTTCTACGTTAATCAAATCGTTATCTACCTGGTCTTTTGCCGTGGCCGAATCATAATGCAAAGAGTCGTCAGCAAATTCACTTAACAAGCTGATTTTTATCTCCTCTTCTTCATTTTCTGCCTGAACTTCGCTACTGCGACCTACAACTGTGAATATTCCTTCAATACCATCATGCACGAAGCTATATTTCACTTCAAATCTTTCATCATCTTCAGTTGGTACTTCTGCTATTTCAGTATATTCTCTTTCTTGAACAGTTTCCAACCCTTGTTTTAGTAATTTTATTGCTTGTTGTTTTTTCTCTTCTGTCATAATCTTAAGTCTTTTGTAATCCAAACACCATAACGTGTTCAAGGTTTTAAGTTAACTTAAACAATCTAGTTAATGATTCGCATCGGCTGGCGCATTCGTTGTGGAATCGGCCATTTTGTTCGCGTTGTTACTATCAATGGTAGTAGTATCCAAAGATGTAGAATCTGTATATTGATTCATTTTATCTGCATTTTCCTGATCTGCCTGCTTTCCATTACACGCGGCAAAAGAACAACAAATGGCCAAGCCAAAAACTAATATTTTTATTTTCATGATTGATTTGTTTAAATAGTTTATTTAACCTACAGCTGTAACAGACTCATTTAAAGCGCCAACATATTCGAAAGTTGCAAAGGAATTTCCAGTTTTAGTTCTTACAATTCCTTTAAAGCTAGATGGATAATCGCCAACAGATTCCCAAACTAACTTTGCCGCATTAGCATAAGCAACCAATTCAGTATCATCTTTAACAATGAAGGTCATCGTATTATCTCCATCAACACCACCTCGAAAACTATCTACAAATTGAGTTCTGTAATAATCATTGGGAATAGATAATCCCTCATCACTAATATTCATCATAAATTTTAAAATTTTTTAAGTCTACCAGAATAATTGGCCTTTTAACTTAACATGATGTTTTTAAATATGTTTGAAAATTATTCCAAATTCAAGTCTAATAACAATGCAGAAAGTGAATTGGGCAAGGGAATATCATTTAAGGTATATTTCAAAGTGGCTGTGGTTTAATTTTAAAAAATCTATAACGGTTAACAGATACAGCATTCATAAAACCAAAAGGGTTTTCATAAAACTTTTGGATGATCATTTTGTTTATTCCAAAATCACTCACTTTGGAAAATTCCCGACCAATTGATCTTGCTGCATTAGTTCAGAATAAACTTCGTTTAACAAGAAGCAAACAAGCCTTACCCGAGCTTGGTGTTTTGGAAAACCTGTTCGATTGTTTGTTCTATTCAAGCATGTGTAAGGAAGAAAGTGATTTGATAAGAGTTACCATAACTTTAATAAATCCCGATAATCCTGATCCTTCACCTCCACATCACATTGTTCCGGAAAGATGGAGCTGCATTGCTTTTGATCGTAAAATACCAATGACTACCAAATCATTAGCCAAATTATCGAAAGCAGCAGATCCTTCCAGCACATCATTAGCCGTGTATTTTGATGAAAAAGGTCGCCTGTATGTTTGGGGAATGATCGATCAGGCAATGCACTATCAAAATTTTCTAAATTATGAATCGGATATGTACTCGGAACAACCCGGATTATTTCAGGTTGCCGTAAGCGACATTGGTACGCTTCATGTTTTTTTTGATTATGAGTTGCTGGCTACACTCAAACAAAATATTTTAGTAAAAAGATATCTCGATGTATTAACCATTGGGCCGATATCTAAAATGATGAAGAAAAATGCAGATTTTTTAAAAGTTGCACTTCGGAGTTATATCGATCAATTTCATCCTACAGAACAATATGCAGAATGGGAAGAGTTTTTGGATAGTTTATGGATACAAACGTTTTCGAGATTATTGTTGAAAATACAAAACTATCAGCATGGCGGTGCAATTTTAATTGCTGCTGATACTATCGATCTTGATGTAAAATATAAAATTCATTATGATCGGTTGGCGCAGGCTATGATTTCTCACGCCAAGGCATCAATTGATGAATTTGTGGTAGAAAATAAAATCTTTAGCGATTTTAAAAAGGGGAAAAGATCTGTAGCCCGCAACACATACCAAAAAGAAACACAATCTTTTTTCGATAAAAAAGGAACTTCTGATGAAATCAAGGGGGCTATTAATTTTATTGCGTCTCAAAGTTGTGTAGATGGGGTTGTGCTATTTAATCAAAATATGGTAGCAAATGGTTTTGGAGCAGTATTAAGGGCAAAGCGAATGCCACGCAAAATATTTGTTGCCAATACCTCAACGGCTACACCAAAATCGTTGGTGCCGCATGATCCAAAGCATTATGGAACAAGACACAGATCGATGATTGCATACTGCTGGAACCATCCTTTAGCGCTAGGTTTTGTAATCTCTCAAGATGGAGAAATTAGGGCTTTCTCTAAAATTGAAGATAAACTAATCATGTGGGAAAATATCAAAACCCAACAATATCGCACCAGTAGGTCTCAAAGAAGGAGCCAGGGATAAAACTTTAATAGTTAAGATGGATGGATAATTAAAATGTAAAATAATCTTTAGTAATTTGTGTATTATTCTTTAATATAGTTTTCTCAAAATTAACTGTAATTTTATACGTTATGGTGAAACAATTACACCATTATAAGTATTTATTGAAAATGCATTTTTATCACATACATAAATTACCTCAACTTACATATATTCATGAACTATAAACAATTGCAGGAAAACGTAGAAAATTACGTGAGCAATTACTTCAATACCCATAGCGATCCTCGATTGGTTTACCATAATTTTGAACATACTGAAGAGGTTGTAAAAGCAGCAAAGCAAATTGCCAATCACTATCAACTTAATGAGCAGGATTTTTTCATTGTTACAGTAGCAGCTTATTTTCATGATACGGGTTATTACGATGATGCCCTAAATCACGAATTTAAAGGTGCCGAATTGGCCGATAAATTTTTGGTAGAGCAAGAGGTTGCCCCTGAAATAAGAGCGCAGGTTAAAAGTGCCATCCTGGCTACAAAGATTCCGCAATCGCCAAAAAATCAGATTGATAAAATTGTATGTGATGCTGATTTATTTCATCTTGGATTGCCCGATTTCCGGAAAAAGGGGAAATTAATGCATAAGGAAGCTGAACTTATTCATAAAAAAGACATCAGTAAACTGGATTGGCGCAAAAAAGATATCCAGTTTATGGAGTCTCACCGCTATCAAACGGATTATGCCATTCTCTTGCTTAACGATCAGAAACAGGCCAATATTAGTAAACTTAAAAGTAAACTAACCCCCCAACAGGTAATCAGTGCTGAAATACAGGAGCCAAAAAACTTTGCGCCAGCAATTGATTTATCGAAAGTTAAGAAGAAAGATAAAGATGATCGGCCAGATAAGGGCATCGAAACCATGTTTAGGATCACTGCGACGAATAATCAACGTTTAAGTGATATGGCCGATAATAAGGCCCATATATTAATCACAGTTAATTCGATCATGTTATCCTTAATTGTAAGTTTATTGCTTAGAAGATTAGAAGATCATGGAAATTTGATTATCCCAACATTCATTCTACTTATTGTAAGTCTAACCTGCGTGGTGGTTTCCATTTTATCTACCCGTCCATCCATTCCAAAAGGAGAGTTTACCCAGCAGGATATGGATGATAAAAAAGTTAACCTTCTGTTTTTTGGTAACTTTTATAAAATGAGCCTGCCTAGTTATACCGATGGAATGATAAAAGTAATGAATGATAAGGATTTTCTTTATGGAACACTCATTACTGATGTTTATTCGCAAGGTGTAGTATTAGGAAGAAAATACAAATTGATCCGTTTGGCCTACAATATTTTTATGTGGGGCTTAATTGCTGCGGTTTTTGCTTTCGTAATTGCTTACGCAGCTTATGGTAAACTTTAATGGCTGCAATAATTGAAACTTCCTTTTTCAACAGAGATTTAAGCTGGCTGAAATTTAACGATCGTGTGCTGGAAGAAGCAGGCCGAGATTCTGTTCCTTTACTTGAGCGAATTAAATTTCTTTCGATATTTTCTTCAAATCTTGATGAGTTTTATCGGGTTCGCATGCCCGTGCTCCTGGCTTTGGAAAAGTTAAGCAACCGAGAGGATAATGACATCCATATTCAAGAGGGTTTATTAAAAACTGCAAATCAAATTATTACAGATCAGCAGCAGCGTTTTGGTAAAACCTTAAAATCGAAAATTATTCCAGCGCTTAAACAAGATAATATTAATCTCATTTATGGAGAAACATTTCCTGTTGAGATTCAAAAACCCATTACCCAGTATTTTTTAAGTCAGGTTTTAGCTTTCCTTCAGCCCATTTTTATTGATGAAAAAACCAACTTTTTCCCTTCAAACAATGAGCTATATTTTTTAATCACACTAAAAGCCAATTCTGGTTTAAAGGCGGTTATTTTAAATATTCCATCTAATGAGCTGCCACGTTTTTATAAGGTGGATTCGAATGGTGAAACTTTCGTGGTTTTTCTGGATGATATTATCCGATTTCATTTGAATCGTATTTTTCCCAGTAATGAGGTTACGGGATGTTTTAGTTTCAAAATCACACGCGATGCGGAGATTGATTTAAAAGATGAATATTCTGGAAGTTTATCAGAACAATTAGAAAAGCAGTTGCAAAAACGAGATTTAGGATTGGCAACAAGGTTTCTTCATCAACCTGGAATCCCTATTCTTGTGCTGGAATTGGTAAAGAAAATTTTCAATTTAAAAAAGGCCAACAATATCGAAGGTGGACAGTATCATAACCTCAAAGATTTGATGGCTTTTCCGATAAAATCGGATAAACTTTCTAATGATTCATGGCCTAAAATATGCAATACCGATTTTATCGATGGCACTTTAACAGAAGCGATTTATAAAAATGACATCATCGTACACACTCCATATCAAAGTTACGATAGTGTTTTGCGTTTCTTTAACGAGGCTGCTATTGATGAAACTGTTCAGGAAATTTACGTAACACTCTACCGTGTAGCCAGCGACTCGAAAATTGTAAATGCTTTAATCAGTGCTGCTAAAAATGGAAAAAAGGTTACAGTTTTAGTAGAGCTTAAAGCCCGTTTCGATGAAGCAAATAATATCAAGTGGGCGAAAAAAATGAAGGCCGTTGGAGTGGATATTATTTACAGTGTAACGGCCTTAAAAGTTCATGCAAAGGTTGCCTTGGTAAAGCGTAAGGTTGAAGGAAGAATGCGTTATGTTGGTCTTTTTGCAACAGGTAATTTTAACGAAAGCACAGCTGGTTTTTATACCGATCACATCTTAATGACTGCCAATAAGGAAATGCTTCGTGAGGTTGAACTGCTCTTTATTTTCCTGGCCAAACGTGTTAAACCTACAACGGATAATTTCATCAAGTTCGATGAATTATTGGTTGCACAATTTAACTTGCAGCAAACTTTTATTTCACTGATCGATCGAGAAATAGAACATGCAAAAAAGGGCCAGGATGCTGCTATTACCATTAAAATGAACAATCTCGAAGAAAAAGTGCTAATTAACAAACTTTACGAAGCATCTGCAGCCGGCGTAAAAGTGGAGATGATTGTGCGTGGAATTTGCCGCCTGATTCCCGGTGTACAAGGAATGAGTGAAAACATTAAAGTAACAAGAATTGTAGACCGGTATTTGGAACATGGTCGGGTTTTTGTATTTCATAATCTTGGCAAAAATGATGTTTATCTGGGCTCTGCAGATTGGATGAACAGAAACATTTACCGCCGGATTGAAGTTTGTTTCCCCATTTATGATCAAAAAATAAAACAAGAAATTTTAGATATCATTAATCTTCAAAAGCAGGATAATGTACAAGCTGTTACTATCGATGAAAACATGAACAACGTGGCAGTTCTGCCAGGAGAGGTTCCGGTTTCATCGCAACATGCCATCTATCAATACTTAAAGACTAAGAATTAATATTTTATCGTATGAATAAGAATAAAGCAAAAATAGCAACCGTTGTAGCGTTAATGGCCCTGGCTTTTGTTGGGGTTTCGTGTGTGAATGATAAGCACGATGATAAATCTGCTGCAAGTGAAGAAACAATACAAACTACACCTGCAAAATCTGATTTACCCTACGACTTAGCAAATCCTGTTAAATATAATATGCCGCAAAACCTATTCGAAATTTCAGGTATTGTTTTTCATAAAGGTGATCCGAGCAGGGTTTTTGCCATTCAGGATGAAGATGGAGATTTATTTTACTTGGGCTTGAGCGATAAGCAATCGAAATTTACAAAATTTGGTGGCAAAGGCGATTATGAAGATTTAGCCATTATAAACAACTACATTATTGTATTAAAAAGTAATGGTGAATTGCACACTTTTCCCATTTCCGAAATTAATAAGCCTGAGGCAGCAAATGTTATCAAAACCAAAGATTTAGTGCCAAAAGCCGAATATGAAGGTTTGGCTGCTGATGAAAAAACAGGAACAGTTTACGTGTTAACGAAAGAAGTGAAAAAAGGTAAAAAAGATGAAACGGAAATTTTCGCATTCAAATTCGATGGTGGCAAATTTACCCCAAATGGAACTTTTACGCTGTCATCCAAAGAAATAGCTGGTTTATCTGGAGAATCAAAATTAAAGTTTCGTCCTTCGGCATTGGCTAAAAATCCATCAACGGGAGAGTGGTATGTGCTATCTTCAATGAATAAATTATTGGTGGTAACCGATGCCAGTTTCAAAATCAAGGCTATTTATCCACTTAAGGGTAGCTTTTTCAATCAACCTGAAGGAATTGCTTTTGACAGGGATAATAATCTTTACATTTCGAATGAAGGCGGAACTTTATCGGCAGGTAACATTTTAATGTTTAAGCTTAAAAAGTAGTCAGCTCAAAATTATCTATCTTTATACAAACGCCTGGCTATGATCAAAAAATTTACCCTTTTTTATATTTTACTTTTAACAAATTTCATCGCCTTTGCGCAAAGCGATGTTAAATACCGTGTTATCCTTTTTGGCGATGCAGGCGAAATGAATACGGCGCAAATGCAGGATCTTAAAAATGCTGCCAAGCAGATTATTCCGAAAAAAACTACTGTGGTTTATTTAGGAGATAATATTTATCCTACAGGCATGGGTTTGCCAGGGAGTTTGGAAGAAGAGGATACCAAGAAAATTCTGCGTTCACAATTCGAACCTATGCGCTCAATGGGTGCAAATGTTTATTTCATTCCGGGTAATCACGATTGGGATAAATCTGGACCAAAGGGTTTAGCTAAAATAAAAGCACAGGATGATTTTTTGAAGGCGCAAGGCGATCCACTTTTAAAACTGATTCCTGATAATGGTTGCCCTGATCCAGTGGCCATTAAATTAACAGATAAACTCACAATTATTGCTTACGATAGTGAGTGGTGGCTTTTCCCTTATAATAAAGCTAATGCTGCAAGCGAGTGCAATTGCAATACTAAAGATGAAGTTTTGGTACGAATGGAAGAATTATTGGAGCAGAATAAGGATAAGGTAATTTTATTGGCTTCCCATCATCCGTTTCAAAGTTATGGTCCACATGGAGGTTACTTTAATTTGCGTAATCACCTGTTTCCATTAACTTCCCTAAATAAAAATCTTTATATCCCGATGCCGGTTTTGGGTTCGGTTTATCCTTTTTTAAGGTCTACGCTTTTAAGTCCAGAAGATTTAAATCATCCTGCATATAAAGATATGATTCGGTCTGTAAACGGAGTTTTTGGCGATTATCCAAATGTAACTTATGTTGCTGGTCACGAACATGGTTTGCAGTTAATTAAAGGGAAACAACTTCAAATTGTTAGTGGCTCAGGTTCAAAAACATCGCCTAACAAACAAGGTAAAACATCTTTGTTTAATGCCATGGAGCAAGGTTATGTGGTTGCAGATCAGCTAATGAATAATGATATGCGCTATGAATATTATGTGTACTCCGATACGAGCGTAAAAAAAGTTTACAGTTACATCAAAAAATTTGAAACCATACCATCAAAAGTTCGTAATCGGGATAAACCCATCACCGCAGATAGTATTTTTGTTAAAATTAAACCAGAATATGATAGCGTAGGTCGGTTTCACCGCTATGTTTTTGGCGAGAATTATCGAAAAGAATATGCAGAGCGAACCAAAGTTCCTGTGCTCCACGTATCAAAAATGATGGGCGGCTTAAAAGCCACACAACGAGGCGGTGGTAACCAGTCCCGCTCACTACGTTTGGAAGATAAAAATGGAAAAGAATATGTGTTACGAAGTGTAGAAAAGTTTCCTGAAGTTTTATTGCCCGAAGGATTAAGAAATACTTTCGCTAAGGATATCATTAAAGATAACATGTCGGCGCAACACCCTTTTTCGGCATTGGTTGTGCCCGAATTGGCCAAAGCTGCTAAAATACCACATTCCAATCCTATTATAGGGTGGGTCTCTCCTGATGATGGGCTGGGCGAATTCGAATCGGCCTTTGCCAATACATTATGTTTATTTGAGGAACGTGAACCAGTTGGAGAATCGGATAGTTCGCCAAAAATGGATAAAAAATTAACTGACGATAATGATAATAAGTTAGATGGTCCGGCATGGGTAAAGGCTCGGGCTCTGGATGTTTTACTGGGCGATTGGGATCGGCATGAAGATCAATGGCGTTGGAAAGAAACCAAAACCAAAGATGGATCAATTTACGCACCAGTTCCTCGCGATCGTGACCAGGTTTTTTACCGCGGAGATGGAAAATTACAACGCTTCACCCAATCATCATCACTGCTTCCAATGATGCAGGGTTATGAGCGCCCGATACAAAACATCAACTGGTTTTTGTGGGAGGGAAGAGAAATTAGCAGCCGCTGGACAGCCAATATCGATGAGGAAGAATTTGATAAGATTGTTAAGGATTTCTGTTCAAATTACAACGATGAAGTTTTTGAAAAGGCATTGAGAAAGCTTCCGGAGCCAAGCTATTCACTTCACCACGATGCATTCTTGAAAACACTTCGGGAGCGTGTGGCGAGTTTACCTAAACTAATGAATGATTATTACCATTTCTTCAATCGCATTGTTGATATTGAAATGTCCAATAAACATGAATTGATCAAAGTAAGTGATACTGATAATGATGGATTAAGGGTTAAAATCAATAAAATTTCCAAAGAAGGAAATATAAAAGATGAATTATTCGATCGCAAGTTCGATCCGAAAGTAACCAAAGAGCTTCGTATTTACATGCACAATGGAAACGATAGTTTGATTTTGGATAACAAAAATTCAAAAATCAAAATCCGAATTATTGGTGGTAAAGGGAATAAATATTACGATTTTGCCAATAGCAATAGTACCGTTAAGTTATATGGTAGAACTGATAAAGCTACTTATCAGGGCGATGATCAGGATAAAATCAAAAAAATTATTTCGAACGACACTGCAAACTTTAGTTACGTACCTAAAGATATGTATGTAAGAAGATCGTATAATCTAAATGCAGGTTATAATCGTGATGATGGAATTTTATTAGGTTTAGTGTATAAACAAACCAATCCTGGTTTTAGGAAACAACCTTGGGGAAACTCCCAGACTGTTTCATTTTTACATTCATTTTCTACCAAAGCGTTTCGATTTAACTATAAAGGAGAGTGGCTGAAAGCATTAGGAAAGGGCGATTTTCTCATCAACGCAAATGCTTATGCACCAAATAATACACAGAATTTCTTTGGTTTAGGAAATGATACCCAATTTGACGAACATGGAGATGATATTCGGTATTATCGTGCCCGTTTTAATTTATATCAGGTTGATGCTGCTATTCGCTGGCGCAGGCCAAAATCAACTTTTTCTGTAGGTCCATCTTATCAATATTATAAATTTAATAGAGAGGATAACGAAGGTAGATTCATTTTAAATGAAGGTGCGCTCCACTCTGCAGATAGTTTAACTGTGCGCAATGAAAAGATGTTTGCAGGTGCAATTGTAAATTTTACAAACAATACCCGCGATAATGATTTGCTGCCAACATTGGGTAGTTATGTAGATTTTAAATTGCTGGGCTATAAAGGAGTTAATAAATACTCAAACTCTATTGGGCAATTTACAGCCAGTATTGCTTTATATAAAAATTTAGATGGAAGAAAAAATTTCATTTTGGCCGATCGTTTTGGTGGTGGGGTAACAATAGGGCAACCTGCATTTTACCAAGCACTATACCTCGGCGGACAAGGAAATCTTCAAGGTTATCGCCAGTTCAGGTTTGCTGGTGAGCATATTTTTTACAATAACTTAGAATTGAGAGCAAAGCTTGGTGATTTAGTAAGTTATGTTTTACCTGGACAAATTGGTTTATTAAGTTTTTGGGATACCGGAAGGGTTTGGAAAAGAAACGAAGCTTCGCAAACATGGCACCACGGTGTAGGAGGAGGGGTTTACTTCGCCCCGGCATCACTAACAGTTGTGCGATTTGTAATGGGACATTCATCAGATGGCTGGTATCCATACTTTTCACTAAATTTTAGGTACTAAATTTGTGTAACATATATATTGATGGATTATCCAAGTATTACGTTTAACAGACGATAGTAACTCTTACTAGTATGTATCTTTGTAATGAATTACTAACTAATTAGATAACCCAAAATTTACACTATAGCAAAACTTATACAATGAATACCAACGTAATAAAAATACATAAAAACGAATGTATAGGTTGCCAGGTAGAATCTTCTCTGTCTTTTCGCCCCCTTGTGGAGTATTTAAAAGATAGATTAAAAACAGAAAAATCTGTTAAATCCGAATTTTACAGGTTTTTGCTTGAGAAAATCGAAAAAGATGAAGTGCTTTTAACAAGCATTAGCGCAGAAGAATTATCAAAATACAAAGATACTTTAGAATTAATTTTCACTATACTTACCCCGTTAATGGGCGATGAGGACGATTTATTCTGGGCATTAAGCACGCCAATTCCAGATCAAATTTTCTTCAGTACCAATGCTTTTTACAAGTTTTTTAAAGATCACGATCCTAAAAATAAGGTGAGTAAAGACAGTGAGCCTGTAGAAAAAAAACAACTTAAATTTATTTACAACATTATTTTAAGTCGTTTTTATAATTTCACTTATGTACTTAAAAATGAAATTATTTACGGTCACGTTAACGAAGATTCAAAACTAACGCAATACTATAATATCCAAACAGATACCAAATTTGTAGATATTAAGCATAAAGGCGAATTACCAAAAATCAATTTTGAGGAATTAGGAAAGCATTTTCAGGATGATAATGAATTGGATTACCTGGTTATGCATCTTCCGCTACAAAACTTTTGTTTCGAAGGATTTAGCATTATCTCTATAACCGATGTTACCCTTCAAAATTCTATTGATGGTATTCGTGATGCTTTGGTAAACCATAATTATCAAACAGAAGCCTATACCCACGTTATCCAGGCTTTAAAAAGTTTAAGCGGCAATGGCGATTTAGAATTTGGCTTAATGCCATTTTTAACGGTTAACAATAAATTGGTTTTCGATAATAAAGAATTTTCTCAAAGCATGCTGATCAATTCAGCAAAAGCAGCCAATCTGGAAGAAGAGGTTTTTTATTCGTTAGTTGATAAGTATAAAGAAAATCCGAAAGCAATTTTTGTTAGTTCAATCAATGATGATAAAATTTCCAAAGATCCTTTTTTAAGGGTTTTAAAAGCAGCCGGCGTTTGTTCTTATTCGGTTTTGCCAGTTTACTACAATAATCAGCTGGCTGGCGTATTAGAAGTTTATTCCAATCATGAAGTTTTGGTTGATGATAAATTGTTATCAAGATTACGCCCTGCAATGCCATTAATCGGGCAGCTTTTCCAATATAGCATTGAAGAGTTTGATGCGAAGATGGGTGAAGTGTTGATGGATAAATTTACGGCGCTACAGCCTTCAGTTCAATGGAAATTTAATGAGGCTGTTTGGCATTTTCTTCAAAGCCAGAACAGCAATAGCAAGGTAAAAGAAATTGAAACGGTTACGTTCAAGCACATGTATCCATTATTTGGAGCAATTGATATTCGTAATTCGACAACGGAGCGTAATAAAGCATTAAAAGACGATTTAAACGTACTCTTAAATCACTTAATTAATGCATTAAAGGCAATTAAGAAAACAGTTAAACTTGATTTAATAGATAAACTTTTATTTAATTGTAAAGATTGGATTAAACAAATCGGAAGTTTTGCTTCATCAAATGAAGAAAACCAATTGAGAGAATTTTTAGAGCTTGAGGTCTATCCGTTCTTATCGATTATCAAAACCAATCATCCTGAAACAACAGAAATTGTTGATGAATACTTTCAAGTGATTGTTCCGGAAACAGGTGCAGCTTATGCAAACAGACGACAATTGGAAATTTCCATGCAGTTGATTAACACTGAAGTGAGCCAATACTTGGAGAAATCGCAGGCCAATTTACAAGCTTCTTACCCTTGCTATTTTGCTAAGTTTAGAACAGACGGTGTGGAGTATGATATTTACATCGGTCAGGAGATTGCACCAGAGAAGCCTTTCGATCTGTTATATTTGAAAAATATTCGCCTATGGCAATTAACTTCAATGGTAGAGATTGCCCGCTTATCTAAAAGTTTAATTGGCGAAATGCCTCGTCCGTTAGAAACTACACAATTGATATTTATCCATTCCAATGCGATTGATATCAGTTTCAGAAATGATGAACGTCGTTTTGATGTAGAAGGTGCGTATAATATTCGATATGAGGTGGTAAAAAAACGTATTGATAAAGTTTTAATTAAAGGAACCAGCGAACGCTTAACGCAACCACATAAAATTTCTATGGTGTACTTTAATCAGGAAGAAGCCAAAGAATATCTAGAATATGTGAAGTACATGCAAGTACAGGGTTACCTTAATGATGAGGTAGAATTACTTGATTTGGATGAATTGCAAGGTGTATCAGGTTTAAAAGCACTGCGTGTTGGTGTTAAATATTTAGAGGCTAAAAAAGATGCTCATAAAAAATTAAAACCTAAAGAGCTTAAATCGATAGAAAAAGAAATTGCTAAAATGCTGCAGAATTAGAAGATATTTTTAAATCAATTAATTTTATTTACAAGCAAAAAAGGCTTTCTGATCATCTCAGAAAGCCTTTATACATTTGTGTGTTTTGTGATTATTTTATCGAAGCAATTTCTTTATCAATTGCAATTGTTTCTACCGAACTGATACTTGTTTTTAATGCGGCAAATTTATCAATAGTTAACTTTTGTTTATCGCCCATCACTAAAGTATGGTTATCTGTCGATCCGCTTAATTTTAAATCCGCGTTATCATTAATAACGGTATATAAACCTTCTGAGCTTGTATTAATTTCTGCATGTGCGCTACCTTTCAAAAAGATCTGTAAGAATTTAGTCGTAATTTTTCCTTCAGTTTTTACAATCGCATTTTCTGATGCTTCAATTCTGAAAATATCGTTGATGTAAACTACTACTTTTGCTAAGCCTTTATCAGATGAAGAGATTTTTAGGTTGTCGCCATCCTGCATAATTTTCGCTGTACCCGTATTGTCATCAGTATAAACAACACCGGCTGCCGATCTTTGGATTAAAGTAACCTCTACATTTCCTTTAACAGAAATTCTTTTGAAATTGCCAACTTTCGAAACTTTCACTGGCGCAATTGTATTGGCCGAAATGTTAGTTGAAAATACAGCTGTTGATAAAACGATTGCTGTTAATGAGGATGCGATTAGGGTTTTGATTGAGGTTTTCATAATGTTTTTTATTTAATAATTAAATGTTAATTAATTGTTATAGAATTGTTTAAGTAATTTTGTTTTTGTTTTGTAGATAAGACGCAGCAAAATCAAAAACGTTGCAAGCAGTTGGTCGATAATATACCAGCCTCATTTAATTCTCGACGAACAGGCATTAATTCAAGACGAAACCTGAGATTTTTTTAAACCTTGGTTCTGAATATTTTTGTTTACATGATTTGAAAGTGAGTGTTCTGTAATATGTGGCGGTCTGTACACCCGCTTTTCGTTGCAAGTCCTCGCTACGCTGCGGGCTTTCCACTGCAATCGGGCTTAATAACAAAGATTCTACACGAGCGGCATAACAAACATGTAAAAAAAATAGTCTATTTTGCGACTATTCTTTTTGCTATATTTATACCGTAATATTCCTAATTAGTTTATGAAGAAAAAGGTTGTACTTGTTCAGGATAATAAAGATATTCTCGATATAATGGATCAAGTTTTAGATGAGGAAGGTTTTGATGTTACATCATCATTAACAACTGAACCCATCAAAAATTTAGAGGAAATTGATCCTGATCTGATTATCGTAGACGATCATATCAAGGGGAAAGTAAAGGGATCAGAAATAATCAAAGCATTAAAATCCGATCCTGAAACAGAAGATGTTTCAGCTGTATTAACATCAACATCGAGCACTTTACCTCAAACAGCAGAAGAGTGTAAAGCCGATGATTATATTGAAAAACCATTTGATATTGATCACATGGTTGAGGTAGTGAAGAAAAATGCTTAATTACCTATTAAGCGTTGGCTCATAAGTATCAGTATTTACAGTTGCCTTAAGCTCGTGTAATATTTGATACAATCCAAAATTGGTTCGGTTAACGTAAATGAAATGTTTCACACCTCTGGCTTGTTTAAATTCAGGCATCTTTGAAATTTTTTCGCCATAAACATATAGCTGATCAAAGAATTCGGGCTTACTGAAATCAAATATTTTATTAATATAAGGTTTAGCAAAAAGACTAATCATTTCCCGATACGATTTATAATAGAATTCTACCTGCTCTTCAGTATCATCATTATGAATCATATCCAGCTTTCTAAAGGCATCAATAGTTTTTTGTTTATCATTAATTACATCAGTAGAAATTAACGAGAAAAACGGATAGTAAAAATCATTTGGTAATTCTTTAATGCATCCAAAATCTATTACGCCTAAATCTTCATTCGGGGTAATCATAAAATTTCCCGGATGCGGATCTGCATGTACGGCCCTTAATTCATGTTGCTGATAATTGTAAAAATCCCACAACGCCTGACCGATTTTATTCCTTAATTCCTGCGATGGATTGGTTTTTAAAAATTCTTTTAAATGTAAACCATCCAGCCAATCCATTGTAATAATTCTTTTTCCTGATAATTCAGGATAATATTTAGGAAAAACTACGTGATCTAAATTTTGACAATCTTCCGAAAATTGAATGGATCTTTTAACTTCCAATTCATAATCGGTTTCTTCCAATAAACGTTCCTCAACCTCTTTAATGTAGATATTGAGCTCACGTTCTGACATGCCTAGCAAACGAAACGCGAATGGTTTAACCAGTTTAAGATCAGAAGAAATACTATCTCCAACCCCAGGATATTGGATTTTAACAGCTAGCTTTTTTCCATTTAATGTTGCTTGGTGTACCTGACCAATAGATGCTGCATTGCTGGATTTGAGATTGAATGTATCAAAAATCTGATCAGGTGTTTTACCAAAGTTTTTTGTAAAAGTTTTTACAATAAGTGGTCCTGAAAGGGGAGGTGCATTATATTGTGATTGTGTAAACTTATCTACGTATGATTTAGGCATGATGTTCTTATCCATGCTTAACATCTGTGCTATTTTTAGCGCACTACCTTTAAGTTCACTCAGCGATTTGTAAATATCTGTAGCATTATCTTCATTTAACTGTTCCCTATCCATATCTGGATTAAACAGTTTTTTCGAATAATGTTTAATATAATTGCCGCCGATTTGAAAACCTGTTTTTACAAATTTTGCCGATCGCTCTACTTTAGTGGTTGGAATACTCTCTTGTGCTTTCATCAATTCTAAAATCCCATCTTTTCTTTAAATTTTCCATTACGTGATAAAAACTTTCCATAATCAATTAAATTATCGATTGGCGAGTGCTGAAAAAGATCAAATGTCACATTAATTCCTTTTTCAATGGCTTCATCACTTTTTTCGAAACCATCACTATCATCGTTAATCCAAAAATTAACAATAAATGCAAATTGAATCCATAAAGCATCTTTGTATCGTTTACTTAGAAATTTGCGTTCGGCAAGTTCACCGTTATCTAAACCTTCATCAATAATTTCCTGAGCAAAATTTTCAAAAATTGGTTTTACACCCGCTAATACATTGGGCGTAGAAAATTTACCTTGATAATTTTTCAGACTATAGATAACAAAACTGCGTTCGCTTTTAAGATTTTCAAGATAGCTATAAAAAAAGGATAGCATTTTTTCGCGAGATGTATATTGATGCCATACATCCTGCTCCTTTATTTTACTAATGGTATCGAAAGTAAGTTCGAACCAAATCGTTTTTTCAATGCTTTCAAAAGATGAATAAAACTGATAAAATTCTGCTTCTGAAATTTTTAACTTTTTAGCAAAACTATAAACTGTTTTAGGTTTTTCATTGTTGATTAAAACAAAATCAATATATGCGGTCCTTATTTGCTGAGCAGTTGCCATATCATGTCTTTTTACAATGATAACGTTTAATAATAAAGCTTGTTTTCTTACAACAATAAATGTTAATCATGTAATTGTAATAATAGCTTTCAAAATAATTGAAAGTTGGTTTTTACACTATTAAATTTAGTAAATATTGCGCTTTTGTGGAAATTAAAATTTCTTTAAAGCTAAAAATATTAGTAATATTGGTCATTCATTTAATAGGTAATATTATGGTTCAGCTAAACGATTTTTTATATGGAAAAATGGAATTTCCGCAAATATTTGCTGATCTTTTAAATACAGAAGCATTAAAGCGCTTAGCTGGAATTCATCAAAGTGGGGCTATTTTTTTAGTGAATCCAGATATTTGCCATTCCAGATTAGAACATGCAATAGGCGTAACCATGTTAATTAAATCTTTGGGTGGATCGGAATTGGAACAAATTGCCGGTTTGTTACATGATGTTTCGCATACCGCGTTTTCTCATGTTGGCGATTATGTTTTCGAACATTTGGATGAAGATTATCACGAGAAGGTTTTTGCTGAAGTAATTTATAAATCTGAAATCCCTGATGTATTGCTGAGCTATGGCTATAATGTAAATCAAATCTTCTATGGCAATTTTGATATTTTAGAACAACCAATGCCATCCCTTTGTGCCGATAGGTTAGATTATACTTTACGGGATGGCGTTCACGGTGGAATTGTTTCTCGTCAAAGAGCCCGCGAATTCCTTAATGCTGTTGTATTGAACGAGGGCAAAATTGCTGTTAACGATGATGTGCAGGCAACCTGGATAAATGAAGTTTTCGAAAGGTTAAATAATGAGGTTTTTAAACTCCCGCTTCACTTATATGCCAACGGTAAAATGGCCGAATTAATTAAAAGTTTTCTTAATAAAGGATTATTAAAAGAAAGTGACATGTTTAAAACGGATACCTTATTACTTAATAAAATCAGAACTACTTATGCGGGTTACGAAGCCATAAAATCAATAAAACAACTTCGCGGTTTGGCAGAATATATTCGCCACGGAGATTTGCCTAAAATAAAATCAAGAACTTTAAAAGCATTGCTAGTTTAATTAAATTTTATCAGCTTAAACATTATAGGTCAATTTACCGTATATTGTATTAAATATTAATTATATGTCGGTTATAGAAATTATTTTGATAGGTGTAGTAGTGATATTGATTTTCGGTGGTAAAAAGCTGCCAGAATTAATGAGGGGTTTGGGCAGCAGTATAAAAGAATTCAAGAAGGCTAAAGATGATCCAATAAATAAATAGTTTTGAAATACATCTTTAACATTTAATTAATATCAAATACCTGTTCGAAACTTTCGGTTTAGTTTTATGTTATCCTTTAAAATTAAAAGAAATGGAAAGTCCTGAACAATCAAAATCGAAAAAGCTCAAATCTGAAGTGAATCAGGAAATTCCTATACAAGGCATTGATAATTGGAACGATAGATTAGATGAGAATCTTGAGCCAGAAGATCATAATGATACCGTTGCGGATGACAAGGCCAAAAACTACTCTGAAAAGCTTGATAGTAAAGGCGAAACCGACAACTGAATTTATATTATTTAAGCGCTTTTACTTGATTTCCTGAGATTTTCATCGTTTAAGGGTGTGTCTAAATTATAAGAAGAGAAAATTAAGTTACTGTAAGAAACAATTACTTCAAGCTCATTAATATCATACAACGAGCCATCCAGCTTTTGGATCGTTGCTTCCAATTGAGACTTGTCTGAATCATCGAGCTGATTTCTGATCAGTCCAAAACCATCTTTTATTGCATTATTAATATGTTTTTTGAAAAAGAAGAATGTATTTCTATAATTCAAAAATAAAGATTCATCCTTTTTCGAAGCATGTTCCAGTTTATAATGCGCTTTTTCAACCTCCTTGTAGAGTTCCATATCTATACCATCATTTACACGGGCAGGATATATTTTCTTAATTAAATAGTGGTAGGAGTTGATAAACTTTTCCATCTTTTTACAGTAATTTAAATAATAATTGTGGGATGGAAACTGTGCGTATAGGGGATTACGCATCTATTTGTGGCGCAATAACTATCATCATTTTTGAAAAATATATTTTTTTACATCAACCTTAGTGTTTTATTACACGAAAGAGAATTTGTTTATCCTTAAAAAGTGTTAATTTTTAAAATCGCTATTTTTCTTCTATACATTAAATAGTATATTGCGTCTCTATTCTATTACCAAATGAACTATTTTTCTTAATTAGCTAATATCGATGAAGCGAGCTGGATTATTAGCTTTACTAATATTTTTATTGGTTTCAATGCGCATCCATGCTCAAAGTGTTTCCAATGAAGGCACTGATTTTTGGGCCGTATTTCCAACTCATGTACCTAGTCAAAATAGCTTAGCAAACATTGCAGTTTTTGTAACGTCGAAATTTAACACTGAAGTAACAGTAAGTTGTGGCACATGGTCATTAACAAAAGCCATACCGGCAAATCAGGCTATACAATTTGATGTGCCTCGGATATCGGCATATATTAATGATTCAGAATCAAATACAAATTTAACAAATAGGGCAATACGTATTAAAGTAACTGATGGTTTGCCTAAAGTTTCCGCATACACGCATATATATGGCAGGGCAAGGTCTGCAGCCTCATTAATACTTCCATTCGAAACCTTAGGCCAAACCTATTATTCGATGAATTATACACAATCTGTAGAAGGAAAGAATTATTTGGCTATTGTTGCAGCAGAAGATAACACGAGTGTGATTATTCATGAAAAAGGTGGTGGTACGCTGCCGGTCACTTTAGCAAAAGCAGGTGATGTTTATGAGTATATGGCTGGTACTGGTGATTTAACAGGTGTTTATGTTGAAACAGATAAAACAAAATCTTCATGCAAAAGATTTGCTGCTTTTTCTGGTGCATCAGTAATTATGATTGGTGGTTGCACCGGCTCTCAAGATCCATTGTATCAACAATTATATCCAACAGTTAGCTGGGGACGAAATTATGGTATTGTTCCATTTAAAGATCGACGATACATTTTGAGAATCCTTGCTCAGGAAGACAATACAAATTTCACTTTAAATGGCGTTTCTATTACCTTAAATAAAGGACAGTTTCACGAAAGTGGAATATTAACACAATCTACTTTCATATCTGCTGATAAGTTAATAAGTGTTGCTCAATATTCGCTTACTCAAAATTGTTCATCGGCTTCTGGTGGCCCCATCATTGGCGATCCTGAGATGGTAATACTGAATCCAGTTGAATTTAGTATAAAGACAGTTACCGTTTTTTCATCCAATTTGGAAGCGATAGTAGATAAATATCTCAATATCCTCATTAGAACAAATAAAATAAATACCTTTAAAATTAATGGAGTTGTTCCAACTACCTCCTGGAATACATTAACAGGTAATTCAACCTATTCTTACGCCCAAATTCCTGTTACTGCGAGCAGTTTAACCTTAACAGCTGATGATGGGTTTAATGCAATTGCTTACGGTTTTGGTAATGCCGAATCATATTCTTACTCTGCAGGAACTAACTTATCATCAAACAATTACTTAACTGTTGTTGATGAAACCAGAAATGAAGAAAGTCCGAATGGTTGTATTGGGCAAACTGTAGATTTTAAAGTGAATTTACCTTATGAACCAGATCGAATTACCTGGACTTTAGAGGGTGGAGCACCCGAAACTGTATTGAACCCAGTTCCGGAAAAGAAAACCGTAAACGGACAAATCATTTATGTATATCGTTACCCAGTTAGTAAAACTTACACTCAAATTGGTGAATACCATTTGGAGGTTGTTGCGCATATACCCGCAAATGCGAATAATTGTACCACTGGAGATGTGACCACAAATTATGTTTTTAATATATATGATTTGCCTGTAACAGCCTTCGATGCTAAATTAACTAGTTGCGCTAACACCGAAGTTCAATTTACAGATAAAAGCGATTCTAAAACACCAGATTTTTCAATTACTAATTGGCTTTGGGATTTTAAGGATGGAAAAACCTCAACTGAACAAAATCCAAAGCATACATTTTTAAAGGAAGGCAAATATAAAGTTTTGTTAACGGTGAAGTCTGGAACAGGTTGTTATTCAGGACCTGTTGAGAAAGAAATTGAGATTTATCCATTACCAATATCAGCTTTTAAGGCACCTGCTGAAACTTGTACAAATACTGAATTTACAATTCAGGATCTATCTACCATAAGTAATGAGGTTTCCACAAATACCATTAAAAGCTGGACATGGAATTTTGGTGATGGAACAGCTATTTCAACTGATCAAAATCCAAAACATAAATATACTGCAACTGGAAAATACACCATTTCATTAACTACAACTTCGGCTAATGATTGCACAAGCGAGGTAAAGAAATGGGAAATTAATGTTACAGAATTGCCAAAAGCGGATTTTACTATGCCGGATATTTGTTTAAGAGATGCAGTTGCTAACTTTACAAATACTGCGGTAAATGTAGATGGAACGGCTGATGGCTTATCCTATATGTGGGATTTTGGAGATAAGTATTTATCAACTGCTGATTTGGCCAAAAATACATCGAATGCCAAAGATGGGTCACATACTTATACCGTTGCTGATACTTATGATGTGGCACTCACAATTACCAATGTAAATGGATGTACTGACGTAATAAAACAAAAATTTACAGTGAACGGTTCTGTTCCTAAAGCTAATTTTGAACCACTGGCAAGCAATACCTATTGCAGCAATAACATTTTATCAATTAAAAATACGTCTATTGTTGACTTTGGTAAAGTTACCAAAATTGATGTTTATAAAGATTTTGATAACCAACCAGAAATCTTCGAAACTTTTACTTATCCTATACCTGAGCAGATAGATTTAACTTATGAAACTTTTGGTTTACCAGCAACTAAAGATTATCAAATTAAAGTGGTGGCCTATTCTGGCGGTCAATGTTCCGATTTCGTTGTTAAAACCATTACTTTAAATGCATCGCCAACATTAGTTGTCGATGAAATTTTGCCGGTGTGTGAGAATGATGGAAACGTTATCATCAATCAATTTCATGAAACTTCAGGTGTTCCAGGTTCAGGGATTTACACGAGCGATGGAAAGGGGATGATGGAAGATGGAACATTTAACCCGAAATTGGCTGGTGTTGGTGCACATAACATTACGTATACCTTTACAGCGGATAATAAATGCAATTCATCCATCACGAAATCAATTTTTGTAAATAAATCGCCAACAGTTGATGGGGGCTCAATTATTTATATCTTAGCAGGAGGGGAAATACAAATTCCTGCCCAAGCAACGGGCGAAGGACTTAAGTATGAATGGTTGCCTGCTACTGGTTTAAATAATAATAAAATCCTGAATCCAATTGCGTCGCCAGAAATGGATACTGAATATACTTTAACAGTTACTACAAATCCTGATCAATGTAGAGCGACAACTAAAGTATCTGTTAGGGTTTTGCAGGCCGTTAATCCACCAAGTAGTTTTACACCTAACGGCGATGGTGTAAATGATGTGTGGAATATTACCTATTTGGAAAGTTATCCAAATGCAACAGTTGAAATTTTCAATCGCAATGGCAGCCGAATATTTTTTAGTGCTGGATATAAAAACCCTTTTGATGGGACTTATCAAAATGAACAACTTCCCGTTGGTGTTTATTATTACATTATAAACCCAAGAAATGGAAGAAAAAATGTAACCGGACCGCTCACAATAATTAGATAAAATTGAAAAAGTACATCCTACTATTTGCTTTACTTATTTCTGCAAAAGCTTTTTCGCAACAAAAGCCCCAATACACACAATATATTTTTAACCAATATTTGCTCAATCCGGCACTTTCTGGAATAGAAAATTATATTGATTTCAAAGCAGGTTACAGAAAGCAATGGGCTGGAATTAATGATGCTCCGCAAACCTCATTTGTTTCAGCGCATTGGGCGCTTGGCGATAATCAATTATGGAGTAATGCCTTAACTTCTTTTGCGGAGCAAACAGGCAATCCGATGGATAGAAACTATATGCAGAACTATACTTCGTCACCTCCGCATCATGGTATGGGTGTTACTGCAGTTTTAGATAAAACCGGACCAATAAAAAGATTGGATGCTAATGTAACTTATGCTTATCATTTACAGTTGAGCAACAATTTTAATTTATCAGCGGGAGTTGCAGCAGGTTTATCAAGCATTTCGCTCGATATAAATGCATTGACATTTGAAAATCCTTATGAACCATCGCTGAACAGGGCTTTAACCAATCAATTACGACCAGATTTGAGTGTTGGTCTATGGTTGTATGGAGCCAGAATGTTTGCGGGCATATCTGCACAACAAATATTGGCACAGAAACTTAGCTTTTCGGGAGATGATGCCTACAATCAGGGCAAAGCGGTTCCGCATTTTTTTGCTACAGCAGGTTACAAATTTTTTGTTGATGATGATATTGCTGCTATACCTTCGGTAATGGTAAAATATGTTCAGCCAGCACCTGCTTCTATAGATTTGAATATGAAGTTAGCTTTTAAAGATAAGGTTTGGCTTGGTGGAAGTTACCGCAAAGATGATTCTTTTTCTGCAATGGCTGGTTTTAACATTGGTAAAATGGTCAACCTGACTTATTCTTATGATTTTACAACATCAGATTTGAATCAGGTAAGCAATGGCAGTCATGAAATTGTTTTGGGTTTATTATTGAACAATATTTATAAAGTGCCTTCTTATATCAGAATGTGGTAGTTGATTATTTGCTAATTTTTTAAAAGTGTAGATAAAAATATCAAACCAAAGACTAAAGCTCTTTCCTTAATCGTGCCACAGGAATATTCATTTGTTCCCTGTATTTAGCTACGGTTCTACGGGCAATATTATAACCTCTTTCTTTTAAAATATCGGTCAATTTTTCATCTGCTAAAGGCTTGCGTTTATCTTCATTCCCAATACAGTCTTCCAATATTTTTTTTACTTCTTTATTTGAAACCTCTTCTCCATTTTCGGTTTGGATGGCTTCAGAAAAGAAAGATTTTAATAAAAAAGTTCCAAATTCAGTTTGAACATATTTAGAATTGGCTACACGAGATACAGTTGAAATATCCATATCAATTTTATCAGCAATATCTTTCAAAATCATTGGGCGCATTTTACGCTCATCAGCAGTTAAAAAATATTCATATTGATAATGCATAATTGCATTCATGGTTTTAAGCAAAGTTTGTTGCCTTTGTTTAATCGCATCAATAAACCATTTCGCTGAATCTAATTTTTGCTTCACAAATTGAACGGCTTCTTTTAGTTTTTTATCTTTTGATGAAGCTTTATCATAATGCTCGAACATTTCCTGATAGGAGCGGCTTACCTTTAATTCAGGAGCATTTTTTGAGTTTAATGTTAAAATTAAAACGCCATCATTATTGCTGATATGAAAATCAGGAATGATTTGCATTTGTTTAGTTGTAACCTGATTTGCATCTCCGGGCTTCGGATTTAAGCGTAAAATTTCATTTACAACTTCTTTTAATTCTTCGCTATCCAGGCCTAAACTTTTTTCTAGTTTATCGTAATGTTTTCTGGTAAACTCATCCAAATAGTTTTCTACAACATTCATTGCCTTAACTATAATCGGATTATTTGGATCTTTCCTTTTCAGTTGAATAAGCAGACACTCTTTTAAATCTCTGGCGCCAATGCCTGGAGGATCAAAACTTTGTATCAGTTTTAACATTTCCAATACATCTTCTTCTTCAACCATTACATTTTGAGAAAATGCTAAATCATCAATCATTGAACCTAGCGGGCGACGTAAATATCCGTCATCATCCAAGCTGCCAATAATTTGCTTTCCAACAATAAAATCCTGATCTGATAAAGGAATAAGATCTAGTTGCTCTTGCAAGCTTTCGAAAAAAGTACTTTCAATGGCAATTGGAGTTTCCTTTTTCTCTTCATCATCATCTCCATTATTGTAATTTGTGCTGTAATCATTGGTATTGTCATCCTGTAGGTAATCATCTACATTAAACTCATCCATACTATTGTCTTCTGAAGGACCGTCAAAATCATCAGGACTGTCATTTAGATCATCGTATTCGCTTTTTGGTTCATCCTGGGTCATTAAACTCGGATCTTCTAAAGCAGGATTATCTTCTAATTCTTCTTTAACACGGGTATCTAAAGCAACTGTTGGCACCTGCAACAACTTTATAAACTGAATTTGTTGAGGTGATAACTTTTGTAATAATTTTTGTTGTAAATGTTGCTTTAGCATATTGTTGATAAGAATTGGAGCAAAAATAAACAAATCATTTCAGATATTCTTTGGAATTAATCTAAATGAATTTGATTGTTCGGTTTTTAAATTGTTTGCTAAACATTTGTATTGTGTATAATGTTTGTTACTTTTACAAATTAAATAAACTAAACAAAAACTTATGAGTATTGTAAAAGAATTTAAGGAATTTGCCATAAAGGGAAATGCCTTCGATTTAGCCGTAGGGGTAATTATTGGCGGTGCTTTCGGTAAAATTGTTACTTCAGTAATTGATGATTTAATTATGCCGGTGGTTGCTGCTATGGTAGGTAAGCCAGATTTCAGCAGCATTTATTTTGCAATGGGTAAAGGCGCTGAATTAATTCCACAAGGTGCATCACTTGCTGATGCGAAAAAGGCTGCTCCGGATGCAGCAATATTTGCTTATGGTAACTTTATCACTGTAGCCATCAATTTTATATTATTGGCATTGGTTGTTTTTATGATGGTTAAAGCCATTAATAAAATGAAAAAGAAAGAAGAAGCGGCGGCAGTAGTTGCGCCAGCAGCTCCGCCAAAAGAAGAAGTTTTATTAACAGAAATCAGAGATTTGCTAAAAGCAAAAGCATAAATAAAAAAAGACCTGCTAATATTTAGCAGGTCTTTTTTGTTTAAAAACTTCTTTTAATTTTCGGATCAGTAATAATAATATAATCGCCTAGGATTTTATATTTCTCCCAATCTGGCTGGTCAAAATCTTCGCTACTGAAGGCTGAAATATTCAGTATTTTTAATTTTTGATCATACTGATGAAGTTTGGCAATCGTACCTAGCTTTTCGTCGCTATGAAAACGACCATTTAATTGAAGTATCTTTTTGCCTTTGTTCGCTTTCATAAATTTTACAATAGACCAGGCCATTGTTGCATCCCAAAAATTTTGTGTTTGGTAAACTTTCATTCCACCCATACTATGGCCTCCTAATAAGTCGCTGAATTTTTCGAGGTATCTTCCTGTCGCGGTGTCAATTGGTGTTGGCGGCAGAATATCCTGAGCTGATTTTGGAAAAGATTTCAAAATATCTAAACCACCCTTCGTAACTGCATTACTATAACGTGTTGCTGCATTTGCTGAAATGACAGGTAATTTATTCTGTTTTGCATATTCCACTAATGGTTTATAGTCTTTATAATTAGGCCAAGCTCTTGCTTCTTTAACAAAATTCTTTTCAGAAATTAAATCAGATAAATATTCATTAACAATAGGCTGTACATCGGTATGGAACATTTCCATGCTTAATGCGATTTGATTTGGAAATTTTTCGTTAAGCTTTGTGAAAATGCTGGCTTCTAAAATATGTCCAATAGAATCATTATGCTCTTCTCCAAAAAATACAACATCAGCAAGTTTCATTTCGGTGATGATTTCATCAATAGATATTGTTTTTTGCTTTTTCACATCATAAACCTTGTAATGTGATGTTATATTTTGTGCAAATACTTTTAAAGATAACCCAGCAAATATGATAACGAGTAAATATTTCATGCGCTCAAAATAGGAAAATAATTTTCGCCGACGAAATGATGCAGCTTACCGCCTTTACGCTCATTTTGATACCGATGGTATAAATGAATTAGCCTGGAATGAATACTTTTGGATATAATAATTTAAGAATGGAAAATATAAACGAAAATAAACCAGCTAAAAGTTCAGGAAGAATTTTAAGTGGTTTAGTCATAATAATTATCGGCCTTGCATTTCTCTTAGATAATATTGGATTAAATATACCGCACTGGGTATTTAGCTTTTGGACATTTCTAATTGCATTAGGTGTATTTATTGGGGTACGACGTAATTTTAAGGGCGTTGGGTGGTTAATACTTATTCTATTTGGTGTTTACCAAACCGTAGATGATATGGGTTTTGATTTTGACATATCAAAATATGCCCTCGGATTTGGATTGGTGATTATTGGTGGATTTTTAATATTGAAACCAAAGGATAAAAGAACATTTAAAGATAGTTTTAAAAGTGAGTTTGGTGCAGGAGAGACTGATGCGATAGATTTTAAAGCTGCAGATAAAAATGCGAATTCTAACGACATAATCGAGATAACTGCTGTTTTTGGTGGCTCAAATCAAACTGTTTACTCGAAAAATTTTAAGGGTGGAGATATTACAACCGTTTTTGGTGGTGCGGATATCATTATGACGCAGGCAGACTTTAACGAATCTGTATCGCTGGATGTTACTGCCGTATTTGGTGGTATCAAATTAATTGTTCCACCCAATTGGGCCATAAAATCGAATGTAACTGCCATATTCGGGAGCGTAGAAGATAAAAGAGGGCACATGCTTCCTATCGATCAAATGCAAAAAACATTGATTTTGGATGGTACAGTCCTATTTGGAGGCATTGAAATCAAAAGCTTCTAAATCTAAAATATGGCGGATGAATAACTCGCCATATCATCTTATCTAAACTTTAACTAATCAAATCTCCCCTTGACTACTAGACCGCTATCCATACCCCGAATACAAAAAACCTCATTGGCAATTGCCATTGCCTGGTTCATTTTATGTACTGTTGGCTTACATTATGTTGTAAATTTTTCTTGGTTAATTTCTGTTGCCGATAGCTTTATCAGTAATTTCCTGCTGGTTATGGCTTGTGTTGGCATTAGTAATATGTTGGGTTATTATCAACCCAAAAATGAAAGAATTTTATATGTATTGATTATTACATTGGCGCTTACTTTTGTAATTGTTTATGCTGCAAAATATGCAATACTCTACATATTTGCCGATTTTAAAGAATACTTGGATTTCTATAATTTTTCATTTGCTTTTAGAGGATTAATCTCCTTTATGTGCTTAGGTTGGTGTGCGTTGGCTAATATCCTGTGGTATCGTTTAGAAGAACAATCAGAAACGCATGAAAGATTATCAGCAGCAAAAAGCTTGGCCAAAGAAGCAGAACTGAATAAATTAAGACATCAGCTTCAACCACATTTTTTATTTAATAGTTTAAATTCAGTTTTTGCTTTAACCATGGTGAACCCGAAAGAAGCTGGTGTAATGATTACGAAACTGGCTTCGTTTCTACGCGGAACTTTAAAGCGTGATGATGAATTATGGGTCTCTGTTGAAGAAGAAATGGAGTACATTCAGTTATATCTTGATATTGAGAAAGTACGATTCAGCCATCGTTTAAATATAGAAGTGAATGTTGCCGAAGATACTTTAAATCTTTGTTTGCCTGGAACATTGCTGCAGCCGATTGTAGAAAATGCCATCAAATTTGGTCTATACAACACTTCGGCAGGAATTACCATAAAAGTTGATGTAACAGTTGACCGAGATATTTTGGAATTGCGTGTGCAAAATCCGTTCGACCCTGAAATGAAAGCTGCTGGTGGAACCGGATTTGGCTTAACTGCAATTAAACGACGATTATATTTGTTATTTGCTAATCCGCACTTGTTGCAAACAGAAATTGAAGCAAATAATTTATATATTACCACCCTAAAAATCCCACAAACAAATGATCAGAACGATACTAATTGATGATGAACCTTTAGCTAGAGATATTGTTAAATTTTATCTTACAGATCATCCTGAAATAGAAGTTGTTACCGAATGTTGCGATGGTTTTGAGGGATTAAAAGCGATAACATTACATAAACCTGATTTAATATTTCTTGATATCCAAATGCCAAAAATTAGCGGCTTTGAAATGTTGGAATTGGTAGAAGATAAACCTGCTGTGATATTTACCACCGCCTTTGATGAATATGCCATAAAAGCCTTTGAAGTAAATGCAGTTGATTATTTGCTTAAACCAATTGATAAAGCCCGTTTTGATGCTGCCATAAAAAAACTGCCTTCGAGACTAAACCAAAGTGAAAATACCGAAGCTGTTTTGGATGCTGCGGCATTAAGTCCGGCCCAAAACAATAGGGTAGTGGTAAAGAAGGACGGCGTGATAAAAATTATTCCTACCGGAGATATCAACTACCTGGAGGCAGATGATGATTATGTAAAATTAAGCACAGCTGATGGCGCATTTTATAAAAATAAAACAATGGCTTATTTTGAACAAACGTTAGATTCAAGCCAATTTATCCGAATCCATCGCTCTTACATCATAAATTTGGCTCAGGTTACAAAAATCGAATTAAAAGAAAAAGATAGTTACGTGGTGCTACTTAAATCAGATATTTGGTTGCCGGTGAGTAAAACTGGGTATGTGAAATTGAAAGCTTCTTTAGGTTTATAATTTTTTGAAAAGCGATTACACAGCTAAAATTATCGTTAGCCCTGTTTTCCGCTTTAAATCTTTTTGTGATAGGCCGTGTGGTATTTACATTCATTATTTCAAAAAGGATTTCGCTACAACCAGGTTTATTTTGGAAGGTTTATACTTCTATTTTCGTTTTGTGACCAGTTGTTTCATTATAGTAAAAGCGTAAATAATTTAATTAACCGTATCCACATGCTGGCGTTTTTGTACCTAAGGTGAGTGTTGGATAGAATTTTAAAAAGAATTACTACATTTGTTCTTAAGGAGTTCGCTTAAAACTTTTCAAATAAAAAATAAATACCAAACAGACTTGCATTTGTAGAGAAATCGCTTTATATTTGCACCTCTTAATTTTGAAATTATAATAAGATAATATACAGTCATGAAAAGAACATACCAACCTTCGCAAAGAAAGAGAAGAAACAAACACGGCTTCCGCGAAAGAATGGCAACAGCTAACGGCAGACGAGTATTAGCATCACGTCGTGCTAAAGGAAGAAAAAGATTAACAGTTTCTGACGAACGCAAGCATAAAGCATAATTTTTGATTGCTTTTCCGAACGCTCGGAATCGGCAGATCAATATCTGCAATTATCAATCAAAAACAGATGTACACATTCAAGAAAGAAGAACGGTTATGCAGCAGAAAACATTTAGATCTGCTGTTTAAAAACGGTTCTTCTTTTTTATTATATCCTTTTCGCATCTCCTATATCTTTATTGATGAACCTACCGCCGTTCAAGCACAAGTAGTTATCAATGTTCCAAAGAAGAGGTATAAACGGGCAGTAGACCGCAATCTGCTTAAACGTCGCATTCGCGAAGCTTACCGCTTAAATAAACAAGAAGAATTTTACAGCCAACTTCCAGGTGATAAGGGTTTATTGCTTTTTTCCATTCAGTTTGTAGGAAAAGATAAATATGAATTTACTTTCATTCAAAAAAAATTAGTTGCTGCCTTTAAGCGTTTTAAAACTTTAACTGAGCCGAATGAAGTTCATCAATAAAATATTTGGATGGCTCTTTTTAGGTTTGATAAGAATTTATCAATACGCCATTTCGCCAATGCTTGGCTCAAATTGTAGGTTTACGCCAACTTGTTCTCAATATGGAATCGAAGCCATAAGGAAACATGGCCCTTTTAAAGGAGGTTGGCTGACGCTAAAACGTATTGGTCGTTGCCATCCCTGGGGAGCACACGGCCATGATCCGGTTCCTTAAAACCGCAGTGGTCTATCTACCATAATCCATTTTCCCTCTTACATTTTTAATATCTTTGCACAATGGCTACATTACTTCAAATAGAAACTGCTACACAGGTTTGCTCAGTCGCACTATCAGTTGATGGCAAAACTGTTTCCATTAAAGAAGAAATTGGTCAAAATTTACATGCTAGTAACCTTACGCTTTTCATTGATGAAGCTATTAAATCAGCTGGTTTAGTTTATCAAGATTTGGATGCTATTGCGGTAAGTAAAGGTCCAGGATCTTACACCGGATTAAGAATTGGGGTTTCTACTGCCAAAGGTTTATGTTATGCATTGGATAAACCATTAATTTCAATAGAAACATTGAAAATGATGGCTGCAGGTTTTATTATTGAAAATCCTCATTATTCAGGATTGATTTGCCCTATGATTGATGCCAGAAGGATGGAGGTTTATACCTCAGTGTTTGATATCTCATTAAAGGTAAAAGAATCTACCTCCGCTAAAATAATTGACGAATCGAGTTATAGCGATTTCTTGTCTTCTAATACAGTTACCTTTCTAGGAGATGGAGCAGCGAAATGCGCCGAAACTCTCAATCAGGAAAACGCTAAATTTAGTGCGTCAAATTTCAATTCAGCCAAATATATGTCTGTATTAGCAGATGCCGCTTTTAACGCAAAAACCTTTGAAGATGTTGCTTATTTTGAACCCTTTTATTTAAAGGATTTTGTTGTCACTCAACCAAAGAAGAAAGTTTAAATTACTTCTTTTTAAAAATAGAGAATAGATTTTTAAAGAAACTTCCGCCTTCATTATCATTTATTCCAGGCATAATATCGCTAAATTGTGGATGATTCACAACATTTCCGAACTTAATTCCTATACCCATATACACCGAAGCGCCTATTCCATTTGTAGAAGATCCGGTGCTTCCATTATTGGAAATTATTCCTTTTGTGGTATATGCAGTAGAAATTAAATTGTCAGTTCCTAAGAAAATTTCGAAGTTTGGTGTTTGATATTTTCCTTGCAAACCGACCATGAAAATGTTATTAAAGTTATAAAGTGGTGTTACACTACCAGATAAATTTTTATAATTAAAGCTATTGACGAAAGCAACATCTCCGCCTTTGTAAAACAGGTTTTTAGATACAATTAATGATGGTTTATAAAAGCCATATACTTTTGATACATATATATCAGCCTTCGCATTAGTTGGGGCAAGAAATTTTTTGTTTTCCTGTTCGCCAGTAAATATATTAGTTATATCGTTATTTATATCATTTCGATTTGCAAATGTGTTAATGGTAATATTCGAAGTATTTACAATCGTTTCCTGTGTATTTTTCCTCCACCAAATAAAGCCCAAATCCTTAATGTTCGCCATCAACATTAAACCCTTTTTTGAAGTATAATTGGTTCCAAAGCTCATTGATAAGCCTGGGTTTTTAAATGGCAATAATGTTTTCTTTCTTAATTCTCTTCCTTCTGTAAAGTTGCTTCTGTAATTGGCTGCTAATCCGAGTTCTATTGTATTCGATTCAGGATTTGAATAAAAGTAAGAATCGGCAATATCAATTTTATTATACAAAATGCCACTCAACAAACTTGCTTTTACTCCAAATGCTAATCGCTTGTTATAATTTTCTCGGTAAGTTAAGCTGAATTGATGATAAGATTGTTGATAACCCGAAGAATTGAAAACATCTGGTAATAGTGTATTGCTAGGGAATCTGTTTGGTGAATCAAAAATAGCAAGGGTTTCATTGGTATAATCAATTTGTGCATCAGATCTTATTTGCCAAGCTAAGCCAATTTCTTTCTGGTATTTGTAGGAATGAAACAACCTAAATGTAGCAACGTAAATATTGCTGTTTTGGTAAAAATGATTTACGTCTCCATTTAAAATGGGCAAACCTTCAGTATCAAGATAACCCGTTTGAGTAAGTTTCCTGATTACATTACTTGCTTCGCCAGTATTTGCGGCATTAATGCCAAAATACGGCAGGAAAAAATTTGAAGAGAACTTACGCGATGAATCTAATGTAAACGATTTTTGAGATGTGTTTTCAAAGGCATCAAACATAGTTTTGGTGCCGAAGAGTGCATATTGTTGGGCATTGGCAATTTTAAAACTAGCAATCACTAGTAGGGCAAGTAAGAGTTTCTTCATGTATTATAGTTTTCTGGCTTGGTTTCTTATTAACGGATACTTAGTGAGTCTGGTATTGATTGTTGTACATATTTGTTAAAGAGCACATTAGTAATGAATTTATTCTTGTCAGCAATCATCTGGTAGCAAAACGTATCGAATGTTTTCAAACCGCTATCTGCACGAAGATGTTTATAGTGTTTGGATGAAATATTATCTCTTAAAATATCTTTAGATTTTTGAAGGTTTACATAATAACTAATATTCGATGTAGTAGAAATTTGATTCATGGCATCGAGATATACAGGATTTTGGATCATTAATTTATTGTTTTTATAGCTATTTAAAAAAGATGCTACAGTGCTGGCATTGTTAGCCACAATTAAATAATTATCGATAATGACATAGAATGGTTTACTGAAATTTTTAAATGCATCTCCAAAATAAACACTTAAAATATTGGAAGATTTGAAAACTTTAATCTCATCACTATAATCTGTACTTACGTCGAATAATAATTGTTTCACTTTTTCTCCATTAGTAAGTTGTATTGCGCCTAGTTTTTCATTTGTATTTAATTGAAATGTTGCAAATTGGTTTTTAGTATAAACAGGAAAAATGGAATTTAAATCAGTTCGAAAATCATTTTTGATTGTACTAATGGTTCGTTCAGCTTGACTAAACTGATTTATTTTAGTTTGTAGTTCATTAAATGCTTTAAACCATGTTTTGTAATCATCAAATGCGTAAATTACGTAGTTGGCCGTTTGATCAGGGAAAATATTTTGAATATTGGTAGCCTGTGCAACACTCGTTTCAAATAATTTCAGATAATTCTCATCGCTCTTTAGCATGGTGTTTCCATTGAAAAGAATCCGTTCTTTACTAAAATTATAGGCTAACGAAGCGAATCCATTTTGCTTATTCAAAACCTCAATATTGCCATTGATATTTCCAGCCAATATATTTTTTAACAGTAGGGGGACTTGATTGAAATTGATATAAACCTGTGCCAAGGCACTTTTGCTTACAGTATTATTCTCTTTTATGTAATTAGTGAAAGGATTTTCAGCTAAGCGAACAGCTGCATCATTAATTAATTTTAACGATGTTGATAAGGTAATTACACGATCTTTGATATTCGCATAAGCTGAAGTACTATCATTGAGTTTTACGTTATACAAATCGTTTTTTACAGTTGCAATATTCTTGTTCAATTTAATTACTTGATTGAATTTGTTCAAATCTTCTTCAGCATTAAGCTGAACAGTAATTAAAAAATTAAGTGTTTTGTTCGAATCTGGAAGAACACTGATATAAATGTTTTGATCTTTGATATACTTGTTAAGCATATTATCATTGATAACAATGTCCTTTAGTTGGGTTAACAATATCGTTTTTTCTTCACCCAATACTTGCTGAATCAGGTTTTGTGCTGAAATAATTTCATAAAACCCTTTGTCGTTTTGAAATGAGAATACTATTGCAGCATTGTTTGTTGCAGATTGTAGTGCTAAATCTTTTGCGTTTTTCTCATTACCTAATTTTGAGAAATACAGATACGCCATACCTGCAATACCCAAAAATAATGCAATGGCTAAAATGATAATCTTTTTCATGTGCGTGCAACAAATTTAATTTATTACATTGATTACAGCGAAGTTCTATGTCATTTTATTAATTTAGCATTTGCTTCAAGCAATAACTATGAATAAACGAATTATACTTACTGCTTCTTTCTTTGGTGTGGTTGCTGTTTTGCTCGGCGCTTTCGGCGCTCATGGATTAAAAGCGGTGATAGATAAGCCATCATTAGAAATTTGGCAGAAAGGGGTAGAATATCAATTTTATCACACTTTTGCACTTTTATATCTTTCCACCTTTGCTAGATACAGGAACAAGTTAATTAACATCGCATATTTCTGCTTTACTTTTGGAATTGTTCTATTTTCTGGATCATTGTATTTGTTGGCTACAAAAAGTATTTTAAAACTTGATTTCATTAATATAATTGGTCCATTAACTCCAATTGGAGGTTTGTTATTTGTATTGGGCTGGATCATGTTGTTCTTTGCAGCATTTAAGGATAAATAATGAATAACTTCGAAAACGATATTTTTGCAGAGAGAGAAACACTTTTTGTTGAAGTTATTTTGCCTTTGTCGCTGGCCATTAATTACACCTATCGAGTGCCTTTTGATTTAAATGATCAGGTTGCTATTGGTAAAAGAGTTGTTGTTCAATTTGGTAAGCATAAAATCTATACGGCTTTAATCAGTGCCATTTCTCAAAACCCTCCCGGAGTTTATGAGGCGAAATACATTATTGATATTATTGATAGTGAACCCGTTGTTACGCCAACACAATTAAAGTTTTGGGTATGGATGACCAATTATTACATGTGCAATGAAGGCGATGTAATGTCGGCAGCACTTCCAGCCAGCTTAAAGCTAGCCAGCGAAACAATACTTATTCTTCGCAATGATTTTACCAATGAAATTGAACTTACAGAAAAAGAAGAGATCATTATTACAGCTTTAAAAAAACAAGAAAAGTTAACAGTAAATGATGTTTCAAAACTTCTGGGGCAAAAAACCATTTATCCGATTATCAATCACCTGCTTGAAAAAGAGTTAATTCTGGTTGCGGAAGAAGTAGTTCAAAAGTATAAGCCACTTTTAAAATCGTTTGTGCTGCTAAATGATTTCTATACTGACCAAGAAAATTTAAAGCAACTTTTCAATGTTTTAGAAAGAGCGCCTAAACAACTAGATGCGCTTCTTGCTTATCTCAAATTACAAAAATTAAATCTTCCGATATCAAAGGAGCAGCTTTTAGAAGAAAGTAATTGTGGTGCTGGTGCATTAAAAGCACTCACCGATAAAGAGATTTTCATCATGATGAAAAGACCGATAAGTAGATTGGCCAACCACGATGAAGAATTTAGTGTAAACTTTCAATTAAATGAAGGGCAAGAAAAGGCTTTAAATCAAATCAGGCAATCGTTCGAGGAGAAGGATGTTGTTTTACTACACGGCGTTACAGCTTCAGGTAAAACACAGGTTTATATTAAATTAATTGAAGAGATTATACAGAATACGGATGGGCAAGTACTCTTTTTATTGCCAGAAATTGCTTTAACAACTCAAATTGTAGAACGCATTAAACGTTATTTTGGAAATGCAATTGGTGTATACCATTCGAAATTTAATAACAGTGAAAGAGTAGAAATTTGGAATAAAGTAAGAACAGGTGCTTATAAAGTAATTCTTGGCGCTCGATCAGCTGTATTTCTCCCATTCCAACATTTAAAATTAATTGTTGTAGATGAGGAACATGAACCTTCTTACAAACAATATGACCCTGCTCCAAGATATCAGGCTAGGGATGCATCAATTTACCTCGCACATTTACACCAGGCCAAAGTAATTTTAGGATCTGCAACTCCATCATTAGAGAGTTATTATAATGCTTTGCAAGGGAAATATGGGTTGGTAGAAATGAAAGAGCGTTTTGGTGGGGTACAATTGCCTAACCAGCAAGTGGTGAGTATAGCTGAAGAAACTAAGAGAAAAACCATGGTTTCATACTTCTCGAGCGTTTTAATTAAGGATATTGATTTGGCCTTATCAAAAAAGGAGCAAATTGTCCTATTTCAAAATCGTAGAGGTTATGCAACTATTTTAATTTGTGCCACTTGTGGTTATACTCCAAAATGCGTTAACTGCGATGTGAGTTTAACCTATCATAAAAGTAGTGGTAAACTTCACTGTCACTATTGTGGTTACCAGCAAAGCAGTGTTAATATTTGCCCTGCCTGCGGTTCAGTACATGTAGAGCAAAAAGGGTTTGGAACGGAAAGGATAGAGGAAGAGTTAAAGTTGTTGTATCCAGATATTACCATTGCCCGTTTGGATATGGATAGTACCCGAACAAAGAATGGCTTGCAAAAGATTTTAAATGATTTTCAGGAGAAAAAAACAGATATTTTGATCGGAACCCAAATGGTTGCCAAAGGTTTAGATTTCGATAACTTGAATTTAATTGGCGTAATCAATGCAGATACACTTTTAGGTTATCCAGATTTTAGGGCTTACGAACGCAGTTTTCAATTACTTGCACAGGTTGCAGGTAGGGCTGGGAGACGAGCTGATCAAGGAAACGTTTGTATCCAAACTTACGATGCTGATAATCGTATTATAAAACAAGTGGTTAATAACGATTACGAAGGAATGTATAATGATGAAATAGCTGAAAGAGAAAAGTTCCTTTATCCGCCATTTTCACGTATGATATTCCTCTACATTAAGCATAAAGATTCCCATGTTTTGGATCACGCGGCACTTACATTAGCAAATATTCTTAAAGTTAAATTTGGTAAACGTGTATTAGGTCCGGAGCAGCCAATGATTAGCCGTGTACGTAATTTATACATCAAACAGGTTATAATAAAAGCAGATAAACACACTGCCATCCAAAAAGTTAAAGATGCACTTCGCGAAACTTTAACGCAGTTTAATGCAACTAAAGATTTTAAAGGCGTTTATACACAGATTGACGTAGATCCTTATTAATTCTTGCTGTTGAAATTAAATTGAATTCCAGCAGATACCGGATTTAATAAAAACTCCCATTTATTGTAAGTATTTACAGTTCTATCGGCAACATTTGTAGGTGTTAAATCTTGCTTCTCATAAAAATAATTAAAGTCTAAACTGCTTTCTGCAAAAATGGAGAGATTGGGAATAATATTTATTTTGAAACCTATTGAAGGGGTCATAACAAGCCCATTTTTAGTAGCGTCAGCAGATTGATTCATTGTGCCCACACTTGGGTTTGTAGGGGTTAATGTGCCTGTGAATTTATTGGAGCGATAACCTAAATCAAAAGCGAAATAAGGTTGTATTCTTGAGTAATTGAAGTTTTTCTCGAAACCAATTTTAAAAGAGTAATCAGTAACTTTTCCCTTACCTATTTCACAGGTTTCACAAGTATTCTGGAACCGTACATCTGTACTTCTGAAATAATTTCCGCTAATTCTATAACTAATTTGATTATCGTTAAATTTTAGAACGGCGCCATTTCCACCCATTTTTGTATAGTCTTGAGTATTTGTCTGGTTTAGAATTTTTGGTAATTGCATTAAGCTGAAAGCCCTAACCGCAATCGAATAGTTGTAATCAGCTCCTGTTTGAGCTACACTAGTTAGCGTAACAAACGAAATAAAAAAACTAAGTAATATTTTTTTCATATATGAAGATGGAAATCGTTTTTTTAGTAATTGATCATAAAAGTAGAAATAATTCCTCAATACTCAATTTATAGTTCTTTTTCTACTTTTCACTAGCTTAATGTTTTAGTTTTGATTTACTGTGAGTTATATCAATGTTGATTTCTTTATCTTGTATCACCATTTTAAAAAAGCTAATTTTGAGACTTCATGGCCTATAAATTTGTTGATAATTACCGAGAACGTGGTGCGAGAAAGAAGTTGGTTGAATTACTAAAATCTCGCGGAATTGAAGATAGAAATGTTCTAGAAGCAATAGGCAAAGTTCCACGCCATTTCTTTTTTGATGAGACTTTCTGGAATCAATCTTACAAAGATATTGCCTTTCCCATTGGAGATGGACAGACCATTTCACAACCTTACACCGTTGCTTATCAAAGTGAATTACTTCACATAAAAAAAGGTGATAAAGTTTTAGAAATTGGAACAGGATCTGGCTACCAAACTTGTATTTTAATGGAGCTTGGTGCAAATGTTTTTACAATAGAAAGGCAGGAGAATATCTATAATAGAACCATTCAAGTGTTACCTGGTATGGGTTACAGACCAACGTTTTATTGTGGAGATGGTTCAAAAGGCATTGCAAAACATGCACCGTACGATAAAATTATTGTAACAGCCGGTGCGCCATTGGTTCCAGAAATTTTATTGAAACAACTAAAAATTGGTGGTATTTTGGTTATCCCTGTAGGCGATGAGAAAACCCAAAAAATGGTTACGGTTATCCGTGTTAGCGATACAGATTATGAAAAAATTGTTTTAGATACTTTTAGGTTTGTGCCATTAGTTGGCGATCAAGCCTGGTAATATTAGCATTTCTACAATTTAAGTTCGAAATTTGATCGTTGTTGTCTAAGTGAATATTGCTATTGAGTTATCTTTTCAAAGCCCTGTCCATTTCACGCTTTGTATCACGATCTTTAATGCTATCGCGTTTATCAAACTCTTTTTTCCCTTGAGCCAATGCGATTTCCATTTTCGCAAAGCCTCTTTCGTTAATGAAAATTCTTAATGGTACAATGGTATAGCCTTTCTCTTCACCTTTTAGTTTTAGCTTCCTGATTTCTTTTTTTTGAAGTAGCAAAGCTCTATCTCTTTTAATATCGTGATGATAAAAAGAACTGTGGCTGTATTCAGAAACATGAAGGTTTCTTACATACAAAATGCCGCCAATAAACATGCAGAAAGCATCCGTCATATTGGCTTTACCTTGTCTAATGGCTTTAATTTCTGTTCCCAAAAGGGCTATTCCTGCTACATATTTATCAAGCAAATTATAGTCAAAATATGCTCTTTTGTTTTTTATATTGATATCGTTTTTCAAAATTTGATTATTATTATTTGTAGACTCCTGTCTGCAGTATTTAAAATGATCGGCAAAATGCCGGGTTGCAAATATCTTAAAATTTGATGTTATATTTTGTTTTTATTTATTTCGCTGTCGGGTAATACCAACACTTTTCTATGTTCATCTGTTTGTAAAAGCTAAAAGATAAATCAATTGGTAAAAAATTATTATTTATTTTTGGTTTGTTAAACGTCAATTATGAAATTCAGAATCATTTTTTTAGCAATATCCCTTTTCTTTTTTGTTCAGCTGAAAGCACAGCAACCTACTATATTACCTCAATTCACGTTTTTTAAACTTGATAAAAAAGCGTTTTCCAATAAAAATTTAGTTCCGGGTAAACAAAATCTATTTATGCTTTTTGATGTTACTTGCGAACATTGCCAGAGAGAAACTAAATTGCTTGGCGCCAATTATACCCAGTTCAAAAATGTAAATATTTACATGATCACTTTGGATGAAGCATACATTATTCCTCAATTTTTTAATACCTATGCCAAAGGCTTGAATACCAAACCAAATGTGACTATCCTTCAAGATAAAAACCAACTCTTTATTCCTTTGTTTTTGCCGAAAATGTATCCTGCAATGTATCTTTACTCTCCGGGTGGAAAACTTGTAGCATATAATGCTGGCGATGGAGGAATTAAAAAGATGATGAAATTGGTTAAAAATTAATTATCGAATAATCAGCACCGGGATATTTACTTTATGTCTCACTGAATCAACAGTAGTACCAAATATCAAATCTTTAAGCCCTTTATGGCCATGGGCACCCATTACTAAAAGCTCCAATTCATTTTTATTACTAATGTCTGCAATTTCTTTGGCCGTGCTTCCAAAACCAATAAATGGTGTAGAATCATAACCAAGATCTTCAAGGTTTGCTTTGTATTTTTCAAGATTTTCCCGATCACTTTGCGTTTCATGGTCCAATACATCTTGTCCATGATAGCGGGCAGCAGCAGTTTCTACCACGTGGATCAGAAAATAATGAGCATCTTTTCCACCTTGAATTAAAGCATGTCGAATCGTGTTACGGTCATTTTTAGAAAAATCTACTGCGATTCCGATTTTTGAATAGCTGATTTTTTCAATTTTACCGATATCCAAAGCATTACCATGGGGAACCATTTGTCTATTTCTATTTTTTTCTTCAATCATTGGATGGAAGAAAACATATAACAAAAGGAAAACGATAAAAATTACGGCTGGAACAACGATTACATAAATCCACCAGGTATTGGCTTCATTGGTCCAGCCGCTGATTTCTTCTATCACCAGTTTAACGTTTAAAGCGATAATGGCAAAAGCACTAGTCCATGCTAATACTTTAACCCAAGTTTTAATGGCAAAATCCTTCATCAGCTTTTTATCTGATGTAAAATGTATTAAAGGAATAATTGCAAAACCCAACTGCAGACTCAAAACTACTTGACTCAAAACCAATAAGCCACCTAAAGCATCATCTCCATAATGAAGAATGGTAAAAAATGCTGGAACGATAGCTAGTAATCTGGTAATTAATCTTCGCAACCAAGGTTGAATTCTTAAATTAATGTGGCCTTCCATGATAATCTGACCAGCGAGTGTACCCGTTACGGTAGAGCTTTGTCCGGCGGCAATAAGCGCAATTGCAAACAGGGCAGGGGCTACATCACCAAAAATATTGGATAATAATTTATGGGCATCCTGAATTTCTGCAACTTCATGTAATCCATTTTTATAGAAAGCTGCTGCCGCCAGTATTAAGATGGCTGCATTTACAAAAAAAGCTAGATTTAAAGCTACTGTAGTATCAATAAGATTAAATTTAAGTGCCTCTTTTATACCTTTATTTGTACGTTCGATTTTCCTGGTTTGAACCAACGATGAGTGCAAATACAAATTGTGTGGCATAACCGTTGCACCAATAATACCAATCGCAATATATAAGGCATCGCCACCCAAAATAGACGGCTCGAAACCTTTAACTACTTCTTTTAGCGAAGGTTCTACAATAAACATTTCTACTAAAAAAGATATGCCTACAATAAAAACCATTGATACAATAAAGCCTTCCATTGCCCTCATTCCTTTGTTGAGTAAGAATAGGAGTAAAATGGTATCAAATATGGTAATAGAAATTCCCCAAATTAAGGGTAGTCCAAAAAGCAGTTGTAAACCAATGGCCATGCCTATAATTTCTGCTAAATCGCAAGCAATAATTGCGGTTTGAGCTAAGCCGAATAATGGAATGTTTGCCCAACGTGGATAGGCGTGTTTAGATGCTTGCGCTAAATCCAGGCCTCTTACAATGCCTAAACGGGCACTTAGAGATTGAAGTAATAAGGCAATTAGGTTCGACATGAGCAAGACCCAAATCAGCTGATATCCAAATTTACTACCTCCGGCTAAATCCGTTGCCCAGTTGCCTGGGTCCATGTAGCCAACACTTATCAAATAGGCGGGACCAATAAAAGCTAAAATACGACGCCAACCTTTTCTTTTATCGGTGTTTACACTTTGGTGTACTTCACTAAGCGATTCAGTTTTTGCCATTATTGCTGATTAAAATATGCTTTGCCACTTCTCTACTAATATTGATTTGTTTACCGTTTACCGAAATTTCTACTGAGCCATCGAAATCCGTAACATCATTAATATGAATTTGTTTGCCGAGGGTTAAACCTAATTTTTCCAAATGTTTTAGAAAGGCAGAACTGTGTTGGCTAACACCGGTAATTGTACCAGAGTCGCCAATTTTAAGATCGATTAGCTTTGTAAACTGTGTTTTGGCAAACCTTCCATTTTTATCCGGAATAGGGTCGCCATGTGGATCTGACTTCGGAAAACCTAAAAATTCATCTAATCTTTCGATTAATGCAACAGATTTAATATGCTCCAATTCTTCTGCTACATCATGCACTTCATCCCACTTAAAATTTAACTTATCTACTAAAAAAACTTCCCAAAGCCTATGTTTACGCACAATATCTATTGCCGCATTTTTACCTTTTTCGGTTAATGTAACACCTTGATATTTGATATAATCTACAAAACCTTTATCTGCAAGTTTCTTAATCATATCTGTTACTGATGCAGGTTTTGTTTGCATTTGCTCGGCAATTGCATTGGTTTGAACATTGTTTGAAGTTTCCGAAAGATGATAAATAATCTTGAGGTAATTCTCTTCAGTAAAGCTTTGCATTTATGTTTATCTAATTTTATTTTTAGGTAAATCTAAAAAATTTTTATTAAAATTTATTAGATAAATTTTGTTAAAATTTAGAATATAATTTGGTTATGTTTGTGTTCTCAATACCTTTGAACTTATATGGCATCAGAATTAGATAAGATTGATTTTAAAATTTTAAGAATCTTACAGGAAAACGGTAGAATTACCAACTTGCTTTTATCACAAGAAATCGGCTTGTCACCTGCGCCAACCTTGGAGCGTGTTCGTAAGCTAGAAATGGCTGGCTTTATTAAAAGCTATCATGCATTGGTTGATGAGGAAAAATTAGGTTTAGGTATTAAAACCTTTATTCAAATTCAATTGGATTTCCATAAAAACAACACCATTCAAATCTTTTTAGATGAGGTTAATCAAATAAAAGAAATTACAGAATGTCACCATGTAACTGGTCAGGCGGATTTTCTTTTGAAGGTTTATGTTAAAGATATTAAATCATATGAGCGTTTAATCATGGAGAAAATCAGTAAGATTTCTGTGGTTAAAACTTTTCAAACGATGATGATTATGTCTACAACTAAAAAGGAGCCAATTGTACCATTAGAATATTAACCTTAACTAATTCAAGGGGCTTTTCTTGCGATTGTATTTGCAGGTTTTTACTTAAAAATCTATTGCAATAATAAATCATCATTGACATATTTATTTTCCGTCCTTGCGAAATCGATTTTTCATCGATTGGAGCAATCTTATTTACACGTATATTTTATGATTAAGATCGCCACGTTCCGATGAAAAATCGGAACTCGCAATGACGATACCTCCTATATTAAATTCTTGCCCATCACTAAAGATTTTTAAAATCCTATTTATTCAGGCAAATTCCAGTCAATTGGCGACAAATTATTTTGAACTAATAACTGATTTGCCTTTGAAAAATGTCTTGAGCCAAAAAAACCATTATAAGCCGAAAATGGAGATGGGTGGGCTGCAGTTAAAACATGGTGTTTTTTCTGATCTATTAATGCCGCTTTTTGTTGGGCATATTTTCCCCATAATAAAAACACTAAATGCTCTTTTTTGGCTGAAAGTGCTTTTATGATTTCGTCAGTAAAAATCTCCCATCCCCGGTTTTGATGTGAGCCTGGTGTTGATGCTCGAACTGTGAGCGTTGCATTTAAAAGTAATACACCCTGTTCTGCCCAATGAGTTAAATTTCCATGGTTCGGAGATTTGAAACCTTCAACATCAGTTTCCAATTCCTTATATATATTCTTTAACGATGGAGGTATAGCTATACCCCGCTGAACGGAAAAAGATAATCCATGGGCTTGCCCTATGCCATGATATGGATCTTGCCCGAGGATTACAACCTTTACATTATTGAAAGGAGTAGTATTTAATGCATTGAATATATCAGCATTTTTAGGATATACAGTTGCCCCAATTTCTTTTTCTTCCTTTAAAAAAGACTTCAGGCTTAACATATAGTCTTTGCTGAATTCTTCATCTAAAATGGCTAACCAACCTGGCTCTAACGCTGCTGACATATTATTGCTTTGAATTTAAGAATTAATGAATAATAGTTTTGTGTTATAAATTAAACTAATATCCATTGGCAAAAGTTTTACGATTTCTTTTTATAAATCTCTAATAAATCTGCCTCAAGTGTTGCTTTTGGATGTTCTATAATTCTTCCTAATTCTTTTCCTTTTTTATCATAAACGATAAATGTTGGAACACGCTGAATATCTAAACCATCAATAATTCCATTTTCTGCTTTTTTAGATCCATCAACCGCTATAATTTCAACATTTTTTTCTTTAAACTGTAAAGCATCCAAAACTTTAAAAAAGTTAGGTACATTTACTTTACTATCTCCACACCAAGTGCCAAAAACAATTTTAATTTTCTCTTTTTTTACTAGCTTTTTCAATTCGATCATCGTAGCTGCATCTGGTACATAGGCAGCATAAATTGGATCGTACATTTCTTTAAATTCAGGAAAGATTGTAATACCCTCCCTCGTACAAACATTAATTAGAACATCTTTATTTCTGGCTTGATCGTGAATTTTTTTATTAACTTCTTGAGCTGAAACGTTCATGGCAAGTACAATTAGGGTTATGGATAAGAGAATTTTCATATTAATTTGATGAATTGTTTACACTTTGAAATTTTTAATGAAATTATTATTTTATAATCTAATTTGTGCCATTTAAAAACGATATTTGCAAAAAAAAAATAATTAGAATAAATTTATGCCAAATATTATCAGATTAATTGCGGGGGTTGCTTTACTGGGTGGCGCAGTAGCTTTATTTATTTTCGGTTTTTGGCCATGGGGAATTGTGGCTATTTTATTAGGGTTAATTGTTTTGGTAACCTTCTTTTTTAATGAAAATATGCTTTTAGCACAATGGTTTTTAAGAAAAGATAATATGCCAAAAGCAAAAGCTTATTTAGATAGAATTACAAATTACGAAAAGCAATTAATTAGGGTTCAGCACGGTTATTATAATTTGCTTGTAGGCTTAATTGAAAGTAGAACTGCCCCATTAAAATCGGAAAAATATTTTAAAACAGCCTTAAATTTAGGCATGCAAATGGAACATAATGTTGCATTGGCGAAGTTAAGTTTGGCCGGAATTGCAATGGCTAAACGTAATAAACGTGAAGCCACTATGTATTTAGCAGAAGCCAAAAAAGCAGATAAAAATAAATTACTTGCTGATCAAATTAAACAAATGAAAGATCAGATGGGTATGATGGATAAGCAACAGCAGGTTCGTTACAGGTAGTTTTCTATTAGAGAGATAGTAAAAGCCGACGAAAGTCGGCTTTTTTTGTGTTCAAAATTTTGCTCGTTAACGTCATAATCTAAAATTAAATTTAGGTGAGTCGAAATTTTTTGGTATTTTGGAGATTTACCGGTCCTTTAAAATATTTATGGAATTATATTACTCTTTCTCCGTTCTCATCGTTTTAGCTTCCTTTTTCTCTTATTTAAACTTGCGATATCTCAAACTGCCTTCTACAATTGGCATCATGATTATTGCAATGTTGAGTTCAATTGTTTTGGTTTTTACAGGGAGCTTATTTCCTAAAACTTTCGATCATTTTTCTACACTGCTTCAAGATGTAGACTTTACAGAAGTTTTGATGGGTGCGATGCTGAATTTTTTATTATTTGCAGGCGCAATCCATATCAACTTAGTCGATTTACATGAGCAAAGAGCCCCAGTGATCATTTTCTCAACTGTGAGTGTTGTTATTTCTACATTTGCTGTTGGTGCATTGGTTTTTTATATCTCTCCGCTTTTTGGTTTCCAGGTACCCTTTATATATAGTTTATTGTTTGGCGCATTAATTTCACCAACAGACCCCATTGCGGTAATGGGTGTTTTAAAAGATGCAAATGTTAAAAAATCTTTAGAAACCAAAGTTGCAGGAGAATCACTTTTTAACGATGGTGTTGCTGTTGTAATTTTTGCGGTAATCCTTCAATTGGCACAAGGGAGTGATATTGATGTGAGTTTCACTAATATTTCTTGGTTATTGATTAAAGAAGCCTTGGGAGGTTTCTTATTGGGAACCCTTTTAGGTATTGGTGCATCAAATGCCATGCGAAAAATTGATGATTATAAGGTTTCTGTTTTAATTACTTTATCTGTGGTAATGGGTGGCTATTTAATTGCTCACTCTATTCATATTTCTGGTCCTTTAACCATGGTTGCAGCAGGTATTGTAATTGGTAATTATGGTAAACGAACGGCAATGTCTGCAGTTACTAAAGATTACCTTAATAAATTTTGGGAATTGATTGATGAGATTTTGAATGCGATATTATTCCTGTTTATTGGGTTTGAATTATTGATTATCCATAACATTACCGATTATTGGTTAATTGGAATCTGTTGTATTTTAATTGTACTTTTCTCGAGGTTCTTATCCATTTATATTCCGGTAAGGCTTATTCCATTTAAAAATAAATTCAGCAGCGGTACCATAAAAGTATTGGTATGGGGCGGTTTACGTGGTGGCGTTTCCATTGCTCTGGTTTTATCTATGGATGAAGGACCATATAAACCGATGTTAGTTGGTATTACTTATTTCGTGGTGGTGTTTTCAATTATTGTACAAGGATTAACCGTTGGCAAACTGGCAAAAAAAGTACTTTCGGTAGAAGAGGTTTAGGAATTCGATACTTGATTTGGTTTTATGTTTTAAGCACAGCTTTGTATTTTTAAACCTGATAGAACGGCTATACTTTTTGGTGCAGTAACAATCGTTTAGAGTTAACAATCACAAAAAGATAGTAGTGATAACAGGAGGAAACTTTAATAGATGCAGAAATTTGCTTTTCAAATTATTAAAACCAAAGTGGATTTTGTATTGTAGTTTATAGAAAATCTACATTATGGCAACATCACAAGAAGGAAGTACTAACAATACTCAAGAAGAAGGCAACATTAAAGATTTAGGTGGCAAGGAAGCAATCGAGAAATTACGCGGTTTGGCAGAGAAAGCCGAAAGCTGTTTCTTTTGTACCAATATTAAAACCGGAGTTCCGCTTTCGGTAAGGCCAATGGCAATACAGCAAGTGGACGATGAAGGAAATATTTGGTTTATGAGCATGAAGGATAGTCATAAAAATGACGAAATATCTGCAGACCCATTTACACATTTACTTTTTCAGGCTGGTGCACATTCTGGCTTTGTAAATATTTATGGAATATCAGAAATCAGTCGTGATCAGGCTAAAATTGATGAACTTTGGAGTCCGTTTATTAAAACATGGTTTCAAGGTGGGAAAGAAGATCCGAATATTACGTTAATTAAAGTTATTCCCTCGGAAGGATATTATTGGGATACCAAGAACGGAACTGCTGTGGCATTTTTGAAAATAGCAGCATCTGTAATTACAGGAAAAACAATGGATGATTCGGTTGAGGGAACTTTGGATATTGATTAATAGGATTGAAAGTTTAGGGTTAAAAGTTGAAAGTGTATCATATTGCGCCATGAATAACGCATCACCTGTAACTCGTAACAGGCAACTCATCAGCTATTTATCTTCTAAGCTATCGTATCCTTCTAGTTCTTCTCTTTGTGATCTTTTACTTAAGATATCATCTTCTTCCGTTTGAGACCTAGAGAAAAAAAGTGCTTCGGCCTGGATTCTTTTAATCAATTGGCGAACAAGGGTTAAATCAAAAGCATCTTTACTTAGTTTGATGCAGTATTCTCTTTCGTTAATTTCTAAGCTTGAAGTATTCATAAGGCAATCATATTTATTTATCGATTGCTGTAAATATAGAAAAGGCTTGCTAAACAATTGTTAGCAAGCCTTTTAAGTTTATGTTATGTTTTTGTTAACCCTAACTATTTGTGCGACAGGAATAAGCCATCGTCAGTTTTAGAAACTTTAAGAATTCCTTTACCAGTAAGTGCCTTCAAAGTGGTATCCCATTTCTTATTGCTCCAATCTGTTAATTTTGCTTTAATATCAGTTAATGGCGCTTGTTCGCCTTCCTTTACTAAGGCAAATAACTCTGTTTCTTCTGGCGTTAACTCGATTTTCTTTTTCTCAGGGCGCATTTGTGGGAAGAAAAGCACCTCTTGAATGGTACTTTGGTTGGTCATCAACATTACAATTCTATCGATACCAAAACCTAATCCTGAAGTTGGTGGCATGCCATATTCTAGGGCACGAACAAAATCATCATCCATCGCCATTGCCTCTGCATCACCACGATCGGCTAATTTTAACTGATCTTCAAAACGTTCTTTTTGGTCAATCGGATCATTTAATTCAGAATAAGCATTACCAATTTCTTTACCATTAACAAAAATTTCGAAACGTTCTACCAAGCCTGGAGCGGAGCGATGTTTCTTGGCCAATGGAGTCATTTCGATTGGATAATCAGTAATGAAAGTTGGCTGAATTAAGTTTGCTTCTACTTTTTCACTAAAAATCTCATCCACCAATTTACCACGACCCATTGTAGAATCGGTTTCAATACCCAACTCATTACAAGTTTGAATCAACGCTTCTTCATTCATTGCCGAAACATCAATGCCGGTATATTTCTGGATCGACTCGTACATGGTAAGCTTTTCGTAAGGTCCTTCGAAATTAATTTCGTTTTCGCCAACTTTAACAACTGCAGAACCATTGGTTGCAATGGCCACTTTTTCTAAACATTCTTCTACCATAGCCATCATCCAGATATAATCTTTGTAGGCCACATAGATTTCCATTGAGGTATATTCTGGGTTGTGCGTACGATCCATTCCTTCATTACGGAACATTTTACCGAATTCATAAACACCATCGAAACCGGCAACAATTAAGCGTTTTAAATATAGCTCATTTGCAATACGCAAATAAAGCGGCATATCTAAAGTGTTATGATGCGTGGCAAACGGACGGGCAGCTGCACCTCCGTGAATAGGCTGAAGAATAGGGGTTTCCACTTCCATCCAGCCCTGATTATCGAAATAATTACGCATGGAGTTGATCACTTTGCTGCGTTTAATGAAGATTTGTTTGTAATCTGGATTAACCGTTAAATCTACATAACGCATTCTATAACGCAATTCCGGATTGGTAAATCCATCGTATACATTGCCTTCATCATCGCGTTTAACAATAGGAAGCGGACGAAGAGATTTTGCTAAAACCTTAAATTCAGTAACGTGAATCGAAATCTCACCAGTTTGCGTTGTGAAAACATAACCTTTAATGCCAATGAAATCGCCAATATCTAAAAGCTTTTTAAATACTGTGTTATAGAATGTTTTGTCTTCACCAGGGCAAAGTTCATCTCTTTTTAAATATACCTGAATACGAGCCGTAGAATCCTGAATTTCAGCGAAAGAAGCTGCACCCATAATATTACGACCCATGATCCGACCAGCCAAGCTAACCGTTTTATAAGCAGTTTTATCCTTTTCGTAGTTTTCTAAAATATCTGCAGCAGTAACATTTACATCGTAAGATTCTGCAGGGTAGGGCTCGATGCCCAATTCACGTAGTTGTTTTAGCGACTCACGTCGTAATATTTCTTGTTCTGATAATCCTATACTCATTTCGGGTATTTTTTGCAAAAGTAAGAATTTTGCAAGATGTTTAATAATAGTATTTAGCCCTTAAAAAGATAGATAGGGATATTATCTATTTATTGACTATTTAGTGAATATTTTTAATTAATTGAAATGATATAAAAACACAACATTTCCGGTATAAGCAGTTTTAGTTTGGCCTTTAATATCAAGATTAGCTTCAATAATCACCTTTGTTATTCCTCTTAAATCTGAAATGGCAATGAGTTTGGCCCTCAACTGTACTTCATCATTTACCAGCACAGGTTTGTTAAACTTAAATTTTTCGATCCCATAATTCACCTCCATTTTTACGTTTTGAATATCTGCAATTTGCTTCCATAAATAGGGGATGAGTGATAAGGTTAAATAGCCATGAGCTATTGTAGAACCAAAAGGGCCACTATTTTTTGCCTTTTCTTCATCACAATGAATCCATTGAAAGTCTAATGTTGCCTCGGCAAATTTATCAATTTGTTGTTGATTGATTTTGTGCCATTGGGAAGCACCAATTTGTGTACCTAAGTATGACTCGTACTCTTTAAAACTATTAATTATCACCATATTTTTACCAATTGCCACATTTAAAGAGATTTGTAGATTACATTACTCTGACAGTTGGAAGGTAGGTAAATTTTATATTATTAAAGAAATTATATCGATTGAATTAATTGTTGAAGATATCTGTATCCAAAACAAGTTATTATGAAACGTTAAGAGTCTGCTTCAACTTCCTCCTTATACATTTCATCAATAGTTTCTGCGTATTTCTTCTCAACAATTCTTCGTTTTATCTTCATTGTAGGTGTAATCTCTCCATCATCAATATTAAATGGATTACGTTTAATTTTGAAGTTTTTAATACGCTCAAACTTAGCCAGTTCATTAGAGATTTTTTTGATGTCTTGTTCCATCCAATCGATAATTTCCTGCTCGCGAATAAATGGATCAGCATCATCAAAAAAGGAAGGTTTTAGCTTAAAGGTTTCCTCGAGTGTTTCTCTGTTTGGAATAATAATAGCAGTAATAAATTCACGTTTATCGCCTATTAAGAATAACTGATCAATTTTTGGGCTTTTTAAATAGATGTTTTCTACCGGAGTTGGATAAACGTTTTTTCCATAGGCGTTTACAATCATGTTTTTTAAACGATCGGTAATTTGAAGGTTGCCTTTGTAAAAACGACCGATATCGCCCGTATGAAACCACATTTCACGATCAATGGCTTCAGCGGTTTCTGCAGTTTTGTTAAAGTAGCCTTTCATTACGCAATGACCGCGAACAATTACTTCACCTTCTGCACACTCAAATTCTTCATTAAATGTATCATGTGTTTGGATATTAATAATTTCCTTAGTTTCCACATCCTGAATGCCAACTTCTATACCGGGAATAATTCGACCAACGGTTCCATAAACCTGACGGTGGTATTCTGTAACCGACATTACTGGTGAGGTTTCGGTTAAACCAAATCCTTCTAAAATTTTAATCCCTAAGTCACCAAAAAATTCACCAACATTTTTAGGTAAGGCAGCACCTCCAGAAATCATAAATTTTAATCTGCCACCGGTTTTCTCTTTAATTTTACTAAAAACAAGTTTCTCTGCAACAGCCTTTTTGGTTGATAGAATGATGCCCGGATTTTCACCCGCTTCTTTTTTCACCCTAAATTTTTTGCCGGTTTCTAATGCCCAGGTGAATATTTTTGCTTTAGTGCCGCCACCTGCAGTTCCTGATTTTATGGCTTTATCATGTATGCGTTCTAATAATCTTGGAACACAACTCATTACCGTTGGACGAACTTCGCCCATGTTTTTTGCCAACAGCTCTAAACTTTGAGCGAAAGCAATTTTACAGCCTTGAGCACAGCAAACATGATAAGTTGCAGTGCGCTCAAATACGTGCGACAGAGGTAAGAATGATAAAAAGGTTTCTGTTTTATCTATCACTGGAATTTGTTGCAAACAAACTTCCACATTTTTAACAAAGTTATGGTGGGTTAGCATTACACCCTTTGGGGTTCCTGTGGTGCCTGATGTGTAAATTAATGAAGAAACATCTTCAGGCAATACCAAAGTCCTGCATTGATCAATATCGGCTTTTTCGGCTGCTGTAACCTGATGCTTAAGTGCCAATATATCAGAGAAAGCAATTATTTCCACTTTAACATCCGCAGGAACATTTACCTTTTCAAAATCTTTAAAAGCTGGAATAATATATTTTAAAGCTGGACAATTGGAGGCAACTTTAAGCACCTTACGATAAAGAAAATTATTCCCAACTAAAATTCCTTTTATACCCGAATCGTTAATAATATATGCAACTTCCTGTTCAGATAGCGTTGGATAAATGGAAACATTAATAACACCAATTTGCTGAATACCCTGGTCGTAATAAACATATTCAGGTGAATTCTCTATCATTAAACCTAAGCGATCTCCTTTTTTTATGCCTTTTTCTAAGAAGAATGCAGAAACTGCATCAGCCCTTTTTAGCGTATCCTCGAATGAAATTTCAACCCATTCTGCACCTTGTTTATGTATTAAAAAGGTTTCTTCAGGTTTGTGAATGTTCTTTACAACATTCCTTAAAAGGGTTGGTACAGTAGAAAATTCGTTAATTAATGGCATCGCTCTTTATTTGGTATTCGATATAATTAACAATAATAATGCTTTTTGGTTTAATATTGCAAATTGATGTTTGTAACCAATTTAATTGTAATAATATTTCAAATAGATTAATGATGATTTACTCAGATTTGGTCATGATATTTCCCGCAGATCAAAGGGATTTACGCAGCTAAATTTTTTAATATCGCGAGCATTAGAAATAATAGGGAAGCTATTTTATCTTTTTAGCGAAGAATTATTTTGAATCTGCGAGAACCAAAAAAATGTATTAGCAAAAAAGGCTTCGAAATTTTCGAAGCCTTCAAATATTTTAATAAGTGAGTTTTAAACTGAAAAACTTTCGCCACAACCGCAACTGCGGCTTGCATTTGGGTTGATAAAGTTAAAACCCTTTCCGTTTAATCCATCAGTAAAGTCTAGTTCAGTTCCTGCCAAATAAAGAAATGATTTCATATCCAGCGCAATCTTAATTCCTCTATCTTCAAAAAATTGATCACCTTTTTGTTCCTCGTTATCAAAATCCAGATTGTAAGATAATCCAGAACAACCGCCACCTTTTACTGATACGCGTAAAAAATAATCAGAACCCATTTCAGAATCCTGCATTAAGTGGGTGATTTTTTCTTTTGCTTTATCTGTTATTGTAATCATATTGATTTACGATTTTAGATTTACAATTTTAGATTTAAACGAATAGCAAATCGTAATTCGTCAACCTAAAATCTAAATTCTGTTTAGTGGTGCGATTTTTCTAATACAATTGCTTCTAAGCCATTTTTAACGCGATAGTCATTAATAGCCGATTTAATTGCATCTTCTGCTAACACAGAACAGTGAATTTTTACTGGAGGTAAAGCCAATTCTTCAACTATATCCATGTTATCGATAGATAAAGCCTCATCAATTGTTTTTCCTTTTAACCATTCTGTAGCTAAAGATGAAGATGCAATAGCCGAACCACAGCCAAATGTTTTAAATTTAGCATCAGTGATTACGTTATCTTCACTCACTTCAATTTGCAAACGCATCACGTCGCCACACTCTGGTGCACCAACAAGGCCTGTGCCAACAAATTTACTGTCTTTATTTAATGTACCTACGTTACGTGGGTTATTGTAATGGTCAATTACTTTTTCTGAATATGCCATGATATTTTAGATTTTAGATTTACGATTTTAGATTGCCCTTCAAACGTAAAATATTAAATTTATATTTCTATTTGATTGTAGCTTAAAAAGTTTAATGAAAGAATCTACAATCTTATTTTTTTTTAACTATGTAGGTCGCAAATCGTAATTCGTAAATCTACAATCGTCAATCAAATTAATGTTCCGCCCACTCAATTTTGCTCAAGTCAATTCCTTCTTTAAACATTTCCCAAAGTGGAGAAAGTTCTCTTAGGTGATTAACTGCTTTTTGAGTTACTGCAATGGCCTGATCAATTTCTTCTTCAGTAGTAAATCTTCCTAAACCATAACGGATAGAAGAGTGTGCTAAATCATCAGATAAACCTAAGCTTTTTAAAACGTAAGATGGTTCTAAAGAAGCTGAAGTACAAGCCGAGCCTGAAGATACCGCTAAATCACTCATTGCCATCATTAAACCTTCACCTTCAACATATTTGAAAGAGATATTTGCTACGTGTGGTAAACGATGTTGTGTATTACCATTCACATAACTTTCTTCCATTTTATTTAAAGTCGATTCAAGTTTATCGCGTAATGCAGATAAACGAATGGTTTCGCTTTCCATTTCTAAACGGCAAAGTTCGCAAGCTTTACCTAAACCAACAATACCTGGAACGTTCAACGTACCAGAACGCATTCCACGTTCGTGGCCACCACCATCCATTTGCGAAGTTACTTTTACTCTTGGGTTCTTTCTACGAACATAAAGTGCACCAACACCTTTAGGGCCATACATTTTGTGTGCTGAAAAAGCCATTAAGTCAATTCCATCTGCATTAACATCAACCGGAATTTTACCAACCGCCTGCGTTGCATCAGTCATAAATAAAGCACCATACTTGTGTGCAATTGCCGAAATTTCTTTAACCGGTTGGATAACACCAATTTCGTTATTGCCATACATAATCGATACTAGAATCGTTTCAGGAGTCATCGCCGCTTCTAATTCAGCTAAATCAACTAAACCGTCCTCTTTAACGCCTAAATAAGTTACTCTTGCACCATTTTTTTCAAGGTGTTTACAAGTATCCAATACAGCTTTATGTTCAGTAACCGCAGTAATAATGTGGTTTCCTTTATCTTTGTACATTTCGAACACGCCTTTAATTGCCAAGTTATCAGCTTCGGTTGCGCCCGATGTAAAAATCACTTCTTTCTCAGTACAGCCGATTAATTTGGCTACTTGCTCACGAGCATAATCTACTCCTTCTTCAGCCACCCATCCAAAAGCGTGATTACGGCTTGCGGCATTTCCAAATTTCTCAGTAAAGTAAGGTAGCATCGCTTCCAACACTCTAGGATCTAAAGGTGTTGTGGCGTTATTATCTAAATATATCGGCTGTTTCATCTCTGTTCTGTTAATTATTAAAACAAAGATACGAAAAAACTTTTCGAACAATTATAAATAATCCCTATGAGGTTATAGATAAAACATGCATTTTTACATTCAACCAACCTTTTTAAATGATGAACAAGATAGAACATATTGGTATTGCCGTAAACAACCTGAATAAATCTGTTCCGCTTTACGAACTTTTGTTAAATACTTCGTGTTATAAAACCGAAATCTTGGCTTCAGAGCATGTAAATACAGCGTTTTTAAAAACTGGTGAAAATAAAGTTGAGCTTTTGGAAGCAACATCTGATGATAGCGCAATCGCTAAATTTTTAGAGAAAAAAGGAGAGGGGATTCATCATATTGCCTTTGCGGTTGATAATATTCTCGAAGAAATGGAGCGACTGAAAGCAAATGGTTTTACGTTGCTAAATGAGGTGCCAAAAAAAGGTGCCGATAATAAAATGGTTTGTTTCTTGCATCCTAAAAGTACAAATGGGGTTTTAATAGAGCTTTGTCAGGAAATTAAATGGATTTAAGGGATGGTAGAGGTAAAATGGGAAATGGTTAATAGGGAATGGAAAATAGGAAGTGGAAAATGGAAGATGGGAAATGGTTAATGCGAAGTGGTCAACTATAATCTTAAAATCTCTAAATCCTAAAAATCTTGTTCATGTTTCATTGCTTAATACTAAATGGCCAACAATAATCTTAAAATCTATTAACGTAAAAATCCAGTTCAGTGTCATTAATTCAAATTATCAGCAAAGATTTCGACATCAATGAAAATCTCACAGAAAATCAATTGAGGGCAGCAATGGTTGATGCCTTTACCTATCTGATAGATAACGATTTCCAGAAACTGATTCAGATTTTATATAAAGCTGATGTTGATCAATACAAACTTAAAGAACTGCTGGAAACGGTGGAAGGGAAAAGCTCTGCAGAAATAATTGCCGATGCTTATATAGTCCGACAAATGGCTAAACTCGAAACCTGGAAAAAATATAGTAAAACACAAATTTGATTTAATGAATTGATTGTTTGATATTTTAATATCTTTAATCAATGAATTGCCGCCTCCTCATACTCTTATTGTTCCCTTTATTTGTTTCGGCCCAAGGGCATTCAAATCCCGATCTAAATAAGCAAGATGAGCAATTTATTTTAAAAGCATTTAACAATGCTGATAATTACATGAACTCCGATCACTATGATTCGGCGCAACTTTGGCTAAATAAAATTTATCTAAAAGTTAGTTATCGTAAACCATCACTCTTCTCTTATTTCTTAACCTCCAGGCAAGCGGAGGTTTACTATTATAATAATTTGCATGAACTTGGTTTACAGGAAGCCTTTAAAGGAGAAAACATCGCCTCCGTATTAAAGGATAGCATTCTCATGGCCGATGCATGCAATTTCATAGGCTTGTTTTATATGAATAATAATAAGTTAAAAGATGCTGTAAAATATTTTAGAAAGGGTTTAAAATTTGCACATCAGCCACCATACCCGGCAGAATATATCGAACTTTCTAAACCGCATCACATCAACGGTAATTTAGCAGAGGCTTTTGAAAAGCTGCATCAATCTGATAGTGCCGTATACTACAGCAGGGAATCATTAACTGAATCAAAACAAATAAATTCCAAACGTGGTACAGCAACGGCTTTCTTAAATTTAGGGAATGCTTATTTTCAGAAAAATAATATCGATAGTGCGAAGAAATATTTTGAATCTACCCGAATTGCTGCCCTAGCAGGAAATGATTTTGATGTTGAATTAAATAGTTACAGCGGATTGGCAAATTGTGCTGCAGCATACGATCAGGAAAAAGAAGCGCTCTCAAAGTTGGAAATGGGGTTCATGTTGCTCAAAAAGTATCCTCAATTAAATGATTTTTACAGCTTGATGTTTTTAGAAACAGCCATCAAACTATACAAGAAATATAATGATCAAATAAAGCTTATTAAAACGCTTGAATTGAAAAATCGTATTCAAACGTCTACATATGCCAGGAACAATACTCAAATTCAAACCTTGTTGCTAACAGGTTTAAAAAACGAAAAACTGATCTTTAATTTGGAACTTGCCGAATCGGAAAATAAACAAAGTTTGGCAAATACAAGAGTTTATGTATTGTTATTGGTGTTGTTGTCTATAATTATTGCATTTATCGCTTATCGCTATTATGCCTTACAACGTTTACGATTGGCTAATTTGAGGAGTAAAATCAGTCAGGATTTACATGATGAAGTTGGTGCAACTTTAAGCGGCATTGCTATGTATAGTTACATTACAAAAGAACAAATCAAAAATCAAGAACATGATTCGGTTAACAATTCTCTTGATATAATTAAAGACAACGCTGGCGAAATGGTAGCCAAGCTGAACGATATTGTTTGGGCTGTTCATCCACACCAGGATAATTTATTTTCCCTTTTGGAGAGATTGAAAGATTTTGCTGCTCAATTAACCACTGTTAAAAATATTCAACTCGTATTTGATATTTCTGAATCTCTTGCCATGTTAAAATTAAGCATGGAACAGAGAAAAAATATTTATCTCATTTGTAAAGAAGGTATTAACAATGCGGTTAAGTACAGTAATTGCAAAACTATAATAGTGAAAGTTACTCATTATCAAAGGCTCATTCAAATTATTATAAACGATGATGGCAGTGGGTTTTTGATTGATGAAGTGAGAAAGGGAAACGGTTTGACTAACATGGCGAGTAGGGCAAGGGAAATTAATGCAGATTTGAAAATGGAGAGCATAATTGGTTTTGGAACCAAAATCCGCCTATCAATTAAATAACCCAATGAGGTATGTCAAAACTTATTAGTCATGCTCATATTTGATGTTTACAATCAACAATGGAAATAAAAATAGCAATCTTCGAAGACAATAAACTCATTCGTGAGGCTTTGCAAACCATTATAAATGGAACGCCTGGTTTTGTATGTTCGGGAACATTTCCTAATGTAAATCAAGTTGAAGCTGATATTTTGTTTAGTCGACCCGATGTGGTGCTCATGGATATAGAAATGCCAGGGAGGACAGGCATTGAAGCGACAAAAATTATTACTGAACAATTTCCTGAAGTTAAGGTGCTGATTCAAACTGTTTTCAACGATAGTGATAAAATATTCAATGCGCTTTGTGCTGGAGCTTCTGGCTACATTTTAAAAACTGATTCTCCTGTAAAGCATTTACAGGCCATTGAGGAGGTTTATAATGGAGGGGCATCAATGTCATCGGCTATCGCACAAAAAGTGATGCAGTTCTTTGTGCGAAAAAACGTGATTTTAGTTCAGCCAGAAGAAACTGATTTTGAACTTAGCGCCCGGGAAAAGGAAATTTTATCATTAATGGTTGATGGAAATAACTATCGTGGAATTGCAGACAAGGCTTTTATAAGTTATGAAACCGTTCGTACACATGTTAAGCACATCTATAAAAAACTTCATGTTGCTTCCAGATCTGAAGCTATTTTAAAGGCTAAACAGCAAGGATTGTTTTAGTCTTAAAAATCACTCAATGTGGTATTTCTAATCCCTTTAATTTGATTGAGTTTTGTGGTGTAAATTAATTATCGCAAACTAAAATCAAATCTCATGAAATCTTTAAATTTTACCATTATTGTTGCAATTGTTGTCTTGGGACTATCATCATGCTCGAAAAACAAAGAACTTACGGAAGAAATTAATCAAGCTGAAATTCAGAAAAAACAAATTCAACAGGTTATCCCAGATCAATATTTAGATTCATTGAAAAAATTAGGGTTAACCATAAATACCGGAGTTTCTCCCGTAAATGTTGAAGGAAATTATGCCATCAATCCGCTGATTCTTCAATCAACCAATATTAAAGGCGATTACGTTATAGGTTACAAGTTTGCAGATGCAAGAGTTAATTTGTCGCAGCAAAAAGACGATTTTAGTATTAAGTTGTTAGGGAAAAATTTTGTATCGAGTAGAGATACCAGTTTGGTAACTGCAGTTTCTGGTACTGGAAATAATTTTACCGTATATGGCAAAATTAAATCTACTCAAGGAGGTAAGGTTGCAGAATTTGCAATAATTTTTTCGGGAACGCTAGAAAACAAAACTATTCGGGGATTTAAATATGGCTTGATCTGTATCTCAAACAAAAATGGCAGTGATGCAACTTTTATTAAAGAAGGGCAGGGCAGGGTTATTGTAGAAAGCGATGGGCTTTCGACGGCAATTACAGCGCAAGATTTTCTGGCCATTACCAGGGGTAAAGAATTATTTCAGATATTTGGCAGTGCCAAACCTTTTTAAAATTAATTCCTGAGAAAATATTTTAATACTCCCTTGTAAATCAAAAATAAAATTAGGATATTTGCATCCTCTAAAATAGAGGTATAAAAGAATAATAGAAAATGTCATAAGCGTTGTTGCCAGCAAATTGCAAGAATGTTCTTGATGTTTTCGCACAAATAACTTAATATAATATTCAGATGAAACCATCGAAGCGTTAGCGAGATAGCTTCATCAAAATTAAAAGAAAATAAAAATACGATGAAAAAAGATTTGCACCCTACAAGCTACAGACCAGTTGTTTTCAAAGATATGTCTAACGAATATGCTTTCTTAACAAAATCTTGTGTAGATACTAAAGAAACTATTAAATGGGAAGATGGTAACGAATATCCTCTATATAAATTAGAGATTTCTCACACTTCACACCCTTTTTATACTGGTAAAATGAAATTGGTTGATACTGCAGGACGTATCGATAAATTCAAAAACCGTTACGCTAAGAAATAATTTTAGCTGTAAAAAGCATTTTTTAAAGTCCCTTTGCCAAAAGCATCGGGACTTTTTTTATTTTTGTTGCTTATGACAATCAATTTTTTTGATGATGCGAGTTGGGCGTCTCTCCGTCCGCTTACTTTTACAAGACCTGTTGCTGATTTGCGTATTGGTATTTTAACCATCGCAGAAAAATGGGCAAAATATTTCGATGCCGATTTCGGTTTTAATACTCAAGATTATCTTTCCATAAAATATGCTTCAAAATCAAATGCGAGCTTATTTGTTAATGGATCCATATGTCCTGATCATAATTTACTCAGCGCCATTTCTGCTCTTAAAACCGGAGACGTTCTCTTATCTGGTGATATTATAATTGCCTATGCAGTTAATGAAAATTTAACGTATGAACAGGCCAGGCAACAACTTAAGCCAATTAATTACGGAACTGATTTTGTAAAGATCAATTTTCTTGAAAATATTTTCACTAATAATCCTTCAGAAATTAGAAAGGATTTTGAACTGCTAACAAAAGGACGTACTTCGGCTAAAATAAGTAGTACAAACCAATTATTAGGAGATGATGTCTTTTTTGAGGAAGGTGCAAAAGCCGAATGTAGCGTTTTAAATAGTGGCTATGGTCCAATTTATGTAGGTAAAAATGCCGAAATTTGGGAAGGAAGTTTGATTCGTGGTTCTTTTGCACTATGTGAAAATTCATCTATTAAAATGGGTGCTAAGATTTATTCAGGTACAACCATTGGCCCTAATAGTCGGGCGGGTGGTGAAATTAACAATTCAGTTATTTGGGGGAATTCGGCGAAAGGGCATGATGGGTATTTAGGAAATTCGGTGCTTGGCGAATGGTGTAATATTGGAGCAGATACCAATAACTCTAACTTGAAAAACAATTATGCCGAGGTAAAGCTTTATGATTATGAAAACAAAAATATGCGTAATACAAATTTGCAGTTTTGTGGGCTAATCATGGCCGATCATTCTAAATCGGGTATCAATACCATGTTCAATACAGGTACTACTGTTGGCGTTAGTGCAAATGTTTTTGGTGGTGGTTTGCCGCCAAGTCATATTCCTGATTTTAGTTGGGGAGGTGCCGATGGTTTCGAAAGCTATAAGCTCCATAAAATGTTCGACACAACAGAAAAAGTTTTAGCCCGTAAAAATCTAAAATTTAACGATTTAGATAAAAATATTTTAACTAAAATCTATGAGTTAACGGCTACTTACAGAAATTTTTAATATAACCACGGTCTATACAAAGATCATTAAATCAATATATACAATGAGAAAACAAATAGTTGCAGGTAACTGGAAAATGAATTTAGATTATAACGAAGGCATTTCGTTATTCAGCGAAATTGTTAATATGGTTAAAGATGAACGCAAAGGCGATCAATTGGCTATTATCTGTGCTCCGTTTATTCATCTGAACAGTTTAGCGAAATTGGGAGGAAACGATGTGAAAATTGGCGCTCAAAATATCCATGATAAAGAAAGTGGCGCCTATACTGGCGAAATTTCTGCTAAAATGATAAAATCTGTTGGTGTTGAATATGTAATCTTAGGCCATTCAGAACGCAGACAATATCAAGCTGAAAGTAATGAACTTTTAGCGGCAAAAACTAAAATTGCTTTGGCTAATGGCTTAACACCAATTTTTTGCATCGGCGAAACTTTAGATGAGCGCAATAATGGAAGTTATTTCGAAGTATTAAAGAAACAATTGGTAGAAGGTGTTTTCAGTTTAAGCGATACTGATTTTTCTAAAATTGTTATTGCTTATGAGCCAGTTTGGGCCATTGGAACAGGTTTAACGGCTTCACCGGAGCAAGCACAAGATATTCATGCTTTTATTCGTAGTGAGATTGAAGCCAATTATGGATTTAATATTGCCGATGATACTACAATACTTTATGGCGGAAGTTGTAATCCAGGTAATGCAGCTAGTCTGTTTGCTCAAAAAGATATTGACGGAGGCTTAATTGGTGGCGCATCATTAAAATCTCGTGATTTTACAGATATTATTAAAGCATTAAATAGCTAATGCAATATATAAAAGCAGTATTTAAATTCGAAAATATCGAAGAATTTCAGCAAGATTTGCTTATTAGTGATCTTGCTGAACTGGGATTTGATACTTTCGAAGACAGTGAAAACGGTTTCACTGCATTTATCATGAAAGATAATTTTAGCGAACAGGAATTACAAGGTTTGCTTTACCGTTATGCTGACGATTTCGCTTCTGATTATCTTTTAGAAGATGTTGGCGATGAAAATTGGAATGCAGAATGGGAAAAGAATTTCAGTCCGCTGGTTATTGATGATGTGTGCTATGTGCGAGCTACTTTTCACGAGCCACAACCGTCGTACCCGTATGAAATTGTGATTGATCCGAAAATGTCGTTCGGTACAGGGCATCATCAAACTACAACCATGATGATGCAGTATATTTTAGCTGCCGATTTAAAGGATAAGGAAGTATTGGATATGGGCTGCGGAACGGCTATTCTGGCAATTTTAGCTGCTAAGCTAGGCGCTAAAAGCTTGGTTGCTATTGATTATGATGATATTTGCTACGAAAGTACTATCGAAAATGCAGCTTTGAACAATGTAGATAATCTACAAGCAATTTGCGGGAGTAAAGAGGTTATTCCAAGCGAACAATACGATGTGATTTTTGCTAATATCAACAGAAATATCCTCCTTGATCAGATTCATCGTTATGCTGAAGTTTTAAAGGCAGAAGGAAAAATCTTTTTCAGTGGATTTTATCTAGATCCCGATTTGGGAATGATTACGGCTGAATGTGCCAAATATGGAATTAAATATTTGGATCATAAGCAAAATGGCGATTGGGTTGCGGCTCAGTTTGAGAAAAAATAAGGATTGAATTTTGAATGATTGAATGTTGGAAGCTGAGTTTTCGATGCATTCCCATTCTATCATTCAATTATTTATTCATCCAATAATTAATTCATATGCGTATACATTTTATTGCAATTGGTGGAAGTGCGATGCACAATTTAGCCATTGCACTACATAAAAAAGGTTATCAAATTTCTGGTTCGGATGATGTGATTTTCGAGCCAGCTAAATCCCGCTTGGATAAATATGGTTTATTGCCTGCTGAAATGGGTTGGAATGAGAATCGTATTTCTACCCATCTTGATGCTGTAATTTTAGGAATGCATGCCAGAATTGATAATCCTGAATTACTAAAAGCGCAGGAACTGGGTGTTAAAATTTATTCATATCCTGAATATATTTACGAACAAAGTAAAAATAAATTGAGGGTAGTAATTGGCGGGAGTCATGGTAAAACAACCATAACCAGCATGATTTTGCATGTGCTGAATTATTATAATCGCGATTTTGATTATTTAGTTGGTGCACAGCTGGCCGGTTTCGAAACTATGGTTAAAGTTACTGAAGAGGCACCTGTTATGATTATTGAAGGAGATGAATATTTATCTTCTCCAATTGATAGGAGACCAAAGTTTCATCTTTACAAAGCCAACGTTGCTGTGATTAGCGGTATTGCATGGGATCACATCAATGTGTTTCCAACTTATGCCGATTATACTTCGCAATTTGATAAGTTTATCAATACGATTGAAGAAAATGGTACTCTAATATATTGTGAGGCTGATCATGATTTAAATGAGATTGCAATAAAGTCGACAGCTAAAATCAATAAAATCGGTTATGGAATTCCAAACCATGAAATCGTAAATGGAATCACTTATTTATTGCCAAATAAGACGGCGTTAAAAATATTTGGCGACCATAATCTGATGAATTTAAATGCTGCAAAATTAGTCTGCCAGAAATTGAATATTAGTGCAAATGATTTTAATGAAGCAATTGCATCATTTACTGGCGCTGCAAAGCGTTTGGAAGTTATTTCGGCAGATGAATCGACAAATGTTTACAAAGACTTTGCACATTCTCCATCAAAACTTAAAGCAACTATTGATGCCGTTAAATCACAATTTTCCAATCGTAAGTTAGTGGCCTGTATCGAACTACATACTTTTAGCAGTTTAAATAAGGATTTTTTAAAGGAATATGCAGGAGCAATGGATAAAGCTGATGAGGCTATCGTATTTATTGATCTGAAATCCTTTGAGCAAAAACGAATGGAACCTTTTTCAGAAAACGATGTTCAGCAAGCTTTTGCTAACCCAAATCTTAAATTTTTTAATGAGGCGTCCAAATTGAAAGCTTATTTGTTAAGTTTAAATTATAAGGATGCCAATCTTTTAATGATGAGTTCGGGCAATTATGCAGGTTTTGATTTGCCTGAGTTAGCAGCTTCGTTAACAAAATAATGAAGAGCATCGGTGATCATATCAAGAAGTGTAGGGTAGAATCAGGTTTAAGTCAGGCTGATGTAGCAAAACTTCTTAACATTTCCACTCCGGCATTTTGTAAAATAGAAACTGGCCAAACGGATTTAAACCTCTCCAGATTACTCCAAATATCTAAATTATTTAAAATTTCAGCGGCAGAATTAATTACAGGTATGGCTGCAGGAACTGAATCTTTGGAAGATGTATCAGACTTGAAACAACAGCTCCTGGAAAAAGATGAAGAGCTCAATAAACTTCGCAAAAAGGTTATTGAGCTCTATGATAAATTGGGGGTGTAGCAGCAGGTGCAAGGAGAAAGAACAAGGATAAAAGAGCAAAGATAAATAATAAAAGAATAACGGATTTAACTCTTTAGATTTTGAATCTTTATTCCTTGCTCATTATTCCTATTAAAAAACCTTCCGCATAGTTAAGTGCTTTTTGCCAAAAGTGGCGCCGGTAGCTTTGTGTATAGCAATCATTTGCTCGTTAAAATCGCCAACCCAGCTTAATTCCAATTCTTTGTACTGATTTTTTGGTAATACATATTCTCCTAACCTGATGAAGAGAACTGATTCTAATCCGTGCTTCTGGAATTTAGGTTTTGTTCCCATCACAATTGCCCGCATACGCGTAACTCCAACCCAACGGCGATAAGCAAATTTCAGTTTCTCTAGTAAGCCTAATTTGCCATCAAAGCCTTTAATCATTTGGTTCGCATCTGGAATCAGTACCACGAAAGACGCTGGCTCTCCATTAAAATAGGCAAATTGAATTAAATGCTCATCCATTATGGGTTCCATACTTTTAAAGCTTTCTTCCAAAGTTTCTTTCTTTATGGGAACGAAATTTTCAAAATCCTGCCAACCATCGTTGTAAATTTCCATTAAATCGTTAATGTATTTCTCAGAATTTGTCTTGCTAAAATATTCAAAAGTATAGCCAGGTTTATTTCTTACCCAATTGGCTATTTTGGTAAAACGTTCTGGAAATGGAATGGTTAAATTGATGTGGTTGGTTAGCTGCTCGTATTCAGTTGCGAAGCCATAAGCATCAAAGAACTTTTGATAATATGGAAAATTATAGTTCATTCCAAAAGATGGAGGTGTAAAACCTTCTACTAATAAACCCCAAAACGAATCATTTTCTCCAAAGTTTATAGGTCCATCCATGGCTTTCATGCCGTTTTCAATTAACCAGGTTTTTGCAGTATCAAATAATAAGAAAGCTGCTTTCTCATCGTCAATACATTCAAAAAAGCCCATTCCACCAGTAGGATCCTCATAATTGTGGGCTTTTTTTTCGTTAATAAATGCCGCCACACGTCCGATTAAATTTCCTCCATCATCTTTCAAAATCCAACGAGTACATTTGCCGTGATTAAAGAAGTTGTTTTTTTCAGGATTAAAGACATTCTCTACTTCACTATCTAAAGGACAAATAAAGTTTTTATCGTTTTTATAAAGGATTTTTGGAACGGTTAAGAAATCTTTTTTAAGAGATGAATTGCTTACTGATATAATTTGCATGGGCAGATTTTAAAATTAAAAAGCATCCAGCCAAATGGCAGGATGCTCCTTCAAATATATAGTTTTTTAATGATTAGTAATCGTCATCATCGTCATCGAAGTTGTCGAAATTATCAAGATCATCTAATGGCATATCAAAATCATCTTCGTCTTCATCTTGAGATTTCTTTTTCGTAGTTTGAATATCGTCATCTTCAAGATCATCATCTTCATCTACCTGTTTTTTGGTAGTCGGCTTAGTAGGGAGTTTCTTTGGCGCTTTCATATCACAAAAATAAAAATTGCTTTTATACTTTAAAAATACAAAAAAACTTTTTCTAATAACAACCTGAAAACAAATAAATTAAATTATTCTAATCAACATTTTCTCCAACGGTATTTTCTTCTTTGGCGATATCTTTTAATTGTGGAAGTTGATTGATGTGATTTAAACCAAAATAATCCATAAAAATACCGCTGGTGCTGTACAGTATCGGGCGACCAGGAGTTTCAGCCTTGCCATCAATGCTGATCAATTCTTTTTCCAGCAATCGCTGTACTGAATAATCAGAATTTACACCTCTAATTTGTTCGATTTCTAACTTGGTAATGGGTTGGCGATAAGCAATTATGGCCAGTGTTTCCATCGCTGCCTGACTAAGTTTTTTCTTTGAGCGATGTAATTGCAGCTGATTTACCGTTTCGTGGTAATCTTTTTTGGTTAAAAACTGATAACCCTTGTTCAGATTTACCAATTCAATTGCAAAATCTTCATGGTTATATTTTTCTTGAATATGATCCAAGCTTTCGAAAACTTGTTGCTCAATATGTTCTGTTTCAAAAACTGCATTTAATGCCAATAAGATTTCTTGTACGGTAATGCTTTGAACTGAAGAAAATATAAGGGCTTCTATGTGCCTGGTGATATTAATTTGGGGCATACACAAAAATATAATTTTTGGCCATAAAAAAAGCGGTCTCGCTTTTAAAAAACAAGACCGCTTTCAACACACAAATGAAACCTGAATTAAGATATAGTTTTAGGTTAGGTTATTAAATATCTATATCAATTCTATAAGAACGTTTTGATAAACACTATCGTTTATTTCTAACACAAGTTTAAGGCTAAACATGGTGCAGTGTAACTTCTATTTAGTGAGTGGTATTAATAATTGAGTAAACGGTAAATTTGTTATTTTAAGGGAATTGATATAGATACAATTGTACCATTGGTAGCCAATTGTTTTACATTTAAGTGTATAGGTTTTGCTCCAATCTGGCTTAAAAGATTCAAACGCTCTTTGGTCATCTGCATTCCTTTACTTGTGTGTGTTTCCTTTTTATCACGTAACGAATTATTAATCCCAATACCATCATCAATAATGTCGATATTTAAATAATCAGTATGATGTATTTTAATATTAATCTGAATTTCTCCTCCTGTTTCTTTCGGCATAATGCCATGCCATATAGCATTTTCTACATAAGGTTGCAATAACATTGATGGGATTAAAGTTTCTTCTTTATCTATCTCTTCATCAATAGAAAAACTATATTTTAGCTTCTCTCCAAATCGATTTTTTTCCAATTTTAAATAGAGATTTAAATATTCAAGCTCTTCATCAAGTGTGATATAACTTTTGGTGCAAATTTCTAAATTCTTTCTTATCAATCGGGCAAAGCCTGTTAACACCCTATTTGCCGAAGCCGTATTTTGTGTGTTAATGTAGTGCTGAATTGAATTCATTACATTGAAAACAAAATGTGGATTCATCATAGCCTGCAAAGCCTGTTGCTCCAACATCAGCACTTTGTTTTTTAGCAATAATTGTTCTTGCTCCTTGTCTTTCTGTTTCCTGGTTATATAAACTGCGCCCTTGTAAAAAATATAAGCCACCAGGAGAATTAGGATAGATAAAAACCATAAGCTTTGCCAAAAATGTTTAGTAATAGTGAATGCGATTTTTGCTGATGGACCCCAATTTCCGTTTTGGCTTTTTGCAGAAACTTCGAAATTATAATCTCCCGATTGAAGAGAAGAGAAATCCAGTCGCCTTGTTCTGGTTTCTACCCAAGCCGAATTTTCGCTTAACCGATAACGATAGGTTATATCGCTCGTAGTAAAATCAACTGCACTAAAAGTAAATAAAATGGTGTTATTACCAGTTTCGAAGGTAAAATTTTTCTGGTTAACTGGTAATCTTTCATTATCCTTAATTATGGAAGTAACATAAACTTTAGGTAAATTCCGGCTGATGTTTTTATTATTGTATTTGAAAAGTATTAAACCTTTATTGGTAGCAAAATAAGCTGTGCTGTCATCAATAAATAAACTGTTAATATCATCGCTTAGCAAATCTTTCCCATAATCAAAATTCGCCACACTAGGCTGCCTAGGGTAATTTGCAATTTTGTTTACGCCCTTATTTGTTAATACCCAAATTTCATTGTTCTTGATAAAAATTTTGGTGCAAATGTTATTGGTTAAGCCATCTTTCAGCGTAATCTGTTTTATAATTTGATCATTTTTATAAAATAGCAATCCATAACCATCGGTGGCCAAAATTAATGTGCCATCACTTAGTTGTTGAATATCATTGATCCTTTTTGTTAACAAGGGATTTTTTTCAAAATGTTTGATCAGTTTTCCGTTGGCAAATTGCGACAGGCCGTTGATGTTTGAAAACCATAAACTACCATTACGATCATAGAAAACATGATAGGAGCGATCTTTAAAAAAATCTTCTTTCTCCCTATATTTTAAGGAGTTGAATTCAAAATTATTCAACCGATCGGAAAGAAAAACCACTCCTGATGAAAGCGCCAAAGCCAAATGGTTACTTTTTTCATCTACACTAAAATGTTTAATTACAAACATGGAATTATTGGTTTCCTTTAAATAGGCAACCTCATTGGTGGTATTGTAAATGTTTTTAAAAACCCCCATTCCATAATCAGAGGAAAAATATATCGATTGGTTTTTTGGATCGAAGTTTAGCTGTTTTACCGTTTTGTATTTTTTAAAATCATCCAATCCAATTTCATTAACCTGATAATTACTGATGGTTAAAACATCAATAACAGCATCATCAGTGCCTAGCCAAAGTCTGTTTTTTCCATCCTTTGTAATGCTTTTAATTACATTACTGCTCAAACCAGATTCTGCATCGATGATAGATAAACGATTATTTGCATTTGGCAACATGTAAATTCCAATGCTTGTAGCAAACCACATATTTTGGTTGCTATCTTTTATAACCTGATTAACCGGAATATCTTGAAGGTATTGAACAGTTTTCCCATTTTTATCCAGTGCGAACGAACCATTTGCATTGGCAATCCAAACTTCCTTCGCATCATTATCATAATAAAAATAGCCCGACATGTTTTTAATCAGGTTTTGCGGGATTGGAATGATGGAGGTGATTTTTCCTTTATCCAATTCCTTTAATCCACCCTTATCTAAATATAAAAGCGATTTGTTTTTGGTGTTAACCGCAGTCATGTAAGAGAGTGGCTGAACATCTGATTTAATCACCGAAAAGGTTTTTCCATCAAACTTTTGAATACTTAAATCACTATAAGAATAGATGTCTCCCTTATCATCTTCGTGGATAAAAGCATTGATAAATTTATCATTTGCATTAGGAGAAACGTATTTATTTATTCTTTTTCCATCCCAACAAACAATCAAATTTGAATTTGTTCCCAGCCAGATTCTACCTTGCTTATCCATTAAAAAAGAAACAATAACAGTATTCAGACTTAATTTTTTTAAAAGCTCGCTATTATCGCGATTATAAAATTTTCCATCTTGTAAATAGCTCAGTTGCCCGTTTAGTGCAAAAAACCAAATTCTTCCAAATTGATCTTCCTTCATTTGAAGAATTTGGGTATCGGGCAATCCATCTTCAATGGTAAAGTTTTGAAAATTTGTACCATCGAAACGACTTATTCCATTATCCGTTGCAATCCAGATAAAGCCTTTTTGATCTTGAAGGATAAAATAACAATTATTGCTTGCCAAACCATTTTTAGAGGTATAGTGCGGCAAATATGTCATTTGAGCTGTAGCAACTTGGCTTTGTGTGATGCTTATAAAAAATAAACAAGCAATGAAGAAGTAGTTCCTAAAATATAGGAAGGAAGCACTGGAGGCTATTTTATTTTCACACTTATTTTGTTTAATGATCACTGCCCGCCTTTATAAAAGATTTTATTTTATCAAAAAAATCGCTAGCTCTTCTTCTTGAGATATTAATACTTTCGCCATTCTTTAAAAATACCTGCAATCCATTTTTCGAATTGTATTCTTTTAAATGATTTAAATTGATGATGGTAGATTTATGTACCCGAACAAACTGTTCTGTAGGTAGTAACTCCTCAAATTCTCTTAAAACCTTTGAAACTGTAATTTTTTCTTGATTGCTCAGATGAACAATGGAGTAATTACTATCAGCTTCGATATAAATAATATCATCAACATCAATCATTTTAAAGCCCTGTCCGTAAGGTAAAGTCAATTTTCTGATTTCTGATTTTGATGCCAGGTTCGATGCCAGATTGCTTATCCTTTCATCGTTTGCATTTTGATTTTTAAATAATTTAATGTGTTGCGATACTTTGTCAACCGCAATTTTCAATTCATCAATATCGATAGGCTTTAATAAATAATCCAAAGCATTCGCCTTTATCGCTTTTAGCGCATATTGATCATAAGCTGTTGTAAAAATAACTGCAGCATTATGCTTTTGTGCATCAGGTATTAAATCAAAGCCATTTCCGCCAGGCATGGCAATATCTAAAAAAATTAAATCGATGGGATGATGGGCTAAAATATCTTTTGCTTCTGCAACAGATCTAGCTATGCCGGTAATTTCTACTTCAGGACAATTTTGCTGAAGCAAAAAAAATAATGATGATCGTGCAAACTCCTCATCATCAACAATAATGGCTTTAAATACAGTCATATTTATGGGTTTGTGAATGTATCAAAATCGATTAATAAAAAAAAATGTAAAAACAAAAAACCGGGCATAGAATTGTCACGTATGTATCATCAACGAATTCAAAAAACCCTAAACATAGTCACTATGAAAAACAATGAACTAGAAACAAAAAGTGAACTTCAAGAGGAAAGTTTATTAAAAAGCACAGTAGGTAGGAGATCCTTTCTTCAATATGCTGGTGCAAGTGCAGCCGTTTTAGCTTTAGTAGCAGCAGGTTGTAGAAAAGATCGTAATTATACCGACCCTGTTGCTGGTGTAACGCTTGATTTTAAAGATGATTTTGGTGTATTAAATTATGCTTATGCATTAGAGCAATTAGAAGCAGCATTTTACATTCAGGTTGCTAACTCTAATCCATCAGGATTTACTACAGCACAAAAAGCATATTTCCAAGATGTTCAATTTCATGAAATTGCTCACAGGGAGTTTTTCAAAAAAGCGTTGGGTACAGCTGCAATTGGTAGCTTAGAAGTTAACTTCTCGGCTGTAGATTTCACTAGTGGTGCAAGTGTTTTAGCTACTGCAAAAACATTTGAAGATTTAGGTGTTGCGGCTTATAACGGTGCTGGAGTAAGATTGAAAGAAACTGCTTATTTAGTATTGGCTGGTCAGATTGTTTCTGTTGAAGCACGTCATGCTGCATATGTTAGAGATCAGATTTCTAACGGTACATTTGCTGATTTAGGTACACTTACTGCTTTCGGCGCTGTAGATGCAAATGGATTAGATGGTGCATTAACACCAGATAAAGTGTTGCCATTAGCTGCTCCATTCATCAAAACAAAAATTAACGTTATCAACCTATAATCTTAAACTCAGAAATCATGAATATCATAAATATATTAGACGAAATTGAAAAAGTTGATGGAGAGATCTATGAAAGATTAAATCCACGTAGAGCAGCAATGAAGAGTTTCTTCAACGTTGGAAAGAAAATTTCTTTGGCAGCTTTACCATTGGCTTTAGGTTCTATGTTTCAAAAAGCTTACGGACAATCAAACCCGGCAAATGTTACCGAAGTATTAAACTTTGCATTGGCATTGGAGCATTTAGAATATAACTTTTACAACAGAGCTTTATTAAGTACTGGTTTAATTCCGGCTGGTGCTGCAACAACTGCAATTACTACAATTCGTACACATGAGTTGGCTCACGTTAACTTATTGAGAAGCGCAATTACAGGTGCAGGTGGTACACCAATTGCATTAACTGAGGCTAACTTTGATTTTACTGCTGGAAATACTTTTGGCGATGTTTTCACAAACTACGGAACATTCTTAAAAGTTGCTACAGCTTTCGAAGATACTGGTGTTAGAGCTTACAAAGGTCAGGCGCCTATATTAAAAGGCATGCCAGTGTTAACTACTGCATTACAAATTCACTCAGTAGAAGCACGTCACGCTTCACACTTACGCCAAATGACGGCAGCATTTTTAAATGTTCCGCTGAAACCATGGGTAGGTTTAGGTGCAAATGGAGTTTCTAACGATACTGGAGTTCCTCAAGTAGATCCTGTTTACGCTCGTGAAAACAACACTATTCAAGCAAATATCGAAATTACTGGTATAAACGGAACAGCTGTAACTAGAGCTGCAGCAGCAGAATCTTTTGATGAGTTTTTAACAGGAGCTGAAGTTAAAACAATTGCAAACTTGTTCATCAGAACTGGTTCGAAATTAACATAAGCCAAAAAGAATTTACATTATTGATTAGGTAATGTTTAGTTTAAGGTAGGGAGGCAGAACTGGGTTCTGTTTCCCTTTATTTTTGCCCAGGATTTTATAAGATTTTTAAGATCAGGGTTTATTTCATTTATTATTAGAAAAGCAGGATTCTGTTTTTCAATTTATGCCCATCCTGCTCGCTTCAATCTTTTACTGGCAAAGTTACTAACTCTGATTGACTAGGTGCGGATAGAGTTAGTGACTTTAAAAGTATTTCCGCTGCAATCAGGTTTATTGAACACAATTAGTGCTTCAAAAATAAGCCTGCTGCTTTTCCAAAGCCTAAAAAAAGCCTCCACATTAATGAAAGCTTAAGTTTTATATTGCACTAAGGTAATTGGAATTGTTTTAAATGATGATTCATTCATTCACTCATTCAATCATCCAATAATTCTAATAAGTAATCACCTGTTCTTCTAAATGTTCAGGTAAATCTCTATAGTTGTATTTTTGCCCACGTAATTGAGGTTCAAATCCAGCCGCTCTTATCGATTGTTGAATACCATTTGCGGTAAAACGGTGGGGCGCTCCAGCCGCTGAAACTACATTCTCTTCAATCATAATTGAACCAAAATCATTAGCACCTGCATGTAAACAAAGCTGAGCTGTGGTTTTTCCAACTGTTAACCAGCTTGCCTGAATATTCTTAACATTTGGCAGCATAATTCTGCTCAAAGCAATCATCCGGATATATTCATCAGCAGTTACATTATTGCTAATGCCGCGTAAACGTTTCAGTAGAGTGCCGTCATCCTGAAATGGCCATGGAATAAATGCTAAAAATCCATTTGCATCAGCAGGTTTTTCACTTTGTACCTGGCGAATCCAAACCAAATGCTCAAAGCGTTCTTCAATGGTTTCCACGTGGCCAAACATCATTGTTGCTGAAGTGGTAATATCCAGTTGATGGCAGGCACGCATCACATCTAACCATTCTTGTCCGCCACATTTACCTTTTGAAATTAAACGGCGAACGCGATCATTCAAAATCTCTGCACCAGCACCTGGAAGGGAGTCCATCCCGGCGTCTTTTAAAACTTGTAATACTTCGGTATGCGAAATGCCTTCCAGTTTTGCAACGTGTGCAATCTCGGGTGGGCCTAAAGCATGAAGTTTTAAATCAGGATATAATTCTTTCAGTTTCTTAAAAAGATCGGCATAAAAGGCCAATCCTAAATCGGGGTGGTGCCCACCTTGCAAAAGCAATTGATCGCCACCTAAACGAAAAGTTTCTTCAATTTTAACTTTATAGGTTTCAATATCAGTAATATAACTTTCATCATGACCAGGTCTGCGAAAGAAATTACAGAATTTACAGTTGGCAATACATACATTGGTAGTGTTTACATTGCGATCGATTTGCCAGGTAACTTTACCATTCGGAACTTGAATTTTTCTTAATTCATTAGCCACGAACATCAACGATGCGGTATCAGCATTATGATATAAAAAAACACCTTCTTCTTGGCTTAAAAAATCAAAATGCAAAGCCCGCTGCAGTAAATCGGCTGTATTCATAGCACAAAGATAGTCAAAAGTCCGAAGTGGAAAGTTTAAAGTCGTCAGTCTTTAGTCAAAGAATTATAGTTCTAAATAAACTATTCTTAAAGCTTTTAAAATTGTGTCTTCCATCTTACATTTTCCATCTCACATTTTACCCTAAAAGTATATCTTTACCACTCTAAAAAATTATATGGTAGATTTTAATCGTTTTACACTCGCTAACGGGTTAAAGGTTTTGGTTCACGAAGATCCAACAACTCCAATGGCAGTTTTAAATATTTTGTACGATGTGGGTGCTCGTGATGAGGACGCCGAAAAAACTGGTTTTGCACACTTATTTGAACATTTAATGTTCGGTGGTTCTATCAATATTCCCAATTACGATGAACCATTACAAAGGGTAGGGGGCGAAAACAATGCTTTTACCAGTAACGATATTACTAACTATTACATTACTCTGCCCGCAGAAAATATCGAAACTGCTTTCTGGTTGGAGAGCGATCGCATGTTGAGTTTGGCTTTCTCAGAAAAAAGTTTAGATACACAACGAAATGTGGTGAGCGAAGAATTTAAACAGCGTTATCTAAATCAGCCTTATGGCGATGTTTGGTTGAAACTACGCCCTTTGGCTTATAAGAAACATTCGTACCGTTGGGCAACAATTGGCAAAGAACTTTCACATATTGAAAATGCAACAATGGAAGATGTTAAGGCATTTTTCAAGAAACATTATACGCCTCAAAACGCCATTCTAGTTGTTGGTGGCAATGTGAAAACGGATGATGTAAAAAAATTGGCTGAAAAATGGTTTGAGCCCATTCCCGCAGGAGAAAAATATGAGCGCAATCTGATTCATGAAGAACCTCAATTAGAAGAAAGAGCTGAAACCGTTAAGGCAAATGTACCTCTTAATGCCATTTATATTGCTTTTAAAATGCCAGGCAGATTAGATGCGGATTATTATGCATTTGATTTATTATCAGATATTATGTCTCGTGGACAGTCATCTAGATTGTACAATAGCTTGTTAAAAGAGCAAAAGTTATTCAGCGATATTAACGCTTACATATCAAGCAGTTTGGATCCAGGTTTATTTGTTGTAGAAGGTAAATTGGTTGAAGGCGTAACTACCGAACAGGCAGAAAAAGCTATTTGGAATGAGCTAAATCAACTAAAGGCAGAATTGGTAACCGATAATGAACTTACCAAAGTGAAAAATAAAGTAGAATCTGTTTTGGTGTTTTCAGAGATGAGTTTGTTGGATAAAGCCATGAACCTTGCTTATTACGAATTACTTGGAGATGCAAAATTACTTAACCAAGAAGCAGAGGAGTTTTTAAAAGTTACAGCTGATGACATCAAGAGAATTTCTAACAATACCTTTAAAAAAGAATCATCGTCTACATTGTACTATTTAACCGAAAAAGATGCTTAACAGACAACAGGCGCCTGATTTCAAGCAGGTATCAACCATAAATATTATTCAGCCACAGCAAAAGAAACTAGACAATGATGTTCCGGTATATGTGGTTTATTCTGGAGAACAGGATTTAGTTCGAATTGAATTTTTATTTAACAATGTAAATTGGAATGTAGAAAAACCCTTGCAGGCTATTGCGGTGAGTGCCATGCTAAATAATGGAACCAGCAAACTTTCATCTAAAGAAATTGCAGAGCAAATTGATTTTTACGGTGCTTTTTTCCAAACCGAATATGCACAAGATCAATCTGCAGTAACACTTTACACTTTAAACAAACATCTGGCTTCAGTATTACCAATTGTAAAAAATGTATTGAGCGATAGCCAATTTCCTCAACAGGAACTTGATATATATATTCAGAACCAGAAGCAAAAATTGCAGGTAAACTTGCAGAAGAACGATATCTTATCCCGTAAAGAATTTGCCCATGCCTTATTTGGCGATACGGCTTATGGAGTTGATATTCAAGCCAAACATTATGATGAATTGCGAAGAGAAGATTTGGTTGATTATTTTAAAGCGGCCTATACGCCAAATAATTGTACCATAGTAGTATCAGGAAAATTTGATGATGATAGCTTCGATTTGCTCAATCAACAATTTGGAAGCCATTGGGAAAAAAGCGATTCAAAAACCAATACATTTCAATTTAAGGCTTTGAGTAAACAATCAGTTTACAAGGAAAGGCCTGAAGCCATACAATCGGCCATACGAATTGGTAAAATTGCAGTTAACCGAAAACATGAGGATTTCCCTGGCTTACAGATTTTAAATACTGTTTTGGGTGGTTATTTTGGTTCTCGATTAATGAACAACATTAGGGAAGATAAAGGGTATACTTACGGTATTGGGTCAGGAATTTCATCTCTGCAGGATGCAGGCTACTTTTTTATTGCTACCGAAGTAGGTGCTGAAGTTTGTGCAGATGCGCTGGTTGAAATTTACAAAGAAATGGAATTGCTTAAAACCGAACTTATTGGTGAAGAAGAACTAAATTTGGTAAAAAACTACATGCTAGGATCGATGTTGGGTAGTTTAGAGAATATTTTTTCTCATGCAGATAAGTTCAAAAACATTTACTTTTTCGGGCTGGATTATGATTATTACGATCGATACATTGCCAAAGTAAAGAACATAACTGCCGAAGAAATATTAACTTTAGCTAATAAATATTTAAACAACGACGACCTCACCGAAGTAGTGGTGGGTAAAAAATAATATAAGATTTGAAGAAGTCAGGTTTTTTAAACTTGACTTCTTTATTTATCTATACTGGCATAAGTAAGCTGTTTGTACTGCTGTTTTAACACTAAAAGATGTATTGGCTTCAACATTGAAATTCGTTCCTGCTTCGAAAGTTTTCCAATCGTTTTGTTCAGGTAAGAGAACCTCTAATTCGCCCTCAATAACATGCATAACTTCCAGCTGTGCCGTTCCAAAAGTATATTCACCAGGATTAATTACACCAATGGTAGATTTTCCTTCTGCGGTTTGATAACCTAAAGATTTTACATTTCCTTCAAAGTAGCTGTTTTCTGTAATCATTGTGGTTCTATTTTATTGCAATGATAATAAAGCCTTTGAATAAATTATCTATTTATCGCAAATTTTCATTTGTCAGCCAACCTCAATATTTATCCATTTTTAGCTTTACGCTTTTATTTCCATGGTTTTTTTGTATCTTTGCCTGGCAAATAATAAATCGTAATTTATTTGCTATGCAACTCGACTCCACAAAATTTATTGCTACAGGTTTAACATATGACGACGTACTTTTAGTGCCCGCATATTCGGAAATTCTGCCTCGTGATGTAAATACAGCCACTTTCTTAACTAAAAAAATTAAGCTTAACGTTCCATTGATTTCTGCAGCCATGGATACGGTAACAGAAGCTGAACTGGCCATTGCCATTGCGCAAAATGGCGGTATCGGTATGTTGCACAAAAACATGACTATCGAGAGACAGGCTAACGAAGTGCGCAAGGTGAAACGTTCGGAGAGCGGAATGATTCAAGACCCAGTAACTTTACTAGAAACTGCAGTAGTTGCCGATGCTTTCAAAATTATGAAAGAACACAAGATTGGCGGTATTCCGGTGGTTAGTAACGATAATAAACTGGTAGGTATCATTACAAATCGCGATTTGCGCTTCCAAAAAAACATGCAACGTCCAATTGCCGAGGTAATGACTAAAGATAATTTAATCATTGCTCCGGAAGGAACAACCTTAGTTCAGGCAGAAGAAATTCTTCAAAATCATAAAATTGAAAAATTGCCAGTTGTTTCAAAAGATGGCTATCTAAGTGGTTTAATCACTTTCAAAGATATTTCAAAAGTTAAAAACTACCCGGCAGCTTGTAAAGATGAACGTGGACGTTTACGCGTAGGCGCTGCGGTTGGCGTAACTGCCGATACCTTACAGCGTGTTGATGCTTTGGTTCATGCTGGTGTTGATGTAATTACAATCGATACTGCTCACGGACATTCGAAAGGAGTAGTTGATAAATTAAAAGAAGTAAAAGCAAAATATCCTGATTTACAGGTTATTGTAGGTAACATCGCAACTGGTGCTGCTGCTAAATTTTTGGCTGATGCAGGTGCTGATGCTGTTAAAGTTGGTATTGGTCCGGGTTCAATTTGTACCACCAGAATTATTGCGGGCGTTGGTGTTCCTCAACTATATGCCGTATACGAATGTGCTAAAGCATTAAAAGGTACAGGCGTTCCGGTTATTGCCGATGGTGGAATTAAACATACTGGCGATATTGCTAAAGCTATTGCATCTGGGGCAAGTACGGTTATGGCTGGTTCATTATTTGCCGGAGTTGAAGAATCTCCTGGTGAAACCATCATTTATGAAGGTCGTAAATTTAAATCTTACCGCGGAATGGGCTCTATTGAAGCAATGGAGCAAGGCTCAAAAGACCGTTATTTCCAGGATGTAGAAGATGATATCAAAAAGTTAGTTCCTGAAGGAATTGTAGGTAGAGTGCCATTTAAGGGTACTCTGGCAGAAGTGATGTATCAATACATTGGTGGTTTACGTGCAAGTATGGGCTATTGTGGTGCTGCAAGTATCGAGGCTTTGCAGGAAGCACAATTTGTGCAAATTACCGCTGCGGGTATGCGTGAAAGTCATCCACATGATATTACAATTACCAAGGAAGCGCCGAATTATACGAGATAAAATAAAGTAAAAAGTAAAAAGTATATAGTTTTCTATACCGTGGTTATTTCAGCCGCGATAGAGAATTTAGCTTAAATAAAATTAGAAGCGAGGCATCAGAAACGATAGCCTCGTTTTTATTTAATGTGTAGCTTTAAATAACTAAATAATCTCTACGCTTTAAACGATAACTGTTTTAATTGCACAAATCTGATTTCCCTAGCTAAGCCGTCCTTTAGATTTGTATCAGTATCTATTTAAGGATTAATCGAATATTATTATTTGCTTAAATTTGAATAAGAGATTTAGATATTACCTAATCGGTAGCGGCACATTAATACTTCGTCAAGGTTTTTATACCTATGAAATGATGCAATCCGCTACCGATTTTCTCCCTTAGTGACCAGATAACAATTAGGGCATTACCCATTATTAAGGACTTGGATCGATGGGTTGGAATCAGGTAATTGCTACAAACATAAAAAAAACAGAATGAAAGGCCCAACAAAATTCTTCATCGGTATTGATGTTTCAAAACCGTACTTCGACGTTTCTTTAATGACTGTTCTAAGCCATGTAAAACAGGGGGTTGAAACAGCTCGCTTTGAAAATACCAATCCTGGAATAAAGGTATTCGATAAATGGCTTAAGGCCCATGGGGTAACTATGGATGGGAACTCCCTTGTAGTGATCGAAAACACGGGCATTTATCATCGTCAGATCTGGTCTTTCTGCAGCAGAAAACATCTTCCGATCCACATTGGCAATGCAGCCCACATCAAGTGGAGCTTTGGTATAGCCAGAGGAAAGAATGATAAGATAGACAGTATTCGTCTATGTAATTACGCGTTCAAAGAATCGGATACTTTAACCGCTACAATGCCATTAAACCCTATCTTGTTACACCTTAAAGACTTTATATCTGCCAGGACAAAACTTCTCAAACAGATTACCAGCCTGAGGGTTTCCATTAAGGAACTGGGAAATGTAAATGAAAAAGCACATCAGAAAATCATTGAGAGATCACTAAAATCCGCCATTGACGGCATAGTTAAGTCCATCAGGAATATTGAGCAGGAGATAAAAAAAATAATAGAAGAAAACAATGCTTTCAAGAACAATTATAAGCTACTAATCAGCATACCCGGAATAGGACACGTAACTGCTGTATATCTTATCGGCTGTACAGCTACCTTTGCAGGTAGTCCCACCGGAAAACAACTTGCCTGTTATGCAGGCGTAGCTCCATTTGAGCATAGCAGTGGTATCAGCATAAAAGGCAAAACCAGGGTTCATAGAATGGCCAACAAGGAGCTAAAAAGATTGTTACATCTAGGAGCATTATCTGCTATACAGTATAACCAAGAAATCAAAAACTACTACAACAGAAAAAGGGATGAAGGAAAGCACGGCATGGCGGTTCTAAATGCGGTCAGAAACAAAATAGTACTTAGGGTAGCAGCTGTTATCAAAAACCAAACGGCATTTAAAAATAATTATAAAATAGCTGCATAGAACTTGTATTTATCATAACAATCATTTCGACCGCAGAGGAGAAATCTTTTAAATTGAGTGTTTTGATATAATGAATTACTCCCGATTATTTAAGAGCTTAATCTTAATCTTTTTGTAAATGAGCGTTATAGCTCATCGGTTAGCACAGTCCTGCCATTCGCTATAGCCCTCGTAGAAAAACTCGGGGCTGCCGCTGCTGTCAGGTTTATTAACGCAGATTGTGCCTCGAACCGTAAATGGCTGCATTTAGCCTGGCCTATTAAACAGGATTAAAAACTGTATCATTTTATTGGTTTATTAAAAGTTACTAACTCTTAATAAATATCAGGCCTGTTAGAGTTAGTAACTTACCAAATTTACTATTAAACCCGATAACTTAACATTAGCGGTGCCACATCTTTCAACGACCTTAAGATGCTTACCATTTTCGAAAATTTTATTGAAATTTTGCTATAATTCAAGCGATTAATACACCCAGAGTTAATTCGCAAAAAACAATTCGCAAAATAAAATTTGGCAGATGCTTTTTTTTAATATATTTGTCGACTAAATCTATAGATTTAATATAATTAACCATGATGAATATTACTCAAAACTTAAAACAGTGTTGTTGTTGCCCTTTAAGCAAGCAATTCAAAAATTTCCGAACGAGTTATTAATAACACATCTAAACCAAACATTTTAACACAATCATGAAAAAAACTTTATTTTTATTATTTTCAATAATCTTTTCGGCAGGTACTGTTTTCGCTCAAAATACAGTAACCGGTATAGTAAAAGGTTCAAATAATACCACCATCCCTGGAGCAACAATTACCGTTAGAGGTACAACTATTGCTATTACAAGTGATGCAAATGGTGCTTTTACCATCGATGCTAAACAACAACCGCCATTTTATATCAGAGTTAGTTATGTGGGTTATAAACCTCAAGATTTTCAGATTCTAAAATTACAGGAAACACCAATCGAACTTACATTGGTTGAAGATACTCAACTTGATGAAATTGTGGTAACTTCAAGAAGACGCTCCGAAGTATTGCAGGATGTGCCAATTCCAATTACAGTTATCGGTGGACAAGCTGCAGAAAATGCTGGTGCTTTTAACGTAAATCGTTTAAAAGAATTGGTTCCATCCGTACAGTTGTATGCCTCAAATGCTCGTAATACTACGCTAAATATTCGTGGTTTAGGTTCTACATTTGGTTTAACAAATGATGGTATCGACCCGGGAGTTGGATTTTATGTTGATGGAGTGTATCATGCCCGTCCGGCTGCAACTTCAACAGATTTCCTCGATATAGAACAAATAGAAGTAATTCGTGGTCCGCAAGGAACCTTATTTGGTAAGAATACTACAGCTGGCGCATTTAACATCACCACAACTAAACCTACACAAACTCCAACAGCCAAAGTGGAAATGAGTGTAGGAAATTATAATTTTCTTCAGGCAAAGGCATCGGTTTCTGGCGGTTTAGCCAAAAATCTGGCTGCAAAAATTTCCTTATCAGGGACGCAGCGTGATGGAACCATTTGGAATACAAAAGAAGAACGCCGTTATAGCGGACAAAACAATTTAGGTTTTAAAGGGCAACTATATTTCACACCATCCGATCGATTAAAGATTTTATTAAGTGGCGATGTGAGTGTACAACATCCGGCGGGATATCCATTGGTTATTGCTGGTGTAACGCCAACAGAAAGAAGTGCCTATCGTCAATATGCAACAATTGTATCTGCTCTCGGTTATCAACAACCAAAAATCGACCCATTCGCAAGGGAAATAAATACCAACACACCTTGGCGACACAATCAATCTATTGGTGGTGTATCGGTAAACGTAGATTATAAAATTGGAGGTGGAACCTTAACTTCAACAACGGCATGGAGATTTTGGAACTGGGACCCAACTAACGACAGAGATTTTTCGGAGTTAGCCGCTTTAACTAAATCGCAAGGTAACTCTCGTCACGACCAATACTCTCAAGAAATTAGATATGCGGGTAACATCAATGATAAATTAAGCGGTGTGATTGGCGTTTTTTTACTCGGACAGAATTTAAAAGGTTTAGATCAAACCGAAGAAACTGGTAAAGACCAATGGCGCTTCGTACAAACAAGTGCAACAGGTGCTCAAGCTTTATATTCTACCCCAGGCTTGTTAGATGGTTTTGGTATAAAAACAAATTCAACCATTAAATCCTTAAGTGCAGCTGTTTTCGGTCAAATAGATTGGGAAGTTGTTAAAAATCTCCACATTTTACCAGGTTTAAGATATACATACGATAAAAAGGATGTAGATTATAATAGAAATACTTATGGCGGTTTGCAAACAACCGACGCTGCATTGCTGGCGCTTAAAGCAGCAGTTTATGCCAACCAACAATTTACAACTGATGTAGATAATAACAATTTATCAGGAAATATCACCGTTTCATACCGTCCAACGCCTAAATTAAATGCTTATGCAACTTTCTCAACTGCTTACAAGCCAGTTGGTGTAAATGTTGGTGGTTTGCCAACAACCTCTATTGGTGCTGCAGATTTAACTTTGGCCGTTGTAAAACCCGAATATGTTGAACATTATGAATTGGGTTTAAAAACCAAACCTTTCAAAGGTGCAATTTTAAATGTAACGGCTTTTAATACTGATATTAAAGATTATCAAACCAATGTGCAATCGCCACAATTAGGTGTTAACAGAGGTTATTTGGCAAATGCCGAAAGGGTAAAAGTAAGAGGTTTCGAAATTGATGGAACTTATCAATTGGAAAGATTTCTAAACTTAAATGCGGCGTTATCTTATCTTGATGGCAAATATGTAACTTTTACAAACGCACCATTGCCACTAGAAGAAACAGGCCATACCGAATTGGTTAATGGTGTTGCCACGCAGGTTGCTTTTAAAGATGCCTCCGGAGGTAGATTGCCAGGGATATCAAAATACAATGTTTCTGGTGGTGCAGAATTAAGCACATCAGGAAATTTAGCTACAAAAGCAGGAAGATATTTTATTGCAGGTGATGTAAGTTATCGTTCTGATTATTCCTCAAACGCTACTCCATCAGCAGTTTTAAATGTTGCAGGTTACTCGTTATTTAATGCGAGATTAGGATTTAGGTCTGAAAAGTTTTCGGCATTTGTTTGGAGCAGAAATATTGGCAACAAAAACTATTTCGAGCAGTTGCAAGCAGCCGCAGGTAACTCTGGCTTATATGCTGGTGTACTCGGCGATCCAAGAACTTACGGAGCAACTTTAAGATTCTCGTTCTAAATTAAATTTTTCTCTCTTATATATTTGGTTAAAACGTCGGATTTTATTCGACGTTTTTTGTTAACTAAAACCTAGCAGGTTTTTATAACCTCCGAGGTTTTTTAATGGTCTGTAGATAAACCTTCAGGTCTATTTATCTTAGCCATTGTTTTTTCTACAAGCCAAACTGTATAAACCTTATAGAACGGAAAGCCCACATCCCGATTTATCGGGAGAGGACTTGAAGAGATAGAAGGACGGACGTTAAAATAAACTACTGCAATTGCTTTCCAAAACCTTTAAAAAAGATACTTGTCACAGCTTTGTTCAGAATTAAAATTTATAGAAAGCTGATAAAATCTTAACTTCGGTAAATTTTAAAACAAAATGAATAAGCTTAAGGCAGTTTGCGTGTATTGCGGCTCAAATTTTAATGGCGATGTGCAGTTACGCAAGGCGATAAAACAACTTGCAGAAACACTTGTGAAACAAGGCATTAGGTTGGTTTACGGTGGTGGAAGTGTAGGCGTTATGGGTGTTTTGGCAAACGATATCTTAGAAATGGGTGGTTTGGTTACTGGAGTAATTCCTCAATTTTTAATGGATAAGGAAGTTGGTCATAAAGGTGTAACAGAAATGATTATTACTGAAAATATGCATCAGAGGAAGCAAAAAATGGCCGATTTAAGCGATGGCTTCGTGATTCTTCCGGGTGGTTTTGGTACACTCGAAGAGTTTTTTGAAGTGCTTACCTGGTTACAATTGGGCTTGCACAATAAACCAATTGGAGTATTAAATGTTGGCGGTTTTTACGATCCGTTATTCGCTCAAATGGAAATGATGGTACAAAGTAAATTCCTAAAACCTGCCAACCGTGATTTAGTTTTTAATGAGGCGGATGCTGAAATTTTAATCGATAAAATGGATAACTTTTCTGCTGTGCCTGACGAAGTTTGGTTTAGAGAAAGAAATTTAATCTAAGAGCTTAACAAATAACTTTAAACAATTTTTAAACCGCTAAACGCAAAGCGATAAATACTTTACAATGCAAATTATTACTTCACACGCAGAATTTGAACAACATTTAGGCAAAGAATTGGGCGTTTCATCATGGCATACCATTACCCAGGAACAAATAAATAAATTTGCCGATGCTACACTGGATTATCAGTGGATTCATACCGATGAGGAAAGAGCAAAAAATGAAGGACCTTTTGGTGGTACAATTGCCCATGGTTACTTAACATTATCGTTAATTCCTTATTTATGGAAAGAAATTGTTGATATCCAAAACCTAAAAATGGAGATTAATTACGGTATTGAAAGTTTAAAATTTGCACAACCTGTTTTGGTAAATAGCAAAATTAGATTGAAGGCTAAGTTGGCTTCCATTGTTAATTTGCGTGGTGTTACTAAAGTGAATATGGGTATCGAAATGGAAATTGATGGTCAGAAGAAGCCTGCTTTTACAGGTGAAGTTGTTTTCTTGTACCACTTCATTGTTGCCTAAATGTTCTAATCTTTTTTAAATTTCTTTTTAATAAAGCCGCCAAGTGATTCATCCTCTAAATCTTCGAGCGTACTCAGTTCTAATTCTAACGCTTTGGTACTAATTTGAATTTCAATTAAGGAGATAATCAGCGAAAGCATAAATAATATTAAGCTTAGCGCAAAGAGGATTTCGGCAATAATATTCCATTCCAGATAGATAAAAAACATGCAGAACAGGCAAAGGCAAAAACTTAAAACGCCCAAAGCCTGCATGTTTTTTATCAACTTTAACCTATAACGTAGGTTTCTAATCTGATTTTGCAAGCCGATATTTTTCTCGCTTTCTTCATATTTTGATTTCAAACTCCTAACCAAAGCTGCCAATGCCAAAAACCGATTGGTGTAAGCCAGCATAATTAAGCTTATGGCAGGAAATAATAGTGCAGGGATATTTACGGTTAATTCCATTAAATGAGATTTATTCAAAATTATTATTTTAAATGGATATTTGTTTATTTAACCGCAAAGGGCGCAAAGTTTTTCGCTAAGAACGCAAAGTTGGGTTTAGGTTTCCAAGGATTTACCACAGAGTACACCGAGTTTTCACAGAGCACAACAGAGTTATCTGGATATTTACCTTTTCTCTACTATTTTGCTTCTACAATAAAGCCATTGTTTCCTTCTTTTTAAGGAGAGGGATTGCATTAAAAGAACAATTACCACTAACTTTAACAGGGTGAGGTTTTACACGCTAACCATCAAAAACTTTTTTAGTGACTCTTTATATTTTCGTTGTGCCCTTTTTGTTTAAATTCTTTGCGGACCTTGCGCTTTTTCTTAGTGCTCTTTGCGGTTAAATACAGGTGTATACCAGAAACCAATTTGGTCTCCACACTTTTATATAAAAATAAATTTAAATTGCCTCCATGAATATCGAATTCAACAAAAACGAAGACGTAAATAAGCAACTGGTTTATGAGCTAAAAACCAAACTTAATAAAATCTATCAAGGTGGTGGCGAGAAAAATGCTGCCAAGCAGAAAGAAAAAGGCAAACTTTTAGCTCGAGAACGAATCGCGTATTTGATTGATAAAAATTCTGAATTTTTAGAAGTTGGGGCTTTCACAGCCGATGGGATGTATGCGGAACAAGGTGGCTGTCCGTCGGCAGGCGTAGTTTGTGGAATAGGCTATGTTAGCGGTAGGCAATGTATGATTGTGGCTAATGATGCAACTGTTAAAGCTGGCGCATGGTTCCCTATGACGGCTAAGAAAAATCTGCGGGCTCAGGAAATTGCCATGGAAAACCGTTTACCTGTGATTTATTTGGTGGATAGTGCCGGCGTTTATCTACCTATGCAAGATGAAATTTTTCCTGATAAAGAACATTTTGGAAGGATGTTTCGCAATAACGCCATCATGTCTTCAGAAGGAATAGTACAAATTTCTGCAATTATGGGTGCTTGTGTAGCGGGTGGTGCATATTTACCAATTATGAGTGATGAAGCCATGATTGTTGATAAAACCGGCTCGGTATTTCTAGCAGGTTCTTATTTGGTGAAATCTGCCATTGGCGAAGAAGTTGATAATGAAACTTTGGGTGGTGCAACAACACATTGCGAAATTTCTGGAGTTACCGATTACAAACATCCTAATGATGAAGCTTGTTTGGATAGTATTCGTAACATTATGAGCATGTTGGGTGCGCCTCAAAATGCAGGGTTTGATAGAATTAAAGCTGCAAAACCTAAAGAAAGCGAAAATGAATTGTATGGTATTATCCCCGAAAATAGAGATAAACAATACGAAATTTTGGATATTATAAACCGTTTGGTTGATCAATCTGAATTTGAAGAATACAAGCAAGGTTACGGACAAAGTATTGTTTGTGGTTTAGGGCGTATAGATGGCTGGGCTGTCGGAATCGTTGCCAATCAACGTAAAGTTGTAAAATCGAAAAAAGGGGAGATGCAGTTCGGTGGCGTAATTTATTCTGACAGTGCCGATAAAGCCGCTCGTTTTATTATGAACTGCAACCAAAAGAAAATTCCATTGGTTTTCTTACAGGATGTAACAGGTTTTATGGTTGGAAGCCGCTCGGAACACGGAGGTATTATAAAAGACGGTGCTAAAATGGTCAATGCGGTTGCAAACTCTGTTGTGCCTAAATTTACAATCGTAATCGGCAATTCTTATGGTGCAGGTAATTATGCCATGTGTGGTAAAGCTTATGATCCACGTTTAATTTACGCCTGGCCAACGGCAAAAATTGCAGTAATGGGCGGATCACAAGCGGCGAAGACTTTATTGCAAATTCAGGAAGCATCTTTAAAGGCAAAAGGCGAAGTGATAACCCCTGAAAAAGAGGCCAAACTATTAAAAGAAATTTCGGATAGATATGATAGTCAAACTACACCATATTACGCTGCATCACGACTTTGGGTAGACGGAATTATCGATCCGCTGGAAACCAGAAAAGTGATTTCTATGGGTATTGAGGCTGCAAATCAATCGCCTATAACTAAGAAATTTAGTGTTGGTGTGATTCAGACATAGACTTTGTATGGTATGATATTTGGTAAGCATTTAAAAAAACCTAATCCAGCTAAATATGAAAAACCTAAAAAAAATCTCATGGTTATGTGTGTTTGCATTTCTATTTGCGATCCCATTTATTTCACCTGCTCAAACAACGAATAAAGAAACAGCCGAAACAATAAATGTAGCTGGAAGCAGTATAACCAAAACAATTGAAGCCACTGGTAATGAGGATATTAATATTTCTGGTAGCGATATTAATGTTACCATTACGGGGAATTGCAATACAATAACAGTTACTGGTGCGGCCATTAAAGTAAAGGCGCAAGGTGTAAAGTTAATAAGAGTTCAAGGTGCAGATTCAGGTGTCGTATACAAATCCAGTCCTAACAAAAATGGCAAGGCAATATCGAGTGTTTCAGGTGCCGATGCGTATGTAAGGAAAATTAAATAGCATGTAAATTAAGGTTAAGCATTTGAATAATCACAAGGTTCAAATGCTTAATTTTAACTCATGAAAATAGTTTATGCCATTCTCTTTTTTACTTCAATACAAACTAATCTTTTTGCACAAAATTTAAAGAATATTCATCAGAATGCGATTGTAATTGATACGCATGGCGATATTCTTTTCAATCAAATTAAATCGGGAATTGATATAGGTGAACTTCAGGCCAAAGGAAATTTCGATTTAATACGAGCAAAGCAAGGTGGTTTAGATGTACAGTTTTTTTCTATCTGGTGCGATGAAACCGGTGGTTATGCGCTTGCAAATCAGGAAATAGATTCGCTATATAGCTTAATTAAAAGATATCCAAATAAAATTCAGCTGATAAAAACTGCTATTGATTTGGAACAAGCAGTTAAGCAGAAAAAACTGGCCGCAATGATTGGTGTTGAAGGTGGCCACATGATAGAAAACCGCCTTGATTATATCGATAGTTTAGCCAACCGCGGAATGGCTTATCTAACCTTAACCTGGAACAACAGTACATCCTGGGCGAGTTCTGCCGCCGATGAAACATCAGGAAAAGTTAAACCAGCAAATGCAGGTTTAAACGCTTATGGTAAACAAGTTGTTCAACGTTTAAACAAGCTTGGTGTAATGGTCGATTTATCTCATGTAGGCGAAAAAACTTTTTACGATGCCATGATGGTAACTTCAAAACCCATAATTGTTTCGCACAGTTGTGCTTACAGTTTAAATCCTGTTCCGAGGAATTTAAAGGATGATCAAATTAAAGCTGTTGGGAAAAATGGTGGTGTGGTTTGCATCAACTTTTACAGTGGATTTTTAGATTCAACTTTTAATAGAAAACAAAAGGCCTTTTTCGCTAAATACGATAAGGAGTTAAAGTCACTGTCAATTAAGTATGGTAGAAGTAGTGCAATTGATACGCTAATTTCAAATCATCAGGCTGAAGCAGATGCCAATCGTCCACCAATTTCATTATTGATAAAACATATTAATTACGTGGTGAAATTAATTGGAATCGATCATGTTGGTTTAGGTGCCGATTTTGATGGTGCGGAATCTTTTCCACTAGGGATGAATAGTGTAGCTGACTACCCAAAAATAACAAAAGAATTATTGAAAAATGGATACTCGGAAACTGACATTAAGAAAATTCTGGGAGGAAATGTGATTAGGTTGATAAGGGAGAATAAGGGGAGTTAATAGTATAGTTTCAATTTTTGAGTTGAAAATAATTTGTATCTTTAAGCATTATTTTAATGAAAAATATCAAAGATGAATTACGAAATATCATTATCGGCGATGGATCAATTGGCAAGACAAGCCAACTCAAAAAAACACAAAATTTCCTTAGAGGAAATGAGGAAACAAGCCTCAGAATTAAAAAACAAAAGCATCTCAAAAGTGAAGAAGAAATAAGCTTAATTGATTTCGCTAAGCAAGAAAATCTTTTTTATGAGCCTGAAATATCAGAGCAAGAATTTATAAGTGCAGGTGCAGAACAAAGGGTTTATCTTTACAATGACTTTAGTGTTATCAAATTAAATGATTCAGTCTTTTATAAATACTGGATAGATTACTTCAATAGCCTATTAATTCATAACTATTTCTTTCAATCAACATCTTATTGTTTCTTAGGATTTAAACAAATAAATGGGCAACTTTTTGCTGTAGTAAAATAAGATTTCATCATTGCAAATGAGATTACTGATTTAGAAGCTGTGAAGAAGTTTCTCTCATTTAACAATTTTGACAACAATAGAAACCACGACTATATCAATAAAGAATTAGGGATTTTTTTTGAAGATTTGCATGATGAAAATGTCCTTTCAAATAATGGGATTATTTATTTTATAGATACAATATTTTATTTAACAGAGAACTTTTACAAATAATTAGATATTTTTTGCTCAGTTTAGTTTGAGTTGTTAATAAGTAAACTATGTTGACAATGCATATTTGCTAACAATTATTTAATGCAGTAAATTTGTGCTACAATTAATGAATTTCAAATACATAATATAATGTCACAAGAAAACGAACACGTTCAGTGTTTAATTATAGGTTCTGGTCCGGCGGGTTACACTGCAGCAATTTATGCGGCCAGAGCAGATTTAAAACCAATTATGTACACTGGTATGCAGGCTGGTGGCCAATTAACACAAACCACCGATGTAGAAAACTTCCCTGGTTACCCGCAAGGAATTATGGGTCCGGAAATGATGGAAGATTTCCGTAAGCAGGCAGAACGCTTCGGAACAGATATCCGTTTTGGGTATATCAGTTCAGTTGATTTTTCTTCGGCGCCGCACAAAGTTGTAGTTGATGAAATTAAAACCATTACTGCCGATACTGTAATTATTGCAACTGGTGCAACTGCAAAATGGTTGGGTTTACCAAGCGAGCAACAATATAATGGATTTGGTGTTTCAGCTTGTGCGGTTTGCGATGGTTTCTTTTTTAAAGGACAGGATGTGGCAATTGTTGGGGCTGGAGATACTGCTGCTGAAGAAGCCACGTATTTAGCTAAGCTTTGCAAAATGGTACATTTATTGGTTCGTCGTGATGAATTTAGAGCATCAAAAACGATGGTTGCCCGCGTTTTAGCAACGCCGAACATTGTAGTGCATTACAATACCGAAACTCAAGAGATTTTGGGTAACGGTAAAAACGTAACGGCTGTAAAAGTTTTGGATAATAAAACGAATATTACATCTGAAATTCCTGTTGAAGGCTTTTTCGTAGCCATCGGACATAAACCAAATACCGATATTTTCAAAGGTCAGTTAGATATGGATGAAACGGGATATTTGCTAACCAAACCTGGTACTACTTTAACCAATGTGGAAGGTGTTTTCGCTTCTGGCGATGTTCAGGATATGTACTATCGTCAGGCTGTAACAGCTGCGGGTTCTGGTTGTATGGCTGCATTAGATGCTGAAAGATATCTGGCTGCTAAAGAGCATCCGGTAGAGGCTTAAGCTTTACAATATTTATAAAAAAGAGAAACCAGTAATGATTTCTCTTTTTTTATGCCTAATCTCCAAATTTTCTCAAAACGCTTATTAATTTTCAGTTAAGATTTTGAAGTCAAACGGTTGATCTGTATTGTAACAAAAAAGTGAGATTAACGATTTGAATGTAATATCTATCTTGTATTAAAATAACCAATTCAATTATCCTAAAAACCCAAGCATGAACAAAGCATTATCGATTTTTATTGGAGTATTAATCAGTACAGGTGCATTTGCGCAGAGCGATCCCAATCTTGGAATCATACCTGCACCCGTTTCCATTATCCGAGCGAGTGGTAATTTTATTTTAGATAAAACAACTCTTTTGATTAATCAAAGCGTTGATGGCGCAAGATCTGCCGATTTATTGAATGCTTTCATTGTAAATAAAGCAGGTTTTGCTTTACGAGAAAGTAAGGTAAATCAACCCAACCAAAAAAGCATTGTATTAACATCAGCTGGATCGGATCAATTGCCGGCTGAAGGATATAAAATTAAAGTTACTCCGAATCAGATAACAATTACAGGTAAAGGAGCAGGATTATTTTATGGCGTTCAATCGGCCATGCAAATGATGCCAGAAAAAGTTGCGGATAAAATTACCATTCCTGCAGTAGATATTAACGATTACCCCCGCTTCGGTTACCGCGGAACAATGTTGGATGTTTGTCGTCATTTTTTTCCGATTTCATTTATCAAAAAGTATATCGATCAGTTGGCATATTATAAAATCAATACTTTCCACTGGCATTTAACTGATGATCAAGGCTGGAGATTGCAGATTAAAAAATATCCTAAGCTTACCCAAGTTGGTTCAACCCGCCCAGGCTCCGTTATTGGAAATTATCCAGGTAATGGAAACTATTTAACAGAAGTTAAGGGGTTTTATACGCAAGATGAAGCAAAAGATATTGTAAAATATGCAGCAGAACGATACATTACCGTAATCCCAGAAATTGAATTACCCGGACATGCATCTGCAGCCATTGCAGCATATCCTGAATTGAGCACATTTCCGAACCGTGATACTTTTATAAGCGATAAAACGCCTTGGGCTGGAACCAGGAAAGGTAAATTAGTACAACAAACCTGGGGTGTTTTTGATGATATTTTTACACCAACAGACAATACCTTCACCTTTCTAGAAAATGTTCTGGATGAAGTAATCGCTATTTTTCCTTCAAAATATATTCACATTGGAGGAGACGAAGCACCAAAAACTTATTGGAAAGAATCGCCTTTTTGCCAGGCTCTAATGAAAGAAAAAGGTTTAAAGGATGAACACGAATTACAAAGCTATTTTATTCAAAGAATTGAAAAACATGTAAATGAAAAGGGTAGATCTATCATTGGATGGGATGAGATTTTAGAAGGTGGTTTGGCACCCAATGCTACAGTGATGAGCTGGAGGGGAGAGGCCGGAGGAATTGCTGCCGCTCAACAAAACCACGATGTAATTATGACACCAGGTTCCATGGGTTTATATATTGATCACAAACAATCTAATTCGCCTGATGAACCTGTTACCATAGGTGGCTTTGCCCCTTATCAAAAAATATATGCTTACGATCCAATTCCTAAAGTATTAACGGCTGATCAGAGAAAATACATTAAAGGTGTGCAGGCCAATATGTGGACAGAATACATCAAAACTCCTGAAAAAGCTGAAAACCACGCCTTTCCACGTATAATGGCATTATCTGAAATTGCCTGGAGCCCGGTTGATCGTAAAGATTTGAAGAATTTTTCTGAAGAGCGTTTGCCTAAACATTTGGCTCGCTTAGATAAAATGAATATTAATTATTGGGTGCCAACACCAATCGGCCAAAGTGAAAAAGCATTAACCGGTGGCGATTTTACCATCGATTTAAAAGTTCCTGTAGTTGGTGGAAAAATTTATTATTCTCTGGATGGTTCACGTCCGTCAGAAAATGCATTTTTATATACAACGCCGATTAGAGTAACCGTTCCACAAGGTGAAAAACGTGTATTAACAACCATCGTTATCGCTCCTAGCGGAAAAAGAAGCGTAACTACAAAAACTACTTTAGATAATGGTGCACCAGCAGAAAAAACTGAAGCCAAGAAGTAAAAAACACCTTGCATTAAAATGCTAAATTCATTATTTTGGGAAATCAAATATCCCAAAAAATGAAATTAAACAATAACACCTGGCAGCATCTCTTTTTAATTACAGGGATGCTGTTTTGTTTTGCTTGCAATGAAGATAAACCCTCTGAAATCAAAGTTGAAACACCTGTAGTAACCAAAAATCCTTTTAAGTTTTACAAAGATATAGAGGTGAAGCCGGGATTAAATTTTGAAGTAGTCAGCTGGGGGAAGGGAGTTGATTCTATCGGAGGTTACCAGATTTTAATGTCAGATTCTGTTAATAAAAACTACAAATCGCAAGCTGTTGAGCGTTTAGGGATTATTACCGATGCCTGGAATATGGATTTGGATAATGATGGAAATCCAGAGATCTATGTTCAATTGTTAAATAAAAAAAATGTTGCAGATTTAAATGTTTTTGAATTTTCAGGTGGAGATTTTAACAAGATAAATTTTCCATCACTAAATACGAACCAAAAAAAAGGTTATGCTGGAAATGATAAATTTTTTATAAAAAATGGAGATTTATTGAGGTCATTTCCGGTTGAGGATTCAGCAGATTCTACAAAGAAAATATCTAAAACTTATCAATACAGTTTAAGAGGAAATACTTTTTCTAGTATTGAATTGAAAGACAAATAAGAATAATCAATTCAATTCAGGTTATCAGTAAAATAACCGTAGATTAAAGATCATAATCCTGAATTTATTTCAGAATCTTTACAACAGATATTTTATGCAAGAACACAAAAAATTTTCAATCCTCGCAAGAATTAAAAGCTTTAAGCATGCTTTTAACGGATTGAAATTATTTTTTATAAATGAGCACAACGGGCGTGTTCATTTATTTGCAGCCGTATTTGTTATTTTATTTTCCTTTTATTTGCAGCTTTCAGGTTTAGAGTGGATTGCCATTCTTTCAGTAATTACTGGTGTTATCGTAGCCGAAATAATTAATTCATCGATAGAGAAACTAGCGGATATTGTTTCACCAGCGTATCATCCCAAGATTAAAATTGTTAAAGATCTAGCCGCTGCAGCTGTATTAGTGACAGCATTTCTGGCTATTGCAGTGGGTTTGATTATTTTTCTGCCCCACTTATCTTGAATCATTAGCTAATGTAGCTGCTCGCGACTCATCCATTTTATCGCTAATGATTTTATCCCAGCGGGCTTGCATTTTATGGTTACTTCCATGTTCGGTTTCTTCATCATAATTGCGTTGCATGGTGTCAAAATAATTGCTGATTTCGTTTGCCAACTGCGAAATTTGTGCTTTATAATTTTTTACTGAATAATTTCTGTTTTTTAATACCCGCTCGGCTTCAGAAAGAAGTATATATTGAATATCTACATGGCCTTGCTCGTGATGAAGTAAACTTGCACTTATATTTGGATCCTTTATTTTATCCCATTTAACCCACGATCGGTCTTTATCGATTGATATTTCATTTTTCAACTTGATGACAACCCTGTTGCGGTAAATGGTAGATTCATAACTGTATTTCCATGTCATTGCGGTTAAAGCAAAAAATGGTGAACGAACATCAGCTTTACCTTTAAAATATGTTTCCCAATCCAATTGAACAGGCTCTGTAAAATCTTGCTTAAAGCCAAAAGTAATGGGCAAGATCATTAGCAATAATATGGATAAAGTCAGTTTTCTCATGTGTAATTTTAGCAGAGAAAAAACCGTGCCTAAAATTGCTCTGGCGAAGAAATCTGACTGCTAATGCGTTCGAACTTTTCAATTAAAAGTGAAATTCTTTCTTTCTCTCTTTTGATTACTGCTTTCCTCAGAATAGTTGAACAGAATAAAATCCAAAGGAAGGTTAAACCAATTGCAACCACTCGCATAGTGGTACTTAAGTGAGCAAGAATTTCAATGAAGTAAAAAATTAAACCTAAAGAAAGTGCTACGGTGTAAAACCAATATAAAGAATTATAAAGCTTGTATCTATTTAATTGATACGTTTTTAAGTTACTAAGATATTCATTGGGATGTACCGTATAATCATTTTTAGAGATTAGCCTATGATCACGGTATAAAATTAATATATATACCCCAATGGCAATCATGGTAATGCTAATGCCCACATGGGTTGTCCACGATTCGAAGTGAAAAAATATCCACAATGCCGCAATTGCAATGAATGATGCCAGCATACCCAGTAGATTTAAAGTAGATTTAAACTTCAAGCCATTTACCTCTTTTTTAGCTTGTTGCAACATTTCATCAGCAGAAACCTTAACTGCTACATCGTGTTTTTGCCACAACTCTTGTATTTGATCAAACGCTTGCATACTGGTTATATAGTTCTGTTAATTTTTGTTTAATACGATGAATTTTTACCCTTAAATTGCCCTCACTAATTCCGGAAATATCAGCAATTTCGTGGTATGGAAGCTCATCAAGCACCATTGTAATAATTAAACGATCATTTTCTTCAAGCTTGGAGATACATTTGTAAAGCAAGGCAACCTGTTCGTTCTTTTCTGAAAACTCTTCAATTTTGTTTTCAATAATGTTATCCGTAAGCTCGTCTTTGGCTTGTCTTTTTTCCGATCGCAAATACGTTAAACAGGTGTTAACTGCTATTCTATAAATCCAGGTAGATATCAGTGATTTGTTTCTAAACTTATCCAGGTTTTGCCAAACTTTTAAAAATGTTTCTTGTAAAAGATCGTTGGCAGCATCAGTATCTCCTGTATAACCATAACATAAATGGAATATTTTTTTGGAATTCGAATCGAAGATTTCTTTAAATAGCTTGTCTTTTTGTTCCATTTATGGGATTATAGATAGTTTTTAGATGTAGAGGATGATTTATTGTTACAGCGAAAATAGAAATTAAAATAATTTTTAAATAGCACTGCACTCAAAATTTGTTACACAGCGTAAATATCGTAGTTTTACCAAATTAACAGAGCCACAAACTTTTTATATTCATGAAGAAAAACAAACTCACGCTTTTCATTTTTATAGCGCTGATTGCCGGAGTTGCATTAGGCTACATTCTGAACGTTAATTCCATTGATGTTTACAATCAAAATATACTTAATGCTGATGCAAAAGTTAAGAGTATCGAAGTTGCCATTAAAAAAACTCCTGATACCACATCGGCAGTATTTACCCAGTTGAAAGCTGATAGGAAAGTTAATGCACAAATCAAAAAAGAAAATGAAGATATCAGGGAAAAGAAACTTGAATATTTTACGCTTTTGAGTGATATTTTTCTTCGTTTAATTAAGATGATTGTGGCACCACTCGTATTTACCACTTTAGTTGTGGGCGTTGCAAAAGTGGGCGATATTAAAGCTGTTGGACGTATTGGTGGTAAAACATTGGGCTGGTTTATGGCTATGTCGCTAATGTCGTTGGTTTTAGGATTAATCTTAGTAAATCTTTTCGAACCAGGGAAACACATGCAATTAACACTGCCTGATCAAATGGTAAACACCGGAATTCAAAAAGCAGCAATGAGCGTAAAAGATTTTATTGCACACGTTTTTCCAAAAAGTATTGCCGAATCAATGGCTACAAATGAAATTCTTCAAATTGTTGTTTTCTCGTTGTTTTTTGGTGTGGCTACTGCCGCAATTGGCGATTTAGGTCAGGTTGTAATCAAGGCATTTGATGCCATTGCTCATGTTATCTTAAAAATGACGGGTTATGTGATGAATTTTGCGCCTTTGGCAGTTTTTGGTGCCATGACGGCTATCGTTGCTAAACAAGGACTGAACGTATTAAACACATACGCCATATTTATTGGTGAATTTTATTTAGGATTGGGCATTTTATGGGCAATGTTAATTTTTATAGGCTTTTTAATCCTTAAGAAAAGAGTATTTAAATTGGTAAGCGACATGAAAGAGCCAGCAATTTTGGCTTTTAGTACAGCAAGTAGCGAGGCAGCTTATCCTAAAACGATGATGCTTTTAGAACGTTTTGGTTGTAAAGATAAAATTGTGAGTTTCGTTTTGCCGTTGGGTTATTCATTTAACCTAGATGGTTCGATGATGTACATGACGTTCGCATCTCTTTTTATTGCACAGGCTTATGGCATTCATTTAGGTTTCGAACAGCAAATTTCTATGTTGCTAATATTGATGTTAACCAGTAAGGGTATTGCAGGTGTGCCGAGAGCTTCATTAGTGGTAATCGCTGGTACAATTGCCAGTTTTAATATTCCCGAAGCTGGTTTGGCACTATTAATCGGTATCGATCCACTTTTGGATATGGGCCGTTCAGCTACTAACGTAGTGGGTAATTCCATCGCAACTGCTGTAGTGAGTAAGTGGGAAGGGGAGTTGAAAGACGCTTAAACATTGCATGTTGAATTGTAATTATTAAATGATTTTGAAATGTTTAGATGTTCGATAAAATTTATCAGATTTGCAGCGTTTTTGAGATTTATTAAAATCCAATAATTCATTCATTCAAAATTCAATAACTAATATCCGTGTCAAGTAGAGGAAAAAAAATATTCTTAGCCATTACCATCATCGTACCGATGATTATTTATTGTTACATCTATTACAAACCGATCATCCAGAATGCACCTTTTCGCAAGGCTGATTTCGTTTCGATGCAATTTAGCTACGGTTTAAAAGATACTTTAGAAAATAAATATGATTCGAAAACTGGTGTTTATCAATATGTAAACAACAGGGATTCGGTAATTACAAAGAAGTTTTTTCTAAAAAGCGATGACATCTTATACATGCACAGAAAGGCTAATGAAATAGGATTGTGGAATTTTCCAGATACAATTGGCCAAAAAAGTGCTAAATCAAGAGCTGTTCCACGCTACGATATTACTTTTAATTACAAAGAAAAATCGAAACATGTAGTAATTTACGGTGATTTTGATGGCAATCCCAAGTTATTAGATGCTGCAGTTCAAATGCGCAAAGTAATTCAGGAAACATTAAACCAGGCAGAAATAAGATCTGGAAAATAATTTTACTCAAAATAAATGTTTAAGACTTTATTAAGGCCCTAAGATTTAGAGTTTTAATAAAGTCTTTTTCTTTTTAGGATGATTTCGTATATTTACGATATATTCGTAATAAATGGAAAAATTAACAATTCAGGAAGAAGAAGCCATGTTAGCCGTATGGCAGTTTGGAAAAGGTTTCATAAAAGATTTTATGGATGTTTTGCCTGAACCCAAACCACCATATACCACGCTTGCATCAACCATAAAGAATCTTGAAAAAAAAGGTTATCTCGTTAGCGAACGCTTTGCCAATGCCAACCGTTATGGTGCAAAGGTGAAAGAGGTTGATTATAAAAAGCGTTTCATGAATGGTTTTGTGAACAATTATTTCCAAAGCTCGTATAAAGAATTGGTTGCGTTTTTTGCAAAAGATAAAAAGATCAGTGCAGAGGAATTAAAGGAGATAATCAATCTGATCGAAAACCCTGACAAATAATACCATGCCGCAATTCTTCCTTATCTTATTGAAGATTAACTTGGTGCTGATTTTGTTTGCTGCCACCTATTATCTTGTGCTTAGAAAATTAACTTTTTACTCACTGAATCGCTTTTTTTTAATTTTTGGGATTGCTTTTTCATCCGCTTATCCGTTTATCAATTTAAATAGTTTTTTTGCTGATAAACCTTCTGTTCCAGCTTTTATACCACAGTTTAATCAAAATGTTAAACAGTTTGTGCAGCAAGATTCTGTTTCCATTTTCTGGCAAGCGATAACCTTATTTTTTTACTTGGGCGTTTTGCTAATGGCAATCAGGCTGATGATTCAGTTTATTTCACTTCACCAAATGCATAAAAAATCTTCCGTCAGCAAAATACGAGATTTTAATGTCAGGATATTGAATGAAGAAGTAAGTCCATTTAGTTTTTGGCAAACCATTTACATAAACCCTGCATTGCATAAAACACAGGATTTAAATAATATCCTCGAACATGAAAAAGTACACGTTGAAGAATGGCATACTTTAGATATTATCCTGGCAGAAATTTGTGTGGTTTTCTATTGGTTTAATCCTGGCGTTTGGTTGATGAAGAAAGCCGTGAGAGAAAATATTGAATTCATTACCGACGCGAAAATACTGAAAAAAGGAATTGACAAAAAAGCTTATCAATACAGCTTATTGGATGTTGGAAGCTTACAGCCATCTATTGCCATTGTAAATAATTTTAATCTTTCAGACCTTAAAAAACGAATTATAATGATGAATGCTAAACGTTCATCACAGGTTAATCTGTCTCGTTATTTATTGGTTTTACCTGTTTTGCTTTGTGTTACCCTAGCTTTTACCATCGATAGAAAAAATGCTCCAAAAGCAATGGTGCCGTTAACCAATACAGATAAGATCACGCTGCCAAATAGTGATCTTAAATCATCCATCATTAAACCAGCTAAAGCCGGGCAAAAGGTTAAAGTCAAATCTGCACAGGAGCCAGCGCAAAAATTAGATTCAGTTAAAAAAGTGAGCTTCGTGTTTAACACAAGTTTTGAAACTGTAGATACAACACATCAATCTATTTCACATGAACTGGGTAAACTTGTTGGTAAAGTAATTGACTTTAAAGGCAATGAAAGTACTGAAGGAAAAGCCTTTGTACAGCATTTTACCTTTAAAGATAGTTTGAAAGCAGGTCCTGCCACAATGGGCGTTCTTTTAGGGGATACAGGTTCGCAACAGCCTATTAAGTCAATTAAAGGCACCATTAATAATGTGGTGTTGATAAAAGTTCGTAGCAAATCATTAAATGATCCTAATAGTGCAGAGGCTGTTACTGCATCATCTAATAAAATCGATTATTATATTGATGGCGAGAAGGCATCGAATGCTGAATTTAAAAGCCTTGATGTTAACAAAATTTTGGATATTCGGGTTGTAAAGGGGAATAACGGAGCAATTCATATTAGAACTAAGCCATAAAAATATCGCGAATAAATTATGATTAACCTCTCGAATAATCAAATATCTTATTCTGCTTTATATATTCATTTGAATAAAGCCGAGAAATCTTTGAATTTGAATTGATTCAAAGATTTCTCTATACAGATTTTGGGTTTCGCCTTGACCAAAATAACAAAACTCTTCAATTCCCACCTTCACTTTTTATTTAAAAATTGAATGTAGCTTTTAACATGGCCACTCTTCCCGGAATTAAATATGTTCCTGTAGTTAATGCGTTTGCTGAAAGATAAACCGCGTCGAACTGTTTGATATTGGCCAGATTAGTTATTCCAAACTCCAGATCTGTTTTCAGTTTTAATATTTTATATTTCACATTGGCATCAGCAAAAAGGTATTTTAAATTTGGCTGATTGGCTTGCTGTGTAAATAAATATTCAGCAGATAAGTTAACATATACATTTTGAAATGTTGTAATCGATATTGTAGATTGTTGTCTTAATTGCCTGAAACTTGTTTTGATCGCATCTGCGATTTCAGCCCGGTTATCGGTCACGGCATAAGTTGCACCGTATGACCAGTTCATAAAATTGTTGAGCTTGGCGTCAATAGTAGCTTTGTAAGAAATCGTTTTCGTATTAAAAGGCAAAAGTTCGCCATTTTGAAGCTGGCTGTATTGGCTTTGCGATAAATTCACACCCAAGTTGATAGTACTTTTAAATGCAAAAAGATATTTGCTGGCATTTGCACTTACTGATAAGCTTTTAATATGATTTTCCAGGGGCAAAACTACTCTTTGTTGAATATTATTACTCAAGTTGAAAGATGAAATGGTATTGAGTTCGGTATTGCTATAACTGGCTGATGCATTGAAGAAAAACATCTGCATCGCTTTTCTAAAATTAAATTCACCGCGAAAGCTATGCGTTTTTAATTCAGAAATTGGGGCATTGTTTGCAAATAATGAACGGTAATTTTTTAAAACTGTTCCCCGATAAACGTCATCTATTCCGCCAAGTTCATTCTTATAAAAATAATTAGCCGATACATAGTTTTCTATCCCGGTTTGGTATTTGATATTTAACGATGGATTTACAAATAGTTTGTTTAAACGATTATCCAGTTCATTCACAGGGTCGCTATAATTGATGTGGTTGTAACTCAAAGGCAAACTTAAACCAGCTTTTAACTTATCATTGGTGTATTCGTAAGTAGCATCGGCATAAACCCTGCCTTTAAACCAGTTCAAATCATTTACTGTTTGCTGCGAAACCAGTTCAGAACTTTGATCGTTCTGGATCCGGTAAAGTTCAGAATTTAAATTTTGCTGCTGAAGATTAAACCCTGTTTTATAAGTCTGTGCAAATCCATTCTTCACAAAAGCAAAAGATAAGTAATTGTTTGTGTACCAGGTAGGTAATTTGATATACTGATTTAACCCCAGGTAACTATTTCCATTGTTTAGGATGTCGGCGTTTAAACCAGGCGAAATATTCAGAGTTTCTGGTTGCGTTGTTCTATTTAAATAGGAGTAAAGAAGAATTACATTTTCCGATTTTAGTTTCTTCCGATAATTGAACTCATTTGAAATATCGAAAGTTTCTTGCCTTAAAATTTGATTTGCTGCTACGTTATTGATTGAGAAGGCTGAATTTGTTTTGAATGGTGTATAATCCAAATTGAAACTATTGTTAAAATATTCATTCTCCGCATTTTTGTTCAAATTAAATTGCGCTCTTAATTTCTGCGGATTAACCACATTGTTCTGAAACTCTGTAAAGCTAATGGTTTCATCAGCCAGGTAAGTTTGTGAAAATTTATTGTATTGTTGCCTGCGTTCATCTAATAGATAAGACAAATTCGCCCTCAACTGCAAATCCTGATTAAACTTGTATAAGTTATTTAAATTCAAAACCCCGGCTTTATTAAACAAGTATCTGTTTTGTGGCAAAGAGGGTACACCCGCTGCACCGGTAGATAATAAACCGCTAGGTTTGCTGTTATCTATACGCTTCGAATAATCAGCTAAATTATGTGAAGTTAAATCAATACCAGGGTCATTGCCTATGTTATTGCCTTTGATATTGTTGATGAATTTTAATTTTTTATTAAACAACATGGCGGTTAGGTTTTCATAGAAACGATTTGGCGTTCCAGCGCCAACAGTTGCATCGCCCATTACCTTAAGTTTAGCATCATCTTTTATAACGAGATTTAAAGCAACATCATCGCTCATGTTGTTTTTTCTCATCATTTTAATAGGCTGATCATTTTGAATAACCTGAACCTTTTCAACCGCACCTTGTGGGATACTTTTTGTGCCGATGTTATATTTATCATCTAGCAGATTATCTCCATCGATGTATAAATTCGATATGGCTTTGCCATTATAGCTCACTTTACCATTCTCTTCAACTTCAATTCCTGGCATTTTTTTGAGTACATCGCCAATGGTTCGGTCTTGCTTATCTGCAAAATCAGAAGTTCTATAATTTAATGTATCTCCTTTAGAAGTTAATAATGGACGGTTTTTAACGGTTACTGTTTCTAAATGAGTTTCGCTGGCCGATAAAATTAAATCCTGATTCTTGCTAACATCTATAATGGAAATGGATTCCTTTTTATAACCAATACTCGATGCTTCAATTTTGTAACCAGTAAGCTGATCATTTTTAACTTGCAGACTAAATAAGCCATCTTTATTTGTTCGGGTAAAACTGATGATGTTTCCTTCGTTATCCTTCAGATTAACATTTACAGATTCAATACCTTTACCTTTAACATCTTTCACACTTCCTCTGATTGGTTTTTGAGCGAAAACCGATGCCATCCCCAAAAAGAACAACGTCATAATCAAAATAGCCTTTCTCATTTTTTTTCAGGAATTTCGATAGGGTTGTTGATTTCGCGTTTAGCAATTGGTTGACCAGTAGGTGTTGACGTGCCTCTTTTAAATGTTCCTTGAATACCGTTGGCTGCCATTTGTGCTTGCATAAAACCCTGCGGATCTTTATCTCGAGCAGCTTTAAGTTTATCAAGTTCTTTTCTAGTCGTTTTTACAGCGTCGGTTGGAAGTTTAATTTCCGAGCCTAAGTAAACGGTGTTCGTTTCTAATCCTGTAATTTTTAATGTTCCCACTGTGCCATTAGGCATAGTAATTTTTTGATCACCATCCGAAGCATTTTTAGCATCATCTGCAGTTACGTTTTCAAGTCCGGCAAATTCAAATTTCACTTCATTTTTATCATCATGTGCATCAACAATTAATCCAGGCAGACCATTCAGCTTCCAAGGGCCACTTTGAAAAGGAATTTCTGTAGCGAACCACGCAATCCAATTTCTGCCTTTAAAATTAGCAGTGGCCTTTTGGCAATTGATACCAGAAAAACTCATCGTGTCTTTTGCTATTTTCCAATCGATTTGTGGCGCATTTTCTTCAATAAGATAGTTGGTATATAATTTTTCTTTGCTAAACATTTTATGCTCATTGGCAAAAAAGAAATAATCTACGGCTGTAGTGGGCGATTTCATTTCGCTTTTAATTTCTATTTTCATGTTGCTACTGCCTGCCTGATTTTTAAGCTGTTCTTCGATTTGCTTTTTCGCATTTACAGCTTGATTCAATTTATCATAACTGGTGTAAACAGAAGCATTTTTTCCGGTTACCAGCAACATGTTCTCCTTGTGCGGTTTATCTTTTTGTGTCGTATCCTGAATGTGTATGTAAGTGTATCTCACTCTGGCAAGTGCCTGGTCGGGATTTTGAGCTGAAGCTGAAATGGCAAAAAAAGCCATAATTAAAGTAATTAAGGTGCGTTTCATAAATTTTATGCGGTTAAGTTTGTTATTTAATTTTCGTAAATCTACGAAATATTCGTAATTATGAAAATGCTTTAACATTTTTTAACCATTTGTATTGTTAAATTTAATTTGAAAACGAATGTTCAGTGGGGTTTGGCAGAATGCTGTCCCGCTTTCACTGCAATCTTTTTATGAATGGTATCACTTAATGTTGCTAGGCTGAGTTTATAGAAGCGCCTGCAAATATTGGCCGAATCCTTCGACAAGCTCAGGATGAACAGTGCTACAAAAAGTATTTTCGTTCAATCGGGTTTAGTTACAAAGGCAGCACTAACCCAATGCAGTTTGCCAGGTGCCAACAAGAATAGAAATACTAGCCTGCGTAAAATAAACCTGACAGGAGCGAACACGCAGCCGAATTTTTTTATGAGGCCAGTAAAGCGGATGGCAGGGCAGGAGTAACCTATAGATGCTGTACTTTGCTTTTCCAAATCATAAAAAATGATTAGCGCAGATTCTTAAATATTTTAAATCCTGATTATCATAAAAATATTTTCGATATGTGTTTGTGTGTTAATTGAATTTGTTCTATATTTGCACCTCGTTAAATAAAAATTAAAAAACTAATATTTAAACAATGTACGCAATAGTAAATATAGCAGGGCAGCAATTTAAAGTTGCTAAAGACCAGCACCTTTTTGTACACAGATTGCAAGGAGATGAAGGCGCTAGTATTGAATTTGATAATGTATTGTTGGTTGATAATGGTGGTGCAATCACTGTAGGAGCTCCTGCAGTTAAAGGTGCTAAAGTTTCAGCTACTATCGTATCTCATTTAAAAGGTGATAAAGTAATCGTTTTCCACAAGAAACGTAGAAAAGGTTACAAAAAGAAAAATGGTCACCGCCAGTTTTTCACAAAGATTCAGATCTCTGATATCACGTTATAATTAATTGTTAACCCAATAATTCGCTTTTAGCGAGTTACAAAATATAAAATCATGGCACACAAAAAAGGAGCCGGTAGTTCGAAAAACGGACGTGAATCGCATAGTAAGCGTTTAGGTATTAAAATTTTCGGTGGTCAGTTAGCTATCGCTGGAAACATTTTAGTACGTCAACGTGGTACAAAACACCATCCAGATAAAAATGTTGGTTTAGGAAAAGATCATACATTATTTGCTTTGATTGATGGTACTGTCGTTTTTAGAAAGAAACAAGATAATAAATCTTATGTATCTGTTCTTCCTATCTCTGATGCTGAAATTGAAGAAGCATTAGCTAAGAAACCAGCTGCTAAAAAAGAAGCAGAAGCTAAAGAAGTTGTTGCAGAAGCTCCAGCTAAAAAAGCACCAGCGAAAAAAGCTGTTAAAAAAGACGAAGCTACTGAAGAAGCTGCAGTTGCAGAATAATTAGTATCAACTGATATTTGAAAAGTCCTGATGAAAATCAGGACTTTTTTTGTTTTTCTGTAATTAGTAAGCTAGTGAGTTAACGTATTTCGGAACTTGTCAAGAAAAAATGAAGCCAATGCGCAAGCATTGGCTTCATTGTTATACCGTCATTGCGAGGTACGAAGCAATCTTAATGAGATAATTTTTCCAACTTTTCTTCGTGGATTGCAATGAGAATTTATAAATTTTAATATTCTCTAGCCATTAACTGATTGGTAAGCGTTAACAGATTGTTTTTTTGTTCATCGCTTGCATTGATTTGGGCAAATAAATTCAAAGCGTTACCTAAATATTTGTTCATGCTTTCTTTAGCAATATTCTGAACATCAAGTGTATCATAAACAGATCGTACTGTTTCAACCTTTTCCTTAATATCGAAATCTTTATAGCTGGTCCAGGTATCTAAAGATTCTTTTATATCTCCTTCGGCCAGTTCGAAGGCTTTTAAAAGCAAGAATGTTTTCTTATTGGCAATAATGTCTCCACCTACTTGTTTGCCAAATTTTTCAGGGTCTGCGTAAACGTCTAAAATATCATCCTGCAATTGAAAAGCAATACCGATGTTTTCTCCGAATTTATAAATCAGATCAGCATCTTTTTCTGAAGCGCCTGCGATGATTGCACCTAATTTTAAAGCTCCACCCAAAAGAACTGCAGTTTTCAATCTAATCATGTTGATGTATTCTTCAATACTCACATCATCACGATTTTCGAATTCCATGTCGAGTTGCTGCCCTTCACAAACGCCTTGAGCTGTGGCGTTAAAGGTATCTAAAACGTCTTTAAGGAAAATAGGATTTACTTTAGCGAGGTTTTTGTTTGCCTCTACCATCATTACATCTCCACTTAAAATGGCGGTATTGGTACTCCATTTTTCGTGTACGGTTGCTTTTCCTCTACGCAAGGGGGCATTATCCATAATGTCATCATGTACCAGCGTAAAGTTGTGAAACACTTCAATGGCCATGGCAGCATGAATCGAATCGTGAGCGTCTTTACCGAATAATTCGGTAGCCATTAAAACTAAAAGCGGACGAACACGTTTGCCACCCAGGTTGATAATATAAGTTATCGGATCGTAAAGCTGTTTAGGCTGATCAGGAAACTTTAAATTTTGTATTGCTGTATCTAGAATTTGTTGTAATTGTTCTGTAGTATGCATGCTTTGCGTAAACATTGTGTTGTAATGGCACAAATGTCTTAATTTTTAATCAGGAATAAGTGTAAAATCAATCTGACGTTTAGAAAGATCAACTTTCTTTACACGGATCATCACTTCATCTCCAAGTTGATACTTTTTCTTTTTTCTTTGTCCTACAATGCAGTAGTTCTTTTCATCCAAAACATAAAAATCATCAGATATATCACGCAGGCGTATCATGCCTTCGCATTTATTTTCTTCAATTTCTACATACATTCCCCATTCGGTAACGCCAGAAATAATTCCTTTGTATTCAGTACCGATGTTTTCTTCCAGATATTCGGCTTGTTTATATTTAATCGATGCTCTTTCGGCATCGGCAGCACGTTTTTCCATGGCCGAAGAATGTGCGCAAGCTACCTCGTAAAATTCTGCATCAGCAGATTTGCCTCCATCTAAATATGTTTGCAAAAGTCGGTGAGCCATTACGTCGGGATAACGACGAATAGGAGAGGTAAAGTGGGTATAATATTCAAATGCTAAACCGTAGTGACTGGTTTTTTTGGTGGAATAAATGGCTTTTGCCATTGAACGAATGGCCAAAGAGGTCAAAATGTTTTGTTCCTTTTTACCTTCTACATCGGCCATTAAATGGTTTAGCGATTTTGCAATTTCCTTATCGGATTTGGTATTGATTTTATAACCAAACCGTGATGCGAATGTTGCAAAAGTATTCAGCGTTTCCATATTTGGAGAATCGTGAACTCGGTAAACGAACGTTAATTTCTTTTCGCCTTTTTGTTTCTTCGCTACGAATTCTGCTACTTTCCTATTGGCCAAAAGCATATAATCTTCAATCAGTTTGTGGGCATCTTTGCGTTCTTTTACATAAACACCAATTGGTTTGCCTGATTCATCGAGTTTAAATTTTACTTCAGTACTTTCGAAACTGATGGCGCCATTTTTAAATTTACGATCGCGTAAGATGTAAGCCAATTCATTTAGTTTCAATATTTCTTTTGCGTAGTCGCCTTCTTTATTCTCGATCACTTCCTGCGCCTCTTCATAGCTGAATCTTCTGTCAGAATGGATTACTGTTCTACCATACCATTCAGATTGGATATTTGCCTGTTCATCTAACTCAAAAACCGCGGCGAAACACAATTTATCTTCATGCGGACGAAGTGAACAAACGCCGTTACTCAATCGTTCTGGCAACATCGGAATCACACGATCGACCAGATAAACTGAAGTTGCACGACTGTAAGCTTCTTTATCTAAATCTGTTCCCTGGATCACGTAATGAGAAACATCAGCAATGTGTACACCAATTTCATGGTTTCCATTTGGAAGTTTTTGATAGGAAATGGCGTCATCAAAATCTTTCGCATCAGCCGGATCGATGGTAAATGTTAATATATTTCTAAAATCTTTACGTTTAGCAATTTCCTCAGCCGAAATTTCTTCAGGAATGGCATTTGCTTCTCGTTCTACCTGTGGCGGGAATTCTAAGGGAAAACCATATTGCGCCAGAATGGCGTTCATTTCTGTATTGTTCTCACCCTGGTTACCCAGTACGTGTTTTACAACACCAATTGGATTTTTAGCGCTTTCAGGCCAATCAGATAAGGTTACCAATACCCGCTGACCGTTTTTTGCTTCCAGTGTATCGGCCAAAGGAACAAAAATATCGTGCATCATTTTTTTATCATCAGCAATAACAAATGCAAAACGATCGGATATTTTAATTACGCCCGTAAAATCTGACTTGGCTCTTTTAATAATTTCAACAACTTCGCCATCATTTTTGCGGCCGCTTTTCTTCGCAAAAACATAAGCTTTAACGGTATCGCCATGGAGTGCGTTCTTTAGTTTACGTGGAGCAACGAAAACGTCTTTTTCAAATTCATCCTGCGGAACAATATAAGCTGAACCATCTGCGGTCATATCAACCGTTCCAATAATAAAGTTTTGAAGTTCTTTCAGTTTAAATTTTCCTTTTTCAGGTTCAAGATAGATTCCAGCATTCTTTCCATCCTTTAATATTTCGAGAATAGTTTCTCTTGATTCCTGGTCATTCAGATTTAACTTGGCCGAAACCTGTTTATAATTAAGGAGCTGATTGTTGTTTTTTTCAAATACATCACTAACCAATTGATTCAGAACCAATTTTATATTACCCGATTTCTTCTTTGCCATATGTTAAAACTGAATTTATCGAAGATACAGAAAAGATGTAAAGGATGGAAAGATGGAAGCGGGAATATGGTTGCTGGATGACGGAAAGGAATAATTTAACAGAAAAATGTTAGCCCGAACAGAATAGATTCTTATTTATTCTAATATTTTTAACTCAACATATTTTATATTTTTCCGCTCTGCCGTATAGCTTAAATGCACATTTCCATTTTTGGCCTGTATAATGGCTGGATAACTGTATTCTCCTTTTTCGTGATTTTCCAGCGTATAAATATCATTCCAATTTTTACCATCTTTGGAAATCGCCAGCTTTAGAACAGAGCGTCCGTCCCACCAGTTTTTCCCAGCAATTAAGGGATTATAAATTAAAAGTTGACTGCCGTTTTGCAAAGTGACAGCATCACTTCCAGAATTTGGATTTGGCAAGTTTGTTGGGGCTAATTTTGACCAATGCTCTCCATTATCAGTTGACCAGCTTTCTACAATAACATTCTGTCTGCTTCTGCATAATAGCTGAAGCTTTCCATTTGGATAGGTTAAAATCGAGGGTTGAATTACTCCAAAAGTATCGCAATCTATATTGATTTTTGTCCATTTTTTACCGTGTGAATCTGATTTTTCGAGATGGATATTCCAAATTTTTTCATCTAAACTTTCGGTACTAGAAGGATAAAGTATGGTTCCGTTTGGCAATTGAACAGGTTTATTTTTAATCGGACCTAAAAATCCATCTTTTAATTTTTCAGCTTTTGACCATGTTTTTCCATCATCAATTGAGGTTTTAAATTCAGCCCACCATTCTCTTGGATTTTTTCCAACTTTATAATGAAGAAACAAAACTCCATTTTGCGTGCGAAAAAGAACAGGATTCCAACATGGATATTGAACAGTATCTTGCTTAATTCCATTGGCTATTTCTGTTGGTGGGCTCCACTTATTGTTTTTTTTAATTGCCGACCAAATTACAACGTCTTTACTTCCTTCATATTTACCGCCAAACCAACTTGCCATAATACTTCCATCTTTTAATTCAACCAAAGAGGATGCATGACAAGCGGCAAAAGGGGCTTTATCAAAAATATAAGCAGACTGAATGATTTCGATTTTTTGAGCAGTTGCAATTTTGGAAAAGAGAAAAAAGCTAATAATGAAAACGAACGTAAATGATTTCATAATTAATTTCCTGGAATGGCCTCAATTAACTTTTTAGTGTATGCGGCTTTTGGTGCATAGAAAATTTGTTCCGGAAATCCCTCTTCTTCAATTTTTCCTTTATTCATCACCAAAATCCGATCAGATATATGCTTTACAACTGCTAAATCGTGTGAAATAAAAATATAAGTTAAACCAAATTCTCGTTGAAGATCTTTGATAAGATTTAAAACCTGTGCCTGTACGGAAACATCCAAAGCGGAAACAGATTCATCACAAATGATAAATTTAGGTTCTAAAGCTAAAGCCCTTGCAATAACTACACGCTGGCGTTGCCCGCCGCTAAATTCATGTGGATAGCGGTTATAATGTTCTTCCTTTAAACCAACTTTAATTAATAATTCCAACACTTTCTGTTTTCTTTCCGCATCGTTTTTGAAGAGTTTATGAACTTGAAGCGGTTCCAGTATAGATTGTCCAATATTTAGTTTAGGATTTAAAGAAGCATATGGATCCTGAAAAACGATTTGAATATCCTTCCTCAATTTCCTTAATTCAGTTCTGTTAATATTTGTAATATCTTGTCCGTTGAAAATAATGCTGCCAGATGTTGGTTCGATTAACCGTAAAATTGTTCTACCAAGCGTTGTTTTACCACAGCCAGATTCACCAACCAAACCCAAAGTCTCCCCGGGAAAAACTTCAAAATTAATCTGGTCAACTGCTCTTACGTAATCTGCTGTTTTCCCAAATAATCCATTGTTAATTGGGTAATAGGTACATAAATTCTTAACTTGAAGTAATGGCTTTTGTGCATAAAGCATTGTTCTTCGAGAGGTAATTTCTTCTTCTGTTAACTGATTTGATGCCTTCAGATGCGCATTCGCATTATCAATTTCTCCTGTCAAAAAATCAGCGACTACAGGTAATTTTTTCAATTGCAAACTAGGCGAGGGGCGACAAGCCAATAAGCCTTTGGTATAAGGATGTTGTGGATTTTCAAATATCGATTTCGAAGGGCCTTGCTCAACAATTTCTCCCTTGTACATCACGGCGACTTCATCAGCAATTTCATTTACCACACCCAAATCGTGTGAGATAAAAATCATGGCCATCTGCCGCTCTTCTTTTAATTTCAAAAGCAATTGAAGAATCGTTTTTTGAACGGTAACATCCAAAGCAGTTGTCGGCTCATCGGCAATTAATAGCTTTGGATTGCAGCTCAAAGCCATTGCAATCATTACCCTTTGCTTTTGTCCGCCGGAAATTTGGTGTGGGTAGCTGTCAAATATTTTCTCTGGACGCGGAAGTTGAACCTCATTAAAAAGCTCGATTGACCTTTCTTTAGCTGTTTTTTTATCGACTTTCTGATGCAGGATTATTGCTTCGGCAACTTGCTCTCCGCAGGTAAAAACAGGATTTAAAGAAGTCATCGGTTCCTGAAAAATCATGGAGATTTGGTTGCCTCTGATCTGACGAATTTCGTTAGAACTTAAGTTGGGTAAACTGATGTCTTCAAAATCAATATCTCCGGTAATTTTTGCTGATCTTTCATCATGCAAACGCATAATGGAAAATGAGGTAACCGATTTGCCCGAACCCGATTCGCCAACAATACCTAAAACAGTTCCTTTTTTTACATTAAAACTGATGGTTTTTACAGCTTTAAACCAGGTTTTTTCGTCTCGATTATAGAAATCGATAGTTAAGTTTTCAACGTTTAGCATCAGGATACAATGGTAATGTTTTCTGGTGAAATAATATCCATCCCTTTAAATTTTAAAAGTACTTGAGCAGTGGTAACCACATCCTTTTGACAATAAGTTACAATTCGTTCTAAGTTTTGCTCTTCATAATAAACCTGCCTTACCTGGCTGCCATCAATATCATCTTTCGGAGTCGGAATATTTAAAATAGCGGCTAATAAATTCAACGATGTGAAATGTTTATAGTCTCCAAATTTCCACATTTCCATCGTATCTATATGATTAACTTCCCAAGGCTTTTTGCCAGAAATATCCAGTTGAGAGGGAATTTCAAGTCTATTAACCAGTAACCTTCTACAGATATAAGGATAATCAAACTCTTTTCCATTGTGTGCACAAAACATTAAACTGGGCACTTGTTTATTTATTAAGGAAGTAAATTGGCGTAAAATTTCATATTCATCGTGGCCAAAAAAAGATTTAAGCCGTAGCGAATAGGTTTTATTATTATAACTGAAGATTCCTAAACTGATGCAAATAATCTTTCCAAATTCTGCTAAAATACCTGCACGCTCGTAAAACTCATCGGCACCTTGATCTGGTTTTCTTTGGTAATGGGTTTTCTGTTCCCAAAGTGACTGTAAATGGGGCGGAACATCTTCGAAATTTGCGTATTGAGGAACAGTTTCAATATCCAGCACAATTACCTGACTAAGATCCAGCGTTTTTAGCATAAAACAAGATAGTAAATTAATTTACAGTTGTCAATGATCAGTTTTCATTGCAGATTTTATTTTTTAAGTTTGAGTATGGCAAAAGGTAAATTTGAGCAGTCTTTAGAAGATGGCGCTCATCAAAAGATAACAAATTTAGTTGGCAATTGGAAGGGCACTGCTAAAACTTGGTTTGCGAAGGATGTTCTGGCTGATGAATCTGCTACAGAAGCTGAAATTACCTCGATTTTAGATGGGCGTTTCATTTCATACGATTATAATAGCAATTTAAATGGTAAACCCTTAACAGGAAAAATGATTATTGGTTTCGATATCCCTTACCAAAAATTTACTTTTAGTTGGATTGACAGTTTCCACATGGGTACACAGATTATGCAGGCAACTGGCGAAGCAACAGAGAAAGGCTTTTCTATATTAGGCTCATGGGGAAATCCTGAATATGGCGATCAACTGTTTGGCTGGCGCACTGAATTGGAAATCGTTAATGAAAATGAGATTGTATTTACAGCTTACAATATTATGCCAGGCGAAGAAGAAGCAAAAGCTATAGAAGCCATTTATAAAAGAATTTAACCTTGCAGACTTTAAAACCTGCAAGGTTTTTAAACTAGAATAGTGATGGTGGATTTTGAGTTGCCATTATTGGAATCTTTAAATCTGTTCCAACAGCCTTATTTAATTTTTCGGTAAAATAGGCTGAAAATAATGGAGATGAAAGTTCTACATTCTGATGTACGAAAAAATATAAATTTTCGAGTCCTTGTTTTTTCCATTCCACAATTCTCTCAATCCAATCATCTAAACGCTTCTTGTCGATCACATCATCATTTGCACCCACGAAACGAATAAAAGCTGTAGGTGTTGTTAATCGCATGTGCAACATATCTCTGCGGGCAGATGTATCTACAATGATATTGGTCATACCATGTTCTTCAAATAATTTTTCAAATTCTTTAGCAATTGCAGGATTTGAAAACCATTCCGAATTTCTTACTTCAATGCCTAATGGAATTACTTTTGGAAACTCTTGGATAACAATTTTAAGTCGTTCGAAATCTTTCGGTTTAAAATTATCATGCAGCTGAAGAAATGCCATTCCTAACTTGTCCTCAAAATTACTGATGGCATCGCAATATTGCTCAACAGGCTCTTTAACATTAATCAGTCTTTTAAAGTGACTGATGGTATTGGTTAATTTTGGAAAAAATTTGAAATCAGCGGGAGTTTTCTGTGTCCAGGTAATAACCTGTTCACTGCTCGGCATTCCGTAGAAAGTAGCATTTAGTTCAATTGAATTAAACTGTGTAGAATAATAAGTCAACTCATCTTTTGTTCCTTTTGGATAAAAGCCTTTCAAATCGGCTTTGTTCCATTTGGCACAACCAACATAAGCTTTAAAATCCTGATTTGGTTTATTTGCTTTGAGAATTGCTACCGTTTCAGGCGCATCAGCAGGAAGGGTATAATCTATAATTGATGGGTCGTCTACTTTACCGAATTGCATAATGAAGTTATTTAACTAAACGCTAAGTTAGCAAAGAAACTATAATTTCCGTCATTGCGAGGAACGAAGCAATCTCATTAATCGATAGGATTAAATTTCATGATACAGCCTTAAGATTGCTTCGTGCCTTGCAATGACGATTATATAAAAAAAGCGCCAAGTATCAACTTAGCGCTCTTTGCGAAAAACTTTGTGTCCTTTGCGGTTATCTAGTAACCCAATATCTTCAAAACTTGCTTACTATTTTGTTCCTCGCCAAAAACCTCAAAATTAAAGCTTTCATCGCGGTTTCTGCGAATTAAAACATGTTTCGGACTTGGCAACAAGCAATGATGAATACCTCCGTAGCCACTTAAAACCTCCTGATAAGCACCCGTGTGGAAGAAACCTAAATATTGTACTTTACGCGTTTTTGGCATAAATACACTGTTCATGTGCGCTTCCTGATTGTAATAATCCTGACCATCGCAAGTAATACCACCTAAGTTTACACGCTCGTATTCAGCATCCCAATTGTTTATTGGTAATAAAATGTATTTCTGGTTCAACGCCCAAACATCAGGTAAATTGGTGATAAATGATCCATCTAACATTAACCAACGTTCTCGGTCGTTTTGTTGTTTACGACCTAGCACTTTGTATAATATTCCCGAAGCTTCAGCAACCGTATATTTACCAAATTCAGTAATAATATCTGGTTCCATAACATCGTGGATAGCACAAATTTCCTTAATCCTTTTCACAATTTCGTTTACCATGTACTCGTAATCGAAATCGAAAACCAAAGAATCTTTAAATGGCATACCACCACCAATATCCAGGGTATCTAAATCAGGATTAATTTTTTTGAACTTACAATAAAGCGTTACGTATTTCTCCAGCTCATTCCAGTAATATGGCGAATCGGTAATTCCGGAATTAATAAAAAAGTGTAATAATTTAACACGGAAATTAGGGTTATGAACAATTTTATTGTTGTAAAAGTCAATAATATCTTCCATACGAACACCCAAACGCGAAGTATAAAACTGCGAATCAGGCTGTTCTTCTGCAGCAATACGGATTCCTAAATTACATGGTGTATCAATATCCACTTCATCATCAAAAAGATTAAATTCCTCTTTATTATCCAATACAGGAATAATATTGGTATAACCATCATGCAACATATCAATAATATATTGCTTGTATTGGTAGGTTTTAAAACCGTTGCAAATAATGGTGGTATCTTTAGTTAAGTGCCCTTTTTTCTCCAGCGCATCAACCATTGGCATATCAAAAGCCGAAGAAGTTTCCAGGTGGATATTATTTTTCAACGCTTCTTCAACAATATGACGGAAATGCGAACTTTTTGTACAATAACAATATTTATAATCGCCGCGGTAGTTGTTCTTTAAAATGGCAGTTTGGAAAAGAATTTTCGCTTGTTGAATTTTCTTTGTAACCATTGGTAAGTACGTGAAACGCAATGGAGTACCATAAGTTTCAATCATTTCCATCAGGTTTAAATCCTGAAAATATAATTCATCATCTATTACATCAAAGCCTTCCTGTGGAAAGCCAACGCTTAGATCGAGAAATTCGGAGTAACTCTGCATTTACTTTAAATAATTTTTGCAAAAATGTAATTTTAAATCGAGAATTAATCTTTATTAAAAATATTTTTACTGTACAGAAACGCATTAGCTCTGCGCAGTATATTCTCATGTTACATTTTTAAACAGTAGCGACTAAAATGTGTTTAAATTATTTACTTTATGGAGAATTTTGATTCTTTTATCGATCGCAAATTTCTCGAATGATATGGCTGGGTTCTACATAAATCGCTTAAATCATTTTAAGAATTTAATTGATTTGGAAAGCAAAACCTGTGTATTAATTATATGTTAGTCCCGCTCTCCGTTTTACTCACCCGATTGAAGAAATTGGGTTTCGTGTTCACTACGATCGGGTTTAGATTACCTAATTCTCTGCTCATCATGGCGTTTGCTCACCCAAAAACCGATTAAGGATTAAGCCTCAATAATGTACCATATTGTTTTTCTTTGATTTCGGTTTGCGATAAGATTTCAAATTTAAATTTGACTTGGTCGGTTGTTACCGATAAATTTTTACCACTAATTTTATAAGTACCCCTGTATACGATATCTCCTCCAGGAGTAATATCTGCTACACCATCTGGTTTCAAGGTTAAGCCCCAGCCACCATCAAATGGGTTTAAAGGGTCTGCCTTGTGGCCCACCTCCGAAAATTGTTTTTCACCATCAATACTCAATTGATCTTTTTTGCAGGCACTAAAAAATGTAAGCAACGTAACAATAGAAATTACAGAAGCAAATGTTTTCAATGAGATAAATTTAGATTTCATATTTAAGTTTATCAAAGAAACGCTGGCTTTCCGTTGTACGCTACATTTATTTCAAAGCAAGTTATAAATAATTGGATATCAGGCAATTTAAATTAATTTATTTTTATTTAAAGTAATTTCAATTCTCATTCGTCTTCACTACAGAAACCCTAAATAAACTATTAATAAATTTCCCTATGATCTCGATTTTTAAAACCAATATTCAAACAGGAGTAGAGCTAAATAAAATCGCTAAACATTTAAATAACTTACTTTCTGGCGCAACCTGGAGTGTTGATTTATTGGATGCTGATAAAATTTTAAGAATAGATTCTAGCGTGGACAAAATTGGCGATGCTGTATCGTTATTAACCAAATTTGGTTATGATTGCGAAAACCTGCAAAATTTTTATGCGCCACCAGTCTGGTAAAGCTAATTAATCAATCACTGTTTTTCTGTATGGTCGAAAAGGCTAAAATCCATAACGGTTTTGCCGGCTTCATTATGGTAATGCATGATTTTAAATTTAGCATTCCATTCTATGTCTTCATCTTGGTAACTCGTTCTGGTATGAATGGTTTGTGCGAAAGTATCATCAAACGCCCTTAAAATAACGAAAATCTCCACCTCAGCAACTTTTAGTTCGCCTAAAGTTTTCTCAAAAATAGGACTGTCCTCATTAATCGGATGCACTAATGTCCAATTTAAAGAAAGAAAACTGATCTTACTGCGTTCCAATTCTAAAGGATAAAAACTTCGTTTGAGTTTGCCATCAACAGTTTCGTTAAATGTCATGAACATTTGCGCTTCTACATCTATTAATGAGTTTTTCCTCAAATTTGCCAGACGGCACATTAAGCCTGTGCGACCTTGATAAGGCGCAATAACCATTTTTTTACTGAAAGTAACTTTAGATGTTGGGCGGCTAAAACGTCCATAAAGTAATCCGGTCGCCAATGCAAATGCTAACAAACCCAACATACTTTCGAAAGCGGCCAGAATACTGGTAATGAAACCTTGTGGCGAAATGTGTCCATAACCTACGGTAGAAATGGTTTGAGCAGAAAAAAAGAAAGCATCAAAAAACTGATCTCTAAGTGTTGTGCCTTTGGCGCCATCTAAATTTTCAATTCCAATCACATTATAAGCTACGGCAAACAGCGTATTTACAATAAGGTAAGTAATCAGGATAACAAGAAAAAACCTTGGCCAACTCATGGTCACCAATCGGGTATAAGTATCATCAAACTTAAACCATGGCAAGCCGGTTCGTTCTATGTTTGGTGTTCCGTCGGTATTTAAAACCCGCTGATTTTTGAGCACCGGAGCGGAACTGAAACCTAAATCATCGTTAAACTGTACTTTTCTCTTAAAAAAAGCCATAAATTATTAGAAAGATTTTGGAATTATAAAAAAGTATATCAATATTTGTTCTGTACAAACATGATAATTAAAAACTTAAATAACAATTGGTGGTGGCATAACGAAATTCGTTAGGCAAATTCTGTTGTTATATATTTTAAAATATTTTATAAACGATGAAAAGGATTGCCCAAAAAGCAATCCTTTTTTTTATTGCACATTTTTAAACAACCCCTTATTAGCATTAGCAAATAATTAACCACAGATGGGAAGGATGAACAGATAAAATTGAAGACAAATCTGTTTGAATCTGTGGTTAAAACAAAAGGAAAATGAAAAAGATATTAAACCATTTATTTGAAAATAAAAGTTTTAGCAGGGAAGAGGCAAAAAATATCCTCATTTCTATTACGCAGGGCGAATTCAATTCATCGCAAATTGCTGCATTTATAACGGCTTATGCCATGCGCAACATCACAGTTGATGAGTTGCAGGGTTTCCGCGATGCGATGTTAGATTTAGGGATTAAAGCAGACTTTTCTGACTTCGAATTAATCGACCTTTGCGGGACAGGCGGAGATGGAAAAGATACATTTAATATCTCTACACTATCTTCATTCGTAGTGGCAGGTGCAGGACATAAAGTGGCCAAACATGGTAATTATGGTGTTTCTTCAGGTTGCGGATCATCTAATGTGATGGAATATCTGGGTTATAATTTTACTAACGATCAGGATGTTTTGAAAAGAAATCTTGATAATGCCGGAATTTGCTTTTTACATGCACCATTATTTAATCCTGCAATGAAAATTGTAGCACCAATACGCAAGGATTTGGGCATTAAAACATTCTTCAATATGTTGGGGCCAATGGTTAATCCATCCCAACCGAAATATCAAATGGTTGGCGTTTTCAGTCTTGAATTGGCTCGTTTATACAATTATTTATATCAGGATACGACCAAAAATTACACTATTGTGCATGCTCTTGAGGGTTACGATGAAATCTCTCTTACCTGTGATGTGAAAACTTTCAATAATAAAGGTGAAAGTATTTTAACTCTAACTGATATGGGTTTTGAAAAGGTTTCCATCAATGATATTAAGGGCGGCGATACGGTAGAATCCTCTGCCAAAATATTTATGGATGTTTTAAATGGAGATGCTACTGATGTTCAAAATAATGTAGTGCTTTGCAATTCTGCATTGGCGATTAAAACCATAAAACCAATGGCAAGTTTTGCAGACTGTTTCTATGAGGCTGAAGAATCATTGACAAACAAAAAAGCTTTAGAAAGCTTTAAAAAGTTAGTTGCATAATGAGAAGTGTAAAATTAAAGGTTTGCGGACTGAAATTCGCTGCAAATATTGCTGCAGTGGCCAGCTTGCAACCTGATTATTTGGGTTTCATATTTTACGAGAAATCGCCAAGACTTATAAGTGATGTTTCTGCAGAATTAATTAAATATATCCCATCAGAAGTTAAAACCGTTGGCGTTTTTGTTGATGAGGATTTGGAAACTGTTAAGAAAAAAGTAAATCTATATCAGTTAAAAGCTGTTCAGTTACATGGAAGTGAGTCGGTGGAATACTGTATAGCATTGAAAAGTACATTTAGCGGTGTTGAAGTCATAAAAGCATTTGGTGTGGATGAGAACTTTGACTTTGCGGTACTAAATAATTATGCTGCCGTTGTTGATTACTTTTTATTTGATACCAAAACAAAGACGCATGGAGGCTCAGGAAGGACTTTTGATTGGAAAATTTTGGAGAGTTATAAATTAAATAAGCCTTACTTTTTAAGCGGTGGAATTGATTTGGAACACGCAACAGCGATAGCTGGGATAGAAGACAAGAGATTATATGCGTTGGATATTAACAGCAGGTTTGAAATTGAGGCTGGAGTTAAGGATGTGGAAAAGATTAGAGAGTTTAAAATAGCAATAAAGTAATCGATTATTCGTCATTTCGACTGTAGCGTAGCGTAATGGAGAAATCTTTGAACAAAGTTTATGTCAATTACAAAGATTTCTCCACTCCGGTCGAAATGACGACTTATAAAACTGAGACAAAGACTATGATTTCAATCATGGAAAACTAAAATCGGTTTCAACCGACGGATTGATAAAAAATATTATGAAATACAAAGTAAACGAAAAGGGATATTACGGAGATTTTGGTGGAGCATATATCCCAGAAATGCTTTATCCAAACGTAGAAGAATTGCGTCAAAACTATTTGAACATTATTGATGATGCCGATTTTCAGAAAGAATTTCATCAGTTACTAAAAGATTATGTTGGTCGCCCATCGCCATTGTATTTGGCTAAAAGATTATCTGAAAGATATGGTGCTAACATTTTCCTTAAAAGGGAAGATTTAAACCATACCGGAGCTCATAAGATCAACAATACCATCGGGCAGATTTTACTTGCTGAAAAGTTAGGCAAAAAAAGAATCATCGCCGAAACGGGGGCAGGGCAGCATGGTGTTGCAACAGCTACCGTTTGTGCTTTGCGTAATCTGGAGTGCGTAATTTACATGGGTGAAGTGGATATAGAACGACAAGCGCCAAACGTTGCCCGCATGAAAATGTTAGGTGCAAAGGTGGTGCCTGCAAGTTCGGGAAGTAAAACTTTAAAAGATGCCACTAATGAGGCGATGCGTGACTGGATTAACAATCCGGTTGATACGCATTATATTATCGGCTCGGTGGTGGGTCCGCATCCTTATCCTGATATGGTAGCGATTTTTCAATCGATTATTTCCGAAGAGACTAAAAAGCAATTAATTGAACAAACCGGTAACGACCAGCCTGATTATGTTTTAGCTTGCGTTGGTGGCGGAAGTAACGCTATGGGCATGTTTTATCATTTTATGGATGATGAAAACGTAAAACTAATAGCTGTCGAAGCTGCTGGCAAAGGCGTTTCAAGCGGATTTTCTGCTGCAACAACTTATCTTGGTAAAGAAGGCGTTTTGCATGGAAGCAGAAGTATTTTAATGCAAACGGAAGACGGACAAGTAGTAGAACCGCATTCGGTTTCTGCGGGGCTGGATTATCCTGGTATAGGTCCTCAACACGCACATTTATTTAAATCCGGTCGTGGTCAATATGTTTCTATAACCGATGAAGAAAGTTTGGATGCGGGCTTGTTACTTACCCAGCTGGAGGGGATTATCCCGGCAATAGAAAGTGCACATGCATTGGCTTATCTGGAGAAAATGGAATTTGAAGGTGGCGAGAATGTGGTGGTTTGCCTTTCTGGTAGAGGCGACAAGGATTTAGATACTTATATAAAATATTTCAAATTATAAAGATAGATCGTTATTGCGAAGCATGAAGCAATCCTAATGTTTTATGATTATAAACCTCGCTATTGTTGTAGGATTGCTTTCCCGAAATCGGGATAAACTGTACCTCGCACTGACGGAAAGATTAAGTTTATGAACAGAATCAAACAACTCTTCCAAGAGAAGAAAAATATATTATCAATTTACTACACTGCTGGTTATCCAAATATCGGCGACACGATACAAATTGCAGAAGCTTTAGAAAAATCTGGTGCTGATATGCTGGAGATTGGTTTCCCATATTCAGATCCTGTTGCAGATGGTCCTGTAATTCAGGCGAGCAGCAAGAAATCGTTAGATCAAGGTATGACCTTGAAACTGCTTTTTGAACAATTGAAAGACCTGCGTAAAAAAGTTACTATTCCAGTTTTACTGATGGGTTATGTGAACCCTGTTTTGCAATTTGGTGTAGAAAATTTCTGTAAAGCCTGTGCTGAGGTTGGCGTAGATGGCTGCATCGTTCCTGATTTGCCTATGGTAGAATATGAAGAATTTTATAAAGGTTGCTTTGAGGAACACAACCTAAGTAATGTGTTCTTAATCACTCCACAAACAGCCGATGAACGTATTCATAAAATTGATGGATTAACTAATGGATTTATATATCTGCTTTCGTCATCAGCAACAACAGGAAAAAACCTTGAGGTTGGTGATACGACAGAAACTTATTTCAGCAGGATTAAAAACATGAATCTTACAAACCCAACAATGATTGGTTTTGGGATTAGTGATAAACAAACTTTTGATAAAGCTTGTTCTTACGCAAACGGTGCCATCATTGGAACTGCTTTTGTTAAAGCAATTGAGGATGGGAATATCGAGGAAAGTGTAAGTGGTTTTATGCAGAAGTTTAAGGGGTAAGCGTATTTCCATTATTGCGATGCACGAGCAATCTATCAGTTGAGATTGCTTCGTGCCTCGCAATGACGAGTAGCGTTATCTCACCCAATCTTCATAAGTCATTTCAAATTTCACTTCGCCTTTATTTACCATTCCTACTTTTTTCCAGCCTTGTAATTCGTAAAACCTTTCTGCTTTTGTATTGGGAGCTGTACCGAGCCAAACGGCTTGTTTTGTTTTACTGAAGTACCAATCCATCGTTAATTGATGTAGTTCTTTTCCGATGCCTTTGTTTTCAAATTCTGGTCGTAGGAAAAGCGCCCAAACGTTGTTTTCTTTCAAATCTACAATAGAAAAACCAACAATTTCTCCCTCGACTTCACAAACCCAGCCTTTACCGCGTTGCGTAATAAACTCTTCGCAGTTCGCATCGGTAACTAATGCCGGGTTGGATAAGGTATTTTCTTTTACAGTGTGTCTTACAATTTGAATTTGAGGGATGTCGGTTGTTTTGGCTTCGCGGTAAATCATTAGCGAATATATTGCTTTGGCTAAGGATTTACGCTAAGGGAGAATGAATGTTTTTTGTCCTGGCCGGACGGGCCTTTTTTTTTGATGTCAAAAAGAAACAAAAAACACCGGCTGAAAATTTTTGTTTTGAAGTTTCTACTTTGGCGTGGATAGTGCATCCCCAAAAATTTGTTAGGCCGGATTTTGGCGAAACGGAGATAGAGTGGTAAGGCTTAGTTGGATGGAAAGACAATTTGGAAAGGCGGATAGGTTGTTAATATTTCGTCTTTTCGACCGAAGCGGAGAACCACGAAGTGCTCAGCGAAGCTAAATCTTTTAAATTAGTAGGTACAGTTTAAAAGATTTCGCAGTTCTGTTACCGATGTAAAATTAATATAAGTTGCGCACCATTATAAATTACGACCATCTTGAAGACAGCCTATATTAAACACCACGCCTGCGGGCACCTCTCTGAAAGAGGGGAATTGTGGAGTGCTTAAAAAACTTTGAGGTGTTAGAGGTGGTTTGTATGTTAATGCACTTACCCAAGTTTTCTAAACCCGACCGCAATGAAAATACTTTTTGTAGCTCTGGTGAAGGAGATTGCTTCGTCGTTCCTCATCGTAGTGACGATAATTGATGTAGTGATATTCCAAAAAGATTGTAATGAAGAGCGGGACTGATGTTTCAAAATGACTACAGGCACTGCTTTCCAAAAAATAAAAAATGTCGGCTTGTCAATGAATTCAGTGAGCTACAAAAAATCTATTATAAAATATTGGAGAATAAATGTGGGTTTAAATACTTTTAACGTTACTTTTCGATTTAACAAAATCTATTTGACAATTCAATGATTGTCAGTTTCTGAAATGGTTCTACATTTGCTTAACGGTGTTAGATTATTTACACTTAATAAATTCCGTGATGGGAAGTAAAGAAAGAATTTTACGACTAAAAGAAGAAACCAGAACCAGTATTCTGGATGCAGCCTTGAACATTGTTCAAACTGAAGGGTGGCAAGCTTTGAGTATGCGTAAAATTGCAGACCAGATTGAATACACCGCACCTATTATTTATGAATATTTCTCCAACAAAGAGGGTATTCTGCTTGAATTAACCAGAAGAGGTTATCAGATTTTGGGTAAAGATATTCGAGAAGCTCGCGACAAACATGAATCTGCTGAAAATAAAATGGAGGCCATGTGGGTTGCGTATTGGAACTTCGCCTTTTCGCATAAAGAATTTTATCAATTGATGTATGGTGTAGACATGGTTTGTTGTACGGTTAAAAACTCCATGCAAGAAGCTGAACAGGTTTCGGCTATGCTGGGAGATGTGATTGAATCGTTATTTACTAAAAAACCAGTTTCTGAAAATGATATCTGCATGAAATATTACACCTACTGGTCGATTATTCATGGCTTAATTTCCATCAATCTGGTGCGCCCTAACGGCAGAACAACAGACGAACTAAACCAACAAATTTTAAAAGATGCCATTAAAGGCATTACATTATCCATTAACAGTTAATTTTTTTTACCCGATAATTTAACACTGTTAGATTATTTATACACTATAAATCCACTATAATTTTAGATCATATGAATGCCATCCATCGTTTGTTTATTTTACTTAACAGTGTTAAACGGTTTAACCAGGTTAAGACAGTATTAATTGTTTCAGTTTTATCCGTTATACTGGTTAGCTGTAAATCAGCTCCAGACCAATCTGCTGCTGCGCCACCGCCACCGGTTTTGCCTGTGAGCCTGGTTAATGAAAGCACAGAAACTACATTTATAGAATATCCGGCAGCAATCCAAGGTGCTGTAGATATTGATGTTCGCCCGCAGGTAAGTGGTTACTTGCAAAGTGTTTTAGTTAACGAGGGTGCTTATGTATCAGCAGGACAAACACTCTTTAAAATCAATGAAAATCCTTTTCGCGAGGCTTTGAATAATGCAAAGGCAAGTTTACATGCTGCCGAAGCCGCAATACTTAACGCTCAATTGGAGGTTGATAAGCTAACACCTTTGGTTCAAAACAAGGTTGTTTCTGAATTTCAACTGAAGACTGCAAAAACTGCTTACAAAATCGCTCAGGCTAATGCAGAGCAGGCAAAAGCAAGTGTTGCATCGGCACAAATTAATCTAGGTTACACGAATGTTAAAGCAACAGTGAGTGGTTATATCGGTCGTATTCCAAAGAAACAGGGAAGTTTGGTTTCGCCGACTGATCAAATCGCATTAACGCAATTATCTGACATCCACGAGGTGCATGTGTATTTCGCTTTGGCAGAAAATGATTTCAACAGTTTTAATGCAAATTATCCAGGTAAAAGTCCTGCGGATAGAATTAAACATCTTCCTGCAGTTGAACTGGTTTTGGCTGATCAATCCATCTATCCGATTAAAGGTAAAATTGATATGATTGATGGTCAGTTCGATAAAAATACCGGTGCCATTACCCTCAGGGCTAGTTTTCCCAATGCCAGCGGAACCTTACGTTCGGGAAATACAGGTAAACTTCGTCTGGGTTTAAAACATGATGATGCGATTTTAATTCCGCAATCGGCAACTGTTGAAATGCAGGATAAAGTTTTCGTTTTCGCATTGAATAAAGGCAACAAGGTGAGTAAAATGCCCATTACAGTTGTAGGTAAAAGCGGAAACAACTACCTGGTTAAAGATGGTGTAAAATCAGGCGATCAAATTGTTTTAAGCGGCTTAGACCGTTTACAGGAAGGACAAGTGATTACGCCGGAGAAAGCCACTGATAAAGCAGCGAATTTAAGAAAGTAGTTAGGGAGTTGAAAGTTGAAAGTCAAAAGTTAAAAGTTCAAATAGTCGGAGGTCCGAAGTCGGAAGTTAGAAGTTAGAAGTTGAAAGTCTAAAGTTAAAAGTCAAAAGTTCAAATAGTCGGAGGTTCGAAGTCGGAAGTTCGAGGTTGAAAGTTCAAAGGCTAGAGCGAAAACGTTAACGCTAAAAACAAAGCTATTCTCAGGTGCCTTAGATCGTAAAATGTTGAAAGACTACAGCTTAAAGTAAAAAAGAGAAAATAAATTAATAGAAATAATGTTTAAGATATTTATACAAAGACCTGTACTGGCTACCGTAATCTCCATTTTATTGGTGATATTGGGTGTACTTGGTCTTACTAAGTTGCCTTTGCAACAGTTTCCAGATATTGCGCCGCCATCGGTTTTGGTAACGGCTGTTTATCCCGGAGCGAATGCCGAAACAGTTTTACGTTCGGTAGCACCATCACTCGAAGAATCGATAAATGGAGTAGAAAACATGACTTACATGAGTTCTACTGCCAGTAATGATGGTTCATTAGCCATTACAGTGTTCTTCAAATTAGGTACAAATGCCGACCAGGCTGCGGTTAACGTTCAAAACCGTGTGGCGCAAGCAACCAGTCAGCTGCCGGCAGAAGTGGTACAGCAAGGGGTAACCACGGCGAAACAACAAAATAGTTTCATCATGGCAATTGGCATGTATACTGATGATGAATCGAAATACGATCAGACTTTTGTAGCCAATTATGCGCAAATCAATATTATTCCTGAAATCAAGCGTATTTCGGGCGTGGGTTCGGCGGCTATTTTTGGTGGTGTAAAAGATTATTCGATGCGTGTGTGGTTAAACCCTACGCAGATGGCTACTTATCAGGTTACGCCAAACGAAATTATGCGGGCCATTCAGGATAAAAGTTTGGAGGCTGCTCCGGGTAAATTCGGAGAGAAAAGCAAAGAAGTTTTTGAATATGTAATTAAATATAAAGGCAAGCTAACCAAACCCGAAGAATATGAAAATATTGCTATACGCTCCAATGCCGACGGTTCAATCTTGCATCTGAAAGATGTTGCAAGAATTGAACTTGGTGCCTATTCTTATAACAGTATTACCCGTATCAACGGTAAGAAAGCCATTGTAATTGGTATTATTCAGTTGGCAGGTTCCAATTCGAATGATATCCAGGTGGCGATTAATAAGCTAATGGAAAAGCAAGAGAAGACTTTCCCGGCGGGCATTAAAAAGAATATTTTCTACAGTACAAAAGTTTCTTTAGACCAATCGATTGAACAAGTTGAGCATACATTGGTTGAAGCTTTTATTCTGGTTTTCATCGTGGTGTTCTTGTTCCTGCAGGATTTCAGGTCGACATTAATTCCGGCGATTGCCGTTCCGGTAGCTATTTTGGGTACATTTTTCTTTATGCAGTTGTTTGGATTCTCGATCAACTTACTAACCTTATTTGCTTTAATTCTGGCGATTGGTATTGTGGTGGATGATGCAATTGTGGTGGTTGAGGCGGTGCATGCCAAGATGGAGCACAAACATTTAGGTCCGAAAGCAGCTACCCACGAGGCGATGCATGAAATTACCGGTGCGATTATTTCCATCACCCTGGTTATGGCGGCGGTGTTTTTACCCGTTGGATTTATGGAGGGCTCGACAGGGGTTTTCTATCGTCAGTTTGCCTTTACCATGGCCATTGCGATTGTAATTTCAGCGGTTAATGCTTTGACTTTGAGTCCGGCACTTGCAGCGTTGTTTTTAAAAGATAATCATTCCAATTCTCATGGAAAACCAGAGGAGAAACCAAACTTTAAGCAACGCTTCTTCAATGGATTTAACCATAGTTTCAACTCCTTAACTAACCGCTATGTTGGCGGATTAAAATTTTTGGTACGCCATAAATGGTTGAGCATGGCTGGTTTGGTATTAATTACTTTGGCCACTGTTTTCATGGTAAAAACTACTCCAGCAGGCTTTATCCCAACGGAAGATCAAGGTTTTATCGCCATTGCGGTAAACACGCCATCGGGAACATCGCTGGATGGAACACAAAAAGTAATGACCGAAGCTGAAACTTTATTAAGTAAACTTGATGCCTCGAGAGATGTAACTGCGATATCGGGTTTCAACTTATTGACGAATTCTACCAGTCCATCTTCAGCTGTGGTTTTTGTTTTACTTAAGCCGAATGAAGAACGCGGTGCCGTGAAAAACATTGAGGAAATTATGAATCAGGTGCGTGGAAAATTAGGTGCCATTTCTGGCGGTAGTTTCTTCGTGTTTAGTTTTCCAACGGTACCGGGATTTAGTAATGTGGAAGCTTTGGATATGGTGTTGCAGGATAAAACAGGTGGTAAGCTGGATAAATTCAGCGGTATTTCTCAACAATTTATCGGCGAGCTGATGAAACGTCCGGAAATTGCCGTGGCCTTTACCAGTTTCAAAGCAGATTATCCGCAGTTACAATTGGATATCAATGATGAAAAAGCTGACCAATTGGGTGTGAATGTGAAAGACATTCTGCAAACGATGCAGACTTATTTTGGTAGTGCACAGGCTTCAGATTTCAATCGTTTTGGTAAATATTACCGTGTGGTTGTTCAGGCTGATGTGCAGGATAGGGCAGACCCGTCATCCATCGACCGTGTTTTTGTAAAAAGCAACCGTGGCGAAATGGTTCCATTGAATACTTTGGTGAAGTTAAGCCGCATTTATGGTTCAGAAACGGCATCCAGATATAATTTGTTCAATTCCATTTCCATCAATGCGATTCCTAAACCCGGCTTTAGTTCAGGCCAGGCGATTAAAGCAATTGAAGAAGTGGCAGAAAAACAATTGCCTGCAGGTTACAGCTATGAATTTTCGGGTCAAACCCGTGAAGAAATTTCTTCGGGTGGCCAATCTACTGTAATCTTCCTGTTGTGTTTGGTGTTCATTTACTTCCTGTTATCGGCACAATATGAAAGTTATATCCTGCCACTGGCAGTTATTTTATCCATCCCTGCGGGAATATTTGGTGTATTCGTTGCCATCGGTTTAACAGGAATTCAGAATAATATTTATGTTCAGGTAGCCCTGATTATGCTTATCGGTTTGTTAGCTAAAAATGCCATCCTAATTGTGGAGTTTGCGGTACAGCGACGACGAGCAGGTGAACCTTTGGTTTCATCGGCTTTGGAAGCTTCGAAATCGAGGTTGCGTCCGATTATCATGACATCCCTGGCTTTCATTGTAGGTTTAATTCCGATGATGGGCGCTACAGGTCCATCGGCTCAAGGTAACCATTCGATTAGTATTGGTGCTGCAGGAGGAATGGTTTCTGGAGTAATTCTGGGCTTATTTATCATTCCGGTACTGTTTGTCATCTTCCAGGCACTACAAGAAAAGTTCTCTAAAAATTCACATGAGGTTTCTTCTCATCACGAGGAAAAGCTTATCAATCAAGAAATATATGAAACGGTTTAATATTATTGCCATCCTGCTTCTTGCCTTAATCTGGAGCGGATGTTCGGTTTCGAAAGATTTATCCTTGCCAAATGTTGCGCCAGGATTATTTAGAAATGCCATACAAAAAGATTCTTCGAGCATAGGCGATTTGCCTTTGAAGAATTTTATCAACGACCTTACGGTTCAGCATTTAATTGACACTGCATTGCTTAAAAATTACGACATGCAAATTGCATTGAAAAATATTGATGCTGCGGAGGTTTTATTTAAACAATCGAAACTGGGTTATTTACCTGAATTGAAGTTGCAGGTTGCGGCCAGTTCTAGTCGCCCTTCTGACAATAGTTTAAATGGTTTGAGCCTGAACCAGTTTACAGGCTCCACGCATATTGAAGATTACAGTGCTAACCTTGGTGTGTTTTGGGAAGCCGATATCTGGGGTAAAATACGCAATCAGAAAGCTGGCGCTTTAGCCAGTTTTTTGCAAACAGAAGAAGCCCGCAAGGCAGTTCAAACCCGGTTGGTGGCAAACGTTGCGCAAGGTTATTATAATCTTTTGATGTTAGATGCTCAACTGGAAATTGCTAAGAAAAACCTAAAGCTTAATGATAGTACATTGAGGATTATCCATTTACAGTTTGATGCCGGTCAGGTTACTTCGCTAGCCATTCAGCAGGCAGAAGCACAGCAGCTAAATGCGGCACAACTGATTCCTCGACTGGAGCAAAATGTAACCCTGCAGGAAAATGCTTTAAGTGTTTTAATCGGTACATTGCCTCAATCGATCAATCGCACCAGCCGTTTGGATAAAATGGCTATACCGCAAGATTTGAATGCAGGTTTTCCATCCGCTTTGCTCAGCCGCAGGCCAGATATTAAATCTGCAGAACTGGCTTTAAATGTAGCAAATGCTAAAGTTGGTGTGGCGAAAGCCAGTTTGTATCCTTCTCTGATTATTACGGCTAGTGGCGGTGTAAATTCGTTCAAGGCCAGCAATTGGTTCAGTATGCCAGCCTCTTTATTTGGTTTGGTTTCGGGTGGAATTACCCAACCGATCTTTCAAAGAGGACAGCTGAAATCTAATTTGGAGTTGGCAAAAATTGATAGAGAGAAAACAGTTATTCAATTCCGTCAATCGGTAATTAATGCTGTAGGCGAGGTTTCCGATGAGTTAACTAAAGTTGAGAAGCTGAAAACGCAATACAGCATTGCAGAAAAGAGGGCGCAAACTTTGCAGCAGGCTTCGAAAAATGCAAGTTTATTATTTAAGAGCGGCATGGCAAATTATTTAGAGGTGATTACTGCTCAGGGGAATTTATTGCAAAGCGAACTGGAGTTAACTGCAATTAAAACCGAGCAACTGAATGCAGTGGTTGGTTTATACAGGAGTTTAGGAGGGGGCTGGAATTAGTATGATTATCCGCTATGCGGGCAATTTCCCGATGGAAGGATGATGAAAACCTCAGCTCAATATTTTCCGAATTCAATGAAAGTTGCTCTCTTAGATTAGGTTTTAAACATGTAAGATTCTGTGTTGATTTGCAAATGAAATATTAATTTTCATACTTTTGTTATTCTAAGGCAGTCCAGAACTAGCCTGTATAGCGTACTTATGCAATTTGTGTCTGTACGCTATTCTCTTTTAGTAAATACTGGTTGTCATAGGCTG